>NZ_JBBKXX010000001.1:441644-1224144 GCF_042715595.1 Aquirufa esocilacus | reverse complement strand
TTTTTTGCTTTCCGTTTCCGATTAAAAGGAATTGACCTTTGATTTTGTTAAAGTTCAGGGGAGAAGTAGGGTCTGTAATTTTTACTTTATTGACACTGATGGCGTTTCCTTGGATGGCTTTTCTGGCTTCTCCTTTAGAAGAACAAATGAGATTTTCTGTTCCTACGCTGATGAGGTCGGTGAGGTTTTGGCATTCAGCTAGTAACGAGGCTGAAACTTCATAGACTGGTAATTGCGTAATTAAGGCATCAGAGGCATTACTCAATAATTCTACTGCCTCCTTTGAGAAGAGTAGGGAGGAAGCTTCAATCACCAAAGCACATACGTCTGCGCCATGCACGCGGGTAGTTACCTCTTCTGCAACCGCTTTTTGCAAAATGCGCAAGTGTGGTGCTTCTGCGTGGGCACGCTCCATTTCTTCGATTTGGTCCTTCGTATATAAAGTGAATACGCGGATCAGGCGAGGCACGTCTGCATCAGCGGCATTTAGCCAAAACTGATAGAATGCGAATGGAGATGTTTTAGTAGCATCTAGCCATACATTGCCTGATTCAGACTTGCCAAACTTCGTGCCATCCGCTTTTGTTACTAACGGTGTCGTTAATGCGAAAGCGGCACGTTCGGTCGCATCTTCATCGTGTCCTTCTTTACGGCGGATGATTTCGGTACCAGTGGTAATATTTCCCCACTGATCAGAACCACCCATTTGAAGGCGTACATTTTTGTGCTTATATAAATGATAGAAATCGTATCCTTGTAATAATTGGTAAGAGAACTCAGTGAATGAAATGCCGGTTTCTAGGCGCTTCTTAACAGAGTCTTTGGACATCATATAATTAACGGTTAAGAATTTGCCCGCTTCCCGTAAGAAACCTAGGAAGCTGAATTCTTTAAACCAATCGTAATTATTGACTACTTCTGCTGAATTAGCTCCAGAATGGAATTCTAAGAATTTCTCTAATTGAGCTTGAATACCCACTTGATTTTCGCGCAAAGTATCTTCTGAAAGAAAATCGCGTTCTGCTGATTTTCCAGAGGGATCCCCGATCATACCGGTTGCGCCACCTACTAAAGCAATGGGCTTATGACCAGACAATTGAAAATGCTTTAAAAGCATAATTGCTGCTAAATTTCCAATGTGAAGACTCGGTGCAGTAGGATCGAAACCGATATAAGCCACTGTCATTTCTTTGGCAAGCTGATCCTCTAAACCTGGAATCATATCGTGTAACATCCCTCTCCAACGTAATTCTTCAATGAAATTTGTCATAAATTATTCTTTTTTGCAAAAATACTAAATATCCTTCTTTTTAAATAATAGGGACGAATCGCCATAACTAAGGAAGCGGTAATCGTTTGCCAAAGCCGTGTCGTATACCCGCCTCCAATCATCCCCAATTAAGGAGGCAATCAAAACCAGTAGTGTAGATTTAGGCTGGTGGAAATTCGTCACGATACCGTCACAGAAATGCAAGGTGTAGCCCGGCATGATTAATAATTCAGTTTCAGCCACCCAATAATTTCGATTCTCCTCTTTTAAAAACTGTAAGACGGCATCGAGTGCGTCTTGAACAGATGGGATATAAGAGCGCTCCTCGTATGCAAATTCTTTAGGCAACACCATTACCCCGTTTTCAATAGGTCTTTTTTCAATCAGCCAAACACCACTCCAATACAAACTTTCCAATGCCCGTAAAGAGGTTGTTCCTACCGGGATGAAAGGTCCAAGATGTGCTTTTAATGTTTCAATTAAGGCAGGGGTGAAGACTATTTGCTCCCGGTGCATGGGATGATTGCTGACATCCTCTTCCTTCACAGGTAAGAAGGTGCCTGCGCCCACGTGCAAGGTGAGATAGGCTTTCTGTATGTTGATTTGGTCTAAATCTGCTAATACCTCATCTGAAAAGTGTAAGCTGGCAGTTGGAGCCGCTACGGCACCTGGTTTTTCTGAAAACAACGTTTGGTAACGTTCTGCATCAGAAACTTGCGCCTGTCTCTCCATATAAGGAGGAAGCGGGATTTTGCCGATTTCTTCCAAAATCTGGGCGAAGCTTTTGTTCTTATCCCAACTGATTCGAATGTGATTTCTCTCGCGATCAATCCAGGAGAAAGTTAAATCCCCTTTATAAAGGATATCCCCCTCTTTCCAACGCTTCTTATTTCCCACTAAACATTCCCAACTGGTTTCACCCCTGCTTTCCATTAGTTGCTCCGTGGGTGCCGAATTCGAAATAGGGTGCAATAGAAACAGTTCTATCGCCACGCCGTTTTCCTTAAATAAAGGAATGCGAGCTGGAATAACTTTGGTATTGTTGAAAATCAATAAAGCATTTTTCGGAAGTTGATTAGCTAATTGCCTGAATGCTTCGTGCTTAATTTTGCCATCTTGATAGACTAAAAGCTTCGAATCGTGGCGATTAGCTAAGGGGAATTGAGCAATTTTCGATTCAGGTAAGGGGTAATCAAAGGCCTGAATGGAAATATTCGGCATTTGAAAGCTCATAGCTCCTCTTGGAATTTAGGGCTAGCGAAAAGACGAACGGGTAAATAGATCAACCATACTAATAGGAATACGATACCTAACATAGGAATGTAGCTATAATCTGTTTGGTAAGTTCTTTCGTCGTTCAGCATTAATAGCGCTCTCATTACTAAGATTAGGTAGGTATTAATAAGTGCGGGAAAGAAATGAAGCCAATTAATGAATGTGTTTTTTACTGTCACATTTCCCTTTTCAGCAAATACAGTTAGTATTGTACCCCACTTCTCTGTTGGAATTTTATCAATTGCCTTAATTAAAGAAAGTGACAATACATTTAATAAAGTGATGACACCAGCCACTAGATAGAAGACTTCTTCCTTTGGTAGAAATCCATCGCCGCGTCCAGTTTCCCCAAAATGCACAGCCGTAGGATCAGGAAGGCCTCGGTAAATAAATAACAAGGAAATTCCGAACGCCACCATGGACAAAATTCGCCAAACTCGAGATGCAAAATGGTCTATCGACATAGTTGATTAAAATGTCTGCAAAATTAGTTTTGAAAATCATACCGACCTAATCTTTATTTCTATTATTTTTGTAGATAACCCCGATAGAATGGCAATTTATACGAAGAATGGAGATGGTGGATTTACCCGCTTAGCAGATGGTAAAGGAGTGTCTAAATCGAACGTTCGGATGGACGCAATAGGGGATATCGATGAATTGAATTGCCACCTTGGTGCATTAGTTTGCCAAATTGAGCCGCTTTTGGCGGAAAAGTTACAGTCCATTCAATCGAGTTTATTTGTTTTAGGAGCTCACGTTGCGAGTGATTCTAAAGAATACCTGGGCAACATGAAGTTGATTTCCTTACACGATATCGTTGCTATAGAGGAAATGATTGATGAAATTGATGGTAAAATAGCGCCGATGCGCTTCTTTATATTACCAGGAGGACACCCTACTATTGCTGCCGCCCAAATTACCCGTACCGTTTGCCGTCGAGCTGAGAGAAGCCTGATTCGTTGGGTGCAGGAAGAAGAAAAAGAAGATTATGCGACTGCGATCGCTTATTTGAATAGATTATCCGATTACTTATTTATGATGTGCCGTTATTTGCACCATTCATTGGATATCCCAGAGATACCTTGGAATTCCGGCAAGTAGAAACAAAATTTTATGCAAATTACCATTCAAAAAACGCCTGCATCTCGCTTAAGCGAGGTTGATTTTGATAATTTGGCTTTTGGCCGCAGCTTTGCTGATCATATGCTCGTCGCTGAGTATGCAGATGGAGCCTGGAAATCTGTTCAAATTCAACCTTATGGCCCCTTGTCCTATCAACCAGCGATGATGTCCATTCATTATGGCCAATCTATTTTTGAGGGTATGAAAGCATATCGTTCCAAGAAAGGAGAGGTATTAGTTTTTCGACCTGAAGAGAATATGAAGCGATTTAATAAATCTGCGCTTCGTATGTGTATGCCAGAAGTTCCAGAAGAGATTTTCTTGGGGGGATTGAAGCAATTGATACAATTGGATAATGCTTGGGTGCCAGAAAAAGAGGGTTGCTCCTTGTATATCCGTCCATTTATGTTTGCGACGGACGAATACGTGGGGGTTTCTCCATCAACAACTTATAAGTTTATTATTTTCCTTTGCCCAGTAGGTTCGTATTATTCCAAGCCTTTACGCGTTCGCGTAGAGACCGAATTTATTCGTGCTGCGAAAGGTGGAGTAGGTTTTGCAAAGAATGCAGGTAACTATGGTGGTTCATTATATCCTACCATAGAAGCGAATAAAGCAGGTTACGATCAGATTATTTGGACTGATGCGGCGACTCACCAATTTGTGGAGGAAGCGGGTACAATGAACTTGATGTTTATTATTAACGGAGCCTTAGTGACTGCGCCTACGGGAGATACCATCTTAGATGGTGTGACACGTAAGTCAGTGATTCAGATTGCCAAAGACTGGGGTGTGGAAGTACAGGAGCGTCTTTTGTCCGTGAAGGAATTAGTAGAAGGCATTAGCTCAGGAGCGGTAACGGAAGCATTCGGAGCAGGTACGGCTGCGGTTATAGCACCTATCCAAACGATTGGTTTTGAAGGTAAGGATTACGAATTACCCGCGCGCAAAGAATCTGATTTTTCAGCCAAAGTATTTACGGAGATCAGCCAAATTCGTTTAGGCGAAATTGCAGATACACGCGGCTGGATTTATAAAATTTAATTAGCGGATTTAAAGCTAAGTTTAATACCCGGATCTTTGGGAGTACTAACGTTCTCTAAAAGGATTCGGGTATTTTTGTCTTTGGCCCACAGAATCTGTTGGCCTTTTACCTCTGATGCACCAAACTTGCTATCTAAGTATCCTTTCCACTTATCTATCAGAGGTTGTACATCTTCTGATGAATCTACAAAAATATCAAAGTCGATCTCTGTTAATTTATTCTGGTCATTAGGGATATAGGTGATATCGCTGAAATTCAAATCTGTATCATCAAAATACAGCGTATACGATTTCCCTTTATCTGGTTGTGATTCCGCAAGTTCTAAGGTATCCTGTAGACTAGCAAAATCTTGTCCCCAGCTAGCATTGCGAATAATTTTGCTCGGACTTAAACTTAGTTTTTGCACCCATTCTCCACTTTCTTCCCAAGCTGCTGAAATGGCTTCAGTCTGATCTTTAGCTACATTTTCACTTTGTTTTTCTTGACTACAAGACTGTAAAGTCATAAGTAAGATTAAAACTGCAATTATGCTCATTAATGGAACGAATAGTTTATTTAACGGGTTTTTCATATAATTGTAGCTAAAGATGGAAATTATTAATTATCAAAAATAAATGAATTTCGCCAATGATGATAAAAAATGTTATTTTTGGAAAAATTTATTGAAACAGAGGCTTTGGCCTAAAACATATTCAAGATTATTAGTGGTTAGGTATTTTTAAAATGAGCTGGTTTTTAACCAGCTTTTTTTTTGCCTAAAACTCCCGACCAATACTGACGACTAATCCTGATTTTCCGCTATTAACTACAGGTATACCTAGCTTGCAAACGAAATTGTAATACGTGACAATATCAAAGCCAAGGCCCATTCCATAAATCCAGCGATTTGAAAAGCGGCTTGCAGTTAATGCCGGGTTTGGTTGGTAGACATAAGCAAAATCGAAAAATACGGTTGGATAGATAGCGATGGGCATCTGGTTGAATTGCTTATAAGGGATGAATTTTATGGGAATGATTTTGTTAAATAATTGGTATTTGAATGTGTTTTTAGAAAGCATGAAATTCGTGCCATCGATGACATTTAACTCATAGCCACGCACATTATCATTCCCATATCCGAGTGCCTGCAAGTTAGCGTAGGGTATGTTTTTGTTCTCTTGAGTAACTTTGGCTTTCCATTGCGTCGTAATAAAAAAATTAGATCCTAGATCGAAAAAATATGCAATCGATGCTCTCAGGTCCCAATAATTCAGGGCATCTTGTGCCAAAACTCCAAAATAATTATACGCAAAATCAATCTTTTTTCCTCGTAGTGGATAAGGAGCAAAGTCTCTAAAGTCATAGGAATAAGCATACGTTAATTGTAGAAAATTTTGCTCATTTGATCCTTTGTAGTAATAATTGGGATTCAACTGCCTTATCGTATCTGCAACCACCGAATGGCTGTATCGCACTTCAGCGAAGTGGAAATTATAAAATTTTATTCTTTTTCTAAAGCTTAAGGCACCACTCCAACGTTCTCTTACTACCTTATCACTGCTTAGGGTATTTAATGTATCGTTAATCGTGCGGAATGCCAGGTTTTTATTGGTGGTGTAGGACAGGGCTGCACCCAATCCGAGTGTTTTTTTACGATCTAGGTAAGGATTCGAGTAGCCTAGTTCTAGTCGTTGAGTAAACCCCGTTTCGGCTTTAAAGCTTAATTTTTCATTTCTTCCCATGAAATTATTATGGATGAAATGGGCGCCATAAATGGTGCGTTCTATGGAGTGTCCCCTGGACCACCAATCGTTGAGGTTACGGTCAGCTAGTTGGAAAATGGGGTAACCTAACAAGTACCATTGTTCTAGGAATTCGAAACTAATAGTAATGTGTTCTGGCTTATTTTGGTGGTAGTCGCCTTTGACCCAAATGAAAAGATTGGTATTGGCTAATTTGCGTCGATTGAATTCGAGTCTTGCCTCTAATTCCGTCACTAATAGCGTATCGCCAGGGTTAAAATCTAGTTCTCTCCGTAAGATATTATCCTTAGTCTTTTCATTCCCTTTAAAATTGACACTATCTACGATGACATATTGAGCCGAAACTGTTTTCGTTAGAAAAAAGCAAATCAGTAGGATGACGAGGCGGCGTGTTTTCACCCCACAATTTAGTCATTTAGAACGACTTATTCATGTATAATGGAGGCTTCATTCGTATACCAAAGTTCGAAGTTTGCTTGGTATTTTTTCTCGATGGATGGTCGCTTAATCTTCATGGTAGGCGTTAGACATTCATTTTCAATGGTCCAGTCCTCTTGAACGATGACGACCTTTTTCAAATGTTCATAATTTTTTAACATTGGGTTGACCTCATTTAGAAGTGCTTGGAAAGCTTCTTGTACTTCTGCTATTTCCTTTGATTTAGCTAGTGCAGTTAAAACGACTAGCACAATAGGTTGAGGCAGGTTGACTCCTACCACACAAACCTGTTCAATGAATTCATGTGTATTTAATCTGTTTTCAATCGGTGCGGGAGCCACATAATGCCCTTTCGCTGTTTTGAAATTGTCCTTTACGCGGCCTGTGATCGAAATGAATCGGTCAGCCGTTAATTTTCCTTGATCCCCAGTTCTTAACCAACCGTCTTCCGTAAATAATTCTTCTGTCAGTTTAGGTTCTTTAAAATACCCGGTGGTATTATACGGGGCACGCATTTGAATTTCTTGGGTCTCTGAATCTATCCTTGTCTCACAATCTGGGTGAATTCTGCCCACCGCGCCTAATTTGATTTGATCTCGGGGCATGACGGCATTCAGTCCCATATTCTCCGTCATTCCATAAGCCTCTTGAATGAAAATGCCTAGTTTTTGAAACCAAGTTAATAATTCTTCTGAGATAGGAGCCGCACCCGTTACCGTGAGTTTTGCCTCATCCAACCCAAGTCCTTTTTGAATCTTTTTCTGAACGAACGTTTTGACTACAGGGATGCTCAAAAGTAGATTTAATTTCTTTTGGCTTCCAATTTTCTGTAAAATTCCCTCCTGAAATTTGGCCCAAATTCGGGGAACCGCCAAGAAATGGGTCGGTCGAGCACTGGCTAAATTCTTGGCAAAGGTGTCTAGGTTTTCTACAAAATGGATGGTTCCGCCTGCTGCCGTAGCTGCAAATTCTACGAAATTTCGCTCTGCAATATGGCAGAGTGGTAGATAGGAAATAAAACGGGCATTCGGTAGGTCAAGCAAAGCAATCTCTCTTGCCATATTGATTCCAGCCTCGATGCCGCCATAGGTAATCATGACGCCTTTAGGCATTCCTGTGGTGCCTGAGGTATAAACGATGGTAGCGACGTCACTTGGTTTCGGTTTTGGAAGCTGTTGAATTTCTTCAGTGTTTGCCAAAATATCTGCCCACTGAATCCCTGTTTTTTCAGAACTCTCAGGTGTGTGAATGAGTAAGGTGGTAGCAGGAATTCCCTCTTTAATTTTATCCCAGTGGTCTAATTTTCCTACGATTAGGATTTGGCATTCAGAATGGACCAATACTTGATGAAGTTGATCTTTCGTCAGTGTCGCATAAAAGGGGACGGATATACCCCCTGCTGCGGCAATGGCTAAGTCTGCCATCATCCAATGGGCAGAGTTCTTCGAAAGAATTCCTACATTTTTTGAACCATTTTTACTGTTTTTTTGAATGAATTGGGCGACCTTTTTGACCTCAGTTGCCGCAGCAGAATAGGAGTAGTCAATGTATTGATTTCCTACGGGTTGTCTTAAATAAAGTTTGTTAGGAGTGTTATTTGCCCAATGTAGGAAATTCTCCAAATTGCTTTGGTAATGCGAAATCATGAATCGAGTTTAGAGGTCTTTAGAGAGGAAAAATAAAACTTATTTCCTTTAAATCATAGGACTCTACCGTGAATTCTTTTTCAATTTCCAACAACCCCAGTTCGTTTACCCTGATAATTTTTCCCTCAAATTTTTCATTTGCAGCCTCGTATTGTGCCCATTGAGCACGCCTGAACAGGCGTTCATGGTAGATTTCGTCTATTTTTTCGAATTGCTCAGTGGTGAAAAGCGCATAGGATTCCTCTATGCCTTGAGATATAAAAGCGTAGATTTCCGTTAGGGGAATTTCTGGAGTCAATTGAAGGTAAGCCCGGAGTGAAGTGCCTCGAATATGTTCAAATTGTTTTTGATTAATATTTAGTCCTATCCCGACAATGGAGAAACTCCATTGTCCGGCCTGAAAATTGTTTTCGATTAAAATTCCACCCATTTTGACTCCATCTAGGTAGATGTCGTTCGGCCATTTGATTTCGAAATTGAAATTTTCTCCTTGTGTAGCTCGTGACCAAGCTTCTAGGCCGGCTAAAATTCCGTTCGCAATGGCTTTGCTCAAAAAGAATTGCTTCTCTACTAATCGATGAGGTGGACGTAACAAATAGGATAGTGTGAGATTTTGGTTAGGCTCTGTATTCCAGGTGTTCCCTCTTTGGCCCCGACCGGCTGTTTGATGTCCAGCAATCCAAGCAAAACCCTCGGGTAAATCGTCGTTTAAAGCTTCTGTGAAAGCTATAGAATTTGTCGATGGACAAATGTCAAGATATTTATTCTTTTTGCCGACGAAGCGGGTTGGAGCTTGGTAATTGTTCAATTATTATTTGTAATTTTAGGGTTACAAGAACAAATTTAGATTTTTATTCGTTATTGAATTCTTGTTACACAAATTAATACAGAAAAAATATTTATGAGTAAAACTCTTAAGAAAGACGCAAAGCAAGTCGATGCGTCAGAGGAAATGGTAAGCTGGGTGGTAAAAGGCATGCAGGATAAAAAAGCACAAGAAATTACGGTGTTAGATTTACGTAAAGTAGACAATGCATTTACTGATTTTTTTGTGATTTGTTCAGGTACTTCAGATACTCAAATTGATGCAATCGCTGATTCTGTGGATAAGGAAGTGTGGGAGTCGGGAAAAATTCATGTACATGCGGTGGAGGGTAAAGCAAATCGTGAGTGGATTCTGATGGATTATTATGATGTCATTGTTCACGTGTTTTTGAAAGACAAACGTTCCTTTTTTAAACTAGAGGAATTGTGGGGCGATGCTAAATTCACTGTTATCCCAGATTAATAAAATTTTAATTTATCGAACCTTTTGCACTGATTCAGGTGTTTAATGCCCAACTATAAAAAACAAAATGGCGAAACAAGGGAACAATTTTAAAAATGCAAAGCGCTCTGGCTTACAACCAAGAATGCCTAAAAAACCAGTAGGAGGATTCCAAAGCTGGATGGTCGTAGGGCTAGTGATTGCCGTGATCAGTATGTTTTTCTTTTCAAAGGAAACTACGTTGCAACCCATTACCATTAAGCAATTTGAATCCATGTTGATTCAAAAAGAAGTAGAAAAAGTTGTCATTGTCAATGATAAACTCGTAGAGGTTAGCCTTAAGCCATCGTTTATTCCGAAGTATTTCAAGAAAAATACGACGCAGAAAATTGTCCCTACCTCACAAGTTCCACACTTTGAATTCGAGATTAATTCGAAAGAAAGCTTTGAGCGCTTCTTAGAAGATCGCCAAAAAGCCTTTCCTCGCAACGAGCAAATTATGGCTTCTCCAGAGACGAGAACGGGTCCATTGGACTGGTTAGGTACTTGGGGTTTCTTTATTTTGATGGGTCTAAGTTTCTATTTCTTGTTCTTCAGAATGGGTGGTGGTGCTGGTGGCGGTGGCCAAATTTTCAACATCGGTCGCTCACGTGCCACTTTAATTGAAGGGGAATCGAAAGTAAAGATTACATTCAATGATGTAGCCGGTTTAGATGAAGCGAAAGAAGAGATTCAAGAGATTGTTGAGTTCTTGAAATTCCCTAAAAAGTTCACTGATTTAGGGGGTAAAATTCCGAAAGGTGCTTTATTAGTAGGCCCTCCAGGTACGGGTAAAACCTTGCTTGCTAAAGCAGTGGCAGGGGAAGCTGGCGTTCCATTCTTCTCTTTATCAGGTTCTGATTTTGTGGAGATGTTTGTGGGTGTAGGCGCAGCTCGTGTACGTGATTTGTTTAAGCAGGCGAAGGAAAAAGCACCTTGTATTATCTTTATTGATGAGATTGATGCAGTAGGTCGTTCTCGAGGACGTGGCTCTATGCCAGGTGGTAATGATGAACGTGAAAATACCTTGAACTCTCTTTTAGTGGAGATGGATGGTTTTGCAACAGATTCAGGAATCATCATTATGGCGGCTACAAACCGTCCAGATGTATTAGATCCAGCCTTATTGCGTCCAGGTCGTTTTGACCGTCAAATTTCGATTGACAAACCCGATATCATCGGTCGTGAAGCGATTTTTAAGGTACACTTAAAGCCTTTGAAATTAGCGGAAGATACAGATCCAAAGGAATTAGCTGCACAGACTCCTGGTTTTGCAGGTGCGGAGATTGCTAATGTGTGTAACGAGGCAGCTTTAATCGCTGCTCGTCGTTCTAAGACAGCGGTGGATATGAATGACTTCCAAGAAGCGATGGATCGCGTGATTGGTGGTTTAGAGAAGAAAAACAAGTTAATCTCACCAGAAGAGAAGAAAATTGTGGCGTTCCACGAAGCAGGGCATGCGATTGCTGGCTGGTTCTTAGAGCACGCAAATCCTTTAGTGAAAGTATCGATTGTGCCACGTGGAGTGGCTGCATTAGGTTACGCACAATACTTGCCTAAAGAGCAATTTTTGTACCGTACGGAGCAATTGATGGATGAAATGTGTGTGACTTTAGGTGGTCGTGCTGCGGAGGAGATTGTCTTTGGTAAGATCTCAACAGGAGCACAAAACGACTTAGAGCGTATCACGAAATTAGCCTACTCGATGGTGACCATTTATGGTATGAACGAGAAATTAGGCAATATCTCTTATTATGATTCTAAAGGATCGGAGTACCAGTTTAACAAGCCTTATTCGGAAACCACGGCACGTGAAATTGATGAGGAGGTTCGTAAAATCATCAAAGAGGCTTATGATCGCACGAAGAAATTGTTGAAATCGAAACAAGATAAATTGACAATTTTAGCTGAGCAATTATTGCAAAAAGAGGTATTGTTTCAGAGTGATTTAGAAGCACTTGTAGGTCCTCGTCCTTTCGAGCAATTAACGTCTTACCAAGAGTTTATTAAAGGAGAGACCGAGAAGAAACGCAAGGTGGCTAAAGATGAGCGTGACTTAGCAGAGGAAAAAAAGAATGCTCCTAAGAAGGCGCCAGTTGCTAAGAAAACGGAAGTAGTAGCTAAAAAGCCTGCAGCTAAAAAGGCTCCAGCTAAAAAGCCTACTGCTTCGAAAGAGGTGGCAACTAAGCCAAGAGCTAGAAAGCCTAAATCAACCGGTACCGATAGTTAATTAATTGGGGCGCCTTTTAGTCGCCCCATTTTTTTGATATGATTCACATTAATCTGACATCTGGTAAAAAAGTATATTTCGCCTCTGATTTTCATTTAGGTTTTCCGGATGAAAAGTCTTCCAGGGAGCGTGAGAAAGCTTTGGTTTCCTGGTTAGATCAGGTTCAGTCAGATACTCAGGATTTATTTCTGCTGGGTGATATATTTGATTTTTGGTTCGAATATAAAACGGCAGTTCCGCGCGGTTTTGTTCGCTTTCTAGGCAAATTGTCAGTCCTGGCTGATCAAGGAATTAACATTCATATTTTTGTGGGAAATCACGATTTGTGGATGTGGGATTATTTAGAACGCGAGCTAGGAGCTAAGATTTACAGAGAGCCGAGTGATTTGAAGATCACCTCAGCTAATGCTTCATTTCAATTGCACATTGGTCACGGTGATGGTTTAGGACATGGAGATACGGGCTATAAGATTTTGAAGAAAGTATTCACGAATCGAATAGCGCAATGGCTTTTTGGATTCTTGCATCCGAATGTAGGGATAAGTCTAGCGAATTTTTGGTCATCTACTCGTAAGGAAAGTACAATGGAGAAAGGTGAGCAGGCCTTTGATCCAGAAACGGATTACATTTTATCTTATGTGCGCGAAACGGCTGCATTGAAGCCGACGGTCGAGGCTTTTGTGTTTGGCCATCGTCACCACCCCATCGCTTATTCGCTACCTTCTGGGGCGACTTATTACAATCTGGGGGATTGGTTTAATCCCCATTTCAAAAATGCTTATTATCTCCAAATTGATGAAAATAAAATCAACTTTATTCATTTTAACGCTGATCGCGTTTAATTCCTTAGCCCAACAAGCTTCACCTACCACTACTACTGAACAATGGCGTCCTGCCATTCATTTTAGCCCTAAGAAAAACTGGACCAATGACCCGAATGGTTTGATCTATATCAACGGGAATTACCATCTCTTCTATCAATATAATCCTCAAGGAAACGAGTGGGGGAACATGAGTTGGGGTCATGCGAAAAGCAAAGACTTATTGCATTGGGAAGAATTGCCTGTGGCAATACCTCATGGTAAAGAATACATTTTCTCTGGTTGTGTGGTCTTTGATAAGGATCATGTATCTGGCTTAGGCGATCCTAATAAGCCTTTATTAATTGCCATTTATACAGCAGATTACCCGAATACATTGCAAGAACAGCATTTGGCCTATTCAAATGATGAAGGCCTGACTTGGACAAAATATGATCAAAATCCGGTTTTAAGTATCAATCTGAAAGATTTTAGAGATCCGAACATTATATACCACAGCCCATCTAAGCAATTCGTGATGACTGTCGTAAAGCCATGGGAATATACTGCTCAGTTTTATGGTTCTAAAGATTTGATTCACTGGAGTTTGTTAAGCGAATTCGGTCCGCAAGGTGATGTGGATATGATTTGGGAATGCCCATCTTTGCTAGAGTTACCTGTGGAAAATTCGAAAGAAACGAAATGGGTCTTAGCTTTATCTAGTCAAGGGCCTTATAAGAAAGCAGTGGGGATGCAGTATTTTGTCGGAAATTTTGATGGAAAAACCTTTACGAATGACGCACCTAAAGAGCAGGTAAACTATGTCGATTATGGTCGTGATTTTTATGCGGCGATTCCTTTTTACAACACGGTAAATAAAGAGGTATTTTGGTTAGGTTGGATGTTAAGCTGGTCTTATGGTAAAGAACAGCCGACTTTCCCTTGGAAAGGCCAAATGTCCTTAGCCAGAACACTTTCACTAGAGCATACCTCTCAGGGTTTAAAGCTAAAACAGATTTTGAAACCGGATTTGACTAAAGAGAAGCCAAGTTTTCAAGCAAAAAATTTGGTCTTAAAAGGTAGTAAGACTTTATCTGGCATGAAATTTCTTCAGGATAAAACCTATTTGATTGAAATAAAAGTCGATGCAACGAATGCGAAACAATGGGGTATTGAATTAGGAGATGAGGCGAAAGAGAATCCAGAATTAACGCGCATTGGTTTCGATGAAAAGAGCCAAGATTGGTTTATTGATCGTCGATTGAGTGGCCAAATTCCTGCACCAGGATTTGATATGATTCAATCTGCTCCTTTTATTCCCGGGGAAGAGAAAGTGTTGCAACTCGTGGTAGATCATTCTACTCTAGAGTTGTTGGCTCAGGATGGTTTGGTGGCAATCAGCTCATTACGTTTCCCTAAGAAAAAAGAGACGGTTCGTTTAGTATCGTACGGAGGTGAACTCAGGATAAAGGAATTGCGTATTTGGGAGGTTAAATAGGGATTTTTTACTATCTTCGATTGCTTTTAAATTAACCAAGAAACGAATGTCGCAATTTCACACACGCTTAGAGGTCATGACTGAATTGGCCAAAAACATGGACTCTTACGTGAAGGATTATTTAGTCCCGATCGAGACCAATTGGCAGCCAGCAGACATGTTGCCCGATTCCACAAAAGAGTCATTCTTTTCAGATGTAAAAGCCTTGCAAGAGGCGGCGAATGAATTGCCCTATGATTATTGGGCTGTTTTAGTGGGTGATACGATCACTGAAGAGGCTTTGCCTACCTACGAATCTTGGTTATTAGGCATGGAAACAGTGAACCATGTAGACCAAAATGATGGCTGGGCTCGCTGGATTCGTACTTGGACAGCTGAAGAAAATCGTCACGGAAATTTATTGGGTACCTATTTGTATCTATCCGGAAAGGTAGATATGAAGGCTGTAGCCGTTTCCACTCAATACTTAATTGCAGATGGATTTGATATCGGAACGTCCGCAGATCCGTATCGCAATTTCGTTTATACTTCGTTTCAAGAGTTAGCGACTAATATTTCTCACCGTCGTACAGCTTCATTAGCCAAGCAACACGGTAACTCTCTTTTATCTCGTATGTGTGCGCAAATTGCCGCAGATGAGTTACGTCACCACAAAGCCTATCGCGCTTTCGTATCGGAGATATTTAATTTAGATCCGAACGAAATGATGCTTGCTTTTGCGGATATGATGAAAAAGAAAATTGTCATGCCAGCACACTTTTTACGCGAAATTAATGGTGCAAAAAGTTCTTTATTCGAGCATTTCTCAGATGCGGCACAACGTCTAGGCGTCTATACGACACAGGATTATGTGACAATTATGAAAGGTCTAATCAGTGACTGGAATATCGAACAAATGACAGGATTAAATGAAACAGCAGAGAAAGCACGTGATTATGTGGCTAATTTGCCAGCCCGTTTAGAAAAATTAGCAGATCGAGTTAAGGTGCCAGAATTAGCGTATCCTTTCTCCTGGATTGCCTAATCAATTATGTCTAAGAAATTATCAATGGATGAGCTGAACAGGCTCGACGTATCCACTTATAAAAGCTCTGAAAAGTTTCCCTATGTAATCGTATTAGATGACATTAGGAGCATGAATAACATTGGTTCTGCTTTCAGAACTGGGGATGCCTTTAAATGTGCAGCGATTCATTTGTGCGGTATCACGGCTCAGCCCCCGCATCGGGAGATTTCTAAAACGGCTTTGGGTGCGGATGAATCTGTAGATTGGGTATACTTCGAGGATGGAGCTTCCTCTCGTCAGGCTTTGCGCGCAGCGGGATATCACATTGTTTGTGTGGAGCAGGTTCAAGGTTCTGTTTCTTTAGAAGAATTCAAGCCACTTAAAAATCAAAAATATGCCTTTGTGTTTGGTAACGAAGTATTTGGGGTAAATGATGAATGGATTCAAGAGGCGGATTTTAGCTTAGAAATACCTCAGTTCGGTACGAAACATTCGTTAAATGTATCCGTAAGTATGGGGATCGTTATCTGGGATTTTGTGTCTAAAATTATCGTTTAATTTCGCTTATCCTTTTTATTTTGCGTTCATCCTTTTGCCCGGATTCGAACGCATTTTTTGTTTAAATTCGCCTTGTTAATTTTATGCTATGATACTATCAATTCAGAATGTGGTGAAGCGCTATGCGGATCACACAGCTTTAGCCGGAGTAAGTTTGGAGATTCCGAAGGGCCAAATCTTTGGACTTTTAGGCCCTAATGGCGCCGGCAAAACCTCCCTTATTCGAATCATTAATCAAATCACTGCACCGGATGAGGGGCAAGTGTTGTTTGATGGTGAGCTTTTGCAGCCTAAACACGTAGAACAAATCGGTTATTTGCCTGAAGAGCGTGGTTTGTATAAGAAAATGAAGGTAGGTGATCAGCTGATGTATTTAGCGCAGCTAAAGGGGCTTTCTAAGGCTGAGGCGCAAAGCAGATTAAAAGATTGGTTCATTCGATTAGACATAAAGGATTGGTGGTATAAGCCAGTAGATGATTTGTCCAAAGGGATGCAGCAAAAGACCCAGTTCATTGCGACAGTTGTGCATGAGCCCAAATTATTAATTCTTGATGAGCCTTTTTCGGGTTTTGATCCGATTAATGCAAATATGTTAAAGGATGAGATATTGGGCTTAAAAGAACGCGGAACAACCATTTTGTTCTCTACTCATCGAATGGAATCTGTTGAGGAGTTGTGCGATAGCATTGCGCTGATTAATCATTCCCAAGTAGTGTTGACAGGGGAGAAAGACGAGGTTAGGAACCGCTTCAAAGAACATGCCTATGAGGTGAGGTATTCTGGGGATCTAGGGGAATCCAAGGCGTATGAAATTATTTCCAAAGCGCCCGAAAATAATCGGGCAATCATCAAACTAGCGCAGCCAGATCAAACTAATTTGGCTATTGCAGCTTTGATTAAGCAGGTCGATTTGTTCGAATTCAAAGAAGTAATTCCCTCCTTTAATGACATTTTTATTCAAGTAGTAGCCGAAACGAAATAAGACATGAACAAGATATTATTAGTAATTCAGCGGGAGTATTTGACCCGCATTCAAAAGAAATCATTTTGGATAGCCTCTTTGCTGGGGCCGATACTGATAACGGCCATTTGGGCTACACCTATATTATTATCAATGCAAGATAAAGAGGTGAAACGCATCGAAATTTTAGACGAAAGTGGTTTGTTTAAACCAACGGACTTAATAGACAAAGAAGTGGAATATAAACTGGTAAATAAGCCTATTTCTGAGGTGAAAGCCTCATTTTCTAAGGATGGTTTTACTGCTTTTGTACATTTACCTAAAGACTTACTGACTCATTCGGAAGATATTAAGATCTATTCAGAGAAAAATTTGAGTCTACCGTTGAAGTCTTCTATAGAACGCGTCATTGAGAAAAAAGTCCGAGCAATTTTAATGAAAGACGCGGGAATCGCTTCAGATGTCTATGAGAAGACTCAAATTGAGGTAGGTAGCGAGACAATTACATTATCCGATAAGGGTGATGAAACAAGCTCCTCTTCTGGAGGTGCAATGATATTAGCCGGTGTGATGGGCATGTTGCTTTACATCACCTTGTTATTGTACGGATCGCAGGTGATGAATGGGGTGATAGAGGAAAAGAGTAGTCGGATTATAGAGGTGATAATATCTTCCATAAAGCCTTATCAGCTAATGTTAGGGAAGATTTTAGGTGTAGGGATGGTAGGTTTGACACAGTTTTTATTGTGGATTGTGTTGACTTTTGGTATATCTCAGGTGGCTACGACTTTTTATGGTACGAGTCCAGTGACACAGAAAGTGGAGCAAATGAAAAAAGTAGACCCAGAAATGGGTAAGCAAATGGACAATACCTCACCACTTGACGAGGTAACTAAAGTGATTGAAAGTACGAATATTCCGCTAGTAATAGGAGGATTTTTGTTCTATTTCTTATTCGGTTATTTACTTTATAGCTCGTTATTTGCTGCGATTGGAAGTGCGGTTGAAAGTGCTGCAGAGGCCCAGCAATTTACCTATATCGTCATGCTACCTATTATTATGGCTTTTATTATGGCGCAATTCACCTTGCAAGACCCGGATAGTACGATGGCATTTTGGGCTTCGATGATTCCATTTACATCGCCTATTAATATGATGGTACGACTGCCTTATGGTGTTCCAATGTGGGAATTAGCTACTTCCATGACCTTGTTGGTGTTAGGGTTCTTAGGGTGTAGCTGGATTTCAGCCCGTATTTACCGGGTGGGAATTTTAATGTACGGAAAGAAAATTACGGTAAAAGAGATGACTAAATGGCTGTTTTACAAAGGGTAATTAATTAGTTAGCCAAACATCTAATTCTTCGGGTTTGAAACCTGCGAAACATCTGTTGTTCAAGACGAAAATAGGTCTCTTGATGGCAGATGTTTTTTCTTGTAAAAAGGTAAAAGTATCTAAGTTAGCTTTCTCAGCATCGTTTAATTGTCTGTAGGTGCTTCCTTGCTTGTTTAACACCGTATCTTCCCCTAATTGCTCGATGAAATAGCTCAATTGGTCTGCATCGATGCCACTCTTCTTATAATTGTGGAATGTAAAGGGGATGCCTTTTTCGTTTAAATAGTCAAACGCTTTTTTCATCGTGTTGCAGGCAGGAATTCCGTAAATTATAAGCATTTTATTGATTTTGGTGGTATTTTTGTGAACTAAGACAAATTTAATACAAAACATCGTATGGAGTATAGAATTGAAAAAGATACTATGGGTAAGGTGCAAGTGCCTGCTCATGTTTATTGGGGTGCTCAAACGCAACGTTCGATTGAGAATTTCCCGATTGCTCAGGATATTAATAAAATGCCTAAGGAGATCATTCGGGCCTTTGCATTCCTAAAGAAAGCTGCGGCCATTACGAACTTTGAGGCAGGCGTCTTAGAGGAGGCTAAAAAGAATTTAATCGGTCAGGTTTGTGACGAAATTTTAGAGGGCCAATGGGCTGATCAGTTCCCCTTAGTGGTTTGGCAAACAGGTTCAGGTACTCAATCAAACATGAATTGTAACGAAGTTATCGCTTACCGTGCACACGTTTTACAAGGTGGTAGCTTGACGGATGAGCAGAAATTCGTTCATCCTAACGATGATGTAAATAAATCTCAATCGTCCAATGACACATTCCCAACAGCCATGCACATCGCAGCCTACCAGGCTTTAGTAGAGGTGACAATTCCGGGTATTACGAAGTTAAGAGATACATTAGCGGCCAAGGCAAAAGCGTTCAAAAACGTAGTCAAAATTGGCCGTACGCACTTTATGGATGCGACTCCTTTAACTTTAGGTCAAGAGTTTTCTGGTTATGTATCGCAGTTAGATCACGGTTTACGTGCCATCAACAATAGCCTTGCTCACCTTTCTGAGCTTGCTTTAGGGGGTACGGCCGTAGGAACCGGTATTAATACGCCTAAAGGCTATTCAGAGAACGTAGCGAAGCATATTGCAGCATTGACAGGATTGCCTTTTGTAACGGCTGAGAACAAGTTTGAGGCCTTAGCCGCACATGATGCGATTGTAGAGGCTCACGGTGCTTTAAAGACGGTTGCAGTTAGCTTAATGAAGATTGGTAACGATGTTCGTATGCTTTCATCTGGTCCTCGTTCGGGTATTGGTGAGATCTATATCCCCGATAATGAGCCTGGATCTTCTATCATGCCTGGTAAGGTGAATCCAACGCAATGCGAGGCAATGACGATGGTGGCAGCGCAAGTAATGGGGAATGACGTAGCTATTGGGATTGGTGGTTCAAATGGCCACTTTGAGCTAAATGTATTCAAACCAGTAATGATCTACAACTTCTTGCATTCTGCTCGTTTAATAGGAGATGTTTGCGTCGCCTTTAACGATAAGTGTGCTGTAGGTATCGAACCTTTGCATGAAAACATCGCTAAGCACGTAAATAACTCGTTGATGTTAGTAACTGCTCTAAATACGAAGATCGGATACTACAAGGCTGCTGAGATCGCTCAGACAGCGCATAAAAATGGTTCCACGTTAAAGGAAACCGCGATTTCATTAGGTTATTTAACAGCCGAAGAGTTCGATGCTTGGGTAAAGCCTGAGAATATGGTAGGCGAGATCAATCTATAAGGAGAAAAAAAATACGCGATTCTCGTCGCGAATGCATAAAAAGGCCTGTACGTGATGTATAGGCCTTTTTTGTTGGTAATATTTAATATCTATGCCATTTCCCTTAGCTCGAGACTGTAAAACTCGTTTGGAAAGGGGAAGCTCGCTGCAATTTCCTCCGCCACCTCAAGGCTGGGTAAAATAAGTGTAACGATCTGAGAAATTTCTCCCCCATCAATTTGTTGGATCAGTCGACTGTCCAATTTCCCGCTCTGATTTAGTGCTTGCAATTCGCCTGAAAATTTCTGAAAAAGCATATCAGAATAAGTCGATTTTAATCCCTTTAACCAGGTGCGAATTTGGTCTAATTCAGCCTCCGATGCTAAGCTAGATTCGCTGGAAATTCCGGCTACTGGACCTCGAATGATGAACACAAATCGCTTCATTTTAAATTGTATTATTTTTATAAATTAGAATTCAGACTGGAATTTATCAAAAGGATTTTCTTTCGGAATTTTCGGGACTGGATTCGTTTTTTCTTTCGGTACAGCTTTCGCTTTTGGCAGGAAAGGGGAGAGCCATTCGTCCAATTGACGGAGTGCATCTTTCTCTAATTGGTAGTAAATGAAGACTCCATTTCTTCTTGTACTTACTAAGCCCGCATCCTTTAAAACAGACAAATGCCTGGAGATAGTAGGGGCGGCGTATTCAAATTGATCAAAAATAGCCGTAGCAGGAAGTTCTCCTTCCTTTAATAGTTCGATGATTTTTCGTCTAGACTCATCCCCTAAAGCTTTTGCTATGTTCTCTACAGCCATGCTATTATTTGATATTTAGCTAAGTTAATATATTGATTCTAAATCTCCAAATCAGTTTAATGATAGACTATTTAGCGGCTGCACTAATTATTTAGCTAAAAAGCTAATCGATAATTAGCTATAATGTTAAGTATACAATTTATATATAGCCTTATTGCTAATTATTAGATTGTAGATTATAGCGTAAAGAGAGGAGTTGGTGAATGGTAAATGATGAATGGTGAATGGGCGCACTCTTCCGGACTTGTCCCTCCGAACTGTCTATTGTCTACTGCGCACAGTCGACTGACTACTGTGTCACATACACCCTCTTCACGCGTTCACTGATATTTGTCATCAGTTCGTAAGGGATGGTGTCAGCCTGTTTCGCTAATTCGTATAATTGTATTTTTCCGCCAAAGGCAATGGCGGTATCTTCGACTGAAATGTCTGGAAATTGACTGATATCTACCATGCACATATCCATGCAAATGGAACCAACAGTAGGGCATAAATGACCCTTTATTTCGAAGCTTCCTTTGCCCATTCCTAGGGCTCTAGAATAGCCGTCAGCATATCCAATGGCGAGGGTAGCAATGCGCCCAGAACCGGCTAATTTACCACGTCTTCCGTAGCCAATTGTCTCATCGGGAGCGATGTTTTTGATCTGAGAAATAGACGTTTTTAAGGTTAAAACGTTTTCGATTTTGTTTTTTACATTTGGATTACCTGTAATTCCGTACAAACTGATGCCCAAACGTACCATATCTAGTCTTGCAGACGGGTAACTTTGGATGGCAGCGGAGTTTGCGATGTGCTTGATGGTTTGATAACCGAGGCTTGTTTCGATTTCGGAAGCTGCTGTATTGAAAGTTTGTATTTGTTTTTCTGTAAAATCTTTGTGTTGCGGGCTATCTGCTGCTGCTAAGTGGCTTAAGATGCTAGCTACCCACAAATGGGGCATTTGAGTCAAATTTTCACTTAATTTGGCTATTTCGGATGGTTCAAATCCGAGGCGTTTCATTCCTGTATCTAGTTTGATATGGATTTTGATGTTTTTGCCTTGTTGTGTAGCGTATTCGTCGATGGCTTTGAGTAGTTCTAAGCTGTAGATTTCTGGTTCTAATCCATTTTCTGTTAGCTTGTCAAATTCCTCTATTTGTGGATTCATCACCATGATGGGAACGTAAATGCCGTGTTTACGCAAGTATACTCCTTCGTCTGTATAGGCTACCGTTAAATAATCAACTCCACTGTTTTGGAGTAAAGTGGCTATTTCAATCGCTCCAGTACCATAGGCAAATGCTTTGACCATCACCATTAATTTTGTTTCTGGTCCAATATCTTTTTTGAAATAGGTTAGATTGTGCTGTAGGGCATCAAGATTCACCTCTAATTGCGTTCTATGCGTCTTGTTTTCTAATGCATGTACAAGTTTTTCGAAATTGTATTTGCGTGCACCTTTCAGTAATATTTGGGAATTATTGATAGATGTTAATAGACTAGATGAAATGAGGTCTTCCGTGCTGTGAAACACGTCTATTTGTTCAAAATTGGCCTTATTCCGGATAATTTGTTCACCGATTCCAATTAATTGATCAATTTTTTGATGTTTAACTAAAGCGGCGATGGTGTTGTAGAGGTCTTTTTCTGGGATTCCTGTTTCTAAGAAGTCACTTACAATTAAAACACTTTTCTTTTGCTTATTTTTCTTTAAAAGAGGGAGGGCTAATCGCAATCCGTCCAAGTCATTATTGTAGGAATCATCAATAAGTGTATTGCCACGTAAACCCTCTTTCATTTCTAGACGCATGGAGATCGGCTTTAAAGCGCGTGCTCTGCTAGCCAGTTGATCTCTTTCAATACCTAAAATGGAAGCCATTATGAGGCAATGAGTACAGTTTTCAAGCGAGGCGTCGTCATTGAAATCGATGATGCTGTCGATGAAAGATTCACTTTGTGCGGCTTTAATGACTTTTATTTGAGCCGTTTTTCCTTTGGTTTGCCAAAAAGTAAATAATCCTTTGTCTGGGCTAATGGTATTCCAGCCAATTAATTCACACGAAGGATTAAATTCCTGCATTATTTGCTTGATGGGATCTTCTTGCAGATTAGTGACACGATAGACTAGTTTTTTAGCTCGTTTAAAGAGTTGTAGCTTTTCTCTTAGCTTCTCTTCATCTGAGCTGAAATTTGAGCCGTGTGCCTCGCCAAAATGTGTAAAAATGCCATAGTCTGGTTTCAGCATTGCTTCAATTTTCTCCATTTCCCCTTTTTGGGAAATACCCGCCTCGAAAATACCCAAGTTGTGTTTCTCTTGCATCGCCCATAGGGAGAGGGGAACACCGATTTGGGAGTTATAACTCTTTGGACTTTTAACAACGGAAAATGACCCATTGCAAATCATAGAGAGCCATTCCTTACAGATGGTTTTGCCATTTGATCCCGTAATTCCAATGACTGGGTAGTTAAATTGCGCTCGATGTTGCTCTGCAATTACTTGAAGCGTTGCAATACTACTTTCAACGACATAAATGTTTGTTTGCTCCCATTTAGTGGCTTTTTCTACGATAGGTCCATGCCAGGCAGCTTCTTCGACGATAAATTCGCGAACTCCTTTCATATACAACGATTCCACATACTGGTGTCCATCGTGGTGCAGTCCATTCACCGCAAAGAAAGCGGTTTTAGCAGGTTCATAAATTTGACGACTATCTAAACTTAGGAAACTGGCACGAAGATGGGCAGGATTTTTATGCTGAATCATGAAAGGGGCAAGGTCAAAGTACTAAAATACAAAAAGGCGAGGAATGTTTCCTCGCCTAATGCAATTTTATCTAAAATTCGCCTGTTATTAAGCTTCTAGAGCCGCAACACCTGGTAAAGTTTTACCTTCCATGTACTCTAATAAGGCGCCGCCTCCTGTAGAAACATAGCTCACTCGATCTCCATAACCGGCATTATTCACTGCAGAAGCGGAATCGCCACCACCAATAAGTGAGAATGCTCCGTTTTCTTCTGTTGCCTTTACGACAGCATCAGCAATGGCGTTTGTTCCGATAGCGAAGTTCGAGAATTCAAACACGCCCATTGGACCATTCCAAAGGATTGTTTTTGATTTCGCGATCGTTTCTTGGAATAAAGCGATGGACTTAGGACCGATGTCTAAACCTTCCCAACCGTCTGGAATACATCCGCGCTCTACCGTTTGACGATTTGCGTTGTTATTGAAATCATCTGCACAAACGTTGTCTAAAGGCATAATTAAATTCACACCTTTGGCCTTCGCTTTTTCAATTAATTGTTTCGCTAATTCCACTTTATCAGGCTCACAGATCGATTTACCAATCTTTCCGCCTTCTGCTAAAGAGAAAGTATAAGTCATACCACCGCCGATAATCAAGTTGTCTACTTTGTCCAAAAGACGTTCGATGATCAAGATTTTATCCGAGATTTTCGATCCACCCATGATCGCCGTAAACGGACGCTCAGAGTATTCAAGAATCTTTTGTGCGTTATCTAATTCTGCTTGCATCACATATCCACTCACTTTATCAGTGAAGAATTGTCCGATCACAGCAGTAGAAGCGTGTGCACGGTGAGCCGTTCCAAATGCGTCATTTACCCAAACATTACCTAAGCGAGCTAATTTTTGCGCAAAATCAACATCCCCTTTTTCCTCTTCCTTGTAGAAACGAAGGTTTTCTAGAAGCAAGATTTCGCCTGCTTGTAAACTGTTCGCTAATTCAACTGCCTCATCAGAGATGCAATCTGTTGCAAATTTTACTTTCACGCCAAAAACCAATGACAAAGGTGTCACTAAGTGTTTCAACGAATATTTTTCGGTAGGACCATCTTTCGGACGACCTAGGTGAGACATTAACACAACCGATCCACCGTCTTTCAAAATCTTTTGAATCGTAGGAATCGTCGCCTTGATTCGGGTATCATCTGTAATTTCGAAACGCTCATTTAATGGAACGTTGAAATCAACACGTACTAGCGCTTTTTTACCAGCAAAATTGAAATTAGCAACAGTTTGCATATTTTTGTTTTGATTTATGAATAAAAAGATATTCCCCTAAAAAGGTAGACAAAGATAAACAATAATGACGAATGATCGAAAAATTGAGGTGGAATTGTCTGCAACCTATTATTGGGATCATTTTAGCTACATTCTGCGTTATATTGATCGGCATTATCTGCCCCTTTTACAGGAAAAGGAAATAGCATTTTTAAAAGATTTTTCTGAACTAACTTTCGCCGCGCAATGCTTGTATTTGCGGTTAGCATCGCGTCGTTCGGCTTGTTTTCGGATGGAGAAGTTGAACTATCCAGAAATAGGGGATTTAGCGACTCCGTTGCGTGTTTTGCGCACGTCCGGTTTTCTGACCGATGTTTACGAAGGAGTAGAATCGATTTTTACAAAACAGGAATGTGTTTCTTTGGCCAAAAAACATGGCATCAAAATCCCTAGCTCAGCCTCTAAAGAAGAGGCTGCGGCACTCGTATCTTCAGTTGATTTAATCGCTGCGTTTTCTTCTGGCGTGGTTGCACCCGCGAGAGTGGAGGTGTTTGCGTTCATTCAGTTCTTGTTTTTTGGGACCCGATCTCGGGATTTAACAGACTTCGTGGTGCGTGATTTAGGGCACCGTGCCTTTGTGGAAGTTCAGGAAGAGGACTTAAAACCCTATTTTCAAACCAGAGAGGAAGCGGAACAAAAGTGGGCCATTTCGATGTGGAGGGAATGGTTTTACACCACTACCGTCAGTGCAGATGAGATGCTTGCTTCTTGGCGTGTGCATATGTTGCCATTGGCTTCTTCTTTATTAGAGCCATCTATTCGTGCTTTTGAAAAGACCTGTTATGCTTTAGGTCGTTTGTTAGAGCGCGAAAAGGCTTATTTAGAGGCTTTGGAAGTACATGAGGTCTCATTAACGGGTGCTTCTTTAGAGCGGCGTGTACGTGTTTTACAGAAAATGGGGGAGTTAGACGAAGCGATTGCTTGGGCTCGAGTGGGATTAGAGCTGTGTGTGTCGCCCACGGAGATTCATTTTTTCGAAGACTTTTTGGCCAAACAAGCCTCTAAAAAATCCATCAAGCAAGTGACTGCCTCGCTGAAGCAGGCTGAATTAATTGAAATATCACTGGAATACATCGGTCAAGTGGAAGCCGGTGTGGTGGCCCATTTTCAGGCAGAGGGCTATTATGCGGCTTTTACAGAGAATCAGATTTGGCGTAATTTCCTCGGTCTTTTCGCTTGGGATTTGATTTTTGCCGACCGAAAAGAGGGCTTTCACCACCCTTTTCAATGGGCTCCGAGTCATTATGGAAAAGAAAGTTTTGCAGGGGAATTGCCCTTGCATTTATTGCAAGATCGAGTCGGTTTATTAGCTCTTTTACGCTCCCGTGCTGAGGCAAATCAAGGTGCAATGAATCCCCTAGTCGATTGGTATTCCCTGGATTTTGATTTGATGGAGCGCTTTTTGCAAGTGATGCCTCCGGCTGGGTTGGCAGCAATATCTCAATACTTATGGGAACATTTAGGTACTCATGTCAAGGGCTTCCCTGATTTATTTATCCAAAAAGGCGATGAATTTGCCTTCGTCGAAGTGAAGTCTCCCAATGATCATTTATCCGCTATTCAGCATTTTTGGCACGATTTTATGCGAAGGAATGGGGTGAATGTGAGGTTGGTACGTTTAAAGTATAGAGCATAAAGCACAAAGATTAAAGTTGGTATCGCCTGCGGCGATGGTATAGTGGTGCGGCCTCCGGCCTGTTTTTCTTCGTCCTAATTTCCTCCGGACTCATTCCCTCCGGACTCATTCCCTCCGGACTTGCCTCTGCCGACTGTCCACTGCCGACTGCCACTTCCCACAGAAATAAATTCTGTTAAAAACTTGACATCACCTGAAAAATACAATACGTTTATAACGAATCTAAAACGTTCTTTTTTCTGTCAGCTTTGCTAAGATTCCCAAAGCGTGTTTCACCATTAAATTTTAAGCTTATGAAAGTGCAAGTTCACGCGATCCACTTTACTGCGGACCGCAAATTGGTAGAAAGCATTCAAGAAAAGTTAAACAAGTTAGATACCTTTTATGACCGAATAACCGGAGGTGAGGTGTTCCTGAAAGTGGCGACAAGTCTAGGAAAGGTAAAGGAGAAAATGTTAGAAATTAAGATCACGGTCCCCGGGGCGGTTTTATTTGTCAAAGAAACAGCGAAATCATTTGAAGAGGCATTAGACTTAGCGTTGAATGCCATCGCAGAACAGATCAAGCGATTTAAATCGAAAAACAATTCCGTAAAGGCGCTTCGAGCAGAAGATTTGGAGAGCGAGGAATTTTAGAAAAAAATGCAATAAAAAAGGCGACCGCAGGTCGCCTTTTTTCATATCAAGGTAATCAAGATTAGATTCCAAAAGCAGCTTTCACTGCATCTACATAGTCTAATTTTTCCCAAGTGAATAATTCCACTTCTTTGCTTACTTTTTGACCGTTAGGACCAGTGAATTCTTTCGTAACGATTTCGTTCTTCCGTCCCATATGCCCGTATGCCGCAGTCTCTGAATAGATCGGGTTACGTAATTTCAAGCGTTGCTCGATGAAGTACGGACGCATATCGAAGATCGCCTCTACTTTACGCGCGATTTCGCCGTCTGTCATATCAACTTTCGCTGTTCCGTACGTATCGATGAATAAACCGCAAGGTTTAGCTACACCAATCGCGTAAGAAACTTGAACCAATACTTGGTCACATAAACCTGCAGCGACTAAGTTTTTCGCGATATGACGCGTTGCATAGGCTGCTGAACGGTCTACTTTGGACGGATCCTTACCAGAGAATGCACCCCCACCGTGAGCCCCTTTTCCACCATAGGTATCTACGATGATCTTACGGCCTGTTAAGCCTGTATCTCCGTGTGGACCACCGATCACGAATTTACCTGTAGGATTAATGTGGTAGGTGATTGCATCGTTGAATAAAGCTTGCAATTCAGGCTTTAATTTAGCCTTAACTCGAGGGATGACGATTTCTACGATGTCCTTGTTGATTTTCGCTAACATCTCTGCTTCTGACGCGAAATCATCGTGCTGAGTGGAAACAACGATGGTGTCGATGCGTTGAGGTACGTGATTGTCGCTGTATTCGATTGTTACCTGAGATTTTGCATCAGGACGAAGGTATCCGATTAACGATGGTTCGTTATTGCGAATAGCTGAAAGTTCTTGTAAGATTTTGTGAGCTAAGTCTAAGGCCAAAGGCATATAGTTGTCAGTCTCCTTTGTAGCGAAACCGAACATCATTCCTTGGTCACCTGCACCTTGTTCTTCTGGGTTCTTGCGATCCACCCCTTGGTTGATATCGGCTGATTGCTCGTGAATCGCAGATAAAATACCGCAAGAGTTCGCCTCAAACATATATTCTGACTTCGTATAACCAATCTTGCGAATGACTTCTCGAGTGATGGCTTGCACGTCTAAATACGTTGTTGTGTTCACCTCTCCAGCTAACACGACTTGACCTGTGGTTACAAGTGTTTCGCAAGCTACTTTAGAAGTGGGGTCAAAGGCCATAAAATGGTCAATTAACGCATCAGAAATTTGATCAGCTACTTTATCTGGGTGTCCTTCAGAAACCGATTCAGAGGTGAATAGATAAGCCATGGGCGAATATTATGTTTAAATAAAGTGCAAATTTAGTTAAATACTAGGAAGCAACAAAAGTGTCGCTCTCATTTAATTTTTGACCGGTAAATAGTTTTCAGTGCGGCTCTTACAAAGGGCAAAGTGGGTACCGACCACATTAACCGAAGGTCTTCTTTCCAAGAGGTCTCTTCTTGTAAAAACTTTAAAAGAAGGCCAGGTTTATTGTTGTAAAATAGGCTTTCAAACACCTTGGAGCCGGCTATTTGTTGATCGATGAGGACTTGTAAGAAGACTTCATCCAGCCAAATTTTCCAAGGATTAACGGGAATAACCAGTGAAGCTGATGGGCCTTTTTCAAGTTCAAAAACAAGGTCCTTGCAAAATTTTTGAGTCCGGTAAAAACTATAGCCGGTTGTAGATTTTACGAAGCCACCGCTAGTACCTATTTTAAGGTGTTTTTCATATAAATTGGCCGTTTTATTCGGATTGTTACGCATGGGGATCACGCCACTTTCTTCCTCTTTCAATAGATAATCATCGGCTGTTAGCCCATAATAAGCGAAAAGATAGGATTTGATTTTGTCACGGTAATAATCAGGCTCTCGCAAGGTGCCAGAGAAAAAAGTGTATTCAAATAAAGCTTTGCGAGGACTGGTAGGAAGTACATACATAAACTCACATTCCTTACCAAAAGCCACACGGAAGTCAAATAAGTGCGCCGCATCCGTTTCGAAGTTATTAAAATTGCATTCGACCACCCAGCCTAAAAAATGTTGCTTGAGGTGTTTGGGATTAGCGATATCGCAAGGGAATGGGCTAAAACTATCAATGATTTTTTCCGAAGCATAAAAGGTGCCTTCAGAGGTGTTAACACAAGATCCCAATCCTTGGAAGCCGATTGATTCAATTTCAGCCTGCAAGTAGTGGATGTTTGGGTGTTTAGCGAGTTCCGCTTCTATGTACGAAAACCAAGCATGACCGTTAATCTTGTGATAAGTATACGGCTCGATCGAAATTTTTAAAGACGACGGTCTGGCGCTATGGAAATAAAGAGAGTGCCATGATTTTTCTGCCAAAACATCAAATTCCGACGTTTCATCCGACCAATAACAAAAGGTTTGTTCGTTTCGAACGCCCCGATCGATAATCAAGATTCGCTTATTGTTGAGACTACTTTGGCCTACATAATAGGCAAAAGATAAACCGGCCATTCCCCCACCCGCCAGGATGAAATCGTATTCTCGATAGGCTGGGCCGGGTAATTGCATAAACTAGATGTGCTTTTCCGCGTGGTAACTCGAACGAACTAAGGCTCCAGATTCTACGTATGCAAGCCCGCGTTTCAATCCTTCCTCCTTGTACATCGCAAAAGTGTCTGGATGGATCCATTCGATGACCTCGTGGTGCATTTTAGTGGGCTGTAAGTATTGTCCCAAAGTCAAGACATCTAGTCCGTTCTCTACTAAATCATCCATCGCTTTCAATACTTCGTCTTGGGTTTCGCCTAGACCCAGCATGATGCCGGATTTATTCCGTTTGCCAAACTCTTTGGTACGCTTGATTTGCTCTAAACTACGCGCATATTTCGCTTGTGGGCGAACGTAACGGTATAATCGTTCCACGGTTTCCATGTTGTGAGAAACGACTTCTTGACCGCCTTCGATCATACGAATCAAGGCATCCCAATTCGCTTTCACGTCTGGAATCAAGGTTTCGATGGTCGTAGCAGGGGTGGTTTCTTTGACTGCTCGAACGGTTTGGTACCAAATTTCAGCTCCTTTATCTTTCAATTCGTCGCGGTTCACGGAGGTGATGACGGCGTGCTTTACCTGCATCAATTTGATGGCATCTGCCACGCGGCGCGGTTCGTCCTCATCGTATTCGTTTGGACGGCCGGTGGCTACGGCGCAGAAAGTGCAAGAGCGCGTGCAGACATTGCCTAGAATCATAAAGGTTGCCGTGCCTTCGCCCCAGCATTCCCCCATATTAGGGCAATTGCCGGATTGGCAAATCGTATGCAATTTGTATTCATCTACAATCTTGCGAACGTTCGTATATTTTTCGCCAATAGGCAATTTAACGCGTAACCAATCTGGTTTGCGAGAATTAGCGGCAGGGCTTACTTGAGGTAATTCAATCATCTTTTTTCTATTTACTTTTTCCAAAGAAAAAGGTCACATAACCCGTTGTATAAACAGAGCGAGGGGTGGTTTGGTTTAAAATTTCAACCGGTTGACTAAAATAATCCACTATAAAGCCGGTTTCTAAGGATAGGTAATTTTGTTTTAAGGTCTCAAATTTAAACTCTAAAGCTGTTTTTAGGTGCCAGCCTGGAATAAATTTGGCTTCAGATAAGCCAGAAAAGAAACTGCCTTCGCCACTGATAATGGACTTATTAAAGCTGTTATCTAGGGCTTTTGCCATAGGTACAGATGTGGTCAAAGTTTTACCTCCTGCGTCCGTGTAGACTATATCAACGAAATAGGGTTTTTGAATGCCAATGGTAGGCCCTGTTGCGATTCGACCATTTAAACTCGTTCCTCCATCAGACGATTGTTTTAATAATCCCCATTGGCGGCCGTATTCAGGCCTGAAATTAAGTAGGTAATTTAATTTCCCTTCTACATAGGTCTTGCCATTGTAGGAGAAGGGGGAGTCGAATTCGCGGTAATCCTTCGTATTCGTTAAGTCAAAATTCACGAAAGAGTGATTTTTGAATGTTTTTAAGAAACTAAATCCACCCAAAATGCCGGAGTTGGTATTCGTATTAACGCCAAAACCCCAGGACGAAGATTGTGTTTGCGATTCTTTTTTCTGGGGTGTTGCTGATTTTCTTTGGCCCATCATGAATAATGGTACCCCTAAAATCACCCACAAGAAAAAAAATCTAGGCATTCAAGTATGGTTTAATTTCGTCCACCGAAATGTCCCAATGTGTAGCAGAATAGGGGCAAACGCCTTTATCAATCACTAACACTTGAGGAGATTGGTGTTCAACAGCGAATTGTTCCGCAATTTGGCCTGAAATAGGTCTGTAGGCGATTAAATCCAAATAATAAGCGGGTGTGTTTTCTGAATCCCAAGCTCTTTCAAAGCGATTTAAAGCGGTCGATGAGATGGAACAACGCGTACTATGTTTGAAAATTACCACTGGTTTTTCTTGTGATGTTTCCACAATTTCTGCCAGTTGTTTCTCGTCTGTCAAGGGTATCCAATTCATATTCACCTGCCTTTTTCGTAATTTTAACAATTCAACACCAAATTTAGTAAAAAATGAGGGTTTGCCTCTATTCTTTTGTCTTGTTTTTATATCGGGGACTGATTCGATTCGCAGCTTTGTTTCAATCAAAAGCGGCGTTGATGAATGAGGGCCAAAATCAGGTTTGGGCCGGTCTCGAACAACATTTCAAAACGAATAAAAAGCCAGTAGCTTGGTTTCACACTGCTTCGATGGGTGAATTTGAGCAGGGAAGACCCATCATTGAAGCCTATAAAAAGGAAAATCCTACGCATTTTATTTTGGTAACGTTCTTTTCACCCTCCGGTTATGAAGTGCGAAAAAACTATGCTGGAGCGGATTATGTCAGTTATTTGCCATTGGATGGCTACTTCAATAGCGCGCGTTTCTTGGATTTAGTGAAGCCATCGTTGGCAGTGTTTGTCAAGTATGAATTTTGGCATTATTATCTGACCGGTTTAAAGAAGCGGGGCGTTCCTACGATTTTAGTTTCTGCGATTTTTCGCCCTAATCAAGTATTTTTTCGCTGGTATGGCAGTTTTTACCGCCGCTTATTGGATTGTTTTACGCACCTTTTTGTGCAAGATCAGGCTTCTTTAGATTTGTTGCAGCGAGAGAATGTGACGGTGGCGGGGGATACGCGATTTGATCGTGTGTTGGATACGTTACGTCATCCGGTATCTTGGGATTTATTAACAACGTTTTTAGATAATACAGAATTTATGGTAGTGGGTTCTGCGTGGCAGGCCGATATAGATGTGTTGATTCCACTGATTAATTCGAAGAAATATCCGTTTAAATGGGTCATTGCACCGCATGAAATTCATTCAGAGGAATTGAAATCTTGGGAAGAAAAGATTGAATTGCCGGTAGCTTATTCCAAAGGCCCTGCGCACGAAAAGGCCGAAGTGCTCTTTGTGAACGAGGTAGGTCGTTTAGCGAATCTATACCGAGGGGCTTCGTTTGCTTACATTGGAGGTGCTTTTGGAGATGGTTTGCATAATACGTTGGAGGCGGCGGTGTTTGGACCAACGGTCTTCTTTGGCAATAAAAACTACTTGAAATTTCGGGAGGCTCGGGATTTAATCGAATTAGGATTGGCTTTTCCGATTGCCACTACGGAAGAATTAGATCAGGCTATGCGCGTGATATATGATGTGGACGATGTTTTTGTGAACAAACAAGTACAATCGCGTGCTTTCGTACAATTACGAGCAGGGGCGACAGGAATAATCAGTGAATTTGTGCGTAATTTAGCAATTGATGGAAGGAAGTAAAGGCTTAATTATGCGTTCAACCGGATCTTGGTACGAAATTCGTTCCGAGTCAGGAAAGGTCTTTAAAGGACGTTTGAAAGGTAAATTTAAGCTAAAAGGACCTAAAACCTCCAACCCCGTTACGGTAGGAGATCGCGTCATTTATGCGGTCGAAGATGAGGCGAACGAGACGGTTGTCATCGAAGAAATCATCCCGCGCACGAATTATATCATCCGAAAATCTGTCCATAAAACAGGGCAGGGTCAATTAATGGCCGCGAATGTAGATCAAGCCATCTTCGTGATGACCTTGAAATCCCCTAAGACTTCTTTGGGGTTTTTAGATCGTTTTTTAGTCACTGCCGAAGCTTTCAGAATCCCTGTCACCATCGTGTTCAACAAGATGGATTTATTGAATGAACAGGAAGAAGACCAAATTTTTGAATACGCTGCACTTTACCAGGAATTAGGCTATGGCATCTTGTTTACGTCTATTCCGCGTAGTCAAGGTGTAGATGAATTCAAGGCGATGTTTTCTGGAAAGGTGTCGCTTTTAGCAGGCCATTCAGGCGTAGGGAAATCTAGTTTGTTGAACTTAGTCTCTCCCCATTTGAACATTAAAGTGAAGGAGATTTCTGATTTTGCCCAAAAAGGCGTCCACACCACCACTTATTCCACGATGTGGGAACTGGGGCCGGAGACCTATTTAATCGATAGCCCAGGCATCAATGAGTTAGGTGTGATGGAGATTGAGAAAGAAGAATTATCGCATTATTTTCCTGAAATGCGTGCGCTGATAGGCGAATGTAAATTCAACAATTGCTTGCATATTTCAGAGCCGTCTTGTGCCGTTTTGAAGGCCTTTGAGGCGGGTGATATTGCGCACAGTCGCTATTTGAGTTATTTGAGTATTTTTGAGAACAACGACAACCGTCGCTAAACCTATGGAAAAATCCTATGTATGGGGCATCGATTTAGGGGGAACCAAAATCGAATGTGCCGTATTGTCATCCGCTGATTTAACGCAGGTCATTGCCCGCGAACGTATCAATACCGAAGCTTCGAAAGGCTACGAACACATCATTTCACAAGTAGCCCGTTTAGTTTCCCGCGTCTCTGAACAGCTGGGTGTTTCACCTAAGCGAATCGGTTTTGCCACTCCTGGCGTCTTGAATCCAGCTACCCAAACGATGAAAAACTGCAACACGACCTCCATGAATGGTCGTCCGATGGCAGCTGATTTAACCAAAGCCTTAGGAGTTGAAGTACGTCTCGCAAATGATGCGAATTGCTTTGCGTTAGCAGAAACCCATTTGGGTGCGGTGCAAGACGTGAATCCAAAGGCGGAAGTCGTTTTTGGCATCATCATGGGAACCGGTGTAGGCGGTGGATTAGTCGTTCACGGCCAAGTTATCAATGGCTTACATGGCATTGGTGGCGAATGGGGACACAATATTCTAGAAGAAGGCGGCAAAGCCTGCTATTGCGGTAAATCAGGTTGTGTCGAACACGTCATCTCTGGACCTGCTTTAGAGGAGTTTTATTTAGCGGAATCTGGCCAAAAACTCCGCATGCCACAAATCCTACAAGCTCATCTCGCAGGAACTGATATTCATGCAACTGCTACAATTGAGCGAATGCTAGAGAATTTTGGTCGTGCCGTTTCCACATTAATTAACGTCTTAGACCCTCAGGTCATCGTCATCGGTGGCGGTGTGGGGAATATCGATTTGCTGTATACAGAGGGAATCGAACGAATCAAAAAGTATATTTTCAATTCAGGAGAGGTATTGACCCCGATTGTGAAGCCTAAGTTGGGTGATTCGGCAGGGGTTTTTGGTGCGGCGCTCCTTTTTCATTCTGAGGCTATTTAGTTAAGGGATTTTCAAATTGGTCTACGCCATAATTTCTAAAATCCCTCAACTAAACTACCCTCAGCTAAAAATTCGCTTGCGAAAAGGAGTCGTCCTGCGGACTTAGTCACTCTTTTTGACTCTTTGACTAAAACGAAGTTGACTAAGCTGCGAAGCAGCGACTAAGCCACGAAGTGGCGACCCAGCGACTAAGGCGCAAGGCGCCGACTCGAAAAGCTATACTTTCAAGAATATTCTCTTCTTCCAAAACACCCAACACACCCCCCAACAAACCAGCACAAAGGTTATGGCATAAGCCAATGAGCCATTGTATTTGCCAAAGATGGGTTCGAAGAGATGCCAATACAGCCATTGACTAGCTGACATATCTTGGATTTGCACATTTCCTAGTTGAATGGCAATGACTTCTGAAATTCCATAGGCAAGGATGGAATTGGTCCCGAAAACAAGGAAGAACGTATTGCCGAAATGACGTTCTTTGGTCTCTATCCACCAGTTTAATAATCCGATCAAGATAAAGTCAATTCCTGCGCAAAGTAGAACGAAAGAACTCGTCCATAGCTTTTTATTAATAGGAAAGTCGTAATCCCAGATCACGGCTAATAAAATCAACGCGGCGCCCCAGCCTAGAAGGCCGAGTAAAGCCGACTTGTTTTCTTTGGCCTGAGTCTCTAAATACAGACTAACTTGATAGCCGAAAAGGCAGGTTGAAATAGCTGGTAATGTACTAAGGAAACCCTCTGGGTCGAAAGCAAGAGCGATGCCATTGACCACATTTCCATGGTATAAATGGGATTCACTAAATAAAAATAAATCCAGTTTTCTGACCGCATTCGAACTAATATCCATCCAAAGTCCAGCATCGCCAAAGAAATATAAAATACCCCAAAATGAGAGTAAAATACCGGCATTAATCCATGTTAACCATTTGGATGGGACCTGAAGGGTTAAAAAGGAAACGGCACAGTAGGAAAGAGCGATACGAGGTAAAACGTTCAAAAAACGCAGTTTTTCAAATGAAAAATCAGTGAAAGGGAAATAGAAGACGAAGTAGTTAATTAAAAAAAGATAAAGCGTTCTCTTTAAAATTTTGTTTCGTACCGAGGGAGTTAATTCGTAGTTGAATGTCTTGAAAGAAAAGCGCATGGCTACTCCTACCATGAAAAGGAAACTTGGAAAAACTAGGTCTGTAGGCGTGAAGCCGTTCCATTCTGCATGTAGTAGTGGACTATAAGTGAATTCTCCATTACCTGTATTATTAACCAAAATCATCCCTGCGAGCGTAATTCCGCGGAGGATGTCAAGGGAAAGGAAGCGTGTTTTCATAGTAATAGGACAGGTTTGACGATAGAGGTTGATTCAGTGGTAAATCTAAAATAATATTTCCCAGAAACGAAAGGTCCGAGGTAAATTGTTGATTCTGATTGCGCTAGGTAAAAGGTATGAACAACGATTCCGGAGCTATTTACTATTTCCAATGCTGCTGAAGGGAATGGAATCGAGATATGAAGGGCATCTCCTGGGTTTGCTGGGTTGGGGTAAATGCGTAAAAACGTCTCCTCTACATTGCCTAAAATAAGTTCTATTGTGGTACTCGCCTTGTCAAAAGTAGGGATGCCAAACCCCAGCAACATATCTGTTCGAGAAAATTGAGATCCTGATTTTAGGATAGCATTTCTGATTTGTTGGGCGGTATGAGTTGGGAAAGATTGCATTAAACCTGCTGCAAGCCCAGCCACTAGAGGGGCTGAAAAGGAGGTTCCATTAGAAATGCCTACCGTCCTATCTGTTTTACCCACGACGGTATTTGAACCCAACGCCACTACATCAGGCTTAATCCGGCCATCAAAACTGGGTCCAATCGAACTAAATGAAGATAATCCACCCAGCGCATTCACAGCTCCCACCGTTAAAATGGAATCAGCATCGGCGGGCGCGGTGATAAATTTCCACTCATTCGCTCCCTCGTTTCCGGCACTGATGGTGCATAGAATTCCTTTGCCAGTTGCCCAGGCGGCAGCTTTTGATACGAGGGTAGACTTCCCATTCATGTCCGCATAGGTGTGATTATGCAGTGGATTGTCAAAGGTGGAATAGCCCAATGAGGAGGAAATGATGTCTGTCCCCAAGCTGTCAGCCCATTCTGCGCCTCTTAGCCAATTCGCTTCCTCTACGATTAATTCGTGACCGCTTTCTTCGGTTTGGGCCAAAGCAAAGGAAGCTTTGTAAGCTGTTCCAATTAGTTTACCTGGTTCGTATCCAGCTATCGTGGAAAGGACGTTTGTTCCGTGTCCACCGCTGGTGTAAACAGAGGAAACGGATGGGTCTGTGGTCAGCGTGGCGGTGATTCGTTTTTCGCTGACTATATTCTGTAGGTAAGGCACTGTATTTGTATTCTTAAAACCATCATCAAGCAGAGTGATTAGGATGCCATCTCCCAGGATGTTTTTTGTGTGCATCTGGTCGATGCCTATTTGGTTGATTTGGGTGGATGAATTCCCGTAATCAGGACTTATCGCAGTGGATTGTGTCCCCGATTGAATTTGAAAGGCCGCACTAGAATCTGCAGGAAAATTCCAATAAAGGCCTTTAACGCAACTTAGAGCAAGTGTTTTCTTAAGCTCACTCGGTTTTTGGGTGATTAGAGCGCCGTTAATCCATTTTAGGGGAAACAAAATGCGCGCACCGGTGGTTTTTACTTGGTCTAAGTAAGTGGTGCTTACCGGCAAGTCTTGAGGTGAAATGGCGACGCGATTTTTGCGGCGACGTTCGAGGCTTTTGGAACTTAAAAAAGCGCCAGGATTGTTTATTGAATAACTATTCGAAGCCTTGTCTTTGAAAAGAATGAGGTAGCGGTAGGTCTGAGCCTGCATGGGAAGGCTAGCACTGAAAAGGAATAGAAAGATTAACCGCTGAATCATACAGCAAATTAGTGAATTGTAACTAAATTCGTTTGATGAAATTCTTTGCCAAAAGCTTCACGTCCATTTTCCTCGCCGCCTGGATTCTTTTTGGGAGTTTAGGTATTTCGTGGACCGAAGCCACTTGCATCTATACTGGGGCAAAGAAAACAACGATCACAAAAGTGGAATCCTGCTGTCAAAAAACAGCAGAAGCTCATATTTCAAGATCAAAATGCTGTTTGTTAGGGAAATATCAAGTCAAGTTTAATTTTGATTTGACAAAGGGTAATAAGTCAATTTTTCTCGCATTTGTGCCCTTTACTAGCAACCTGCAGTTTTCAGAACCCTTTGTATTTAATCAGCATTTAGATTATTTTTCTGACCAATCCAATGCACCGCCGCTCTCGCTGCATATTCGTTTAGCGCAATTACAGTCGTATTTGATTTGAGAAGATAGGAAGTTTTTTTCTATCATATAAAACCAAACAACGATGTATAAATTACTTATTTTACTCTGTTTTTCTACACTTTTGCAGGCTCAACAAGTTGTGCGAAAAGACAGTATTGAGCGCGATACGGAATTAAAAGAATTTCGGATAGTGGCTAATCCTGGCCAAAAAGACGATAATGCAGTTCTTGCCACCGAGATAATGACGATCAAAACCTTGGGAAAAGCGGCTTGCTGTAACCTATCGGAGAGTTTTGAAACCAATGCCTCTGTTTCCGTGAGTTATGCGGATGCGGTGACGGGATCCAAGCAAATCCAAATGCTGGGTTTATCTGGAAATTATGTTCAGACGAATGTGGAAAATATTCCATCGATCCGCGGACTGAAATCCACATACGGCTTGAATTATTTACCAGGAACGTGGATAAAATCGATTGATTTAGCCAAAGGAACCATCTCCGTTGTGAATGGATATGAATCAATGACCGGCGCGATCAATGTTGAACTGGCAAAGCCAGACACCTCCGAAGTCTATTATTTAAATACTTACACGAACTCGCAGGGGCGTTTTGAGGTCAATCAACAAGGTGCTCATCGCTTCAATTCTCGCTTATCCACTGGTGTGTTTACGCATTATTCTCAGCAGGCAGCTCGCCTAGACGGCAATGGAGATGGCTTTCTGGATTTGCCCTTATTTAATTTAATGAATGTCCTCAATCGCTGGAAATATGCGACGGATCGTTGGATGATCCAGTGGGGAGCGAATTACTTATTTGAAGATCGTTTAGGGGGGCAAAAGTCGTTCACTTCTGAAGCGGATCGTTCGCAAATTTATGGCTTTGGGAGCAAGACAGATCGATTTGAGACTTTCGCTAAGGTAGCTCGATTATATCCACAAAAGCCTTATCAAGGCTTGGCTTTGATTTTAAGTACGGCAAATCATGCAAATGACTCCTATTTTTCCACAAAAAATTACCACGGTAGAGAGCAGAGCATGTACGGGAATTTGATTTTTCAATCCATCATCGATAACACTAACCATACCTGGAAAGCTGGAGCGAGTTTCTTACTAGATTCCTATCAAGAGACTTATATAGATTCTACTTTTGCTCGCACGGAAATAGTACCTGGTATTTATGGAGAATACACCTGGACGATTCCGAATGCATTAACAGTGGTATTAGGCCAAAGAGTCGACTTCCATAATCAACTAGGTACGCAGTGGGTACCTCGTCTGCATCTAAAATGGGATGTAGCTCCTGATTGGATTGTTCGTTTATCTGCCGGAAAGGGGTGGAGACGGGTGAATCCTTTGGCAGAAAATATGGGTTATTTGATTAATAACCGGGCCTTGAAATTAGTCGGGAATCTAAATCCATTAGAAGTTTCATGGAATTACGGGATCACACTGACGAAAAATATGAACATCGGATCCCGCAAAGCAAATCTGGTGATTGATGCCTTTCAAACTGATTTTACCCACCAATGGATGGTGGATATGGAGTCAGCTTCGAGTGTTCGGTTCTACTCAAGCCCTGGAGTATCTTACTCGACCAGCTTACAGGCTGAGTTTAATTATAGTCCATTTAAGCGCTTTGAATTCAAAGCCGCCTATCGTTTTCAAGATGTGCAGGCGGACTATTTAACCGAATCGGGGGCTTTGAATCGATTGTCAAAGCCATTTTTAAATCGTGATCGGGTTTTAGTCAATTTGGCCTATGCGACACCATATGAAATTTGGAAATATGATCTAACATGGCAATGGAATGGAACAAGACGAATTCCTAATGCGACGATCGGTCATTTGCATACGGCTTCTTCTCCTGACGTTCTGGCCCCAGCTTTCTCTACGGTGAACGCACAAGTGACGCGTCAATTTAAAAAGTGGGAATTGTACCTAGGTGTGGAAAATCTTTTTAATTTTACTCAAGCTAATCCGATTATGAGTGCTAAAGATCCATTTGCGTTGGGTTTTGATGCATCGATGGTTTGGGGGCCCATAGTAGGCACCATGGTTTATACAGGAATCCGTTTTAAAATCAATTAATATGAAAAAGTACATCTTAGTTTCGACCCTAGTAATGGGAATGTTTGGGGCCATTGCGTCCACCTCTCAAGCCACTCAAAAGGCTGCAAAAGAGAACAAAAAAGAAGAATATGCGTGTCCAATGAAGTGTGAAGGCAAAAAGACCTATTCGAAGAAAGGTAAATGCCCTGCTTGCACGATGGATTTGAAAGTAGTTAAAAAATAAAGCGATGAAAAAGATCCTATTTTTGTTTATGTTGCCATTTTTGGCGCTTGCTGGTCCTAAAGAGACAGTAAAGATTAAAACCTCCGCAATTTGCGAAATGTGCAAAGAGCGCATTGAGAAAAATTTAGCCTTGACTAAGGGCGTTGCTAAATCCGATTTGAATCTAGACGACAAGGTGATCACTGTAGAATATGACTCAGCGAAAATCGATGCGGCTGGTATCAGGAAAGCGATCTCTGAAACGGGATACGATGCAGATGAGGTGAAAGCGGTAGCTAAGGACTATTCGAAATTGCCGAATTGCTGCAAAAAGAAAGATTAGCCTTTAAATGGTTAATGTAGTTTTAAAGCATAGAGCATAAAGCACAAAGAATAAAGTAGGAATCCCCTTTGGGGATAAATTCGGGAACTATTTCCTTAGGATTTTTTTTAAATCAGTTCACATGCTCATCGCCGAAGGCGATACCATCTTTGTACTTTATTCTTTGTGCTTTATGCTTTAATACTGATAGATCATCAGTTCATCATTAGCACTTCATGCTCAGCGCTATCCTCTTCCTTACCTCATCCACCTCCGTCACTCGGACTTGCACTTTTTGTGCCACTTTCACCACTTCATTAGGGTCTTTCACAAACTTGTCCGCTAGCTGGCTGACGTGCACTAATCCATCTTGGTGAACGCCAATATCGACAAAGGCACCAAAATTCGTAATATTCGTCACAATTCCCGGAAGCATCATTCCTACCCGAAGATCTTTAATCGAGTTTACTCCCTCCGTGAATTCGAAAGCTTCGAATTGCTCGCGTGGATCACGACCTGGTTTCGCTAATTCCTCCAGGATATCCGTCAACGTAGGCATACCTACTTCCGCATTCACGTATTGACTCAAGCGAATTTGCTTGCGTAAGGATTCGTTCGCTAGTAGATCAGAAACCTTACAGTTCAAATCTTTCGCCATCTTCTCTACGATTTCGTATCGTTCTGGATGCACGGCGCTGGCGTCTAATGGGTTTTTCGCGTTGCGAATGCGCAAGAAAGCAGCCGCTTGTTCAAAAGCTTTCTCGCCTAGACGCGTGACCTTTTTCAAGTCAGAGCGCTTGAGGAATGGGCCGTTCTTGGTGCGGTAGTCGATGATGTTTTGAGCTAATTGAGGTCCTAGGCCAGAAACATAGGAAAGAATCTGTTTAGAGGCCGTATTTAATTCCACGCCTACTGAGTTCACGCAGGAGATAACGGTGTCGTCTAGGGAGGCCTGTAATTTCTTTTGGTCTACATCATGCTGGTATTGTCCCACACCGATGGATTTAGGATCGATTTTTACGAGTTCTGCCAAAGGATCCATCAATCGTCTACCGATCGAAACAGCTCCGCGAACCGTTACATCCTTATCCGGAAACTCATCACGCGCCGCTTCTGAGGCCGAATAGATGGACGCTCCACTTTCGTTCACCATAATGATGGTAATCCCTTCTAGCTTAAGTCCACGCACAAAGGATTCTGTTTCACGACCTGCCGTTCCATTTCCGATGGCAATCGCTTGTACTTTGTATTGTTTCACCCAAGCTTGGATGGTGTGAGCAGCTTCTGCGGATTGTCCAGGTCCGGTATGCGGATAAACCGCGGTATTGTCTAAAAGTGTACCTTGTTCATCCAGGCAAACGACTTTACAGCCAGTTCTGAAGCCGGGATCGAGGGCTAAAACACGTTTTTGGCCTAATGGTGCCGCTAATAACAGTTGTCTGATATTTTCTGCGAATACGCGAATGGCTTCCTCGTCTGCACGTTTCTTCGCCTCAGCCCGCATTTCGGTTTCCATCGCTGGCATCAGCAAGCGTTTATACCCATCTTGAATGGCTAATCCCACTTGTTTCGCGCAGGCATTGTTTCCGGTTAAGAAGCGGCGCTCTAATCTATTTAATACGTCCTCGTCTGGACCTGTTAAGTTCAGATTTAGAATCCCCTCGTTTTCGCCTCTGAATAAGGCCAAAACCCGGTGAGACGGCGCTTGTGCCAAGGATTCAGACCAGTCGAAATAATCTTTGTATTTAATGCCCTCGTCTTTTTTGCCTTTGGCAACGGTAGATTTAACCGTTGTTTTGCGCGTAAATAGATTTCTTGCTTCCTCTCTGGCTTCAGCCGTTTCCATCATCTCCTCTGCTAAAATATCCCGAGCGCCCGCTAACGCTTCCTCTACGTTGTCTAAGTATTCAGCTGCTAAGACCTCTGGGTCTTTTAGGCCTTGTAAGCGGATTTGGTTTGCGAGCTCTTGTAAGCCTTTTTCACGGGCCGCCATCGCGCGCGTTTTGCGCTTGGGTTTGTAGGGGAGGTAGATGTCCTCTAATTTGGCCAAAGTCTCAGCCCCTCTAACCGCCTTCTCTAATTCTGGCGTCAATTTCTCGAGTTCCTGTAGTGACTTCAAAATCGCCTCGCGGCGCTTCTCTAATTCCACGTACTGGTCCCGTAAATCACGAATCGCAGCCACCTGTACTTCGTCTAAACTTCCGGTCGCCTCCTTGCGGTAACGGGAAATAAAGGGAATCGTGGCGCCTTCGTCCAATAGGGCGATGGTTTTGCGAACTTGGTTTTCGGAAATGGAAAGGGAGTGGGATATGCGTGAGATCATCTATAGAGATGGTAAATGGTGAGTGGTAAATGGTAAATGGGGTTCGGTGTAAATTTTCATTTACCATTCACCACTTACCATTCATCATTTTTTTAGTTTTCTGGAAATTCATTATAAAAATACCCCGCGAACTTCCAGATTTCCTGGATTTCAGAGCCCAAAATCGGGTAAGGATCGTAAGTCTTGTTCGTGGAGTTCAGTATCAAGACTTTGCGTTCTGCGAGGTGGTTGATGACCTGTTTTAACACGACGCCGTCCTCACGGGTCACGACGATGCAGATCGTGCCATCCTTGATTTGGGTCCAGTCTTCGACGTATTCAGCGAAGACTAAAGAGCCCGGTTGTAGGGGCAACATCGATTCGCCTTTGATGGGGAAAACGCGGTATTTCTTGTCTTTAGGTAGGAAAGGCACTTGGAACGTAGGGAGGTCGCGGACGAAGTCGAGGTCGTCGTAGGAGGCGGTGTATCCTGCCAAAGCTTTGACCGGTACCATCTCGATATTCTCTTCATTGTTCGCGTCGACCGTCGTAGCTAAAATTCGTAGCTTAGGTTTGTTCGACAAGCCGGGGATTCTTTTGGACAAATCTTCTTTCAATAATTCATCCACTTCGACCTTGAAAAACTCCGCTAGGGAGATCAAATCCGCATATTTAGGCTCCGCTCTTCCGGACTCATACGAGCCCAAAGTCGGCTTCTTAATATTCAGTAATTCCGCCAGTTTTTCCTGCGAAGTTTTCTCCGACATCTTGCTGCGTAAAAAACGTAAATTCTGACTAAAAAAAGTGCTCATGCGATTTGTTTATTAAAGGAAAATGAATAAAATTCGTATCTAAAATTTCTTCGTATACTTTTCGAAGTTACGAAAGGTATTCAAAATACCCAAATATCTACCAATTTTATGCAGGAGCGCGCGATTGTGCACATGGATTTAGACAGTTTCTTTGTCTCGGTAGAGCGACTCCGAGATACACGACTCGTGGGCCAGCCGGTCATTGTGGGCGGCGGTTCGGATCGAGGCGTGGTGGCGGCGTGTAGTTATGAGACGCGGGCTTTTGGGGTGCGTTCTGCGATGCCCATGAAGATGGCGCTGAAATTGTGTCCAGATGCGATTGTGTTAAGGGGTGATTACGAGGCGTATGTGCAGCATTCGGAGATGGTGACTTCGTTGATTATGGAGCGGGCGCCTTTGGTGGAGAAAGCTTCGATTGATGAGTTTTATTTAGATATGACGGGGATGGAGCGCTTTTTTGGGTCCTATGCTTTTGCCCAGGATTTGCGGGATCGGATTAAAAAGCAGATTGGGTTGCAGATGTCGTTTGGTTTGTCGGTGAATAAGACGGTTTCCAAAGTCGCGACGAATCACGTCAAGCCCGCCGGGGAGTACCAGGTGCTAGCCGGTCAGGAGAAAGCCTTTTTAGCGCCGATGACGGTGAACAAGATCCCGATGATCGGTGCCGTCACGGCCCAAACCCTGCGCAATATGGGGATTGTTAACGTAGGAACGCTCAGCCAAATGCCGCAGCGGGTGTTAGAGCGAACCTTTGGGAAGTCGGGGACGATGCTTTGGGAAAGAGCTAATGGCATCGATCTGCGTCCTGTGGTGCCTTATTCTGAACAGAAGTCCCTGTCTAAGGAGATAACGTTTGAGCAGGATAGTACGGATGTGATTTTATTACGACGGATCCTGGGTTCGCTGACCGAGCAGCTGAGCTATGATTTGCGCAAGCTGGGGCAATGTACCTCCTGTATTACGGTGAAGGTGCGTTACTCGAATTTTGACACCCATACCCGTCAAATCAGTATCCCCGCTTCTGCTAGCGACCACCGCCTGATTCCGGCGGTCTACGAATTGTTCGAGAAGCTGTATGACCGCAGGCTGTTGATTCGGCTGATCGGGGTGCGTTTCTCCAAACTGTTACAAGGGCAGGAGCAATTGAATCTGTTTGACGACGGGGCGAAGCTCGTGCCGCTGTATCAGGCGATGGATTCCCTGAAGAACCGCTACGGCGAGTTTTCCATCTTGCGTGCGAGCGGATTGATGGGGAGTGCCGAACGGAGGAATCGACTGCCTGCTGCTGGTGCGCCACTCGCTACTTTACCTCCTGGTGCGTCACACGCAAAAAACGACGAATAGATGTATTTGAACTGCCATTCCTACTACAGCTTGCGCTATGGTACGCTTTCGCCTGAGCAATTAGTTCAGGAGGCGAAGGCGCGCGGCATTACGTCGTTGGCCTTAACGGATATCCACCGGAGTTCCGGCGTCTTTGATTTCGTGCAGGCGTGTCAGCAGGAGGGGATTAAGCCTGTGGTGGGGATGGAGTTCGAGGCGGGTTATGTGTGTTTAGCGCGGAATGAACACGGTTTTTTGCAGATTAATGATTTTGCGACGAAGTATTTAGTGTCCAAAGAGCCCTGGCCAGAGCGACCTCCTGTTTCAGACGATGTGTGGACGATTTATCCGCTAGCCATGCGGAAAAAGATTAAGACGCTGGCTGGTCCGCGGGAGCGCTGGGGCGTGCGGGCGAGTGACCGGAATTTGCTTTGGAAAGAAAAAGACCTGCGTGATTTTGTCTGGTGTCAGCCGTTTACCTTTCTGGATCAGCGTGGATTTTCGATGCACCGATTGCTGCGCGCGATCGATTTGAATACTTTATTGAGCAAACTTTCGTCCAAAGACCAGGCGCAGGCAGACGAACGTTTCTATACTCCTGCTGAAATAGCGGCTTCTTGTGCGGATTATCCGCAGCTATTAGCGGAGGCGGATAAAATCTTAGCGGATTGCTCTTTTAGTTTTGATTTTAAAAAGCCAAAGAATCGTTCGCTGTTTAGTTCTTCCAAAGAAGACGATTTAGCCCTCCTCACCAAGCTAGCTTACGAGGGTTTGCGGTATCGTTATCCGCGCGGCGATCGCGAGGCGAAGGCGCGGGTGGAGAAGGAATTGAAGATTATTCACGAGCTGGATTTTAATGCCTATTTCCTGATTACCTGGGATATCATTCGCTATGCGCGTTCTAGGGGCTATTTTCACGTGGGGCGTGGCTCTGGGGCGAATTCCATTGTGGCCTATTGTATCGGGATTACAGACGTGGATCCGGTCGAATTAGACCTCTATTTCGAGCGTTTCATCAACAAACACCGGACGAGTCCGCCGGATTTTGACATAGATTTCTCTTGGGATGAACGGGATGACATCATCGATTACATCTTTAAGCGCTATGGGGCGAAGCACGTGTGTCTTCTGGCCACCTATGTGACGTTTCGGGATAAGTCGATTTACCGGGAATTGGCGAAGGTTTTTGGTCTTCCCAAAGCCGAGATAGACGCCTGGCTCGATCCCGCCACCGCCATGCGGGAGGTGACATCTGAAATACAGGCGCTGATCGTCAAATACGGCCAACTCTTGCTCGATTTCCCTAATTACCTCAGCATTCACGCGGGCGGCATCCTGATTTCGGACGCGCCTTTATCCGCTTACACGGCCTTGGAGGGAATGCCCAAAGGTTTCCCCATCTGCCAGTTCGATATGTACGTGGCGGAGGAGATCGGCTTTGCGAAGTTTGATATTTTGTCCCAAAGAGGCCTCGGCCACATCAAAGAGTCCGTCGACATCATCCGCGCAAACCGGGGAGTCGATGTCGACGTCCACCGCGTTCAGGACTTTATGAAAGACGAAGGCGTGCGCAAACAGCTGATGCGCCACGAGACGATGGGTTGCTTCTACATCGAATCGCCCGCGATGCGTTCGCTCTTAAAGAAGCTACGTTGCCAAGATTACATCACCCTAGTCGCCGCCTCTTCCATCATTCGCCCCGGCGTCGCCTCATCTGGGATGATGAAGGCCTACATCGAGCGTTTCCACGCGCCGGATTCCTATGAACCCGTGCACCCGCTGATGGGGGAGCTGATGAAGGAAACCTATGGCGTGATGGTCTACCAGGAAGACGTGATCAAGGTGGCTCACTATTTTGCCGGACTGACCTTAGCGGAGGCCGATGTACTGCGCCGCGGGATGTCGGGTAAATACCGTTCTAGAGCTGAATTTGACCGCATCAGGCAGGCTTTTTTCGAGAATTGTGCCGCCAAAGGCTATCCAGAAGCCGTTTCACGCGAGGTGTGGAGGCAGATGGAAAGCTTTTCGGGCTATTCCTTTTCGAAAGCGCACTCGGCTTCTTTTGCCGTAGAAAGCTACCAAAGTCTCTATCTGAAGACCTATTACCCGCTCGAATTTATGGTGGCGGTGATTAATAATTTTGGAGGATTCTACCGAACCGAATTTTATGTGCACGAGGCTCGGCGCTGTGGAGCAGAGGTGGAGGCACCGGAGATCAATGAGAGCGAATACCTAACCCGGATCGAAGGCAAGCGCATTTATTTGGGCTGGGTACATATCAAAGGCCTGGAGAAGCGGGTCATCCAAGAAATACTCGAGGCGCGGAGGCAGTCTGGGCCTTTCCGTTCTTGGGAGGATTTTGTGCACCGCGTGTCCATCGGGCTAGAGCAATCGATTTTGTTGATTCGCATAGGTGCCTTTCGCAACCTAGGTCAGGCCAAAAAGCCCCTATTATGGGAGGCGCACGCGCGTTTTCAAGGCAAAGTCTCTACGGTGGTCTCGATGGAGATGTTCGAGGAGCTTTCCCCTGACATCGGGGTTTTGCCGCCGCTTATCCACGAACCCGAGGAGGATGCTTTCGACCAATGGGAAATTCTCGGTTTTCCTCTCTGTTCGCCCTTTTTGTTGCTTGAGGAATTACCAGAGACCTTATTGAATGCGGATTTGGTATTGCCTAAAGGCGATATCATCGGCTACCTCGTCACCTTAAAGTCCACCCGAACGAAACAGGGCGAACGAATGTATTTTGGCTACTTTGTGGACCTCCAAGGCGAGTTCTTTGATACGGTCCATTTCCCCTCCGACCTAAAGAACTATTCTTTCCGGGGCAGTGGAATTTATTGGATGCAGGGCGTGTCGATGGACGATTTTGGCCATAGAACCCTGCGCGTGCAACAATTGCGGAAGTTAGCGTGGCGGGTGGATCCGCGGTACGTCTAAAGCATAGAGCACAAAGCACAAAGAATAAAGTAGAGTAGAGATAAGAGAGTATAGAGAGGAGAGGATGGTAAATGGTAAGTGGTGAATGGTAAATGTTTCCTCCGGACTCATTTCCTCCGGACTACTGTCCACTGCCCACTGTCTACTGCCGCATGCGGCGCGTAAACCTTTTTCCCTTATCTTGCGTTATGCTATAAATCACAATCACATGAAAAAGATTCTAGGATTAGTATTCGTATTCATAAGCCTGCAGGCTTGTGGACAACAACCCAAACAAACGCCTACACAAACGATAGCAACTACAGCAACAAAGACGATGGAAAATTTGCCTAAGACAGAAGCCGAATGGAAGGCTAAATTGACGGAAGAAGAATATTATATTTTACGCCAAAAAGGCACCGAACATCCCTACACCGGCAAATTCTTAATGCACAACGAAAAAGGAATGTATACGTGCAGAGGCTGCGGAGCCCCCCTTTTTAGCTCTGATTCTAAATTCGATTCGCATTGCGGTTGGCCTAGTTTTGACAAAGAAGTGAAAGCAGGCGTCATTAAAGAAACCGTAGACAATACCTTAGGAATGCGCCGCACAGAAATTACCTGTGCAAAATGCGGAGGCCATTTAGGCCACGTTTTTGACGATGGTCCTACAGATACAGGTTTGCGCTATTGCGTGAATTCGGTGTCGATTGGGTTTGAAGCGGTGAAGAAATAGAGTATAGATGGTAAATGGTGAATGGTAAGTGGTGAATGTTTTCTCTCTACTCTCTACTCCGTACTCATTCCCTCCGGACTGCCGACTGACCACTGACCACTCTCCACTGACAACTGTTAACTATGTCCCTCATCATCCCCTATTTCCAGTCTATTTACCCTCTGAGCGTAGCTTCTCAAGAGGCATTGGCAGGTATTTGCCAGGAGATTAGTATTGTTAAAAACCAGGATTTACAATCCATCGGCCAAACCTGCAAGACCCTTTATTTTTTGAAAAAAGGAATGGCACGTATTTATTACGTCAAAGATGGAACGGATGTGACAGAGGGATTTTATGGCGAATTCAACTTGATTGCGCGGGCTGAAAGCCTTTTTGCGGGTAAGCCTAGTCAAAAAGGCATACAGGTTTTGGAGGATTCGGAGCTTTGGTCCATAGATACGTCCGCTTTAACTTCTCTGTATGAAGAGCACCGGGATATCGAGCGATTGTTCTCGAAATTGTTTGAAAAGGCCTATGTGGAGACTATACAACGGATAGAAAATTTGCAGTTTCATGCGGCAGAGAAACGCTATCACTTATTAGAGAAAGAGCAGCCTGAGGTATTAAAGAGGGCTCCATTGAAATTTATTGCCTCTTATCTGGGAATCACGCAGGTAAGTTTGAGTCGCATTCGCGCGAAGAAATCCTAATTTAACATTTGTTAAGTGCTTTTGGCGTTCATCTGAGCACCTTTGTGTCTAAATTTTACGCAAATGGAAGTTCGGTTCGGATTGAAAGAGAATTGGCAGCAGTTTAGTTTGTTGGTTTTAGTGAATGCCTTTGTGGGCGGGATGGTCGGCCTTGAACGTTCCATTTTGCCTCAATTAGCAGCTCAGGAATTTCATATTGCCTCTCATTCGGCCATATTTTCCTTTATTGTCGTTTTTGGTATTGTCAAAGCCTTAACAAATTACTTCGCTGGTCATTTTGCGAATACATTGGGCCGTAGACGTTTGTTGATTTACGGTTGGCTTTTTGCGATTCCCATTCCGTTCTTGTTGATGTGGGCGCCCACTTGGAATTGGATTGTGGCTGCTAATGTACTTTTGGGAATTAATCAGGGCCTCGCTTGGTCTAGTACCGTGACTATGAAAATCGATCTAGTGGGGGATAAGCAGCGGGGTTTAGCCATGGGAATTAATGAATTCGCGGGGTATTTATCCGTCGGTTTAGTGGCGCTTTTAACGGCCTGGATAGCGAATACGTATGGAATTAGGCCTTATCCCTTTTATGTAGGGATTGTATTTGTGTTTTTAGGCTTGTTGATTTCTTGGATTTGGGTGAAAGATACTCGGTCATTTGTCCAAAAAGCGGCCCAAGAAAGTTCGCTCCCTTTACTTAAAAAACCCTTTTGGGATACTTCTTTATTGCATCGTAATTTAGGAGCTATCTCTCAAGCAGGGCTTGTCAATAATCTGAATGATGGGATGATTTGGGGGCTATTTCCCCTGTTATTAGCTACTAAAGGATTTGATATAGGCCAAATAGGGATTATAACGGCCATCTATCCCCTTGTTTGGGGCCTAGCGCAGTTAGGAACAGGACGTTTATCCGATTTTATTTGCCAAAAAGATTTGTTGTTTATCGGCATGCTTCTTCAAGCCTTTGCCATATTAGGTCTTATTTGGGCTCAAACATTCGCCGCTTTTGCTATCCTATCCTTTGTGATAGGCATAGGAACAGCGGTTGTCTATCCGACTTTTTTAGCGTCCATCGCTGAAAATACACACCCAGCTGATCGGGCTGCTAGTTTAGGCACTTTTCGCTTGTGGCGTGATTTAGGCTATGCTTTTGGAGCTATATTAACTGGAATTTTAGCGGACTATTTCGTACTAGAAGTGAGTGTAATCGTCATTGGATTATTGACTTTGGGTTCCGCGGGGGTGATTAAGTGGAGGATGATTTGTTAATAGTGATTCTTTTTTAAAATTGTGCTGCGCAATAATTTTCAAAAAAGAATCACCATTAACAACTGAACAAGGAGGGGAAGATGGTAAGTGGTAAATCTTTCCTCCGGACTAATTCCCTCCAGACTCTAAACAGTCCACTGTCTACTGCCCACTGCCCACTGACTTATCTAATTCCTCTTTCCCTATCAATCCCACGCTAGACCACGTCTTAACGCCATTCTTGTACATTTCTAGGTAAGGAATAGCTTCGATTTTCTTGGATTTTGCTAGCTCTTGGTTTTCGTCTACATCGATTTCGATTAGTTCTACTTTACCGTTTTGAGCTTTAACCCATTCCTTTAAGATGGGGCTTAATTGCTTGCAAGGGCCGCACCAAGTGGCATTGTAATCGATGATGACCATCGGTTTGCCTTTGATTTTTTCGGCAAAAGTAGCTTCTGTTAAACCGGCAGAACCTGCTTGTTTCGCTTCGCCAGTAGCTACGGGAAGATTAGCTGATTGCCAAGCTAACATACCGCCTGTTAAATTGATGATAGATTTGAAGCCCATTTCTTTTAGCATTCCTGCGGCTGAAGCAGATCTTGCACCGGAAAGACAGTAGACGAAAACAGTTTTGTCTTTATCTAAGCCTGAGGCAATTTGTTGGAAAGCCGCTGAGCTCACATCTGCGTTCAGTGCACCCTCGATGTGACCGTTTTGGAATTCATCGATGGTTCTGACATCTAAAATCTGAGCTTTCGATTCAGCCGTTAAAGCTGTTTGGAATTCTGATACACCTAAATCTTGTTGACCTTCTTTTGGACCACATGAAAATAAAAGTCCAAGGACTAAAAATGAATATAAAACGTTTCTCATTTTGAATGTTGTTTAATGATACCTTCCAAAGTACTCGCAGGAATTACCCCTGATTGGCGCCAAACCGACTTGCCATCCTTAAATAGGATCATCGTAGGTACGGAACGGATTTGGAATTTATCTGCTAAGGTACGATTCTTGTCGACATCGATTTTAATGATTTTGGCAGAATTACCAATTTTAGCCTTTAATTGCTCTAAAATAGGTTTTAATTGCTTGCATGGGCCACACCATTCAGCTGAAAAATCAACTAAAACGGGTTCTGGCGATTTCAATAGGTCGGCGAATTTGCTCATAATTTGTTAGTTTTCAGTGGGTAGTGTGCAGTTGTCTGTAGGCAGTTCGGAGGGAATGAGTCTGAGGGAAACATTTACCATTCACCATTTACCATTCACCATTCCTTCTTTTTTTTATGCATTAAGTGAAGTCCACGGCCCTCCATTGTACACCTGCGTATAACCGGCAGCTTGCAACTGGCGGCGTGCCATTCCACTGCGGCTTCCCGAGCGGCAACAAGTAATTATAACCTGATCTTTCTTTAGTTTGTTCAAATTAGAACCTAAAGTTTGCAAAGGTAAATTGATGGCTCCTTTGATGTGTCCATCTTTGAATTCTGCTGGAGTACGGACATCAACTAATGTCGCACCATCCGCTAAAAGTGCCTTGAAGTCAACCTTTGGCCCAAATCCGAATAAATTTTTGAGTAATTCTAACATAATTTCTGTGTTTATATAGGCAAATATAGGTCGCTGAATTTTGCTTGAACGTGACATTTGTCCGCTCCTTATTTTTGTCCCACTAATTGTACAACCTCTGCTAAACCCTGGTGAAGTGGCCCTTCATTCAATGTGCGTTGCTTCTCTTCGTTTACAATAATCTTTAAGCCAGGGAATTCAGCAGCAATGGTTGCAGAGGAAAATAACCAGTCTATGTTTTTAGGTCCTCCAGAACTTAATCCTAGTTGGCGCTGATTGAATCCCTCTAAAATAAGTAAACCGCCAGGTTTAAGCCAGGAAACGCATTGCTTGTAAAAGTGTAATCGAGTCTCTAAGGGCAAATGGAAATAGGTTAAGGCAATGACGTCAAAAGATTCCATAGGGAATTTTACCAGCGCTGCATCTGCCACTTTATAGTGAATCCGTGTTTTTTCGGCTGAAGCTAATTTTTCCGCCTTTGCTTTACCTTGTTCACTTAGGTCAAAAGCGTGGACTTCCCATCCTTTTTTGGCAGCAAAAACGGCATCTCGTCCCTCTCCAGCACCTGGGAATAAAATGCGGCCCGAGGGTAGGGGTGAGATTTGCTCTTTCATAAAATCATTTGGATTTATTCCATATTGGTATTCGTCCGTTTGATAACGCTCGTTCCACATTGCTTTCATTTGTAAAATTTGTAGTTTAGTAAAAAATATAATCATGAAAAAAAACCTACTGTTAACCTTATTTGTTGCTTTCATTTCTTTCGCAGCTAACGCACAAACACACAAAGTGGTTGTGCAATTAAATACTTCAGATACCTTGGTTTGGCACGGAGCGTTGAAGAATATTTCTAACCTTCAAACCGCACTGGGGCCTACTACACAAATTGAATTAGTCGCTCATGGTTCTGGTATCGGTATTTTAATCGATGGCAAAACGACGCAAAAAGCCAAAATTGCAGAATTAGCAGCTACGGGTGTTTTGTTCAAAGCCTGTGAAAATACGATTCGCGAACGCAAAATCGATCGCTCTACTATTTTAACACAAGCGGGCACAGTTCCCTCTGGTGTAGCAGAAGTCGTCCTTAAGCAAGAGGCCGGCTGGGCCTATCTCAAATATTAAGTTGAAAGGCCGCTCTAACAGCGGCCTTTTTTTTACATCTTTCCGGGAAGTATTTGATTCCAATACAAATAGGGAAGTAGGTATTTCTTCATTTGGTACATAGACCAGCGCTCTTTCGATTGATCAAATGGGAATGTCTCTACCGGTTTATTATTATAATCAAATTCTGCTAATACCAATTTGTCATAACCAGTGATAATGGGACAAGAAGAATAACCATCATAGGAGGCAGTCATCGATTTGCCCTTCATAACAGCTAATAAATTGCTTACTAAAACGGGGGCCTGCTTTCGAATAGCTGCTCCAGTTCGTGATGCGGGAAGATTAGCTGCATCACCACACCCGAATATATTATTGAATTTAATATGTTGTAAGGTGTGTTTTTCCACATCTAACCAACCTGCAGTATTGGCAAGAGGACTAGTCTTAATGAAGTCTGGAGCAGATTGTGGTGGAGTGACGTGAATCATATCGTATTCAACCCAATATTCTTGATCTTTATTAGATTCACCTATTCCCACAAATTTTGCTTTTTTGTTTGGTCCATCGATTTCGTCTAACTTCACAAAGAATTGTGTATGTATACCGTATCGAGCAATGACCTTTTTTAAGGTGTTTTCGTATTTTTCTACGCCAAAAACACGTGTACCTCCACTCCAAAACTCCACCTGACTATCAATGCCGTGTTTTTTGAAATAATCAGCAGCTAAGTACATAATCTTTTGAGGAGCACCACCGCACTTAATGGGGGTGTGTGGATTGGTGAAAATTGCCTTGCCGCCTCTAGTCTTCTGAATACATTCCCAGGTGTAAGGGGCTGTTTCGAAACTATAATTAGAGCAAACTCCATTTTTACCTAGATTTTCTTTTAAGCCTTTTATCTCCCCCCAATTCAATTGGATCCCAGGAGCTGCCACTAAATAATCATAACCTAAATCGGTTCCATCAGCTAAGGTAACCTTGTTCTCTTCTGGTTTAAAACCCGAAACCATCTGTTGGATCCACGTGGTTCCGGCAGGGATGACCGATGCTTCATCGCGTTCTGTGTCTTGAATATTGAATTCTCCACCACCTACTAAGGTCCAAGCGGGTTGGTAATAATGTTTCTTTGCGCCATCGATGATGGCGATGTCTAAAGATGAATCTTTACGTAATAGTTGCGAGGCGATTGAAATACCGGCATTTCCCCCGCCAACGATGACAATATGGTGATGTGTTTTCATGGTTAACAGTCTAAGTTTATTCAAAAATAGCTCCTATTTTCTTGCCAAAAAGTGATAAAAGTCACATGTCTGTTTTCGTGAGTAATATCACGCTTTCTCCTTTTAGTGCACTCTACCTTTGAGAAAAATATAAATAATCTCATATGAAAAAGGTCCTATCGTTCGTTGCTGTTCTTGTCTTTTTAAGTAGTTGTGAAAAAGGAGGTCCTCTAGGGGATGATCAAGGCAATTTGTCTCAAAGTTTGTCCGCCATTCAAGCTACAGTCTCTAGTTTGCCTGTAGAACCATTAGACTCAGCTGAAAAGCAGCGTGTTTTGTTTATTCGAGAGGAGGAAAAGTTAGCCTACGATGTATATCAAGCGATGTTTGATAAATATGGGGTTAAGATTTTCCAAAACATCCCCAATAGCGAATTGAGCCATATGGAGGCGATGTTAACGATTATAACTAAATACCAATTAGTCGATCCTATGGATAAGAATCCACGCGGCGTTTTTGCTAATGCAGATCTTCAATCACTGTATAATGCGCTAGTAAGCCAAGGGAATGGGAGCGTATTAGCAGCCTATCAAGTGGGGGCAAAAATTGAGGAATTGGATATTTTTGATTTGAATAAATCCATCGCGGTAACTAATAATCAGGATGTCAAATTAGTGTATGATTTTTTAAACAAAGGTAGCCGCAACCACTTACGTTCCTTTTTCAAGAATCTGACAAATGCGGGAGGCACTTACACCCCTGTTTATATTACCAAAGCCGAATTTGACGCAATCGTGACAACGCCTACTGAAAAAATGTAATCTTTTATCGTAATAGTGACAAATGTCACATTGTTTATGCTGTTTTATCTAGTCTTTTGTACGTTAACAGCTTTAAATACAGTACCTCTATGTCTAATACTAGTTCAAATTCAACTCAGCCAGGCTTATTACAAGTATTCCTTTATGCCTTATTAATTGCCCTGTTTGGTTTATTGGGTTATTTAGGGTTCTCCCATGTTAGTTCAGCTAGTGATGCCACTGATTCTACTCAAGTTTATGTGGAGCCAGATTCTAACTTTACTCATCTTTGGACGGCACCATCGGATTGGCGAATGATGTATCTAAAGCCAGAGGAGAAAGAACTAGTGGAATACGGTAAAGAGTTAATTGCCCATACATCTGATTATTTAGGGCCAAAGGGTTCTGTTAAGGCTATTTCCAATGGGATGAATTGCCAAAACTGCCACTTAAATGCAGGTACGCAGCCTTGGGGAAATAATTATTTCGCGGTACAATCAACCTATCCTAAATTCAGAGCTCGTTCAGGGGCCATTGAAGATCAGGTGAAGCGCGTGAATGATTGTTTTGAACGTAGTTTAAATGGGCAGGCATTGCCGGCTGAAAGCAAGGAGATGCGTGCGATTTTGGCCTATATTAAATGGCTAGGCACGGATGTGAAGAAAGGTAAGTCTCCTAAGGGATCAGGGATTTTCAAATTAAAAGGTTTAAAACGCGCGATTGATCCCGCTAAAGGTGCGGAAGTTTACGCAGCTAAATGCCAGTCCTGTCATCAGGCAGATGGCGGTGGCGTGCTGGCTGAAAATGGGAAGTCATATACTTATCCACCACTTTGGGGCCCTCATAGTTATAATCATGGGGCAGGGCTTTACCGGATGTCCAATTTTGCTGGGTATGTTAAATACAACATGCCATTAGGAGCGAATTACGAGAAACCGCAGTTAACAGATGAGGAAGCATGGGATTTAGCGGCTTATGTCAATTCCATGCCTCGGCCTAGTAAAGATTTAAGCAAGGACTGGCCGGATGTCGCGGGTAAGCCTTTTGACCATCCTTTTGGCCCTTATGCTGATCCTTTTACAGAAGAACAACATAAATATGGCCCATATAAGCCGATTAAAGAATGGATTGCGAAACACAAGAAGTCTAAAAAATAAACCGAATGAACTCTAGAAGAAAATTTTTACAAGGCGGAATACTGACGAGTGTGGCAGCGTTAACGCCTGTAGGCTTACAAGCTAAAAATGCAGAGAATACTACTTCATCAACAAAATCAATCGCTGGATCTGGTCAAATTACGATTCTTCAAACCACGGATGTGCACTGTCAATTGCATGCACACGATGAATTGTTTTGGGAGAATAATGAGTTGACCTTTCGCAAGGCTGGAGGATATCCTCATATGGCCACCGCTTTACAGAAATTAAAGGAGAAAAATCCTCAGAATACCATTACGCTCGATACTGGAGACATGTTCCAAGGAAGTATGCTCTCCGTGAAAACAACGGGGCAGGCATTCGTTCCTTTATTAAATGCGATGGATTATGATCTATACCTACCGGGAAACTGGGAGGTAGTTTATTATAAAAAGAACATGCAGAAATTATTGGGAGGGTTATTAGCTCCCAAAATCTGTGCTAATATGTACCATGATTTAGGGGATGGAAAGAAAGGTGAACTCATCTTCCAGCCTTACCAAATCATGCATCGTATGGGGATTAAAATAGGTTTCTTAGGCTATACAGACCCTTTAGTTCCCTTGCGTCAATCTCCTTTGTATTCAAAGGGTATTGTCTATACGAAACCAGAAGATAATCTGAAGGAATACGTGACGCTATTGCGCGAGCAAGAGCAATGTGACTTTGTGATTATCTTATCTCACTTAGGTTTATCTCAGCAAATTGCTTTGGGCAATAATCCTGATTGCCAAGGAGTAGACTATATTTTTGGGGCAGATACACATGAAAGGGTTCGTAAACCGATACAAGCGGAATACACGAAGATTGTGGAGCCAGGAGCCTTTGGTTCGTTTATTGGCAAACTCGATATTCAAGTTAAGGATGGTAAAGTCCTAGGTTCTACCTATGAATTAGTGGAAGTCGATCCCATCAAATACCCAGCTGATCCAGCGATCAAAGCCTTAGTTCAAGACTTAGAGAAGCCGTACAAGGAAGAAATTAATAAAGTACTAGGATATAGCACGGTCCCTCTTTACCGCAACTTTGTGGTAGAGAATACCATCGACACAATGATTGTAGATGCCTTAAAATGGAAAGTAAATGCGGACGTTGTTCTATCTAATGGATTCCGTTTTTGTCCACCACGCGTCCCTGGAAAAGATGGAAAAGTAGCGATTACGGAGGGCTATTTATACGATATGTTACCAGTGGATAGTACTATCCGAACAGCGAAAGCTTCCGGACAACAGATTTTAGATTGGTTAGAAAAAGAGATGCAGAATGTGTTTGCCCAGGATGCTTCCAAACGTTTTGGTGGCTGGCTTATCCGCTTTAAAGGAATGCAAGTCGAATTCAAAGCCTTTGAGCGGGTAGGACAGCGCGTTCAAAAAGTGACCATTGCGGGCGCTGAATTAGATAAAAGCCGTATGTATACCTTGTGCGCTTGCGAGCGCGATGGCGATCCGGAAGATATGCTGTGCCGTATGAAAGGAGTAAAAGAGGCAACTAATACGGCCTATACTTTACACTCAATGATGAAGGAGTACTTAGCAAAATTCTCTCCAGTGACACCTATTTTACGTCACGACGCGAAGATTCTAGATGGTCCTCAAGATTTGTTGAGTCAAGTTACGGGTGTGGATTATACGTTTAGATAGGAGATTATAGATAGGAGAGTATAGAGTAGAGATGGGGTGTCGATTAGTTTCGACATCCTATTTTTGTGTTTATGGGACATAAAAAAAGCTAGCATTCAGTTTGTGCTGATGCTAGCTTTTGAGATGATCTAATTCTGTTTTAGTTAATAGACCTTAGTTACAAAGCCATTGGCAACAAATGTTTTGCCCTCACTTAATTGTAAGATGGAATATGTTTCAAAGGTTCCCTCCGTTAATTCGATCTTTTTCAACTTTTCAAATACCGTATTTTGGTTATTTTCATCAAGTACTAAAATTTCGATTTTATTGATCAAATCGGTATAATTCGTTATTTTTTTAGCTTGCATGTAGCGAGAAATCGATGAAAAACCAAAGTCTTTGATATATAATGGATGATCAAAAGTCAATTCAATTTGTCTTTTCTCTGTAGCGATTTTTAAAACACTGAGGTGAGTCTGCTTGGTTACTTTCTCTACTTGTGTTGAATTGATTTTCCCAGAATTAATATCCACCGAAAATATTTTGTCCCCTAATTTAATATCGGATATGTTTTTGGAATCATTCTCAGTATTAATAACCGTTGATTCCACAAAACAACAAAGTACTACGTCTATTTCTGATATAGCCACATCTGGCCATTTCGTTCCTTTGTACACATCAACAATTTCAAATTTGAAAGTGTACTCTTTTTCTGCATTGTAATTATTGTGACCAGGAAGTTCAAATCTTTGCCCCCCCATTTCATCCGTTAAGTCTAGGAAGCAGATAGGCGCGTTGTTTCTGTACACCTTAAAACGTTTTACTCTTGAATTTTCTAGCCAGTTTTTAGGGGATGATTGATATCCATTATAGATGCTGTTCACCCCAGCAGCTCTAATTTCAAAAGATTCACCTATTCCGTAATCTGCTTTTCCTTCCACCCAAGCGCTCATAGGATTGTAATCCGATAAGTTTTTTACTCCATAATTCTTATTCCCTTGTCCAGCAAGTGTTGAAGAGGCTTTGGTAGGTTTTACGCCTTGTGAACAGTCATTTGAAAAATAGCCAGGGCCGTCAGGATCTGCATTTTTCTTCTCTTGTGGCCAATTGACATTTTTGCCTGCTCCTCCCACGGCTCTAATGACAGGTAGTTGAGCGAAAGAGATGGTAGGGATGGTTAAAATTACTAGTGCAAATTTTGCTAGGGTCTTTTTCATTTGAATAAATTAATTAGTTATGGATTCATTTCTGTTTCAAAGGTTGCCGCTACATCAAATTTGAATGATTTGTTAATGCTAGAGACAATAGGATCTAATTCTTTTTTATACATTTCCGGGTAGCGTATTTCAATGACCCCTGATCTAGACCACACCCAGGATGGTTTACCAGAGTCTCGACCTTGCATACTATAAAATTCTTCATAAAAACCTTTGTAGTACGCGATGTCTCTCTTTTTGTTAAATCCGGAAAGAGCAAACCAATTTTCCTTATCAATTAGTAGGGTAGGTGATACCCTATTTTTAAAATGTTTAACTAAATCTGATTTGCGAAAAAAACCACTTTCGTCAAAGTTGTATGTAATATTTAGATGAAATTCGATGAATGCATTATATTTACTGCAATAGTATAAATCCGGCTTGATGCGTTTAAAAAGACCTTTTTTTACCGTGAATTCATATACTTTATACTTTCCGGAAAAGGTTTCTACTGGATTTTGATATTCCCGAACTGAATTGAAGGAATGAAGTTCTACAGGTGTATTTAAAAGCCAAACAATTAACAGCAGTGATTGAAGACGACGCATTCTAAAAGGATTTCATCTAATTTATCTATCTTCGATTTGATTACCATATTTAGGTAAATATATTTATTTAACGGTAATGTTTTAAAACAAAAAAGGATGCCGAACCCAATCGACATCCTCATTTTCCGTTCACCATTCACCATTTTAGTGAGGCAATTGATCTCTAAACTTGCCATACACCCAAGTTCCAGCTGTGGCACTAAGAATAACGACTAGAATGACGATGGCACCAGAACCCACTTGTGCGAATAGAGGGCCTGGGCAAGCTCCGGTTAAGGCCCATCCTAGACCAAAAGTCAAGCCACCTATGATTTGGCCTTTATTAAACTTCTTGTCCGTAAAAGTAATTTCCTCACCGTGTATGGTTTTAACCTTGAATTTCTTGATTAAAAATACAGAGATGGCTCCTACCACTACAGCCGTTCCGATCACTCCGTACATGTGGAAGCTTTGAAGGCGGAACATTTCTTGAATTCTGAACCAAGAGATGATTTCTGCTTTAATGAATACAATGCCAAAAATAACGCCAACTAGGCTATATTTTAGGTTATAGTACCAAGGGTGCTTTAATTCCGATTCATTCACACACATGGTGTCTAATGAACGCACCTCAAAATCAGCTGGATTTGTGTGTTGATTTGTCTTATTTTCCATGTGTATTATAAGTGTAAGATGAAGGGTAAAATGAAATTAGCCATAATAAAACCACCTATCATAAAGCAGATGGTAGCCACTAATGAAGGCCATTGTAAGTCAGATAGGCCCATAATCGCATGTCCAGATGTACATCCGCCTGCGTAACGCGCACCGAATCCAACAAGAAATCCTCCTCCTACCATCATGACTAATCCACGAACTGTGAATAAGGATTCGAATGAGAATAATTGCGATGGTACCATACCTGAAAAGTCAGTAATGCCATAACTCGCTAATTCCTTAGCTAAATCTGGGTGCACGATAACGGCATCTCCAGATCCTAAGTAAAGCGTTGAAATAATACCACCCACTAAGATTCCTCCGACAAAGAAGAAATTCCAGGTTTCTTTTTTCCAATCATACTTGAAGAAAGGGATATTGCTAGGTAAACAGACAGCACAGGCGTGACGTAAATTCGCAGATATACCAAAGTGTTTATTTCCTAAAATTAATAAGGCCGGAACGATAAGTCCGATAATAATTCCTGCCGTATACCAAGGCCAGGGTTGGGTAATTGTTTCCATTTTAAAAGGTATTTAATTGTTTTAATCTTTATTTTGTGGGCAGTGGGCAGTAGTCAGTCCGGAGGGAATTAGTCCGGAGGGAAAATTTATCATTCACCATTTACCACTTACCATCTCTATTCTTTGTGCTTTATTCTTTGTGCTTTAAATCCTGCCATCGTTCCCGTCACAAAATAAGCTAAAACAGCGAAATAAAGAATGCTATTTAATGGCTTACTCGTAATAGGGCAGGTTCCTGTAACGCAACCAATCTCTTTCCAGTAGAAATATCCGGCAATTCCGCCCAATAGTCCACCTAAGATCTGCCAACCCTTATTTTGAAAGAACTTCTTCATATTCTACTTCATCACTTGAAGTGTTTTTATTGCGAGAGGTAGGTACACCGCAACCTTGAGCGCCACAGCCTATATTGAATAAGGCCATGCTAATCAGGACGGTTCCCATGATGCCAATCAGTACATCTGATGCACGGATAGCTTCAACAAGCGCATATCCACCTATAACTAGGCGGATAATGCGCATGAAACCCCAATTTTGTGTTAGGCTAGCTAGCATATTAGTTTTGGTAAATTAACATATCCTGTAATCCTCCGCCATTATATACTTCAGAAAGACCTGCTTGCTTTAATAAGTTCATAGCCATTCCGGAACGATTGCCACTTCTACAGTAAACGACAATTGGGCCGTTCATTGCTTTGAATTCATCTAATCGTAAGGGAATAATTCCCAAAGGAATATTGATAGCTCCATCGAAATGACCGCCTGCAAATTCACCTGTTTCTCTGACATCAACAACCGTAGTTGCTGGATTAGTTAATAACTCTTCCATGATTACAAAAGGGTAGATGGACAAACATAATCAGACACTTTGAACTTCTCAGACTCTTTGATCGCTTTAAAACCACCTTTGATATCAATTAAGTTATCATAGCCACGAGCTCTCAATGTCGAGTTAAAGATCATCGAACGGTAACCACTCGCGCAGTGTACGAAGTAAGTCTTGTTTTTGTTGATTTTTAACATACTATCATTGATGAAATCCAAAGGAGCATTTTCTACATCTATGACGTGCTCAGATAAGTATTCAGAGTTTTTACGCACGTCTAAGATTTCACCTTCTCCAGCTTCTACGCGTTTCAATAATTCATCAGTACTAATTGATTCGATACGATCGATTTCTTTTCCTGAAGCTTTCCAAGTTGCAAATCCACCTTTTAGGTAGCCGATCGTGAAGTCATATCCTACACGCGCTAAACGAGTAATAACTTCTTCTTCGCGGCCTTCGTCAGTCACTAACAAAATCTCTTGTTTGATGTCTGGAATCATAGCACCTACCCATGGAGCAAAAGATCCATCGATACCGATGTTAATCGAGTTAGGCACGAATCCTGCTGCGAAAGTTTGAGGATCACGTGTATCTAAGATTAACGCGCCTGTTTCGTTAGCTGCTGCTTCAAATCCTTCTGGGCTTAAAGCATGTTGCCCACGCTCTAATACTTTGTCAATTGAATCATATCCTTGAATATTCATCAAAACGTTCAAAGGGAAATAAGCTGGAGGTGCAACTAAGCCAGTCAAAACTTCTTTTTTGAATGCTTCTCTTGTTAAAGCTGGATTCAACGCATAGTTCGTTTTCTTTTGGTTACCTAACGTATCCGTAGTCTCTTTGCTCATGTTTTTACCGCAAGCAGAACCAGCGCCGTGTGCAGGATATACAATGATGTCGTCTGCTAAAGGCATGATTTTGTTACGTAATGAATCGAATAAATGACCCGCTAAGATATCTTCTGTTAAATCAGCCTTTACTTTTTGTGCCAAATCTGGACGACCCACATCACCGATGAATAAAGTGTCGCCAGAGAATAGGCTAGTTTCTTTTCCATTTTCGTCGATCAAAAGGAAACAAGTCGACTCCATCGTGTGACCAGGTGTATGAATAACACGGATGGTCGCATTTCCTAATGGGAATTCTTGGCCATCAGTTGCGGAGATACATTCGAATTGACAAGCCGCATTTGGACCGTAAACGATCGGAGCGCCTGTTTTGGCAGACAAGTCAATGTGACCAGAAACGAAGTCTGCATGGAAGTGAGTTTCAAATACATACTTGATTTTAGCTCCGTTACGCTCTGCTTTCTCGATATAAGGTTGTACTTCACGAAGTGGATCGATGATCGCTGCTTCTCCGTTGTTCTCAATGTAATAAGCACCTTGTGCTAAACATCCAGTGTAAATTTGTTCTACTTTCATTTTCGTAATTATTATGCTGTGAATGTGTTTATTTATTTTAATGGGAAGGCTACTTGTTGGATCAGGATATAGATACCCATCACTAAAACAAACCATCCAAAACCTACTTTTAATTTATTTCCGTCTACTTTTTTACTAATAATATCGCCAAAGAATATACCTACAATCGCTAGACCTGTTACGGTTAATAATAAGTTCCAATCGATTATATGATGACCTAAATCACCTGTAAATCCGATTAATGACTTCGCTGCGATGATCAATAAGGAAGTTCCTACTGCCTGCTTCATGGATAATTTAGAAAGCATTACTAAAGCAGGTATGATTAAGAAACCACCTCCAGCGCCTACTAAACCTGTTAATGTACCTACCACAGCTCCTTCTAATAGGATCATTGGGTAATTGAACACTTGTTCTTCTTCTACGTAAGTGCCTAATTTCTCTTTTTCACATTGTTCACATTTTCCGCGAATCATGGAGATGGAAGCCGCTACCATTAAGATGGCAAATAAAACCATCATTAAAATCGATTTTGTTACCACGAAGTCTCCTAAAGTAAATACTTCGGAAGGGATTAACGGAACGATGAATTTTCGAGTAGCATACACGGCTGCGATAGAAGGAATGCCAAAAATGACAGCCGTTTTCACGTTGATTAATCCTTGCTTGTACTTAGGGAATGCGCCTACTAATGAACTAGCACCTACCACGAATAGGGAATATGCGGTTGCTAAAATAGGATCAACTCCGAAAAGGTAAACTAATACGGGTACTGTTAAAATGGATCCGCCACCGCCGATTAAGCCCAGTGAAATTCCAATAAGTAGAGAGGCGAAATAACCTATAATTTCCATGCGTTTGTTATTGTTTTTTGTTGATACAAATTTGGAGCCATTTTTAGAGCTAATTCGTGATTTTTATCACAAGCCTAAAAAAAATTTTCATCAGAAGTGAAAGTTCAAAATCAGGTTATAATTGCTCATATTGACCTTATTGATGATGTATTTTTCATTCTGGTAGGTTTCTCCTTGGTTTGCTTTGTGAACATATAAAGCCTGGATGTCTACACCTTCTAAGAAATCAGTAAACTCATAGGTAAGATCTAGATTCAATTGCGTGTAGCTAGGCAAGCCATATTTGTTCATGGCATAGTTCTTTACATTTGGTAGTTGAAAATAGCCATAACTTAGGGAAGCCTTTAAAGGTGTCTTAGAAAAAGCATAATTGACTTTCCCCATATACGCATGTACATCGCCGAATCCTTCATTTCGTTCCCGAGGCATAAAAGTATAAAAAGGATCACGTCCCCATTCACGCGGCATTAAATAACGACCTTCTGCGGTGATGCGCGTATAATTAAGGGATGTTTTCCAATTTCCTAACTCATAACCTACTTTAGTACTAATGACGCGGGAGTGTTGATCAGGTGAATAATAAGTCTTACTAGGGTCTTCGTTTCCACCCTCGTTAACCGCTTGTTGTTGTGTGTATTGGACTCCAGCTACCCAAGCACCCCGTTTCAAATCCCATTGTAACATACTCGTGTTGAATACATTATCCACATACACATTCCAAAGCTTAAGCGAGTTGCCTTGAGGTAATTGGTGAGTGTATCCTACAAGATAGACCCCATTGGATTCAATATGGCCTTTGTAATTCCCTTTTGTCCCATTTACATTCGTGCCATTGGGATAAATTCCAATAGACTCCCCTATACCATACCAATCCACCGTTCCGCGTGGAGAAATTTCATACAAGTATCCTCCCTCTAGTTTATTCTTTTTCCCCGGGAAAATCTCGCCAAACAATCCGCCTACCTCCGTAGGGCGCATTCTACCATCTTGTAAATTGATGAATGGTGTATTGATGAGCTGTTTTCCAGCCGTGATATGAGATTTTTTAAAGTTGTATTTCAGGTATAATTCTTCTAATCGATCTAAGTCATGCTTATTGGCTAAATTTTCTAGGTCGAATAAGGATGTTTCATAACGACTTACCGTTTGAGTGTAAGGGTCAATGTGCGTCATGTCGGATGAATTCACATTGTAAATAAAATACCCACCTACTCCGAATTGAAACCCTTTAAAGGAAGCCGTTTCATAAAAAAGTCCACCGCCCACTGCATTTGCATGAGCGTCGGTTAAATGATCTTGATTCTCTGTTGCCATGAAAAAGTAGCGAAGATTACCATGTACTTTTCCATGTTTAAAAGCGAATAATAAGGAAGTAGAATCCTCCGCGACACTTTTTTTACCTTTCCAAAGATGTGGAGGCGTATGTATTTCTTGATGCTGAGCTACGAGTGTAGCTGAAAATAAGAGTAAGAATAGAATGAATAAGGCGTTTTTTTGCATGCTTTTGTATTTAGGCCTGCAAATTGTCGCAAAAATGTGACTTAGTTCGTGATGAAAATCACAGTCCCCTCAAATCCACAATCTCAATCTGGTTTTTATTGATTTTGATATAGCCTTTCTCTGCTAGTTTCTTCATCAAGCGCGAAATTACTTCTCGGGAGGAGTTTAATTCCTGGGCAATATCGGTAAAGGAAGCCTTTAAAATGTTCGTTTTTAGGCTTTTTTGGTGTTGTTTTAAGTACCAAAGTAAGCGCTCATCCAGATTTCTAAACGCGATTTGATCTAAGGTGTCTAGTAATTCTTCGAACCGAGATCGGTAGGTCTCTAGCACGAATTGGTACCAAGATTTGTATTTAGCGCCCCATTCGTCCATTAATTCGGCTGGGATGGCGATGACTTCGGTATCGACGAGGGCTTTGGCCATAATCTGAGACGATAATTGCCTCGCTGCGCAAGTCATCGAAATGGCGCATGCTTCGCCGGGATGCAGATTGTACATAAATACTTCGTTGCCCTCCTCGTCTTCTCGGAATACTTTGATAATTCCTTTCGTTACCAAGACAGCTGACCGAATGGATTGCCCTGTTTTCATCAAATAGTCGTCCGTTTTGAATTTACGAACAACGCCTACTTGTTGAATCTTTTTGCTTAATTCAGGCTCAAACTGATTGAATAATTCCATTTTAGTAACTGATAACGGCTTGTTTTTCTAAACTTTCGTAGGCGGCATCAATGACGCGCATACTCGCGATTCCATCTTCTCCGGTTACCGCTGGTGCCACTCCGGAACGCAAAGATTGAAAAACATTTTCATAGAATGCCATATACTCGCCTTTTTCAGAAGCAACACGTTCTGGACTGCTTCCATCCACGTGTAATAATCCGTATTCACTTGGAGCATCCACACCCCAATTTTCACCTATTGGAACGTGGCCTTTGTCTAAATCAACTTCTTGACGATCGGAACGGGATTTGATGAAACTGCCTTTCGTTCCGTGCAATTGGAAAGCTGGAATGGGTTCTTTGAAGTAATAACCACTTTTTAAGCGAACGCGCAAGGCTGGATAATACAAAAGTATCTCAAACAAGTCGATGACCTCTGTTCCAGGTCTTGTCTTGCGTAAATCCGCAAATACATGCGTTGGTTTACCAAATAGGTGCAAAGCTTGATCAATTAAATGGGGACCTAAATCGGTCACAATTCCAGCGCCGGGACCTGCATCTTCTTTATGTCTTTTAGGGGACATGAGGGGATTATAGCGGTCAAAATGAAACTCAGCTTCTACGATATCACCCAAAACTCCTGATTCGTGGACCTTTTTCATGGTTAGGAAATCGGAATCCCAGCGGCGGTTTTGGTAAACAAAGATCTTTTTGTTCACTTCTTTCGCTAACGATACGAGCATTTCTGCCTCAGCCGCGTTGCAAGTAAACGCTTTCTCCACAACAATGTGCTTTCCAGCTTTCAAGGCAGCGGTAGCATATTCGAAATGGGAATAAATGGGAGTGTTAACGATGATTAACTCAATCGAAGGATCGGCTAAAACGGCTTCCATCGAATCGTAGGAGGATGTTCCAGGGTAGGCATTCTCTATGGTTTTCTTGGAGCGTTCCCAAGATCCTCGTAAATTGAACCCTGGATGAAGTTGAATAAATGGGGCGTGAAAAACGCGGCCAGACATTCCAAAAGACAGTAAAGCGGTTTCGATCGGTTTCATAGAAGTAAAAATAAACAATTCAGACCTTTTAACATAAACGATTTAACATGAAAAAAATACTCGCTTTAAGCCTACTAAGTTTAACGGCGCTGGGGCAGTCGAAGCCGTTGGTTTCGCATATGTTCACCGCTGATCCATCGGCCCACCTATTTCAGGGCCAAATTTACATTTATCCTTCACATGACATCGATGCCGGAGTAAAGGAAGATGATTTAGGGAGTCACTTTGCGATGAATGATTACCATGTATTATCTCAAAAGACTCCAGCAAGTCCGGTGGTAGACCACGGTGTCGCTTTAAAGCTGGAAGATGTGGCTTGGGCCTCCAAGATGCTTTGGGCGCCAGATGCGGCTGAATCGAAAGGAACCTACTATTTGTATTTCCCAGCCAAAGATAAGGAGGGTATTTTCCGCATTGGAGTAGCCTCTTCCTCTAAGCCAGAGGGCCCATTCAATGCAGAGAAAGAGTATATGAAAGGTTCGTTCAGTATCGATCCTTGTGTGTTTAAAGATAAAGACGGTACGTCTTATCTGTATTTTGGCGGAATCTGGGGTGGTCAATTACAACGCTGGAAGTCGGGTACTTATGGAGCGACAGATGAGTCACAACCAGCCAATGGGCAGCCTGCTTTGATGGCCAAAGTAGCTCGTTTAGATGCGAATATGAAACAAATGTCAGAGGCGCCGCGTAATGTGCAGATTTTGGATGCAGCGGGTAAGGTTTTATTATCAGAGGATCACGATCGCCGTTTCTTCGAGGCTGCTTTCGTTCACCAATACCAAGGTAAATATTATTTCTCTTATTCTACAGGCGATACGCATAACATCGCTTATGCCACAGGAACTAGTCCCTATGGACCATTTACCTATCAAGGGGTTATCTTGAAGCCAGTGAAAGGTTGGACGAATCACCATTCGATTGTGGAACAAAATGGCAAATGGTATTTATATTACCACGATGTGGAAATCTCAGGCAAGACCCACTTAAGAAATATTAAGGTAACAGAGTTGAAATACCGACCGGATGGTAGTATTGAGACAATCGATGCGTATAAATAAAAAGAAAGGCCGCTTCGAATAACGAGGCGGCCTTTTTACAAGCATATATATTAAGCTAGTATATTCTTAGCATACGCCACGCATTTCTTCACCTCTTCTACTGCCGTAGATCCTGCCGGAACTTCGTATTCTAGTTCAACTGTCGCAGGGAATTTATACTTATTTTTCTTCATTAACGTCAACAACTCTTTCAAAGGAGTGTCGCCATTGCCCCAAGCTAGGTTTCCTGCACCGTGTTCTTTCGATGTACGGTCTTTAATGTGCATGCTGGAGATGCGGTCGTGTTTCGCTTCGATAAACGCAATCAAGGAAGCCGTCGTGTGAGGAGCTCCCACGGCGATGTAGTGACCTGCATCTAGATTGATGGAATTGTATTTGTTTTGGGCCAAAGCCTCATCATACACGGTATCTTTCACCTGTGTATGGGTATGGTAGCCAAAGTAAATCTTATGTTTTTCTCCTAAAGCTCCCAAACGTTGAGTCTGCGCAGCAGAAGGTAATTCTAAAGTAACCGATTTGGCCCCTAACACTTTAGCAGCGCGTAAGGCTGACTCCACCTCAGCATCCGAATTTTTCTCGCCAAAGGCATTCGGCTTGTAAGCGTATACGGAGATGCCCGCGTCATCAAGCATCTTGCGCACTTCCTTGAATTTATCCATGGAAACAGATTCGCGCCAAGCTGCCACCTCTTTTTGGTATTGTGCTAGTGCTGCCTTTTGTTCGTCGGTTAAGGTAGGGCGGGGTTGACCTGGGGTCCAACGCATCGGAACCGGATTTGCCGGACGTCCTGCATAATCTTCCACAGCATCTCCCATTAATTCAATGGCTGAAACGCCTGATTCTACACAGTATTGGATGATTTGTTTGATGTCTCCCGGCATGCCGCGGAAAGAATAGGTAATGGTGCCTATTTGAACGCCACCAAAAACGGAGTTTGGTTTTGCGAAACGAAAGGACGAATTCGATGCCCACAAAAGGCCTAAAGAGGCAAGTGAGCCGGCCGCCAAAAACTGACGACGCGATGTGTTGTTGTTATTTTTCATAGGTAAGAATAGGTTTCTGAGTTCATTTTACGAATATATCCCGGAATTTATATCCTGCGGGTTAAATTTTGCGACGAAATCCCGCTTATTTCCGTTGCGGGATCTTGATTTCATTTTGGGGTTCAAATGAATTGATCACCGATACCTGGTCGCCTTTTAGTGTAAATGTCCAGTGGTGCGGACTTTCGTAATACAATAAGGTGATCTCCAGTGTCTCCGCATCCACCCAGCGATAGGATCCAGCGTAATCAAATGGGGCTTTTTTGGCTAGGTCAACTCTAGCAGCTCTTAGCATATAGGGACCTACTAAATTTGATTTTCCCGTAGCCCAAGCACCTTGAGCCAGTCTAAATTCGTGCTGTGCGGAATCTTTGGTTGTGATGGTAAGGGTTCCTTTTGTATCTACCTGTAGCTGTCTGAAATCCAGTGGGTTAGTCCCTAAAGAATAGCTTTTTGTAGGTAATGCAGCTTGTAGGCTAGAGACTGGTGCTTTGATTTGTCTGCTAGCATTAAACGCGGCAAGCGCCTTTAATCCTGCAGGGTTAGCAGGTAAAGCTTTGGCTTGAAACGCTGGCAATAAGTTTTTCCAAACCTGGTTCAAATCATCCGGTAAATCCTGAGATTCTGATGTGATAATAAGCACCGCATCTTGCGCTGGCATCATCAAAATATACTGCCCATACGCTCCATCGCCTCTGAATGCCCCATTTCTAGAGCGCCAAAACTGGTAGCCATAGCCCTGCAACCAATCTGCATATTGCCCGTTGGCCTTTTTTTCTGCGCTAGCATCCGGTTCTTGGTCGATGTGCTTGCTGGTCGCTTCCTCTACCCAGGCAGCTGGCAAGATTTGCTTGCCTTCGAATTTTCCTTTATTTAGGTATAATAGACCTAGTTTGGCCATATCCTCTGTCTTCACGCGAATGCCCCAGCCACCCACATTGATGCCTTTTTGGTCAGCTTCCCAGTCGATTCCGTTAATGTGTAATGGATCTAATAAGCGTGGTTTTAAATAGTCCAATGTGGTCATTCCCGTCACTTTTTGGATGATCGCAGATAACATATAGGTGGCTAACGTATTGTATAAAAACGTAGTGCCAGGTTTATGCGCGATGGGGTAGTTCAAAAATCCGCGAACCCAGTCAGGTGAAAAGACAATCACACTGCGTAGAGGCTCTTTTTCGTGACCAGCAGACATGGTTAAGAGGTCTTGTACGCATAGGTCGGCTAGAAAGGGTTTGTCTTTCAAATCAGCGTGTTCTGGAAAAAAAGAAAGGACTTTATCTTGTACGGTAAGGCGCTTTTCAGCTACGGCGAAACCGATGGCGGTGGAGGTCCAGCTTTTGGAAACACTGTACATGCTGTGTTTTTTATCTGCAGTAAAGGGCTTCCACCAAGCCTCTGAAATCACTTTTCCGTGGCGTATGAGCATATAGGAATGCAATTCGTGTTTGTCCGAGGAATAACCCTCGATGAATTTGATGATGGCTTCGGACGACACGCCTTCTGCTTCTGGCGTACTGTGTGGTAGAGATTGGGCAAGGATAGTAAAACTACACAGGAACAAGAGTCCGGAGAGGAATGAGGCTTTTTTCATCGAATAGGTTTATTTTTGTTAAAAATAGGAAATATTCTTGGATAATTGCCTCGCTAAAATTTCGGACGTTTCGGTCTCCTTGGGAGCTAAACCTGTTGTCTCATCGATTTCTTTTCAGATTTTATCTGGCCAAAAAACGGCCATCGTAGGACCGATGGGATCAGGGAAGACCTCTTTGGCAAAAGCCTTATCTGGTCGATTATTTCGAACGGGCGAGGTCTTTTTTTCTTGTCGAAATCCAGATAAAAGAGCCTATGTGATGCTTGTAGAGCAACAGCATCAATTTAAGAATCGCAGTAATCTCTCTGAATTTTATTTACAACAGCGTTTTAATTCTTCCGATTGCGAGGATGCCTATACGGTGGAGGAGGAATTAGCTGGATTGGCATTAGGGGATTGGGTCTCGGTTTTTGAATTAGAAAGCCTATTGAAGCGCCCCTTAATTCAATTGTCCAATGGCGAGAACAAGCGATTGCAAATTGTTAAATCGCTTGCTTACCAGCCAGATTGGTTGATTTTAGATAATCCCTATGTGGGTTTGGATGTAAAAGGCCGGGATATACTCACAAAAGGATTACTATCTCTAGACTCGAAAGGTATACAATTCATCCTCGTTTCTTCGCCAGGCGATGTGCCTGATTTCATTAATCAGGTGATTGAATTGCCATTGTCACAAGAATCTGCCATGAAACCAGCGCCTTTACTGCGGCCATTAGAATCATTCGAAACAGCTGTGAAAATGGAAATGGTGCAGATTAAATACGGATCGAAAATCATATTAAGCGATTTCAGCTGGAAAGTAAATAGGGGAGAGCGGTGGGTGATCAAAGGTCCAAATGGGGCAGGGAAGTCGACTTTGATCAGTTTAATTACGGCAGATAATCCACAGGCTTATTCGCAGAATATCATCTTGTTTGACCGTAAGCGTGGATCAGGAGAAAGTATTTGGGACATTAAACGCAAAATTGGGTATTTGAGTCCGGAGTTGCATTTGTATTTTAAGGAGGGTGGTTCTTGCTTCTCAGTGGTGGCCTCTGGTTTGTTTGATACGCTTGGGTTGTTTAAGCGCTTAACTGAGGAGCAAACGGCTCAAGTGAATCATTGGATGCTAGTAATGGGTATCGCTCATTTGAAAGAAAGATCTTTCTTGCAGATTTCGGGTGGGGAACAGCGTATGGTGTTAATCACGCGTGCTTTGGTCAAGAATCCAGAACTCTTGATACTCGACGAGCCATGTCAAGGACTAGATCGTGTTCAAACAGAGCACCTGAAGTCGGTGCTTGATTATTTAGCGGAAAATTCTGAAATGACCTTGCTGTACGTCAGTCACTATGACCGCGATATTCCGTCTTGCGTGAATCAGGTGTTGGAATTAAAACGGCTCTGAGATGGATTTGCTTGGATTTGAGAACCATTTAGGGCCATCTGCCGTCATATAGGCACAATCCTCTAAGCGTACGCCAAATTCCCCGGGAATCGCAATCGTCGGTTCAATACTGAAACACATGCCTATTTCGAGTGGCGCCTTGTTCCCTTTGACCATATTACCCCATTCGTGACCACTCATTCCAATTCCGTGGCCAGTACGATGCGGAAGTCCAGGTAATTTATAATCAGGGCCAAAACCTGCGTCAATCAATACGTTACGCGCAGCAAAATCCACGTTTTCAGCAGGTGCTCCTAATTTCGCTGCCTCAAAACCCGCTTGTTGTGCCTTTTTCTCTAGATCCCAGATCTGTTTTTGCTTCGCGCTAGGCTCCCCAAAAACAACGGTTCTCGTAATATCTGATTCATATCCTCCCACGCTACATCCGCAATCTAACATCACCACATCGCCTGATTTCAAAATTTGCTTTCTAGAACTTCCGTGTGGAAACGAAGTCGCCACCCCAAAAGTCACAGACGCAAAACCGTGCATCGCACCTTGCTCTGCGTGAGCTTGGGCAATCTTCTGTGAGATTTGACGAGGCGTACAACCTATTGATAAAGCCGCAATTCCAGCCTGAATGGCCTTAACCGTCGCATCATTCGCTTTTTGCATCAAGGCAATTTCTGACGCCGATTTAATGATTCGACACGGAATGGTAATCGGATCTGCGCTCACGAATTGAAAGCTAGCGTCTGATTTGCGTAATCCATCGAAGATGAAGAAACGACAGAATTCATCGATACCTATTTGGCCTTTCTCTATACCTATACCTTTTAAGACACATGTAGTCAATGCAAAAGGATTCTCATCTTCCTCCCAGATGGAAACCTTAGTTCCAGCAGGAGCCATTTCTAGAAACCGATCTTCCTCGAAAGCCGGACAAATGAAATTAATTTCACCTTTCACCGGAATGACCGCTAACATCGACCGCTCCGATGGATGCCAGCTGATGCCCGTGAAATACGTCATGTTAATCCCTGCATCTAAAACAATGGCCTGGATTTGCTTCTCCGCCATCAATTTCTGCGCCTTAGCCACACGCATCTTACGCTCTTCCGCACTGATGGGCGTAAATTCGATGGGAGTTAAAGCTGATGTGGAGGAATTTAAAGATAGGGTAGAAGCCAATAGGCCCCCTTTAATGAAGTTTCTACGTTGCATCCTTAAATTTAAAATAAAACATTAACATTAGAAATTCTCCCGGGATGAATTAACTTTAAATTCAGAATTTACGTATGCGGCTACTTTTTATTCGTTTCTCGGCCATTGGCGACATCGTTTTAGCTTCTCCAGCCTTGCGTTGCGCGAAACAGCAGATTCCCGGTGTGGAGATTCATTTCTTGACGAAAAAGTCTATGAAAGCTGTTTCGGAGGCGAATCCTTACGTGGACCAGTTCCATTATTTTGACAAAGATCTATCTGCCACCATCCAGGAATTAAAGGCCTTAAGATTCGATTACATCATCGATTTACATAAGAATCTGCGCAGTTTGCGGATTCGCTTAGCGTTAGGTGTTCCTTATTTATCGTATAATAAGCTAAGTGTGGAGAAGTTTTTGTTGACCAAATTCCACTTGAATAAAATGGCTGATCGCCACATTTCTTTACGTAGTGTGGATGCTTTATCGCCTTTAGGGGTTGTATACGATGGAAAAGGTTTGGACTATTTTGTTCCCTCTAGTGTCACAGGACCGACTTTGTTTCCAGAGGGCTATGTCGCCTTAGTGATAGGTGCATCCTACGCTACGAAGAAATTGCCATTAGAATCATTACAGACGTTGTGTGCACAGATTCCCCATCCTATTGTACTAGTAGGAGGTAAGGAGGAGATGGCAGATGGCGATACATTGGCGGCACTAGATCCTGCCCGCATCGTGAATACCTGTGGCGTTTATTCTTTACATGAATCTGCTTTGATGGTTGCCAAAGCCCGTGTAGTCATCTCGCACGATACCGGAATGTTGTATATCGCCTGTGCCTTTGAAAAAAATGTGATAGCGATCTGGGGGGCTACTTCTCCCGCTTTGCAGGTGGAGCCATTGATGCCAGCGGATTCAAAAGCCCGGGTTTTTCAATCGATTGTGCCTGAATTAAGTTGCCAACCTTGTTCGAATTTTGGAACCAAGACGTGTCCGAAAGGTCATTTTGCTTGCATGAAAAAGCAAGATTTGCCAGAAATTGCCCGGCAAGTGGAGCGCTTGTGGTAATTTAACCTAGGTGTATTTCAAGCGTTTTAATCTACCTTGGTAGGCTTGATAATAGTTTTTTTGGCCAGTCTCATCTAGGAAAGAGCTTCTAACTAAGCGCTCAACCTGCTCAGAGTTACTTAGCATTTGTGCTAATAATCGCTCCACCATCTTTTCTGGTATTTTAGCCAGTTTTCCCAATTGAATGAATTGATTCAGTATTTTACCCTGGTATTGTGATTTAGGGTAGAGGCCACCTTGCAAGGCAAAATCAATTTCAGCCTGGTGCATTTCTGTATTTAATAAATCATAGGCTGGGCTCAAAATGAAATCGCCGTCGTCACTTTCTAGCAAAGAGAAATTCTTTAAATGAGCATCCCCATTTGAGAATAGGTAATTAAATAGGATGAGTTTAAATAGTTTGGACGCCTCGACTGCATAGGCAGGCACGTATTGCTGCATGATTTGAAACAATTCGAGGTAATTGCCCTCGTATTTGTAGTTTATGCCGTGAGATTGTGGTGTTCGTTCTGCCAAAACCGCAAAATCCTCTTTCGCCCGCTTATGTCCATCCTCACCTCGATCAAACCGTTTCGTTAAATAAGCCATTTCACCCGTTTTGAAGAAAATAATGCCATTATCTGCCGTATCGATTTGATATACCTGACGGGCAATTTGCATCGTCAAGTGCTCATTAGCGGGCATCCAGTGTTTATTTCTCCCTAAGGTAGGAATCGGTTTTACTAGGTATTGTCCGCTTTCTCCTGATTTGGCCAGACGCAATTTATTTTTCTCTAATATGAATGAAAACTTTTCTTGTGCTCCAGAAATAGACATGATGGTTCTGTTTTCATAGAAGAGGCGGGACATCTCTTCAGAACATGAGGGAGAATCATAGGTCATCTCGTGATGGACTTTATGATTCGTGAAAAGTCGCTGAATCGCAGAGCGGCTATACGAAGCATTCCCCTCGGCAAGTGTACTAGGACAGTAGGTGAGTTGGGTTTGCATTTATGACATCGATGGTTGAATAGTGATCGCTCCGCTCGTATCAAATTGAGCCGTATTGATTAGTATCCCAAAATGATCCGCCGGATCAATTTTCTTAAATTTACAGACCGCTTGTTTGTTCGCACCCTCCGGTAATAAATGAAAAAATACAGGGAATAGGTGAGGGGATTTAAACTCCTTTTTTGACTTGGGTAATGTCAAACTTATCGCTGGCATTTTTTTGTCATCGAGCCACGATTCTATATACCGAAAATGAAAACTTCCGTTCGCTAGTTGACTCAAAATTCCTGCCGGAATTCCCTTATAAAGTATCGTTGTTGATCTCATTTTCCGACGTTAAATTTTTGATATCTAAACGTAATACTAGCCCTAAAACGTCGGCTATTTTTTGGATGGTTTCCAAGGTGGGATTGCCCTTGCCACTCTCCAGCTGTTTGATGGTTCTGAGACCCAACCCCGTCAGTAAAGAAAGTGTTTCTTGAGTCACTTGGAGCTTAATTCGTCGCGTTTTTAGCGTTTCTATGATAGATTGTTGGTGCATTAAACTGCTCTTTAATGTGTAATTATTTGGTATTTTTTCCTAAATTTGAATATTTTGTGCAATATAGTGCACATTTTAATGCAATTGTTAGTTTTGAGCTATTTGTTTACTTTTTGCCGTTAAATAAATAATGTGACAATAAAGAGTGTACTAAAATGGAAGTGCTTAAATTCACTTTTTCAAAAAAAATAAACCTATTTCTATGTCTTCTACTGATCACCCAACCTACCACAAAAATGGCTCCAGTTCATCCGGATTATTTGTGCTCTTTTTTATACTGTTAGTCGGTATCGGAGCGTTTGCAACTAACCCATCTGCAGCGGAACATAAAGTCATTTTGAAAGACAAAATGCGGGAGTTGTTGAATACGGAAATGGATAAATTGAAGAGTGAAAATGACACTGAATTTTCGCAATTAGGAGCCACCTTTGGTGCCGCATTAGGAGGGATGATTGTGGACAAATTTATTGATCAAAGTGTACGAGTAGATGACTATTATCTTTTCTCTATCACTAATGTTTATTACGAGGGAAAGAAGAATCCGGTGGGAATGGGAATTTTTGGCAAAGTGATTTTACATCCTGATATTGATAAAATGATTAAGAATGGTTTACCCCAAAATTGACTTAAGCTTAATTACCTAAACCTAATACCATGAAATATATAGCAACTATTTTGACCTTACTATTTTGCTTCTTATCCGCTAAGGCCCAGAAGATTTTCTCCGTTGATTATGAGAATCAAGCGGATGTCAAAGTCTTTGTGGTTAACTATGAGAATCAGGCTGATCTAAAAGTGTATAAAGTAAAATACGAAAATCAAGCGGGTTCGAATGACGGTAAGTGGTTCTTCACAAACTATTCCAATCAAGCCAAGAAGAAAATCTATTTTGTCCGCTACGAGAACCAAGCAGATCTCAAAGTGTATTTTGTGAATTATGAAAATCAAGCAGGTTGGAGAAATTCGTCTAAACAGCACCTGTTGTACTAAACCACGTCTTCATTGAATTTAGTTAACCGTTTCCTATTTCTATTCTCCGTTACTTTACTATCCTCCTGTGCCAAAGAGGAAGTAATTTCACCGGATACAGGAAATTATACGCCTACGACTTCCAAAGGTTACCTCATCAAACATACCTATTATACCTTGTCCTATTCCAATTCAGATAGGCAATCTGAATTCTCCTATTATAAATTATCGCCTGAGAGTATCAAAGGCACACAATCTAGGACGGATGATTTTCGAATCGACCCATTAGTCAAAAACAATCCCGTTAGTAGCACATCCTACCAGGGTAGTGGTTATGATCGTGGACACCTTTGTCCTGCCGCTGATATGGCGCTGAATCTCACAGCCATGTCGGAGACTTTTTATATGTCCAATATGTCACCCATGGCTCCCTCTTTTAATCGAGGGATCTGGTCCACACTGGAATCCTGGGTTCGGGAAGCCGCCATCACAAACAATGGAGTTTATGTGGTCACTGGCCCCATTTTAAACGGAAGTTGTGGCGTAATGGCTGGCGGAATCATTATCCCATGTTCTTTTTATAAAATAGTATACAAATCAGGAACTAATCCCAAAATAATAGGCTTCATTCTCTCCAACGCAGGTTCCTCTTCACCCATTAAATCATTTGCCGTTTCTGTAGACGAAATCGAAAGACGAACAGGAATTGATTTCTTCCCTCAACTGGAGGATGGATTAGAGAATCAATTAGAGGGTACGGTGAGTTTAGGGGCGTGGGGGTTGTAAAACAAAAAAGCCCGACATTGCTGTCGAGCTTCTTGAGCCTCCTATCGGGATCGAACCAATGACCTACTGATTACAAATCAGTTGCTCTACCAGCTGAGCTAAGGAGGCGCATTTGAGTTCACAAAAGTAAGCCAAATGGATTAAAACGCAAAATATTGATTGAAAAAAATTAATCTTTTTTCAATTTTTCGAGTTCTTTTTCCGCTTGAGCGATTTTCTTTTCGACCTCAGCCCGTAGTTTATCCGAGTTTTTAGACTTCGCGAAGAATTCTAAGTTATTGGTTAACACGGCAATATCATTTTCTAAGGCTTGAATTTTCTTACGCGCATCTGGGGAAGCAGATTTTTTCTCTTCTCCACCATTATTTGCTTCAGAAGCCAATGATTTTAATTCAAAACCCCATGCAGCCAGCTGCTCTTTAGGTTGTGTGCGTGCTAAATCGATTAAAGCATTCCACGTTGTGCGGAAACTCTCTTGAATAGCTTTCACATGGTTACGAGGCACGAAACCGATGGCATCCCAAGCTGCTTTCTTTTCTCCTAAGGTAGCTAATAGGCTAGGATCTTTGAGCATGGCTTCCATCTCTTTCAAAATCGCTTGCTTCGATTCCAAATTAGCTTCGAACTCTACGTCTTTCGCATTCTTGCCCTTTTCACGAGTTAAATTAAAGTAAGCATCACATGCTGCCTTAAATTTCGCATAGATGGAATCTTTCTGTTTTTCTGGTACGTGACCGATCTCTTTCCACTTTTTCTGTGTTTCGATAACCATCTGAGTCACTTCAGGAGTGATGGTGCCTGTTTCTACGATACCGTTCACCTGGTCGATCAACAATTGCTTCGCAGCTAAGTTAGCCTTGCGCTCTGCGTCGATTTTCGAGAAGAAATCGCTCTTGTGTTTGAAGAACGTTTTTAAGTCAGACCAAAAGTTGTGACTCACTTCTTTTCCTCCATCACGTGGCAATCCGCCTTTTAAGTTATTCCATTGCTCTTGTAGCGCTAATACCGCTTTCGAAGCTTGGTTCCATTCGCTGATGTTCGCAGCAGTGAAATTGGCATAATGCTTCATTAAGTCACCGATCTCGCGTTTCACTTTGAGATTTTCTTCGAAAACTTGCTTTTGGGCATCGTTGATAGCTCTTTTTTGTTCAAAAAGTACATCCAATGATTTCTTCACTCGCGTCCAAAGCGACTCATTGTCATCTCTGTTTGCGGGTCCGATGTGCTTGTATTCTTCAAACAGCTCTTCCGCCTCTTTTAATAATTTCTGTAAAGCTCCGCCTTTAGAAATTTCTGCTGCTAAAGCTTCTAGTTTAGTGGCGATACCTTCTTTGGCCTGTAAATTCTTCTTGCGATCTAACTCTAATAGTTCGAAGAAAATGCTTCTATTGCTGTAGAAACGGTCTACTAAGGCATGATAACTCTGCCAAAGCGTCTGATTCATGGGTCCTTGCACACTGCCTAAACCTTTCCACTCTTCTTGAATCTTCTTGAAGGCTTTAAAGCTCGCATTCACATGCGCCGGATCTGAATTGTCATCCGAGTCTACTAAAGTTCTTAATTCATTAATTAAACGCGTTTTTCCTTCGAGTGCCTTCTCTCTTAATTTCTCCAAATTAGAGAAGAAAGCTCCTCTTTCCGTGCGGATAAAGGAAGCGATAGCATCGATTTGTTGAGAGATTTCATCCCCTTTGAAAGAGAATCCTTCTTCTGAATCCTCGTTAGTAGACTTAAATGCAGCTAAAGCCACAGTGCGCTCGCCTTGCTTGATTGCTTCCCAAGCCGTTCTCACTTCCTTGGTTAATTCGTCTACTTTTTTGAAGTTCGCCGATGAGGCGCTCGCTTGAAGAATGGACTTCAATTGCTCATAGAAGGCAAGAATGCTCTCTTTTGTTGCTTTTGAAAGGTCTAAAACCGGAAATTCCACGGCCTTTTCTTCCACTACAGGAAAAACTACTTCCGCCGGAGCTGCCACCTCAGTAGGTGCTGCTGCTTCGACTGCCGTCTCTTCCACTATTTCAGCAACAGCTGTCTCTTCAACTGTTGTTGCCTCAGTAGATGTTTCTTCTGCAGGTGTTTCTGTTGGGCTAGTAGGAGTGGTTTCCAATTCTTCTGCTGGATTGCTCTCTTCGGTGATCATAATCGTCGTTGTTTGCGTTTTAACTTAAAAGTTTTTCAAAAATACGCTCCATCGATACAGCATAACCAATTTTCTCTTTTAGGTCTGCTATAGAAATGCGCTCTTGGGTCATCGTGTTGCGATCGCGAACGGTCACGGTGTTGTCTTCCATAGTTTGGTAATCAACCACCACACAATACGGTGTTCCAATTAAATCTTGACGGGTATAACGCTTGCCTATGGCGCCACCATCGTCATATGTTGTATTGAAGGCAAATTTAATGCTGTTAACAATCTCTTGTGCTTTCTCTGCTAAACCATCTTTCTTCACTAAAGGAAGAACGGCTACTTTCACCGGAGCTAAAGCCGGGTGGAAATTCAAGAAAACACGTTGTTTTTCTTGTTCTCCTTCGCCCACCGTCTCTTCTGTATACGCATTGCAAAGAATCGCTAAGAATAAACGATCAGCCCCTACAGACGTTTCCACCACATAAGGTATGTAATTTTCGTTTATTTCTGGGTCAAAATATTGTTGTTTTTTTCTCGATAAATCCTGGTGTGCTTTCAAGTCGAAATCCGTTCTCGAGTGGATTCCTTCCATTTCTTTAAAGCCAAACGGGAATTTATACTCGATATCCACCGCCGCATTCGCGTAGTGCGCTAATTTATCGTGATCGTGGAATTTCAAGGAAGTAGCTGGTAAACCTAAGGCTAAGTGAAACTTCATACGCGTTTCTTTCCACTTTGCGTACCATTCCATTTCCGTGCCAGGGCGAACGAAGAATTGCATCTCCATTTGTTCGAATTCCCGCATACGGAAGATGAAATTACGGGCAACGATTTCGTTACGGAATGCTTTTCCGATTTGGGCAATGCCAAAAGGAACCTTCATCCGGCCCGTCTTTTGTACGTTTAAGAAGTTCACAAAGATTCCCTGAGCTGTCTCTGGACGTAAATAAATTAAACTCGCATCCTCAGAAACGGCGCCTACTTGAGTAGAGAACATCAAATTGAATTGACGAACCTCTGTCCAATTAGCCGTGTTCGAAACCGGACACTTGATATTTTCATCGATAATGATCTGGCGAACTCCCTCTAAATCCCCTGCATCTAAGCATTTCGCCATCTTTTGTAATAAAGCCTTTGCTTCTGCCTCTTTTCCCTCGTCCTCTAATTGAGCTGCTCTTTCTTCTAATAAAGTATCAGCACGGTAACGCTTTTTGGAATCCTTATTATCAATCATGGGATCGTTAAACGAATCCACGTGACCAGAAGCCTTCCAAGTCAATGGGTGCATAAAAATGGAGGCGTCAAGACCTACTACGTTGTCATTCAACATCGTCATCGCCTTATACCAAACCGTTTTTAAGTTATTCTTTAACTCGACACCGTTTTGACCGTAATCATATACCGCTTGCAAACCATCATAAATCTCCGAAGAAGGAAATACGAAACCATATTCTTTCGCGTGTGAAATAATATCCTTCAATGCCGAGGCGGTATCCTGTTTTTTATTTTCCATTAAATCAATTTTTTTCAATCGTATTAGATTGCAATTTACCGAAAAGAATCAAAGAATGAGGCTTGCAACGTGTTTTTTCTTAATTTTGCCTCGATTAACATGGTAAAAACCAAGATATTGATGAAAAACGTTTCCTTCGCCTTAATTCAGCTATCCTGCAGCACAACTGTTTCAGAAAACTGGCAAAAAACGATTAGCTCGATTCGCGACGCCGCCTCTAAGGGCGCCCAAGTAATTTGCTTGCAAGAATTGTTCAAGTCGGTCTATTTCTGTTACGAAGAAAAGCAGGATTTCTTTGCTTTGGCAGAGGCGATCCCTGGACCATCGACGGAGGAGTTAGGCGCTTTGGCAGCTGAATTAAACGTGGTTATCGTCGCATCTCTTTTCGAAAAGCGGGCGGCAGGACTCTACCATAACACTACTGCGGTCATTGATGCAGACGGGAAATACCTGGGTAAGTACCGTAAAATGCATATTCCAGATGATCCAGGCTATTATGAAAAGTATTACTTCACGCCAGGAGATCTAGGATATCAGGTTTTTGAAACGAAGTTTGCCAAAATAGGGGTGCTCATCTGCTGGGATCAATGGTATCCGGAGGCAGCTCGTTTAACGGCTTTGCAAGGAGCAGAGGTGTTAGTCTATCCAACGGCTATCGGTTGGGATTTAGAAGAAAAAGACGGTGAAATAAACCGCGAACAATACCAAGCGTGGCAAACCATCCAACGTTCACATTCGGTCGCTAACGGCATTCCTGTTGTTTCAGTAAACCGCGTTGGAACAGAAAATGGCCAACAGTTTTGGGGAGGAAGCTTTGTCTCTAATGCATTCGGTCGTGTGATCTTTCAAGCCTCTCATGATCAAGAGGAAATTGCTCTAGTAGATGTAGACGTCGATTCGAGCGAATATTACCGCAGAACCTGGCCTTTCTTTAGAGATCGCAGGATTGATTCGTATGGCGGGATTACGGAGAGGTTTATAGATTAAAATCAAAGCACAAAGAATAAAGCACAAAGAATAAAGTTTGTATCGCCTGCGGCGATAATTATGTGAAGAGTTTTATATTTCTATAACATAAAAAGAGCGGCACTTGCCGCTCTTTTTATTCCATCTTTATTCTTTATGCTTTGTGCTCTATTCTTTAAAAAAGCTGCTCCGCTGATTTTTAATGCGCTTCCAGCCAATTCTCTCCCACGCCAATTCCTGTTTCCATCGCGACGCCTAAATCCATCGCTTCGCACATGATCTTATTGATATGGGTTTTAAGGTAGTCAACTTCGTCTTTATGTGCATCGAACACGAGTTCATCATGCACCGTTAGAATCATTTTCGATTTCAAGTTTTCTTTTTCCAGGAAATCTTGGATTTGAATCATCGCTACTTTGATCATATCAGCCGCTGAACCCTGGATAGGGGCGTTGATGGCATTGCGTTCGGCAAAACCTCGCTCATTCATATTAGCGGATAAGATATCGCGTAGATAGCGACGACGACCCAAAACTGTTTCGACGTAGCCATTTTCGCGGGCGTCGGCGATGCTTTGGTCCATAAAGGTCTTCACTTTAGGGAATTCAACGAAGTATTGATCGATGATTTCCTTTGCTTCCGTGCGGGAAATGGCTAATTGAGCCGCTAGGCCAAAGGCCGAAACGCCGTAAATAATCCCAAAGTTCACCGTTTTCGCCTTGCGACGCATGTCAGATGTAACTTCTTCTAAAGGGACATGGAACACTTTCGCGGCAGTTGCCTTGTGTACGTCAAGGCCGTTGTTGAACGCATCGAGCATCGATTCGTCTTTCGAGAAAGCAGCCATAATGCGCAATTCGATTTGGGAATAATCGGCAGATAAAATCAAGTGGTTTTCATCGCGTGGGATGAAGGCCTTACGGATCTCACGACCACGTACGGTACGGATCGGGATGTTTTGTAAGTTCGGATCCTTCGAAGACAGACGACCGGTTGCCGTGACTGCTTGCATGAAAGACGTGTGGATGCGGCCTGTTTTGGGCGAAATAAGAGCCGGTAGGGCATCCACGTAGGTTGATTTTAATTTCTGTAATTCGCGGAAGTCGAGAATCAAGGAGGCGATTTCGTGTTCCGCTTCTAATTTAGATAAGACCTCTTCGCCCGTCATGTATTGGCCGGTTTTGGTCTTTTTCGCTTTCGGATCTAGCTTCAGTTTTTCGAACAAAATCTCGCCTAATTGCTTAGGGGAGGCAATGTTGAATTCTTGGCCAGCCGTGGCAAATATCTTCTCTTGCACGGCTTTGGAATCCGCTTCCAACGTCTTAGACATTTCCTGTAAGAAGGGAACATCCAGGTTTACACCTTCGCATTCGATCGTGGACAAAAGGCGGGCTAGCGGCATTTCCACCTCATGAAGTAACTGAACGGCTTTCGGATTTGTCGTTAATTGTTTGTCCAGGAATGGCTTTAATTGCAAAGTAATGTCTGCATCTTCTGCCGCATATTCTTTGATCAAGTTTAGCTCTACTTCACGCATATTGCCTTGCTTCGCGCCTTTTTTGCCAATCAAGTTTTCGATGGACATGGGCTCATAGCTTAAATAGGCAAGTGCCAAAGCGTCCATCCCATGACGTTTCTCCGGTTCGATTAAGTAATGCGCGAGCATCGTGTCGTAAGTGGCACCTTTGATTTCGATGCCGTAATTACGCAAGACGCTCATGTCGTACTTGATATTTTGGGCGATTTTGATGGTAGATTCTTTGGCAAAAATATCCTTGAATAAATCTGCCTGCGCCTGGCAAGCCGCCGGATCTTCTGGGAACGGCACATAAAAGGCCTCGCCCTTGCGGTAAGAGAAGGACATGCCCACTAAGGCTGCTTCGATGGCCACCAAACTCGTCGTCTCCGTATCAAAACAGAAGGAATCCTGGCGGTCCAAGAAGCTAATCAAAGACTTAATCGCGTTCTCGCCTTGCACTAAATGGTATTGGTGCGCAGTATTACTGAGATTTGAATAGCTAGTTGTGCTAACCTCTTCTTCCTCGGTATCAGGTGTTGTAGCGGAGGAAGGAGCAGGTGATCCAAACATATCCATTTGGTTCGCATCCACTTTAGGCGAAGCTTTCACCTTTGCCACAACGGGCTCGTCTTCACCCAAAATTCGCTTGCGCAGCGTTCTGAATTCTAATTCTTCTAATAAAGGCTCTAAAAGCGCGCGGTTAGGAGGCGTTGCTTTTAATTTCTCCTCTTCATATTCGACAGGTACTTCGAGCATAATACGGGCCAAATGCTTTGATAAAATCCCTTGCTCGCGGAAATTGATCAAGTTTTCTTGCAATTTGCCTTTCAGTTGATCGGTATTATCTAGTAAGTTTTCTAAGGAGCCAAACTGCTCGATGAGCTTTTGGGCCGTCTTTTCACCCACACCCGGAATACCCGGAATGTTATCTACCGCATCACCCATCAAACCCAGCATATCGATTACTTGGTCGACATTAGCGATGTTCCAACGTTGGCAAACCTCCTTTGGCCCTAAAACCTCTACACCCTTGCCCATAAAAGCAGGTTTATACATCTTAATGCGCTCCTCCACTAATTGCCCGTAATCCTTATCTGGGGTCATCATGTAAACCTCAATATCCGGATTCGCCCGCACCGCTTTCTTTGCAATGGTCCCGATCACGTCATCCGCCTCATAGCCATCTAAAATCAGCAACGGAATATCCATCGCCTCCACTAAACGCTTTACATAAGGAATCGCAATCGTAATATCCTCCGGCTGTTCCTGTCGCTGCGCCTTGTAGGGAGTGTATTCGATATGACGAAAGGTAGGTTTAGGTGTGTCAAAAGCAACCCCCAAATAGTCTGGTTTTTCCTTGTTAATAACCTCTAGGATCGTATTTGCAAAGCCAAAAACGGCGGAAGTATTAATTCCTTTTGATGAAATTCGAGGTGTTTTAGCGAAAGCAAAATGCGCGCGATAAATCAAAGCCATCGCGTCAAAAAGGAATAGTTTTTTCATGTAATTCAGCTATATTTGGGGATAGAGATTGCCTTTGTAAAGATAACAAATATCATCGACTTATGAACTTAGCTGACCTGCGCCTAAACTACCAAAAAGGAGAATTACACGAACAACATGTACATCCCGATCCTTTTGCTCAATTTGCTGTTTGGTTTAAAGAAGCCCAATCTGCAGAGGTTCCAGAGCCAAACGCGATGTTTTTAAGCACATTAAGTGCTTCAGGTCGCCCATCAGGTCGCATCGTTTTATTAAAAACGGTTGATCATGGTTTTAGTTTTTTTACCAATTACGAATCTCGCAAAGGCCAAGAATTAGCCTTTACCTCGCAAGCTTCAATCACTTTTTTTTGGGGAGAACTTGAACGCCAAATCCGCATCGAAGGTCACGTAGAAAAACTCTCTGTTGAATTATCCACCGCGTATTTCCATTCTCGTCCGCGCGAATCTCAATTAGGCGCTTGGGTATCGGAGCAAAGTGCCCGCGTAGATTCCCGCGAAGTTTTACAAGCTCGATACGCTGAATTAGCCGCAGAATACGATGGTAAAGAGATTCCTAAACCAGACCATTGGGGAGGTTATCGATTAGTACCAGACTATTTTGAATTTTGGCAAGGCAGACCTTCTCGTTTGCACGACCGTGTGGTGTATGATGCTAGGGAAAAAGGGGACTGGGAGTGTTATCGGGTAGCGCCTTAAAAAGCGGCTTTAGACGCTTTTTAAAGAATAAAGCACAAAGCCTAAAGAACAAAGTTGGAATAAAAAGAGCGGCTTTTGCCGCTCTTTTTATTGTTTAGATATTGTACAACATTTCTTGCTATCATCGCCGAAGGCGATACCTACTTTATACTTTGTGCTTTATTCTTTGTGCTTTACAAAAATAACTTCACCTCCAACGTCTTCTGACTCTGGAACCCCTCTCCGTACTTCACCCCAATCTTGTGTCCCATCTCCATAGCGCGCGCTTGGATGAAGTTAAGAAAGTCTGGGCTAGAGATATAAGAAGCTGGTTCAGCTGAGTTTGGATCAAAAAATTGACTCTTAAATGCCCGAATAGCGGCTTCTTTCTGATCCCAGTGAGCTGTAATATCAATTACGAAATCAGGCTCTAAATATCGATCTTGAATGTAATGATAAACTTGTTTCGGTCTCCAAGCTGGAAGTTCGCCTGTTTTGATTTGGCGTAACCCTGATAAAAAACAGGCATCTATCGCTAATTGAGCACCTTTCCCATGGTCTGGGTGGCGATCCTCTAAAGCGTTAGCTAACACAACTTCAGGTTGGTATTTGCGAATGATTTCGATGAGCTTTAATTGCGTTTCTTCGTCATTTCTAAAGAATCCATCCCGTATGCCTAGGTTTTCGCGGGCATGTAATCCTAAAATTTTGGTAGCATCTGCTGATTCTTGTAAGCGAATTTCTGGGGTGCCTCGGGTTCCTAATTCGCCTCGGGTGAAATCGACGATTCCCACTTTCTTTCCGGCCGCGATATGTGAAATAATCGTCCCAGCGCAGCTTAATTCAGCATCGTCTGGGTGTGCAGCCATCACGAGGATATCTAACTTCATAGCGATTAGTGAATACGGATTTTACGGCCAGGACGGATAATTGATGATCCTTTGATACCGTTTAATTTCTTCAATTTCGCTACGGATACGCCTGTGCGTCTCGCAATAGCACCTAAGGAATCCCCTTTCTTTACTTTAGTCCAGGCTTTCGTTCTAGAGCGCACTTTGTCACCTACCGACCCATATTCATTTTTTAATGTAAGAGAACGGGTGTCAAATGACCTCGCTGTAATGGTAACGTGGTCAGATAAGGGTTCGAATGGATTGAAATTATAGACATTTTTGGGATTCATGGGATTCCCCTCGTACCTCGTTTCAAAGTGTAAATGTGGACCTGTGCTTCTACCTGTGCTACCTCCTACACCTATTTGGTCACCTGCTTTCACGACAGTTCCGGGTTCAGCTCCTCTCGCAGACATGTGCCCATAGAGCGTTTCAAATCCATTATAGTGTCGAACTACGACATAGTTGCCATAACCTCCTGGATTATAATTGCTTACCCGAACAATTCCATCAAAAGCGGAATAAATAGGATCTCCCGTGTCTAGGTCTAAATCAACCCCAGCGTGCAATCTTCCCCAGCGTGGTCCAAATTGACTCGTAAGCCTAACGTTATTTAGCGGGGCGGCCCAGTTATGACCGGCCTCCTTATTGTACAGCTCAATGTCTACTGGTTCATCAAAATCTTTTGCATCGATATCGTAAGGATCAATTGATTTTGTATTCCAAATAGCAAAATAGGACGCTACTTCAACATAGTCCTCTGTACCCGCGGGTGCCGCTTCTTCCTCTATTTCGACGATAAGATTTTCCCCCTCATCGATGGAGGTTGTATCAAAATTGCTAATACTCGCATTGACCACCTTAATAGGTTCAAATTTACGTTCCTGCATCTCTGAGCCCGCTGTCACGCCTATCGACTCCGTTTCATTTCTGAAAAGTAGGGGAGGAAGCTCGTCAAGTTCGTCCTTTTTCTTGTCCTTATCTTGAAAAAGCTGAGAGTTTGATTTGACTTCAATTTTTGTGTTTTTCTTAAATAAATTACGTTCCTGTGCATTCGAGGTAATACTCGATAACAAAAACATAATTCCCAAAATGTAGCTTACAACTCTCATGGTGATTTGATTAATGTAGATTGTTCGCGGCTAACCAACGTTCCGCGTCCAATGCCGCCATACAACCGCTTCCCGCAGCTGTAATTGCTTGGCGATAAATAGTGTCTTGTACATCACCACAGGCGAAAACACCATCGATGTTTGTACGGGCACTTCCTTTTTCGGTGAGTAAATACTCTTGGGCATCCATCTCTAATTGACCTTTAAAGATCGCTGTATTAGGTTGGTGTCCAATCGCTACGAAGAAACCCGTTAAGGCAATTTCCTCAGTAGCTTTGGTTACATTATTAACGATGCGAATACCGGTTACCCCGTTTGCGTCGCCTAAAATTTCTTCTGTTTCAGAGTTCCAATGGATCTCAATTTTGGGGTTATTCTTTACTCGCTCCTGCATAATCAAGGAAGCACGCATTTCGCCGCGGCGAACGATTAAATGCACTTTCGTACAAAGATTAGCTAAATAACTCGCTTCTTCAGCTGCTGTATCTCCTGCACCCACAACAGCTACAGTTTGGTTGCGGTAGAAGAATCCATCACAAACGGCACAAGCAGAAACACCTAAGCCATTAAATTTTGTTTCACCCTCTAATCCTAGCCATTTAGCACTGGCACCCGTAGCAATTATCACCGCATCTGCTTCTATTTCAGTGGTTTCATCGATCCAAACTTTCTTAGGAGACGAGGTGAAATCCACTTTAGTCGCCATGCCATAACGCACATCTGTTCCAAAACGCTTCGCTTGATTCTCTAAGTCCACCATCATGGCCGGGCCATCAATACCGTTCGGATAGCCAGGGAAATTATCAACTTCTGTGGTCGTCGTTAATTGTCCTCCAGGTTGTCCACCTTGGTACATCACTGGGTGTAAACCAGCACGTGAAGCATAAATTGCAGCGGTGTAGCCGGCAGGACCGGAACCGATAATAAGGCATTTGATTTTTTCTGACATTTGAATTTCTATCGAAAGGTAATTAGCCTACAAAATTCGGGAAATATAGGCAGAAACACAAACGATGATTTTTCTTAATAATTCTTACATTTGTTTGGTAACTGAACCTAAACGAATGAAGCAGCTAAATATTTTCCAGAACCTGACATTTTGGGTTTTACTATCCATCATTTTGGGGGTACTCCTGGGCCATTTCGCGCCTGATTTTGTTTTACTTAAGGTGTTGAATTCGAAATTCACCTACAATTTACTCGGAGCTGAATTAAGTTTTGGTCCTACACTCAGTGAAGTGTTGAGCGGAGTATTTATCAGTTTAGTGAAACTCTTTATCAACCCTATCATCTTCTTGACTATTAGTTTAGGGATTGTGAATATGGGAAACCTGAAAAAGGTGGGTCGTGTGGGCGGCAAGGCCTTACTGTATTTCGAGGTGGTGACTACGATTGCTTTATTGATTGGTTTGGCGGTTTCTACGCTTATTGAACCAGGAATAGGGGTTATCCGAGACGATATTGCAGGCGGGGACATTTCGAAGTTTACGCAAAGGGCGGCAGGGTTCTCTTGGATGGGTTTTCTGAAAGAAAACTTCACCGTCCAGGTATTAGGCTTCTCTATTTTCTTCGGGGTCTTTTTGAATTATGTAAAAGGCAAGGCGAAGATGATTGCCGGGATGCAGCAGGCTTCGCATTGGGTGTTTAAAGGGTTGAAGATTGTGATGTATTTAGCGCCATTGGGAGCGCTGGGAGGGATGGCTTTTACCATTGGAAAGTTTGGGATTCATTCTTTGGTGCCTTTAGCGAAACTAATGCTGACGGTCTATGTGACGATGGGGATTTTTGTTTTCGTAGTATTGGGATTTATTATGCGAAGCTGTGGGGAGCGTATTTGGTCCTTTTTGGGATACATCAAACACGAATTATTAGTGGTGTTAGGAACTTCATCCTCTGAGGCTGCCTTACCGTCTTTAATTCACAAGTTAGAAAAAATGGGCTGTTCGAAGTCCGTGGTGGGCCTAGTGGTGCCTGCGGGTTATTCCTTTAATTTAGATGGAACTAGTATTTATTTATCCATGGCAACCTTGTTTTTAGCCCAAGTTTATGGCGTACATTTGTCTTGGGAACAGATGCTGACGATTGTGGGCATTTTGATGGTAACGTCCAAAGGGGCCGCCGGCGTGACAGGCAGTGGCTTTGTCGTTTTGGCATCTACCTTAAGTGCGTTGCAAGTGATCCCAGTGGAAGGCCTGGCTTTATTATTGGGAGTGGATCGCTTTATGTCAGAGGCGAGAGCGATCACGAATTTTATCGGGAATGGAGTGGCGACGGTTTGGATAGCGAAGCACGAGGGGGAATTTGATTCAGAACAATCAACAAATTAATCATATATGTCTATTTCATCCATTTTAAGACAAGATGCGCTCGAGTATCATGCAGGAGGGAAACCTGGAAAAATTGAAGTAAAACCGACGAAATCGACGGCGACTCAGCGCGATTTGTCCTTAGCTTATTCGCCGGGTGTGGCTGAGCCTTGTTTAGAAATTGCCAATAATGTAGAGAAAGTATACGATTACACGGCCAAAGGAAACCTAGTGGGCGTCATCTCAAACGGTACTGCCGTTTTAGGTTTAGGTAATATAGGCCCAGAGGCAAGTAAGCCCGTGATGGAGGGGAAAGGTGTTCTTTTCAAAGTTTTCTCTGATATCGATGTATTTGACATTGAATTAGCCGTGACGGATCCAGATGAATTTGTGGATACGGTGGCTCGTTTAGAACCGACTTTTGGCGGGATTAATCTCGAGGATATCAAATCCCCGGAATGCTTCGAAATTGAAGAGAAATTAAAAGCTCGCTTGAAGATTCCCATCATGCACGACGATCAGCATGGAACGGCGATTATTTCGTCTGCGGCGCTGTTGAACGCCTTGGAAATCGTAGATAAGAAGATCGAGGAGACGAGATTTGTAATTTCAGGCGCTGGAGCTGCGGCTATTTCATGTGTGAAATTGTACTTGAAACTCGGTGCGCGCATCGAGAATTTTTATATTTTCGATAAGGATGGATTAGTATCAGAAGACCGTCCGGATCTGAATCGCTATCTAGCCCCATTAGCGGGTAAGGCGGGTAGAAATACCTCCTTAGCTGAGGCGATGAAAGGAGCGGATGTGTTCCTTGGCCTCTCGGTAGGTGGAATCTTGAAGCCAGAGATGGTGGCGACGATGGCCGCTAATCCGATTGTGTTTGCGATGGCGAATCCTACGCCGGAGATTGGTTATGAAGAGGCGAAGGCGGTACGAGATGATTTGATCATGGCGACAGGTCGTTCTGACTTCCCTAACCAAGTGAATAACGTCTTAGGCTTCCCTTTCATCTTTAGAGGAGCCTTGGACGTGCGTGCTTCAGAAATTAATGATGAGATGAAACTGGCGGCGGCAAAGGCTTTGGCTTGCTTAGCGAAGAAGCCGGTGCCGGATATTGTGAATTTGGCTTATAATGAGAAATCGTTAAGCTTTGGCCCAGAATACATTATTCCTAAACCAGTCGATCCACGTTTAATCACGACGATCTCGATGGCGGTGGCAAAAGCGGCCATGGAATCCGGCGTAGCTACGAAGCCGATTAAGAACTGGGATGTATATGAGAATCAGCTAGCAAAACGATTAGGCTTAGATAACCAGGTGATGAAGTTCATTTTGAAGCGCGCGAAGTCGAATCCGAAACGGATTGTTTTCGCTGAGGCGGAGAACTTGAAAGTTTTAAAGGCAGTTCGGGAGGTCTTAGACGAAGGAATCGCTAAGCCGATTCTATTAGGTCGCAAGGCAAACATTGATGCGATCTGCGAGGAGCACCACATCGATTTAGGGGATATTGAGATCTTCGATTTCAAACACCCTGATAATGCAGCCTTATTGGCCGAATTTGCAGAGTTATTCTACGAGAAGCGAAAGCGCCGTGGCTTCACGAAATGGGAGGCTGAAAAGCAAGTGCGCAAGAGTAATTACTTTGCGGCGATGATGTTAGAAACGAATCGAGCAGATGGGGTTATTTCTGGTTTGACCAAAAACTACCCAGATGCTATTCGTCCTGCCTTGCAGATCATCGGTAAAAAGCCGGGTGTAACCAAGGTAGCGGGTATGTACTTGTTATTAAGTAAGCAAGGGCCCTTGTTCTTCTCAGATACGACGATTAATTTTTCACCCTCAGTAGCTGATGTTGTGGAGATTACGGAATTGACTTCGGAGGCGGTTGAACGCTTTAATTTAAAGCCAAAAATCGCGATGTTGTCTTACTCGAATTTTGGTTCAGCAGATGGAGATGACGCCTTGAAGATGCGCGCAGCGACGGCTATTTTGAAAGAGAAGCATCCAGACTGGGTAATAGAAGGGGAGATGCAGGCACACTTAGCCTTTGACAAGGAACTCAGACAACAAAACTATCCATTCGCGACCTTAGGGAACGATACTGCGAACACGCTTATTTTCCCTAATCTATCTTCAGCGAATATTGCCTATAACTTGTTGAAAGAAGCGGCAGACATCGAGTACATCGGGCCTATCTTATTAGGATTGCGTAAACCGGTGCATGTATTGCAACTAGGTGCGTCTGTTCGCGAGATCGTGAATATGGTCGCGATTGCGGTGGTAGAAGCGCAAAGTATTTAGGGATTCATCCAAGCCTGTCTCAATTGTAATTGGGCTGGGCTTGGATTTATTATTTCTTTGAATTCTTGCTTCATCGCATCTAAAAAAGCGACTTTGTCTTTCTTGCCATCGATACTGCGTAATTCACATCCGACCTTGGATAATAAGGTGGCAAGGGGTAATTCTTTGCTTCCGCTGACATAGTAGGAGAAGAATTGTTCGATTCCTTTCACTTGTGTCGTCTCCACAATGAGTTTGAATAAATCATCATCTGCAAAGGATTTTTCCGGGCCAAAACGAGCAGATAAATCTCTAATAAGTTGCTGTGTTCCATAGCGGCCATTGGTTTCGCTCCGGAGGTATAAGTCTAAACAAAGGCCAATCAAGGCTCCTTTTTGGTATACATTCCCATACTCTTCTTTGTATTTACCCAGTACTCCTTTGCTCATTTTGGTGAAAGGAATAGCATTGTCATAGCTAAAGTTACTGGTTCGGTATTTTTCCGTCATTCGCTCTAAAAACTGCGGTAGACTTATCAAACCTCCTTGCAATTGCATGTGTTGGGCAGCATATTCTGTCAGACCCTCATAGAGCCAAAGGTGCTTCGACATCTGAGGGTTTTGGAAATCAAAAGAACCGATCTCTTTTGAATGTAGATTCAGTGGAGTTTGTATGTGAAAGAATTCATGGGCACTTACATCTCGAATGATAGGGCCCATGACAGCAATAGAGTCTTCTGGTAAATAATAGAAAGAAGACTGCGCATGTTCTAATGCCCCATAACTTCCATTCTTTAAGTGAGCGGACATTACGATCAAAAAGGCATAATTATTCACGGGGAAATGGCCTCCCAAATAAGTAAGTTGTGCTTTCAATAAAGGTTTTAATTGCGTTGCCACTTCTGAAGCCTTTATTTTTTCATTTGGGGAATAAACAGAAATCAGAATGTCTGCATTACCCACCCGGAGGTGAACCGTATCAGCCGCGGCCACTAAAATGGGGGCATCGGTTAATTTCTGGTAGGAGGAGGCTACGTAATTGCCGGCATGGGTAACTAGGGAGGAAGAGGCCACTAAACCTTTTGGAGTATTCAAATGCAAGGACACAGGCATTTGCTCACGGCCTTTAATGTATCCCAAAAGGGCATGGGTATTCAAGGCAAATAGGGTGTCAGCCTGAAAGTTCGTGCCTGCAGGTTCAAAAATATAGGTCCCCTTGATCTCTGGACTATCCCAGGTGTCGTCCACTTCGTAACTTAGTGAGGAGGCATTTTTAAATACAAAGGTATTCGTGTCTTTGCGAACGACTGAAATTACTTTTCCAGAGGCATCGAAGGCTTGTAAATTGCTCACGTAGCGCCCAAAATTATAGATGGCGTAGGTGCCTGGAACCATTTTGGGGAAACAAAACTCCTTAACGCCCTGTGGCAATTTCACCTCCACCCGCAAGCGATCGTTTTCAAGTCGATTCAAGTCAATGGAATAGCGGAGGCTGTCTTGTGCAGATAAACTATAAACAAAGCACAAGAGTAATAGGAGTTTTTTTAACATCAATTTTTGAAATTCAGGGCCTCATTTGGCTCTATTTTAGTAATCAGTAGGGTAGGGATACTCATCATAAAGCTCACCAAAAGAATGGTAAGCCCATTCACAATTCCCCAAGTCGCTAGATCCCATTCGATAGGAACACTACTCATATAATAACTTTCAGGATCCAACGGAATTAGGTGGTAGCTTGACTGCAAGTAGCAGAACGAAAAGGCAATGGCATTTCCAATGAGTAATCCGCGCACTAAGATGAATAGACCATTCCACCAAAATATGCGGCGTATCTGAGCCGCGGAGGCTCCCATAGACTTTAATAATCCTACCATGGGAACTCGTTCCATAATAAGTACCCAAAGCGTGGCGATCAGATTAAAGCAGGCCACCACAAAGAGGAGGCTAATAAAAATGACAATATTACGGTCGAGCATCGTCATCCAGTCAAAAAGTGCTGGATAGATCTCTGTCACCGGTTGAATGCGCCATTCAGGTGGCATGGTTTTAGCCAGCGCATTAGTTTTTGCTTCTAGATTCTCCTTGCTTTTAAAGAAGACCTCATAAGTGCCTAGCGAGTCCGCCGTCCAACCGTTCATCTTTTGAACCCAATCCCGATCAGCTAGGACAAATATTTTATCCAATTCCTCCAGTCCCGTCTCATAGATGCCGGCGACTTTCACTTTACGCGGTCTCTCGGGAGCGCTGAGGAAATAGAGAATCAGTGAACCATTTGTTTTGACCTTTAATTGTTTGGCCAAAGCCTCACTTAAAATAACCTCCTGTGGACCATTTATGCTATTAGAGCCGCTGCTTATGTTTTTCTGTAATTGCTTCGCCGGAAGATCTTTCCCAATTCCCTTTACGACAATGCCGGCTAATCCCTCTTTCCCCACAATAATGCCAGGCCTTTGCACGTGGGCTTGAATGTGATCAATCTCCGGGCGCTGTAGAGTTTGAGTTTCCCAATTCCGATTACGTGTCAGAGGACTTTCCGCTAAAGAACGATTCCCCGAAATCTGTGAAACGCGCGCATCCCCTGAAAAGCTGGTCAATTTGTCCTGAATGGTCGTCTTAAAACCAAAAAGAATCGCAAACGCCACCAAGATAATCGCCGTTCCTACCGCCACTGTACCGATACCCACATAGGTCACCGTTTTAGAAAAGGAGGTGTCCTGAGTTTTCCGAATACGCCTAGCAACAAAAAGAGGGAAATTCATTAGATTTGATTTTCAATTCTGAACCGCAAAGAAAACACGAATGGGGCGTAAATCAAATAGTATTGTTTTAATGTTCTGCCTTTTGGCATTTACCGGATTGGGTCAAAAAACGCTCATTCCAGGTGCCGCACAATTCCCCGCTTACTTGCCAGCCCTAAAAGGCAAACAAGTTGCCTTAGTAGTTAATCATACCTCCGTGGTAGGGAAGACGCATTTAGCCGATACTTTATTGTCACTAGGCGTATCAGTGAAAAAGATTTTTGCTCCAGAACACGGTTTCAGAGGGACAGCAGATGCCGGTGCTCACATAGATAACGAGGTCGATCGCAAAACGGGTCTCGCCCTTATTTCTTTGTATGGTAAACATAAGAAACCTACGCCAGAGGATTTGCAAGGAATTGACGTCGTTTTGTTTGATATTCAAGACGTAGGTGCGCGTTTCTATACTTATTCGTCCACTTTGCATTATGTCTTAGAGGCTTGTGCGGAGAATAAGGTGCCTTTAACGGTTTTAGATCGTCCGAACCCGAATGGCCATTATGTGGATGGACCCGTACTTGAAAAGGCGCAGGCGTCTTTCGTGGGTTTGAATCCGATACCGGTCGTGCACGGATGTACCTTAGGAGAATTAGCGCGCATGATTAATGGGGAAGGTTGGTTAGCGAATAGTGCCAAAGCCGCCCTGAATGTCATTCCTGTCGCGAATTATACCCACGCATCCCCAGTCCATGTGGCCATAGCGCCCTCGCCTAATTTACCAAACGATCAATCTATCGCCTTGTATCCATCACTTTGCTTGTTTGAAGGAACGAATGTGAGTATCGGCAGAGGAACGGATTTGCAATTTCAGGTAGCCGGAACCAATATCTCCGGCCTGGGTGATTATACTTTTACGCCGGTACCAAAACCAGGCGCGATGGATCCTCCTCTAAAAGATCAAAAATGTTATGGGTATAACCTGTCTACTTTGCCTGCACGAAATTTAGGCTTCAGCCTGAAGTACCTTTTGTATTTCTACGGCAAATCAGGTTTAGGCGAGAAGTTCTTTACGTCACCAGCTTTCTTTGATAAACTTGCAGGCACAGATCAATTGCGTTTAGCCATCATTGCGGGTAAATCAGAGAAGGATATTCGGGATTCTTGGGAGCCAGGATTAGTTCAATACCGAAAAATGCGCCAAAATTACCTGCTTTATCGTTAGAATTAGGCAAAAAATTCCGACATTTGCCGTTTATTTTTAAGCAAAAACAAACATGGCGGAAAAGATCCTTATTCTTGATTTCGGTTCTCAGGTGACCCAATTAATTGCGCGTCGCATCAGAGAAGCGCAAGTCTATTGCGAAATACATCCTTTTAATCACATCCCAGAAATCGACGAATCGGTGAAAGGAATTATCCTTTCTGGTAGCCCTTGCTCGGTGAGAGATGAAGATTCTCCTCGCGTAGATTTAAGTCTGTTTGGTTCTTTACCCATTTTAGGTATTTGCTATGGAGCGCAATTATTAGCGCACCAAGGCGGAGGCTCCGTTCAAGCATCAGGTCACCGCGAATACGGTCGTGCGCACATGACGAGTGTAAAAGAGAGTCCATTATTGAATGGCTTATCTGCCACTGGTCAAGTTTGGATGTCACATGGCGATACGATTATGGAATTGCCGTCTGAATACGAATTAATTGGTTCAACGGAGACAGTACGTGTAGCGGCATTTGCACACGTTTCTAAGCCTATTTTCGGTATTCAATTCCACCCAGAAGTGACGCACTCGACGGAAGGAAGCATTTTAATCAAGAACTTTATCGTGGGAATTTGTGGCTGCGCTCAGACGTGGACATCGGATTCTTTCGTAGATAGAACCGTTTCAGAGTTACAGGCCAAATTAGGGAATGACAAAGTCGTTCTAGGTCTTTCTGGCGGGGTTGATAGCTCAGTGGCTGCGGTTTTATTACACCGCGCGATTGGCAAAAACCTGTATTGCATCTTCGTAGATAATGGCTTGTTGCGCAAGGATGAATTCGAACAAGTTTTGGCATCCTACGAAACACTAGGCCTAAACGTAAAAGGAGTGAACTCCAAACAACGTTTCTACGATGCCCTTAAAGGCTTGACAGATCCAGAAGACAAGCGCAAAGCCATCGGAAAAACATTTATTGAGGTATTCGATGAGGAGGCACATTTAATTGAAGGCGTTTCTTGGTTAGGCCAAGGCACGATTTACCCAGATAAAATCGAATCCGTATCCCTAAAAGGACCAAGCGCGACCATCAAATCGCACCACAACGTGGGCGGTTTGCCAGATTTCATGAAGTTAAAAGTGGTAGAGCCATTAGATGCCTTATTCAAAGATGAGGTTCGTTTAGTGGGTAAAACCTTAGGTGTGCCTAAAGACATTTTAGGCCGTCACCCATTCCCTGGTCCAGGTTTAGGTATCCGTATTTTAGGCGATATCACGCCAGCGAAAGTAGATATTTTACAAAAAGTGGATGCCATTTTCATCAATGGTTTAAAGGAGGATGGTTTGTATGACCAAGTTTGGCAAGCAGGCGCTATCCTTTTACCAATCCAATCCGTAGGCGTGATGGGGGATGAGCGTACGTATGAGCAAGTGGTGGCTTTACGTGCCGTTTCAAGTGTGGACGGAATGACCGCTGATTGGTGCCATTTACCTTACGAATTCTTAGGTCGCATTTCGAATGAGATTATCAATAAGGTGAAAGGCGTGAATCGCGTGGTGTATGATATTTCGAGTAAGCCGCCGGCTACGATTGAGTGGGAATAAATTGTTGTGTGTGTTCGAAAATGTGCTGCGCAATATTTTCTTCACATCACACAACAATTTATTTCATGGTAAAGCACAATGAATAAAGCATAAAGATGGAATCCCCGCTGGGGATAAGTTCAGAAGTGATTTTTTCTTGTACGTATTAAAAAAGGGATCGAATACGATCCCTTTTTTAATGCCATCTTTATTCTTTGTGCTTTATTCTTTTTGCTTTAGATTTTGAAACAAATCAACCAAATAAAGAACCGTCTCCGTCGCTTTCTGCATGTCCTGCACCGAAACCCATTCTTGTTTGCTGTGGAAGGCGTGTTCGCCAGCGAAGATGTTGGGACAAGGTAAGCCCATAAAAGTTAGGCGGGACCCGTCCGTTCCGCCGCGAATGCTGGTCGTTTCGGCTTTAAGGCCGGCTAGGCGCATGGCTTCCATCGCTAGGTCGATACATTCTGGGTGATCGACTAAAATTTCGTTCATATTGCGGTATTGCTCTGTTTGGGTGTAGGTCGCAGTTGAATTAGGGTATTTGCGCAAGACCATTTCGGAAATTTGTTGGATGATAAATCCGTATTCGCGTAGTTTTTCGGTGTCAAAATCGCGGATGATGAATTCGATCGTCGCTTCTTCCACACTTCCATACATGTCTGTGGGGTGTATGAAGCCCTCTTTTCCCTCAGTGGTTTCCGGGCTAAGTCGATCCTTAGGTAGGGTGTTGACGATTTCTGCGGCTATTTTAAGGGCGCTTTCCATACGGCCTTTGGCAAAACCCGGATGCTGAGATATACCCTGAATTTTTACCACAAATCCATCCGCGGAGAACGTTTCATTCTCTAAATGTCCGCGCTTTTCACCATCTAAGGTATAGCCATATTGGGCATTAATCTTCTCCATATCCACGTGATCCGTTCCGCGGCCGACTTCCTCGTCCGGCGTGAAAAGAATCGTAATGGGGCCGTGAGGAACTTCGGGATGTGCAGCATAAAAGGCAGCGACGTCCATAATCTCAGCGACTCCAGCTTTATTGTCAGCCCCTAGAAGTGTGGTTCCGCTGGCTGTAATGATATCATTGCCGATTTGTTCTGCTAAGTCGGGATGCTCGCGTAAACGAATAATAACGGATGGGTCGTCTGGTAAAACTAAATCTTGTCCATGGTAGTAGGGATGAACAAGGGGTTTCACTCCCTCACCGGAACAATCCGGAGATGTATCCATGTGAGCACAAAAACAAAGGCCGGGTACTTCGTGTGTTACATTAGAGGCAATGTTCGCATATACGTAGCCATGTTCATCTAGGTGAGCATTGGAAATTTCTAGAGAATGAAGCTCATTAACCAAAACCTTTCCCAGATTTTTTTGTTTTTCTGTCGTGGGGCTGCTGCTCGAGTGGGGGTCGGATTGGGTGTCTATTTGGACATAGTCAAGAAAACGATCTTGCGATGTGAAGGCGTATTTTTGAATCAATTCCGAGAGCTGCGGCATAAAAATGGATTTATATTGAAATATTAGAAGAAATAATTGTCTTTATTGAATTTATTTCTGTTGGATTTATAAAGGTAATACACCTTTCAGAATTACGTATTATCTTAGTGCCTTGAATTTTATAAGCTTACAACTATGTCTCAAAATGCTGTGATTAACCTCGATGGCCAAACGTTCGAATTACCTACTCTAGTAGGAACCGAAAATGAAAAGGCAATCGACATTGCGAAACTTCGCGATTTATCTGGATACGTAACGTATGATCCAGGTTACAAGAACACGGGTGCAACAAAAAGTGCGATTACTTTTTTAGATGGCGAAGAAGGAATTCTAAGACATTGTGGTTATAGCATCGAAGAGTTAGCCGATAAAGCTAGCTTCTTAGAAGTGGCTTATTTATTATTAAATGGCGAATTGCCTACACAATCTCAATTAGATGCGTTCGAAGCTGATGTGAAGAAATACACGGTGACGAATGAAGTTTTATTGAAAATTGAACAAGTTATTCCGACGTCTACACACCCAATGAGCGAATTGTCAGCTCTAGTAGGTTTAATGGAGGGACAATATAATCCAGCGGAAACGAAAGAAAACATCTTACGTTTGATCGCTGCCTTGCCTATTTTCGCGGCTTGGAATTACAAGAAATCAATCGGAGAAGCCTTAGTGGCTCCGGACCAATCGTTAGATTATTGCTCGAACTTCTTGAAAATGATGTTCGCTAAACCAGGCGAAGATTACAAAGTAGATCCAATCGTTTCTAAGGCATTGAACAAATTATTAATCTTACACGCAGATCACGAGCAAAACTGCTCTACTTCAACTGTTCGTTTGATTGGTTCTTCTCACGCTAGTTTATTCTCTAGTATTTCAGGTGGTATCCAGGCGTTGTTTGGTCCATTACACGGTGGAGCGAACCAAGCGGTGATTGAAATGTTAGAAGAAATCAAGCAAGCGGGTGGTGATACGTCTAAGTTTGTGGCTATGGCCAAAGATAAGACTTCGGGCTTCCGTTTGATGGGCTTTGGTCACCGTGTTTACAAGAACTTCGATCCACGTGCTCGTATTATTAAGGTAGCAGCGGATGATGTGTTAACGGCTTTGGGCGTTAAGGATCCCGTTTTGACGATCGCTCAAGAACTAGAGGCTGCGGCTTTAAGTGATGAGTATTTCGTTGCTCGTAAATTATATCCGAACGTAGATTTCTACTCAGGTATCATTTACCGCGCTTTGGGCATCCCTACGGATATGTTTACGATTTTATTCGCGATCGGACGTCTTCCAGGTTGGATTTCTCAACACCAAGAAATGATGACAAACAAGGAGCCTATCGGTCGTCCTCGTCAAATCTACGTAGGTTCTCCTGCGCGTGCGTTTGTCGATATGGCAAAACGATAGAATTTTCTTTATAAACGAAAAGCCTCCGATTTCGGGGGCTTTTTTGTTTTAGGTTGTATCGGTTTTAAGGAATCTGCAGAAATTTATGCGTTTGAACTGAAATGCGCCACGTCGGATTCGCTTTTACGAAATCGACAATTAAAGGATTCATCTGCTCTTGCTTGGACCATTCTGGTTGCAAGTATAATTCTGCCGAATCTGGTAATTTATCTGCCCATTCTTGTGCCCAAGTAATATCTGATGGATGATTGACAACCACTTTTAGTTCGTTTGTAAGTGCTAAAATGCCCTCATTAGGAGCTTTGAATTTTTTAGGAGAAAAACAGATCCAATCCCAAGTCCCAGTGATGGCCGTTGCCACACCTGAAGTTTCTATATGTGTTCTGAATCCTGCTGCTTGTAATGCCTCTGTTAGTGGACCTAAATCATGCATCAATGGCTCGCCCCCTGTTATAACTACTAATCGACCTGGATTCTCCAGCGCTTCATTCACTAAGGTTTCAACTGTTTTTACGGGATGGGTATCTATTGGCCATGATTCTTTCACATCACACCAATGGCAACCCACATCGCATCCACCTAGTCGAATGAAATAAGCGGCATGTCCTTGGTATTTACCTTCCCCTTGTAGAGTGTAAAAAGATTCCATTACTGGATAAGTAAATTCAGCTCTTTTTACGTCGGTTTTTATATCTTTGAGATTGGATTGCATTTAGACTAAAATTGAATAGCAAAATTAAGTCTAGAATTGTAATTTAACTAATAGATGAATCCAGCAAACGCAAAAAATCGACTATTTCTTGCTTTAGGGCTACTAGGCACCGTGTGCTTGTTATCCGCTTGCTGGTCAGCGCGTTGTCCTCATGAAACCTGTCGAGTTAAAGTGGAGCATCGGCATGGGGGAGGGTATTATCGCCCCAATGTCGCTTTTTCATGGATGTGGACACCTCGATACAAGCATATTCGTGCTGATCAAAATAAAAAGAAATCCAGATGAAGCAAACCGTAGTTTTTTCCGCAGGGGCGCTAAATCAGTTGCCTTTGGATTGGTCGGGAAACCGCCAGCGCATTTTGGAGGCAATCGCACAGGCGACCTCTGATGGTGCGGCTCTTTTGTGTTTGCCCGAATTATGTATTTCAGGGTACGGTTGTGAGGATCAGTTTTTGGCCCCTTTTACGGCAGTTAAATCGTGGGAGTCGCTTGAATTGATAGCCTCAAAAGTGCCAGAAATGGTCGTAGTCGTTGGTTTGGCCTTACCTTTTGAGGGTAATCTATATAATGTGTCAGCTATTCTATCGAATGGTAAAATACAAGCCTTGATTCCCAAGCAATTTTTAGCGGATGATGGCGTGCATTATGAACCGCGTTGGTTCAAACCATGGCCTCGAGGTCATCGGAAAATGTATAAAGGAATTCCCTTAGGTGATTATCGTGTTCATTTTGCTGGCATTACACTAGGAATTGAGATTTGCCAGGATGCCTGGGAAGGGGAGAAGAGACCCGCATATGATTTAGCCTGTCGTGGCGTTTCGGTGATTTGTAATCCAACAGCGTCACACTTCGCCTTTGGAAAAGCAGAAATTAGAAAGACATTATGCCTAGAAGGCGCTAGAATTATTAATGGAGTTTATCTATTCGCGAATTTACTGGGAAATGAAGCAGGTCGAATCATTTTTGATGGAGATGCTTACATTGTTCATCAGGGTTCTATTTTAGCTCAAACACCCCGTTTTTCCTTCCAAGATTTTACCTTAGTTTCCCACGAAATGACGGTAGATACAAGAGAAGAGAGTGGAGAGGATGTGGTATCGTTTGAAATTCATCTTCCCGAAGCGCATGTAGTAAAAACTTCCGAAGTACCGGCTTGGGAAAGTTCAGAAACGAAAAAAGAGGAAGAGTTCTCACACGCCGTGTCCTTAGGTCTATTTGATTATTTACGCAAATCCCGTTCGCAAGGTTGGGTTTTATCTCTTTCCGGTGGAGCGGATTCATCTGCTATCGCGTCATTGTGCGCCTTGAGTGTTCAATATGGGATAGATGAATTAGGCTGGGAGGGTATGAAGAAAAAGCTTTCTTATATCCCATTGACTACGCCCGATAAGGCGATGTCTGATTTATTAACGACTATTTACCAAGGGACGGTTAATTCCTCCCAAAATACGCGCGATTCTGCCCGTGAATTAGCGGAATGGATTGGATCAACCCATTATGTCATTGAAATTGATTTGATCGTGCAGGGGTACCGTGAATTGGTAGAAAATGCCATCGGCAGATCTTTGACCTGGGAGCAGGATGATATTACCCTCCAAAACGTACAAGCTCGCGTCCGTGCCCCTAGCGCCTGGATGCTCGCTAATATCAAAAATGCCTTATTACTCGCGACGTCGAATCGCTCGGAAGCGAGTGTAGGTTATGCGACGATGGACGGCGATACCTCTGGCTCGATTTCGCCTATTTCTGGTATTGATAAGAGTTTCATACGGACTTGGCTGCTTTGGTTAGAAGCGCAGGGCTTTATAGGGCTTCAATTAGTCAATAGTTTAGAGCCGAGTGCGGAATTGCGTCCACTCTCTGAAAAGCAGGTGGATGAGGAAGATTTGATGCCTTATCCGATTTTAAACACCATAGAGCGTTTGGCGTTCTATGATTTGTTATCGCCTCATGAATGTTTAGAAGCGGTTAATGCCCGTTATGGTTCGGTTTTTGCCAAAGAAAAGCTCGAAGAATTCGTTCGCAGATTCTTCCGTCTTTGGGCGCGAAATCAGTGGAAAAGAGAGCGCTATGCGCCGGGATTCCACGTAGACGATTACAGTTTAGATCCAAAGAGTTGGTTGCGTTTCCCGATTTTATCAGCGGGATTAGAAAAAGATATATAAACAAAACACGAATAAGCAGATGTTATTAGTTGTGGATGTGGGGAACACGGATATCGTGTTTGGTTTTTATGAGGATCAAACCTGGAAAGCAGTTTTGAGAACTCCTACGCACCAGCCTTGGAGTGCGAATGGGGTAGTGAATTGGATCAAGAAAGAGTGGGCTGCTAAAGAACTAGGGGAAACCTTACCATCTTTGGCCTTAATTTCCTCCGTAGTACCCTCCATTTCGCCTCAAATTCAGCGTGGATTGGCTCTATGGCTAGGCTATTCGCCAGCTGTCATGCGCCCAAAATTATATGAGACCTTAGCCATCCAAGTGATTGTGCCGGAGGAAATCGGATCCGATTTAGTGGCTAATGCTGTTTATGCGCACGAAAACTATAAATCGAATGTACTGATAGTGGATTTTGGAACCGCTTTAACTTTCACGTTAGTGAATGCAGCTGGAAAAATGGAGGGAGTTTCGATTGCCCCAGGTTTGAAAACAGCCGTGAAGTCATTGTTCTCTCAAACCGCCCAATTGCCCGAAGTTCCATTAGAAATGCCCGAATTCAACTTAGGCACTGATACCGTTTCTGCGATTCAAGCTGGAATTTTATGGGGCTATGTGGGCATGGTGAAAGAGATGATTAGTCGAGTTAAAGAAGATAAAAAAGGGGATTTAAAGGTAGTTGCAACAGGCGGATTGTCATCAATTTTGACCCCATTAGCCTCTTATTTCGATGAGGTAAATAAATTAATTACATTAGAGGGTTTGCGCCTAATTGCAGAACGTTTAAAAGCCTAAAAAGATGTTTCCGAAAGATCAAGGATACTTTTTTCCTGCCGAATGGCATCCACATATCGCCACCTGGATTACTTTTCCACACAACGATCACTCCTGGCAGGACGATAAATTAAAGCAGATGTACCCGGAATATTTCGCCTTAATTAAGGCGATATCACAGGGTGAACAAGTGCGAATTAATGTAAATTCACCCGAATTACAGGCTTTTATCGAAAGTCAATTGCCTGCTTATGGCATTGATCCAGCTAAAATCGAATTCAATGTTCAACCTACGAATGATGCGTGGTGTCGTGATCACGGGCCGGCCTTTTTAGTGAAAGCGGATAGTAGTGATCGATTAGTGGTAGATTGGGAATACAATGCATGGGGAGGTAAATATCCGCCTTTTTCGGATGACAATGCATTGCCCCAAACGATTGCATCTTGTTTATCTCTATTATCTGTTTCTCCAGGTATCATTATGGAGGGAGGTTCGGTGGACTTTAATGGAGCCGGAACCGTGTTAACGAGTCGTTCTTGTCTCTTAAATAAGAATCGTAACCCCCATCTGACGCAAGAGCAGATTGAAACATATTTGAAAAATTACTATGGTGTGTCTCAAGTACTTTGGGTATCTGATGGTATTGTAGGGGATGATACGGATGGTCACATCGATGATACGGTGCGTTTTGTCAATGCAAATACGGTTATCGCGATGGTGGAACCGAACGTAGCGGATGATAATCATGCGGTATTGGCCGCTAATTTGGCGGAATTAAAGCAAATGACGCTGCTAGACGGCTCGCCTTTAACTATCATAGAAATTCCCATGCCAGATGCCGTGGTAATTGATGGTTTTAGGGCTCCCGGCTCCTATGCAAATTTTTATATTTGTAATGCGGGTGTATTAGTGCCTATTTTTGATTGTTCACAAGATGAAATAGCCTTAGAAATATTACGACAATTATTCCCGGATCGTCCCGTCATTGGGTTGTCTGCTCGAGAGATTATTTGGGGTCAAGGAAGTTTTCATTGTTTGACCCAGCAAGAACCTGCCGCATGCGTATAATTACCTTATTTGCTTTTCTGGGTTTGTTCTCTTGTGCTCGTCAATCTGCCTCGCCTGTGGTGGTGGATCAAAATGTGCAAAAGGAAAAGCGGCTACAGGTCAAACTTCAAAGCTTGAATGTGGTGAAGACGCAAGAGGTATTAGGCGATGAATTAGTATTGGTAGGTGCCATTGGTATTATGGAGGGAGACACAATAAAGCCTATTCAGGTTTTTTCCACCTACTTAGGTAGGGTGAAGTCTGGGCAGGTCATTCGATTGGACACAATAAAGCCAGTAGAAGTGCGTTTAAAGTCAGGCCAAAAAGCCAGCTTTCAACTTTCTCTCTTCGAAATAGAAGATTATCAGCCTACAAAAAAATGGGTAAATCGATTTAATGCAGTGAGTGGCGTTTTAGCCATTCCTTTGGCTTTAACCTCGGCTGAAAATCCAGTATCTTGGTTTTTATGGGGAATGAAAGCTGGATCTTTGGGATTAGACTGGGTGAGTGAAATAGATAAGCGAGATTTAGTAGGAGTTTCAGAGACGCAGTGGGATTATGATTCCGTTCTCTCTACTGAAAGGACAGGAAAATGGATAGGAGGTCGTAGACTGATTGACGCTTATGAATATCAATACAAGATTCAAATAAATGTAGAATAATCAGGTTTGTCAGGGATTATTCGTAATTTTATTAGCTTAATTAGTCAGTATGAAAGAAGTAAAGTTTATCCTATTATTTTTCTTGATTGCACCACTTGCCTCGTTCGCACAAGGTATTTCGCCTATTCAACTAGGTAGCAAAAATATTTCAGCAGAAGAATTTCTGAAGACCTATAATTCATTAGTGGAGATAGATAGTGTGAATAAAGAAAATCGATCAGCTTTTTTAGCTGATTATATTGATTATCAATTAAAAATTTTGGCGGCAGAAAAGGCGAAAATTTCGGATGAGTCTGAATTTAAAGAAGAATATGCGAGTTTTCGTAAAGAATTAGCTACGCCTTATTTGATAGATATGCCTACTGCGGACAACCTAGTGAAGCAGGCTTATCAACGAATGAAAGAGGAGAAAAAAATAAGCCAAATTCTAGTTAAACTAAGTGAAAACCCTAGTCCGGCAGATACGATTATTGCTTTTCAAAAAATTGAGAATCTATATCAGAAATTAAAGTCAGGCGAAGATTTTGCCCAGGTAGCCTCTAAGTTTTCAGAAGATGAATTATCTGCCCCGAAAGGAGGTGCCCTAGGTTATATTACCTCACTACAAACGTTGTATGATTTTGAGAATGCCATCTATTCCATTGGAATAGGGGAATATTCCAAGCCATTTAGAACAGCAAGTGGTTACCATATTGTTAAAGTGGTCAATCAGCGACCTAATTCTGGTAAAATCCGTTTAGCTCATATTATCATTTCTGCTGCGGTCGATGCGCCCACCAATGTACAAGTAGATGCGAAAAAGAAAATAGAACAAGTGGAAGCCTATTTAAAAGCGGGGGAATCTTTCGAATTAGTCTGTAAAAATTATTCAGATGATCCTTTTTCCAGAAGTCGTGGTGGCGAAATCAGACGTTGGTACTTTTCATCTGATTTAAGCGAAGAACTACAAGATGCCTTATTTGGATTAGAACGATTAGGGGATGTTTCTAAACCCATTCGTACGAATTTGGGCTGGCAAATATTTAAATTATTAGATAAAAAACCACTGCTTACATTTGAGGACATGTCTGAGTTCATCAAGCAAAAAGTATTAACGGATCCGGATAGAAAAGAGTTGATTAAAAATGCTTTTATGAAACGTGTTCGAGTTGAGAACAAGGTTTCTATCCAGGAGGCTACGAAAAAAGCTGCTTTTGAGCGAATGAGTGTGGAAAGAACAGGAGAGGAGCCTTTCTTAAAAGAACCTTTGTTTACCATTCTAGATAAGTCATTTACGGTAGGTGATTATTATACTTTTGTTCAATCCCAAAAAAGAAAGAGTATAAAAGCCTTAGGTTATTTGCCAGCTAAATCAGAGCAAAAATACCTAGATGAATGTATTGAAAAAGAAACATTGCAAGCAGAGGAGGAGCATTTAGAAAATAAATATCCAGCCTTTAAAGAGCAAATGGCAGAATTTTATACAGGTAGTTTGTATAGTAAAATGATCGATCGAGAGATTATAAGTAAGTCCTTAGACTCGCTTGGTCAAAGTAACTATTATGTACAACATCGTGCCTCTTTTATTCAACCTGCTCGAATCGAAGCGAAACTGATTGTCGCTGATTCTAAGAAAACCCTAACGGACGTATTAGATCAACTAAAACAGACTACTTTTGCCATGAATAAGAAAGTGGCAGATTTAATTTTTAACTTAGGTGGAATTGTCTACAAGGAGCCATCGGGGCAGATTTTGGATGAAATTTACGCAACCCTGGCTAAAAATCCTGAATATCAAATTGAGATTGCTGGGCACAGAGATGCATCTGAGTCAGATAGTTTATCCGAAATTAGATCAGCACAGGTGGTAAATTATCTCAAGCTTAGAGGTATCGCTGTGAATCGCATTATTCAGAAAGATGAAGCAAGTTTAAAACCTGTGTCTAAAACTGTTAAAGAAAAAAACGCACGTGTTTCATTCCGTTTTTTATCGACCAGCACAGGGGATTTAGTCAAAAGGTTTAATGCCTTAAAGCCCAAAAGTGTTGAAGTTAAAGAGGGGTATTTTAAGAAAGGGGATTCTCCTATCATTGATGCCATCGATTGGACTGCTGGAACTAAAGCATGGGAAACAACGGGTAAATTTGCCGTTGTAGAGGTCAAGAAAATAGAGCCAGAGCGTTTACGTAGTTTTGAAGAAGCGCGTGGATTAGTGATTAGAGGCTATCAAGAACAATTAGAAAAAGAATGGGTTGTTAAATTAAGGCAACAATATCCCGTGCTAGTGAATGATGCCGAATTAGAAAAAATACTGAAAAATTAAATTTATGAAATTGACTCGTTGGGTTTTAGGTTTGTGTTTACTTGTAGGGAGTTTATCCGCATACTCGCAAGAGGTTGGCAATAAAAATGTGTTAGATCGCATTATTGTTAAGGTTGATAATTACTTTATTTTAAAATCAGAAGTAGAGAATCAATACCAGCAATATATCACCAGTGGTCAGGCTAATACGCCTAATCGTTGCCAAATTTTGGAGGGTTTAGTAGTCAATAAGTTGATGTTGGCCAAAGCTGAAATTGACTCCGTTATCGTAGAGGATAAGCGCATTGAAGCTGAATTGAATAGCCGAATGGAACAGATGGAGGGCCAGTATGGCTCCGCTAAGAACATCGTTGAGGCGTACGGTAAGTCAATTGCTACCCTTAAAGAAGATTTGCGATCATCATTGAAAGAACAGTTGACTGGCCGCAAAATGCAAGATAAAATTACGGATGATGTAAAAATCACCCCTAAAGAAGTAGCGGCCTTTTATAATGAAATTCCACGCGACTCTTTACCTTATTTGCCTGCAGAAGTAGAAATTAGTCATATCATTCGCATCGCAAAACCGAATAAAAATCAGAAAGAAGAATTATATGCTAAGTTATTAGATTTTCGTCGCCGAGTGGATAAAGGGGAGAGTTTTGAAGATTTAGCTAAGGTACATTCAGAAGATTTAGGTTCTGGTAAAAGAGGAGGGGATTTAGGTTTTGCTAAACGTGGCGCCATGGTTGCCCCATTCGAAGCAGCGGCTTTACGTTTAAAACCGAATCAAATGTCAGATGTTGTTGAGTCGGAATTTGGATTTCACTTAATTCAATTACTGGAGATCCGTGGTCAAGAATACCATGCTCGTCATATCTTATTAAGACCTGATTACCAAAAATTAGATTTGACTGAGCCTACGAAGTTTTTGGATAGTATTCGGGTACTGGTTCAACGTGATTCAACTACTTTTGAAAAAGCGGCAAAAGAATTCTCAGAAGATAAAGCTACACAAGATGCCGGTGGTGTTATTATGGATGCAACCAGTGGGGCGAATCGTCTTGCCTATGACGGCACGATGGATCCAGCTCTTTTCTTTGCTCTAGATTCAATGAAAGTGGGAACTATTTCAGCTCCCATTCCTTTCCGTACAGATGATGGTAGATCTGCCGTGCGTATTTTGTTTTTCAAAGCGAAGCACCCGCCACATTTTGCGAATCTGAAAGATGATTATCAAAAGCTATCTCAGATTACACTGTCTCGTAAAAAGAACAACGCTATCGAAAAGTGGTTTATGAAAGCGAAAGATGATGTATTTATCTTTATTGATGAGGAGTATATGGATTGTCGGATACTTGAGGATGTGCAGGAACGGGAGTAGTTGAGATTAGAAATAATAGAGTAAAGATTATAGAGAGTAGATAAGAGAGTATAGATTTAAAGCACAAAGCTTAAAGAATAAAGGTGGCATTAAAAAAGGGAGCGAAGCTCCCTTTTTTAATATGTATGGTGAAAAATTCATTTCTGAATTCATGCCCGATGGGGATTCGAACTTTATTCTTTGTGCTTTTTGCTCTATGCTTTACATCTATACTCTATACTCTATAATCTCTCCTCTATAATCTAATTAGACCGCCACCGGCGCCTTAATTCCTGGATATGGATCATATCCCTCTAAGGTGAAGTCTTCGAATTTGAAATCTAAGATATCTTTTACATTCGGATTGATTTTCATCGTTGGCAATGCACGTGGAGTTCGGGATAATTGTAATTCCACTTGTTCCATGTGATTGCTGTATAAATGGGTGTCGCCACCAGTCCAAATAAAATCACCTAAGCCTAGATCGCAAACTTGGGCGATCATCATGGTTAACAAGGCATAAGAGGCGATGTTGAAAGGAACCCCTAAGAATACATCCGCTGAACGTTGGTATAGTTGACAAGATAGCTTGCCATCTGCTACATAGAACTGGAAGAAAGCATGGCAGGGCATTAGGGCCATTTTAGGCAAGTCTGCTACATTCCAAGCACTCACGATAATTCGACGAGAATCTGGATTCTTTTTCAATGTTTCAACAGCTTCTTTGATTTGGTCAATGACCACACCATTTGCACCTTCCCAGCTCCTCCATTGTTTTCCATACACTGGACCTAGGTCGCCGTTCTCGTCTGCCCATTCATCCCAAATGCGAACGCTATTTTCTGTTAAATAGCCAATATTTGTCTCGCCTTTCAAAAACCACAATAGTTCATGAATGATTGATTTTAAGTGGGTTTTCTTTGTCGTGACTAAAGGGAAGCCATCTTCTAGGTTGAAGCGCATTTGGTAGCCGAAAACACTCGTTGTTCCCGTTCCTGTGCGATCAGATTTGAATGTGCCTTTTTCCTTGATGTGGTTTAATAAATCTAAGTATGCTTGCATGTTATGCGTCGAATTTTTCCCCGTTTAAAACTAAGGTATGAGTAATGGTTGAGCTAGGCTCTAATTGAGCGGTGGCGGAACAGTATTTGTCCATGGACATTTGGATTGCTTTAAGGGCTTTGCTGCCGTCAATTTGGCCTTTTAATTCAAATTGGATGTTGATTTGACGGAAAGGTGTTTTCTCTGTACCCTCTATCTTCTCGCGATCCCCTTGAACCCGAATTTGAAAGTCGTCTACGATTTGACGCTGCTTCTTCAAGATGAGAATGACATCTATTGCAGTGCAGCCTCCTAGGCCCATTAAAAGGAGCTCCATGGGACGAGCACCGGCATTATGACCTCCAATTCCCTCCGCTGCATCGATATGTACCGGAATGGGAGAGGAGCCTTTGGCCTCGAAATGAAAATCTTGATCTAAGCGGTTTAATACTACTTCCATGGGTTATTTTAGTTGTGTGGATTTAAGCTCTTTCGTCCAAATAACCTCGCCTTTTACATTAAAAAGAGTAATGGTTAATGTACGGTCCTTTAAAGGTCCAGTTACCTCAATTTTAGAGAATGCTCTTTCCTGTACCAACGTTCCAGGCACTAAAGTCTCGTTATAATCTAGCTTTACCGCATCAGCCTTTCCTGCCGTCATGGGAGAAACCGTCAAATCATATAATGGATACGTGCCTTCGCGCTCTAATTTGTTCAAATCAGAGATATGGCGATCGCCTGTGAAAAAGAGAACACCAGAAATTTTTCGATTCTTTAATTCTTTCAATAAAAACGTTCTTTCGGACTCATAATTCGCCATGTTTTCGAATACTTTGGCTGGGCTAACCACCTGGCCACCATTGACGATTATTTTAAAACTAGCCCTAGAAGTGGACAATTGATCTAATAACCAAGTCATTTGTTTCGCGCCCCAGTAATCTTTATTCGGGTCATTCAATTCGTTTGGAGCCTTGTTCCACCGATCATCCATTAGAAAGAACTCGACATCGGCCCACTGGAATTTTCCGGTAATTCCTTCATTCGGGAAAGCAAAATTCGGATTACCCCAATACATTTTAAACATCTCTAGAGAGGTATGTTTCAAAGGAAAAGAACGATCTGCATCATTCGGTCCATAATCATGGTCATCCCAAATGGCAAAGTGGTGCACATTTGCTAATAAAGGCTGCATAGATTTTACGGCACGCGCATGGTCATTGCGGTGTATCATCCCCGTTCTGGTGTAATCTGGTTCGCGGTAATAAAAATTATCTCCACCCCACAGCATGAAATCTGGTTTCTTAGCGTGCATAGCTGCGTACACTTCGTCTGCACCACCATATCCTCGACCTGGTCGATCAGTTGCTTCTTCATTTACATAGTTACAAGTTCCGAAAATGAAAGAAAATGCTGGAGGATCATGACGGTATTGCCAAAGGTCTTGTGTTTGAAATTCTAGTGCATAATCAAAAGCCATTTTTTTACCATTCACCAGTACCTCGTATTCGTATTTTTTGCCCATTGTAACTTCGTCAGCAATGATTCGAGCGATGTAGGCTGTGGTCTTTTCTGTATGAACAGGGTCTGTTTTATGAACCGTTTTATCGCCTTTTTCCCAATATTGAATACTAACATCCGCTGGTTTCTCCGTCTGAACCCAAACCAATACCTCTTTCATTTCAGAATAGCCTAACATGGGACCACTCTTGATTTGTGCCAGCACTAAAAGCGGGGACAGTAGGAATAAGGTGATAAATATTCTTTTCATGTTTGTTAGATTAGTATCTTTGTGGCTTACAATTTACCCTATGGCATATTATTCTATTCAGAACATTCCTTTAACAGATTTGGCCAAAGAATTTGGTACACCACTTTATGTATACGATGCTGACAAAATTAGGGAAAAAATCTCGGTTTTAAGAGCCGCTTTTGAGGGAATTGATTTGACGATTAAATATGCCGCTAAGGCAAATACGAATTTGTCGATCTTGCGCTTAATGCGGGAGAATGGAGTAGATATGGATGTCGTTTCTCCTCAAGAATTGGAGTTAGGTTTAATCGCGGGATACACTGGCTCAAACATTACATTTACGCCATCGGGAGTTCATTTTTCTGAGATCGAATATGCCGTTTCCCAAGGGGCAATTGTCAACCTAGATAATCTATCCGTTTTAGAAAGGTTTGGACAGACCTACGGTTCCTCGCAGCCTTGTTTGATTCGCATTAAACCACATGTTTTTGGTGGGGGAAATGAAAAGATTATGACGGCCCATCCGGAGTCCAAGTTTGGGATTTCAATCCATCAAAAAGCTGAAATTCTAGCTATTGTTGAGCAATACAAAATCAATGTGATCGGTTTACATCAACACACTGGTTCAGATATCAAAGACGGAAAGACGTTCGAGCAAGCGGCATCAGCCCTTTTTGACTTTGCTTATGACTTCAAAGATTTACAAATTATCGATTTGGGAGGAGGTTTCAAAGTACCTTATTCTCCAGAGGATCCAGGAGTGAATATGCAAGAAGTAGGCCAAATTATGAGCAACGCCTTTCGCGCCTTTTGTGAAAAATACGGTCGTGAACTACGCCTTTGGGTAGAACCTGGTAAATTTTTAGTGAGTGAATCAGGCACATTCTTGACTGAAACGAATGTGGTTAAACGCGATCCGGTCAAAACTTTTGTAGGAATTAACTCGGGATTGAATCATTTGATTCGTCCCATGATGTATGGTTCGTATCACTATATTTTTAATGCTTCGAATCAAGATTCCTCGAAGCAAGAAGAGTATCGCGTGACTGGTTATATCTGTGAAACGGATACATTCTCCTTTGACTTCACAGGCAAACAAAACGAACGACTTTTAAACGAAGTCCAAGAGGGCGATATTATTGCTCTCGCGAATGCAGGTGCTTATGGATTCACGATGGCCTCGCATTATAACTCGCGTTTCTTACCTGCTGAGGTATTGGTGGATGGTGGTGTTGCGCGGGTGATTCGGAAGAGAGAGACTTTAGAAGATATACTACGTAATCAAGAGTAGCCAATACTTGGGAGCTACTAAACCGCTAAAGTCCGTACTATTTTTCCAACGATTTAATGTAGGCAGATGGAGTTATACCCATCTGTTCCTTAAAGGCATCAATGAATTTTGACCTAGAGGCAAAACCGGCATTAGAAGAGATAGCTTCAATGGTGATTTTTTTAGAATCTCCTGAATCGATCATGACAATCGCATAGTCAATGCGTATTTTTTTTCTCCATTCACTAAATGATAAACCAAGTGACGTGTTAAAATAAAGCGATAGTGTTCTTTCAGGAATTTTTAAATCAAAGGACATTTGTGCTATAGAAAATTCCTTTTTTGTAAAAGGGAGCGAAAGCAAATAGATGGCTATTTCCTCCTTGAATTCAAGGTTGGTTTCTACAAAATTTCTTTTTTTCGGAAGACTATATTTAAGGTCACGTATTAAGTTACCTCTGACTTTGTCTGGAATAAATGATATGTTGCCGTAGAGAATTTTTGGAAATAAAAACAAGAATAAATTTTGAAGAAAAAAGCCTCCTCCGGCCACAGCAAAATAGTGTTGTTTCGAAGTGAAAATTTGTGTGTAGGCATCGCTTTGAAAATCAAAATAAATACCCACTACTGTTAACATATGTAAGACACTATTGCTTGATATGACGAATTGAATAGCACAAAGTAAATAGATCCATCTTTTTAAAATCCCGTGATTTGTTGACAACTGACCAAATTTAGTCTTTGTTCGTTGGGAATGAACTGTAAAATAGATTAGGGAGAAAAGGCAATAGGCAAGTAAATGTAATGATCTAGATACCAGAATAAATTCAAAGGAAACAAATTGGAAATCTAGGGTATATCTCTCCGTTATATTAATGATTTCGTGGGCGATTTTAGCTTTTTGCTCAAAAGGTAAAGTGGTAAAAGGCAGGCAATTAATAGCAATAAATGCAGCAGGAATTAGGTGAATAAAATCAAATTTTTCTAGTTTCCGCTGATCTGTTACAAGCGTTTTTACGTAAAAAAATAAAAATGGACCTAATAAATAGGAGAGAGGTAAGAAATGGACAAAACAAATACCTTCCCAGAATAAATTTTGGGTATAATGTAACCCATAATAAACAAGAACCACCAAATTACAGCACAAGAAAAATAGAGCTAAAAAAGCATTAGATCTATTTAATGAACTTAAGTAATAGATTAGCAAAAAAGAGGTAAATATGCCAAATAAGGGAAATATAATACCCATAATGAAAACGTTTTTGTCGATTCAAATTCAAGATAAATAAAAAAATAGTAATTCGTTTTGTTCCATCCTCGCAAAGTGGAACATAAATGAATCATTTTCGAACCTTCCTTTTCTTTCCTCTTTCCAAATTGCGTCATTGTTAAACATAAAATCTTTATTCAAATGAAAAAATTAGTCTTTGTATTTTTGACCATTTCAGCATTTGCATCTGGTCAATCCGTTTCAAATGAGGGTAATGCCGAAACCGGTTTTAATTCAGGGTATAACTTGGAGAAATCGCCAAACACAAAATTGGTTTTAAATTCTATTAAAGCCTTAGAAGCGTTGGATACCGTTACTTACAAATCTTTTTATGCACCTGAGGTGAAATTTCACGATAATCTTGAGGAAAAGAATTTAACTCAGAATGTGGCTTTTCTCAAGGTTTTAAAAGCGAATGGAATTTCTGTAAAATTTGAAAAAGTAGCTCCTATCTGGGAATACGTGCACAAGAACAAAAATATGAATGAAGCAAACAATTACGTGATATCCTACCAATATGCTGTATTAACTAAGGGTGACAAATCTATAAAAGTGGTTATAAGTGCAGTGGACCAGCTAAAAAATGGGAAAATTGTGCAGGAGTGGTTAGCCTATGACACAGCCGGCATTATGAGTTTATTCAAGTAGTAATTAATAGCTAGTTTTCTGTGGTCAGTATTCCGTGTCTACTCTCAAATACTCTCCATTCCCCTGATATGTATTGATTATTCAGCGGCAAAATTATTTGATTCTTAATTTTTCCAGACATGTAGTAGGTTTTCGGGTTCTGAATCATTTGACCTGTCGACGATTCAGAACCCGAAGACCTAATACATAACCCACGTATCCTTCGAACCACCTCCCTGCGAGGAATTAACCACTAATGAATCTTTTCTCAATGCAACGCGTGTTAATCCACCCGGCATAACATTCACTCCGTCACCATATAAAATGTAAGGGCGTAAATCCACGTGTCGGCCTTCTGCATGGTCATCGATCAGACAAGGAACGCGGGATAAGGATATGGTAGGCTGTGCAATGTAATTTCTGGGATTGCTTAGAATTAAAGCTTTAAACTTTTCTTGTTCCTCTTTGGTAGATTTTGGGCCGATTAGCATGCCATAACCACCCGCTTCGTTAGCTTCTTTAACCACTAATTTTTCGATATTGGCTAAGACATAATTGCGATCGTCTTCCTCTGAACAAATATAGGTTTTGACATTTTGGATAATTGGCTCCTCCTTTAAATAGTATTTAATGATGCGCGGCACATAGGCGTAAATTACTTTATCATCTGCCACTCCAGTGCCAGGGGCGTTTGCAATGGCTACTTTACCATTTTTATACACGTCAAAAATACCTGGTATACCTATCATCGAATCCGGATTAAAGACGGTAGGGTCTAGAAAAGTGTCATCGATGCGTCGGTAAATGACATCGACGATTTGGAAACCTTTGGTCGTGCGCATTTTGACATAGCCCTCATGAACGACTAAATCACGTGCATCCACTAATTCCACACCCATTTGTTGAGCTAAATAAGAATGCTCAAAATAGGCGGAATTATAGATTCCTGGGGTTAAAACGACTACCGTTGGTTCTGGTCGATCACTAATGAATCGCAACATTTCCAATAACTTATTAGGGTAATCAGAAATGGGTCTAATGCGTGTTTTTGCAACTACTTCGGGAAATGTTTGCTTTAATAGTTCCCGGTTTTCCATCATATAGGATACGCCTGATGGGCAGCGTAAATTATCCTCCAAAATCATGTATTCCCCATCGCTACCTCGAATTAAATCTGTACCTGTGATGTGTATATAGATGTTTTTGGCAGGTTTGATTCCAATGCAAGCTTTTAAAAAGTCTTTAGAGGAATTAATCACTTCTGCCGGAATGATACCGTCTTTGATGATTTTTTGATCAGAGTATATATCATTTAGAAAAAGATTTAATGCGGTTATGCGTTGAATTAACCCTTTTTCGATCTTTTCCCATTCTTTCGCTTCGACTATTCTAGGAATAATATCTACGGGCATGATGCGTTCAGTACCTTCATTTTCCGCATAGACATTAAACGTGATCCCCATCGCCATTAAGGCTCTTTCTGCGGATTGTTGGCGGCTTAAGAACTCTTCTTGAGAAAGCTGTTCTACCCGTTCCTTGAAATGGTCATATCCTGCCCGAACACGTCCATCGGCCTCGAACATTTCATCGAAAAAACCGCCAGTTTCGTAGTTGTTAAAGGAGAAATTCATGGTATTGTGATTTAAAATGCTTGATATGATCTTAATTTAGAATTTTATTTCTGTTTTGATTTTCCAAAACTTTAGTAATTTTCAAAATTTCCAAAAATACCCTCTTAATTATTGGAAATTTACCATTTTTTGTCTGATATTAAAGAATATGTCTGTCTCCTCTTTTTATTTTATAAGCCCTATCGGGAATCTACATCTTCTTTTGTCAGATCAAGGATTGCTATCTTGTTCATTTGTTGATGAGGTTTCCAATGACTTAATTTTACATCCGACTGAAGTACAGGAAATAAAGGGGATTTTGCAGGTCTATTTTGACACAGGTGATTTAGCCTATTTTCCTATGGATCCTGCGATTGGAACACCTTTCCAGCAGCGAGTATGGGAAGCGTTGAGAGAAATTCCCACTGGTTCTACTGTTACGTATGCTGAGATTGCAAAACGCTTAGAAATACCCAAAGCCGCCCAGGCAGTTGGAAATGCGAATGGACAAAATCCGATTTTACTTTTCAACCCTTGTCACCGGGTTATCGGTTCAACGGGTAAATTGGTCGGGTATAGCGGTGGATTATGGCGTAAGGAATGGTTGTTAGCGAAAGAGGGAGCCACTTTATTTTAGTTTATATTTGTATATGGATAATGATCAAATTGTAGATGCGCTTGAGCTGTTGGTGAAACTGTGGGACTTGCATGGCGTAAATGAATTTAAGAGTAAAAATCTAGCCTTTGCTGCGCGTGGCCTCGATAAATTTCCGGGTTTAATTTCCGCCCTGCCTGAGTCGGAATTGTTAGCGATTCCGGGTGTAGGTAAAGTGGTTGTTCAAATTGTCCAAGATATCGCTGCTTCAGGAACTTGTCCTGATTTAGAACAAATAATTGAACAAACACCTCCTGGTTTACTGACCTTATTGAAGATAAAGGGTTTAGGTCCTAAAAAAGTGCGTACCATTTGGCAAGAATTGCAAATAACTGAAATTGATGATTTGTTAGCAGCCTGCGAAGATGGACGGTTAGCTAATTTAAAAGGTTTTGGTGGGGCTGTGGTGGAAAGCGTTACCTTGAATATTCATTTTATTAAATCAAATTCTAGCAAATTGCGTATTAATAAAGCGCAAGATTTAGCGGATGAAATCGCACAAGAACTCATGGCTTTTTTCTCTAAAGTATCCATTGCAGGGGAATTACGCCGAAATTGTGAAGTAATTAACTCACTTGTATTTTTAGTGGAAACGGATGATTTATTTGGAGCTTCAGGGCTGCTGCAATCAGTGGATAGGTTAGAAGAAGATCTGAAAGAATCATCTCCTTTTACTTGGAGAGGATTCGCAAAGGGTCATTTGATTCCCATCGAAATTCACTTTGCTTCTGCTGGAGAATGGGTGACAAAATTATTTGCCCTATCAGCTTCGCCGGAGCACTTGGCTCAAGTTCACTTTTATGAACGATTTGAGGGAAAAGAGTTGAAAGAAGAATCAGAAATCTACACATCTCAAACTTTGCCGTATATCGTTTCTGAAATGCGGGAGGGTTTACAGGAGTTTGATTGGCACGCAAAACACGGTGATAAGGCGTTAATTCAACACGCCGATTTGCGCGGTTGTTTGCATAATCACTCGACCTATTCCGATGGAAAAAACACCTTGACTGAAATGTCTGAAGCCTGCCGCGATTTAGGACTAAGTTATTTCGGGATTGCAGATCACTCCAAGTATGCGGCCTATGCAGGTGGTTTGAAAGAGGAGGATGTGCAACGTCAGCACGAAGAAATAGATCAATTGAATACGCAGTGGTCCGATTTTCAGATCTTAAAAGGAATTGAATCGGACATCTTGCCCGATGGGAGTTTAGATTACGATTCCTCGGTTTTAGCCTCGTTTGACTATGTGGTGGCCTCCGTACACGCTGGCTTAACGATGGATCTAGAAAAGGCGATGCCGAGGGTGATCAAAGCGATTGAAAATCCCTATACGTCTATTTTAGGCCATCCTACGGGCCGATTGTTGCTGGCAAGACCAGGTTTTCCTTTACAGATGTCCAAGATCTTAGACGCTTGTAAGGCGAATGGGGTGAGCATCGAATTAAATGCGAGTCCGTATCGATTAGATTTAGATTGGCGTCACATCTACGAAGCCATGGATAAAGGGGTTTTTGTCTCTATCAATCCAGATGCCCACGCCATAGCCGGATTACAGGATATGGAATGGGGGGTCAAAGTGGGGCGTAAGGGAGGTTTGTTGAAAGAATTGACTTTGAACGCTCTGTCTTTGGCCGATATCAATAACTTTTTCGCTAAAAACTAGAAATTCGGTTTCAGTAAATACTTCGCATAGAAGTCGTCTATTACGCGTACGGCCTCTGTGGGGGTGTCTACTAAAGCAAATAGTTCCAAATCTTCCTCATGGATATTTCCTGCGGTGACCATCGTCTTTTTCATCCAGTCGATTAAACCACCCCAATACTCTTTTCCTACTAAAACTACTGGGAAACGCCCTATTTTGTGGGTTTGGATTAGGGTCAAAGATTCAAACATCTCATCCAACGTTCCGAATCCCCCCGGCATAATAATAAATCCTTGAGAATATTTCACGAACATCACTTTGCGCACGAAAAAGAAGTCGAAATTGATATTCTTATCGGAATCAATATAAGGATTAGGGGTTTGTTCGAAAGGTAATTCTATGTTTAAACCCACGCTTCTGCCTCTTTCACTGGCAGCTCCCTTATTTCCAGCTTCCATGATTCCCGGTCCACCACCGGTGATGACACCATAGCCGTGTCGTACTAATTTAGCGGCAATCTCTTCTGCTATCTTGTAATAGGGGCTTTCTGGGCTAGTTCGAGCAGATCCAAAAATGGAAACGCAGGGCCCGATCTTGGATAATTTATCGATACCCTCTACAAACTCACTCATAATCTTGAAAATACGCCAAGACTCTTCTGATTTAATCTGAGCCCAGGTTTTGTCACCAAAAGCTTGTTTGATTTTCTCTTCTTCCTCTTTCCAGTTATTCTCCGTCATATTTTTACTAATTGTTTCCTAAATGTAGGACTAATCCTTTTACCTTTGCAAAAAAATAAATCATAATTTCATGAATGCTCCTTTAAGTTTCGCAGTAGGCGGTGACCACGCTGGTTTTGATTACAAGAATGATTTGATCGCTTTTTTAGAGGCCCAAGGCATCTCGGTAAAAGATTGCGGTACCTATTCTGCTGATTCTGTGGACTATCCAGATTTTGCCCATCCTGTGGCTGATGCGGTAGAAAAAGGGGAGGTGAGTTTTGGTTTATTATTGTGTGGAAGCGCAAATGGTGTAGCTATAACAGCCAATAAACACCAAGGTATTCGAGCTGGTTTAGCTTGGAATACGGAGGTCGCTGCTTTAGTTCGTCAACACAATGATGCGAACGTGTTATGTCTTCCAGTCCGATTTATCTCCTTAGAAGAAGCAAAAGCTTGTTTACAGGTGTTTCTAGAAACGCCCTTTGAGGGTGGTCGTCACCAAGGGCGGGTGAACAAAATTTCTTGCTGCTAAGCTATTTCTTTTTGTACAATTTTGGACTTACTAACTCGTATTGTTGCGTGATAGCTGGGAGGTGTTTTTCTAATTTGGAAAAATATCCAGCTGAATCGTAGATATAGACAGGTTGATCTTTGTCAAAGTACTCCTGGACAATAATTACATTTTTATAGCTATTCAATTCGTTTAGTAGAGGCTTTGCTAATTCCCAATTGACAAAAGGGCCGGCCATTTTATTATGTAAGTATTCTTGAATTTCTGGGCCTAATACAAGCAAACTCTTTCCCTGAATAGGCAGGTGTGAGACAGGTTGATTTTCAACAGAAGAATCTTGTTTTGACGTAAAAAATACGGCGAGTAATAATCCCACCATTACGAGCTCTTTTTGCCAGTTCTTTTTGATTAAGTAAAATAGATTTAATCCGAAATAAGCCAATGGTGGCAATAACAACACGAAATTGATTCGGTGGTAAGAGGGGAAGTTAGCAATTGCGATAAAGCTAAAAAAGAACCAAATGATAGTTGTTTGTTGCGCTTTTTGGGCATGAGCTCTGATTTTCGGATTACCTACTACTTTATATAATCCCCAAACCCCTATACAAATAGCCGGTGCAAAACTGAGTAAAACCCGTTTGGATTCGTTCCAAGAAATCAGCTGAAATTCGAAAGCTGAGTTGCGGTAAACTTGCCATAAATAGGCGAGATTTCCACGAAATGAAAATACTAAACTGGTGATAGCTAATACAAATAAGTAGCCAATAATCACTAAAATGAGTTGGCGAATGCTGATACCAGAATAGAATAGTAAGCTGAGTATAGCCCAGGGCAATAACCAGACATATGCCGGAAAAAGTAAGGTCGCCGCGGCTAAATAAATGCCTACTAAAAATACGCTGTCATTCACTAAAAGAGTCTTCTGCTGTTGAATGATTCCTTTCCAAGCCAATAATAGAAAGGTGAGTCCTAAAAGCGCTGGATCTGGAACGTAAAATTCTCTTGTTAAGTGAAATAGAATGATGTAGATACAAAAGGCAAGACCGCCTAATTGAGGCATTAAATCAAATTTTACAATAGTCGTTTGAAATATATACGCCTGTAAACAAATAATACCAAAGGCTAGGTAGGGATTCGAGGCGAGCGATATGCCCAATAAATCAAGTAATTGATAAAATCCGGTCGCAAATGGTCCTGTATTATCTCGGATATCTTTGTATAAACGAAAGCCCTCGTTTAGTTTTTGGCCAATTAAGTAATTTTTAATCTCCCACGGAAAATAGGATAAACCTTGTTGAGTTTGCAGAAAAGCCAAAAATCCACCCACCACTACGAAAAATAGCATGGCAACAAGACTGTTGGATTTAATAAATTGTAACATATTTAGCTAAACGAACTTCTAAATTACGGTGTTTCCAATTATTATTATGAAATTTGTACGTGTTTTTTGAGTTAAAAACGCAAAGCAAAAAGAAAGGTAAAATGGAAACGAAGCGTCAGCAAAAATTTGGCCGTCAAATACAGAAAGATTTAAGTGATATTTTTCAAAAAGAATTTAAAATGCTTTTTGGCAATGGAATGGTGACTGTGACGGAGGTTAAAATCAGTCCAGACCTTTCAGTGGCCCGTTGTTATTTAAGTTTTTTACTAATAGACGATCGTGAAGCCGTGATGGATCAGATTGAGCTACAAAATAAAGCTATTCGTAATGCCTTGGCTAACAGAATTCGCAAGCAAGTTCGTATCATTCCAAGCTTGGTCTTCTTCTTAGATGACACCGCTGCTTACGCGGCAAAAATTGAAGCTTTATTCGAGGGTTTAGTCATTCCTCCAGCTGAGGGTGATGTGCCTAATCGGGTGGCAGACGAAATAGATTAATACCATGAGTATTTCCTTATTTGTTGCGAAAAGGTATTTTTTTTCTCCATTTAAGGCGAGTTTTATCACCTTGATATCCCGTATTTCGATGATAGGAGTAGGGGTAGAGGTGATGGCTCTTGTTCTCATTCTATCCGTATTTAATGGGTTAGAAGATTTCCAAAGGGGTTTGTTTAAAACGTTTGATCCGGATTTAACGATCATTTCTCGATCTGATTCCCGGTTTCCCCTACCTACTAGTCAACTTAAGCAAATTGCAGCTATAGCGGGTGTTCGATCCGTGCAACCTATTTTAGAAGACCAAGCGTTGATTCGCTATAATGGGAAACAACTTGTGGTCACCTTGAAAGGGGTTGATTCCTCCTTTATCGCTTCTAAGCGTTTACAGAATCAAGTAGTCGATGGGGATTATTTAGTCGAATACGAGGGTCATCCGTATGGATTAGTCGGGGCTGGTGTATTTATGGCGATGGGAATGAATTTTGAAGATGTGTATCATCCCATTGAGGCTTGGTATCCGAATCAAAAAGCCTTAGCCAAGTTTCAAGTTAACGTAGATGCCGCTAATCAAAAGGGATTTTTCCCATCAGGTGTCTTGCAAGTAGAGCAAACTTTTGATAACCAAATGATTTTAGTCCCACTTCAGTGGATGCGGGATTTAACCTTATCGGATACGACATCCGTGTCCAAAATGGAGTTAATGTTAGCCGATGGAGCCAATGAATTAGAGATTCAAAAGGAAGTTCAACAGGTGATTGGATCGAAATTTGACGTTCAAACAAGAGATCAACAGCATGCCATTCTTTTGCGCGCGATAAAAATTGAGAAGCTTTTTGTCTTCATTCTGATGGCCTTTATTATGGGTATCGCTTCATTTACTCTTTTCTATGCACTTTCGCTTTTAGTGATTGAAAAGCGAAAGGATTTGAGAACTTTATTAGCCATGGGTATAACACAACAGCAATTGTTGCGCATTTTTCTATCCGTAGGCTTGTTTATCAGCTTTTCTGGTGCCCTAGTTGGAATGGGACTTGGTTTTGGGTTAGGCTGGATACAACAAACGTTCGGAATTATCCCATTAGGAATCCCGAACGCTTTGATTGATGCCTATCCTATCCAAATGGAATGGTTTGACTTTTTAATGACCTCCTTAGTGGTCATTGTCATTACTTTCTTAGCCTCTATTATTCCGGCTAGAAAGGCTGTTCAAATGACTTTTAATCAGCCAAAGGCGGATTAAATTCTCCCTCCCATTTCGAAACAACACAAGTGGCAACGCCATTTCCAGCAACAGATGTTACCGTTCTACCCATATCTAAGAAAGGATCTACTCCTAATAAAAGTGCGATGCCCTCTGCTGGTAAATTAAACATCGTTAATGTGCCAGCAATGATGACTAAGGAAGCGCGGGGAACTCCTGCTATACCTTTGGACGTAATCATTAGGGTTAATAACATCGTAATTTGTTGTTCTAGACTTAAATGAACCCCATAGGCTTGCGCAATGAAACCTGTTGCAAATGTCATATAAAGCATAGAACCATCTAGATTAAAGCTATATCCTAAGGGTAGCACAAAGCCAACGATTCGTCTACTACAACCGAATTTCTCCAAGGCGGCAATGGTCTGTGGAAAAGATGCTTCAGAACTCGCCGTAGAAAAGGAGATTAATAAAGCCTCTTTTAATTCCTTCAGTAATTTCCAATAAGGGATGCCATTCACTAGACAGATAACCCATAAAACGATGACTGTAAAGAATAAAAGACCTCCCATAAAGCAAAGCATTAAATAGCCGTAGCTAATCAAAATGCTCAACCCTTTGTTTGCTACCACGGTTGTCATAGCGGCAAATACGGCATAAGGAGCCACTTCCATCACGTAATTCACCATTTTAAAGATGACTTCTGCTAGATTTTCTATAACGTGAATTAAGCGTTTCCCTACTTCTCCAATAGAACCCAAGGCTACCCCAAAAAATAAGGAGAAGATGACAATTTGGAGAATTTCGTTCTCGGCTAACGCTTTAAAAAAGGAGTCTGGGAAGATGTGTAAAATGAAATCTTCCATTGTTTTGGCTTTGGAGGCATCGATACCCGTTTCTGTACCAGCTGCCGGTTTAGGCCAGCTTTGTAAGCTACCCGGCTGGGTAATGTTTACCACCACTAAGCCAGTTACTAAAGAAAGAATGGTAGCGAAGTAGAAATAACCGATGGTTTTAATCCCAATCCGTCCTACGGCTTTGAAATCCCCTAATTTGGCAATCCCCACCACTAGCGTACAGAATACTAATGGTCCCACGATCATCTTGATAAGACGTAGGAAAATCTTCGAAACGATTTGGACTTTAGCCCCTAAATCATGACTAACTTCTGGGGAAAAATAGAGGAAAAAGAATTCGCCTAGTACTAGACCTAAGATGAATCCAATGATAATTTTATTCGTTAAGGTTAATTTCATAGCGGGTTGACGAGGGATAAATATTTTTTATAAAATGGTTTTCGATAGAAAATCATTCCCCAAAGAAAGGGGAAAAGTAGGTAATTCAAAAATGCGATGCGGGTATCAAATGAAATTTCATCTATAATTTCACATGCGCCGTCGGAGGTTCTCTTTACTCGATGTTTGTGTTGCCAGAAGTGTAGGCCAAAAGGCATTTTAACACCTTGATCAATAAAATACCATTCATCCTCTGTTGATTTATCTTCCGTGATTAATGAGCTCCAAGTTACTTTCGTGAAGACTAAGTTGATCTCTAGAATGACAGTGTCGTCTTTCAAGCATCCATCAAAGCGTTTCAATGAAACACGTGGAAACGGAGGTGATAATCGCAACAATAAGTCAGCGGTAAAGAGTTCTTTAACGTGTCCAATGGGCGCTTGAATAGGGGTGGAAATGGAGTAGGATAGCATATTAGGCTACCAACAGCTTAAGCAATGTCGCCACTATTGTTTTCATACCTAAAACTAAATAGGTAGACCAACCCAAGTTTTCTTCCGTGGCGTCTGCCGAATCTTGTTCTGTTTGCACTGTATCCGTTTTCTCTACCGTAGAGGTAGAGACGGATGCTGACTTAACGGTAGAATCCAATTGAATGGTTTTTGCCTTAGGGTTTAAAGCAGAATATTCTACTCGACCAAAATTGCAGAAAAACACAATCGTCAAAAATGCGATTATTCCTTTTTTCATTTAATTTTTTGTTTGGCTGCTTCAACAGCTACTTTTTGTGCGGCAATTTCGTCCTCTTTAGACTTTTGGTCTAATTTATTCTGCTCTTGATTGGTTAAGATTTTTTCTTTCTCCACCTTAGCTTCTTTCAAGCGTTCCTCTAAATTATTGATTTGGCGTTGATTTGAATCCACTTCTCTAATTAGACGTTCTGTTTGCTTGCTGATTTTAGCTTGAGCATTGATTAATTCAGCTAATTTTTTCTCTTCTACTCTCACCGCTTCTTCTAAATCCACCAATTTTAAAAACGCTTCAATCCAAGTGCTAGCTTCGGTTAATTTAGGGTGTCCCGTTTGGACAAACTCGTCACTTCCCGTCGCCATCGAGATAAATAATTTCACTTTTTTATTTTCCTCTGAAACCTTGGAAACCACTAGCAAGGGTTTTTCTGAAATGCTAGGAACCATTAAATCATTACTCGAAAAGCTGCCATTTTTTCCTTCTGTCACCTTACCAAACTTGCTTAAATAAGCTTTCCAGCTGGCTGCAGCAAATTTCTCTTGCGTATTTACAAAAGTATAAACCCCCTCTTTTTTTGATTTGTCTATTTCAGACATGCCCGTAAATACTTGCGCATGACTTTGGAATACGTATAAGCTAAGAACGAATAGGATAAGTAACTTTTTCATAGGATGAAATTTTTAATAAAGTTATAAGATTTTTTTAGCTAGGACAACCTTGTTTTTATTTGACTGATCTCGAAAGGCGAATAAGGTAAATTCTCCTCCATCCTTGATTTTCAATTTATGTCTAATTTCATCTGCGTTCAACGGAAAATTTCGGGTAGATATATTCGCTTTCATTCCTGGTAAAGTAGTTTGTATCCATTTTTTATCTAATGAACCCTCCGCCAAAATTTCAAACGATCTACCCGCAAAATGAGTGTCCAACACATCCGAGGTGTACAGGTGGGTATTTGCCGCTATTTTCGCTAAATTATGGCCTATCGACTTAAAGAAACCAGCTTTTAATATGCCTGCATGAGGCTCATATAAGTACTTTAATGGGGCGCTAAGCGATATGGAGGTAGTTAATTCAATAGATTTTTTTTGTCGAAACAAGTGCGGATTCTCTGCATTCAATTCAATCACCTGTATTTCCGGATCTTCTGTGGAATGAGTGGTTTTAAGAAACAGTAATTCTTTGACTTCATTTTTAAAGCAGACAATATAAATTTTTTCCACTCCTTGTAATTCTTGAACGGCTCTATCTAAATCAAGTAATGGACTCGTTTTAATCAGTAAACTTGTATTTTTATTGACATAGGGAACTAATTCAATCGCATTAGGCTCGCAATCCTGCAAAAGGATGACTTTGTTGCCTGAGCCATCTCGTCTGGCGGGATCTATGTAAATGAAATCAATGTTTTCTGCCTGGTTTATTAACCATTCTATACTATCTCCGGTATGGTGCTGGATCTTTCCTGCGTTTAATTGTGTATGGTTAAAGGCGGTTATTTCTGCCAGATCCGCCTGTCTTTCGATGTAATCTACTTCGCAACCTGCTTTTGCAAAGGCCCAAGAATCTAGGCCCATCCCGCCAGTTAAGTCTACGACTTTCCCCTGTACTAAGGAGGCCTTAAAGTAAGCCGTCTCTTCTGAAGAGGATTGTTCTAGTGCCAAAACAGGCGGGAAGAAAACCCTTTCATTGGCCACCCATTGTGGCATTTTGTCTTTGAGTTTCTGTCTAGCTTTTATTTGGCCCACTAAGACAGGGATGTTCAATTCTGGGTATTTTGCAGCTTCTAGTGCAATCGCAACCGGATCCTTTTGGAGGTTCTCTTGAATAAATCGGATATCGTTTTCTCGAAGCATTCCCTAAAATTAGCACCTAAGCTTTAATTATTTTTATTTAAATTAGTGAAATTCAATAGATCAAATGACAGGGTTAATTTTAGCAGCTGGTGCCTCATCCCGTTTAGGGGAAGCAAAACAAGTATTAGTTTATCAAGGCCAAAGCCTTTTAGAGCGGTCTATTCGCTTATCATTCAGCGTTTGCAAAGAAGTAGTCGTGTGTCTCGGTGCTGAGGTAGAACAATCCATTTGCATCATTGAGAATTTACAAAAAGAGTTTATGTCCTTATCTTATGTCCTGGTTGAAAATTGGGACAAAGGAATGGGGGAATCGCTGGCAGTGGGGCTTCGAGCGATAGATCAGAATAAAGACGTTTTAGTCTTATTGTGCGATTTACCTTTCTTAACGAATGCGCACATGAAAAATATCATCTCTTTGGCGAATACCGAAAGAGCGATAGTGGCCTCATTTCAAGGGGTCAATTCGCCCCCAGTTCTTATTCCATCTAGCTTAAGGCCTTTATTTAAAGCTTGGAGTGGGGATCAAGGTTTGGGAAAATTTTGGCGCCAAAATCCGATGCTCTGCGAAATCATTCACTTTTCCGACAAATTTAGAGATGTTGATGTGCCGGAAGATCGGGAGTATTGGGGGATTTAAAGAAAGTCGCAGACTTTCTTTAAATCTAAAGCACAAAGAGTAAAGCACAAAGCACAAAGTAGGTATTCGCTTCGCGAATGACTTTAGAAATGTGTTGTTACAATTTTTTTTCCCTACTCTTATTATAAAAAATGGGCTTCAGCCATTTTTTATTCCAAATTTATGCTTTGTGCTCTATGCTTTATGCTTTAATTTTTATGCTCAATGCGTAAGATTTCCTATCTTTGTATTTCAATTTTAAACTCAATTAAGTGGAATCAATCGGAACCCATCCCACCGTCGAAACAGCCAAAAAATTAGGATTATTGCCCGAAGAGTATGATCGCATTCAGGAGATTTTAGGTCGCAAGCCTAATTTTACTGAATTGTCGATTTTCTCTGTCATGTGGTCTGAGCATTGTAGCTATAAGAATTCAATTGTTTGGTTGAAGACTTTGCCTAAAGACTCACCACGTATGCTAGCAAAAGCGGGTGAGGAAAATGCCGGTTTGGTTGATTTAGGAGACGGTTTAGGTTGCGCTTTTAAGATTGAATCACACAATCACCCGTCTGCATTAGAGCCTTACCAAGGTGCGGCAACAGGGGTGGGTGGTATCAACCGTGATATTTTCACGATGGGTGCGCGTCCGATTGCGCAATTGAATTCCTTACGTTTTGGTAATATTGATTTAGCGAAAACGAAGTGGTTAGTGAAAGGTGTGGTGAAAGGGATTGGAGATTATGGGAATGCCTTTGGAATCCCTACCGTGGGTGGTGAGGTTCAATTCGATGATTGTTATAATGTAAATCCGCTAGTTAATGCGTTTTCAGCGGGTATTTTAAAAGTAGGTACTCAAGCCTCTGCCATCTCGTATGGCGTAGGCAATCCGGTGTTTATCGTGGGGTCTGCTACGGGTAAAGATGGAATTGGCGGTGCAAGTTTTGCATCAGAAGATATTACGGCGAAGTCGTCGGAGAAATTACCCGCGGTTCAAGTAGGGGATCCATTCCAGGAGAAATTATTGTTAGAGGCTTCTTTGGAAATCATCGAAGCGGGTTGTGTGATCGGTATTCAGGATATGGGTGCGGCGGGTATTATTTGCTCGACTTCAGAAATGTCTGCGAAAGGAGAACATGGAATGATTATTGATCTTTCCAAAGTTCCTACGCGTCAACCCAACATGCAGCCATTTGAAATCTTGTTATCTGAGTCTCAAGAGCGAATGTTAATCGTCGTGGAGAAAGGTCGTGAGCACGAAGCGAAACGTATTTTTGATAAGTGGGATTTAAATTGCGAGCAAATTGGTACCGTGACGGATACTAAACGCCTTGAATTCTATCAAGACGGAGTTTTAGTGGCTGATGTTCCTGCAGATGATTTAGTATTAGGTGGAGGTGCTCCGGTATACCACCGCGAGTACAAAGAGCCTGCTTACTTTCAAGAATTTAAGAAATTTAAGATTGATTCAGTAGCTGATTTGCCTAAGGAAGAATTGCCTAAGGCGTTGAATTATATGATGAATCACCCGAACATCGCTTCTAAGAAGTGGGTAGCTCAACAATATGATTCATCGATTGGCCGTGCAAATCGCAATACAAATGCACCTTCGGATGCTGCTGTTGTGAAAGTACACGGTTCTCAAAAATCGATTGTAATTACCGTAGACTGCAATTCGCGTTATGTTAACGCTGATCCGGAAGAGGGATGTGCGATGGCAGTAGCAGAAGCTGCTCGTAACATCGTATGTTCAGGTGGTGTGCCGGTGGCGATTACGAACTGTTTGAACTTTGGTAATCCATACGTTCCAGAAGTTTACTGGCAATTTGTGGGTGCCATTAAGGGGATGAAAAAATCGTGTGAGGCATTTGAAACGCCAGTTACCGGTGGAAACGTTTCTTTCTATAACCAGTCTTCTGACGAGGGTCCTGTATTCCCTACGCCTACCATTGGTATGTTAGGTATTTTAGAGGATCCAGCGAATAAGATGACATTAGACTTCAAAAAAGAGGGTGATGTTATCTATTTAGTGGGTGAATCTGTGAATGATATTGCTTCTTCAGAATATGTATATTCTTACAAAGGTATCAAAGCAACTCCTGCACCACATTTTGATTTGGCTACAGAACAAAAGGTACAAAAAGCGATTTCGGCTTTAATTACCAATAAATTGATCGAATCAGCTCACGATGTATCTGACGGAGGTTTGTTAGTGACATTAGCGGAATCTTCTTTCCCTCGTGGACTTGGATTCAATGTGACTTCAGATGAGGCGATTCGTCAGGATGCTTTCTGGTTCGGAGAAGCACAATCCCGTGTGGTCGTTTCAGTGGATGTTGCGAAGAAAGCGGCCTTTGAGTCTGCTTTACAGGCACATGGAGTTAAATTCTCAGCGCTAGGATCTGTTCAAGGATCGGATATGGTGGCGGATGGTGCTGTTTTGAGCTCTGTGGCTGCTGCATATCAATCATTTGATACAGCACTAGAAACTGCTTTAATGAAATAAGTAAAATGAGCCGCTATCTACTCGCTTTTTCGTACGATGGCGGCTCTTTTCATGGCTACCAAATTCAGCCCAACGCAACGACAGTTCAGTCGGTTTTGCAAGATAAATTAAGTTTACTGCTAGGGGAAACCCTGGAAATTGTGGGTAGTTCACGCACAGACACGGGGGTGCATGCGCACCAACAGTTTGCTCATTTCGATTTACCTGAGGGTAAAAAGGTAAAAGAAAATTGGGTATTTCGGTTAAACCGCATGTTGCCTGATTCTTTAGCGATTCAAGGAATTTACCAGGTGGCTGATGATTTTCACGCGCGTTTCGCCGCATTGTCACGTACCTATGAATACCGCATAAGTCCTACGAAAAGTCCTTTTAATGCTGCCTATGCTTATCGTTTCGGTGTTGAATTAGATGTGGAAGCAATGAATCAGGCTGCGTCCTTATTTTTTCAGCACACGGATTACCAATGTTTTTCCAAAGTTAAAACAGAAGTTGCGACCTTTGAATGCACGATAATGCAGGCATCTTGGGCACGGAGAGGAGAAGAACTTATTTTTACGATTCAAGGAAATCGTTTCTTGCGTGGTATGGTTCGCGCTGTGGTTGGTACGCTGCTTGAAGTAGGGCAGGGGCGCTTGAATAAAACGCAATTGCAAGAAATATTGGATTCAAAAGACCGCTGCAAAGCCGGTCGCGCCGTTCCTGCTCACGGATTACATCTCTTAGAAGTGGAATATCCGGTGACTATTTTTGACGCCAAATGTGCAAGATAACATCCAATAGGGTCGCTGCCGATTGTACTTTGATTTTATTGGGCTTATAATTTAGTCCTTTCAAATTGTACTTGCTGATCCAGATTTCCTTAAAGCCTAGTTTTTCTGCCTCTGCGATGCGTTGATCGATTCGCGTTACAGAACGTAATTCCCCTCCAAGTCCAACCTCTGCTGCAAAACAGATGGAGGAATCAATTATTTTATCCTCATATGAAGAGACTAAGGATAGGCAAGTCGCTAAATCAAGTGCAGGATCATCTACCCGTATTCCGCCCGTGATGTTCAAGAATACATCTTGGGTCGCTAATTTATAGCCGCCTCTTTTCTCTAAAACGGCGATCAACATGCTTAAGCGTTTTCCATCGTAACCGTTAGCGGTTCGTTGGGCATTACCATAAGATGAGGCGCTCACCAAGGATTGAATTTCCACTAATAGTGGGCGATTCCCCTCCATTAAGGTTCCAATGGCAATACCTGAGGAGGGTTCATCTCGTTGTGATAACAAAATTTCTGACGGATTCGTCACTGGTCGTAATCCACTTCCTAGCATTTCATAGATACCTAATTCGGAAGTTGAACCGAACCGGTTTTTTGTCGTGCGTAAAATACGGTAGATCATGTGGCGATCGCCTTCAAATTGCAAAACAGTATCCACTAGGTGTTCTAGGACTTTAGGTCCGGCGATGGAACCTTCCTTGGTAATGTGACCTACTAAGAAGATGGGCGTGCCACTTTCTTTCGCGAAGCGCATTAATTCCAGCGCACATTCCCGTATCTGTGATACGGAACCAGGGCCAGATTCTATTTGATCAGAAAACAAAGTTTGTATTGAATCCACAATGATTAATTCAGGCTCTAGGTCTACTAAATGCCTAAAAATGGATTGTGTATTTGTCTCTGTTAGAATATATAAAGAGTCTGATTTCGCCGCTAGACGATCTGCTCTCAATTTAATTTGCTGTTCCGATTCTTCCCCAGTGACGTATAAAACACGTGTCTGGGTTAAAGAAAGTGCTACTTGAAGTAAAAGGGTTGATTTTCCGATACCTGGTTCTCCACCGATTAATACGAGTGATCCTGGAACGATACCTCCGCCTAAAACCCGATTAAATTCAGGGTCAGAGCAAGTTAGTTTAGGTAAGTTTTCGAAGCTTACTTCATTTAATAACTTAGGCTTCGCGGCTGATTTCGGACTGCCTTTAGTCTTCCAAACTTCCGCCGGATGAACCGCCTGTTCCACTAATTCCTCCACGAACGTATTCCATTCTCCGCAAGAGGGACACTTGCCCAGCCACTTAGGGGCAGAATGTCCACAGGATTGACAAAAAAAGGAGGTTTTAGCTTTAGCCACGTTTATACGATTTGTAGTCAAAAATACGTTTTGATTTTGGTTTTTTCTTTTTTTTCGGATGAAAAAGGATAATTTTACAAGTTAAATAATGACAACCATGATGAAAGCATTCAATTTAGGATGGATGATCGTCCTTTTCGTAGGAATCGTTACTTCTGCCACAGCTCAAAAACACTCCCGTGCTGATTATTTTAGAATTGGACTTAAAGGAGGTGTTAATCTTTCTTCCGTAAAAGTAGCCAGCCTAAGTACAAACTTAGAAAATAAATCAGGGTATCAATTCGGGGCATTTGCTCGCATCGGTCGTACGGTTTTTATCCAGCCTGAGGTCTATTTTTCAGCAAAAGAAGTGAATGTAGACGTGCTTAATTCCTTGACAACGAATCAAGGTGTGGTAGGGTTTTCTCAAAAATCTTTAGATGTTCCTATTTTGGTAGGCCTTAAATTAGGTCCTATTCGTGTATTAGCTGGTCCTGTGGCCACTTATGCGATTAGTGCGTCCACGAGTCCAGATGCTGCCGTTAAATCCTATTTTTCTGGAACGTCCCAGGAAATTATTAACCGTTCGAATTTTTCATACCAAGCAGGGGTGGGTTTTGACATCCTGAATTTGTCCTTAGACCTGCGTTATGAGGGAGCTATGTCAGAATTAAACAATACGTTGTCTGTTCCTAGTGGATTTAATTATTCTCAAAAACCTAGTTATTACCAGGCAACTCTTGGTTTTCGCATTTTATAATTTTACAAATGAATGAACAAATAAAGGCTCTTCAGGATGAAATTGACTCTTTTGTCATTTCAAACGAGGGCGAATTAGAATCTTTTAGAAATCAATTTGTCGGTCGCAAAAGTCGTTTAGCTGCGCTATTTGATGAGTTGAAAAATGTGGCAGCTGAGAATCGCCGAGAAGTAGGTCAATCATTAAATGGCTTGAAGAATGCTGCGGAAGCTAAATTTGCAGAGGCTCAAGAAGCTTTTGCTGGTAATGCGGCGGACTTTGAAGTTCCGTCTGATTTAACGCTATATAATCCGATTTCACAAGGTAGTTTACATCCTTTGACTAAGGTTAGAGCGCGCATTTTAGAGATATTTAATCGCATGGGATTCTCTGTTTCGGATGGACCGGAAATCGAAACTGATTTTTATAATTTTACTGCGTTGAATTTTCCAGCAAATCACCCGGCACGCGAAATGCAGGATACCTTTTTTATTGAAAAAGGGGCAGGTGAAATTCAGGACGACGTTTTATTGCGTACGCATACGTCTAATGTGCAAATTCGGTTGATGCAGCACCAGAAGCCGCCGATTCGCTCGGTTATGCCAGGGCGTGTTTATCGTAATGAGGCTATTTCTGCTCGTGCGCATTGCCTTTTCCATCAAGTGGAGGGACTTTATGTGGACGAACAAGTTAGTTTTAAGGACTTGAAAGACACTTTGTATCATTTTGCCAAAGAAATGTTTGGGAAAGATACGAAAGTCCGTTTCCGTCCATCTTATTTCCCCTTCACTGAGCCGAGTGCAGAAATGGACATTACCTGTCTATTGTGCAAAGGGGATGGTTGTAATGTCTGCAAAGGAGCTGGTTGGGTAGAAATTGCAGGGGCCGGCATGGTGGATCCCAATGTCTTAGAAAATGTGGGAATTGACTCGAAGAAATACAATGGTTTTGCTTTTGGAATGGGTATTGAACGTATTACCATGTTAAAATACCAGATCAAAGACTTACGTCTATTTACAGAGAATGACGTACGTTTCTTAAAACAGTTTAATTAATCTGACCTATGTGGAGTTTTAAAAAAATAAATAATTGGACGGGCTGGGGAGTTTTCTTCATTGCCTTGGTTACTTATACATTGACTGTCGAACCTACGGCCTCTTTTTGGGACTGTGGAGAGTTCATCGCTTGTGCCTATAAGTTACAAGTACCTCACCCTCCGGGAGCACCGTTGTTCTTGTTGTTAGGGAGAATGTTCTCTTTATTAGCCTTGGGCGATGTGACGAAAGTAGCCTATTGGGTGAACATGATGTCGGTTTTGAGTAGTGCCTTGACTATTTTATTCTTGCATTGGACGATCGTGATGATTGGTCGCAAAGTGATCAATAAGTCCTTTGAAGACTTGAATGCCAATGAACGTTTTGGTTTATTAGCTTCTGGGGTGGTTGGTTCATTGATTTACACTTTTTCAGATACGTTTTGGTTTTCAGCTGTCGAAGCGGAGGTGTACGCGATGTCATCTTTCTTTACTGCCATTGTGGTTTGGGCGGCGTTTAAGTGGGAATTAGTAGAAGATCGCGCAGAATCAAATCGCTGGATCTTGTTTATTGCTTATTTAGTAGGTTTATCCATCGGTGTCCATTTATTGAATTTGGTGACGCTTCCGGCTTTGGGATTATTGTATTATTTCAAACGCTATGATAAGCCTACCTTGACAGGTGGGGTTATTTCGATCTTCGTTGCCTTGTTTATTTTAGGCATCATTAATGCGGGAATCATTCCTGGTTTACCCAGTGTAGCCTTTCAGTTTGAACTGTTTTTTGTCAATACTTTAGGATTCGCTTATGGTGCTGGAGCGATTGTTTTCTTGATTTTATTGATAGCTGCTGTCGTTTTTGGGATTCGTTTTTCTTATGCTAAAGGCAAGGAAGTTCTCAATGTAGCCTTATTCTCTTTCGTTTTCCTTTTGATAGGTTATTCAACCTATACCGTTGCTTTAGTTCGTTCAGGCTACAATACCCCGATTAATGAGAATGATCCGAGCAATATTTTGAACTTTTTGAAATACTTGAAGCGTGAGCAATATGGTGAGCGATCTTTGATCTATGGCCCTGTTTATACAGCAGAGGTGACGGGTTATAAAGAGGGAGCAGAAACTCCGGTATATAAGATGAAAGACGGGAAATACGTAGAATACACAAAAAAGCCGGTGTATGAATACGATAAGACCCAAATGATGTTATTGCCACGTGTCTATTCGAATCAAGCGAATCACGTGAAGTTATACCAAGAGATGTTAGACATCCCAGCTGGGGAGAAGCCAAGCTTTGGCAAGAACCTAGAATTCTTATTTACACATCAATTAGGGCATATGTACATGCGCTATTTACTGTGGAACTTCGTAGGTCGAGAAAGTGATTTACAAGATGCTTGGGCCATTAATTCATTTGAGAATTCATCAAAATTGCCAGACATTTTACGCAATAATAAAGCACGAAATAATTATTTTTTCCTACCTATCATATTCGTGCTTTTAGGATTCTTTTACCTATTACGTAAGAATGATAAGGATCTCTTAGTGACGATTTTGATGTTTGTTTTAACGGGGGTGGCTTTAACAGTTTACTTGAATTCACCGCCAACCGAACCACGTGAGAGGGATTATATCTTCGTAGGATCGTTCTATTTTATGTCTATTTGGGCAGGATTTGCGGTGATGCAAATCTTGGAGGTTGTTCAGAAAATCCTGAAAGCAGATAAGGCGAAATGGGCTCTTGTGTCTATTTTAGGTTTAACTGCTCCAGCTATTTTAGCACAACAAAACTGGGATGATCATGATCGTAGTGATCGTTACCACCAGATTGATTTTGCCAAAAATCTCTTGAATTCTTGTGCGCCAAATGCGATTTTATTTACGGGAGGGGATAATGATACATTCCCACTTTGGTATGTTCAAGAAGTAGAGGGTTTCAGAACAGATGTTCGAGTATGTAATTTGTCTCTTTTAGGAACAGATTGGTACATTGATCAAATGAAGCGTAAAACTTATGAATCACAACCATTACCTATCAAATTAACTAAGGATCAGTTAATGGAGGGTATCAATGACCAGATTTTATATAACCCTAAAGAGGGCTTGAATGCGATGTCTTTGCCTGATTATTTGGATTTATTACACAAAGACAGTCCATCTATTCAAGAGCAAACTCAATTGGGGGAGACTATCAATACGCTCCCAACAGATTCTGTTGTTATCCCGGTGGATATAGCAGCGGTAGCCAGAACGAGCTGGTTTCCTAAGCAATTCATTCCCTATATGTCACCAGTATTAGGATGGAAATTACCATCCCATAATATTTTTAAAGCGGAATTAATACAGCTTGAGATCATCTCAAACAATGCGACATCTGGCTGGAAACGTCCTATTTATTTCGCGTCTACTTTGCCAAATGACCAATACCTTGGTCTTAAAGAATCGATGCAATTAGAGGGTTATGCGTATCGTTTAATGCCATTCAAGATTCCTGGCGCTACTGATGGGTATGTGAATACCGATATCATGTCAAATAACTTGATGAAAAAGATGTATTGGCGAGGTCTTAATGATGATAAAATCTATTACCATGGAGATTTCTATTTAGGAATTCCATCTGTAACAGCTCGTTTAAGTGTATACAGACTTGCAGACCAGTTAGTTCGGGAGGGAAAATACGCCAAGGCGAAAAAAGTCTTAGATTATTTAGACAAGAAAATGCCTGATAAAGTTATTCCTTATGATCAATTCTCTGCTTCCATGGTGGAATTATATATAGCAGTAGGTGATTCGAAATCTGCACTAAAAATGGCCTCTAAAATCGTGAATCGCGACGATCAATTATTAGATTATTATTTAGATGGCCGTTACAATTCTCATGAACGTGATGTTCAAATTGCGATCTACGAAATGAATTTAGTCGTCTCTGCTTTGAAAGCATCCAAAGTGAATCCTGCAAAATACCAGGAATTGGATGCGAAGTTTAATAAGCAGTTGGAACGGTTGCAGCAGTAAAGGATAGAGTATAAAGCATAAAGAATAATGATGGAATAAAAAGAGCGGCAATTGCCGCTCTTTTTATGTTTCAGTAATCAAAACACTTCATAAAATCATCGCCGAAGGCGATACAAACTTTATTCTTTGTGCTTTATTCTTTATGCTTTGAAAAGCTTCGCTTTTCTATGAAAACATATCCCTCACCTTGTGAAAGAACCCTTTCTCCGCTTTCCCAGGTTGTGGTGCGAAGTTAGGAGAGGCACGCAGTTTTTCAAGTAGTTCGGTTTCCTCTTTGCTCACTTGTTTAGGAGTCCAGATGTTTACGTGAACTAATTGATCTCCGATAGAGTATCCGTTTAATTCTTTAATCCCTTTACCTTTTAAACGTAGAATTTTACCGCTTTGAGTTCCTGCATCTAAGGTGATTTTTGCTTTTCCACCGATAGTAGGTACTTCAACGGAAGTTCCTAAGGCAGCATCTACAAAGTTTACATAAAGATCGAAGATCACATTATTTCCGTCTCGGTGCAATAGATCATGTGCTTCTTCTTCAATGACGATTAACAAATCACCGGCAACTCCACCACGAGGTGGAACATTCCCTTTGCCAGACATTGACAATTGCATGTCGTTTGAAACACCAGCCGGGATTTTGATTGGGATGATTTCTTCTTCCAATACGCGGCCCTCACCGAAGCAATCTCCACATTTTGAACCTACTGTTTTACCCTCTCCACTACAGTGAGGACACGTGGATGAAGTGACCATTTGGCCGAGCATTGTTTGTTGTACTTGACGAACTTGGCCCGAACCTTGGCAAGTGCCACATGTTTTTAGGTCAGTACCGTTTTTAGAGCCATTCCCAGAACATGTTTTACAAGCTACGTGGCGTTTTACTTTGATTTTCTTTTCGACGCCGTTGGCGATCTCTTCTAAGTTTAGCTTTAATTTGATACGAAGATCTGTTCCTCTGCGTTGACGTCTTCCACCCCCGCGACCTTGGTTGAAGAAGCTGCCGAATGGGCTATCATCGCCACCACCGAAAATATCTCCAAACTGTGAGAAGATATCTTCCATATTCATTCCGCCACCACCAAAACCGCCGCCAGCAGCGCCACCCATTCCAGCATGACCGAATCGGTCATATTGTGCTTTCTTTTGGGAATTACTTAACACTTCGTAGGCCTCTGCTGCTTCCTTGAATTTCTCCTCGGCCTCCTTATTGTCAGGATTCTTGTCTGGGTGGTATTTGACCGCCATTTTGCGGTATGCTTTCTTGATTTCGTCCTCCGATGCGGATTTTGAAACTCCTAAAATCTCGTAATAATCTCTTTTTTGCGCCATTATCTATTAATTTCCAACCACCACTTTCGCAAAGCGGATGACTTTTTCATTCAATGTATATCCTTTTTCAACTACCTCGACCACTTTGCCTTTTTCCTCATCAGATGGCGCAGGGAATTGCGTAATGCAATCATGAATTTCGGCATCGAATACTTCGCCTTTCGCGGGTAATTCCTTTAATCCCTTGGACTGTAGAATGTTACCGATTTTGGTGAAGATTAATTGCGTTCCTTCAGAGATTTCTCCTTCTGGAGCATTCGCTAATGCACGTTCGTAGTCATCGATGACAGGTAATAAGTCAACGATTAAACGTTCCGATGCGGTTTGGATGAGTTCTATTTTCTCTTTAGACGTACGTTTGCGGAAATTTTCGAAGTCAGAATACAAACGTAGGTATTTCTCTTTCATCTCAGCTAATTCATCTACTTGGGCAGATTCTGCTGTTTCTTCCGTTTCTGTGCTTGTTTCTTCTGGTTGATTGATAATTTCTTCCTCAGGCGTTTGTTCGTTTTCTTTCTTTTTCATGGTACAAAATTACGATTGCGTTCTTCCCTTTACAAATTCAATACCAAAAACAATTTTCTGACACTTTGGCATAAATGAATTGGCCTTTGTAATTTTAACCTAATGTCAAAAAGTCCAGCAGAAATTTCACGTCTTATTAAAGCCAAAGCACAATCTTTTGGTTTTGCTTTTTGCGGTATTTCACAAGCGGGATTCTTAGAGGATGAGGCTCCTCATTTAGAAGCTTGGCTGAATTCGAATCAGCACGGTGAAATGGCCTATATGGCGAATCATTTCGATAAACGCTTGGATCCTCGAAAGCTGGTAGATGGTTGTCAAACCGTCATTTCTCTCGTCTACAATTATTTTCCAGCGGAAGAAATCGCGGTAAATGATTTCAAGATTTCTAAATATGCCTATGGCGAAGATTACCATCGGGTGATCAAAGATAAAATGCAAGGATTATGGGATACTTTGCAAAATGAGGTAGGGGAGTTCTCAGGTCGAATGTTTGTCGATTCTGCGCCTGTGTTGGAAAAAGCGTGGGCGAAGAAGTCTGGTTTGGGTTGGATAGGGAAGAATGCGAATTTGATAATTCCGAAAAAGGGCAGTTTTTATTTCCTAGCTGAGTTACTGATTGATTTGCCCGCAAGTCCAGATGGACCCATCAAAGACTTTTGTGGCACTTGCACTCGTTGCATTGATGCTTGTCCTACGGATGCCATAACGCCCTATGTGGTGGATGGGAGCAAATGTATTTCCTATTTTACCATCGAATTAAAGGATCAGATGCCGGCCAGTTTGCAGGGGGATTTTCAAAACTGGATTTTTGGTTGTGATATCTGTCAAGATGTGTGTCCTTGGAATCGCTTTTCGAAGCCGCATGAAGAGCCCAGATTTGAAACTAAATTACACGATGTCGATTGGGAGGGATTATCTGAAGAAGTTTTTCAGACCTTATTTCACTATTCTGCGATAAAGCGTACCAAGCTGAAAGGGATTCAACGAAACATCGATTACTTGAAAAAAAAGAGGCCGTGAAACCACGGCCCTTTTCAAGCAAAATAAAACCCTAAAGTGATAGCCGTATAAGTAAGCTAGGTTCGATAACCTCTGCCGTCTTTTGATTGTTAAGGATCATTTCGGCCGCTTTCTGGCCTAATTTCTCCGGATGAGTGCTCACTACTGTGATGCCTCCGGCAATTATTTCCTTGAATGGATGATCATTCAAGGAGATGATGCCAATATCTTTTCCTAAAGTCCAGTTCTTTTTGTCCGCGTATTTGATAGCCTGGAAAAGATCGGTATCAGACAAAGTGAAATAAATCTCCTTTTGTTGAAAATCGTCCTCTTCTAGGCCATCTAATACTTGGAATTTCAATGAATTCGCTTCGCAGAATTCACTACACGCATTGATTAATTCAGGATCGAAGTATTCATCTTCGCTCAACACTAAATTAAGACTGCGGTACTTATTAAACAGGTTTAGTTGGGTATTAAAAATCTTCTTTAGCGATGGGTTAGGTGGGCAGATGAGACTAGAGTGACGGATGGTTCCGAAGTTTTGGTCCAATAAAATCAAGCGATCCCCCGCTATTTTCTGTAATATTTTCACCGTTTCCTCATCCTCATCGATTAAATGCGGTTGAATTAGGTAGTAATGGTAGTTTCCTAATTGCTGTCCTATGATCTCTTTAAACTCTCTGGGCTTGTACTGGTAGGTATAAATATCCACCATGACATTTTTGCCAAAATGATCGAGAAACGCATTGTACAAGGTTTGGTTTGTTTCTGTCATCCGACCGATCAAGAAAAGAACTTTCGTCTTTACCTTCAAGCTCGATTCTGAGATGAAATAACCTTTGCGGAAAATGGACGTGATGGCACCCATCTTATGTAACTCGGTGTAGGCTCTTTCCACGGTGTCCCGAGAAAGATAGCATTCTTCCGATGCCTCATTGATGGACGGCAATCGCTCGCCAGGTTTTAATTCTCCCATCTCAATATCCTGCAAGAGTGAATTCACTAGTTGCTGGTATTTCGGGATTTTATTTCCTGAATTCTTTACGTTAAATGAAACAAATGTTTTATTCATATCGAAGAAAAATTCTTGTCCCAAAATTACAGTGATGGCATGGTGTAGCATAGGACGAATCTTTCAAATTCGAGGACAATTCTTGCAAATAGGTATTTCAGGACAAATCCGTCCAATTTCCTGGTATAATTCCCTAATTTTAAGATTCGAATGAAAAGGCTATTTTTCTTCCTGGCTTTGTGCAGTGTTTTGAGTCTTCAGGCTCAAAAGCAGACGCGCTATGAACGTTTAAGTACGGCTTCTGGATTATCCCAAAGTTCGGTTTATAAAATCATTCAAGACAAGAAAGGCTTTCTTTGGTTTGCGACAGGCGATGGTTTGAATCGCTACGATGGCCACAACTTTAAGATTTACCGCAATGATCCGAGTGATCCTACAACCTTAAGTGGGAGTGAGATATTTACGGTAGCGGAGGATGATTTGGGGAATTTATGGGTAGGAACGCGTAATTCTGGTTTGAATAAAATAGAATTAGCGACGGGTAAAATTACTCGATTTACAAAAGGACCTACTGGGCAGGATTTGTCTAATTCTAGTATTCCTAGTATCCTAAATTTGGGAAGAGGCAAGGTAGGCGTCGCTGTATTGGGTTTAGGTTATTTAGTTTTTAATGTGCGTACGAATCAACTGATAAAAGAGGAATCGGAATGGAATAACCCATATGTAAAAGAGGTTTCGCGATTACACAGGCATTCATCTGGGACAGTTTGGATGGGAACAAGGACAGGATATCTGCTTTCTCAATTAAATGCACATAGTTTTATTCCATACCAGTTTGGGGCAAATAATTACCGAGTACGTGCCTTACTTGAGGCTAAAAATGGGGATATTTTGGTTGGGACTGACGGGCGTGGTATTTATCGTTTTACGCCCAAGACGCAACAATTTAAGGTGGTCTTTTACCAGGCATCCGATCCTTTATCCCGTCAAAACATTGTAACATCTTTAGCGAAAGATGCGCTAAAAAATTTATGGATTGGTACGGATAATGGGGTGTATAAATTGAAAGGGGAAGACTTTAACTCTTATACCAATATTCCTTCTAATCCAGATCCAGAATTAGGTCTATCTTCTAACTCCATCATGAGTTTATTTACGGACTCGAATCAAAATACCTGGGTGGGAACCTGGGAAGCGGGTTTAAATATTTCGTTCTTCCAAAAGCCGCGTTTTGCCGTTCTCCGTTATAAACCTAATACGCTGCAAGGCTTACTTAGCAATAAAGTTAGTACGTTACTAGCGGATGGAGAAAGGGGAGTTTGGGTAGGTAGTAATGTAGGGTTGTCCTATTTTAACCATAAAACAGGTCAAGTAACGCATTACTTAAAAAGTGCTTCTACGAACAAATTGAATTCTACCGAGACCTATGACGTTAATTTTATTTATCCTGCAGGGGACGGAGGGGTTTGGGTAGGTTTGTGGGGTAAAGGGATTAATTTATTTACGAAAGATCATCAGCTGATTGATTATCCATTCAAACCAGGACTAAGAGAAGCTAATTTTAATACGTTAGAAGCCTTTCATTCTGAGTTTTTGTTAGGAACAGCAGGTGTAGGAGTTGTTTCCTTTAACCCATTCACTCAGAAATACCGAGTTCCTTTTCCGGAATTAGGCAAACAAAATTTTTTAAATAAATCGATTTCAGCCATTCGCGTGTTGAATGGAAATGAAATTTGGGTGGGAACGGTTGGTTTTGGTTTGTATGTCTTTGATATTAAGTCTGGGAAATTGCGCCACTATGTGAAATCTACAGAAGCAGGAGCCTTAAGCTATAATCATGTTAATAAGATTCATCAAGATCGTCAGGGGCGTATTTGGGTAATGACCCAAGGAGGGGGTTTAAATCAATATGTAGGGCCTGATAAAGGGTTTAAAGTGTATACCGTTAATGATGGCTTAGGCAGTAATTCCTTGAGAGGAATGGTGGAAGATGCGAAAGGGGATCTGTGGTTTACCACCAATGGAGGTATATCAAAAATGGATGCCAAAACATTGAAATTCGTCAATTTTGAAGAAGCGGATGGACTGCAGGGGAAAGAATTTATGACTAATGCGGTAGCAAAGAATAGTCAGAATTGGTTGTTTTTTGGGGGCGTTAATGGGTTGAATTATTTGAAGTCAGATAGTTTGCGAATGCGACTAGATGTTCCACCTGTGTATTTTACAAAACTGAAAATATTCAATAAAGACGTAGAAGCTGGACAAGAAAATTCCCCTTTATTAGTAGATATATTGTCTACTAAGCACTTAATTCTGCAGCCGGATCAAACGGTCTTTAGTTTGGATTTTGTCGCTTTAGAATACCAAAGGCCAAAGAATAACCGATATGCTTACTATTTAGAGGGCTTTGAAAAGGACTGGAATGTAGTAGGTACCCAGCGAAGCGTAACCTACACGAATTTAAGTCCGGGTGATTATATATTTAAAGTAAAGGCGAGTAATTCGGATGGAATTTGGGCTGAAAAACCCTATGAATTAAAGATTACGGTCTTACCACCTTGGTATCGTACCTGGTGGGCTTATTTATTATATGCTTTAAGCCTAGCAGCGATAATTTATGCCTTTGTTCGAGAGGTTAGGGTACGAGAAGCCTTTAGGACGGATTTGCGTTTAAAGGAGATCGAGAAGGAACGTATTCAGGAATTAGAGCAGGTGAAGACGCATTTCTTTACAAACATATCGCACGAATTACGGACACCTTTGACCCTTATTACCAGTCCATTAGAAAAATATTTCATCTCGAATGCGAGCCTGAATAAAGACCAAAAGACCAAGATTAATTCGATTTACCAAAATGCTCAAAAACTGCTGAGACTCATCAATCAGTTACTTGATTTGTCTAAAATCGAATCAGGAAACGTAGAGCCCCTCGTGGAGAAGCACGATTTGATTCGTCAATTGCATTCCATCAAACAAAGTTTCGACGCTTACGCTCAGCAAAAGCAGATTAAGCTAAAGTGGGATGCACCGGTGGAATCTTTGTTAGTGTACTACGACGCTGACATCATCGAAAAGTGCGTCACGAATCTGTTATCGAATGCCTTTAAATTCACTCCTGAGGAAGGAATCATCGGTCTTCGTTTAGAGTTGCACAAGGTGTACCAAGGTTCATCAGAATCAATCAATCGAGTTTCGATTCACGTTTCTGATACCGGAAAGGGGATTAGTACGGAACATATTCAGCATATTTTTGATCGATTCTACCAAATTCCGGAGAAAGTAGATCGGGTAGGCACAGGGATAGGGCTTTCGTTATGCAAGGAATTAATGGAAGTTCATCGTGGGACGATAGAGGTTCAAAGTGATTTAGGCGCTGGTTCAGACTTTAAAATTAATTTTCCTGTGACTGAATCGGCTTTTGATCCGGCGTGGGTGAAGTCGGGGTCGAAAGAAGTCAAAGAGTCAATAAGTCAAAAAGTCGACTCAGCCCAGGTTATTCAACAAGAGAAGCAGATTTTATTAATTGTAGAAGATCACGCCGAAATGAGGGCCTTTATTCGGGAGATTTTTGAAGATTCCTTTCAGGTCATTGAGGCGGATCGAGGAGAAACTGGGTTGGAGATGGCTTTAACCTACTTGCCTGATGTAGTCATAACAGATTGGATGATGCCGGGCATGTCTGGAGTGAATTTGTGCAAAGAGATTAGAAAGAATTCAAAAACCAGTCACATTCCGGTCGTTATTTTGACTTCCAAAAGCTCTCAAGAAAGCCAAATAGAGGGAATGCAATCCGGAGCAGACGATTTTATCTCGAAGCCTTTCCATGCAGATATATTAGAGTTACGTGTGGCGAAATTGCTAGAGGCAAAGGAACGTTTGCGAAAAAGTTGGCAAGATTCTATCTTACAGCAAGATTTGCAACAGGAGGTTGTTTTTGAAGACGAATTCCTTGCTAAAGCGACGCAGGTGGTTATTGAGCATTTAGAGGAAGCTGATTTTGATGTAGAGCATTTAGAACAGGCGATGGATATGAGCAAGATGCAGCTGTACCGTAAATTGAAAATGCTAACTTCGTTGGCTGGAAACGAATTTATTCGCTCTATTCGTTTGCAACAAGCTAGATTACTTTTGGAAAAAGGTTCATTAAATGTGTCAGAAGTAGCCTACCAGGTAGGATTCAATGACCCTGCTTATTTTACCCGTGCCTTTAAAAAACAATATGGACATTCTCCTAAAACATTTATAACTAAAAATTAATATGCGCAAATTATCACTTGTACTGGTTTGTGGTTTCTTAGTGTCTTGGGGCTTCCTAGCTCACAAAACACTGCAACAAATCGCTATTTATCCCTTGCCAGCAGACTTAGGCCTATTTTTCTATGCGAATCAGGATTACATTGTTCAGCAATCGATTCGCCCAGATGTGCGCCGAAAAGACGACAAGACGGAAGACTCGAAGCATTATTTGGATATGGATGCGGCGGTTTTTGGCCCAAATTACCGGACAGAAATTCCGCATGATTTCAAACAAGCCGTGGCTAAATACTCCATTGATAGTTTACGCAAAGAGGGTTTAGTGCCTTGGGAAGTGAATCGTGTATATGGTTTATTAGTCAATGCGTTTAAAAAGGAGATGCGTGATTCTGTTTTATTTTATGCAGCGGATTTAGGTCATTACGTGTCAGATGCGCACGTCCCGTTACATACGACTAAGAATCACGATGGACAATTAACGAATCAAAAAGGTATGCATGTTCTTTGGGAATCCCTTGTTCCAGAGGCTCAATTAAAGAATTATGCCTTATACCAACCACAATCGGCTCAATATATTGCCAAACCGCAGGATTTCATCTTCCAAGTGTTATTAGAATCTCATGCCATGCTACCGGAAATGTTTAAAGCAGAAACGGAGGTTCGTCAAGCCTTAGGAGAAGATAAATCATTCAAAATGGTGGAGCGTTATGGCAAAATGCAACGTTATTATACGGATGAATTTATCCAAGCCTATGCAGCTAAATTAGGTACTTCGATTCAATCACGTATGATTCAATCCTCCCATCGGGTGGCGTCTTTTTGGTATTCAGCTTGGAAAGATGCAGGTTCACCTACCTGGGTAACAAAGGAAATTAGCGCAGAAAAGAAGGCAGCCTTTGAGTCAGAGAAAGCACTTTGGAAGTCTAATACCTTGATTTCAACAGGACAATTAATCTCTTTGCACAAAAAGTAAATGCAGAAAATTTTAGTCCTTTCAGATACTCATTCCTACCTTGATCCTCGTTTGATTCCACATGTGGAAGCTTGCGATCAGATTTGGCACGGGGGAGATTGGGGCTCTGTGGCAGTCGCTGATACCTTGATAGGTTTTGGTAAACCGGTTTACGGGGTATACGGGAACATTGACGACCGAACGATTCGGAATATGTTTCCCAAAATTACCAGATTCACCTGTGAGCAAGTGACTGTCGCTATGACGCATATAGCAGGGGCACCCTCGTCCTATAAACCAGACGCTTTAGAGACGTTTTCGATGGGGATTCCGATGATCTTTGTCTGCGGCCATTCTCATATTTTGCAGGTCAAAAGGGATCAGAATCGCAACCAGATGCTCTTCTTGAATCCAGGCGCTGCCGGACAACACGGGTTTCACTCCGAGCAAACAGCATTACAATTCAAGATTGATGGTAAGCGGATTTTTGATATGGAGCTAATTCAAATGCCCCGCATTCACACGAAGATTAAGTAGTCTGAAAGGATTGTATGTTTTCAAAAATGCTACCTTTCTGGTAGGATTTTAAGATCCAGCCACCGCCCACGACATCGTCGCCCTCATAAAATACGGCCGCTTGTCCTGGGGCAATTCCGGAAACATCAAAGGCGAAATCTACTTTAATGCGATCCCCTTGCTGCTCGATGTGTCCGGCAGTTCCTGCATCTTTATAACGTACTTTAGTGATGGTCTCAATTCCCTCAGCTGGAATAGAAGCATATTTTTGTAGGTTTAATTGACCTACCCACATCCCCGTGCGATTTAAGTCCTCTACTTTACCAATGACCACTTCGTTGGTCTCTTTTCGAATCTCGATGACAAAGGCTGGATAGCCGAAAGCCTTTCCGAGTCCTTTTCTTTGGCCTACTGTATAAAAAGGATAACCCTCGTGTTTACCAATAATTTTCCCCTCCGTATCGATGAAATTTCCACCTTTTACTTGCTCCTCTAATTCAGGGACGCGTCTTTTTAAGAATCCGCGGTAATCGTTATCTGGTACAAAACAGATTTCGTAACTCTCGGACTTGTTTACTAAATCCACAAAGCCGCGCTCTGTCGCCATCTCACGTATGCGCGCTTTTGTTAAATGACCTAGAGGTAAAATCGTACGGGCTAAACTCTCTTGCGAGACACCCCAAAGCACATAGCTCTGATCTTTTAACACGTCTACACCTTTAGAAATTATATGCCGACCATTCTCTTCTCTTATCTGGGCATAGTGGCCTGTCGCAATAAATTCACAGCCTAATTGATCCGCACGGCGCAATAAAGCATCCCATTTAATATGCGTATTACACATCACGCAAGGATTAGGCGTGCGACCTTCGATGTATTCATTCGTGAAATAATCGATGACAGAATCACCAAATTCTTCTCTAATATCTAAAATGTAGTGGGGGAAACCAAGGGAAACCGCGATGTGACGCGCGTCATTGATGGAATCCAAAGAACAGCAACCTGTTTCCTTTTTATCGCCACCTGAACTCGCGTAATCCCATGTTTTCATGGTCATGCCGATGACTTCGTATCCTTGTTCATGTAGTAAAACAGCTGCGACCGAGCTGTCAATGCCGCCGCTCATAGCGACCAAAACGCGTCCTTTTTTCTCCATATTTGCTGCTCAGGTTCAATGCCTGACGAAATTATGCTGCAAGTTACGGCTAATCTTTGTAAATACGTGTACAAAGCGTATTTTTGCTCATTATTCAAATACCGTCTATGTTAAAAACGAAAGTCAAAGTCAGTTCGATTGAAAATCTCTCCGATGCGCGGTACTGTGCAGGAATGGGAGTAGAGTGGTTGGGTTTTCCCTTAACTATGCCGTTGGAAAAATTTGCGGAAATTAGAAATTGGTTGGCTGGCGTTCAGATTGTAGGAGAATGTGGTAGTTTGAAACCCGATGATATAAAAGCTTTAGTGGCCTCTCATCAGCCTGATGCCATTGAGCTTGATTCTAAATCTGAATTAGTTTTAATTCAATTGTTGTTGTTGAAGGAGGTTGATTTACCTAAAATTTTGCGCGTTAACATCGATACGGATAATTTACCTGCCTTATTTGCGTCTGCAGCTCCTTTTGTTAGTCATTTTTTGGTTGTGGGAAATAGTCCGGAGTCCTTGCAGGGTATGGAATCTTCGATAGAGACTTGGGCGGCACAATATCCAATAATATTGGGTTTAGATGTTCCGGAGGACGACTTAGAGGAATGGGTAGCACAGACATCGATTCAAGGAATTGGATTGACAGCAGGAAAAGAAGACCGTCCTGGTTTTCGCGATTTTTCTGATTTAATGAGTATCTTGGAAAAATTAGAAATTGACTAATATGCTAGCATTCATCAAAAAGAAATATGCACTAGTGAGGGCTTTTGTTTGGGCAAAAGTTGTTGCTTTTTGCGAGCTATTAGTAGCTGGATTTAAAAAGGTGGTGGGCGAGCGTATATATAGTATTTGTATCGGGTATGCTGTTCTTGGTCAAGTATTTGTACAAACGCAAAATCGTAAAGTGCAAGCTTACTACGATGCCAAAGTAGATAAAACGTCTTCTTATTATAGACCGGTGGTGCGCATTTACCGTGTTTTCTTTAAAACAGCCCTATTTGTTTTAATTTACCTATTTATAGTCGAAACTAATTTCTTCTTTTTAACTGGGGAAATGCCGAGTGTAGATGATTTACAAAATCCGAAACTTTCACAAGCCTCTGAAATTTATTCAGCTGATGGCGTATTGTTAGGGAAGTTTTTTGCGGAGAATAGAACGCCTATTCGCGATTTCAAGCAGATTTCTCCCTATTTAGTCAAAGCCCTGGTGGCTACAGAAGATGCCCGTTTTTACCAACATACAGGGATTGATTTTCAGGCTTGGGCTGGTGTATTAGTGGGCATTGTGAAAGGAGGAGATCGCGGGGGTGGAAGTACCATTTCGCAGCAGTTGGCCAAGAATTTGTTTAAGACTAGAACAAAGAAAGGTTTCGCAAAAACGGGTATTTTGGGATATATACCCGGTTTAAATAAATTGATATATAAGTCCAAAGAATGGGTTACTGCCATCAAATTGGAGCGTTTTTATACGAAAGACGAGATTATACTTTGGTATTTAAACACCGTAGACTACGGCAATAATGCATACGGCATTAAGGTAGCTTCGAAAGCGTATTTCAATACAACTCCAGATAGTTTGAATATCCAAGAAGCAGCGATTTTAGTAGGGTTACAGAAAGCGACAACGACCTATAATCCGAAACGCTACATCGGTAAGCCTTTGGCAGAAAATAAAGCCTGGAAGCGTAGAAATGTTGTTTTAGCTCAAATGGTTAAAGCTGGCTATTTACGTAAGGTTGATTTTGATTCGCTAGCGGTCTTGCCGATTGAATTACATGAAAATGAGGAATCGCCTTACGATGGAACGGGGAACTATTTCAAGGTCGCGGTAGCTAAATACCTAAATGAATGGGCACAGAAGAATGAAATAGAATTAGATCTGTACCGGGATGGATTAAAAATTGTGACGACGATAGATTCTAAAATGCAGATTTATGCAGAAGAAGCAGTCGAAGAGGGAATGCGGTCCACACAAAAAGCGTTCGATAACCATTGGTCGAATCAAAATCCTTGGGTAGGTGAGGGTGGAAAGGAAATTCCTGGATTCATTGATACGGTAGCTAAACGGACGGATTATTATAAGTATTTGGCGACTAAATTTCCTAAAAGCCCTGATTCCATCAAGCATTATATGAAAGATGTGAAGCGTGAAATGTGGGTCTATTCCCGCAATTCCATGGGGGAGGAAAAGCGCACGATGAGTTCTTATGATTCCATCCAATATTACAAAAAATTCTTGCAGGCTGGGATGATGACCATGGATCCTTATACCGGTCACATTAAAGCGTGGGTGGGTGGATTAGACTTCAAATACTTTAAGTATGATCACGTAAAACAAGGGCGCCGTCAACCAGGATCGACATTTAAACCTTTTGTCTATACTGCTGCCATTGATGGCCCCAAGGATTTGTCTCCTTGTTACACGATGAAAGATGCAGCCTTTGAGGTGGAAGTCGAGAATGAGAAAGGTGAAATGGAAATGTGGCGTCCTCACAATGCGAATGGTAGCTTCTCTGGTAGGGAATTGCCGCTGAAGAGAGCGTTAGCTGGAAGTATAAACTCCATTGCGGCTCGCCTTACGAATGAAGTAGGCGCAGATACGGTCATGTATTATGCCCAAAAAATGGGAATTAAAAGTCCCCTGAAACCGAAAGCATCCATTGGATTAGGTTCTTTTGATGTCACCCTTTATGAAATGATCGGGGCCTATTCTGCCTTTATCAATGAGGGTATGCACGTAGAACCCATGTTAGTACAGGAGATTAAAGACCAAAACGGGAAAGTGTTACAGCATTTTGAGCCAACAATGGAACAAGTTATTCGAAAAGAATCTGCTCAATTAATGCGTTTTATGTTAGAGGGGGTGGTACATGGTGGTGGCACGGGTAGTGCCTTGTTATTTGGTGAGGGTGATGTTTTATTACCGAAAGACAATCGCTATGCTCATGTATTTGCCGGAAAAACTGGGACGACTTCGAATCACTCTGATGGCTGGTTCATCGGTATGTCACATAATTTGATATCAGGAGTTTGGGTAGGAGGGGATGATCGTTCGATTCACTTTAGGACAGGAGCGCTGGGTGAGGGATCTAAAACGGCCTTGCCTATCTTTAAACGTTTTATGATTAAAGTGGTCAAAGATCCAATGTTAGCCCAATACCGCCCACAACCATTTGATAAATTGGATCGACGAGTGGTGAAGAAAGATTTCGATTGTTCGAATGGTGGTGGTGAAATAGTAGATTCATTGCAAGTTTCGGATTCCGAATTAGATTCTTTAAATGCCTTAATTGATCAGTCTAACGAGGTCACTAACGATTCTACCGGTTCCCCTAAGTAACATGGATAAACAGATAATTGCAGCCTATTTTCAAGGCTTACAGGATACTATTTGTGCTGGAATTGCGGCAACAGACGGTGGGGCTTCTTTTAAAGAAGACAAATGGACGCGCGCAGAGGGTGGTGGCGGAAGATCGCGTGTATTGGCTAAAGGTAACATTTTAGAAAAGGCTGGTGTTAATTTTTCAGCCGTCGAGGGACCATTGCATCCGAAGATGGTAACAAGTCTGAATGTAACGGAAGAGGTAGAATTCTTTGCGACTGGCGTTTCGATTGTGATGCATCCTGAAAATCCCTGGGTTCCTATTATTCATATGAATGTGCGGTATTTTGAATTGAGTACGGGAGAGTTTTGGTTTGGTGGAGGAATTGATTTGACCCCCCATATTATCATCCCGGAACAAGCAAAGTGGTTTCATGAGCAATTAAAAGCAGTTTGTGATCGCTTTGATGCATCCTATTATCCGAAATACAAAACGTGGGCGGACGATTATTTTTATAGCCCGCATCGAGAAGAAACTCGAGGAATTGGGGGTATTTTTTTTGATTATATTAAAGGAGACAAAGCGACTGTTTTCGAATTTGTTAAAGCAGTAGGAGAATCTTTTGAACCAATCTATAGCCATTTGATGCGCTTAAATGCATCACGTTCTTTTACTCAAGCGGAGAAAGAGTTTCAATACATTCGCCGGGGGCGCTATGTAGAATTCAATTTAGTACACGATCGAGGGACGAAATTTGGCTTAGAGACGAATGGCCGGACTGAATCCATTCTGATGAGTTTGCCACCGATGGCAGCTTGGGAGTATATGTATGACCCACAGGTTTTTCCTGAGGGGCAAGCAACTTTCGATTTACTGAAAAAAGGAATAAACTGGATATAAAAAAGGGGCTCATTTGAGCCCCTTTTTACTTATTATTTTGCTTCCCAAACGATTTCAATGCCTTTCGGAGTCATTAACAAAACGCGGGTAGGTGCAGGTAATAAGACTAAGCGGGCATTCGCTACGGGATCTGCAATCCATTCTACCTCAACACCCTCTTTTTTACCTATTTCAATTTCTCCATCTTCTGTCTCAACGAATTTCTTCGCTAAATAGGCCGTAGGTAATAACACGTCTGACTCAGGACAGTGCTTTAAGTGAACCTTTTCTAAAATATCTTCTAATTGATCGCCGTATTTTTCGTTGAAATCATCCTCCAAATCATGAAGCATTTCTTCCACGTCATCATACGTGTCGTCTGAATAATTCAATTTGCTCAATTCTAATCGCTTTTCTAAAATGGCGATCATCGCCTCGTCAATCGTATTCATAGGATTCGTTTGTTTTTACAAAGATAGGGGCTGAAAAGGAGATTCCCTTGAAAATGTGGGGTCAAAACTGATATTTCCTTTTTCGATCGAAAGTCCTGATGCAAAATTATTGGTATATAATTGCCCAGTACCCAATCCTTGAGGTATTTGGATGTCATATTCTCCCGTAAATTGAGCGATGGCTTGCAATCCAATGTTGGATTCTAAAGCAGAGGTAATCCACCAATTTTTACCTTTTGCCGTGGCCCAATCGATCCAATCACGGGATGCTTTAAGTCCGCCAAGAAAGCTAGGTTTTAAGATGATATAATCCGGATTGATGAAGTCTGCAATCGATTTGTCAGACATGCCTATCAGTTCTTCATCTAAAGCAATGGGTAAAATTTGCTTGGCTACAAGTTTTCTCATTTCCTCTGGCTGACCCGCTTTGATGGGCTGTTCGATGGAATGCAGATCGTAAGCGGCTAATTTTTCTAGTTTAAACGGTGCATCTGCGGGAGTAAAGGCGCCGTTTGCATCTACTCGCAAGGTCAGTTCCTCGCTAGCGAAACGGGAACGGATGCTTTTTAATAGCGATAGTTCAGTATCGAAATCGATAGCGCCGATTTTCAGTTTTAAACAGGTATACCCTTGTTGCAATTTTTGTTCGATTTGTTCTCGCATAAAATCGGCGCTTCCCATCCAAATGAGTCCATTAATGGGCAGTGATTTTTTCCCTACGGCGAAATCGTTTGTAAAGGGTTCTGTTAAATCATGGTATGCCGTTTCTAATGCGAAACGAAAGGAGGGTTGTTCAAAAGGAATTTCCGCTATCCATTCGTGGATGTCTTCTGGTAAAGATAAACCTTGAAATGGCCGTAAGGATTTTTCAAAAGCGGCAGTGCAATCATCTGAAAATTCGGGACTTAAACCGAATAATGGGCCTGCCTCCCCAATGCCGCATCGAACTCCATCTGAAAGCTCGACGAAATAGGATTTCTTCTTCGTGAGGACACCTCGAGAGGTACCCGCTTCAAAGTGAAATTGTAGTTCTTGAGGATGAAATCGGAGACTGATTTTTGACATGATGCAATTTATTATTTTCTATTCGATTTTGTGCCCTCCCGTATTATTTTTAGCTTTAAGGTTATTATATGAAGCAGTTAATTACCTTTCTACCCTCCTTGCTTTTTGGCCTGATTACCTATGTCCGGAATAAACTCTTTGACTGGGGTATTTTGGTGTCTAAATCGTATGAAAAGCCCCGGATTATTGTTGTGGGTAACCTAGCTGTGGGTGGAACAGGCAAGAGTCCTTTAGTCAGTTATTTAGTCAAGAACTGGAGAGGGGATGATCAATTAGGGATTTTGAGTCGAGGTTATGGGCGAAAAACGAAAGGTTTTATAGAGGTAAAAGAGGATTCGACTGCGGAAGAGGTGGGAGATGAGCCTTTGGCTTATAAAAAAATATACCCTGAAATTCCCGTAGCTGTTTGTGAAAAACGCACGCTTGGGGTTGAAACGATGCCAGAGGTGGATGTGCTACTGTTAGATGATGCTTTTCAGCACCGATCGATTAAAGGTTCATTAAGTCTGGTTTGTTCTACGTTTTCGAAGCCATTTTATACTGATCAACTGATGCCACAAGGCCGCTTACGTGAATCGGCTAAAGGTATTGTGAGAGCTGATGCGGTGATCGTAACCCGTTGCCCTGCCATTTTAACCAAGGAGCAAAAATCCAATTTTGCCCAAGGAGTTTTGCGAAATTCGAAAGAAGAAAAGCCCATTTTTTATACAGGAGTACGTTATGCGAAACCAGTGGGTCCCAGGGAATATTTACCCTCCAAGTGGTCCATTTTTGCAGGAATTGCTGATCCAGCACCATTTTTTGAGGCCGCAGCTAGCTTAGGATCGATTCAAGAGGAGGTCGTGTATAAAGATCACCAGGTATTTACTGATATTCAATTGTTAGATTTAGAACAACAGGCGAAAAGTATGGCAGGGGATGAGGGTTTCTTGACCACTCATAAGGATTTTGTGCGCTTGCAATCTCATCTTAGGCAGTTGCCTAATTTAGAGAACCATTTATATTATTTACCGATGGAAATGTATTTCATAGATCAAGAAGAACAGTTTTGGGACTGGTTAGGAAAAAATTAAATTTGTAGCGTGAAATATAGACTGCTTTTACTTCTTGTTTTTCTAGGCGTTTCGCCTGCTTTTGCGCAGACGCTACAGTCTGCGGGTGGAGCGATTGATCGGAATGCGTTTCCTGATCCGATGGCTCCAAAAGATCCGAATGCCGCTAAGTCTGTTCCGAATGGAAAGTCAGGTAGAGCTGCACTAGATGATTCTACTAAATTGATTTATGGGCCACAAACGATGTCCTATATTTTGGAGGAAGATGTGTTGAATGGTCGTGGAGCGAAAAATTCAGTAGATACTAGTTTGCACTTATTTCACCGGTATTTATTTCAAGAAAGAACGGGATTTTTGAAAGCACATCTAGGGAATGAGGGTACGGCCGTTAGAACTATTTATGTAAAAAGACCGGATCAAATCGGTTCTCAAATGGGCTATAATGCCTATATGCCTCATTCTTTCGCAACAGATGAGGTGAAGTATTACCAAACTAAATCCCCCTATTCTGACGTTGAATATTATTTAGGGGCCGGAGGGCAAACCCGATTGAACTTTACGTTTGCACGTAACATTGATTCCTTGTGGAACATGGGCTTTGAGATTCAAAGGCAAGTTTCGGATAAGTTCTTGACAGATCAGAAATACAAAACGGGTAATCAGACTTTAACGGAGCAATGGGGTGTTTTATTCCAAACGAATTTTAGGACGCGCAATAACCGCTACCGCTTATTAGCTCATCTGAATTACTTTGATCAAGGGATTCAAGATCAAGGGGGCATTCAATTGTTGAATGGTTTAGATCCGACTACAGCATTGAATTATACAGATAATGGTGCGCTTTTTGCTAATTCTGGTGTTCAATCGAATGATTCCTTTATCAAATTCCATTTTTATCACGAATTTATTGGCTTCAAAGGCTTACAATTTTTTCAGCGAATAGACGTAGAAAATCGGACGGCAAAATTCAAGGATACAGATTTTGCGATCAATCTTTCGAAATTGTATTATCCTAAAAACTATAGTACGCAGACGGACTCCTTGTACAATGAAAACCAATGGCAATCCTTTGCACATCAAACGGGTTTAAAGGGTATTTTTAGGGGATTTACTTACCGTACTTATTTCAAGCAACGTTATTGGGATGTCAATAATCCAATGGTAGGTTTGAAAAAGAATCGATTGGAAAACTATGTAGGCTTGTTCTTGCAGCAAAAATTCAATGATAAAATTGACTTTACGGCAGATGGAGAATACTTACTTGGTTCAGATTATCGCTTGCAAGCGAATTTTATTTCGCCATTCTTTCAGGTAAAAGCGAGTCGGACCTCTATTAGTCCATCTGTTGCCCAAAAATGGGCTTATAATGCTGCTTTTCAATGGGATAAATCTTTTACAAATGTGCTCTTTGATGAACTAACAGGGTCGATTGAGTTGAAGTCTAAAAATGTCTATTTTCGGCCTACGGCTACTATTCAACGGATAGCAGATTATATCTATTTTGATACGTTAGCTACGGCCAAACAAACATCCGATGCTATTGGCGTATTCAGGACAGGTTTTTCAGTAGGAGGGACCTACAAGCGTTTTGAATGGTCTGCCTTAGTTTTAGCGAATACGAAAACAGGACCTGATGTAATTAGAATGCCTGCGCTAGTAGCCAATGCGAATTTAGCGTTAAATGTACAATACAAGAAGTTATTATACCTGCAGTTTGGGGTAGATTTGCAGCATCAGTCAGCCTATTTTGCGGATGCTTATATGCCAGTGATGCAGCAATTTCATTTACAAGATAAATATGAAATTCCAGCATTTGTGCAGGCAGATGCCTACGTGAGTTTGCGAATTAATCGAGTTCGACTTTTCTTCAAAATGCAGAACGCAACACAAGGATTGTTAAATTCGAATTATTATACAGCCTACCTACATCCTGCCATGGGTCGTTCCTTTGGTTATGGAGTTCGTTGGTTGTTATTTGATTAGTATATTATTAAACCTACATAAATTATGAACACTATTTCACGCCGAAATTGGGTGAAAGGAATGGCGCTAGCTACTTTAGGTAGCGTTGTTTTTACAGATCTCAAGGCAGCTAATGCTCCCCAAATTAACTGGAGCGTAGATCACGATACTTTATTGAATGCTTGGATGGGAGTGATTATTCCTGAATCAAGTATTCCTGGAGCTGTTTCATTAGGCGTTCCTGCCTTTGTGAAAGTAATGCTTCGTGATTGCTATGAGCCGTCTAGTTCGGCTTTACTACAGAAAGTGTTAGCTGATTTACCTTCGATTGAGAAAGGAACTGAGTCAGAAAAAGAAGCGTTGTTTTTCCAAATTGAAAAGGGAAAAATGGGCTCAGATGCTCAGAAAGCTATGAAAACATTGAAAGGATTGACGATTCAAGGATATACCACCACAGAATATGTGATGGTAAATCACCACAATTATGTGATGGCACCTGGATTTTTCAATGGTTGTGAACCTCTAAAAAAATAAACCTAGCGATGAATATATTGAATAACGCAGAAAAACGTACGTATGGCGCGATTGTAATCGGGTCTGGTATGGCGGGCGGCTGGGCTGCTAAAGAATTTTGTGATAAGGGAATTAAGACTTTAGTGCTGGAAAGAGGGCGTAAAGTGGCACATAATGAAGATTATCCTACTACGCTAATGAATCCTTGGGAATTTGAACACCGGGGACAATTGACTAAACAAGAGATAGAGGAGAATCCGGTCATTTCAAAATGTTATGCGTTTAGAGAAGATGCAAAGCACTTCTTTGTGAAAGATAAAGAGCATCCTTATATTCAAGATAAGCCATTCGATTGGATTAGAGGATACCAAACTGGCGGCAAATCGCTTTTATGGGCTCGTCAAACGCAACGCTGGTCCCAGCTAGATTTTGATGGTCCAGCACGTGATGGATTTGCGGTGCCTTGGCCTATTACTTACAAGGAAATTGACCCTTGGTATTCCTACGTAGAGCATTTTGCCGGAATCTCAGGTAATAAAGATGGTTTAGATGCTTTGCCAGATGGTGATTTTTTACCACCGATGGAATTGACTTGTGTTGAAAAGCATTTCCAAAAAGAGATGAAGCGATTGTATGCAGATCGCCATGTGATTATAGGCCGTTGTGCCCATTTAACAGAGCCTCGAGAGATTCATTTTAAGCAAGGCCGCGGAACCTGTTTAGGTCGTAATTTATGCCAAAGAGGTTGTCCTTACGGCGGTTATTTTAGTGCGAACTCGTCTACTTTGCCTTGGGCTGCGAAGACGGGAAATATGACATTAAGGACAGACTCTGTGGTTCATTCGATCATTTATGATGAAAAGAAACAGAAAGCAGTCGGTGTAAGGGTCGTAGACGCGCACACAAAAGAAATGGTGGAATACTATGCTAAAGTCATTTTTGTGACGGCTGCTGCACTGAATACGAACTTGATTTTATTGAATTCGAAGTCATCTCGTTTCCCGAATGGATTAGGAAATGACAGTGGCTTATTAGGCACGCACGTTGCTTTCCATAATTACCGTGCGTCCTTATCTGCGGAATATGAGGGATATCTTGATTATAAAACGGCGGGTGGGCGACCTAATTCAGGCTATATTCCTCGTTTTAGAAATCTTTATAAACAAGAAACCAACTTCTTGCGCGGTTATGCGGCAGGTATGAGCGGAGGACGTGGAACGCATGCAGACCAAAGTGCTGTAGGGGAAAGTTTAAAGAACTCTTTATTAAACCCGAAATGGTCGAATTGGTATGCTGGTTCGCACATGATGGGAGAAACGATCCCTAAGGAGAGTAATAAAGTGACTTTGGACGCAACAAAAAAGGATGATTGGGGAATGCCTTTATTACACATGGATGTGAGTTATGATAATAACGATGATTTGATGGTAAAAGATTTCATCGATCAATTCACTGAAATGTATGAAAAGGCAGGCTTTAAGAACATTAAGACACGCGATTCACATGCTCCAGCTGGATTAGATATCCATGAAATGGGAGGGGTGCGTATGGGTTCAGATCCGAAGACCTCTTTGTTAAATAAGTGGAATCAGTTACACCATGTAAAGAACGTTTTTGTGACGGACGGAGCTTGTATGACTTCGACTTCTACTCAAAATCCATCATTAACTTATATGGCTTTTACCGCTCGGGCAGTTGATTTTGCTGTGAAAGAAATGAGAAAAGGTAATCTATAATGCAGACATTTTTAGGTAAGACGGCAGATCACCTCTTTCAGGCCCACGGTATGGAGGGCTTGAAAGAGATTGCTGTAGTCATGCCCTCTCAACGGGGTAATCTTTACCTAAAAAGAGAATTAGCCATTCGCGGAGATAGGCCCTTTTTATCTCCATCCTTTTTTACCATTGAAGAATTTGCGCTGCAAATGACGGATTCGGTGTTAGAGGATCCGATTGATTTGTTGTTTGAGGCCTATGCCTGCTTTCAGGAAGTAGATTCAAATGTGGACTTTGATCGTTTTGTAACTTGGGGCCAAATGATGTTAAAAGATTTCGATACGCTCGATCTCTATTTAGTTGATCCATCGGCCTTATTTACCTTTCTTTCAGAAGCCAAATCGATCGAACGCTGGGGAAAGGAATATGGAGAAGAGCAGGCTGATACGTGGATTACACCGAATACCCAGGCCTATTTTAAGTTATATGACTCGCTTTTAGAGGTTTATATTCGGTTGAAAAGTAGGCTAGAAGTAAAGGGGACTACCTACCGAGGTTTAGCCTATCGAAAATTGGTAGAATTGTTAGAGGCCGGAAAATTTCTTGGCTTTAAGCAGATTTATTTTGTAGGATTTAATGCCCTGTCCAAGTCAGAGGAAACCATCATTCGCCTGTTGTTACGGGAGAATGTGGCACAGACACTTTGGGATGTAGATGAATACTATATAAAAAATAAATACCACCGGGCGGGTAATTGGTTAAGAGATTATTCCAATCCGGCGAATCCTGCTTATTTGTCCCGTGGTGCCTTTCACTGGATGGAACGTGATTTATTGGATACGCCCAAACAGGTAGAAATTATCGGTTTAGCGAATCCATCCGCCCAAATATTTGTGGCCCTAGAACAAATAAGAGCTTGGCAGGCTGAGCATGGAGATTTAGAGCAGGTAGCCTTGGTATTAGGGGATGAGAGTCTCTTGGACTCCTTAATGCCTTATTTAGGGGAATTTAAAGATCGTTTGAATGTTACCATGGGGTATTCATTGAAGAAGTCCCAGGTGTTTTCTTTGATTGAACTTTGGTGGTCATTCGTTCCCTTAGAAAAATACCCCATTTCTTTAGTTAAATCCTTGAAAGAACATCCTTTAATGAGTTCGATCAAGGTGCCTACCTGGAAAGATTCCGATTTATATCTATCTCAAGTTCCTAATGGAGGAAATATCTTTATATCGGCTCAGTCTAGCTTTCAAGAATGTCTACAAGCGCTCATACGTTTACTGACGGATATAGTGTACAAAACGGATAAAGAGGAATGGAATGCGGAATCGCAGGCTATTTTACAGGCTTTGACCGTCTTAGATAAATTAGAGGAATTAGCGAGTTCGCATCCGTTTATATCCATAAAAAGCGGTCAGGCACTTTGTAAACAATTGTTGCAGCTACAGAAGATGACCTTTGAGGGAGCTGAACATCGTTCCCTGCACGTGATGGGATTGTTGGAAACCCGTACGTTGGATTTTGATCGGGTTATTGTTTTATCATTGAATGAGGGAAGTTTGCCTGGTACGCGCAAACGAGAAAGCTTAATTCCAGTGGACATTGCGAATATGTCTGCCTTTTCATTACCTACGTTTACACAGGCAGATGCGGTAACGAGTTATCACTTTTATCGATTGCTTCAACGACCTAAGGAGGTTGTGCTCGTGTATGTGCAAAATGAATCGTCTTCAGCTGAAGTAAGTCGTTTTATTCGCCAAATCCGTTTCGATTGGGCCAAAACTAATCCTCATTTAATAATAAATGAGCCTACGATCCAATTTAGTGCGGATCACCAAGTAGAGGATGAAATGGAGTTGCGCATTGAGAAAACGCCAGAATTAATTGCCCAGATCAAAAGTGTTTTAGAAAATCGAGGTTTTTCACCCTCGTCAGTGGCCACGTTTGCCAGCTGTTCTTTAAAATATTATTTCTCTCAACTAGTGAATCTCCGACAAGAGAAACAACGGGATGATGAGATAGGGTCTGATGTTTTTGGTACATGGCTTCACAAAGTGTTAGAGTTATTGGATACCATGTTAATCGAAGCAGGAGGCTGGGAGGATCATTTATCGGTATTAGAAAAGAAAGCCTTGATTGAGCCATTATTAGCGAAAGCCATGGCAGAAATACGGGATAAAGAGGGGAATTTTGAAGTGGAGAAAGGGTTTAATTACGTGTTGCAAGAAGTAGCCAAAACACTATTAGGAACCTATTTTGATGAATCAGCCTCTTGGAATGATGAGCTAATTAAATTACTGGCGGTCGAACAAAAAATAGCCACGACGGTGATGATTCCCGTAGGATCTGAAATGTGGCCAGTTATGTTAAAGGGTCAAATAGATCGAATCGATTTGCAGGGCGGATCTGTGCTTCGCATTGTTGATTATAAAACAGGAAAAGTAGAGAAAAAAGATGTTAAAGCGGGAGAGAGTTTGACTGACACACTTCAAGATGCTGATTTGAAAGGCAAGCTTTTTCAGTTATGGATGTATAAGTATTTAGTGACAAAGGAGTTGCAAAAATCACCTGAGGAACGAATAGAACCTTTGCAAGGTTTGGAATTAAATAGGGTAACCATACAGCCAGGAATCATTTCATTCAGAAATTTCAAGGATCAATTAATTAGCTCCCCTTTGACGTTCTCCGAAGAAGAATCGGAGATTGATTTTATTAGAGAATCAGAATCTGTCATAAAACATTGGGTACATCAATTGGTATCCCCAGAATCAACTTTTGAGAAAACAGTGAACTTGGATCAATGCAGCTTGTGTGATTTTACCTCAATTTGCCATCGAAACGTGTAGTTTACTGAAAATGACGTAATTTTGTCCATTAAATTTATAGCACATGACATTTCAAGAAATCAACGAACGTATTATTGCTTTAGCTGCCCAAAAAGGGGGACAGGGCGTATCCTTTAAATTTGCATTCCCTGGAGGAATCATCGTCGTAGGCGCAGACGGATCTGTATCCAATGAAAATTTGGATTCAGATTGTACCATCTCTACGACAGAGGAAACATTCACTTCGATCTTAAACGGTGAATTAAATTCCATGATGGCTGTGATGACGGGTAAAGTGAAAATCTCTGGTGACATGTCTGTTGCGATGAAGTTGACGAATTTATTGTAATCGATGGATTTTAAGGATACCATAGTTGCCTTAGCGACGCCTGCAGGGGTAGGAGCGATCGGGGTGATACGTCTTTCGGGAGATCGAGCAATCGAGATCGTGAATGCCGTTTTCAAGCCCAAAGATCTTTCCACCCAAGCATCTCATACGATTCATTACGGTCGTATTGAGTCTGCTGGGCGTGTCTATGACGAGGTGGTAGCCAGTTTATACATTGCCCCCAAATCCTACACAAAGGAAAATGTGGTCGAAATATCGTGCCATGGTTCTCCATTCATCCAAGAGAGTATCTTGCAATTGTTTGTAGAACACGGGGCTCGCTTCGCTCGCCCCGGCGAATTTACCCAGCGTGCTTTCCTAAACGGTGCTTTCGACTTAGCCCAAGCAGAAGCCGTAGCTGACGTCATCGCTGCTGATTCTGCCGCTGCCCAAAATGCAGCTTTGCATCAATTACGCGGTGGTTTTTCAAAAGAATTAGCTGCCTTACGGGAGGAATTAATTCATTTTGCCTCTTTAATCGAGCTAGAATTAGACTTCGGTGAAGAAGATGTGGAATTCGCAGATCGCAAAGATTTAGAAGCTTTAGTCAATCAATTATTAACGAATATTCGTCCATTGGTTTCTAGCTTTAGAGCCGGGAATGCAGTGAAAAACGGAGTTGCCACGGTGATTGTGGGGAAACCCAATGCAGGCAAATCGACCTTATTGAACGCTTTATTAAACGAAGATCGCGCCATTGTCTCAGACATCGCCGGAACAACTCGCGATTCCCTTGAGGACGAATGGACATTAGGAGGAATCAAATTTCGCTTAGTGGATACAGCTGGTCTTCGCGAAACGTCAGACGTTATAGAAGCGCTAGGAGTGGAGCGAACGCAAGCTTGGGTAAAGAAAGCGCAAGTGGTCATTTATATGGCTGATGCTACGTCTGAAACGCCTGATGGACTAGCTAAGGGTGTGAAAGCTTTAGGCGCGCTTGATATCCCGGTGATAAAGTTGTTGAACAAAGTAGATCAAATCTCCGATTTCTCTGCTTTTCAAACAGTCATCCCAGATTTGATCCCTATCTCTGCTAAAAACCGCAATGGACTGAACGACCTCGAAACCGCCTTGTTAAACGTAGTCGGTTTAGATCAAGTGAGCACGAATGGAACTTTAGTGACGAATCTTCGTCATTACCAGCAGCTATTGCAGACGCAAGAAACGCTCGAATCCGTTTTGAACGCGTTACAAACAGGGTTAACAGGCGATCTCATCGCACAAGACCTTCGTTATGCCCTTCATTACTTAGGTGAGATTACGGGGCAGATTTCGAATGACGATTTGCTGAAGAATATCTTTGGGAAGTTCTGTATAGGTAAATAATTTCTGCTCCGCAGAAATTATTTACTAAAGTATAGAGCACAAAGCATAAAGAATAAAGATCAAATTTGGTATCGCCATCGTCGATGTCTATTTAGTGTAGAAAGAGGAGAGTATAGATTTAGGTTCATGACTTGTTTTAGATTTGAAATAATCCGATGTCCCATTTAGTAAAATATGGCGTAGACCATTTTAAAATGGGACATCGGATTATTTTAAATATCTCTAAAACAAATCTCGAAACTGAAACCCGTCAGTTAGTCTCTCCTTACCCAACTTCTGATACTCCGCCAGCGCCCAAAGCACAAATTCCTTCAAGAACAACCTATCCGCTGCCTCAACATCCGGTTGATAACGAGCGATCAATTCCTCTAAAGGCTTAATCTCATTCAAAGTCGAAGCATAATCCGCCGCGTTACATTCATCATACAATACAACGCCACCCTCGGCATAAACAGCTTCCATTAACGTAGCATATGGACTCTCTTCAATTTTCTTAGAAAGCTTTTCGATCTTAGGGAATAAACCAGGGAAGAACGATTTGATGGCTGAACCGATCAATTGTTCGGCCACAAAAGCTGCGCCTTCTTGTTCTCCTTCATAGACTAATTCTACTTTTCCTGTGATGGCTGGAATGATTCCCATGAAGTCTGCCAAACGCACGGTCGTTGATTTCTCGCGATTAAGTAGGGTACGTCTTTCCGCCGTACTCACTAAACTCTCGAGCATGGAGATACTCATACGCGCGCTGACACCACTTTTGGAATCAATATATTCGCTCTCTCTTGCCTCAAAAATGATTTGTTCTAATAAATCATAGGCTAAATTCGGTACATAAACTCGATCCGATTGAGCTGCGTTAATGCGTGCTTCTTGAGAAGATATCTTACGCGCAATCGCAATCGTTTCTGGATAATGGGTCAAAATTTGAGAACCAATTCGGTCTTTCAAAGGCGTTACAATACTTCCTCTGTTCGTATAATCTTCTGGATTTGCAGTGAAGATGAATTGAAGATCAAGAGGTAAACGTAATTTAAAACCACGGATTTGGATATCTCCTTCTTGTAAAATGTTGAATAAGGCCACCTGAATACGCGCTTGTAAATCAGGAATCTCGTTAATGACAAAGATGCAGCGATTAGCTCTCGGAATCATCCCAAAGTGAATCACGCGGTCATCCGCATACGATAATTTCAAATTCGCCGCCTTGATCGGATCCACATCCCCGATTAAATCGGCCACCGTCACATCTGGAGTAGCTAATTTCTCAGCAAATCTGTCCGAACGGTGTAACCAGGCAATCGGCGTTGCATCTCCTTGAGAAGCAATTAAATCAATCGCGAATCTGGAAATAGGCGCTAACGGATCATCGTTAATCTCCGAACCAGCCACGTAGGGGATGTATTCGTCTAACAGATTGATCATTAAACGAGCCAAACGTGTTTTTGCCTGACCGCGTAAACCCAATAAATTGATATTATGGCGAGACAAAATCGCGCGTTCTAATTCTGGAATAACGGAGTTTTCAAAACCGTGAACACCCTCGAAAACGGTCGTTCCGGCCTCCATGTGTTTAATCAAGTTGTCTCTTAATTCGTCTTTAATCGATTTACTGATATAGCCTGAGGCCTTTAATTCGCCTAAATTGTTGATCATCTTATTTGAGTCTTTTCTTTCTATTCGTTTCGTAATCTTGGAAAATCATTTCCCCTAATCCCTTCAAGCCCGTATAAAAGGCCTTTCCCTGGTTTGCTTCGGTAAATTTGTCCACAAATTGCTGCAGGTAAGAATCCCTAGCAATCATAAAGGTGGTTATGGGAATATGTAATTTACGTGCCTGAGCCGCCTGTGTATAACATTTCTCTGTCACATAAGGGTCAAGTCCATTGCTATTCATATAATAAGTACCGTCTTTTTCCCGAACACAGCTCGGCTTTCCGTCGGTAATCATAAAGATCTGTTTGTTGGTATTTCTTTTTCGGCGCAGAATATCCATCGCTAATTGCAGTCCAGCCACTGTATTCGTGTGATAGGGTCCCACTTTTAAATAGGGAATATCCTTGATGGAAATGCTCCAGGCATCGTTTCCGAAGACGAGAATATCAATGGTGTCTTTGGGGTAACGGGTTGTAATTAGTTCTGCCAAAGCCATTGCCACCTTCTTTGCCGGTGTAATCCGATCCTCGCCATACAAAATCATCGAGTGGCTGATGTCAATCATCAACACGGTACTCATCTGAGATTTGTATTGCGTGTCTTCCACGACTAAATCCTCCTCCGTTAATTCGAATTCGCCTATACCATGATTGATTTGGGCATTTTTTAGACTCTCCGTGAGGGAGATTTTCTCTAAACTATCGCCAAAATGATAGGATCTAAATTCCCCTGTCATTTCATCTCCCTGGCCTGATGCCTTGGTCTTGTGATTCCCAGCGCCGCTTTTATTCAAGTTGCCAAAGATGTTCTCTAGCGCTGTCTGACGAATGGCCCGCTCTGTTTTGGCCGTAATCCCCATCCCAGAACCGCCATTCTCATCGATTTCCTCCCTGATATACCCTTTGGCCTTTAAATCCTCAATGAAATCTTCAATCGTGTAAGTCTCATCCGTCAGCTCGTATTCCTTGTCTAATTCGCGCAACCACTCGATTGCCTCATCAAAATCCCCCGACGTATGTGTGATTAATTCCTTGAAAATCCCGAAAAGCTTATCAAAAGGGGAGATGCTCTTCTCCTCGAATTCCTTAAAATAAAATCCTTTTTTATTCATGTCTTTTAAACCCTAATAGCGCTTTAATTGTTCAAATAAACAGCTAAATTTGATAAAATGAGTGACCAAATAATTTCTTTTCGATTTTTATCTTTCCAAGGCTTCGCAAACAAGCGCTTTGCCTTTGCTGAAATGGGTCGCTCATTCGTCCAAAAATGGGAATCAAACGGCCTATCTTTTGCAAAACATTTAGGAGTAGGCGCGAGCAACGGCTTCTCTATTTGGCCTGATTTTTCTTCCTATGCTTTCCTAGGTGTGTTTGATAATCAAGCAGCATCAGATCATTTTTTCAAAACTAATACACGTTGGTTAACATTGTCGTCGCATTCTTCAGAAACGAAAGGTTGGGACGCCGTTGCTATAAAGGGCCACGGAACTTGGAATGGATCGAATCCCTTTTCCATTGTAGAGGATCCTGGAAATGGTCCCCTTTTAGTGATGACGCGCGCCAGTATTGTGTGGTATAAATCTCCTATTTTCTGGTTCTACGTCTCTCACGCGAGTAAATACCTAGAAAATAGAGCTGGTTTGTTGTTTGCCAAAGGCGTAGGCGAATTCCCCCTCATCGAACAAGCGACTTTGAGTCTTTGGGACTCTTCGGAAAGTCTAGATTCCTTTGCCTATAAAAGTAAGGAACACGCCCCTATGATTAAGAAGACGAGGAAGATTGGGTGGTATTCGGAGGAGATGTTTACACGCTTTAGGGTTATTTTAGTCTTGTGATGCTAAAATGGCCTGCGTCATATTTTGTGCATCACAAGACTAAAATAATCCTAAACTCGAGATCACTCTCTCTCTTTCCTCCGGACTCATTTCCTCCGGACTAGTTACTAGCGACTAGTGACTAACGAATAGCCTCAATCCCCCTCGTCCTCGTCCGGATCCTGATCGCATCTTGAACATCATAAACGAAGATTTTGCCATCGCCCACATTGCCTTCTGAGGCGTTGTCTAGGATGACATCTAAGCATTTTTCGAGGTTCTCGTCGCTAACGACACAGATGATCATGACCTTTGGCAATAAGATCATCGACTTTTCTGTACCGCGGTATATTTCTGAATAACCTTGTTGTAAACCAGCTCCACGAACGGGAACTACGGTCATACACGGGATATCGGCATCGATCAAGCCTTTTTGAATAGCTTTTAATTTCGATGGTTTTACAATGGCTTCTACCTTTTTCATATCGTATTTATTTAGCTATTATTCAAAAGTTGTGTATGCTTCTACCCCAAATTCAACGGCATCAATACCCGCAGATTCTGCTTTGTGACTTAAGCGAATACCCATCGTCTTCTTCAAAGCCATGAAGACAGCATATGTTGTTGCAAAGGAGAATACGCTGATGACGGAAACTCCGATTAATTGGGTGATGAATTGAGCGCTTTCGCCGGTGATGAATAAGCCATTCTTTTGGGAGAATAAACCTACTGCAATCGTGCCAAAGAATCCGTTCACACCATGTACCGCAACCGCACCCACGGGATCATCCACTCTCATTTTGTCCACCACCACTACTGCGATATCTACGATGGTACCTGCGATGAAACCAATAATTAAGGCAGAATCTGCAGAAACCACATTGCAACCTGCTGTGATGGCCACTAAACCCGCCAAAACACCATTGATTACCATCGTAATATCCACTTTTCTATAGCGAATAAACGTGTATAACATCGTGGCGATACCACCCGCAGCAGAGGCAAGGAATGTGTTAGTCGCTACAGAACCGATTAAATCCCATTTGCCCACGGCTCCTAAAGTAGAACCAGGGTTGAATCCAAACCAACCGAACCAAAGGATAAAGGCGCCTACCGCTGATAAAGTCAAATTATGTCCTGGAATCGCATTCGCTGTTCCGTCTTCGTTGTATTTTCCTAGACGTGGTCCTAAAACGATCGCGCCTGCAAGTGCTGCAAATCCACCCATGGCGTGAATCGCTGCGGATCCAGCGAAGTCGTTAAATCCACGTAAGGCTAACCAGCCGTTTGGATTCCAAACCCAGTTTGCGGCTAATGGATATAAGACCGCACTGAAAATAGCTACATAAATAGCATATGACCACATCTTCATCCGTTCTGCTACACCACCTGAAACAATGGAGATGGCAGCCACGGCAAAGCCCATTTGGATGAACCAGAAAAGGGAATTAGAAATGGTTAAACCTAAACCTAGGTCTCCTTCCATAATTCCGGTGTCGAAAGCCCAATAGCCATTCGATTTGCCATAGGCAATTCCGAATCCGACTAAATAAAAGGCTACACCACCGAACATAATGTCGATCATTACTTTGGCAATAATACTGATGGCATTTTTAGAACGGACGAATCCAGCTTCTAAAAGGGCAAAGCCTCCTTCCATTTGGAAAATAAGAGCGGCACATAGGGCCACCCAAACCGTGTCAATAGCGTGTGTGAGTTCCACTTGCTGAGCAGCAAGTGTGGTAGTTTCATTCATGGTTTTGTGTTTTGTATATAATGCTTCGCTTGCAAAAATAGAAAACGATTTGGAATATTCTGCATTTTGATGGAACTTTAACACGATACAAAAACCTATATTATGAAGAGAATCATTGCACTCGTTTGCTTAGGCCTAAGCTTCGTTTCATCCGCACAAACACCATCGATTATCCCCATTCCGTCTCAAGCGGTTTATCCAGCTGGGAGATTCAGTTTACCTACTTCCATTTCTATTTCAGGACCCTCTGATGCCCAACTGAAAGTGGGATATGCGACTTTAGTTGGTAAGTTGAAAAGCGCCACAGGGCGTTCAGTTACGCTAAAATCCTCAGGTACAGCTGCTATCCAACTGCAACTTGTGAACAACACACAATTAGGTGCAGAGGGATATGAATTGCAGGTAAATGCAAAAGGAGTGGCGATAAAGGCGAATAAATCCGCGGGTTTATTCTATGGAATTCAAACGCTATTACAATTGATGCCTAAGGAAATTGAATCTAAAACGGTAGCCAAAGGTGTTAATTGGACTATTCCATACGCGCAAATTACAGACACCCCTCGCTTTGCATGGCGTGGCCAAATGTTTGATGTAGCTCGTCACTTCTTCACAAAGGAAGAGGTAAAGCAGTTTATCGATGAGATGGTGGAATACAAGTACAATATTTTACACTTTCACTTAACAGATGATGAGGGTTGGAGAATAGAGATTAAATCGTATCCAAATTTGACCAAAAAAGGAGCGTTTAATGTCAAGAAAGAAGGTCGTTTCACCACTTTCTCTAAGCCTGAACCAAATGAACCGCGTACTTATGGTGGTTTCTATACACAAGAAGATATCAAGGAATTGGTAAAATATGGACAAGAGCGATTTGTCAATATTGTACCAGAAATAGATGTTCCTGGTCACTCGATGGCTGCTGTAGCCTCTTATCCAGAGCTTTCTTGTACGCCCGGTGCTGATAAATACGAGGTAATTTCAGGCGAGCCTTTTATCGATTGGTCGCATGGACACCCAGAGGCTTTGCAGGATAACACGCTTTGTCCGGCAAATGAAAAAGTCTATACGTTTTTAGATAAAGTGATGGGCGAGGTAGCTAGCTTATTTCCTTACGAATACATCCACATGGGTGGTGACGAGTGCCCTAAGAACTATTGGGACAATAATCCGGAGATTTTAGCTTTGAGAGCACGTGAGGGATTAAAGAATTCACAAGAAGTTCAGGCTTATTTTGTACGACGTTTAGAGAAGATAATTACGTCCAAAGGTAAGCGGATGTTAGGCTGGGATGAGATTTTAGAGGGCGGTGGATTACCCAAGGGAACGGCAGTGATGTCTTGGCGTGGTATTGCCGGTGGAGTAGAAGCGGCTAAATTAGGTCACGAAGTGGTGATGACACCTAATAACAATGTATATGTGGATTTAATGCAAGGAGATAGAGCCATCGAGCCACCAGTATACAAAACCGTTAGATTGGCTGATTCCTATGCTTTTAATCCAGTACCGATGGGAGTGGATGCAAAATTAGTCAAAGGTGGTCAAGCGAATATGTGGTCAGAGCAATTGTTCAATTACCGCCATTTGCAGTACATGATGTATCCTAGAGCTTTGGCCATTTCTGAGTCTTTGTGGTCGCCTAATGAGAACAAGAACTGGGATAACTTTATCGCTCGTTTGGAAGATCATATGGCACGTTTTGACGTAGCAGATAAGAAATATGCTCCATCGATGTATGAGGCAATTGTGAATGTAACAAAGAATGCAAAAGGAGAATTATTCGTGGAATTGAAAAATGAAATATCGGGATTAAAGATTCACTACAGCTTTGATAACTCGTATCCAGATCACCATTATCCTACAGCCACTGGTTTAGTAGCTGTTCCTAAGGATGCTGAACTGATGCGCATTGTATCTTACCGTGGAAATGAAATGAAGGGTCGTACGATGAATATTTCACGTGTGGAATTAGAAAAAAGAGCTAAATAATGATTTTAAACTTCATTTTTAGCGTATTATTATCAGTAGGGGTGCCCAATATTTCGGGCGCCTCTTCTGCTTCTACGACTAACTATCTTTCGGTTAAGAAAGGTTATGTGATGTCCTATAATGGGGTAGAGGGTAGAGCAAATTGGGTGGGTTGGACTTTGACAGCCAGTGATGTAGGCGCTGTAGATAGAACCGATCGATTTGTTCAGGATGAATCTTTTCCGCGTGGTTTTAAAATTGTTGATGAGAAGGATTACGCTCATTCAGGCTATGATCGAGGGCATCTATGTAATTCAGAGGATCGTACCTCTTCCTACTTTTTAAACGAAGAAACTTTCCTAATGTCGAATATGATTCCGCAGACTCGAGAGTTGAATCGGGGGCCTTTCAAAATGTTAGAATCCTATTGCCGTAAGCTTGCGATTAAAAAAGGACAGCATCTATTAATTTATTCCGGTGGAATTGGGGCAAGGGATCGATTAGCCTCCGGTGTTATCGTTCCAGCCTATTGCTGGAAAGTCGTGTATACACCAGATAAAATCTGGTGTATACTTTTTCCGAATGAACGAGTTTTGAACAAAAACTGGCAGACCTATGCGGTGCCTTTGGAAACCCTTGAGAAAATGACGGGCTTTCGTTTTCCGCGGAAACTATCTTAACATGTACAAAGCCAGTTTCTTCGCAGCTAAGAAATTCTCGTATTCTAGAGGGGTTCTACGGTTGTTTGTATACTCGGTATACAACCAAGGATCACCCAGCGCAAATACTTTTCCATTACCTACTTTTGCCGTAGCCATCACGACGTGGCCTAGGTGATTCACTAAAGGCTTCGCATTTCCGCTCAGTTTTAGAGTTGTTATTTCTTTGATATAGACCTTTTTAATGGGGTCAAAAACTTCATTGCCTGCCGGTATCATTACAGCACCTTGTTCCCAGTTGCGTCCTTGAACGAAATTTAAGTTTGGAGCGACAAATTCGATGCCGAAACGTTTGGCCAAGATATTAAACTGTGGAATCTCGCAGTTTGTCGTGTCGTTCGCTAACAAGATCAAATTCCCACCAGCCTTTACCCAAGCCTCGATTTCGTCCGCAGCCTTAGCCGTCATGAAATTAGGCTTCGCTGTTTCCTTGTAGCTATCTGGATCCACAATGATGTAAACAGAAGCGCCTTTCAAGTTCTCGCGCGTAGGAGAGGCTCCCAAGGTATCTAACGAAGCGCCCAATTGCTCGAATTGAATGCCCCATTGATTAAAACCAGAGTCCTTGCGATCTTCCCAAGTATAGTGGAAGCGATTACCATTTTTAGTCTCGTGGTTAAAGAAATAGTCTAATACTACTTTTTTGCCGGCACCAATGGGTAATTCTTTGGCAATCTCCATCTCTAAAGACGCCAAAATAAATGGACCTACTCCTTTCAAATCATCTTTGCGCAAGGGTTCGCTCAAATAATAGTCGTACGATCCATCCCGGTAAGGAATGCCACCTAATCCACCTACACTCACCGTTTTCTCTAAATGGATGTAACCCTCCGCGTCCTTGGTGATGAATTCTTTCAAGATTCCTTTGTATCCTTTTTCTGCTCGCAGGCGGAATTCAGCAGGTAAATAGCCTTTTCTAACTCCCTTAGCGAATGCATAAACGAACATGTTCGAACAAGAGGCCTCGAAATAGTTGCCTTTGTTGCCTGGATAACCCGGTAATTGATACCAAACACCTGAAGTAGGGTCTTGGATCTTCGCGATCGCAGCTGATAATTGATTTAATTGTTGGATTAAGATTCCCCTAGATGGGTGATTCTTAGGCATATAATCCAAGACATCAACTAAGGCCATTACATACCATCCCATCGAACGACCCCAAAAATTAGGCGAATGTCCGTTCGATTTGTCCGCCCAAGGCTGTGCTTTAGCTTGATCGTAGGCGTGGAATAAAAGCCCCGTTTTAGGATCAATCGCGCCTTTGTACATTAACTGGAACTGTTTGACGATGTCTGCCCAATTGTCTTGTTGTGTGATTTGACCGTATTCTGCATAGAATGGCTCTAGCATATAGAGTCCGTCTAACCACATCTGGTTCGGGTATCTTTTCTTATGCCAAAATCCACCATCCGCATCTCTTGGTTGCGCCGAAATCTGCTTTCTTAACAGGTCAGCAGCCTTTTTATAGCGCTCTTCGCCTAATTCTTGGTACAGATACAGGAGCATACGTCCCGTAGTGATATTATCAGAATTGAATTCATCAAAATGGTAGGTGCGAATGTTACCATTGGCATCTACGAAACTGTCGATGTTCTTTTTAATGTAGTTGAAGTAGGTGGCATCACCCGTTCTTTGGTATAATTGCTCTAAAGCTTTCAATACCAAACCTTGCTCATAATCCCAGCCCGCTGGTTTTCCCACTTTCACCGTAATGGAATCGGTGTGGGTATGCATAATGGACTTAGCCATCAGCTCGGAGTAATTTTGGGCTGAAACCGCGGTGCTTAACCCTAAAAAAAGAACGATCAGTTTTTTCATGTTAACGTAATTCAGAAATTTCTGCAAAATCCATATCGGTATAATCCTTATTTTCACCCGCCATTCCCCAAATAAAGGAGTAGTTCTTTGTGCCAGATCCACTGTGAATAGACCAAGGTGGAGAAATAATGGCTTGGTGGTTATGCACCCAAATGTGCTTGGTTTCTGTCGTTTCACCCATCAAATGCAATACAGCGTGACCTGGCGTTACATCAAAGTATAAATAGGCTTCCATTCTTCTATCGTGTACGTGTGCTGGCATCGTATTCCAAACCGAACCCGGTTCTAAAATCGTCAAGCCCATCACTAATTGACAAGATTGAATCCCCTCGTTGTGAATGTATTTATAAATGGTGCGGTGATTGGATGTTTCTAAACTACCTAAAACCACAGTCGTCACCTGCTCGCGATCTAATTTTGCATTTGGGTAATTAGCGTGTGCTGGGGAAGACAATAGATAGAATTGCGCTGGATTATCTGAAGATTCCGAACTAAAGCTTACCTCTTTTACGCCACGACCCACATAAACTGCGCCTAATTTATCGATGGTAAATTGTTCTCCATTCGCAGTCACCGTTCCTTTTCCACCTACGTTGATAATCCCTAATTCACGTCTTTCAAGGAAGAAATTAGCCCGTAATTTTTCGGGATTAGGTAGGTGCAATGTGTTCGATACAGGCATGGCTCCACCGATGATCATTCGATCATAAATAGTATAGGTTAATTGTATCTGATCTGCGTGAAAGATCTTTTCAATTAAGAAATTATCTCTGATTTCTTGGTTCGTAAAGGTGGAAACCTCTTTTCGGCTCGCCTCAAATCTATAGTCCATTTTAATATGTTTTTTTGTTTTCAAAGCGCTTTTGCGCTTAATTCTACTGTATATTTACACGTTTTATGCCAAAAGAGTTCCCACATACCCTAGCTCATTTCCTCCTTTCGATCGGTTTTCAATCGATGGGTGGTGACTTATGGCAACAAGAAGAGTCAAAGGTACGCGTAAAAGTGATGCCAGGAGAAAGCCAGGAGGGTGATATTTGTATTGGAGAAGATCAATGGCTCACGCGGCGCTCCTCTATTGAAAAACATTTAATTGCTCGAGTGAAGCCTTTACGTTCCGTTTTTGCCCGCGACACCCGTATCGTTTCGATTGATGCAGAGACGGCACGGGCATTTTTAGACAAAGAACACGTCAAAGGATTTTTAAAAGGTTCTAGATATTTTGGTTGTATCGTTCCGCCTCACCGAGTTTTTCGGGGGATTGAAAGTTCCTATACTTACGAGGGTCATCCACTACTAGCGGTGGCAGTTTTTGGGAAATCATTGGTAATGAAAGAGCCAGACTTGGATGGTTGTTTGTCTGGCGAACTCACCGAAATTGCGACATTATCTAGCATTCGTCTCGTTGGAGGTTTGACGAAATTCTTACAGGCCTACAAAGATTTGCATCCGGAAATGCACAATGTGATGACTTATGTGGACAAGGAATGGAATACGGGTAAAGGTTTTTTGTCTGTAGGCTTTACCAAAATAGGAGAGACGGCCCCCATTCAGTTGGGTAACCGAATGAATAAAGGGAATTTAAAATTACGTTATGTCTACTGATCAGAAGCTTATCATTTTGTTGGGGCCTACAGCTAGCGGTAAAACGGCTTTGGCCGTAGAACTAGCGTGCGCCTTAGATGGCGAAATCATTTCAGCAGACTCTCGCCAAATCTACCGTCGCCTCGACATAGGCACCGGAAAGGACCTAAAAGAATATGGTTTTATACCTTATCATCTCATTGATAGCCACGAAATAGGGGAAGCATTCTCCGTTGCCCATTTCCAAAAGGCCGCCTTCGATGCAATTAATGACGTTTTTGCAAGAGGAAAACAACCCATCCTTTGCGGTGGAACGGGTTTGTATATAGAATCCTTATTAGCGAATTATCAATTTTCTCATGTGCCTCATTTCTTGTCTGAACCGCTGGATATTCAATTTAAGTATACTGTTTTTGGCCTAAACCCATCCACTGAAACGAGAAGAGAGAAAATAAGCACTCGTTTTCAGGCTAGACTGAAAGAGGGAATGTTAGAGGAAGTACAGCAGCTTTTATTTGATGGGGTCCATCCAGAAGAATTGCGTTGGATGGGCTTGGAATATAAATGGATGGTGAATTATGTGGAGGGAATAATGACAAAAGCAGAATTCGAAAAAGGTCTAGAAACGGCCATTCACCAGTTTGCTAAACGCCAAATGACGTATTTTAGAAAAATGGAGCGGGCCGGAATTGAAATTAATTGGATTCCGGATGCCCTTGATTTTCAGGCTAAAAGAGATTATATCTTGAATTTTATCTAAAATTTTGAAGAAGAGTATTGCAAAATCTGGAAAAACGCCTTACTTTTGCAATCTCTTAAGGAGACAGAGAGTTGGCAGAGTGGTCGATTGCGGCAGTCTTGAAAACTGTTGACTGTTACAGGTCCGGGGGTTCGAATCCCTCACTCTCTACCAGAGCGAAAAGCGAAACGAAAGTTTCGCTTTTTTTGTTTCAGGTCATTTAATTAAATTTCGGAATGAAATTATACCTCGTACCTACTCCCATTGGGAATTTAGAAGATATCACGCTACGTGCCATTCGGGTACTGGGAGAGGTAGATGGGATTTTAGCGGAGGATACGCGCAATTCAGGTCAATTACTGAAGCATCTAAATATCTCTAAACCTTTGTATTCCCACCACGCCCACAATGAACACACCGGTGTTCCAGGGGTGATCAAGATGTTAAAAGAGGGAAAATCCCTTGCCTTAATTTCTGATGCTGGCACGCCAGGTATCTCAGATCCAGGCTATTTATTAGTGAAAGCATGTGTAGATAATGGCATCGAAGTGGAATCATTACCCGGTGCAACGGCTTTTGTTCCGGCCTTAGTCAATTCCGGTTTTCCTACCGATCGCTTCGTTTATGAGGGTTTCTTGCCACATAAAAAGGGCCGCCAAACGCGTTGGAAAGCATTGGCAGAAGAAGAGCGAACAATCGTTTTGTATGAGTCTCCGCATCGCTTAGTGAAAGCCTTAGAACAAATAATCGAGTTTATTTCTGCTGATCGATTAGTGATGGTGGGTCGTGAGATAAGTAAAATGCACGAACAAATGGTGCGAGGAACGGCTACAGAAGTGTTAGCCTATTTCACGGCGCATCCGGATAAAGTACGAGGTGAAATTGTGATTGTTATTGCTGGAAAATAGATGAAAAAGATCCTTTTATTTTTGTTGATTTCTTTGGCCGTAAAGGCTCAGTTGAGTTCTAGGGCAGAAGTTGTTTTAGTAACCGTCGCACCAGGTAAGGAATTGCATTCGGCTTTTGGCCATACCATTCTATGGGTAAATGATCCGATGAATGGAATAGATCGTGCCTATAGTTACGGGACTTTCGATTTTAAAACGGAGAATTTCTATTTGAAATTCTTGATGGGGACCCTGCCGTATACCATTTCTGTTCATTCGATGCAGGATGAGTTTAATTACAACGCGCAATATGAAAAGCGTGGGATGATCGCTCAAAAATTACAACTCGATTCCCTTCAGAAAAACGCCATTTTCCAAGCCTTAGAAAAAAACCTTTTGCCTGAAAATAGGGAGTATGCCTATAAATTTTTCTATGACAATTGCTCTACGCGGATTCGCGATATGATTGAGCGTAATGCGCCCGGTAAATACACTTGGAATCAGAATCGTTCTTTAGAAGATAAATCCTACCGGGATTGGATGAATAAATATTTAACAGCTAATTCATGGGTGACTATAGGCATGAATTTAGCCTTGGGGATTCCTTCGAATGTAAAAGCAGATGCATCGCAAGCGTGTTATTTGCCAGACAATTTAGCGTCTGCTACTAATCTGGCCAAAGGACTTTCGGCTAACCCGGTGAGTTTATTTGATGCAGAAGTGTCAGAAGAAGCAGGTTTTGATTTCACAGGACCCTATGTGATTTTAAGTGTGTTCATCCTATTAGTGGGGTTAGCGACCTATAAAAAACGATTTTCATACGCTGCAGATGTGGCTTTGTTTTCTGTGATCGGAATTTTAGCTTGGTTCATCTTCTTTTTAGGAACAGCCACAAATCATGAGGTGATGGCATGGAATCCGGCATCGTTGATGTTGTTTCCATTGAATTTCCCTCTTGTGATTTGGTTTGCAAAGGATCCTTTGAAATGGAAAAAATACCTGCAAATCATTAGTATTTTGTCTTTCATCGGGCTTATTTGGTCTGGTATTCAATTCGCTCCCATGGTATTGGTCGGATTGCCTATTTTTATTCGCGTGTGCTATTTATCCTTCATCAAAAAATAAATGCGTTTTTACCTCTTACTCTTTATCTCCTTTTGTGGCTATTCCCAAGAGGTATTTAAGCCTTTAGAACAGCGGAAAGAATTTCAGCCGTTAAAGATTGAACGCGCCTTGAAAGCAGATGGACATTTAGATGAGGCTGAATGGGAGAAGGCTCCCGCAGTGAATTTGGACTTTCAGGTAGAACCTTTTCAAGGACGAAAGGCGTCTTTCAATTCGACCATTAAACTACTTTACAATCAGCAATTTCTGTATGTGGCGGCTATCATGCATGATAGCATAGGGAAGAATGCATATCGAGCTCCTAATTTGAAGCGCGATTTTGATTTTGACGAAAATGAAACATTTGGTATTACGATTGACGGATTTAATGATAAACGGAATGCCATTGTTTTGGAGACTAATTCCTATGGAGCTCAGCGTGATTTATTAGCCTTTGATGATCGTCAATATGATGTTGATTGGGATGGATTGTATCGCGTTAGAACGCATCGTTCTGATTCGTCTTGGGTGGCTGAGTTTGCGATTCCTTGGCAGACCTTGCGTTATCCTAAAACAGATGGTATAAAAGCCCAAGATTGGGGAATTAATTTCTTTCGTTTGCGACGTTCTAGCAATGAATTGTCGGTTTGGTCGCCACATCCTCGTTCGATGACTCCATTACGCATGGATTACGCAGGCAAATTAACGGGGATTATTCCCCCGCCACCCACTTCTACTAACATTCGATTTGTTCCCTACCTCTTGCAGGTTTCGAAGAATTCGGAAGGCACAGAAATAGGGAATTCCAATACCTCGGAATTAAAATTAGGTGGCGAAATTAAGTGGGCAATCAGTCCTACTTCCGTTATGGATTTTACCTTTAATACAGATTTTGCGCAAGCAGATGTGGATAGACAGGTAAATAACATCTCTCGTTTTTCGGTTTTCTTCCCAGAGCGTCGTCAATTTTTCTTAGAGAATGCCTCGCTTTTTTCAGCTGGCTTAGCCCCTGTTAGTGAAGTGGTAGGAGGTTCGATGTACATTCAGCCCTTCTTTAGTCGTACGATTGGTTTAGATCAAAATGTAAATCCCATTGCCATTACTGCAGGAACTCGGTTTGTTCATCGTTCTGAGAAAAGAAATTTTGGAGGGATTTATATGCGGCAAGGCGAGGGAGATGGTGATCCATTTACTAATTTTTTGGTGGGTCGTTATTCCGAAAATTTTGGCAAACAAAATAGGGTAGGAGCGATTGTTACGACGAAATCTTCCCCCTCAAACGTAGCTACAACTGGGGCGGTAGATGCCTTTATTCGCTTCAATGATAAATTCTCGTTTAGTGGAATGGGTACCATGACGCAGGATTCGCGGAATAGTCAACAGGGATTTGCGGAGTATGGTCAATTTCTGTACAAAGACAATTTAGTCACCTTATATTGGACTCATACTTTAGTTTCGGATGATTACAATCCTGAAATGGGATTTGTTTCCAGGAAAAATGTATTATCTAATTCTCAAGGATTCGATTTTAATGTGCGCGGGAAATGGCTGCCTAAATTTATTCGATTTTGGCAACCGGGAGTTTATACCGAAGTATACCATAGTTTGAAGACAGGAAATATCGTGGAACAAAAACTGGTATCTGGCCCATTATGGTTTAATCTGCAGAATGGGGGTATCATTGGCGCTTATATTGATGGCAGCGTTCAGAACTTGGAAGATGAATTTAACCCGGTGGGTATTCGCATTAAACAAGGTAATTACCAGTATTTTAGAAAAGGATTTTTCTTAGCGAGTGATCCAAGTGCGAAATATTCTGGTTCTACTGAATATGGCTGGGGAGGATTTTTTGATGGAACATTACAAATGATTGATTCTAAGTTTCGGATAGCTCCCATCCCGCACGTGAATTTGGGCTTATCGTGGAATTGGAGCAAATTTGAGAACGTAGGTGTCGGTCGCGAGACGAAAGAAGTCAACTTATTGATTTTGGAGACTCGAATGGCCATCAATCCGCGGTTGCAATTAATCGGCTTCTATCAGAAAAATACGACGGATAATTTGAATTCTGTGAATATGCGCCTAGCCTGGGAATACCAGCCATTATCCTATGTTTATCTGGTATTTAATACCTTGAATTACCAAGGATCTGATGGTACTCAGCAGAAGCAACAAAGTTTTTTAGCTAAATTGTCTTACTTAAAGCAGTTTTAACATGAAGATTGAATTACGCAGCGACACCTTTACTTTACCCACTCCTGGAATGCGCGAGGCGATGTTTTCCGCGCCTTTAGGGGATGATGTTTTTGGAGAGGATCCCACTGTCAATGCTTTGGAAGAAAAAGTAGCTAAATTATTTAATAAAGAGGCTGCGCTTTTCTGTGTTTCCGGAACTCAATCAAACCAGATTGCCATTTCAGTTCATGTTTCCAAAGGCCAAGAGGTCATTTGCGACGAACTTTCTCATATTTATTTGTACGAGGGGGGAGGAATTATGGCGAATGCAGGTGCCTCCGTTAAATTATTGAAAGGTGATTTAGGTCGTTTAAACGTTAGTCAAATAAAAGCTGCCATCTCTCCAGATGATATTCATGCCTGTGAAAGTCGCCTAGTCAGTTTAGAAAATACCGTAAATAAAGGTGGTGGAAGTATTTATGCCTCAGAAGCTTTGCAGGAAATCTCTGATTTTTGTCGTTCTGTTGACATACCCTTGCATTTGGATGGCGCACGTATTTTCAATGCCATCGTTGAAACGGGTCAAACACCTGCTCAATTTGGGGGCTGGTTTGATTCCATCTCCATTTGTTTGTCTAAAGGTTTAGGGGCACCTATCGGATCCATTCTAGTCGGTTCTAAAGAATTTATCAAGAAGGCGAGACGTGTTAGAAAACGTCTTGGTGGCGGATGGAGACAAGCGGGATTGTTAGCTGCCGCCGGAATTTATGCCTTAGATCATCAGGTAGAACGTTTGAAAGAAGATCATGCACGCGCAAGAGTCATTGCTTCCGTTTGTGAGAAACTCCCTTGGGTAAAAGCCATTCTTCCAGTGTCTACTAATATTGTTATTTTAGAGTTACAAGCTGGTTTAGCTTCTGTAGATAAAGTGGCTGAATTAAAGGAGAAAGGGATTTATTGTGCACCATTTGGACCGTCTTATGTTCGCTTTGTGACTCATTTAGGTTTTGATGATACAGCCTTGCAGGCATTTACAGAACGAATTTCTAAGTAAAATAATAGTCAAAACGTCTTATATAAGAAATCAATTCTTATGCAACGAAAGGCGTTTAAAATGTATTTGCTGCCGGGTCATTCGGCAGAATACAAAAAGAGACACGATGAAATATGGCCTGAATTAGGGGCCTTATTACATCAGGTAGGTATCCAAAACTATTCCATCTTCTTGGATGAAAGCACCCGCACGCTTTTTGGCTATTTAGAAGCACCTGATTTGTTGACACTCGATTCTCTTCCCGCGCAGGAAGTGATGAAAAAATGGTGGGCCTATATGGCGGATATTATGGAAACAAATCCAGATCACTCACCCGTTTCAATTGATTTAACACCTGTCTTTTATTTCGCCTGATGAAGAAATTACTCTTTCTCCTACTCCCACTAAGCATTTTCGCCGCAAAGCCAGATCGCGCTCAGGTCTTACAACACATGCATGCAGCTAAATCTTATTTCCAAAGTGTTTGGCCAGATGTAACGAAAGTAATTGTGAGTCCTGACAAGACGCGTCCATCGAATATTTGGACGCGAGCCGTCTTTTATGAGGGATTGATAGAATTGTACAAATTGGATCCGCGCGCCTCTGATTTGAAGTATATGGAAGACTGGGGCGAATTTCATCGCTGGTCTTTGCGCAATGGATTGAAGACGAGAAATGCGGATGATCAAGCCTGTGGTCAGGTTTATTTAGACTTATTCGACTTGAAAGCAGATTCTGCTCGCATTAAACCTATTAAGGAAAATATAGACAACATGGTTGCCACAGAAAAGGCCAATGATTGGTCTTGGATTGATTGTCTTCAAATGAGTATGCCAGTATACACTCGTTTAGGCGTTCGTTTTAAAGAGGACAAGTATTTTACTAAAATGCACGATTTGTATGCGGATACGAAAGCTAAACTATATAATCCGCAGGAGCATTTGTGGTGGAGAGACAAAGACTTCATTCCTCCCTACAAAGAACCGAATGGCACGAATTGCTATTGGTCTAGAGGTAATGGGTGGGTTTTTGCGGCCTTAGCAAGAACGTTGGATTTAATGCCTGCAAATGCACCTCACAGAGCAGAATATGTGAAAGATTTTCAAGATTTAGCGGCTGCTTTGCTGCCATTGCAACGCAAAGATGGCTTTTACAATGTTAGTTTAACGGATGAATCTAATTTTGGTGGTCCTGAATTAACAGGGACGTCCTTGTTTGTATATGGTATGGCTTGGGGAATTCGTTCAGGATTATTGCCCGCATCGAAATACCAGAGATCAGTTGATAAAGGTTGGAAAGCGATTGATTCCTGTGTTCAGCCGAATGGTTTTTTAGCCTACGTTCAGGGAACAGGTAAGGAACCTAAAGATGGTCAACCGGTGACAAAGTCATCTGTGCCTAACTTCGAGGATTTTGGGGCAGGCTGTTATTTATTAGCTGGATCGGAGATGTTGAAAAGCAAATAGTATATTTTTGATAGGTTTTTGCATTTTATTCTTAATTTTACCGTTCAATCAATTAGAATAAAATGAAAAAAGTCATTATTGGTTCTTTGGTGGGCGGTCTGATTATCTTTATTTGGCAGACAATGTCTCATGTGGCCTTGAATTTACATGAGCCTGTTCAGCAGTATACCGCAAAACAAGATACGATTCTACATTTCTTGAATAAACAGGAATTAGCACCTGGAGGGTATATCTTGCCTCGCATGAGTCATAATCAGTCGATGGAGGAGTTAGAAGGATTTACAAAATCGATTGCTGGTAAGCCTTGGGCTCGGGTGATTTATTACTCTTCTTACAAAACAGATATGACGATGAATATGGTTCGCGGCTTTGCGGTGGATGTATTGATGGTTTTTTTACTCGTTTGGGTTATTTCAAAATTGAAGATTCCGCGTCGTTCTACGATCGTGGGAGTGTCGATTGCGATTGGCTTTATGGCCTTTTGTAATACCTCTTACACGGAGCATATTTGGTACCCTGTATTTGATTTACGAGCTCAATTGATTGATGCTGTGGTCGCTTGGGGACTTTGTGGTTTTTGGTTGAGTCGTTATTTTGGCCAAAAAAGTTAATCCAAAGGCTCCATCTGGAGCCTTTTTTCTTATCTTGCTATTTCAAACATCTATTATTCAATGAAAATCAAACACCTCATCATCGGATTGTTCGCGACTTTGTCATTGCAATCTGCTATTGCTCAAGATTATCCAACGGATTATTTAAGCCCAGAATTTCATGCGGGTCGTCGTGCTGCCTTTAAAGAAAAGATGTCTGACAAAGGCGTGGGTATCTTCTTCGCATCACAAACACGTCAGCGTAGTAATGACACGGAGTTTCAATATGCGCAAAACAAGAATTTCTATTATTTGACAGGTTTAGAAGAACCTAATGCTGTTTTATTATTGTTCAAGCAACCAGTGACCTTATTAGGTAAGACTGGAACTGAATTTATTTTTGTCCAAAACCGTGATCCTTTCAAAGAATTATGGACTGGCAAAATCCTAGGAACGGAAGGATTTAAGGCAAAGAGTAAAATGGAAAATGTGTTTATCAATGACCAATTTACTAGCTCTGCCATTTCTTTAGCAGGTGTAGATTCTGTCTATACGTTGTACCGCACGGAGGGTATTTTTGCTAAATACCAAGCAAAGCCCGATCCTTTAACCCGTATGGCCTCTTTAGTGGATAGTTTAGTGATTTCAAATGCTAAGCCTTTGGCATCCAGATCTACGATGAATACCTTAAGAACTTTACGTGGCATTAAATTACCTGAAGAGATTGCTTTAATTCAAAAAGCAGCTTCCATCAGTGTTTTAGGTCACAATGATGTGATGCGTGCGGTAAAACCAGGAATGAAAGAATACCAGGCGCAGGCAATCATGGAATACCATTTCAAAAAGGAGGGTTCTGAATACCCGGGTTATAATAGTATCAATGGAGCAGCAGAAAATGCTTGCGTTTTACATTATATCACAAATTTGAAGACGATTAAAGAGGGTGATTTATTATTAAGTGATTGTGCCGCAGAATACCACGGTTATTCAGCGGACGTTACAAGAACGGTTCCAGCGAATGGAAAATTCTCAGAGGCACAAAAAGCCTTGTATGAAATCGTCCTTGCGGCTCAGGATGCAGGAATTGCAGCTTGTAAAGCAGGTGCTCCATTTAGTGATATAGACGCAGCTTCTCGTGCTGTAGTGAATGCAGGTTTAATCAAATTAGGCATTGTGGCTAATGAGAAAGAAGCGCGTACGTATTTCCCTCACGGAACTTCACATCATTTAGGTTTAGATGTACATGATTTAGGACCTCGCGTTTTAGCTGCAGGTGTGGTGGTAACGGTGGAGCCTGGTATTTATATTCCAGCTGGAAGTAAGTGTGATAAGAAATGGTGGAATATCGGTATCCGTATCGAAGATGATATTTTAATCACCGAAAAAGGAAATATAAACCTTTCTCAAGGATCTCCTCGTTCAGTGGCTGAAATCGAAAAGATGGCAGCACAGAAGAGTGTGTTTTAGTCTTTCATAGATACATAATAAAAAAGCCCCTAAAACTAGGGGCTTTTTTATTATCTGGTGGAATCGGAGGGACTCGAACCCTCGTCCAAACCTAGAGAACTGCTGCTTTCTACACGTTTAGATTTGATTAATTTTCGATGTTAGATAGGTTCAGATCAGACCTTACCTAACACTTATCCTCTGGATACTACTGAACCGTTAGAGAAATCGGATTCAGCGACTCTGCATGTCGACGCTCAGAATCCCCCGTCGGCAGAGTTTGGACAGGGCTGAACGATGGCAATTGGTTAGTCTATCAGACTAAGCAGCCATGGCATACGAAGTATTGCCAGCTATAATTCGAAGGTTTTTTTAACAGGAAATGCCTACAACTCCCGACGTGCTTACAACCGGACTACATAAGCTGTCAAAACCGGTCGATCCCAAATAGAAATACAAAGATACACAATTACACGGGTAAAGCAGTAGTTTGTTTGATTTCATCCATCACAAATAAGGTGCTGATATGAGCGACTGAGGGCAATACGGCTAATTTTTCTTGGTAAAATTGATTGTAGCTTTCTACATCCGCACTCACCACATTTAAATAATAATCAAAGTTTCCAGATACTAAATGGCAGGATGTTACCTCTGGGAAGTTGAGTATCGCCGCTTCAAATTCACTAAAGTTCTTCCGGTTTTGTTTCTCTAGTGTAACCTGGCAGTGTACGAGTAGGCCCAGATTTAGTTTCTTGCGGTTTAAAAGCGCCACATAGCCTTGAATATATCCATCTGATTCCATTCGCTTGATTCGATCGTGTGTAGGGCTCAAGGATAAGTTCACATGCTCAGAGATCTCTTTAAGGGTTTTTTGGCTATCATTTTGGATGATTTGTAAAATTCTGTGATCTAATTCATCTAGTTGAGTACTTTTTGCCATAAAGTTTTCGGTTTTCCGGTGTGAAAAGGGGGATGTGGACTAATATTTCTTGTATAATTGAATTTATAGAGTAAATATTACTTATTATATGGTATTATGCAAGATATTTTATTGTCTTATCTATATTTGTAGTGTATTATACTTCATCAAAGGTAAAGGCCAGCGGAATTTTTTTCGGTGGCCTTTCTTTTTAAAACCATACGTTATGATCATAGGTGTCCCTAAAGAAATTAAAATTCAAGAGTTTCGGGTAGGCTTAACTCCGGCAGGTGTTCAAGGTTTAACGGCTAATGGCCATCAAGTATATGTGCAAGCTAGTGCAGGAGAGGGCTCGGGCCTTTCAGACGCACAATACATAGAAGCAGGTGCCCATATTTTAGCTACAGCTGTTGAAGTGTATGCCACCGCTGATATGATTGTGAAAGTGAAAGAGCCATTAGCAGTGGAATTTCCGCTCATTAAAAAGAATCAAATATTATTTACCTATTTCCATTTCGCCGCGTCTCGTGAATTAACTTCTGCCATGCTAAGTTCTGATGCGGTTTGTATTGCTTACGAAACAGTGGAGTTAGCCGATCGTAGTTTACCGCTATTAACACCGATGTCAGAAGTCGCTGGTCGCATGGCAATTCAAGTGGGAGCTTTTTATCTGGGGAAACCACAAGGGGGTAAAGGAAAATTATTAGGCGGTGTTCCTGGGGTTAAACCTGCGAATGTATTAGTGCTTGGTGGTGGAGTGGTAGGTACGCAAGCGGCGAAGATGGCCGCAGGATTGGGTGCGAATGTGATCATTATGGACACGAATTTAGCACGGCTTCGTTATTTGGATGAAGTGATGCCTGCTAATGTTTCCACTCAGTTTTCTACTTCTTATGCGATTCAAGAAGCTTTACCCTCAGTGGATTTAGTGGTAGGAGCTGTTTTATTACATGGTGCCAAAGCGCCTCATTTAATCAAACGCGATGACTTAAAGAAGATGGCACCTGGTACGGTTTTAGTAGATGTGGCGGTAGATCAAGGCGGATGTATTGAAACTTGTAAGCCTACCACACACGAGAATCCGATTTATGAAATTGATGGTATCGTTCACTACTGCGTGGCTAATATGCCTGGCGCGGTGCCGCAAACCTCTACAATGGCTCTAACTCAAGCGACATTGCCTTATGTGCATTTGTTAGCTAATCTAGGTTGGACAGAGGCTTGTATTCAAAATGAAGCCTTAAACAAAGGATTGACGATCTATGATGGTAAACTATTCCATCCAGGTGTCGCAGCTACTTTTAATTTATAACGGAAAGAAGCGTTCGTGAAAATTAACTAAGAAGATCTCATGGCTTGCTCGCGTAATAGCGGTATACAACCACCGTAAGTACTCTGCATCTATTTGATCTTCTTTTAAGTAACCTTGATCCACAAATACCGCAGCCCATTGTCCACCCTGTGATTTGTGAACCGTTAAGGCATAGGCAAATTTCACTTGTAAGGCATTCAAATAGGGATCTTTCCGTATAGCCTCTGTGCGTTCCTTTTTCTTAGGAATGTGCGCATAATCCTCGCAAACGGAATCATACAATTTCTTATTTGCCTCTCGTCCAAGTGCAGATTCCGTGGAATGCAAGGTCTCTAACAAGATTTTAGCTTCAATAGGAGGATGGTCTTCGTAGTCACAAAGACGTAAAGAAACATCTAAGAATCTTTGACCATGCATCTCTTCCTCTCGTTTGATTTTCATGATCTCTACAAAATCTCCATTGGCTAGAAAGCCTGCAGGTGAATCCTCATCCAGCCAATGGTAATTATTGCGAACGATCATGAGTAAATCGCCACTCGAAATTTCATCTTCTTGATATAGAATAGTTCTTCGTACGAATTCATTTAATTGAACAGCGCTTTTGTTTGATCGGGTCAGCAAAATCGTTTCCTCCTTGCCAAATTTCTTATAGGCATAATGCATTCCATCCTCCATCTTTTCGCCAGTCATCCGGAAGATGTCTTTGAAGGATTTGGTGTTAAATTGAATGGCAGTGGAATTGGCTAATAGAAGTTGCCTTAAAGCAGTTGCATTGTATAATATACCCGAATCAATATCTTGACGCATGACATCTATTAATTCGTGGTCAAGCACCTCCATATGGAATTCAGAGGAAATGTAATCCCGCGAAAGGGCAGGAGATAAGCTCTTTCCTACAGGTGGCAACTGTGCTGTATCTCCTACAAAGATCAATTTATTGCCCGTATGGCCATTCTCTGGATTCGTAAATACGTATTCGATTAAATCGGTTAATAAGCTATTCGTCCCAAAATCCGACTCATCTGTAATCATCGACGCCTCATCTACGATAAAGACCGTGTTGGTGGCATAATTATTCATTCTCTGAAAACTCAGTGCCCCAGAATGAGGATTGCTTACTTGGCGATAGATCTTTTTGTGAATGGTGCTCGCTTTTTTCTTGGCATAATTAGCCATAACCTTAGCAGCACGACCCGTAGGGGCCATTAATTGGGTTTTATAGCCAAAAGCAGGTAGGATTTTAATTAAAGTAGAAATGACAGTGGTCTTACCAGTACCCGCATACCCTTTAATAACAAAGGTTAAAGGTGCCCATTCGTCTTTATTGAGGACAAAAGTGCTTAACTTTTGAAACAAGGACGCCTGAGAGGGTGTTGGTTCAAAAGGAAACTTTTGGTGTAGTAAAAAGCTGGGACTTTTATCTGTCGACATACCTCAATTTACAAAATAGAATCGGCTACCGAAAGGGAATTTTCTAGCGAAAGTGGACGGAATACATTAAGTAGGCATACCCTTTCGTAGTCGGCTAACTCTTCCACCAAAATATCAATTTCTTCTATCTCCTCTTCAATAATTAAACGTGCCCTGGTCGTTCCCCAGTGCAAAGGATCTTCTGGAGTATACCAAATTCCCTCTTTCAAAAACGCTAAATTAGCCATACTGCAATCCTGAATCTTACCGTCTTTGACGAAAATGACTTCATCTGCCTCCGGATGAGCCTCTAAAAAGGTCTGAAAAAAGCCCCTCTCACTCCATTTGAAGCCATAATCAATTTCACCCGTGTCCACTAAAGCGAAACGCTTGATCTCCTTTTTAGTGTAGGGCAAAATTTCAATCGTTTCCGGATCCTCTTGGTAGGTGATACGTAAGCGATGTGTTCCCTCTGCTGGTAGTGCTTGTTCTGAAACGAGTTCTGCTACATCAAAAGGTTCCCACTCTGGAAAAAATTGGTCGAAAGTCTCATTTACCCGCATTTGATGAAAATCAAGGTGCTGAGCCTTACCGTCTTGTATACAAATGGTTTCAAGGAATGAGAACATATTAAAAGGGGAGATATACTTTTTGGATTAATTCGTCGTACTCTTTTTTGACATCAGAAAATACGGTGATGCCGCCGCCACTTTTGAAAACGAGTCCATTGGTTTGTTTTTCTATGAATCGAATCATTACCCCTGAATTGAACAATTTTCCATCAAATTTACCCATAATTCCGGTATAAAATCCGCGATTATATTGTTCAGCCTCTTTTATGAGTTGCATTGTCGCTTTTTTAGGGGCTCCTGTAATCGATCCTGCGGGTAATAATTTCAGTAGTAACGAGCCATACTTACCGTGCAATTGGGGTACTAAATCGCCGGTGATTTTGGAGGACATCTGCCAAAGTTCCCCTGTATTCGTTTTCACTCTTTCAATGTATTGGTATTTTTCCACATGGATAGGAAAGGCTACCCTGCTTAAATCATTTCGGATTAAATCTACGATGGTGGCATGCTCTGCCTTTTCTTTCGGATCATTTAGAAGTTGACTTGCATCCGAATTTTCGGTTACCTCTAAGGTTCCTTTCATCGGGAAAGAGGAAATTTCATTTTTTTGAATGCGCACGAACGTCTCCGGAGAAAAAGATGTGAACTGATCTCTACAGAGTATTTTATAGGGAGCGTCTGCTCTTTGAAATATCTCAACTAGGGTAAGAGGTGTTTCAATGGGTGTCTCTGCAGTTAAATTCAATAGAAACGAATCCCCTCTTTTCAAACCAGCTTGAACCTGATTGAACTTAGCGGAATAAGATTCGAATGAAAGTGGACTTTTAGTAAAAGCAACTGTTTCTGACGTTTCACCTGAAGCATCAAATTCAAATTGTATTCCTAAGTCACTAGCTTCTTTTTCAGACCCCGCCCACGCTTTTTCTAACGAATAATCTACCAAAAAGACAAAAGGAATCCCCTTTTCACCCCAAAGGTCCAATTGTTTGGCTACCTGTGCAAAGGGCAAAAAGGGGATTTCCATAGAATTTAGGCTATATAAGATGGCGCTAAATTCAATAATTTAGGAATACCAGCTGGATTTTGTCCACCTGCCGTAGCTAAGAATGGTTGTCCACCTCCGCCGCCTTGTACTTCTTTCGCTAATTCGCGAATGATTTTACCCGCATCTAATCCTTTACTCTCTACTAATCCTTTACTCTCTACTAATCCTTTTGAGATGGATATGGCTAAGCTAGCTTTCCCGTCAATTTCCGCGGCTAAAAGCACGAATAAGTTCTCTTGATTTTCTTGTAAATCAAAGGCTAAATTCTTCAATGCATCTGCCGTCGGTGCGGATACTTGTTTAATGATAGAATGAACAGGTCCAGTCACGATTTCCTTTAATAGGCTATTTTTCAAACCTGAAATCTCTTTCTGTTGGTAAGCTGCAACTGTTTTTTGAAGTGAAGAATTACTTTCAATTAAGGTAGCCACTGCTTTTACCAGATCTTTCGGCGCTTTCAACAAGTCGTTGATCTCACTTAATAATGTCTCTTGCTCGCTTAATAATTCATAAGCCTTTTGAGAAGTGATGGCTTCGATACGACGTACGCCGGTAGCTACTGAACTTTCAGAAGTAATTTTGAATAAGCCAATTTCTCCTGTAGATGGAACGTGGGTTCCACCACAAAGTTCAACCGAAAAGTTCTTGTCAAAAGTAATGACACGTACAAAATCACCGTATTTCTCTCCAAACAAGGCCATCGCTCCTTTATCTTTTGCTTCTGCAATGAGAACATTGCGTTCTTCTAACAAAGGAATGTTCTCTGCGATTTTGGCATTCACCATCTGCTCGATCTGTTTGATCTCTTCGTCTGTCACTTTTTGGAAGTGGGAGAAGTCAAAACGCAATAAATCTTCGTTTACTAAACTACCTTTTTGTGCTACGTGCTTACCTAAAACTGCTTGTAAAGCTGCTTGCATTAAGTGTGTAGAGCTGTGGTGGTGTGTAATGGCACGGCGACGCAAAGTCGCAATGCTCGCTTTCACAGGCTCACCAGCTAACGTTTCTATACGCGCATCGGACAAAATGTGTACGATTAAATCATTCTCCTTTTTTGTATCAATTACCGGAAGAGAAACGCCTGATGTCGCAAATAATAAAGTACCTGTATCGCCCACTTGTCCACCGGATTCAGCATAGAAAGGCGTTGTTTCTAATACGACTTTGTATTGAACACCAGCCTTATTTTGAATCTTTTGGTATTTTAAAACCTGCGTATCAGTCTCGTTCGAATCATATCCGATGAAGCTTACTTCATCCCCCTCGTTCACGATTACCCAATCTTCAGCACTAGCACCTGCATCTTTACGTGAACGCTCTTTTTGAGCTTTTAAAGCTGCATTAAATCCAGGCTCATCGATATCCAAACCTTTTTCGCGAGCAATTAAGGCGGTTAAATCAACTGGAAATCCATACGTATCGTTTAATTCGAATACATCATCTCCAGATAAGATTTTGCCTGAGCAATCTTCCATTAATTTATCTAAACGAACTAATCCGGAAGATAAGGTACGTAAGAAAGAAACTTCCTCTTCGTAAATTACTTTTGCCACAAAGGCTTCCTGAGAGATTAATTCATCGAATACCCCTTTGAATTGCTGTGCCAGTCCTGGGATTAATAAGTGCAAGAATGGTTCTTTGAAGTCCAAATAGGTATAACCGTAACGTACCGCGCGACGCAAAATTCGACGGATAACATAGCCTGCCTTGTTGTTAGACGGTAATTGGCCATCGGCAATGGTAAAGGCAATGGCTCGAATGTGGTCAGCAATAACGCGCATGGCGATATCAGCCCATTTTTCTTCCCCGTATTTTTTACCACTTTTGGCGGCGATATATTGAATGGTACCTTGGAAAACATCCGTATCGTAATTCGACTGTTTTCCTTGAATCGCCATACACAGACGCTCAAAGCCCATTCCTGTATCTACGTGTTTGTTAGGAAGAGGTACTAAAGAACCATCTGCCATTCTTTCAAACTGCATAAATACGTTATTCCAAATCTCTACTACTTGTGGGTGATCCGCATTCACTAAGCTTTTTCCTGGTATGGAATCAACTTCGTCTTGATTTCTTAGATCGATGTGGATCTCTGAACAGGGACCACAAGGCCCTGTTTCGCCCATTTCCCAGAAATTGTCCTTTTTATTACCATAAATGATACGATCTTCCCCCACGATTGCTTTCCAAATATCGAAAGCCTCTTGGTCAAAGGGAACACCATCTTTTTTATCTCCCTCAAAAACCGACACATAGATGCGGTCTTTCGGTAACTTAAAAACCTCTGTTAATAATTCCCATGACCAGGTTAAGGCTTCTTTTTTGAAATAATCGCCAAAAGACCAGTTTCCCAACATCTCAAACATCGTGTGGTGGTAGGTATCAAATCCTACATCCTCGAGGTCATTGTGCTTTCCTGAAACACGAAGACATTTTTGTGTATCCGCAATTCTTTTCGAGGGCGGTGTTCCGTTTCCCAAAAAGAAATCTTTGAATTGTGCCATACCCGAATTATTGAATAAAAGGGTAGGGTCATTTTTAGCCACCAGTGGAGCTGATGGAACAATTAAATGGCCTTTAGATTGGAAGAAATCCAAAAATTGTTGACGTATCTCAGAAGAGGTCATGCGTTCTATTGTAAAATGAATGGAACCTTTGTATTTTTACCAAAGGCACCTGTTAAAAGGAATCACAAAATTAAGTCTAATTTTTGAAGAAGCCCATTTTGGGTTTAAAATTATTAATGGAATTAACGAAGCAATATTATACGATTTCTGAGGTTGCCGTCATTTTCCAAGTGAATCCGTCCAAGATCCGCTATTGGGAGACTCAATTCCCCCATTTATCCCCTAAGCGGGCAGCTTCTGGCATCCGTAAATATACCCCAGTAGACATTGAAAAAATCAAGGTATTGGTTAGTTTAATTCAGGAACGAGGAATGACAATTGAGGGGGCTAAACAAGCATTAAATTTCCAAGGCAAAGAAAAAAATCCACATCAAAATATCATTAATCAATTAACTGATATTCGTGATTTTTTACAAGGTATGAAAGCAGATTTAGACCTGGAATAAGCGTAGGTTTCGGAAAATTACTCCGATGAAAACCACTTATTCGCTACCAGTATACCAAATTGCTTTAACCTATTTACCCAAAGTAGGCCCTGTTAAAGGAAAAGAACTGGCTTTTCTCTATCCCGATCTTTCTGATATTTTTCGATTAGCCTCGTATCAAGCCTTTGCCTCTCAAGCGTTGATGGAAGCTGAAAAGACGGTGCAAATTTGTTTGGAAGACCAAGTTCAAATTCTCTATTTTGAAGACACAGCCTATCCCCAGCGTATTAAATACTTATATGATGCTCCCTTAATACTATTTAAAAAGGGAGAAGCAGATCTGAATGCTCATCGTATGGTGGCCGTTGTAGGCACTCGCCATGCTAGTGATGTGGGAAAAAAGGTGACAGATGAGTTAGTTCAAGCTGCCATTAAAGATCAAGTCATATTAGTCAGTGGTTTTGCGCGAGGAATTGATATTACGCTTCACAAAGCTTGTCTTACGTATGGTGTCCCTACCATTGCGGTTTTAGCCGGAGGTTTCAGGCATTTGTATCCGTTTGAAAATTCTATTTATGTCGAACAAATACTAGTCGATGGTGCATTGCTGTCAGAGTATGCTCCTCATATTCCCCCAGCATCCTATAATTTCCCTATTCGTAATCGAATTATTGCAGGCCTTTCTGATGCGACTGTGATTGTCGAAGCCGCAGAAAAAGGCGGTGCATTGATTACCGCAGATTATGCAGCTAATTATCATCGGACTGTTTTTGCGGTGCCGGGCAGTTTAAATCGGCCATTTTCGAAAGGGTGCAACCTTTTAATCCGAAATAATAAAGCTACCATATATACTTCTTGGGAAGATTTGATGCAGGAATTAAATTGGGAACAGGCGAAAGACCGACTTGCCTTAAATCCCGGTTTAAGTCAAAAACTGTTCACTCTGAATGAATCAGCGGTCATTTCCCTTTTACATCGAGAGGGTCAATTATCATTTAATGAACTTGTACAGCGAGGAGAAATTCAGCAAGATGAGCTCGCACTCATTTTGTTGAATTTAGAATTAACAGGGATGATTCAATCGACGGATGGTGATGGATATATGTTAGCCTAATTATTTACGCCAGGTACTTGGAGAAACTCGCCAATCTTGTAAGGTCATTAATTGGGTCTCTGTTACATAATCTAATTTAACGGCCTCTTCAATTAACGCATTGTAATCACTTAGGGTATACAAGGGGATGTTGTGGTTTTTGAAGTTTTCAGTTGCTATTTCGAAACCATAAGTGAAAATGGCTACCATACCCAATACTTCAACTCCGGCTTCTTTTAAAGCATCGGCCGCTTTTAAAGAACTTCCTCCTGTGGATATCAAGTCTTCGATAAGAACGACTTTTTGACCTTTTTCGATTTTACCCTCAATTTGATTTCCCATTCCATGTTTCTTAGGCTCTGGGCGAACATAACAGAATGGTAAATCTAAATAATCCGCTACCAGGGCACCTTGTGCAATACCGGCGGTAGCCACACCTGCGATAATATCAGCCTGAGGGAAATAGGCTTTTACGGCAGCAGAAAGGCAATTTTTAATATAGGTACGGACTTCAGGAAAAGATAAAGAAACGCGGTTGTCGCAATAAATAGGGGAATTCCAGCCAGATGCCCAAGTAAACGGTTGATCTGGACGCAGTTGAATAGCTTGGATCTTTAACAGGTGATGGGCAACTTCTTGTGGAATAGTTAAATTTTGCATGAGGGTCGTTTCTGAATTTATATCTACAAAAATAATTTATTCAGTTTATCTTTCACTATTTAATTCTATTTTTGCCACACAAAATTGAAAAGATGGTAATTTTTATTGATGATCGACCGATCAGAATTGTGAAGAAGAAAGAGTTGGGAGAAATGCCATCTAATGAGGATTTTGATTTAGTCCTAGACGCTCGACTGTCCCCTTTAAAAGTGGAGAATTTCAGTGGCCACACGTGTATTATCAATGCTAGCACTGATCAGGTGGAGAAGATATTAATGAATTTGCATGCCAAATCTGGTATTCATTTTCACGCTCTTTATCTCATTGTAGATGATCGCAAGCTTTTTAAGCAGAAGATTGTTAAAATGTATCAGTTGGTGGAAGCTGCTGGTGGGGTGGTAGTTAACCAGGATCAGCATATTTTGTGGATGTATCGTTTGGGTAAATGGGATTTGCCCAAGGGTAAACTGGAAAAGAATGAGAAATTCGAATCAGCTGCCGTTAGAGAGGTAGAGGAAGAATGCAATGTGAAAGCCGATTTAGGGGAAAAGATTTGCACTACCTATCATACCTATACGCACAAGAATAAGTTAGTGTTGAAAAAAACGCGTTGGTATGGCATGAAAACAAACTTCACGGGTACACTTATTCCGCAAACAGAAGAGGGGATCGAGAAAGTGGAGTGGTTAAACGAAAAGAAGCAGTTGCATGCTTTGACCAATACCTATTCATCGATTCGCTACGTCATCGAAAAATTCAAAAAATTAATCTAAGGTATAAGGCAAATATTGGTCCACTGGACTTCCATAGCGATGTAAGTCACGGATAATAGTTGAACTAATCGGAGCTAAGTGAGGGGAAGTAATTAAAAATACCGTTTCAAGCTCGTTGTGAATATGTCTATTTACTTGTGATATGGAGTTTTCATATTCGAAATCTGTCGTATTACGTAATCCTCTAATGATGAATTTTGCTCCATATTCATGAGCAACGTTTGCGGTTAAGTTTTGGTAAGTCACCACACTTACTGGTTTGCCCTCGAAAGTTTTGCGAATATATTCCTCCATTTTTTCTAAGGGGAAATAACGGGATTTATTAGAATTCTGCCCAATGCCTATGATGACTTCATCAAATAAAGCTAAAGCTCTCAATACGATATCTTCGTGACCCTTAGTAAACGGATCGAATGATCCAGGGAAAAACGCTTTTTTAGAATTTGACATAAGGTATTTGGTAAAGTTCTGCGTCTGGTATCTCCTCTGATCCTGCCACTAACAGGGGAGGATTTAGAGTCCAATTTAAAGAAAACGCATCTCGAATAGATTGCAAATAAAAGGCTAATTCAATTGCAGATTCGAAAGGGTATACATTTGCTAGTTGTAAATTGTTTCCTTGGTATAGACCTGCAAAGGCTAATTTACCCTGAACAAATAAGGTCAATTGCTGTTCGTTTTGTGATAAACAGTGAGCTAGTGAATGGGTGTAAGTGATTTTGGCGTATGAAAAATGAGCGGAAATATAATCTTTCCAATCACTAGGAACTAGAAAAGTTAAATTCGCATTTTCAGTGCTTATGTGTTGTTGGTGAATTTCTTTTCCCACTAAGGCGTACTCTCCTAGGGCTTTTTCTAAAAAACCAAAGCGGTAAGTAGGAGAATCAAAATCACAGGGAATTAAGAGGAAATACTCAGAGGAGATTTCAATCTGTACTGATTTAACCCGTGGATCTTTCTTCGGATGAGCTTGCAATTGCTCCCTAAAATTTTCCGCATTAAGTCGGAGATGCAAGGTTTCGGCCGAATTTGTGGGTTCCATAATGTCTAATTCCTTTCGAAATTGCAAAAAAAATATGATAATCGGTGCCAAAATTAGTAATTTTGCACCCTATTTAATCTAGCTCCTATGTTGCAAGTATCTAATGTGTCCCTACGTTTTGGGAAAAGAGTCCTTTTTGAAGAAGTTAACATCAAATTTACGGAGGGTAACTGTTATGGTTTAATTGGTGCCAATGGCGCAGGTAAATCAACTTTCTTGAAAATTTTATCTGGCGAAATTGAGTCGCAAACAGGTTCTGTTTCGATGAATCCAGGTGAACGTATGTCGATTTTGAAGCAAAATCACTTTGAATACGAAGAGGTAGAAGTGCTACAGACTGTGATTATGGGAAATAAGCGTCTTTATGACATTATGTTAGAAAAAGATGCTATTTACTTGAAAGAAGATTTTACAGAGGCAGACGGGAATAAGGCAGCAGATTTAGAAGCAGAATTTGCGGAATTAAATGGTTGGGAAGCGGAGTCAGAAGCGGGTTCATTATTGAGTGGTTTAGGGATTTCAGCAGATTTGCATTATACTTTATTGAAAGACTTGAATGGATCGGATAAAGTCAAAGTGTTATTAGCTCAGGCTTTATTCGGTAACCCAGATATCTTACTATTGGATGAGCCTACGAATAACTTGGATATTGATTCTATTTTGTGGTTAGAGGGTTATTTGATGAACTTTAAGAATACGGTAATTGTGGTTTCTCACGATCGTCACTTCTTAGATAATGTCTGTACTCACATTGCTGATTTAGATTTTGGTAAGATTCAATTATATGGTGGAACTTATACATTTTGGTATGAATCATCACAATTAGCTGCTCGTCAACGTACGGATCAGAATAAAAAGACGGATGAAAAACGAAAAGAATTAGAAGAGTTTATTCGTCGTTTCTCAGCGAATGTGGCGAAGTCCAAGCAAGCAACTTCTCGTCAAAAAATGTTGGATAAATTACAGGTGGATGACATTAAGCCCTCTTCTCGTAAGTATCCTTTCATTAATTTCAAGCCTGAACGTGAAGCAGGGGATCAATTATTAAGTGTAGAAAATCTGTCTGCGAAAACAGAGGATGGATCACCTTTATTTACGAATTTATCTTTCACCATTAATAAAGGGGATAAAGTAGCTTTATTAGCTAAAGATTCTTTGGCCATTACTGCACTTTTAGATATTCTAGCTGGAGAGAACACAAACTTCTCAGGTGAGTTCAAATGGGGGGTAACCACTACACAAACGTATTTGCCGAATGATAATGCCAAATACTTCCAAGATGATTCAATGAATCTAGTGGATTGGTTACGTCAGTATTCAGTAGAAAAGGATGAAAGTTTTATTCGAGGCTTCTTAGGACGTATGTTATTCTCTGGAGATGAGGCATTGAAAAAATGTACGGTTATCTCTGGTGGAGAAAAACAACGTTGTATGTTCTCTCGGATGATGTTATCAGGGGCAAACGTGCTATTATTTGATGAGCCTACAAATCACTTGGATTTAGAATCAATCACCGCATTGAATAATGGAATGATTGAATTCCCAGGAACAATGCTTTTCACTTGCCATGATCACCAATTAACGGATACGGTGGCAAATCGTGTGATTGAGATCGGTTCTAAAGGACAATTAGATAAGTTAATGACATACGATGAATTCATTACGGATCCTGCCGTGAAAGCGCAAAGAGCCGCACTTAAATAGTTATGGCAAATATCGTTGCACATTATCATTCATATAAAAAAAGCCAGCCCGAAAGAGCTGGCCTTTTTATTTGAACCAAATTTAATTTACAAGATAAATCGTGTCGATAAGAAATTCGATTGTTGGTTCTCCACAATCGCATTGACGATATCTTTATTTGATTGAGTCGCTTTAGTGGCTACTACCGTCCGAATGGAGAACGAACGTAAAGCCGCTGTAACGGATAGTGTACCCTCTGCAGAATCTTTACGGCCGGTGAAAGGGAATGAATCCGGCCCACGTTGGCATTGTGCATTAATGTTCACACGAGAAACTTGGTTCACCGTTGCATCAATTAACTCTGAAATTTGGTTTACATCGGTTCCAAAAATCGCCACTTGTTGTCCGTGAGAGGATTCATGGATATAATCAATTGGCTCATCTAAGTTTTCGAATGGAACTACTGGAACCACGGGTCCAAATTGCTCTTCATGCCATACTTTCATTTTGCTATTAACTGGATACAATAAGGCAGGGAAAAAGATTGATTTGAAGTTCTCTCCACCATGTTCGTTCATCACTTTTGCGCCGTGTAACTTCGCATCTTCAATCAACTCAGTTAAATAAGCAGGTTTGTTCGGCTCAGGAAGAGGAGTGATTTGAACACCAGGTTCCCACATCATACCTAATTTAAGCGCTTCGATTTTCTTCGCTAACCCCTCGTTGAATTTATCAGCAAGTGATTTGTGAACGAAAATGATTTTTACCGCTGTGCAACGTTGTCCGTTGAATGAAAGTGAACCTAATAAACATTCATTGATTGCAGAATCTAGATCAGCACTTTCTGTTACGATAGCTGCATTCTTAGCATCCAAGCCTAAAATAGCCCGTAAACGGTTAACTTTTGGGTGCATTTTCTTTAATTTATCCGCTACTTTCGAGGAACCGATTAAGGTTAATACGTCAATTTTTCCGGATTCCATTAGCTGAGGAATTATGGAGTTTCCACGGCCATATAGTGTGTTGATAACACCTGCTGGGAATGAATCCTTAAATGCCTCTAATAAGGGATAATGTAATAAAGTACCGTGTTTGGGTGGTTTGAATAAAACGATATTACCCATGATTAAGGCAGGGATAAGCGTCGTAAAGGTTTCATTCAACGGGTAGTTGAATGGTCCCATACAAAGCACCACACCTAGTGGTGAGCGTCTCACTTGACCGATAATTCCCTCTTCTATTAAGAATGTAGAAGAAGTACGATCAATGTCTTTCAAAGCACCGATAGTATCGTAAATGTATTGAACGGTACGGTCAAATTCTTTTTGTGAGTCGCCTAGTGATTTACCAATCTCCCACATTAATAGTTTGACTACTTCGTCGCGCTTTTGAATCATTTTCTGCGTGAATTTCTCTACACATTCGATTCGTTGAGCAACTGTCATAGATGGCCATTCGCCACGGCCATTTGAATAAGCCTTAACACCAGCATACAAAACTTCCATCGCATCTGCAGCATCCGTGATAGGATAGGAGCCAATACGTTTTTGCTCGAAACCTTTGTCTGTTTTCACGTAGATAGGAGACCAAACGTCTTGAGTTTTGCCTTTCCATTGACGCATCTCGCCATTGACCAAATATTCTTTTTGTTCAATAGGTTGCGTAAGATCGTATTCTTTAGGGATTTCCCCAGCAACAGGGAAGAGGGTTTGTAAATTGCTTTCTGACATTATTTTGCTTATTAATTTTTACAAATTTCCGGATTTAGTACATTTCAAATAAATGACTGAATCAATTATTTAAATAGTGCAATGATTTTCCGGTTATTTACTAATATAAAGCCAAGAAATGCCAAAGATTACTCTTTTTTCAAAGGATATTTTCGTCTGATTTTATTGATAATGAACTTATTTTGTTCGGTAAAACTAGCTGGATGCAAAAGATTGAATGCATCAGACCAGCTTTTGAATACACTAGGTTCTGCGGCAGAAAAGCTAGTAAAACAGATGTTTTTCTGTGTTAGATATTCGCTAAATTCCATAAGTCCAATTTCTTTTTTTCGTCCACAATAAAACAAAAGCTAACAAAGATAACAAGGCGGCTAATAAAAATGGAATGGGAATTTGGCTAGCGACTCCTTGGTAAATTTCTCCAGAAACATAGGCGCCTATGCCGATTCCTGCCTCTAAAGCTATATACATGGTGGCCATGGCACGCCCCATGTGGTTTTTGTCTCCTAAATCATTTGTCCAAGCTGCTAAAGTAGGAGTGTTAAATCCCCAAGCAATTCCGTAAATGATGGCTGAAGTAATTAATAGATAAGAATTTGCTGTAAATACCAATAAAAACATGGATATGCTAAGCATAAAGCAGCCAAAAATTAACACAGGAATACGACCATATTGATCAGATGCTTTGGAAAAAAAGAAGCGAATGACGATCGAAGAAATAGTGTAAATAGTAAAGTACAAGCCTTTATTTGTCCAGCCCACGACTTTTGAGGTGTCAGGAATTAAGGTGATCATGGCTCCAGCAGAAAATGAAACAAATAACATCACCCAAAACACAGGGATAACTTTTGGTTCAAAAACATCTTTCCATCCAATGCGAAATAAAGATAAACTAAAACGAGATTTCATCGCCTTAGGTAAGGTCTCTTTCATACGACTTAAAATCACAATGGAGGCTAGGGCAAATAGGGAGGAAATGTAGAACATTTGATCTAAACCATAATGCGAGGCAAAAAAACTACCTATGGCCGGTCCAATCGACATGCCTGTGGCAGTAAAGATCCCTAAACTACCCTGTGCCTCTCCTCTGCGATCTTCCGGAATGACATCAGCTACATAAGCTGCTGTGGCTGTTGGTTTAGTTCCGGTAGACATTCCATGAATGAATCGTAAGAATAAAAAGCCCTGTACAGTATGCAAAAGAGGGTAGAGGCCGCCGCAAATGAAACAAACTAGCGAACCGAAAGCCATAATGGGAATTCGCCCGATATGGTCCGTTAATTTTCCGGAAAATGGACGAGAAAAGCCTGCTGCAAGAGTAAATAATGCAATCGTATAGCCGATGTATTCTTTCCCACCTAGACTCGCTAAATAATCCGGCAATTCCGGAATGATCATGGAAAAGCTAGCTGAAAATAAAAAGTTACTTAGGCAAAGTAAAAAGAACGATAAGGTATACAGTGACGGTTTTGTAGCGGTCATTTATAGATCTTCTTCTAACATGGTGGCGATTTCCTTTTTATTTAAACCTAATAAGAACGCGGGTAACAATATTAAATTACAAATCATGGCCATTAGGAGGGTGACAGAAACTAAAATCCCTAAAGCTTGTGTCCCTTTAAAAGTCGATGCAGTGAATATAAAGAAGCCAAAAAACAGAATCATCGCTGTATAAAACATAGAAACGCCAGTCTTCAAAATGGTTGTTTGAACCGCTTTTTGGATATTTTGATTGTTGTTAGCCCATTCTTCCTTGTACCGAGTCAAAAAATAAATAGTCCCATCACTCGAAATACCAAAAGCAATAGAGAAAATTAAAATGGTACTAGGTTTTAATGCAATACCAAAATAGCCCATCAATCCCGCTGTAATTATCAATGGAATTAAGCTAGGTAGCGTAGAAATTAACACCATTTTCCAAGATCTAAATAACAGTGCCATCAAAATACAAATCAATATGATAGCTGTGATGGTACTTTCAATCAGGTTGATTTGCAAGTATTCTGTTTGGAAAGCATAGATGACCGAATTACCTGTCACATCGGCTTGGTAACCTCTTTTATCTCCTACAGGTAATAATTCCCCCGTTTCGATATCTGTTCTAAAAATGCTATCTATTTTAGGCTGAATTTCATCAAATAAGGCTCTAGTGCGAACTGTGCCTGCATCCTGCATTTGGAAACTGATTCTTGTGAAGCGTTTATCTTTATCAATGAACCCGGCAAACTGAGTATTGTTTTTACCATCAAGGCTAGATTGGAAGTCTTTTAATTTAGCTAATTCATCGATACCTGGAAGTGTAAAGTATTTTGGGTCACCGCCTCGATAGACCTGATAAAGGTATTTCGTTGCGGTTAAAATGGATAACCCTTGTGTAAATTCAGGATACTTTGCTAGTAGTTTTTCAGTCCTTTTGATTTTGGCCAAAAGCTCCGGAGTCAATGCTCTTCCTTTCTCAAAAGCATCGATATTGATTTCAAATGGCATGACACCTTTGAATCGATCTTCCACAAATTTCAAATCAGTATAGATCGCATTGTCACGGGGTAAATCATCAACAATATAACCTACTGCCTGAATTTTACTTAGACCATAAAAGGAGATGACCAACACTATTGAAATGAAAATATAGATGAATTTTCTGTGATGCAGCACCCAAATATCAACCTGATTTAGAAATTTATTCACCCGAACAGATTCGAAATGTGCTAAATCTTTCTTTTTAGGAGGTGCTAAAAAGCTGAAGAATATGGGAATCAACACTAATGAGATGAAGAATGTAATCATCACATTCAAGGCTGCAACTATACCAAATTCAACCAATAAGGCAGATCCTGTAAAGGCAAATACACCGAAACCAATGGAAGTGGTTAAGTTGGCCAAAAACAAGGTCCTTCCTACTTTGGATGCACTTTCAATTAATGATTCCTCTTTTGTTTTACCCGCTAAATACGTTTCATGGTATTTATTTAATAGGAAAATAACATTTGGAATTCCGATTACCACAATGAGTGGAGGGATTAAACCAGATAAAAGGGTGATTTTAAATCCAAAGAATACGATGGTGGCTAAAGAGGCCACAATGCCCACTAATACGACAATATTCGCAAAGAATACCACCTGAAATGAACGGAAAAAGAATAGTAAGATAAGGGAAGTGACAACAATGGCTAGTACTAAAAATAAGCTAAGCTCTTTCGTTACCTGGCGAGTGTATTCCGTACGAATAAACGGCATACCTGTCATATGAACTGTATGGTGCGTATTTGATTGGTATTGTTCTCCCAGCGCTTTAATTTTCTGCACAAGTGTTATTCTGCTTTTATCATTAATGACTTTTTGATCCAAGGTTATTAGTAATAAATGCGTCTTTAAGTCTTCTGTGTACAAAAAGTTTTTGTAGATCGGTATTTGATTCAATTTGGTTTTAAATGCACTTAAATTGGCGGAATTTAAGGCTAGGGTTGAATCGAGTAATAACCGTGTTTTGAATTTTTTTTCTGTCGAGTCAAGGTATAATTCAGGAATACTGGCTAGCGAAAGTACATTTTTAATGCCCGCTTGTTTTTTGACCTCATTACTAAGATCACGCCAAGCTTTAAATTCAGCAGGGTTGAAAATTTGTGAATTTTCGACAGCAATAACCATGACAGCCCCATCTTCACCGTATTTCTTTTTAAATCCTTCATATAACTGAAAGCGTTCATCAGAGGCAGGAAGAATTTTGGCTAATTCGTAGCTCAATTGGATTTGACTGGCTTTGTAACCTAATCCAATGGTTAGCAAAAAGATGAATCCGATGAGAGGGAATTTATACTGTAGGATACTTTTTCCAATCCAATTCCAAGCGTTTTTCATAGATTATTTCATTAAGACCTCTGCTAATAGCAAATCTTCCGGAGTGGTGATTTTGATATTTTTATAAGATCCTTCTACTAGGTTAATGCGTATTCCAATAGCTTCTACCACCCGTGCATCATCAGTGAAATCATCCGAATAGTCTTGTTTGAAAGCCTCTTTTAGGTCTTTTACAGAAAAGATTTGAGGTGTTTGAATTAAACGGATCGCTTCTCGATTTAAATGTTCAAATGCGTCTTTTTTCGGTGAATAAAACCGAACAGAATCCTTTGATGCCACCGCTAAAACCGCATTCCCTTTTTCAACTGCAGATCGAAAACTGGCAGAAATCAGTGAGGGTTCTATTAAGGGTCTTACTCCGTCGTGTATAGCTACCATACCGTCCTCAAGCAAGGATTGAATAGCATTTTGGCTACTTTGAAATCGAGAGTCACCTCCGGCTACTAACCGGTGTGGAATAGGAGGGAGACCCGCCATAAGTGATTCCCAATAGTCAAACTGCTCAGCAGGTAATACCAGGATTATTTCTGTGGAAACATCTGCCTGATAAAAGGCAGCTAGCGTATGGTATAAAATGGGTTTGCCCTGCAAAAGCAAAAATTGCTTAGAGACCGTACTTTGCATTCGCTGACCGGAGCCCCCTGCGACAATGATAGCATATTTTTTCAAAGCAAACCCAATTAGTTCTATTAGATGATTAACATCACATCACCATAGGAGAAGAAACGATATTTCTCTTTAATGGCTTGTTTGTACGCCTCTGTAATTAATTCATGTCCCCCGAAAGCCGATGCCATCATTAATAGAATCGATTCTGGTAAATGGAAATTAGTTAACAAGGCTGTAGGAATTTTAAATTCGTATGGAGGGAAGATGAATTTATCTGTCCAGCTATTGATAGGCTTTAAGTGGCCGCTCGCTGATACAGATGACTCTAAAGCCTTCATTACCGTTGTTCCTACGGCTAATACTTGTTTTTTATTGTCAATAGCCTCGTTCACAAATTGGCAAGTCGAATCATCGATCATGAAATGTTCTGAGTCGGTTTTGTGTTTGGTCAAATCTTCCACATCCACCTGACGGAATGTACCTAAGCCTACGTGAAGAGTAATGGGTGTAAATTGTGCCCCATTCAACTCCATGCGCTTCATGATAATTTTTGAGAAGTGTAATCCGGCCGTTGGGGCCGCTACTGCACCTACGTGCTCCGCATAAATCGTTTGAAAACGTTCGCGATCGTCATCAGTAGCCTTTCTTTTTGAACGAATCTCATCCGGAAGTGGAGTTTCTCCCAGTTCGTGGATAGCCTGCATTAAAGCATCGTGATCCCCATCATATAAAAAACGAATGGTACGTCCGCGAGAAGTTGTATTATCAATAACTTCAGCAACTAAGTCAGAATCACCAAAATATAATTTATTGCCTACTCGTATTTTACGAGCTGGATCTACTAATACATCCCAAAGACGGTGTTCTCTATTCAATTCACGTAATAAAAATACCTCGATTTGAGCGCCTGTTTTCTCTTTGTTACCATACAAACGAGCAGGAAATACCTTTGTATTGTTTGTTACTAATACATCACCCTCACCGAAATAATCGATGATATCAGTGAACTTCTTATGTTCAATGGTTTTATTCTTACGATTAACCACCATCATGCGCGCATCTTCGCGATTCTCAGTAGGGTTAAGTGCAATTAAGTTTTGTGGTAAATCAAATCTGAATTCAGATAATTTCATTCTCAGCGGGTTTGAATAGTTATAATTTACAAATATACCATATTGATGGGGGGCTTGTCAAGGTAAATTTTTGAAACAATCTAGAATCTGCGTAGTTTACCCCTTTAAGATACATAGGGGATGAAAAAAGTTTCGATATTTTGGTTTAGGCGCGATTTAAGAATAGAAGACAATCATGGATTATTCCAAGCTTTGTCCCAAGCAGAGCCAGTGCTGCCTCTCTTTATATTTGATTCGAACATTCTAGCTCGTTTGCCCTCTAAAAAGGATGGGAGAGTGGAGTTTATTCACGAATCGATCTCTCAATTGAGTGAAATGATTGGACGACACTTGTGCGTAAAACAAGGCGATCCCCTAGCGATTTTTAAAGAGTTGCTAGCTGAATGGGACGTAGTTCGAATTTATACGAATCATGATTATGAACGGTATGGAATAGATCGCGATGCTGCGATTAGCACTTTGGCAAACGAAAGCGGTATCGAATTTTGCACATTTAAGGACCAAGTGGTATTTGAGAAAGACGAAGTATTGTCTGGAGCAGGTACACCTTATACCGTTTTTACGCCTTATTCACGTAAGTGGAAAGCCATATTAGCGGAGACTTCGCTTCCTAATTTTCATTCATCGGCTAGTACAAATTATATATCCGATACCTTTACCATACCATCATTAGAAGATATTGGTTTTCAACCGTCAGGTTTAGTTTTCCCCCAGGCTACTGTTGCGGATGAATTAATTAAAGCCTATGGTCAGGATCGTGATTTTCCTGCCAAACCAGGAACTTCTAGACTATCAGTGCATCTGCGTTTTGGAACGGTTTCGATTCGCGCTTTGGTTCGCCAGGCATTGGGTAAATCGGAGGTATGGTTGAATGAATTGATTTGGCGTGATTTCTACTTTAATATACTACATCATTTTCCTCACATCTCCGAAAAACACTCCTTTAGAAAGGAGTACGATCGAATGAATTGGCGCAATAACGAAGATGAATTTAAAGCATGGTGCGAAGGAAAGACGGGTTATCCGATTGTGGATGCAGGAATGCGAGAACTGAATGCTACAGGCTTTATGCATAATAGAGTTCGAATGATTGTTGCAAGCTTTTTAGTGAAGCACTTATTAATAGATTGGCGCTGGGGCGAAGCTTATTTTGCAGAAAAACTGTTAGATTTTGATTTCGCTGCGAATAATGGAGGTTGGCAGTGGGCGGCTGGTTCCGGTTGTGATGCGGCTCCTTATTTTAGAGTTTTTAATCCCACTTTGCAGACACAAAAGTTTGATCAATCTTTGGCTTATATCAAAAAATGGGTGCCAGAATTGCAAGAATTGACGTATCCTGCACCTATCGTTAACCACGAATTCGCTCGGGTTCGTGTATTAGCTGCTTATAAAGACGCTCTGGGGAAGTAGATTTTCTTCCCTTGTATGCTGTAATCGATTAAGTCGATAGTTAAAAAACCTATCTTTAGGTTGACCTGAATTTTCAAGGGGACTTGGTATTCATCATCACTAATCCAAAGACGAATAGCATCCTCCTCTTTAAATAAATTGTTTTTAGGTAACAATATGTTTGTTTTGATGCTAGCCTTTTTACCTGCTTCGGTATCGATAGTTTCTTTGGCTTTGACCACTAAAACTAATTCGTAAATCTTACTATCTACTAATACTTGAGCGGACCATCTAGAACCAGGCTTCTTGTCTGCTACGGGTTTACTGCGCAAGAAATAATAGGCTGAAATGAGATCTAGTAAATCTTTAGGTCCCGATATGGTACTGGACACCGGTTTATTTTGTGGAGAGGTGATTTTTGCAAAACCTTTGTCCATTTGATATAGTACCGTTTCTTCTTTGCGGTAACGTCCTTCGCGTTTACGCATTTCGGTCCGTATGGGAAATAAAGTTTTTGTATCGATTTGAGCAGACCAATAGTCTCTCAGTGGACTAAATAATTCAAGCATCCCTGTTGTTTTGCCCTCTATTTCAACCTTTCTAACCGTTTGATTATCTAAAACACTCGTTCCTGTACTGCTCTTAATCGTTGCTTCTGCTGCATTGATGAATCCTAAATGTATTCGGTATTTTAAATTTTCTCCTGCAATCAAGGCATTATTTTCTTGCCCGAAAAGGTTCAAGCAAGTACATAAGAATAGAAAAATAACAAGAGACTGATTTTTCATGACAAAGCACAATATATTATCAATTGTTTGTATAAAAAATTAGAGGCAATTTTCTATTTTTGTATAGGCCAAATGATTAAACAAATATAGTCGATTGCCCTATAAATATTTAGATAAAAAACGAAAATGGCGAAACAAGCTAGTGATGCGCAAGGCCTAGCGGCTGAAAAGTTAAAAGCTTTACAAACAACGTTAGAAAAATTAGATAAAGCGTACGGTAAAGGTACCGTTATGCGTTTATCAGATAGTAAAGTGATGGATGTTCCTGTCATTTCAACAGGTTCATTAGGATTAGACTTAGCCTTAGGAATTGGTGGTGTGCCTAGAGGTCGTGTGGTTGAAATTTACGGTCCTGAATCCTCAGGTAAAACAACTTTGACATTACACATGATTGCTGAAGCCCAGAAAGCAGGAGGTTTAGCTGCTTTCGTTGATGCTGAACACGCTTTTGATCGTTCTTATGCAGAGAAGTTAGGTATTGATTGCGAGAACCTATTAATTTCACAACCAGATAATGGTGAGCAAGCACTAGAAATTGCAGAACATTTAATTTCCTCAGGAGCCATTGATATCATTGTGATTGACTCGGTGGCTGCTTTAGTTCCTAAAGCGGAGATAGAGGGCGAGATGGGAGATTCTAAAATGGGTCTTCAAGCTCGATTGATGTCACAAGCATTACGAAAATTAACAGGTACTATTAATAAGACCGGTTGTTGCTGCATCTTTATTAACCAATTACGCGATAAAATCGGGGTAATGTTTGGATCACCAGAGACAACTACTGGAGGTAATGCACTTAAATTTTATGCCTCAGTACGTTTAGATATACGTCGTGCGGGTCAAATCAAAGAGAGTGCAGATTCGATTACAGGTAATAGAACACGAGTAAAAGTAGTCAAGAATAAATTAGCGCCTCCTTTCAAGGTTGTTGAGTTCGACATCATGTATGGCGAAGGTATTTCGAAAGCAGGGGAGATTTTGGATTTAGGTGTTGATTTAAATGTCATCGACAAATCAGGATCTTGGTTCTCTTATAATGGAAATCGCTTAGGTCAAGGTCGTGACGCGGTGAAAGACTTGATCAAGGATAATCCTGAATTAATGGAGGAGTTAGAGGCTAAGATTAAAGATAAAGTGAAAGTAGATGACAGTGCGCTGATTGATAAAGATGCAGTGGCTGAATAAGCGACACACAAGTGAATAAAAAAAGCGGCTAAGAAATTAGTCGCTTTTTTTATGATTGAACTCCTTTGAGATTGAATCGAGTAAAGAGGTTTCGAATGGTCTTTTCGACATTTTGGTCTATTTCCATCGCCTCGGATACAGCTTGTACTGCATGTATTACTGTACTATGATCTCGTCCGCCAAAATGGTAACCAATCGACTTTAAAGGTAAATTTGTTAATTCCTTTAGCATGTACATGGCTATTTGGCGCGGGAATACATTTTCTTTTTTGCGGCATTTCCCACGTAAAGTTTCTAAATCCACATCAAAGTGATTTGTAACCACGTCCAAAATACTTTCTACACTTAACTCTTTTTCTTGTTCGTTAACAATACTTTTTAGAGTAGACTTAGCTAATTCTAAATCAATCTCTTTACGTGTAAGTGAGGCTTGTGCCATTAAAGAAATAATAACACCCTCTAGCTCACGAACGTTAGTTTGAATCGAATGGGCTAGGTATTCTAATACATCAAAATCGATTTGTATTCCATCTTCCTGTAGTTTCTTTTGAATGATGGCAATTCTTGTTTCGAAATCCGGTTGCTGTAAATCAGCCGTTAATCCCCATTTAAAACGAGATAATAAGCGATCTTCCATTCCAGCTAAGTCTCTAGGAGCGCGGTCTGATGAAAGAATGATTTGTTTTCCCGATTGATGTAGGTGATTGAAGATATTAAAGAATGTTTCTTGTGTCTTCTCTTTACCAGATAAGAATTGAACATCGTCAATGATCAATACATCTACCTGTAAATAGAAATTAGTGAATGCCTCGATGGAATTATTTCGGATGGCATTGACAAATTGATTGGTAAACTTCTCTGTAGAAACGTATAAAACAAATTTATCTGGAAACGAATCTTTGATTTGATTACCTATCGCCTGAATTAAGTGAGTCTTTCCTAAGCCAACACCTCCATATATCATTAAGGGGTTAAAGGCAGTTAAACCTGGTTTGTTAGCAACGGCCATACCTGCCGCGCGACCCAGGCGATTGCAATCACCCTCAATAAATTTGTCAAAAGTATATTTTGGAATTAAATAAGAATCTAATTCTAATGAATCTAAATTTTTGAGCTCAAATGGGCTCTTAGCAGGGTTAGGGAAATTACTTCCTTTATCGGTTGAATTTTGTCCTTGCTTAGTCGGCGGAAGATTAAATGTGATGGGAGGATTCTTGCGATCGCCCTTGTCGATCACGATGGAATACTCTAACATACCTTGACGTCCGATGGTAAGATCAATTGCTTTCCGTAAATCCGAAACGTGCTTCTCTTCAAGCCATTCGTAGAAGAACTGCGATGGGACTTGTATAGTTAACGTGTTGTTTTGGAATTTAAGCGGAACAATCGGTGCAAACCAAGTTGCGAAACTTTGTTCTGTAATATCATTTTTGATGATATTCAGGCATTGATTCCACAAGTCTCTAACTTCGATTTGCATTAATATTTTAGGTCAAACAGTTCTTAGGGTGAATTTTTGAGGAATTCACCTGGGAAAATATGTTTATAAGTTTCTACTGGTTCTGTACTAAGAAAACGGTAACTATTTTTCTTAAGCGGGGAGACAAAAATAGTAAAATAAGATGTCGTTCCAAATTTGAAAACGAAAATAAATCCAGTTTTTTTGCGAAAAAAAATGAACAAATATTTGCTTCTAAAAATTGTTCAAATTAAGTGTAGTTAAATCATTCTTTTACTTGAAAAAGTATAAGAAAATTATTTAACTACCAGAAGCGAGTTGGGAATAATTGTAATCTCTACGCTATCATTTTCAAGTACCAAACTTTCTCCATCTAAATGATACGGGATTCCTTTTGGGGCATGGAATTGCAAGGATTTGACCGTTTTAATGTTCACCAATGGATGTAAATGTAACTTTTTGCGAAATAGACTTATTCCAAGATGCACTAATTGTAGAGTTGTGCCTGGATTTATTTGGATAACCTCTAATAGACCATCTTGTAAATCTGATTCAGGTGATATGTAGGCATTATTTCCAAATTGATTGGCATTGGCGACGGTGAAAGAGAATATGGGACCTAATTCATCTATAATAACTGGACGGTAAGTAATAAGTGACACAAAAGTAGAATAGATATAATTAATAAAACCTCGTTTTCCTCTTAGGGCAAAATTTGCCGCAACAGTGGCATCAAATCCAATACCAGCGGTACAAAAAAACATTCGATTGTTCCACTTTGCTGAATCAATGGTTATCAACGTTCCAGTTAGGGCTCGTTCTAGTGCCATTTCAAAAGATAAGGGGATTCCTAAATGCCTTGCTAAGCCATTGCCTGATCCCATAGGTATAATTCCTAACGGGATATGGCTGTATAAAAGAGTGGATGCGACTTCGTTAATTGTTCCATCACCACCTATGGCGATGATTTTAGTAGCCCCCTCGTTGATGGCTTTTTGAGTTAATTCTTTCGCATGATTTACCTTTTCTGTTAGCCAAACCTTAGCCGTAGGAATAGCTTCCAGAACCGTTCGTATTCGTGCCCGTTTTTGAGGAGAATTAGTTCCTGCATTCGGATTTAGAATAAAATGAATCATGGGAATAAATTAGATACCCACAAAAATAGAATCAAAATTTGGTTTAATTTTACAAAAAATGATCAAACTATGTTAGAAGTAGGTAACTCGTATGAAATTGAGTTCTCATTCACTCAAGAACAAGTGAATGATTTCTGTAAAATATCAGGGGATTTTAATCCATTGCATTGGGATGAGGCCTATGCAGCCAACACTCCATTTAAAAAACCCATCATTCATGGCGCATTAATTGCGAGTGTTTTCTCTCGTGTGATGGGTATGGAGTTTCCTGGAGAGGGGAGTGTCTACCTAAAGCAGGTCTCTGAGTTTAAGCGACCACTTTATGTGGGATTGACCTATAAAGCCAAGTTTGAAATTGTAAGTACGAATCCAGCCAAGCACACGGCTGAAATTTCAACCCAAGTCTTTGAATTAGAACGTGGTAAATTAATGGTAGATGGCCTAGCATCAGCCATGCATGCTGAATTGTTTTAACATAAAAAAAGCCCAATGAAAATTGGGCTTTTTTTATCAAAGAGGGGAAAAATTATTTTCCTGAGTTTTTCTTGTTTTGAACTTCAGTACGAATTTCTTGTGCTAAAGTTTTCAATTGTTGTAAACCACCTCTTACGCGAGTACCAGCTGCTTGATTTCCTTTATCGTAGAATTTTTCGAAATCTCCTTCTAAAGATAAAATTAAGTCCTTTACTTGTGCAAATCTACTCATGATAATTTGTTTTTTAGGTTGTGTAAATAATATTAGATTGTCTTTATGCCCTTAAATGAGCTTTAATAAGCGAAATTTAGTAAAAAACTTGTTCTGTGCAAATTAAAATCAAGAAAAAACAGAAAAAAAATTCAAAAAAATCCAATTTTCACAAAAAAATACCGGTTAATCAATCAATTATTGCGCGTAGTAGCCTGATTTCAATCTTTTTTGAACTTCAGCAAAACAGTCGCAAGTATATTCAATATCTGCTAAGCTGTGAGATGAGGTAGGAATGATTCTTAACATGATTTGGCCCTTAGGTACTACCGGATAAACAACTATACTACAGAAGATACCCATGTTTTCACGTAAGTCACGGACTAATTTCGTAACGGCTGCAATATCATAATCACCATGTAAGAATACGGGAGTTACCGGAGATTGAGTTTCTCCGATATCAAAACCTTTATCTTTCAAACCTTTTTGTAAAGCACGAACATTTGCCCAAAGTGTTTCTCTTAATTCTGGGTGTTTCTTAATTAGTTCTAAGCGCTTCATTCCACCTATCACAAAGGGCATTGGCAATGCTTTCGCATAAGTTTGAGAACGCATATTGTATTTTAAATACATGATAATCTCCTTAGGTGCAGCTACAAAGGCTCCGATAGCTGCCATTGATTTTGCAAAAGTGGAGAAATATAAGTCAATTCCTTCCGTACAGTTCAAGTATTCACCTACCCCTTTTCCATTGTCACCCATCGTTCCAAAACCGTGTGCATCATCTACTAGCATACGGAAATTGAAGTCTTTTTTCATTTCCACAATCTTGTCTAATGATCCTACTTTTCCAGACATCCCGAAAACACCTTCCGTAATGACTAAAATACCTCCACCTGTTTCGTTTGTAATTTTAGTTGCTCGCTCTAAGTTTTTACGCAATGAATCCATGTCATTGTGGTTGAACTTATAGTATTGGCCCATTTTAGCTTTGTGAAGACGAATACCATCGATTAAACAAGCGTGAGATTCTGCATCATACACAATCACATCTTTGTGATCCACCATACATTCGATAACAGACATGACCCCTTGGTAACCATAGTTTAACAAGAACGCATCTTCTTTTCCTACGAATTCAGCTAATTGACGTTCAAATTCTTCATGTTCGTCTGTGTTACCCGACATCATACGCGCACCCATGGGGTAAGCTAAGCCATATTTTGCGGTAGCGTCTGCATCTGCTTTTCTAACTTCTGGATGATTCGCTAGTCCTAAATAATTATTTAATGACCAGTTTAACATTTCTTTGCCCATGAAAGTCATTCGTGGGCCTAATTCGCCTGTTAATTTGGGGAATGAAAAATAATGATGGGAATAATGTGCATGTGCACCGATTGGCCCCATGTTATTAGCTACCTTCTCGAAAATATCCACTGTTAGTATACGTTTTATTGAAAAAATCTTTAAATAATCACAAAGTTAAATTATATTTTTATTATCACAATGTTAGTAAATCATCCGATTCTATTAATTTGTCATTTCATTTCAAAACTTACCTGTATGACCAAGTATTTTTTTCTCCTTTTGTTGTCTTTCTCTGCTTTTACTCAAAGTACAAAAAAACCTGTCATTGAGGGAAAACAAGGTATGGTAGTTTCTACGCATCCCGCCGCATCTGAAATTGGTTTAGCCATTTTGAAAAAAGGGGGCAATGCGATTGATGCTGCTGTTGCAGTTAATTTCGCCTTAGCTGTTTGCCATCCCTCTGCGGGAAATATTGGTGGAGGTGGATTCCTTGTTTACAGGGATAAGGAAGGAAATGTAAAAGCGTTAGATTACCGCGAGAAAGCGCCAGCTGCAGCCTCCAGAGACATGTATTTAGATACTGAGGGTAAAATTATCCCAGGCAAAAGCATGACAGGTATTTTCTCCGTTGGAGTTCCAGGGACAGTGGCTGGTATGCAAGAGATGCATGATAAATTAGGGCGTTTACCATGGGCCGTTTTATTGCAGCCTGCGGTTGAATTAGCTAGAGTTGGTTTAGTTTTAACAGAAAAGGAAGCCAGAGGTTTAAACCGATTAAGAGCTGAATTTATCAAAGAGAATCCAGGTAAAAATTATTTGTTATCCGAGGAGGGGAAAGAGTGGAAAGTAGGTGATTTGTTGATTCAATCAGATCTGGCCAATACATTGGAATTGATTTTAAAGAAGAAAGCAAAAGGGTTTTATACGGGTCAAACGGCTGATTTTATTGTAAAAGAGATGAATGGTCAGCATGGTTTGATTACTAAACAAGATTTAAAGAATTATCAAGCAGTTTGGCGTACACCTATTAAAAGTAAATACAAGAATTACCAAATTATTGGAATGCCACCGCCAAGTAGTGGTGGTGTGGCTTTAGCACAACTTTTGCAAATGGTAGCTCCCTATTCTCTCCATAAGTGGGGCCCTACATCTGATTCGACAATTCAAGTAATGGTAGAAGCAGAGAGACGCGTATATGCAGATCGGTCTAACTGGTTAGGAGATCCGGATTTTGTCAAAGTTCCTGTTAACGAATTAATCGATTCCGCCTATTCCGCGTCTCGAATGGCTTCGATGAATTTTACCCAAGCAACGAAGAGTGCTGATATTCAAGCAGGTGCTTTTCCTGGATATGAAAGCCCCGAAACAACACATTACAGTATTGTAGATAAGGAGGGTAATGCCGTTTCCATTACCACGACCTTAAATAATTCCTATGGATCTAAGGTGTTTGTAGGCGGCGCAGGTTTCCTACTTAATGATGAAATGGATGATTTTTCTGCCAAAGCAGGTGCACCCAATCTTTACGGTTTAATCGGTTCCAAGGCGAATGAAATTCAACCCAATAAGCGAATGCTTTCGAGTATGACTCCTACGATTGTGGAAGAGGATGGTCAATTAAAGATGGTCGTAGGAACGCCAGGCGGCTCTACCATTATTACAAGTGTCTTTCAGGTAGTGTTGAATACCTTAGAAATGGGGATGAATATGCAGCAAGCGGTGGAATATCCTCGTTTTCATCACCAATGGATGCCAGAGAAAATTACGGCAGAGCCAAAGCGTTTTTCAGAAGAACAACAAATTCGTCTGCAAGAGAAAGGCTACACTTTTGCTCCTGTTTCAGCCATTGGTTTAGTAGAGGGGATATTAGTGCTACCTAATGGGAACCTGCAAGGTGGTGCAGATTCCCGTGGGGATGATACGGTGTCAGCCTATTGAAATAGGGTAGCGACGAAATAAGCGGCAGCGGCAGCTGCCGCACCTATGGAGGTTACTTTTAATGATCCAATGATGGGGTTTTGACCGGTTACTTTACTCTTGAAATAGCCAAATACCAATAAAGCCAAAATAGTTACTTCCGCTGAGTAGATTAAACCGTCCTGAGGTTTTTCAACGTAGAAATAGGGTAGAAGTGGAATGAAACCACCCACAATATATGATATTCCAATAGTAAGGGCTGAGTTTCTGGCGCGATTAGGGTTTGGACGTTCCAATCCTAATTCGAATCTCATCATAAAGTCCACCCATTTGTCTTTATCCTTGGAAATGCATTCTACGACGATTTCTTGTGCTTCTGGGCTCAATCCATAATCTGCAAATACATCTCTGATTTCTTGTTTTTCTCTCTCTGGTACACGCTCAACTTCCTCGTATTCGCGTTTCAATTCTGACTCGTAGTGCTCTTGCTCTGTTTGGCCGGCTAAATAACCACCCAGTCCCATGGCTATAGAACCAGCTACGATTTCTGCGACTCCTGCAGTAGTTACTATGCTTGCTGATGCTACTGCACCAGAAAGTCCAGCTGCTAAGGCAAAGGGTACTGTCAAGCCATCTGACATCCCGATTACGATATCCGTAATGAAGTCAGAACTTTTTAAATGTTGTTCATGTAAATGATGATCGTGTGAATTCATATTATCGGATGCCGTGCATCATACGTTTAAGTGGACCATTCGCCAGGCCAAACAAAATTACAGAGGCAATTCCGGCCATTATTACAAATAAAATAAAAAAATCATAGAGGTTTTTGATCTCAAACCCTAAGAAACTAGGAAAGACCGTTTGGCCCGCCACTGCGGTGGCAGGGGGTAATAAAGTTCCTAATTTACCAGCTAGGGCAGAACCTGCACCAATAGCTAATAGCCACACCCCCATTAATAATGAGGAGAAACGCTTAGGAGCTAACTGTGAAACTAATGATAGTCCAATAGGTGAAAGACTCAATTCGCCCATTGTGTGAAATAAATACATGATGAATAACCAAATCACCCCTAATTTATCACCTCCCAAGTTGTTTACTTTCATTGCGATAATTAAATAACCAATAGATAATAAAAGCAGGCCGATAGCTTGTTTACTTGGTGAGTTCGGTTCAATACCTTTTTTGGCAAGTCGAATCCATAGCCAACTAAAAGGTAATACCAATAATATAATAAATATAGAACTAGCATTTTGTACTGAACTTGGTGGCAATTGAAAGCCAAGAAAGTTTAAATCAGTTTGTTTATCTGCAATGAAAGTTAAAGAAGATCCCGCCTGTTCATAGGCTGCCCAAAAGAAAATGACAAAAAATGCAATAATAAAGATGGCCATAATTCGATCTCTCTCAATTTTGGAAAGGTTTTTTTCGGTAATAATGAGAAATCCCAAACTAAAAAATGAGGAAAATATGACCGGATAAACCCAATCGTTTATCAAATTTGGTATTTCCTCTTTAAATAATTGATGAAAACCCAAGGTGAAAGTGACAAATAAAAGGATTGTGATTAGAATAAATTTTATGGAAAACTCTGCTTTTTCAGTTTCAGAAGCATCTTGTTTCATTTGCTTAAATGTAGGGGCTAATCCGATTTCTTGACCATCCTCTGATTTTAAAAAGATGCTTCTATAAATAACAAACGTAGTTGTACCGATAAGCATCGCAATACCAGAAGCTAAAAAGCCCCATTTGAATGATTCTGTCATCCGAACCCCATTTATAACGACATCACCTAACCAAGGACAAATTAACATACCTAGGGTTGCGCCTGTATTAATTCCCATATAAAATATGGAGAATGCGGCATCTAGGCGGCTATCCCCTTTGGCATACAACTGACCTACCATCGAAGAAATATTAGGTTTAAAGAAACCATTGCCTAAAATCACAAACAGCAAACCTCCATACATAAAATTAGTTGCTAAATTAATATCAAGCTTAAATGAACTTGCTGAACTAAATAATAATAGTTGCCCAAAAGCCATCGCAAAGCCACCTACAATGATGCTATTTCGGTTACCAATATACCGATCGGAGATGTAACCACCTAGCATAGGTGTTAATAGACTGAGGCCTAAAAATCCACCATATAAGATAGAGGAATTATATTGAGAAAAATCTAGCGCGTGTACTAAAAATAGCGATAGAAGAGCGCGCATCCCATAAAAGTTAAAACGTTCCCACATTTCTGTTGAAAACAAAAAATAAAGTCCTTTAGGGTGTGATGTACTGTTTGATGACATATAGGTTTGCTGAATTTTTGATGACAAGATACAAGAATGTAATTTAATTTCGAGATAGATGTGAAACCTTTTTTGTAATATTGTTAATTCATTTCGGTAAACATCCTATGGGCAAAACAATCGCAATTGCAAATCAAAAAGGGGGAGTAGGTAAAACAACGACGGCTATTAATTTAGCTGCCAGTTTAGCTGCTTTTGAATTCAAAACCTTGTTGATAGATGCGGATCCACAGGCTAATTCCACCTCAGGATTAGGGTTTAACCCGAAAGAAGTGAAGAACAGTATCTACGAATGTATGGTAGGTCTGTCTAGCGTACAAGAAAGTATTCTACCCACTGAAGTCCCTTTTTTAGACATCATTCCATCACATATCGATTTAGTAGGTGCGGAAATTGAAATGATTAATTTAAATAATCGAGAACGGAAGATGAAAGAAGCGTTAGAAGTGGTGAAAGATCAATATGATTTTATCATCATGGATTGTTCGCCGTCATTGGGGTTAATTACTATTAATAGCCTTACTGCGGCAGATTCTGTGATTATTCCCGTTCAATGTGAATATTATGCCTTAGAGGGTTTGGGTAAATTGTTAAATACAATTAAGATTATTCAATCTCGTTTAAATACGTCTTTGGTTATAGAGGGTATACTATTAACGATGTACGATTTACGTTTGCGCTTATCGAATCAGGTAGTAAATGAAGTGAATTCTCACTTTAAGAATATGGTTTTTGAAACGATTATTCCACGTAATATTCGTTTGTCAGAGTCGCCTAGTTTTGGTGTACCTGCTATTTTACATGATGCAGACAGTAAAGGGGCAATTAGTTATTTGAATTTGGCTAAAGAGATTATTCGTAAGAATGGTTTATTAGTGACCACGTAGGTTTTATCATATGAGTGCAAAGCAAGAAAACGCAAAGAAGAGAACGGGTTTAGGTCGTGGTTTAGGTGCCTTATTAGAGGATTCTGATGGAGGTGGCATACAGGCGCGTCATCCATCCGATTTCGCAGGGAGTTTGGAGGGGGTTAATCTGATGGATGAGATTGCCTTAGAATTGATCGAGACTAATCCATTTCAACCACGTGAATATTTTGCACCGGAGGCTTTACAAGAATTAGCAGAGTCTATCCGTGTGCAAGGTATTATTCAACCTATTACGGTTCGTAAGGTTTCTGCCAAAAAATACCAATTAATCTCAGGGGAACGTCGTTTTCAAGCTTCAAAAATTGCAGGCTTAAAGACGGTTCCAGCCTATGTTCGGACGGCTGACGATCAACAAATGATCGAAATGGCCTTGATCGAGAACATTCAAAGGGAGAACCTAAATGCCATCGAGATTGCCCTTTCCTACAAGCGATTGATGGAGGAGTGTGATTTGAAACAAGAGGATTTGGGTGCTCGAGTAGGTAAGAACCGTTCCACCGTGACGAATTACATGCGATTGTTGAAATTGCCGCCACACATTCAAGTGGCTATTCGTGATAATAAATTATCGATGGGTCACGCTCGTTGTTTAATTTCTTTAGAAGACACCGCTTTGCAGAATGCATTATTTCAAAAAGCGATCGCTGAAGATTGGTCCGTTCGGCGTCTGGAAGATGCTGTTCGCCAGTCTGGTACTATGGATACACCTGCGTCTGGAACAGCCTCGGTCAAGGTTTCAGCTCAGGAACTTCAAGCTTGGCAAGCAACCTTGAAATCATTTTTCAAAGCACCTGTTGCGTTGAAAATGAATGAAAAAGGAGAGGGGGAGATCAAGTTAAGCTTTAAGACGAAAGAGGAGCTTTTAACCATTCTTAACAAAGTTCAATAATGCACTTTCGGGTCATTCTTATAGTTTTGTTGCTACCTATTAGCTTAACAGCCGTGGATTTGAAAGACTCTGTGCAAGTAAAGCCAGTGGTTAAGCCCTATAAAATCATTCCGCGACAAGCCACATTGAAGTCATTAATGATCCCGGGGTGGGGCCAATTATATAACAGACAATATTGGAAATTGCCCTTGGTAGCTGGGGCATTTGTTTCATTAGGGATGATTGCAAATTGGAATCATGTGCGTTATTCGAAGTACAGAGAATTTTATTACCAAGTTTCTCCCCATGTCGATGACCCATCATACAAACCGCCTACCACGGTTGAAGTGCCATATGAAGATGGAACGATACGGGATTTAGATGTCAATCAGTTAAAGCGGTTGACAGACGGGTACCGAAGAAATAGGGATTATACCTACATTGGTATGGTTTTAGCGTGGACTTTAAATGTGGTAGATGCGAATGTGAGTGCTCATTTGAGAACATTTGATGTCTCAGATGATATTAGTTTGAAGGTAAAACCAACTGTGGATTATCAGCCTTTTTCTCAAAGTTTGGTATCTGGCATTACCTTATCATTTAATTTTAAATAAAGATGAAGATAGTTTTAATTGGTTATGGTAAAATGGGTAAAGAGATTGAGCGCTTGGCGTTAGGTCGTGGCCATTCGATTGTAGCTAAAATAGATGTAGATAATCAGGCTGATTTACAGGCCTTATCCTCTTCTGAGGTGGATGTTGCCATTGAATTCTCTAATCCAGCTTCTGCTTATTCCAATATACTAACCTGTATTGAAAAACAAATCCCCGTGGTTTGTGGAACGACGGGTTGGTTAGAGAAGAAATCAGAGGTGGAGTCTTTAACGAAAGAAAAGAATTCGACATTCTTTTATGCGTCTAACTATTCGATCGGGGTGAATTTGTTCTTTCGGTTAAATAAAATGTTAGCTCAATTGATGTCTCCACACCAGGAATATGACATCTACACAAATGAGATTCACCATTTGGAAAAGAAAGATTCACCTAGTGGAACTGCAATTACTATTGCAGAGGGCATTATTGATGCGTATGCTTCGAAAGATAACTGGGTGAATAATGAGATTCCGGCAGCGAATGAGGTGGCCATATGGTCTCAACGTGAATCCATTATTCCGGGCACGCATACGGTGAAGTATATTTCCAAAGTAGATCAAATTGAAATTACCCATGAGGCTTTTAGCCGCGAGGGATTTGCCTTAGGCGCTGTGATTGCAGCGGAATGGGTTCAAGATAAAAAAGGCGTTCTAGGTATGGACGATATGTTAAAATAAGATGAAGGAAACAAAAGAAACACCTAAAAAACAAAAATCGGCTTTCAGGGAATGGTTAGATTCTGTTGCATTCGCTGTTGTGGCTGCCACCTTAATTCGCTTTTTTATTTTTGAAGCATATACGATTCCTACTCCCTCCATGGAGGGTTCTTTAATGGTAGGGGACTTCTTATTCGTTAGTAAATTGCATTACGGGGTTCGTACGCCTAAGACACCTTTGCAATTACCATTAACGCACCAAAAAATTTGGTTTACGGATATTCCCTCCTATTTACGTTGGTTAGATTTACCTATTTTCCGTCTTCCGGGATTCTCGTCTGTCAAACAAGGGGATGCGGTTGTCTTTAATGTGCCTAATTTCGATGAAGATGGAGATGCACCGGTAGATTTGCGTACTTTTTATGTGAAACGTTGCGTGGCAACTCCCGGTGATGTGTTAGAGGTGCGTGATCAACAAGTGACTGTGAATGGAAAATCAATGGAAAATCCAGTCCGGATGCAGCATCCAATTTTCATGAAATCGAAAGAAAATTTAGATGAGAAATTTTTTGAAGAATACGGTATACGTAATTCCCCAGATGCCAGTTATGATTCTGCAGATTGGTTACCGTTAGCAGAACCTGATTCTCAAAATGTTTTATGGGGGTATAAAATGAATACTTCGAAAGCCATGATGGAGGAGATTCAAGCGTTGCCTTTTAAGAAAACGTTTGATACCAATTTATTCAAGGATCCTAAAGGGGTCACTTTTGTTGATATTTTCCCACACGATACAACCTTGTTTAAATGGAACCGAGATTTCTATGGTCCTTTAAAGGTGCCTGCGAAAGGTTTAACAGTTCCATTAACACCCGGAAATGTAGCTTTGTACGGAGAAGCGATTCAGAAATACGAGGGGAATAAGAATGTAGTCGTTAATGGTTATCAAATTACGATAGATGGTAAGGCAATTACGTCTTATACCTTTAAGCAGGATTATTATTTTATGATGGGGGATAATCGCCACAATTCGGCTGATTCTCGTTTCTGGGGATTCGTTCCGTCAGATCACATCGTAGGTAAGGCATTCTTTGTTTGGATGTCGTTAGATCCGAATAAGCCTTTATTCTCTTGGAACAAGATTCGTTGGAATCGACTTTTTAGATTTGTAGACTAATGAAAAAGGCAGCTCTCGAGCTGCCTTTTTTGATTATAAGACTTTCAGTACAAATCCTTTTAAGTAATTACTCTCAGGATGAAATAGATTAATAGGATGATCAGGTGACTGTGTCATTTGGTGAATCACCTGAATTTCTCGGCCTACTGCGATTCCTGCGGCCACGAGCATGTTGTAAAACAAATCGCGCGTAATGACTTGAGAGCAAGAATAAGTGAATAGTAAACCGTTTTTCTTTATTTTCTTTAAAGCTAATTCGTTAATTTTTTGGTAACCTTGAAGTGCCTTGTGTTTCGCATTCATTGATTTTGCAAAGGCAGGTGGATCTAAGACGATAATGTCGAATTCGTCTTCATTGGCCTTTAAATAGGGTAGGGTTTCGCCTACAATGGCTTCATGCTGCAAGTCTTTCATCTTGTTTAATTCGATGTTAGCGTTAACTAAATCGATGGCTTTAGCAGAGGCATCTAATGAAATAACGGAAGCTGCACCAGCTTCTAATGCATAGAGCGAGAATCCTCCTGAATAACAGAACGTATTCAGTACTGATTTGCCTTTAGCGTATTTAGCTAATAGGGCTCTGTTTTCACGTTGATCTATAAAGAAGCCCGTTTTTTGGCCAGTAATCCAGTTAATGGAGAAAGAGATTCCATTTTCTTTTACGGTATAGGGTACGGCTACCTCGCCAAAAACATAGCCATTTGTGCAATTTTGGGCATATTCAGTGGGCAATGTCTCCCGGCTTTTATCATAAATAGCCTTAATTTTCTTTCCTAAAACCTGTTTTATCGCTTCCACAATCTCATCACGATCGCGGTGCATACCGATAGTATGGGCTTGAAAAACCAGTACATCTTTGTAGAGGTCCATAATTAAACCTGGGCAGCCATCACCTTCTCCGTGAATGAGGCGAAAGGCATTGGTTTTTTCTAAAGGCAATAATGAGCGTAGATCCCACGCATTTTGAATGCGCTTCTCCCAAAACGTACTCTTCGATTCAATTTCTTGGAAAGAGATTATTTTTACGGCAATACTTCCATTGTGGTAATGACCGGTTCCTAAGAATTCGTCTCGTGAACTAAAGACGCTAACCCAGTCTCCATCTTGAAGATTGGGGCTTTGTTTTGCTATTGCTCCAGAAAATACCCAAGGGTGAAAACGTTTGACCGGTGCGTCTTTCCCCGGCTTCAATTGAATAAAAAGAGTGGATTTCATCCTGCAAAATTGCAAAATTTATTCGAAAGATGGTTGACCGGCGGAAAGCCAAGCCGAATACCACAAATCTCCTACGTGTTGTACGGCGGCTAAAAAACGAGATTCAATCTGTCTATTTAATGCCTTGTGGTACGCAAAGCTGTATTTTAGGCTCTGTGTTTTGATTAAAGCTTGGCCCTTTTGTTCAAAACTATATTTATCACCTTCTGGCAAGGAAGCGCTTACTTTAGAAGCCATTGAAAACAAGTGAGGCAATTGTTTGTGTGAAGCAAGTACCCAAGTCCAGGCGCTATATTGCACATCCCGAATGTAAGTTGCGGGACCACTAAATTGATCTAATTGGGTTCCTAAAATCTCTGGAATACGGGATTCCCAAAAACTATGCAGGCCACTTTGGCCTGTTTTTTGGCCATCATAATTCGAACTTGTATGCAAAGGGACATGTGAATCTGCCACGTAATGTCCTAATTCTGCGGATAACTTGATGATTTGAAGTGTATCCTTTTTTAAGAATGCCTGAACTAAACGTTGGTATACTATTGGAATGTGCCATGGGACGATGCCGTGTTTTTGAAGTGAATCTTCCGATTTTTTGCGTAGCATTTGTTCCCAGGAGCTAAAACTTACTTGATTCAGGTCGTATTGATCTAGATCGATATAATGCCTGGCTGCTTCGATATCCAATATATAACGTCTAGAATCAGGCAATACTGCTAGTTCTTGTAGTTCTTTTTGATGACGTCGGTAAAAAGAATATAGGGGAGGGGGAAGGGTATAGGTAGCCAGTAAATTTATTTTTCGATGACCAAAGAATCCCCAGGTTCCACCTGTTTCAGCTTGTGCTGTCAAAACACACAGAATAAACATATAAATTTTAAGGCAGTCCTTGTTATTTAATTTCATATTGGTTACTTTTGCATTTCAATTTTGTAAAAAGAGAATTTTATTTAACAGATGGCAAATCATAAATCAGCACTAAAGCGTATCCGTTCTAACGAAGCAAAGCGTTTACGTAATCGTTACCAACACAAATCAACTCGTACATTAATCAAGAAATTGAGATTGACGACTGATAAATCTGTGGTGGTTGAGCTTTTCAAGCAAGTTTCTTCTTCTTTGGATAAATTGGCTAAGAAAAACATCATCCACAAGAATAAAGCTGCGAATCAAAAATCTAAGTTAGCTAAGTTAGTGAACAAAGTAGCTGCTTAATAATTAGATAATCAAGATAGTGATAAACCCCTCCACAAGAGGGGTTTATTCGTTTATAAGGCATACCTTTCTGGAATGAAAACCGTCAGGAAAGAGGATATGCCTCGAGAAAAATTAGCTCGTCTAGGAGCAAGCGATATGTCGTTGGTCGAGATCTTGACCATTTTGATTGGTTCTGGATTTGCGGAACATTCAGCTGCGGATTTAGCGCAATTATTACTCAATGCCATTGATGGCGACCTTTGTTTACTTGCTCGTTATAATTATTACGATTTTAAAAAACTGAAAGGAATTGGACCGGCCAAAGGTGCCTTATTGGTAGCAGCCTTAGAATTAGGGCGTAGAAGACAGATTTTTGAATCAAGCTCTAAACAGGTTATTCGCAATTCAATCGATGCCTATAGTCTGATTAAACCCTATTTAGCAGATTTAATTCGGGAAGAGTTTTGGGTATTTCATCTTAACCGCGCCTCTACGGTTGTATTAGCAGAGAAATTAAGCATTGGTGGTGTAGCAGGAACTACAGTGGATATTCGCTTATTGTATAAATCTGCCTTGGAGCGATTAACATCATCGATTATTTTGGCTCATAATCATCCCAGTAATCAAATGCGACCAAGTCGATCGGATATTGAGTTAACTAAACAGGTTGTCAAAGCGGGGAGACTATTTGGTATTGATGTGGTAGATCACCTAATTGTGGGGGCGTCTAGCTTTTATAGTTTTGCTGACGAGGGGAAATTAAACTAAAAGAGAGAGGATTATTTTCCTCTCTCTTTATAGATCTTTTGAAGTTTAGCACCTACTACAATTGAAATTGCAAATAAGATGATAAAAAACGCTGCTCCTGAATATCCCATTGTATTATTGTTTAATGATGCAAATTTACAAATTATTTTAAAGAAGTCCTTTGGTACTAGGCAAAGAATCTAAATTTTTTCTATCGCGTTTTACGGCAATTTTGATAGCCTTAGCAAAGCCTTTAAAAATGGCTTCAATTTTGTGGTGCTCATTCTCCCCCGTAGCTTGAATGTTTAGATTGCATCTCGCTCCGTCCGAGAACGATTTGAAAAAGTGATAAAACATCTCAGTAGGCATCTCACCGATCATCTCACGTTTAAAAGTAGCTTCCCAAACTAACCAATTTCTACCAGAGAAATCAATAGCCACTTGCGCTAAGCAATCATCCATAGGTAATAAAAAGCCATAACGTTCTATGCCTTTCTTTGTCCCTAAAGCTAAAGAAAAAGCCTCACCTAGGGCGATACCTGTATCTTCAATGGTATGGTGTTCATCAATATGTAGGTCGCCATCCACTTTGACCGCTAAGTCGAGGTTTCCGTGTTTTGCGATTTGGTCTAACATATGATCAAAAAATCCTAGGCCTGTTTCATTCTTAGCTACTCCTTTGCCATCTAGATTCAAATCGATAGCGATTTTAGTCTCATGCGTGTTGCGCTCATGGAATACGCGTCTAGCTGGTAATAGAAAGAATTCGTGAATGTCAATCCAGTTTGCACACTGCAACGCCGTGTATGGCTGTAATTCAACAGGAATTTCAAGGTCACCTATTAAAATACTTTTGGCCCCTAAATTTTTTGCTAATTCAATATCTGTTATACGGTCACCGATGACATAGGAGTTTGCCAAATCATAATCGTTCGTGAAATATTCGCCTAATAGACCGATACCTGGTTTACGTGTTGATTTATTTTCGTGAGCAAAACTACGGTCTATGTGAATTTGCTGGAAGATGATTCCCTCTGATGCAAAGATGTCTAGCATTTTTTGGTGTGCTGGCCAAAAGGTTTCTTCCGGGAAAGAATCCGTCCCTAAGCCGTCTTGGTTAGTCACCATCACTAATTCGTAGTCAGCTATGGTAGCTATTTTCTTTAGATTTGAGATGACCCCAGGCAAGAAAGCAAGCTTTTCAAAGCTATCTACTTGTTGGTCAATTTTAGGTTCCTCAATTAAAGTCCCATCTCTGTCAATAAATAACACCTTTTTCATCTTACAAAGGTAAGCAAATAAAAAAAATAAGGTAATTTTGTTCTAGAAATAATCCATATGAGCCAGGTATTTACATTAATTACTCCCGAAGAAAAAGCGTTTTTTGCCAAACGTCTAGCAGATCTTTGCACAGAGAAGCAAGAGAAAGTGTTGGAATTAATTCCAGCCTTTGAAGCAGTTGTTTTAGGGAGTGTATTAAAGTTATTCCGTAATCGTATTCGGTTCAATGCTTTGTATAATTTCACGTTAGCAAAATCTGCTCCTCAGGAAGACGTGGCTAAGTTACTGAGTTCTGGTATGGGGATGCCGGATTATGAGGCGATGTATCGTTTTGGTGAAGGAATGATGGGTATCCTATTACCGGATAAGAAAAGTGCGATTGCGACTTTATTAGGAGGTCAATTAGGGGCCAAAAGTTCCACCATCATCAAAGGCTTAACTTTGAGTTATGCCTTGTACGGGTACCGCCTGAAAGAATATGATTACGATGCATTGCGGGATTATAAGTCTTTTGGAGAGTATTATCAACCTGCTACATCCGATTTCTATGCCTTGACACCGGCTAAATTACAAGTGGCATTAATTGATATTTTGGTGTTAAATGATGTATTGAAAGGGGATTCATTTGTTTTTGACGAGCCTTTCGTGGCAGCTGATGATCGTCCTGCGCGTAATTATAAGTTAATTGCTAGCGTAATCGCAGGTATCGTTGTGGTGGCAATCGGTTTGTTTTTTATCTTACGTAATAGTGGCTCAGAAGAGGTTGTGGTAAAAGAGGACGCCGATCAAATTATCCCAATCGATAGTTTAAATAAATTAAACGATAGTTTAACAAAAGCGGTGGTTGATTCTGCCAAGGTATCAAATGATTCCTTAGTTTCCTTATCCTGGCCAGAGGGTAAGCCTTTTCAGGTACCTAAAGGATCAATAGTGGTGGCATTTCATGCCTATCTGTCAGATTCTACGGTGGTCACGCCTTTGGACTTGACCTGTACGGAGCTTGATTTTAGTGATAAAACAGAGTTGTTAGCTTCCCCTAAAACGTACCTATTTAAGCAAATTGCCGCCGGTATGAATAAATTTAAGGAGGTAGATTTGCAAGTACAAGTTTCGTCTGCAAAAGGAGGGACAGTAGCCAAAGAACACGCTTACGTGTTAAAGAATCGCTTAGTAGGTGAGGGCTTAAATCAGAAGCGAATCACCGTAGCTACTTTGCCTAATTCCTCGAATAATCAAATCATTTTCAGCTTTAAGAAGCGTTCCTCATTAAAATAGTACAATTTTATTGGATGCTACTTTAATAAAGAGTACTTTTGTGCTTTGTTTATTAAATACATCCGCAGGAACTCTCTTTTTTCCTTTATTCAAAGGCTATCGGCAGGAGTTAAATTACGGATGTGTTCGGGCATCGTAATTAAATATATCAAATGAGTGAAAAAATTCGCTTCGATTCGCTTCCATTGTCGGAAGGAATCCAAGAAGCAGTAAAAGAAATGGGCTTTGAGTTTGCTTCTCCCATCCAATCAGAAGCAATTCCTTTCGTCATGGAAGGTCGTGATGTCATCGGTCAAGCGCAGACAGGTACTGGTAAAACAGCCGCGTTCGGTATTCCGATGATTGAGCATATTGTTCCTTTTGAGAAGTATGTTCAAGCAATCATCTTATGTCCTACGCGTGAATTAGCGGTTCAAGTTTCTGAGGAAATGAAGAAGTTGTCTAAGTTTACTAAAGGAGTTTGGGTGACGACGGTATATGGAGGAGATTCCATCGATCGTCAAATCAAGTCCTTGAAAGCAGGGGCTAACATTGTGGTGGGAACACCGGGTCGTGTCATCGACTTAATCGAGCGTCGTGCGTTGAAATTAAATCAAGCTTCGATGATCGTTTTAGATGAGGCGGATGAAATGTTAGATATGGGTTTCCGTGAGGATATCGAAAGTATTTTGGAAGAAATTCCAAATGAGCGTCAAACAGTCTTGTTCTCAGCGACAATGTCTAAGCCGATTATGGCCTTGACAAACCGTTATTTAACTAACCCTAAGTTAGTGAAGGTGGTTAAGAACGAAATCACGAACGTGAACATCGAGCAATTATACTACGATGTGAAAGGACGTGCTAAGATGGAAGTGACGACTCGTTTGATCGACTTCTATTCGTTGAAATTAGTCTTGATTTTCTGTAACCAAAAGAAACGTGTGGACGAAGTAGTGGAAGAATTGATGTTGCGTGGATACGCGGCTGAAGGTCTTCACGGTGACTTACGTCAATCACAACGTACCCAAGTAATGAATCGTTTCCGTGGTGGAAATGTAAGTTTCTTAGTGGCGACGGATGTGGCGGCACGTGGTTTGGACGTAGATAATGTGGATGCTGTAATCAATTACGATATTCCATTAGATGAAGAATATTACGTACACCGTATCGGACGTACAGGTCGTGCTGGCAAGTCTGGTAAGGCATTTACGTTAGTAGTAGGAGCTGAGCGCAATCGTTTGCGTGATATCATGAATTATACGAAAGTAAAGATTGATAAAGGAGTGATTCCTACTTTCTCTGACGTAGTAGGTGTGAAAAAGGGTATGTTTATTGATCGGGTAGGTGCTACAATCGCTGAAGGCGGTCTAGAGTTATTCGATGATGCTTTACCTAATTTCCAACATGCTGGTTTCACTGTGGAGCAAGTAGTGGCTGCGTTAGTGAAGATGAACATGGGTGTCGTGAAGAACGAATTCGGAGATGAAAATCTCGAAGGCGATATGGAACGTAGCTCACGTAAATATGGTCGCGATGAACGCGGTGGCGGTGGTCGTTTCGAAAGAGGCGGTGGCGGTGATCGTTGGGGCGGTGGCGATCGTGGCGGTGATCGTCGCGGTGCTGGCCGTTTTGAAAGAGGTGGAGATCGTGGTGGAGACCGCGGTGGTCGTTTCGAAAGAGGCGGTGATCGTAACTCAGCTCCACGTGGTCCTCGTGTGGATCGCGATGGTAAGCCTTACAAATCAGATGAAAATATGGTACGTCTAGTGGTGAACATTGGATTTAACGAAAAAATCTCTCCATCGAACATCGTGGGAGCTTTTGCTGGAGAATCAGGTATACCAGGAAACGTATTAGGTCAAATTCAAATCGAGAACAAACACACGTTTGTGGATGTACCGAAAGAATATGCGAATGTCGTATTAGACAAAATGAGCGGCGCCCAAATCAAGGGTAAGCGAGTGAATGTCGATATTGCGAAAGCAGACAAATAATCAAAAGGGGCTCAATTTGAGCCCCTTTTTTTAGGCCATTTTGCGTAAATAGAAATGCTGTTTAGGGCATATGGGTTTAAAGAATAGGAGCCCTAAGTCAAATAGATCAACCGTCTGAATCACCGCTTCATGTGAGTACATGGCATACCAATTCTCTTCTATTGCATGTGGATTTTTAACGACGATTACCGTGTTTTGGGATATTTGTGCTGGATCCATTGTTTGTTCCATTTCTATAATAGCACAATCTGAATAGTGATGCCTTAGTCCCTCTATTAATTGAGGATAAGTTAGTTGCCCTTTTAAATAGGGATTTAGTACTTCACAATACAAAGTATAGATGGATGGAGAGTGTAATCCGTGTGCTGTTTGCGCCTTAAAGTAAAATTGTAGCCGATTCATTAATTCAAATGGTAGGCAGGGATGAGTTCAAAGGCGGGAATTTCTACTTTGAAAGTAGACTGGTCTTCTAAATTTAAAAATACATAGTGACCACTCATCTTACCGATAGAAGAGATTAATGGGCATCCTGAAGTATAAGTAAAAGAATTTCCTGACTCAATAATGGGCTGTTGACCCACAACGCCTAATCCATTAACTGTTTCTTTCGACCCTATTCCATCTACAATCTCCCAATATCGACTCACCAATTGTCCCGGTTGATTACTTAGATTTTTGATTGTAATTTGGTAGGAGAAAAAATGCTTGTAAGGTGGATTTAGTTCAAATTCAGGTAGATGGGTTGTATCTACTGAAACCAAGTATCCGTTTGAATATGCTTCTGTCATCCTATGATTTGGAATAATGAATAATCTCTGTGTAAAATTAGCTGAAACTTTGAATAATGACTGGAAAATGGTGTTGAATTCGTCTATTTCTGCTCCTTATTTCCAAAAGTTAGGTGCATACCTCGAGATGGAATTAGAATCGCAGGTCGTTTATCCACCAATAAATCAGATTTTTGCCGCATTGCAATGCTGTAGTTTTGAGAGTACTAAAGTAGTTATTATTGGTCAAGACCCCTACCACGGTTTAGGTCAGGCTCAAGGTTTGTCTTTTTCTGTTCCTCCTGCATTCCCTTTACCACCTTCGCTGCGAAATATCTACAAAGAATTATATGACGATCTTAAAGTGATTCGAATGGATGGTGATTTAAAAGGCTGGTCTGCCCAAGGAATTCTACTACTGAATGCTGTTTTAACGGTTCGTTCAGGCGAACCCAATTCGCACGCGAAACAAGGATGGGAGGATTTTACACAAGAAGTGATCCAAAAATTAAGTAAGGAGAAACAGAACGTTGTTTTTGTTCTATGGGGTGCCTACGCCCAAAAGTTGTCTAAATTTATTGATCTCAAACGACACTTTATTATTGAAGCTTCGCACCCATCTCCATTATCAGCTAATCGAGGTGGTTTTTTTAAGACGAAGCCTTTTTCGAAGATTAATGAGTACCTGGTGGGGAGTGGTCAGACTCCGATTGATTGGGCAAGGTAGTCCGAAGGGAAATAGTCCGAAGTCAGGCGGGAAATCATTTTCCAATCTTTACTATCTTAATCTTTTAACTCTTTTCCTCCGGACTCATTTCCTCCGGACTTCTATACTCTCTTCAACTGACTCGGAAAGTACACATACTGGTTCGCAAATTCCTTTTGGAAAAAACCTGACACAATTCCCTCAATAAATTCTTGATGAGCCTCTTCAAATTTAGGTAGCCAGCATTGTAAGGAATAGCCATTTGAATCGGGTTCTTGGTGTGAACTTATTTCGAACAAATGGATTTGGTCGATGAAAACTTGTTTCTCAATTTCTGGTATAATAACTGTTTTCAAGGCCTTTAGAGCGGATTCTGTAATGCTGGGCTCAATGAAAAGGGAGATGTTGTATTGGATCATTTTAGTGCGTTGAATAAAATTTCTGCCGTGTGGTAACCTGTTTGTTCGATACCATCTTTGATTTGGTGTCTACAGGATGTTCCGTTAGTGGCAATGATACTTTTAATGGGCTTGTTTAACAAACGAGGGAATAATACTAGGTTAGCTATTTGTTGAGATAACTTATAATGTTTCTTTTCATAGCCAAAAGAACCAGCCATTCCACAGCATCCCGTAGGTAATAATTCTACTTCGTATTGAGCTGGAATGGTTAGGGCAATTCGGGTGGAGGTAAGTCCGGCGATTGATTTTTGGTGGCAATGGCCATGTAGCATTATTTTCTGTTGCTTTCCGTGAAATGATGCGGCTGAAATTTTACCGGCCTTAAATTCGCGCGCGATAAATTCATCAATTAACAGACAATTGGGCTTTAATTTAGTGGCCTTATCTCTTTTTTCGGGATCAACTAGTGCAGGGATTTCATCTCGAAAAGTTAATAATGCGCTAGGTTCAATTCCCACTAAGGGATGTTCTATTGAAATGAGGTCACCTAATTGATCGACGCTTGTGTTTGCTAAGGCTTTGGCCTCTACTAACATCCCTTTGGAAATAAAACTACGGCCAGTCACAATACCTGTAGGTATCACTACCCCATAACCTAATTGATTTAATAATTTAACCGTCTTTTGGCCTAGTGGAACCTCATTGTGATTCGTGAATTCATCGGCTAAAAGATAGACATATCCATTTTCAAAAACCTCTTGTGGATTTTTCTTTGCATAGCGTTCAAACCATTTTTCTAAACTGGTGAATTGCACCGTAGGCAAACTTCGCTCGATGGAAAAGCCCATCGCAAGTTTAACAAGAGAGGATGTTAATGGAAATTCGACGATAAAATTATACAAAGGTGCCACGTAACTTACATAACGTTGTAGGGTAGGGAAGTGACCTATTAATTTCGTACGCAATGGAACGCCAGTTTTCAGATAAGACTGTTGCATCGTTTCCGCTTTCAACTTACCCATATCAACGCCGGATGGGCATTCGGTTTGGCAACCTTTGCAGGATAAACATAAATCTAATATCTCATGCAGCGCTGGATTGCTAAATGTTTCTTCCTGAGGTGAACTTAATAATTGACGAAGCATATTAGCTCTCGCTCGCGTCGAATCCTTTTCTTGTAAACTTGCCATATAGCTTGGGCACATGGTGCCACCACTCAAGGCTGTTTTTTTGCAATCGCCTGAACCTGAGCATTTCTCAGCTAGACCGAGTGGATTTTTCCAAACCCCATAATCGAAGAAATAAGTTGGTTCAGCCGCTTTCTTTTGAGTAAATCGAAACGCGGTATCCATGGCGGGACTGTCTGTTATTTTACCTGGATTGAAGATATTATTTGGATCAAATACGTGCTTAATCTCTTTGAAAAAACGATACACTTCTTTCCCCATCAGGGCGGGAATAAATTCTCCGCGAAGACGTCCATCTCCATGTTCTCCACTTAAGGATCCCTGATATTTTTTTAGAATTTCTACAGTTTCAGTTAATAATTGGCGGAAAATGAAAATTCCGTCTTCGCTCTTTAAATTTATAAAAGGCTCTATATGTAATTCTCCTGCTCCAGCGTGTGCATAATAAGCCGCTTTGATTTTGTGTTTGATAAGCAAAGCTTGAATTTCAGCCACATATGCCGGTAAATCCAAAGGGTCTACAGCACAATCTTCGATTAAATTTACGGGCTGAGTATCTCCCTGTAGGTTTCTGATTAATCCAAGACCGGCTTTTCTGATGTCCCAACCTTTGGCAATATCAGCACCATACAAAGTAGGATAAGCATAGCCTAATTTTTGCGCTTGCATCTGTTTAATAAAAGCTGACACTTGCTTATCTAAATCTGCTCGGTTCGAAGAGCGAAATTCCACCATTAAAATAGCGGCTGGCTTCCCATCAATAAAATCACGGTCTTTTTCGAAATTAGGATGCCCCTCGGTGAAAGAAAGTATATAGTCGTCTACTAATTCTGAAGCCAAAATGGGATGCTTGAGTGCCTCAATATTTACTTGCAGTGATTCTTGTAAGCTATGGCAGTGAATACAAACTAAAGCCACTTCTGGCTCAGGTAGATCCAATAAATTCAATTTCATGGCATGAACCACGGCTAAAGTTCCCTCTGATCCAGCTAATAACTTGGATAGATTGAACGGCTCTCCGTCTGGAGTAAATGGCTGCATATCTACTAAGGCATCCAGGGCATAACCTGTATTTCTGCGCTTTATGGACTTTTTGGGAAATTTGGTTCGAATGAAAGACTGAACCTCTGGGTTATTCAACATCCGGTGAATCTCCCGGTAAATCTTGCCCTCTAAGTTTTGTAGCGTTGTCTTATGGTAAAATTCCTCTCGCGTCAAAGGATGTGTATGAATCTCCGTTCCATCGGATAGAAATGCACGTGTTTCCACTATATGATCGCGCACATTTCCCCAAACAATGCTATGAAGTCCACAACTATTATTACCTAGCATTCCACCTAATAAGGCCCGATTTGCTGTGGAGGTTTCAGGTCCAAAAAACAAATTAGCTGACGCTAGATGCTTATTTAAATCATCTCGAACGATACCTGGCTCAATCCAAACGGATTTCTCTTTCCGATTAAGGGAAATGACTTTCCCCATGGCAGCTGAGATTTCCATCACAATCCCATCGCCTACTACTTGACCTGCGAGAGAAGTGCCTGCAGCCCTTGGAATTAATCCTGTTTTAGCTTGATTAGCAAATTGTATCAGCCTTTTAATGTCTTTTACCGTAGCTGGAATGGCGACTGCCGCTGGTTTAACTTGGTAAACAGAGGCATCAGTAGCGTATATACGTTTAGCAATTTGCGAGGATTGGCTCTCATCAAAAAACAGTTGACCTTCAAAATGGTCTTTCAATAAACGTACTTCGTAATTGCTCCAGCTCATAATTCCAAAAGGAAAAGTGAATTTACAAAATCCAATCTTAAGGTCATATTGCCATTTAAAGTTTATACACTCTGTTCATAAAAAGGAAGCGTATTTCTAGGGATTAATTTTCTAAATTTGAATTCTAGCAAAATCTTATGAAGTTTTTAATTCAAGTTTACGAGAGTTTAATTTTTGCCTACCAGGCATTACGTTCGAATTTAATGCGCACCACTTTATCGTTATTGGGTGTTAGTGTAGGGATTTTTGCCATTGTAGCTGTATTTACGGCTGTCGATTCCCTAAATAAGAATATTCGTTCTGAGATTGATTCTTTTGCTGGCTCTGGCGTTTTGTACGTTGGTAAATGGCCTTGGATTATGCAGAATAACTATCCGTGGTGGAAATATTTGAATCGCCCGGAAATGAAATATTCAGAATTTCAATTCTTAAAAGATAATCTGAAGTCTGCAAAAGCTATTGCCATTATTGATAATGGTCGTTCTGCTTCAGCTGCACGAGGTAGTTCTAGTATGGATGTGAATATGACAGGGGCTAGTTATGATTATAATCAAATTACGAGCGTTCCTGTGCAGTTTGGTCGTTATTTTTTACCAATTGAGTCAGAAAATGCTTTGAATGTTGTTATTATAGGGTCTAAAGTAGCTGAAAACCTGCAAGCTACTATTGGAGATCAAATCAAGTTGAATGGAATTAAATTTCAAGTAATAGGTATCATTGAGAAGAAAGGAAATGATATGTTGGGTTTTGGAGGGACACCGGATGAAAAGGTATTCATTCCCTATTCAACATTTTCAGCTGTTTTTCAAAAAGACAAACCAGCGCCTGATATCGCTATTAAAGCGATGGACGATGATGTAGGTCAAGAGAATTTAGAGGGAGAAGTAACAGGTCTTATGCGTTCTTTACGTTCCATTAAGCCGAAACAAGAAAGTAATTTTGCGGTAAATCGTTTAGACGGGTTAAATCAATTCTTTGATGGAATCTTTGCTGCATTGAACGTTGCTGGGGCATTAATTGCCGGTTTCTCTTTATTAGTGGGAGGGTTTGGTATTGCCAATATAATGTTTGTTTCCGTGAAAGAACGCACTAATATTATCGGTATCCAAAAATCGCTAGGTGCTAAGAACTATTTTATACTATTCCAGTTTCTTTTTGAAGCAGTATTCTTGAGTTTGATTGGTGGTTTAGTAGGAATTGGTCTAGTCGTCTTACTAACCTTGATACCGCAGGATGCTTTGCCATTGGTGCTTTCTATGAAGAATATCGTGACTGGGCTGTTTATTTCGAGCTTTATTGGGATTCTTTCCGGTATTATCCCTGCTTGGGTGGCCGCTAAGATGGACCCAGTGATCGCGATTCGATCAAAATAACTATTCACTGCCGACTGTCCACTGTTAGTATATGCCATAAAAAAGCCTCTCCTAATTGAATAGGAGAGGCTTTTTAAATTGAAGTAATTACAAAGATAAGGTATCTAATACCGAGTTCATATTACGAACCGCATCAGCTGATTTATTGAATGCAGCTTGCTCGTCTTTAGTTAATTTGTAATCTACGATTTTCTCCCAACCATTCTTGCCTAAAACGACAGGAACGCCTAGGCAGATATCTTTTTGGCCATATTCTCCATCAAGTGATACGCAACATGCCATGATTTTCTTCTCATCACGAACGATTGCTTCTACTAAAGCGGCTCCAGCAGCTCCTGGTGCGTACCATGCAGATGTTCCTAATAAGCCTGTTAAAGTAGCTCCACCTACCATCGTATCAGCCACCACTTTATCTAAAGTTGTATCATCTAAGAATTGAGAAACCGGAACACCGTTATAAGTTGCTAAACGCTTCAATGGAATCATCGTTGTATCACCGTGACCACCGATAACAGTGCCGGAGATATCATTGATAGACACATCCATTGCTTTTGCTAAATAGCATTTGAACCGGGCTGAGTCTAAGGTTCCACCCATACCGATGATTCGGTGCTTGTCTAATCCAGCTACAGATTTAGCTAAATATGTCATCGTATCCATCGGGTTAGAGATGATGACGATAATTGGGTTTTTCGAATATTTTAAGATGTTTTCTACCACACTTTTCACGATTCCAGCGTTCACCCCGATCAACTCTTCACGAGTCATACCTGGTTTACGAGGAAGTCCTGAAGTAATTACCACTACATCTGAGTTAGCTGTCTTTGTGTAATCATTCGTAGAACCGATTAAGGTTGTATCAAAACCTAACAAGCTAGCTGTTTGATACATATCTAACGTTTTACCTTCTGCGATACCCTCTTTGATATCTAATAAAACTAATTCATCTGCCAATTCTTTTCTGGCAATGTTGTCAGCACAAGTTGCTCCTACAGCACCTGCTCCTACTACTGTGATTTTCATTGTTATAATTTTTGGTAAGAATGATTCAAAAAACGATACAAAAATACGACAAATCCTTAAATGATTTCATTATATTTAAGCATTAATCGAAATTATTATGTCACATTCAAGGACTTGGGTAAAGCGTATTGTGGACTCGCCTTTTTTCAAGGAAGCAATGGAAAAGAGCACCTTACTCTTTAATCAAAATCAAGTAGGACTTTTGACCTTGATAAAAGGAGCTTTGCAAAAGGTTCAAGAAACAGCTGCCACAAACAATTTAACTGTGGTGAAGTTGTTGAATCGCTATATTGTCTTGTTTAGCGAGTTAATTAAGTCCTATGTGCAAGGATCTTATACTAAACTACCGCTGGTTACGTTAGTTAAAATCACGGCAGCTCTACTTTACTTTGTGATGCCGTTTGACTTTATTCCTGACTTTTTGCCATTTGTTGGATTTGCGGATGATTTGGCGATTGTAGTTTGGGTGGGAAAGGCCATCAAAGAGGAGTTAGATGAGTTTGAAAAACATCTTTAAATACACGAATAATTAACCTTTTTTAAATATATTTACGAAAATTTAGACAAAACACGATATGATGACTGCAAGCATATTTTTATTTTTAAATGGCCTAGGTGGCGGTGAAATGCTATTTATTGGTCTATTGATTTTATTATTTTTTGGAGGAAAGAAACTTCCAGAATTAATGAAAGGCTTAGGAAAAGGTATTCGCGAGTTTCAAAACGCGAAGAATGATGTAAAAGATCAAATCAATAAAGAATTAGAAGAAACGAAAGAGTAATCTCTTTCTACTACCTTATATCTGCATAGTTGAAGAAATTCAACTATGCTTTTGTGTTTATACAGATTCCCCTTATTTAATGAGTTATAAAAGTCAGCCCTATGCGAAGATCAGGGAGAAATTGTTAGCTGGTAAGCTTTCTGTTTCTGCTATTGTCGAAAGCCATTTAGATCAGATACATGCTCATAATGAAGTATTAAATGCTTTTTTGGAGGTTTATGAGGATGAGGCTATAGCGCAAGCTTTGCGGGTTGATGCTAAAATTAAAGCTGGGTCGGCTGGTAAATTAGCCGGATTAGTGGTCGGAATTAAAGACTTACTTTGCTATAAGGGGCATCATTCTTATGCGGGTAGCAAAATCTTAGAGTCGTTTACATCTACTTTTTCTGCGACTGCTGTGCAGCGATTGCTAGACGAAGATGCGATTATCATTGGTCGCCAAAACTGTGATGAGTTTGGGATGGGGAGTACGAATGAAAATTCTGCTTACGGCCCTGTTTTGAATTTTGCAAATCATGCTTATGTGGCGGGTGGAAGTTCTGGCGGTTCAGCAGTAGCCGTTCAGGCAGGAATGTGTCAAGTTTCACTAGGAACGGATACAGGCGGATCGATTCGTATGCCAGCGGCATTTTGTGGTGTGATTGGATTGAAACCCACATATGGTTTAGTTTCTAGATGGGGATTAATATCTTATGCGTCCTCTTTTGATACTATTGGGCCGATTGCCTCCCATGTTTCGGATGCTCGCCTAGTATTAGATATGATTAAAGGGGATGACGGTCAAGATAGTACCTTGACATCAAGCGTTCCTCCACCTATTTCAGATAATAGACGTATTGCCTATATTAAAGAAGTGGTGGAGCACTCAAGTCTTCAACCCGAGATTAAGGCTGCTTTTGAAGAAAAAGTAGCGAAGTTGAGGGAATTAGGATATACCGTTGATGGTGTAGGTTTTCCCTATATTGATCATTTATTGCCGACTTATTATGTGTTGACGACAGCGGAGTCAAGTTCGAATTTAGCCCGTTTTGATGGAGTTAAATATGGTCATCGGACGAGTAATCCAACTGATTTAATTCAATTGTACAAACGTACACGTCAAGAAGGTTTTGGTGAGGAGGTTCAAAGGCGTATTATGCTGGGCACTTTTGTGTTAAGTGCAGATTATTATGATGCCTATTATACGAAAGCTCAGAAAGTGCGACGCTTGATTCAAGATAAAACACTGGCTATCTTGTCGGATTATGATTTTATTATTTCCCCTACCACATCTACAACCGCCTATCGTTTAGGAGAAAAGACACTTGACCCCATTCAAATGTATTTAGGTGATTTATTTACAGTTCAAGCGAATGTAGCAGGTATACCCGGATTATCTATTCCTATGGGGTTAGATTCTGCTGGTCTACCGATGGGTTTTCAATTAATGACAGGCCCATTTCAAGAGGCTAAAATGCTTGATTTGGGTGAAAAATTAACTGCTTATGAGGCTTAAAATTCTGTTTTTCTTTTTTTTCTTAGGTTCCTTGGTAACTCAGGGGCAAATTACTGGGGCTTACCAGCCGGCTTATGATTTTAAGCAGATAGATTCTATCGCTAAAGTTGGGCAAAGTAATACCAATGGAATGTTGATTGATCCTAGTCTAATTAGAGATAGATTAACAAAGTTGGAGAATGAAATTCCGCTCAATTATAATTTTGTCACACATCAATTTGTAGAAATCTTTGCTTTCCGTAAAGCTAGTTTTACCAAAAAAATGTTGGAAAGAAAGGATGTTTATTTTCCACTATATGAAAAATATTTAAAGAAATATGGTCTTCCAGATGAATTAAAGTATTTATCATTAATTGAATCTGGTTTAGAAAATAAAGCAAAATCAAATAAGGGTGCAGGTGGTTTATGGCAGTTTATGCCTTACACAGCTCGTGATGGCTTTGGCTTAAGAGTGGATCAATATATTGATGAACGATATGACGCAGAACTGGCTACTGATGCGGCTTGCCGGTATTTAAAGCAATTGTACACCACTTTTGGGGATTGGCATTTAGCTTTAGCAGCCTATAATACAGGACCTGGGAATCTTAAAAGAGCTATCCGCAAGTGTGGTGCAAGTGATTTTTGGGGAATATATGCTTGTTTACCTAAAGAGACTAGAGCTTATGTTCCTCAATTTATTGCGATGACCTATATGATGAATTATCATTGGGATCATTCTATACAGCCTGAAAACTGGGTAATTGATATACCTAAGGACAGTATTATGGTGAGTGGGTATTTAAATTTGTCGATTTTGACCAAATTAACAGGTTTCTCATTAGATACGTTAAAAAAGCTTAATCCGCATATTCTGAGTCATTTTTTGCCTAAAAATACCCAAAACATTAAGCTTCATATTCCCAAAAGTAAGTTTGATTACTTTTCACAAAACAGGGTCAAAATTTTAGATTCGGCCCGATATGATGCGAAAGGAAAAGTTCAGGAGTTAGAAGATGATTCAGACTCTACTGAAGTAGATGAGGAGGAGGAATTTGACGCAAGCCCAAGTTATACATCTAAACGATTTTCCTACAAAGTTCGAAGCGGTGAAAATTTAACGAGGGTAGCCAAGAAATTAGGACTGACTGTTTCAGCACTCAAAAAGACGAATCGAATTAAGGGAAGTAAGCTACGTAAAGGGCAAATTTTATATTATTATAAATCTGTTTCCACGAAGTCTTCATACAGAAAAAGTTCGTCAAAACGTAGTAAGCAGTCAAGTCGACGTAAGCATTCTAAAAAGAAAAAGTCGTCTAAGAAAAAGAGTAAATCAAAAAAACGCCGTAAACGCAGATAATCATGATAGCCTATTTGAAAGGAAAATTAGCCCACAAAGACCGTGCGCATGTAATTATTGATGTGAATGGGATAGGGTATGAAGTGAAGATATCGTTGCAAACTTACGGTGCTTTATCAGATGGTGAAGAAAGTTGTAAACTCTTTACTCATTTGCAGGTGAAAGAGGACTCTCATACGTTAGTGGGTTTCCATTCGATGGATGAAAAATTGTTATTTCTTGATTTGATATCGGTTTCAGGTATCGGATTAAGTACCGCGTTAGTGATGTTGTCATCGTTTTCTTCGAACGAAATTCGTTCGGCAATTATGAATGAAAATATTGCATTGATTCAATCGATTAAAGGAATTGGGTCTAAATCTGCACAACGCGTAATTCTTGAATTAAAAGATAAATGCAAGAAAGATGCTTTATTTGTGGAAGCTGGAATTGCTTCACATGATGCTAATTATGGAAATAAGCATGAAGCTTTGGCTGCATTAGTTACGTTAGGTATTCCTAGGACAGCCGCAGAAAAAAGTTTAGATACGATATTGAAATCGAATCCAGACGCAACGGTTGAAAATTTAATCAAATTAGCTTTGCGATAATTGAATCATTTCAGAAGACAAGTCTGTTTCCACTATAGGCTCCTATTTTTGGTGCTCGGAATGGTTTTGTCTCTTACAAGTTATTCTCAGGTGGATTCAGTTGGAAAATCGGGTAAAAAGCCCCGATTATCCTTGAAAAAGCCAATCCACCCCTCGGGGAAATCACCCTTTTCTATTTATTCACAAAAGGCTAAAAATAATTACTCTTTTGAATCAGATCCTAAGCTGGTCATTCAAAAAGATGCCACGGGGACCGATGTGTTGACTGATTTTAATCAGTACAATCGATTACAAAATCAAGAAGTTAATCGTAGTTTTTGGCGAACGTATTCTAAAAGTTTAGATGGGAGTAGTAATCTGAAATCCCGGGGTCTATTTCCTAAAATTGAATTACCACCTGCCATTGATCGGATTTTTGGAGGAACGGAAGTTTCCTTTAAGCCAAACGGTTCCTTACTGTTGGATGTGGGATACATGGGGCAGTTTGTAGATAACCCGGCTATTCCTGTTCAGTTGCGATATGTGGGTAATCTATTCTTTAATGAACAGGCGCAGATTAACTTTCAAGGTAAGATAGGGGATAAGTTGAATCTGAATGTCAATTTTGATACCAAAGCTAGTTTTAATTTTCAGAATCAATTGAAACTGAATTGGAAGACGCAGGAGGAAGATATTCTCCAAAACATCGAAGTCGGAAATACCTCTTGGACTTTGAATTCACAATTAATTCCGGGTATTCAAAATTTGTTCGGTGTTAAAACTTTATTGCGGTTTGGAGCGCTTGATATGACAGTCGTAGCTGCACAGCAACGGTCTAAGCAAGATTGTATAACGCTAAAAGGAGGTACTCAAGGAAAGAATTTTGAAGTGAGAGTGGATCAATATGATGAAAATAGGCACTTCTTTTTGTCTTCCTACTTTAGAAATAATTATGAAAGAGCCTTAAATAATTTGCCAGTCATTTCAAGTGGAATTACGGTTACCCGTGTGGAGGTATATGTGACTAATCGGACACAGAGTACGGAAACATTACGGAATTTAGTTTCACTGTATGACTTAGGAGAAGCTAGTCCATTTAATAATACAAACCCGTTAGTTCAACCTATCAATTCGACGAGCCCTGTTGATAATAAGGCGAATGGTATGTATGCGAAGCTTTTGGCAGATGCGAATTTACGGAAGTCGAATGAGGCAACTGATCGATTAGAAACGGTGTATAATTTAAAACGTGGGACTGATTTTGATGTCTTGAAAGGGGCTAAACGTTTAACAGATCGTGAATTCAAATTCAATCCGCAATTAGGTTATATATCCTTAATAGCTCCTTTGCGAAATGATGAGGTATTAGCCGTCTCGTATGAATACACGTTGAATGGGCGAAAATATAAAGTAGGGGAGTTAACGGAGGATTACCAGGCTCGTCAAGATGATGAGGTTCTACTCCTTAAAATGTTAAAATCAAGTACTATTCGTAATAATTTAAATGCTGGTTTGACGGGTAAGCCCCATCCGATTTGGGATTTGATGATGAAGAATATCTATTCCTTAAATACTTCGGCCTTAACGAAACAGAATTTTCAATTACGTATTGTTTACAAAGATGATGCAACAGGGATTGACAATAGTAATTTAATTGAGGGTTCTAATTTTAAAGATGTTCCTTTAGTTAAGGTATTAGGTCTAGACAAGTTGAACTTTGCGGGAGATCCACAACCGGATGGAAACTTTGATTATGTAGAAGATATTACAATCGATTCCAAAAACGGGAAGATTATTTTCCCTGTATTAGAACCTTTCGGGGCTAGTTTAAGAGCGAAATTTACTTCTGCAGAATCTAATTTAGTCGATAAATATGTCTTTGATAAATTATATTCCGGGACTCAAACGGATGCTGCTCAGTTATCGTCAAAGAATAAATTTTTCATCAAAGGTTCATTTCAGTCTGGGGTAGGCGGAGATATTTCATTGCCTTTTGGTGTAGAGGCTAAATCTGTTACGGTGACAGCAGGTGGACAATCTTTGTCAGCAGGTACAGATTATATAGTGGAACCGCAATCTGGGCGAGTAAAAATCATTAATGAGGGAGTTTTTAGCTCAGGTAGAGAAATTAAAGTTTGTTATGAAAAGCCAGATTTGTTTTCTAATCAAATCCGTACGTTGTTAGGAACAAGGCTTGATTATAATTTGGGTAAGAATGTCCATTTAGGAGCCACCATTCAAAATATGTCAGAAAGTCCCCCCGCCTTTTTTAGACGGGTGGCGATGGGGAATGAACCCGTAAATAATACCTTGTTAGGGTTTGATGCCACTATTTTACAAAATTCTCAGGGACTTACTCGTTTGTTGGATAAACTACCTTTGATTTCTACGAAAGAAACATCGGTGATTGACTTTCAAGGTGAATTTGCGAAGTTAATTCCAAATGTGAATGATCGAGTTCAAGGAAATGCCTTTATTGATGATTTCGAGGCTGCTCGTGTGATTTATAATTTAAGTTCACAGCCTACGCTTTGGAAATCAGCTGCTACCCCTAAATCGTATGTGCTAGCAGGAAATAAATTAGCTGCGGGTTATAATAGGGCTAAAATATCCGCCTATACGGTAGATGCCAGTATTTATGGCCAAGGTGGTTTTGCTTTAGATGTCCCAGGATTAGATCCTACTAAAGTAAACGCCTATGCCTATGAGCGAGTAGTTACACCGAAAGGCTTATTCCCCAATAAAGACTTCGCTAACAATATTACCAATCTTCCGATTGGAGTCTTGGATGTGGCATATTTCCCATCAGAGCGAGGTTTATATAATTTCAACACTAACTTATCATCGTCCGGGTTACTTCCTACACCCGCCTCTAATTTTGGAGCTATAACGAGGGCAATTAGTTCTGATACCGATTTTGATAATGCGAATGTAGAGCAGATTGAGTTTTGGTTGATGGATCCATTTATCGGAGGTGAAGCAGGGAAGATTAGAGATGGTGTTTTCAATAAAAATAATGAGACTGGGGGTAAATTAGTTTTTCATCTAGGAGATGTTTCGGAAGATTTTATTCCAGATGGTTACTCGAATTTTGAAAATGGTATTCCTGCTGGGGAAAAAATCATCACAGGTACTGGAAAGAATGTAGAAAAAACCGATTGGGGATTGGCCCCTGCGCGTCAATTTGTCATTAATGCGTTTGATAATTCAGCGGGTCGTGAGAAGCAAGACGTAGGAATGGACGGTTTGCCTAACGTTTCTGATGATGCCAATACACTAACAGAAACAACCCACTTTAAAGCTTATTTAGATCAGATTAAAGGTCGGGTGACGGATGCTTCGGCTTTGGCTAAAATACAAAATGACCCAGCAGCGGATGACTTTGACTATTATTTAAATCAAAAGTTTACGGGTACAGAGTCCTTAATACAGCGCTATAAAAATTATTTAGGAATGGAGAATAATAGCCCTACAACGGCTAATCCATCCAATACAAATTTTACGGAGGCAAACAGCATGTTACCGGATCGCGAAGATCTAAATAATGATAATACCGTAAATGAAAACGAGGCCTATTTTGAATATGAGGTCGATTTAAAGCCGAATGGCTTACAAATTGGAAATGGATTTGTGGTAGATAAAATTACAGAGGGAGGAGTTAATTGGTACTTGTTCCGGATACCTATTAAAGATAAACGAAATTATAAGACTCCGGCTGGGGAGATTAATTCGTTCAAATCCATTCGATTTATGCGGATGGTTTTAAAAGAGTTTCAGGAGCCAGTTGTTTTACGTTTTGCCCAATTACAATTATCTGGTTATAGCTATCGCAAATTTGTAGGAGATTTAGATAAACGAAGTGGCCAAGATTTACCTGAGCCATATGATGCTAAATTCCGGGTTTCTAGTGTCAATATTGAGGAAAATGGTCCAGCGAATAAGGGGGAAACAGCTATCCCTTATGTTGTTCCTCCAGGATTTGTACGTGATCAAGATATCACAACGATTAATAATGCACGATTGAATGAACAATCGATGAGTCTTTGTGTCGATAATTTGCGACCAAATGATGCTAGGGCTGTATTTAAAAATACGTTATTTGATTTTATCAATTATAAGCGTTTAAAGATGTTTGTATCGATGCAGAGTCCTGACGCGATTAATGGCCAAGTGAGTGCTTTCTTGCGGATAGGTACGGATTTAACAGATAATTATTATGAAATTGAAAATACAGGATTAACTCAAACTCAGAAAGGGCAAAGTTTAGATACCGAAGTTTGGCCAATAGAGAATGAGTTCGATATGGAGTTTGATTTAGTGAAACAAGTAAAGACGGAGCGTGATAAGCAAGGTAAAAGCCTAAATGAGCGTTTTACGATGCTTATTACTAGTTCCACGGGAAAGACCTATAAAATTACGGTAATGGGGCGGCCAGATCAGAGTGCGACGATGGTCACGATGATAGGCGTTCGTAATACAAGCAATACAAATAAAACTTTCTGTATTTGGGTGAATGAGTTGCGTGCTTCAGGTTTTGACCAAACTTCAGGAGAGGCAGCTATTGGTAAATTAGGTTTGAAGTTAGCTGATTTAGGTACGATTCAACTGAATGGAAGCTTTAAGAATTATGGTTTCGGTGGGGTACAGGCCAAAATTTCTGAACGTAGTCGCGAGAATAATTTAGAGTACGGTATAACAGCTAATTTAAACTTAGACAAGTTGTTGCCTAGGAAATGGGGCTTTAAAATTCCATTCTTTATTACCTATGACCGCCGAAATATATCGCCAGAGTTTGATCCTTTTGATCCTGATATTTTCTTGCGAAACTCCATACAGAAATTCAGCTCAGAGTCTAAAAAGCAATCATATTTAACATTAGTGGAAGATAATACGGAGCGAAAAGGATTTAACTTTTCTAATGTGAAGAAATCGCGTAGCGCTCAATCGAAGACATTTTATCCTTGGGATTTTTCTAATTTTACCTTTAGCTACGCCTATTCAGAAATGCTTCGGACGAGTCCACTAATCGCGGAATACAGTTCTTTTAGCCATAAAGGGAGTGTGTTATATGCTTATACGACTTCGTCTAAATTTTTCGAACCTTTCAAAAAGGTTTCTTTTGATTTGATTAAAGACTTTAATTTAAATCTCGTTCCGTCTTCTTTGATGGTTAGATTAGACATGGATCGTAGTTTTATTAAGACCCAGCTTCGTAATGCTGAATTTACCACTGTAGGAGTAGCACCACAATTTGAGAAATATTGGTTTTTAAATCGTCAATATGCCTTGAATTGGAATTTAACTAAGAGTGTAGTGCTTAATTACAATGCTCAGGTAAATTCGATTATTGATGAACCCATTGGTGATTTGGATACGCAAGAAAAGCGTGATTCAGTGCTAATTAGTTTACGTGCTTTAGGGAGGGCTAAAAGTTTTGATCAACAAGCCGGCATGGTTTGGCGTTTGCCTTTGCAGAAATCGGTGTTAACGGATTGGATGAATGCAGACTACACACACCGTATTGGGTATAATTATTATGCTAACTCGTTTGACATTCGAGATTCGTTAGGCTTACCTTTTGGAAATATTATAAAGAACACACGGGAACAGGCGATTAGTGGAAAAATTGATTTTGTGGCATTATACAATCGCGTGAAAGCTTTGCGATGGGCAAATAGTCCGCGTTCTTTTGGCAAGAATATTGCTCGAAATCCTGGTGATGATGATGATATTGTTATTCCAGCTAATAATGCCTTAAAGTCAGTCACTCGATTGCTGCTAACATTACGGGGTATCCAAGTGAATTATTCGAGGAATGAATCAACCACCTTACCAGGCTTTATGCCTAATCCTGGTGTATTGGGAATGAATGCCTTGAATCAGGCCCCTGGGTTAGATTTTATAAGTGGGGGGCAAGATGATGCGATTCGATTCAAAGCGGCAAACAATGGTTGGTTAACGAAAAGTACGGTTCAAAATACCCCATTTACTCAGTTAAGGACCCAAAAACTCACCTATTCTACTCAGTTAGAGCCTACAAAGGATTTACGTATTCAAGTGGATGGCAATTACAATCGGGGAGATAATTACCAGGAATTTTTCCGACCAGAAATAGCTGGAGGTCCTTTTAAATCCCAAAGTCCGATCCGCTCAGGTAATTACTCCATGTCATTTTTATCGTTCATGACGGCGTTCTCAAACCCAGAAACTGTTTTTGAAGAATTCAGATCGAATCGTTCTATTTTATTATCACGATTAAATAGATCTAAGCCGACGGAGATAGGAACCTACAATCAGAATTCACAGGATGTATTAATTCCGGCCTTTTTTGCTGCCTACTCTGGCGTTTCGGCAAACAACGTTAAGTATTCACCTTTCTATGATATTCCTCTTCCTAACTGGAAAGTGGATTATAATGGACTGAATTTATTGCCTGGTATAAAGAGTAAGTTCGCCTCGTTCACCATTTCCCATATGTACTCGAGCACCTATAACGTGGGGAATTTTGTCTCCTCTTTAGAGTATGGTCAGTTTGCAACAGATTATATGAATCTTTCATTGAACAGTTTATTGTACCCACTTTCGTCCCGATTTGATCCAGTGACGAATACATTAATACCCGTTTATGTCATGAGTACAATCTCTTTTGTGGAACGTTTCTCGCCCTTAGTGGGAATTAATGCGGTGACAAAGAGTAAGATTTCTTTGCGTTTAGAATACAATCAAGATCGGAATGTAGGATTGAATCTAGCTAATTCACAAGTGGCGGAATTAGCGAATAAGGATTTCACGGTAGCGGTAGGTTTTACCAAAGCGAATATGCTAATCCCTTTCAAGATCAACGGCCGAGCTGTTCGTTTACCCAATGATTTACGTTTCAATATGAATTTGACCATCAGAGATACACGTACGCTTCAACGTAAATTAGATGCAGAAACCATTGTGACACAAGGATTCGTAAACTTTCAATTTAGACCACAATTAAGTTATAATGTCAATAATAAATTAACGGTTACGGCCTATTTCGATAAGATGATGAACAATCCGTTGGTTTCTAATTCATTCTATCGTTCTACGGTGGCTGGCGGATTTCAAATTCGGTATAGTTTAAGTGAATAATCTCAAATCGTTTGCAAAAAATCGAGATTTTCGTGACCTTTGTGAGCAAATAATAATCATATGAATTTTCCAAGCGAATTAAAATATACTCAAGAACATGAGTGGATTAAATTGGATGGCGATGTCGCTATCGTAGGTATCACGGACTTTGCTCAAGGTGAGTTAGGAGATATCGTTTTCGTTGAAGTGGAGACAGTGGGGCAGACCATAGCAAAAGATGGTGTTTTTGGAACAGTGGAAGCAGTTAAAACAGTTTCTGATTTGTTCTTACCTGTAGCTGGAGAGATCGTTGAATTCAATACAGCATTAAATAACAGTCCAGAATTAATTAACTCAGATCCATACGGTGCTGGGTGGGTTGTGAAAATTAAGGCAGCTGACGCTGGTGACCTTTCCCAATTGATGGATGTAGAAACCTATAAATCTTTTATCGGACATTGATTCTAAAACCCTGTTAATCAGGGTTTTTTTATAAGCCAAAAACAAATGCGGATCTTATTTAAACAGATTTTAATTCAAGATAGTCGTTCCACTTTTTATGGAAAGAAAATTGATTTGTTAGCAGAAAATGGTTGTTGGGTAGAAATAGCACCCTCGATTCAAGTAGAAGCAGATCAAGTTATTGCAGGAGTCGATTTGCAGTGGTTTCCAACTGTTGTTGATCTTCGCGTACACAATACCTTACCAGGTGGAGAACACAAGGAAGATTGGTCTAGCTTGAAATCTGCCGCCTGGAAAGGTGGTGTTTTAGACTTTCTATTATTGCCTACAGGTGACCCTGTCCCTCAGCAGCCAGAAGCTATACACTATATCGCTGAAAAATTAGCTGGTTCCGGAGTAACCTGTTTTCCTGCTGCCCCATTAACCTTAGGGAATAAAGCGGAGAATTTTAGTGATTTGATGGATTTGCATGAGGCAGGAGCTTCCTGGTTTAGCCATGGTGCTGATGCTTTGCAGGATACGGATTTGATGTTAAAATGCCTGCAATATTTACAACCCTTGCCTGTAAAAGTTATTTCTCGGCCTGATGTGAAAGGCCTGTCCTTATTTGGACAAATACATGAAGGACTTCAAAGTACCTTATTAGGTTTAAAAGGTATACCTGCTTTAGCTGAAACGATGCATGTCAAGCGCGATCTAGATTTGTTAGCCTATGTGATGCAACATTCATTTGGTTTAGCTAACTCTGATTTTTCACTTCATTTTACTTGCATCTCTACGGCTGAGTCGGTAAGATTGATAGGGGAAGCTCAACAAGCAGGATTACCGGTTACCGCTGATGTTGCCATTTACTCCCTCATCTTCACAGAGGATGCTGTTTCTGATTTTGATACCTTGAAGAAAGTGAATCCTCCATTACGCACTGAAAATGATCGGTTAGCCTTGTGGAAAGGTTTAAAAGACGGGGTTATTCAGGCTGTGGTTTCGGATCATCATCCAGTAGAGGTCGAGAATAAAGACTTAGAATTTGATCTAGCGAGCTTTGGTACGATTGGATTAGAGACATTGGCGATTGCTTTTATTAGTGAAGCTAAGCAACAGGGAATTGTACAGGTAGATAAGTATTTGTCCCATGCACCAGGGGCTTTTTTAGGAATTGAACTGCCTGAGTTACAGGTAGGAGAAGAACTGAAAGGAATGCTACTTTCTACTGCATCAAAGGAGTATTCAACAGCAGATATTGTTTCTAAATCAAAGAATTCAATTTTTACAGGCTATAAATTCACACACCAAATTGTAGGCGTATTTACTGGTTTAACTTATTCCTATGGTCAATAATTGGTTTGCTGAAATAGGTCGATTTGTATTGTATGCTGTACTATTTATCATCTTATTAGTTGCTTATAGTATGGTTTTGCAGCAATTCGGCATCATTCCCATTGGTGGTAAAAAGGCCCCAACTTATGTCTTTTTATTGTTTTTTCAATGGTGGTATGTGACGCGGTTTCCCAAGCGTCACGGTGGAGAAAAGAGGCATTTTCTAGGTTATTTTGCCTTACAATATCTGTTGATTATTATTACGGCTATTCTAAGTGCCTACTTTTTGTATTATTTCTTTCAATCTACTTTGGGTTTACAGCTATTGGATGACTACATTCAGCAAAGTTTATTACAGTTGAATTCGTATAAGGAGGTTATTGTTAGTCAAGAGGGTGGAGAATATTATAATTCCTTGCACGCTGGGATAAAATCAATTGATGCATATAGTATCGCAAAGGATGATTTTGCGCAAAAGATTGCCTTAGGTTTTTTACCTAATTTGTTAATATCACTTTATTATAAAAAATAGGATGGAAAGTACAACAGAATCAACAGCATCTTCTTCTATTATAGCCTTAAAATATGGTTTTATTCATGGAATCGTATGTTTTTTATATACGGTCATTGTTGATTTAATGGGTTGGTCTTTCGAGTTCCAAGAATTTATAGGTTGGGTATCCTTAATTGGTTTTTTTGTTTTGATTTTTATTTTTTCGATTCTTTGTCTTTTTGAATTTCGGAGTTCTAATGGAGGCTATATTTCTTATGGAGAGAGTTTAGGTTTAACAACTTTATTGGGTGCGTTATTTGGTCTTATTAATGGTGGTTTTAATTATATTTATTTGAAGTTTATTAATATTGAATATTTGTCTAAAAATATTGAAATAGCCAAAGATCGATTTAAAGACCAATCTATTAGTAAAAGTAATTTGAATCAAATTGAACATTTGTTGATTTTTATAAATAAACCGGGTTTTCAATTTTTTTTACTACTTCTTTTTTATTTCGTTATTACATTCTTGTTAGGCTTAATCGTTTCCGCTATCGTTAAACGCGAAAAGCCCATCTTCGACTAATATGTTATCCCTAATTCTAAAAGATGTAAAAGGTTTGTTTAGCTCTTGGATGGGTTGGGGAACAGTTACGTCTTTTTTTGTTTTAATGGGCGTTTATGTATGGTTCATTGATGGAAATGTGTTGGATTTCGGCTTTGCTGAATTGTCTGTTTTCTTTGATTTAAGTCCTTGGTTCTTCTTATTCTTGGTACCCGCCTTATCAATGAATAGTTTTTCAGACGAAATTGATAAGGGGACTTTTCAATTACTAAGATCCTTGCCACTAACTATGGGTCAAATTTTACTGGCCAAGATAGTATCCTTATTCACTATGGTACTGATTACTTTGGTGCCTAGTATCCTATTTGTGTATACCATTGGTAAATTAGGGTTACCTAGGAATAATTTTGATTCATCCCTTATATTTGGCGGCTATCTATCCCTGATACTCTTAAATTTTTGTTTTATTTGCCTCGGGGTTTTAGCTTCTAGTTTAACAAAAAGGCAACCCGCGGCTTTTTTATTAGGCCTCGTTTTCAATTTTTTGTTTTGGCAAGGAGCAAATGAATTGGGAGTAGAAATGCTTGATTTATCTGCTCATTACCATAGAATGAGTATGGGATTAGTCAGTTACGAGGACGTAGTATTTTATGGGGGATTTATAGCTGTTGTTATTGGAATAACTCAAATTCGGCTACGTCGACTTATTTAAAGTCAGAAATTGAAATTTTTTCTGAACAGAACGTGATCTCACTTATTTCATTTGAAGCGATAATGATTAATTTTTCTCGCTGATCGTTAAGCCTTTTGAAAAACCATTCTTTTGCCTGTTCATCAAAGTTCGTGGTAGGCTCATCTAACAATAAAACGGGTCTATCTGAAAGTAACGCAAAGCCTAGCTTGATTTTTTGGCGCATTCCAGACGAATAGTTTTTTATTAATTTAAATCGATTTGGTTGTAAATCGATAAAGGCCTCAAATGATTCTATGCTCGCCGATGGGGGGAGGTATTTATTTTTTTTAAGGAGCTCTAGATGTTCTTGTAAAGTATATTCTTCAATTAACTCGACATAGGGAGCTGCATAGGTAATTTGGCTATAGGCTAATTCATCATCTATACCCACCATCTCTACTGAACCTTTATTAGGTAAAGTATATTGAGCGATTAATTGAAGTAAGGTGGATTTTCCTGAACCATTAGGACCTGTGATGGCATACGAATTGCCTGAATGGAATGAATAAGTAAAGGATTGAATGACAAATTCCTGTCTGAACTTTTTAGAAAGATTTTGAACAAGAATTTCCATCGCATTTTAGCCTTTCATAATACCTCTTTCGGAATTTTTAACGAAATCTAGAATTTCGTTTCTCTCCGAAGTATTAGGTAATTGAGATTCAATTTCAGCTAAGGCTGCATTCGTGTTGAGTCCTTTCAGATACAAATAACGATAAGCTTCTTGAATAATATTTATTTGCTCATCTGTATAATTGCGACGACGCAATCCTACAGAATTAATACCAGCGTAAGATAATGGTTCACGTCCTGATTTAGTGAAAGGAGGGACATCTTTTCTAACCAAAGAACCACCTGAAATCATCACGTGTTGACCGATAGTAGCGAACTGGTGTATAGCTGTCGATCCGCCAATAATAGCAAAATCCCCCACTGTAACGTGTCCAGCCATTTGCACGGCATTGGCTAAAATACAATTGTCTCCGATAAAGCAATCGTGAGCAACGTGAACATAGGCCATAATTAAGCAGTTTTTGCCAATGACCGTTTTCATCTTATCAGTAGTTCCCCGGTTGATGGTCACACATTCCCGAATGGTAGAGTTGTCACCAATTTCAGCAGTCGTTGTTTCTCCTCCAAATTTCAAATCTTGAGGAATGGCGGAGATAACGGCACCTGGGAATATACGTACATTTTTACCAATGCGCGCACCCGGATAAATCGTTACGTTTGACCCTATCCAGGTTCCTTCACCAATTTCTACATCTTCATGAATAGAAGTGAAAGCATCGACACTTACATTAGCACCGATTTTAGCTTTAGGATCAATATGAGTTAATTGATGAATCATATATAAAATCTTACGATTTACGTACTAAACTAGCAGTCATTTCTGCTTCACAAACTACTTGACCAGCTACGTAAGCCTTACCAATCATTTTAGCGATACCTCTGCGGATAGGTGCTTGCAGTTCGCACTTAAATATGATTGTATCTCCAGGGATAACGCTTTTTCTAAAGCGACAGTTTTCAATTCCCACTAAATAGGGCCAATAATTCTCTGGGTCTTCTACTGAGCTCAATACAAGGATACCACCCGTCTGCGCCATAGCTTCCACTTGCATAACACCTGGCATCACCGGATTGTTTGGGAAGTGACCCATGAAATAATTTTCATTCATCGTCACATTCTTTACACCTACTACGCTATTGTCATCCAAATAAATGATTTTATCAATCATTTGGAATGGATACCGGTGAGGCAAAAGCTCGTATACGCGTTCGTGCGTGAAAATAGGAGGCTGTTTTGGATCGTAGGTAGGCACTTTGTTCTTCTCCGCATCTAACATCAATTTCTTGATCTTACGCGCTAATTCAACGTTAGAAGCATGACCTGGGCGTGATGCCAAAATTTGCGCCTTTATAGGGCGACCTACTAAAGCTAAATCTCCCATTAAATCCAATAACTTGTGGCGAGCCATCTCGTTATTAAAATGCAAGTTAGTATTGTTCAAGATACCCGCCTCTTTAGAAACGGAAATCTTCGGTTTACCTAATACTTCTGACAAGTGGGCTAATTCAGATTCTGAATAGTCTTTATCTGCAATTACAATGGCGTTATTTAAGTCCCCACCTTTGATCAAACCTGCTTTGTATAAAACCTCTAATTCATGTACGAAACAGAATGTTCTACACATGGAGAAGTCTTTCTCAAATTGAGAAACATGGCTTAAGTTCGCATGTTGACTAGATAAGAATTTGGAATTATAATCTACCATCACCGCCATACGGTAGTCGTTTAATGGTAATGCAGCTAATTCAATGCCATTTTCTAGATCTTTGTAACGTACCTCTTCTGTTAGTTCGAAGAATTTACGGTGTGCATCTTGTTCTAATGGGACAGCATCTTTTAAAGCCTCTACGAACTTGATAGAACTTCCATCCATAATTGGAGGTTCAGGTCCATCTAATTGAATTAAAATATTGTCTACTTCTAGACCTACAAGAGCCGCTAATACGTGTTCTACGGTATTAATTCTAGCTCCATTGTGCTCAATGGTTGTTCCGCGAGATGTATCCACGACGTAATCTACATCCGCATCTGCGATAGGTTGACCTGGCAAATCAACACGTTGGAATTTGATCCCGTGGTTTGCAGGAGCAGGTAAAAAAGTCAGGTTGGCAACTACGCCAGTGTGTAAACCTACACCAGATAGGGTTACAGCTTTGGTAATAGTATGTTGCTTATTGTTCATACGCGTTATTAAGATTCTAATCGTTTTAATAAGTCCGGTAATTGACGTAATAAGGCATTACGTTTCAAATATTCACTATTAGGGGAGGCCGGCGTTCCACCTAATATTTGTCCTTCTTTTCGAACGGTTTTCGTAACCCCTGATTGTGCGGTTACGATGGTTTTATTTGCAATACTAATATGCCCTGCCACACCTACTTGACCTCCGATTAAGCAGTTTTGACCTATTTTAGTTGAACCAGATACACCTGTTTGGGCTGCAATAGCCGTATTCGCACCAACTTCCACATTATGGGCAATTTGAACTAAGTTATCAATTTTCACCCCTTTTTTGATCAAGGTAGAACCCATGGTTGCTCGGTCTATCGTAGCATTCGCGCCAATACTCACACCATCTTCAATGACCACATTACCTAATTGAGGAATGGTTGAAAAAGTGCCATCTGCCTGTGGTGCAAATCCGAATCCATCAGATCCGATTACTGCATTGGCATGAATGGTGCAATTGTTTCCAATCACGGTATCGTTATAAATAACAACACCAGGATAAATGACGCAATTATCTCCAATAGAAACTTTATTCCCGATCGTCACATGCGCAGCTATATAGGTATCTTTCCCTATTGTAGAGCCTTTACCTATACTAGAAAATTGGCCTAAATATAGATTAAGGCCTGTTTTTGCGTCCTCAGCAAGGTAACTAGGTTGTTGAATACCTATTTCTTTTACACTTGTAAACTCTTGGTATTTTTGGAGTAATAGGGTAAAAGCAGAGTAGGGGTCTTTAACCTTGATTAAAGTCGCTAATGGCTTTTCTTTTAAGACTAAATCAGCTGCCACGATGATGGCTGTAGCCTCAGATTGATATAAATAGGATTCGTATTTCGGATTTGCCAAGAAGGAAATACTGCCCGTTTTTCCCTCTTCAATTTTATTAAACGTACTTATACTTGCTGAACCATCGCCATCTACTGTTCCTTGAATTAATTGGGCTATTTGATCAACAGTAAATTTCATTCGGTCACACGTTGTTTAATAAAGGCAAAGAGAATATCCATTAGCTCAATTCTCCTTGCAAATATACGCTCTTTGGACAACAAAAATAGTATTTTTTTACAATCTTACTTAAAGCTTGTATCGTGGGTAAATCGGATGCTTCGAGTAACTCGACTACATGACCTTGTTTGTCGACCATCTTGATGGTGTTGTCGCCTTGTACATATGCTGCATTAGAGGTGGAACCCTCCACTACAAAGTAGGATAATTCTTCGTCTGTTATTCCATATTCTCGTTTGATATTCTCTTCGATTTCGACTCTTTTGGCTTTAGGAATAGGTTGAGAACCTAATTTGCAAGTGAATAATTTTCTTCCCAAAAAATGCGTACACAGATGTTTTAATATTTTATCGTTGGAATTTTTCCACTCTTTTATCGCAGCCCAAACATCATGGTCATCTAATTCAGTGAAAGCAAGTAACAAACTCTCTTTAGAGGAGAATTCCTCCCAAGTGTAACTACTTTTAAGGAATGTTTTTAAGGGTGTTGAGCAGGGTAATTTTTGGCCCTCAGATATTAAAAATTTAGCCCGGCGTAAAATTTGAATTAACATCGTTTCTGCAGCAATAGCAGTTTTGTGCAAATAAACTTGCCAATACATTAAACGACGTGCCATCAAAAAGTTTTCTGTCGAATAGATTCCTTTCTCTTCAATGACCAATTGTTCATTGTTCAAGTCCATCATGCTCAATAGCCTTTCAGAACCTATAAAGCCTTCCCGGACACCGGTATAAAAAGAATCCCGGCTTAAATAATCAAGACGATCGACATCTAATTGAGATGAAACTAATTGATGAAAGAATTTTCTCGGATATTTGTTTTCAAACATTTCAATAGCAAGACTTAATTTACCTTTAAAATGCTGATTTAATTTTGCCATTAATAGAGTGGAAACATCTTCATGCTTTACTTCATTTAGCAGGGTGTATTCTAATACGTGTGAAAATGGTCCATGGCCAATATCATGCAATAGAATGGCAATTTCTGCTGCTTGGCGTTCATCTGCTGAAATCGAATAGCCTTTCGCTTTTAAGTTATCTAAAACTTGATCCATTAAGTGCATAGCTCCTAATGCATGGTGGAATCTAGTATGGTGTGCACCCGGATAAACAAATTCAGCCAATCCTAATTGCTTTATTCGCTTAAGTCGTTGAAAATAAGGGTGATCAATGAGTTCAAGAATTAATGGATTATTGATTTTAATAAAACCGTAAATCGGATCATTAATAATTTTAGTCGGGTACATGGGAGATTCTTTTCCGAAATTTAGCTAAAAAGGTTAGTATTCCTTAATTTTGTGTCACATTGAATTCCTCTAGGGGATGTACAATGCGGACTTGTAGCTCAGTTGGTTAGAGCATCTGACTCATAATCAGGGGGTCCATGGTTCGAGCCCATGCTGGTCCACATTTTTTTTACCATACTCTTGAAAAGGGAGTATGGTTTTTTTTATGCAATGAATTCCAAATAAAGTAATGCCCCGGCTGCCAATGTCATAATCAATAAGGCGGCTAGTCCTAGCACATTCGAAAGGGGAGAATTGGTATTTTCTCCCATGATCAGCTTGTTATTTGAAATATGTAAAATGATGGCAATTAATACGGGAGCGGTTATTCCATACAAAATCGCTGTATAAATCAAGGCGTTGATCGGAGAAATGCCTACATAATTTAAGGACAATCCTACTAATAAGGAAAAGGCGATAATGGAATAAAAGCCCTTGGCCTCGTGAAATTTCTTATTTAAACCTTGTTCCCATCCAAAAGTTTCAGTGAAAATATACGAAAGTGACCCACTTAAGACAGGTATAGCTATGAGTCCTGTGCCAATAATTCCAATAGCAAATAACAAATAGGCCATGTCGCCTGCTAGTGGTTTAAGTGCAATGGCGGCTTGTTCTACGGTGTCGATTTGATGGATACCGCTTTTGTATAAAACTGTCCCCGTGGTCAAAATGATGAAATACATGACAAAGCCCGAAAACCCCATTCCAAAATCTACATCCTGTTCCATTTCATGAATGATCCGCTTATTCACTATTAATTTTCTATGGATAGACATTTCTTCTACTTCTACTGAAGCTTGCCAAAAGAATAAATAAGGTGAAATGGTGGTACCTAATATGCCCACTAAAATCGCAATATATTCTTTCGTGAATTCAATTTTGGGGATAAATGTGGCCATTAATATCTCGTTTATATCTTGTTTATATAAAAAAGGGACGATGAAATAGACCAACATGACTATACACAAGTACTTTAAGACGGCCGCAATTTTGGCATAAGGTAAATATATAATTAACCCAATTAATAAAAGAGTGAAAAGGACGCTAAAATAACTTGCGTCGATGGTAGGAAATAATAGGTTTCCTACAGCTCCCATACCGGCTATGTCAGCTCCAATATTCATGATAATGGCAGGGAAACTAAATACTAGCATTAGGTACAGAACAGGTTTTGGATAATGCTTTTTGAGGGTACCCGTAAGTCCTTGTTTAGTCACTAAACCAATTCTAGCACACATTTGCTGAATCGCAGCCATTAATGGGAAAGCAATTAAAGCCGTCCAAAGAGTAGAAAGCCCCAAGCCTGCACCCGCTTGAGAATAGGTAGCTATCCCAGACGGATCATCATCGCTGGCTCCAGTGACTAAGCCAGGGCCTAAAAGTTTCCAAAACCGGGTAATTCGTTTTTTTAGTTTCATATGCAAGATCAATAGGTGTGTAATTTACTAAGTAATGATTTTGGTTCATTATATTTTTGTACATTACATTTATATCTAACCACTTCATAATGCTGTTTCTATTTCAATCGATATTTGTCATGACGCTATTTACTAGTTTTATGACGCCATCGATCATCTTTCTGAAATCACGGGGATCTTTATTCGCAAATCCGAACATTTATTTAGCCTTGCTTTTTTTTATTTCCGGTGTCTATTGTTTGACTGTTTATTCTATGTCTTTGGGCCATAGCTTGTTATTTACAGTTCTATTGTATGGAAATTTTTCCTCCATCTATTTTTTAATCGGTCCCTTATTGTATTTCTACCTAAGAAGTCTAAAAACAGGTTCGACAGCTTTGCGAGGAGTAGATTTTTTGCACTTTATCCCATTTCTGTTCGTTTTTATTGATACAGTTCCCTATTATTTGTCTGCTTATGCTTACAAGGTAGAAGTTGTTAGGCAAGTATTTAGTGATTGGACTTCCATGTTTCGTATTCGTTTAGGTTTTGTCTTTAATGCAGCTCATTTGTATGTATTAAGACCATTATTATTAACCTTTTATAGCCTTTGGGGAGCAAATTACTTGATAAACAACAAGGTCTATTTTTTCAAAGCAACTAATTTAGGTAGGTGGTTAAGTATATTTCTGTTTTTTCAATGGTTGGTATTCGTTGGGATGAGCTCCGTATTTTTTGGTGTTTGGTTAGAAAACGTCTTGGATTTTTCATTATTTAATCATCCGAGCGAAATAAAATACATCTCATTAGTTGCTTACATGGTGATGGTATGTACATTGTATTTCTTTCCACAGGTAATTTATTTAAATGTGGATCGCTTTAAACGCCTATTAAATCCTCAAGAGGTTTATTGGTGGAAGATGGATCAAGCGATGAATGATTGCTATATATTTGATAAGCCCTTTTTGAAACCTCATTTGACTTTGGTTCAATTCGGGGAATTAGTCCAAAAGGATACGAAAGAATTGCATGATTTTTTCGAACTTTATCTTTTCACTAACTTCACGGATGAAATGAACCGTTTACGTGTTCAGTTTGCGAAGAAGTTAATAAAACAAGGATGCTTACAGAAAGCCTGTTTGCAGAATTTGTATAGTGATTCGGGTTTTGATTGTTCTGAGGATTTAGAGTATTTCTTTAGTGAATTTGAAGGTCAAAGTATAAAAGAGTTTATTCTTACATTTAATAAATAGCGTTATGAAAAGTGTGTTAATGACGATTGTCCTTTTGTGCGTATTGCAAGTGGTTTATGCCCAAAAAGTAATAAGTTCTGCCATTGGAGCAGGTGGTGCTACAACGGTGGTTGATGGTAAATATTATTCTCAAATCATAGGTCAGCAAAGTGCAGTGACTGGTACATCTTCCAATGGTGGTGTGGTTGTTCGTCAAGGATTTAAACAGCCATCTTTGTTAGAACGCAGTATTGCCGCTTCTGGGATTAAGTTGAATGTGCAAGAAGAAAATCCAATTACGTACACTACTTATCCGAATCCGTTTGTTGATAAATTGACTATTGGATTCTCTGTGCCAAGCACTAAGCCCACTTTTGTCGCTATTTATGATCAATTAGGATCTGTTATTTACCAGCATACGTATGAGGCGCCTATTAAGGAAATCGTTTTTACGGACTTCTCTGGTATTCGGGTGGGTAAATATGTACTACATGTCATTTCCTCAGGAAAGCCTTTTGCAACAACGATTGTAAAAGAATAGTATAAATTAATTTCAAAGAAAGCTGCAGTGGGAGATAATTCCTACTGCAGCTTTTTTATTTTACTTACCTAGGTAGGCTAAGTATAGATGTTCACTGTTAAAAGTTTAATTTCGATTTCTTTTCTGATAATATGGGTAATATTGGACACTTGATGACTTTGGGAAATATAAACTAGCAACTATGGGTTCGATTTTAGGTCTTTTCTTTCATTCTTTAGGCGGTTTCGCCTCGGGTAGTTTTTATATCCCATACCGTAAGATTCAAGTTTGGTCTTGGGAAAGTGCTTGGTTAGTGGGTGGAGTATTCTCTTGGTTGATTGTCCCAGTTGTGGCGGCTTGGCTAACCATTCCGGATTTTATGGGAATTATTCAATCGATTGATTCGGACACCTTTTTCTGGACTTTTGTTTTTGGGTTATTATGGGGAATTGGAGGATTAACCTTTGGTTTAGCCATGCGTTATTTAGGGATGTCTTTAGGGATGTCCATTGCTTTAAGTTTATGTAGTATTTTCGGTGCCTTAGTTCCGCCTATTTACCGGGAATTAGCTGGAGTGGAAGGTGATACGATTTCTCATATCGTAGGAAGTACAGGTGGTCAAGTGGTTTTATTGGGGATTTTGGTCTGTGTTTTTGGGATTTTTCTTTGCGGTAAAGCAGGAATGATGAAAGAGAATGAGCTATCTCAAGAGCAGAAGCAGGAAACAATTAAGGAGTTTAGTTTAACGAAAGGGTTAATTGTTGCGACGATCTCTGGACTCTGTTCGGCTTGCTTTAATTTTGGCATTGAAGCAGGTAAGGATATGGCTGATGCTGCGGTGGCTAAAGGCTGTGATCCCTTGTTCCAAAACAATGTCATTTTTATCGTGGTGTTGTGGGGAGGATTTTTGACAAACTTCGTGTATTGCCTGTACTTAAATTTTTCGAATAAGACTTTTGGTGATTATGTAAATGCTTCAGCGCCACTTCGCATGAACTACCTTTTTGCCGCTGTGGCAGGAACAACCTGGTTTTTGCAATTCTTCTTTTATGGAATGGGGGAGAGTAAATTAGGGAATGGCGCGAGTTCTTGGATATTACACATGGCTACAATTATCATCACATCGAATTTCTGGGGTCTTTATTTCAAGGAATGGAAAGGTGTTTCAGCTAAGACAATGCGTACCGTTATAGGTGGCATTGTAGTGATTTTGATTTCAGTTATTATTGTGGGGATCGGTAATTCTATTCACTAATGTTACAGTTGATTCAAATCGATGAATTTTCCTCTACGCCTAAGTACCGACAGTTAGCGAATGCCATTATTGAAGGAATTCAGCAGGGAAAAATACATAAGGGTGAATTGCTTCCGTCGATTAATGAAGTAAGTTTTGAGCATTTTATGGCTCGGATCACGGTGGAGAAGGGGTATAATTACCTCAAACAGCAAGGAATTATAGATTCTGTTCGAGGAAAGGGTTTCTATATTAAGGTAGATGAAGTGCCCAGAAACCTACGTATTTTTCTTTTATTTAATAAGTTAAGTGTTCACAAGAAAATCATTTATGATGCCTTTGTTAAGGCGATTGGAGACCAAGGGTCTATTGATTTTTACATTTACAATAACGATTTTAATCTCTTCAAAAAGATTGTAGATAGTCGCGATCGAGATTATACGCACCTGGTATTGATTCCTCATTTTGTGGAGGGAGAGGAGATGGCAATTGATTTGATTAATTCTTTGCCCAAAGAGAAGTTGGTTTTATTGGATAAGTTATTGCCCGGGATTCAAGGGAAGTTTGGGGCAGTGTATGAAGATTTTGAACATGATATTTACCAAAGTCTACAACAAGCCAAAGATTCATTAGTCACTTATCAGCAAATTCGGCTCGTTTTTCCTACGCAGAGTTATTACCCTAAAGAAATCGTTCAAGGATTCATCAATTTTTGCCGGGATTATGCCTTTGAATATGAGGTGGTGGAATCGTTAGTTGATGTTACAGTAAGTGTAGGCCAAGTATACATCACCGTAATGGAAGATGATTTACTAATTTTACTGGAGCGGATTCGCAACGAATCGTTACAATTAGGGAAAGATATAGGAATTATCTCGTACAATGAAACTCCTATCAAGCGTTTGTTATTTGACGGTATTTCTACGATTTCGACGGATTTTGAAACATTGGGTCGAAAAGCAGCCGAATTGGTGCTTTCTAATGAGCGGGCTAAATGGCAAAATCCTTTTGTTTTTATTTCCCGCGCATCCCTTTGACTTGTATAATATTTGGCAAAATTCTACTTTAACAGCCTATTTGCTTTGCATTTTTGCAAAAAAAACGCCATTTTTGTAGCTTAATTATAATAAAAGCGCCTTAAAACTAATTGATATAATGAGCAATTCCCCAACAACCTTATTTGATAAAGTATGGGATTCACACGTCGTTCGTAAAATTGCTGATGGTCCAGATGTATTTTTCATTGACCGTCATTTTATTCACGAAGTGACATCTCCTGTAGCCTTTTTAGGTCTTGAAACACGCGGTATAGGCGTATTATTCCCAGAGCGTACGTTTGCGACTGCGGATCATAACACGCCTACGATTAACCAACACTTACCCGTAGAAGATCCATTATCTGCGAATCAATTATTGCAGTTAGAGAAGAATACGGCGAAATACGGTATTTCTCACTGGGGTTTAGGTAATCCCAAGAATGGTATTGTGCACGTGGTAGGACCAGAAAATGGTATTACCTTGCCAGGTATGACCATCGTTTGTGGTGATTCTCATACTTCTACTCACGGTGCTTTTGGTGCGATTGCTTTTGGTATTGGTACTTCTGAAGTAGAGATGGTGCTATCATCTCAGTGCATTATGCAGCCTAAGCCTAAGAAAATGCGCATTAATGTCAATGGAACATTAGGGAAGGGAGTTACGCCAAAGGATGTTGCCTTATACATTATTTCTAAATTAACGACCTCTGGTGCTACGGGTTATTTCGTAGAATATGCAGGAGATGTGTTCGAAAAAATGTCAATGGAGGGCCGTATGACGGTTTGTAATTTATCTATTGAGATGGGTGCGCGTGGTGGAATGATTGCTCCAGATCAAACAACATTTGACTATATCGAAGGTCGTGAATTAGCTCCTAAAGGTACTGATTGGGATAAGCAATTAGCTTATTGGAAATCGTTGAAGACGGATTCGGGCGCTACATTTGATGAAGAAATCACATTCTTAGCTTCAGATATTGAGCCGATGATCACTTACGGTACAAACCCAGGAATGGGAATGGGTATCTCTAAGCAAATTCCGAATGCGGATGACGTTGAGGGTGGAGTAGCGACTTATGAGAAGTCTTTGGAATATATGGGCTTTGCTCAAAACGATTCCATGATTGGAAAGAAAGTGGATTACGTATTCATTGGTTCTTGTACGAATGGTCGTATTGAAGATTTCCGTGCCTTTGCTTCGATTGTCAAAGGTCGTAAGAAGGCGGATCACGTAACGGCTTGGGTAGTACCTGGTTCTCATATTGTGGAAGCACAGATTAGAGAAGAAGGTATTTACGATATTTTGACAGAAGCTGGTTTTGCTTTACGTCAGCCAGGATGTTCTGCGTGTTTAGCTATGAATGACGACAAGATTCCAGCTGGTAAATATGCGGTGAGTACGTCTAATCGTAACTTCGAAGGTCGTCAAGGACCGGGTTCTCGTACTTTATTAGCGAGTCCTTTAGTCGCTGCCGCGGCTGCAATCACAGGTGTTGTAACAGACCCTAGAGAATTTTTATAAGATCGATTAAATAAAAGCAATATGGCTTACGATAGTTTTAACATATTAAAAAGTTCTGCAGTACCACTTCCGATTGAGAATGTGGATACGGATCAAATCATCCCTGCTCGTTTCTTAAAGGCTACAGAGCGTAAAGGTTTTGGAGATAATTTATTTAGGGACTGGCGTTATGATAAAAACGATGCTCCTAAGGTAGATTTCGTATTAAATAACCCGACTTATTCAGGTAAGATTTTAGTAGGAGGAAAGAATTTTGGTTCTGGTTCTTCACGTGAACACGCTGCTTGGGCGATCTACGATTATGGCTTCCGTTGTGTGGTTTCTTCTTTCTTTGCTGATATCTTCCGTGGAAATGCAATTAACGTTGGTGTTTTACCAGTTCAAGTGAGCCCGGAATTTTTACATCAAATTTTCACCGCAATAGAGGCTGATCCGAAAGCGGAATTAGAGGTTAGTTTACCTGAGCAAACGATTACGATTGTAGCGACTGGCGCGTCTGAAAAGTTCGCCATCAATGGGTACAAAAAGAATAATTTATTGAATGGATTCGATGACATCGATTATTTACAAGCGATGAAGTCGGAGATCAGTACGTTTGCCGAAAACCGCTAATCTTTTGAAACGCCACATAGAAATAATGGATACGACCCTTCGCGATGGGGAACAAACCAGCGGAGTATCGTTTTCAGCCTCAGAAAAGTTAACCATAGCTCAATTACTTTTGACCGAATTAAAGGTAGATCGTATTGAGATTGCGTCAGCGCGTGTTTCAGAAGGCGAATTTCAGGCTGTGAAGAAGATTACGTCTTGGGCCGCTGCTAACGGATTTCTAGATAAAGTGGAGGTATTAACTTTCGTTGATGGAGGAACCTCCGTTCAGTGGATGTTAGACGCAGGAGCTAAGGTGATGAATTTATTGACCAAAGGTTCTTTGAATCATTTGCAACATCAGCTGAAGAAGACGCCAGAGCAACATTTTAAGGAAATAGCAGATACCATCACCTTAGCTAAGTCGAAAGGCTTATCGGTGAATGTATATCTAGAGGATTGGAGTAATGGAATGCGTAACAGTTCAAACTATGTGTTTCAATACTTAGATTTTCTTACTACACAACCAGTGGATCGCGTTTTACTCCCAGATACCTTAGGGATTTTAACTCCATACGAAGTATCGGATTTCATTAAGCAGTTAATTGCAAAGTATCCGAAAACTCATTTTGATTTTCACGCACACAACGATTACGATTTAGGAACAGCAAATGCCTTAGAAGCAGTACGTTGCGGCGTTCACGGTTTGCATTTAACGGTGAATGGAATGGGTGAACGTGCTGGAAATGCACCATTAGCTAGTGTTATCGCGGTTTTGAATGATTACCAAACGGATGTAAAAACGTCTGTTTGCGAAAAGTCTTTATACCGAGTTAGTAAGTTAGTAGAAACTTTTTCTGGTTTCCGTATTCCAGTTAATAAGCCAGTGGTAGGAGAGAATGTCTTCACACAAACTGCCGGTATTCACGCGGATGGAGACAAAAAGAACAATCTATACCATAATGATTTGATGCCGGAGCGTTTTGGCCGTGAGCGTAAATACGCTTTGGGAAAGACTTCGGGTAAAGCGAATATTGAGAATAATTTAGCTGCTTTAGGCATTCAGTTGTCCGATCAAGATTTAAAGATTGTTACGCAGCGAATCATTGAATTAGGCGACCGCAAGGAGGTAGTCACTCAAAATGATCTCCCTTACATCATATCTGATGTGTTAGATAGCAATACGATTGAAGAGCGTGTTCAGGTTTTGAACTATGTCTTGACTCATTCGAAAGATTTACGTCCATCCGTTACTTTGAAGATTTCAATTGATGGTGATGTATTTGAGGAGCATGCACAAGGAGATGGCCAATATGATGCTTTTATGAAGGCTCTAGGCATTATCTTCGAGAAGCATGGTAAAATTCTCCCTGTATTGAAGGATTATGCGGTACGCATTCCACCTGGAGGGGATTCAGATGCGCTTTGTGAGACGATTATTACGTGGTCTGATGGAGGTAAAGAATTAATTACGAGAGGTTTAGATTCTGACCAAACGGTTTCAGCGATCAAGGCCACTCAGAAAATGTTGAATTTGATATAATAAAAATAATAATGGCGAAGAAGCATATTTTAATTGTTCCAGGTGATGGAATAGGTCAAGAAGTAACCGAAGTAGGAAAGAAAGTATTAGAGAAAATTGCGACAAAGTTCGGTCATGATTTTACCTATGACGAAGCATTAATTGGTCACGTGGCGATTGAAGCGACAGGCGATCCATTGCCAGCCGAAACGTTGGAGAAGATGAAAGCGTCTGATGCAGTACTTTTTGGAGCGGTAGGTCACCCGAAATACGATAATGATCCATCAGCAAAAGTTCGTCCTGAGCAAGGATTGTTAAAAATGCGTAAGGAATTAGGTCTATACGCGAATCTTCGTCCGATCAAGTTATTTGATGAATTATTAAGTGCGTCTAGCATTAAGCCGGAGATTTTAAAAGGAGCGGACATTTTGTTCTTCCGTGAATTAACAGGAGATATTTATTTTGGTGAAAAAGGTCGTAAGAACAATGGTGATACAGCGTATGACGTGGCGGAATACAGCCGTTACGAAGTAGAGCGTATCGGTCGAAAGGCTTTTGAAGCTGCCCGTACACGTAAAAAGCATTTAGTTTCAGTCGATAAAGCAAACGTATTAGAGTCGTCACGTTTATGGCGTGAAGTCATCCAAAAGTTAGCTTTGGAATACCCTGATGTAACGGTGGAATACCAATTCGTAGACGCAACGGCTATGTTATTGATCAAAGATCCGAAGCGTTTTGACGTAGTAGTTACAGCGAATTTATTCGGCGATATCTTAACGGATGAGGCGTCTCAAATCGCTGGTTCGATGGGCATGTTAGCCTCAGCTTCTATTGGTGATGGAACGGGTGTTTACGAGCCTATTCACGGTTCTGCACACGATATCACAGGTAAAGGTTTAGCGAATCCAATGGCGTCCGTTTTATCTGCCGCTCTTTTGTTAGACATTTCTTTTGGAATGAAAGCGGAGTCAGAAGTAGTTATTAACGCTGTTGACCAAGTATTAAAGAAAGGTTTCCGTACAGGTGATATCGCTGATGCGACGACAGATAAATCGATGATTTTAGGAACCGATGCGATCGGAGAGGAAATCTTGAAATTGATTTAATCGAATTAACTCGTATTTTTATGCTCAGTGTCCTGCGATGCTGAGCATTTTTTATACCTAGACATTTCATCTATGAAACACCTATTATTCGTACTTCTTTCATTTTCTTTAGTAGCCCAAAGCCCTAAGGAAAAAATTCAAGTCACCGATTTACTTAAAATTAAGACAGCTGGAAAGCCTTTAGTTTCTCCGAAAGGAAATCAATTTATCTATACCGTCACTTCCATTGTAGATGATCCTGAAAAGAAGAACGATTTTGTCTACCAGACTCATTTGTATTTGGGTAATTTGCAATCGGGTGAATCACGTGCATTAACCTCCGGAAAGAATTCGATTTCATCACCGACCTGGAGTCCGGATGGGAGTAAAATAGCTTTTACACGTGATATGGGTGCTAAATCTCAGGTATATGTGTTGGATTTAGCAGGAGGGGAGCCACAGGCGATGACAAATTTACCTTTAGCCGTTTCCAATCCGGTTTGGTCTTCTTCAGGTCAGGACATCTATTTCCAATCTTCATTTACCGCGAAGGAGTTCCTGGTGGATTCGGTCTATAATAAGAAAGGTTTGTTACCCTCTTGGACTTTGGAGAAGCCCATGCTTTTAGGTGTAGCTAAGAAATCAAAAGCAAATCCAAACGGCAACTTAGACGAAGTGAGAGCTTACCTAGCTCAGAATGAAGTAGATAAGAAGGCTAAAGTCATCAATCGCTTAAATTTCCAAGAAGAGAGTACTACCACTTCTGAGTTGCCTTTGCCAGCTTATTTTAAAACTAGTTTGACGGGTAAGCCTGTTTTATTAAACAACCCATTCCAGCGTTGGTCAGATGTGGAATTCGCTTCAAATGGTATCTACGCAATAGTGCCAGCTGATTCATTGGCTCATCCTGATAAAGTCCTGGATTCATATATTGGTTTTGGGTCAAAGGTGATTTACCAAAAAGCGGGATATAAAATGTCCAATTTGGCCTTATCTCCATCTGAAAAATGGTTGGTCTTCCAAGAAGCTAAATCAACAGGAGTGCAAAATGCCACCTTACAAATAATTTCGTTGACGAATCCATCTCAGATTGTTAAGGTTCTTATTGATCGCGTGGTTACGCAGGTTAAATGGTCTTCAGATGAGAGCAAGCTGTATTTTACAGCTCAAAATCAAGGTGGTGCGCCTCTTTTCGTTTTTGATTTATCTACTAAACAGGTTAAGCAATTAACAGACAACAACTCAGGTGTTTTAGGATTTGATGTGACTAATTCAGGTTTTGTGTATGCCAAAACAGGGATTGAAAACCCCTCAGAAATATACCAACAGTCTGCTGATTCTGTTCGCACATATACTTCATTGAATACAGGTTGGTTGGCTTCTAAAAATATAGTTCGACCTACTAAACATGCCTTTACAAATGCGAAAGGCTATAAAGTAGATTATTGGGTAATGAAACCTACGGATTACGAATCAGGTAAGAAATATCCTGTAGTGTTAGAAATTCATGGCGGACCCTCTGCGATGTGGGGCACCGGAGAAGCAAGCATGTGGCATGAATTTCAGTATTATGCAGCCAAAGGAATGGGTGTAGTCTATGCAAACCCTCGCGGCTCTGGTGGCTATGGTTCAGATTTTTTGGCGGCTAATGTGAAAGATTGGGGTGCAGGACCAACTGCTGATGTAATGAAAGCGTTAGATTTAACTATTGCGGAGGGTTGGGCAGATACCACTCAACTTGCCGTCACAGGTGGTTCATACGCGGGCTACCTTGTTTCTTGGATTGTAAGTCATACGAATCGTTTCAAAGTAGCGTGTGCACAACGTGGCGTTTATGAGTTATCTACTTTTATGGGTGAAGGAAATGCCTGGCGTTTAGTGCCTAATTATTTTGGAGGTTATCCTTGGGAAAAAACAACGAAAGCAATTTTAGACCGCGAATCGCCTTATACGTATGTACAAAATATCAAAACCCCGCTGTTAATTTTCCACGGTGAGAATGATTTGCGTACAGGAGTGATTCAAAGTGAAATGCTCTACAAAAGTCTAAAGGTATTAGGTCGTGACGTTGAATATGTGCGTCATCCAGGTGGAACACACGAATTAACACGTTCAGGTAATAACCGCCAACGCCTTGATCAAATGTTGAGGACGTATGAGTTCTTTGCGAGGTATTTGAAAATACAGTAGTCAGAAACCAGTGGGCAGTTGACAGTTGGCAGAAGGCAGTTGCAAGTAGCAAAAAAAGAGTAGAGATATTAAACATCACTACTCTTTACTCTATAATTTACTAAATTCTGTCCATTGCCGACTGTCAACTGCCGACTATCGACTAATTAAAATACCTCCAATCCTCATTTCCTTTTACTTTCAATAAACACTGATAGATTAAATCGATTACCGCATTCATATCGTCTTTAGCAATAGTTTCCACTGTTGTATGCATGTATTTCAATGGTAAACTAATTAAAGCGGATGCAACGCCCTCTGTGGCATAAGCAAATGAATCAGTATCAGTTCCGGTAGAGCGAGATACCGCTTGTCTTTGGAAATCAATCTTATTTTCTTCCGCTATTTCGATGATAAAATCACGGACATTGTTTTGAACGGCTGGTCCATAACAGATAACGGGGCCTTTTCCACAAGCCATATCGCCTTGTGTTTTTTTATTGTACATTGGTGACTGAGTATCATGAGTCACATCAGTAATGAATGCCAAATCTGGCTTCAATCTGCGAACGATCATTTCAGCTCCACGTAATCCAATTTCCTCTTGAACAGAATTAACCACATACAACGTGTAGGGTAGGGTAATGTTATTCTCTTTCAGTCTTCTAGCTACTTCAGCAATCATATAACCGCCGATTCTGTTGTCCAAGGCACGTCCCACTAAATATTTGCCATTCAATTCCATTAAACCATCCTCGAAAGTAACAACCGTCCCTACGTGAATACCCATTTCCTCCACTTCTTTCTTATTGGAAGCACCACAGTCGATAAATATATCTGAGATACTAGGAGCCTTGTCTTTGGCAATGTCTCTTACGTGTATGGCTGGCCACCCAAAAATACCTTTGACGACCTTATCCTTGGTATGAATATTGGCTCTCATAGAGGGAGCAATTAAAGCATCTGACCCTCCATTTCTGCGTAGAAATAAATAACCGTTATCATCGATATAGTTCACAAACCAAGAGATTTCATCCGCATGAGCTTCAATGACCACTTTGTAAGGCTGACCTGGATTGATGACACCTACAGCTGTACCATAGGTATCTATAATTTTTTCATCTATAAAGGGTTGAATATAATCTAGCCAAATTTTTTGTCCACTAGCCTCAAAGCCGGTAGGCGAAGCATTATTTAAATAGGAGTATAAAAATTCGTTTGCGTTCATGTGTGATCTAATTTTAATTGTCTAAGTCTCAAATTTACGTTTTTATTGCATTTTTAATGTCAAATTTTGAGGTAAAAAGAGAGAAAGATTGTATTTTTGATAGATTAATAGGTCTAAGAAATTATAAATACTAGAGATGAAGAAAATAGCTGTATTTACGTCAGGAGGGGATGCGCCCGGAATGAATGCTTGCATTCGTGCCATTGTAAGAGGGGCTGCCTACCACGGTGTGGAGGTGTATGGAATTGTTAGAGGCTATAATGGAATGATTAAAGGAGATATCATTCCTTTAAATTCTCAATCCGTAAGTAATATAATACAACGTGGAGGAACTATTTTAAAGTCTGCTCGCTCTAAGGAGTTCATGACGGCAGAGGGTCGAAAAAAGGCTTACGATAAATTACAAGAATTAGGTATAGAGGGCTTAGTGGCTATAGGTGGAAATGGTACATTCACTGGTGCTGAAATTTTCTATAATGAATATAAAATACCTACGGTAGGTGCCCCTGGTACGATTGATAATGATTTATATGGTACCGATTATACGATTGGATTTGATACGGCAGTGAATACTGCCCTAGATGCAGTGGATAAAATTCGGGATACGGCAGATTCACATGATCGTGTCTTTTTTATCGAAGTAATGGGGCGTGATTCAGGTTATATTGCTATTCAATGTGCCATTGCTGGTGGAGCAGAATCAGTGATGATTCCAGAAAATTTGACTTCGGTAGATGAAATTGCGGCGATTCTTCAAAAAGGATTTGACAAGAAAAAATCATCTTCCATTGTTATTGTGGCAGAAGGAGATGAAGAAGGAAACGCGCAGATAGTGGCTAAAAATATTAAAGATAAAATGGACGAGAATTTAGATATTCGCGTAACCACTTTAGGCCATATTCAGCGTGGAGGAATTCCTACAGCGTATGACCGTATTTTGGCTAGTAGACTTGGCTTAGGTGCTTTAGAGGGTCTTTTGCGGGGAGAGAAAAATGTGATGGCGGGGGTAGTTAATAATCAATTGATTTATACGCCGTTTCATGATACCATCACTAAGAAGAAGCCTGTCTCTGAGGATTTAATTCGCATGGTAGAGATTTTGTCATCTTAGGCAAATCCCATCGATTTATAAATAATGAATCCCGCGATTTCTCGAATCAATTCAGCGAGTTTTGTTAGGTTTCGTTCTTCAGGAATAATACGATCAAGGATACCCGAATAGGTATCCTTTTTCTTTATATCAGCTGGGAAATCATCCACGAGAAATCCCTCTTTAAGATAACAAGCTTTCGCCCTAGGCATATGCATCGCTGAGGTTACTAGTACTATCCTTTCTGTTAAATAGGGTTGGAGCATTTTCTTCGTGTTGACCGCATTTTCATGCGTATTTCTCGCCTTTTCTTCTAAAAAAATATCCTCTTCTTTCACGCCCATAGCTATTAATACTTGTTTAACTTTTTTGCTTTCCTGCGTTGCATCGATTTTTAGGCCTTTGATATTGACATTGCCGCCTGTGATAAGGAGTTTTTTGACGATACCTTTTTTGTATAATAAAAGAGGCTGAATAAAGCGATCGGCTGTTTCCCCGGTTCGATATCCATCCCCAGCCCGCATCATTCCGCCTCCTAAGATGACGCACCATTGGTAGTTTTGGGTTAATTTAACTTGTGGACTTTCATAAGCTAAATAACATTGGTTTACAAACCAACCGTTGCTCATCAATAGGAGTAAGCTAAAGGTGATGATGATTAATTGTTTTGTATATCGACTAAAATAGGCAAAACCTAATAAGACAAAAATCCAACATAGTGGTTGAAGTAAGAAGTCTAGGATTTTAGAAAGGATAAAAAACATTGTAAATTTGGATGCGTACTCACAAATTTATCCTAAAGTTATGAAAGTAGTCAGTTCTATTCTCTTTATTTTCTTATTTGTCACTAACAGCTTTGCGCAGTATGATATAAAGGGGAGAATTAAAGGCTTATCTAAATCAGAGGTCTATTTAGCGCATTATTTTGGCTATAATCAGCAGGTCATTAAAGATACCGTGATAGCGAATGAGGAGGGGGAGTTTAATTTCCAAGGTTCAGCATCTTTACCTAAAGGTTTATACCTTATTTCATTTTTGAAATCCAAATATATTGATGTGGTGATGGAGGAAGCTAATTTTTCTTTTAGCTTGGACACTACTGATATTTTAAAGTCTATTGTATTTCAAAATTCGGATGAAAATACGGCATTCTATACCTTTCAGCGCAAGATGAATGAATTGTATACTCAGATAAATCAGCCATCCCTTTCGTTAGATGCTAGAATACCTTTACAGCGGGAGGTGCAACAATTTCAGCAGCAATGGAAAAAGGCGAATGCGTCCTTATTTGTATCGAAATTAATTGAATCCTCTTTTGATCCTGAAATACCGACTTATTCAGGTGTTTTGAAGTCCAAATCAGATACGACTAAAATGCAAATGTATCAGTACCAATACTTTAAAAAACATTTTTTTGATGGCATGGATTTAACAGATGAACGAATGGTCCGTACTCCTTTTTTGCAGCGAAAATTAGAGCGTTTCTTTAAAGATTTAGTGGTTCAGGATACTGATTCGATAGCGAGAGAATCGGATTTGATTTTGGCCAAAGCTACAGATACCGATGTACGTCGCTATATCATATATAAAATTGCCAGCACGTATGAAAACAATCCTATTTTAGGAACCGATGGAGCTTTTGTGCATTTAGCTGAGAAATACTATATCGGTGAGCCTGCACTGTGGGATACCAGTACGGTTAGGCGAATGAAAGAACGAATTGATATTATAAAGCCTTTACTGCTGGGTAAACCTTTTCCTAAAATGCATTTAACAGATGTCGCAGGTAAAGAAATAAATTTTAATTCGTTGACTCATAAATATACTGTTGTATTTGTTTATGATCCAGATTGCAGTCATTGCAAACAGGAAGCACCCAAGTTAGTGGCCTTAACCGACTATTTTAAAGCCAAAAATGTGGGGGTTGTAGCTTGTTCTATTGTTAGGGACAAGGATGCCTGGAAAAAATTTATTACTGAATTTAATTTTAGTTCTTGGGTGAATGGAATTGATATTCATTTAAATCCCAAAACAGGCAAAGAAGAATACTATACTGATTTTAGAAATACATTTGATGTCTATTCAACGCCTGTCGTCTATGTATTAGATCAACAAAAGAAGATTGTTGGGAAGCGTATTCCTGTGGAGAATTTAAAGGATTTTATTCAGTATTTAGAAACCAGACGCAAATAACATTAGTGTTTAATATACTTTTTGTGCTTGACATTTTTCTTTATTTTGTAGTGTGTCTTGTATTTTAGACGTGATTTTTGATAGAAGTTTCGGCTGAATTTTGGCGTGCTTTCTAAGGATAATTTTTGATAGGGGATTAGCATTAATTCATTTTCAAATCCGACTACTTTTATATTGACACGTGCTAAACCCGCCTTAGTTAATCCAATTTGTTTTGCGGCAGCATGAGATAAGTCAATTATTCGACCTTTGCTATAGGGCCCTCTATCATTTATTCTAACTATAACCGCTTTTCTATTTCCTAGATTAGTGACTTCGACTAAGGTGTTAAAGGGGAATTTTCGATGTGCAGCTGTTAAATCAGTTTTATTTAATCTTTCTCCACTGGAAGTTTTTCTACCATAAAAAAAGGTAGCATAATAGGAGGCAATACCCACCTTTTCATCCCCTAAGTCTTGTGAAAATGTATTTAGTGGTAAACTGGCAAAGATCAATAGTATTATTGATAGTATTTTTATCATTATAATTGGTTTGGCCGGGGTAAAGATGGCAGTTTATATTGGTTTTTAAAAATGAGAGCAACTTTGTAGCTTACTTAATTCTTTGGATTTTTTTTGAGTGTGTGAGAATAAATAGTAGATTTACACATTGTCAAACCATAATTTTAATACCAGTGGAAGAAAGAGATAGAGAGGAATTATTTTCTAAACGCATTCGGGCAGGAAAGAGAACGTATTTTTTTGATGTAAAGTCGACACGCTCACAAGATTATTACATTACTATAACTGAAAGCCGTAGACACCAAAAAGAAGATGGATTTGTGTATGAGAAACACAAGATGTTTTTATACAAAGAGGATTTTGACAAATTTATCGAGGGTTTAAATGAGGCGGTCAATCATGTGAAGACTGAGTTGATGCCAGATGTTGATTTTTCATCTTTTAATCGGGATGAAGATGAGTTTGGTAACAGTGAGTTGAAATGGGAATAATTATCTTTGAAATATTCGAAAAAGCCTCTGAGAAATCAGGGGCTTTTTGATTTTTAACCGTACTTTTGTGCTTTCATTTTAAAAATTACTATGGGATTAACTTGTGGAATTGTCGGATTACCTAATGTAGGTAAATCAACTTTGTTTAGTGCTATTTCTTCTAATAAGGCAGAAGCGGCAAATTATCCGTTTTGTACAATTGAGCCCAATGTGGGGATTGTGACAGTACCGGATAATCGTTTGAACGTATTAGCTGAATTAGTAAATCCAAACCGCATTTTACCTACGGTTATAGAATTTACAGATATTGCTGGTTTAGTAAAAGGAGCTTCGACTGGAGCTGGTTTGGGAAATAAATTTTTAGCTAATATCCGAGAAGTAGACGCAATTATTCATGTGGTTCGTTGTTTTGAGGATGAAAATATCGTTCACGTGGAGGGTCGTGTAAATCCTGTAAGTGATAAAGAAATTATTGATCTTGAATTACAGATTAAGGATTTGGATTCTGTCGATAAAAAGATCTCTAAAACAGAACGCGCGGCTAAAGCAGGGGATGCAAAAGCTAAGGCGGAATTAGCCGCATTGCAACAATTTAAAGCCACCTTAGAGGAAGGTAAATCAGCTCGTACGGTGGTTATGGATGATGAACTTCGCCAAACAGCGATCGGTGATTTATATTTATTAACCGACAAGCCAGTTATTTATGTTGCAAACGTAGATGAAGCTTCTATTGCTGCGGGTGGTAATCAATATGTAGATGAATTAAAAGCGAATGTAGCCCCAGAGAATGCGGAAGTGGTCGTAGTTTGTGCAGCTTTAGAAGCGCAGATTGCTGAAATGGAGGATTTAGATGATCGCGCTATGTTCCTAGAAGAATATGGTTTAAAGGAATCTGGTTTAGATAAATTGATTCGTAGTTCCTATCATTTATTAAACCTGATTACCTATTTCACGGCTGGTGTGCAAGAAGTGCGCGCTTGGACAATTCAAAAGGGTTGGAAAGCACCTGCAGCAGCCGGTGTCATTCACACAGATTTTGAACGTGGCTTCATCCGTGCAGAGGTCATTAAGTTAGCAGATTATGTAGCTTATAAGACGGAAGCTGGTTGCAAAGAAGCAGGTAAATTAAGTGTAGAGGGTAAAGAATATGTGGTGCAAGATGGAGACATTATGCACTTCCGTTTTAACGTCTAGAATTCTCTGTAACCTTCGGACTCATTGCCTCCGGACTAGCGACTGCCCACTGTCCACTATTTACTGTCCACTGACAACTGACGAATACCCCACTAGCGAGTCGTACCTTGTGCCCGGTTTTTGATAATAAATAAGGACCTCGTACAGGTTTTCGGTTTGAGCATAATTTCCCTCTAATATGGTATTGGAGGGATTTTTGCATTTAAATTGGTAATTATAAATACCTTGTTTTAACATTTCAGTTGCTTCCAATAAACCGGTATTGGTGTTTAATATTAAAGGTATGGTGGATTTGAAATCAGTAAACCCACCCACTACATACGCCTCTTGAAATGAATCCTGAGGCTTTAATTGAAAGGTACATTGTACATAATCCGCTTGTAAGGAATTTTCCCGGTTTTCGTAGGATTCTATGACATAAGCGCCGTTTAGATCATTTCGTTGAACGTAAGAATACAAACCTTGGGCTTGCTCGATTTGTGCCGTGATACGGTTTATTTTCTCATCTGTAAGAATGTGGTCTACAAATGAAAGTTTCTGTTGCGAACTACGCAGATCGATAAGTCTAAATTCGTTTGAGCCCGGAAAAGCATTTTCTTGGTCAAAGAATGGGAATGATAAACTATTCTCTTGTGGATTGAATTGTCCGTTAGGGAGCTTTTTAAGCAGATTTTCAGAAGAATGATTTTGACGAATTTGAATATTCATTTGATCATCCCCTGAAAAATTTAAGATAGGCGGTATAGTTAATTTGAAATCGACACTTTGGTGGCTGGTTCGTAAGGAATTGGTTTTGGCAAATGATACAGACGTTTGTACTTTGACCAGCTGTTCTGCTACGGAGAATCGGACACAAAGCATTGTATCTTTTTTGTTTCGCTTGTTGTAAACCATCGCTATGTAATTCCCGCTTACTTTTAGGGATGGAATAGGTACTGAATAATGTAAATAGGGGACTTTAGTCCCTAAAGAAGATTCAGGATTTCGTAAAGGAATATCATTAAAGTCAGCAAGATACTCGATATCAGATAGTGGTGATGGTTTCCAATCTGATTGACAATGAATGATTCTAAAATAATAAGACGGGTAAGATAAGCTTAGGTCATCAAATTGTAACGTAGCCTCTGTGGAAGAGCCTAGATGTAGAACAACATTCGGATGAATGTATTTATCCGATGTTTGAACAAAAGCCGTATGAATGTTAGAATGGTGAATTCTAGAGGCTATCTGAGAAAAGATAGAAAAAGGAAGACCTAGAAATAGCAAAAGCGAGATATAGGTCTTCATTTCATTAGATTAATGCTTCCCAAGATGTGGTGGTTGCCGCTAAATTTGCTTTTTCTGTGGCTAACGAATTTTCCAATTGCTTTAATCCGGCATAATCAGCTTGATTGGCTAAATCAACCATTTGGGTTTCAATAGCAGCGATTCTATTTTCGATTTCCATGATCTCAGCCTCTAGCTTTTCAATTTGCTTCGCTTGATTGGGTGCCTTTGCTTCGACTGGAGCTAACTCGGGTTTTGCTTTTACAGCTGTTTTGACCGCAGCAGGTTTAGCCGTTTCTCTGGTAGCCATCCAAGTCTCGTATTCATCAAATGAACCAGGGTATTCTTTGATTTCGTGGTCTTCTATGTACCAAATCTTGTTTGCGATATTACTAACGAAATAGCGGTCGTGGGATACGACTACATACGTTCCTTCGTATTGTTGCAATGCCTGAATCAAAATGTTGACCGATTGCATATCCAAGTGATTGGTGGGCTCATCGAGTAATAAGAAGTTAGCTTCAGAGATCAATACTTTGGCCAAAGCTACACGTGATTTCTCTCCTCCAGAAAGGACCTTAATCTTTTTGAATACTTCCTCTCCCGAGAACAAGAAACAACCTAATACAGAACGTAATTCCATTTCGGTTTTCGTAGTCCCTGTGCCTTTCAATTCATCAATTAAGGTGTTTTCAACGGTCAAACTCTCTAATTGATGTTGAGCAAAGAATGATTCAATGACATTATGCCCAGTGCGTCTTTCTCCCTCAATTTGTTCTGTACCTGAAATGATTCGAAGAAGAGTCGATTTACCTTTTCCGTTTGCTCCGATTAAGGCAATTTTATCTCCCCTGTTTATGGTAGCAGAGGTGTTTTTTAAGATAACTTTCTCCCCAAATGCTTTAGAGATATGTTCTAAGAACAAAATAAATCGACCTGGCTCCGTTCCAAAGTTGAATTTAAAATTCACTTTTGCTTTTTCATCAATTACGTCATCGATGATATCGATTTTGTCTAACGCCTTAACGCGCGATTGTACTTGTCTTGCTTTGGACGCTTTAGCCTTAAATCGTTCAATAAAACGTTCTGTCTGGCGAATTTGAGATTGTTGGTTCTCAAAAGCTCCTTTTTGGATCTCATTTCGAAGTGCTTTTTCTTCCATGTAGAAAGAATAATTACCCGGATATAGCGTGATTTTAGCACCTGAAACTTCGGCAATATTATCAATAGTGCGATCTAAGAAGTATCGGTCGTGAGAAACCACAACAATGGATCCCTCGTAATCGTGAATGTATTTTTCTACCCATTCAATGGACGGTAGGTCCAAGTGGTTGGTTGGCTCATCGAGTAGGAGTAAGGCAGGTTTCTGCAACAATAACTTGGCTAACATGACGCGCATACGCCATCCCCCTGAAAATAATTTTAATGGGCGATCTAAATCACTCGTACTAAAACCAAGACCCTCTAAGATTTCTTCGGTACGGGATTGGATGGTATAACCGTCCAAACGCTCGAAATCTTCTTGAAGTTTAGCTAAAACATCAATGTCTTTGTCTTCATAATTTGTTTCCATCTTATGAAGTACCTTGTCAATATCTTTTTGTAGTTCTAATTGCTTTTCAAAAGCCTGCATAGCCACATTTAAGATGCTATCGTCTGTCTGGTAAGACAATAAATCTTGATTCAAGAAGCCAATGGTGCAATCCCCAGATTTGGAAATAGTCCCTCCATCTGGGGTGTATTCACCGGATATAAGGCGTAATAAAGTAGATTTACCGGTACCATTCGCACCGATTAAACCGATTTTAGTCTTAGGCTTGATGTGTAAACTTGCTCCTTCATATAAGGCGCGACTTCCGAAATAGAAGTTTAAATTCGATATTGATAACATGTTACAAAGATAGCCGTTTTCTAGCATTTAGACCACCTAAATGCGGACATTTGACTAATTCTTCTAAGCCGGCATACGTTGTTTCTGTTTTTGTATACCCCAAAGCCTTAGAAAGAGCCATCGTACGGTTATTATCGCCCATTGACCATTCGATATCGTCCATGGTCATTTGAGTGGGGTGTTCATACCCGCAGGCGTGCGCAATTTCAGCGATTTCTTTTACGAGGGTATAATGGTAACGGTAATAACGTTCACTTTTTAATGTAACATCGATACCAGCCTGTAACCACTTATTTGAAGTGGCAATTCCGGTAGGGCAGTGGTTCGTATGACATTTTTGAGCTTGAATACAGCCAATTGACATCATGGCCTCACGAGCGATATGTATACTATCCGCTCCCATTGCAAAGGCCATCAAAGCTTTCTCAGGGAAACCTAATTTTCCGGAGGCTATAAAAAAGATTTTATCGGTTAAGTTATGACGTTGGAATATTTGGTAAACCTTGGCAAATGCAAAAGTAAATGGCATGGAAACATGGTCAGCAAATGCATGTGGAGCGGCTCCAGTTCCACCCTCACCGCCATCTATGGTGATGAAATCAGGTCCTTTGCCGTGTTTCTCCATATAAGAAGCTAACTCTTCCCATTGCTCTAATTTACCGATGGCGGATTTAACACCTACTGGCAATCCTGTCTCATTTGCCATTGATTCGATAAATTCAACCATCTCGGGGACGGTGGAGAACTCGGAATGAAAAGCTGGGGACATCGCGTCTTGACCTAGTGGAATGTGGCGTATTTCTGCAATTTCTTTATTAATTTTTGATTTAGGTAGCATTCCACCCTTACCTGGCTTTGCCCCTTGAGATAGTTTAAGTTCGATGGCTTTTATGCAAGGATTTTCTTCGACCTTTTGCTTCAACTTTTCCATCGAAAAACGTCCATCTAATTCTCTCACCCCGAAATAGGCTGTACCGATATTTAACATCACATCAGCGCCATTTTGGTGGTAGGGTGATAAGGACCCTTCACCTGTATTATGATAACATCCGGCTAATAGCGCACCTTTGTTTAGAGATTCGACTGCTTTGGCTGATAAAGATCCAAAAGACATTCCAGAGATATTTACAATGGAATAGGGACGAAATGGTTTGGCTCTATTATGGTATAAACCGATAACTTTGGCGGCTGGTAAAACGCCAGGATTTTGATGGTATAAATGGTTTTTTGCTGGATTAAATCCCATCATGGCATTTTTGATAAATATATACCCAGGGGAACTAAAGTCTTGATCTGTGCCAAAACCTTGTAAATTATTTTCATTCTTTGATGAAGCATAAATCCAAGAACGTTCTTGTCGATTAAAAGGCAATTCTTCGCGATTGTTTGCCACAATGTATTGCCTTAATTCAGGACCAATTCGCTCTAACCAATATCTAATGTGACCGACTATAGGAAAATTGTGGGTAATGGTGTGGCTTTTTTGAATAAAAACGTCTCGAATAACAATAAGGATGATAAGGAGTGAAATCCAAAAATAGGCGGATGTTATAATGTTCATAGGGTTGATGATTAATGGTTCAAATTTAGGTTCATTTTGGCAATATTATTACCAATAGTTCTAATTATCTTTGTGGTTTAGTTTTGACTATGCAGGCAGATTATCATTTATTAAAAAAATATGTAGCCTCCGTTTTTACGGCAATGGGTTGCAGTGAGGAAGATGCTCTTTTAGCATCAGATGTTTTAGTGTCAGCAGATGCGCGTGGAATTGATTCTCATGGTGTGGCTCGTTTGGCAGGTTATGTTCGACTATTTGATAATGGAAGATTAAACACCAAACCTCAAATAAAAGTTTTGCATGAGACACCCTCCACGGCCACTTTAGACGGGGATCGTGGATTAGGATTGATTGTGGCTCCTAGAGCGATGGAAATAGCTTGTGAAAAAGCTGCTATCGCTGGAACTGGGTGGGTAGCCGTGCAGAACTCGAATCACTTTGGCATTGCTGGATATCATGCGATGAAAGCTTTGCCTTCTCAAATGATAGGGTGGGCGATGACTCACGCAGCCCCATTAGTAACACCTACTTTTTCAAAGGAAAAACTATTAGGTACTAACCCCATTGCAGTAGCTATTCCGGCGAATGAAGAACCTGCTTTTGTGGCTGATTTTGCCTCTACTGCAGTGGCTTATGGTAAGTTGGAGATTTTGCAGAGAAAAGGTTTAGATACGCCTGATGGCTGGGTTCAAGATCTAAATGGAGATCCTTGTAATGATGCTTTTGCCATCAAAAATGGTGGTGCTTTGTTGCCTTTGGGCGGGGATAGAGAACATGGGTCACATAAAGGATATGGTTTAGGGGCTATCGTTGATATTTTATCTGGAGTGTTATCTGGTGCTAATTTTGGGCCTTGGGTTCCTCCATTTGCAACGGCTGGCTTCATGCAAGCAGGAGAAACGGTAGGTAATGGAACTGGGCATTTCTTAGGTGCGATGCGAGTAGACGCCTTTAGACCGGCAACTGATTTTACGAAAGATATGGATAAGTGGATTCGTCGTTTTAGATCAGCAAAAGCGGTTGAGGGAAAGCAGGTTCTCATACCTGGAGATCCAGAGCGTGAATTAGAAGCGATTCGTCGTGTCGAGGGTATTCCTTTATTGAACCCGGTGGTGGAAGACTTAAAGTCTTTAGCCTCTCGTTTTAACATAGATTTTAAATTAGATTAATATGGTTACGAATAAACGTATCAAGATTTTTATTTTAGTATTCAGCTTAGTTTCGGCTATGTTTTCCTATTATGTTTGGCAGGTCTTTAAAACGCCTAATTTTAATGTGGAAGCAAATAAACCGTTTGAGTTATTCATTCCGGAGAAGTCAGCGTATGAATCTGTTTTGGATACGCTAAAGAAGCATGATTTAGTACGTGATCAATTGAGTTTTCGGTTTTTAGCGAAGGTCTTGAATTATCCAGAAAAAGTTCGTCCGGGTCGCTATATCATTCACAGTGAAATGGGTAACTGGGAATTGTTACGAAAACTGAGAAATGGTCGTCAAGATGCGTATAAAGTAGTTATTAATAACTTTCGTTTAAAGGAGGATATAGCTGGTCGTATTGCTCGGCAAACGGCTTATGATTCTGCTGCTATTTATGCTGCTTTAAATTCTGCAGAATTCATGAAACAATGGGGTTTTAATGCAGAAACAAGCCCCGCCATTTTTGTTCCGAATACCTATGAGGTGAATTGGACTACTTCATTTCCAGAATTCTTAGTTAAAATGAACAAAGCCTATGTGAAGTTTTGGACAAATGACAGAAAGGAAAAGGCACGAAAATTAGGTTTAACACCTGCCGAAGTTTCCATCCTTGCTAGTATCGTCTATGGCGAGTCAAAGAATTCAAGTGAACAATCGCGTGTCGCTGGCGTTTATTGGAATCGTTTACAGATAAATATGCCCTTGCAGGCTGATCCTACGGTAGTTTTTGCATGGAAAGATTTCACTATTAAACGTGTCACTAGTAAGTATACCTCGCTTAATTCCCCATACAATACCTATAAAAACAAGGGCTTACCTCCTGGGCCAATTTCTATTGTTCCAAGTGATGTAATTGACAAAGTTTTAAATTTAGAACGTCATAAATACATTTATTTCTGTGCTAAAGCCGATTTTTCTGAAAATCATGCTTTTGCAGTCACTTATGAAGAGCATATGCAAAATGCGTCTGATTACCAGAAAGCCTTAGATCAACGCAAAATTCATTAATTATGCTGTCACACCAGGTATTTTACCGTGTTTGTTATGCTGATACTGACCAAATGGGCTATGTCTATTACGGTAATTATGCACGTTTTTATGAGATTGCTCGAGTCGAAACCTTGCGAAGTATTGGGGTGAGTTATAAAGTGTTAGAAGATGCCGGGATTGGTTTACCGGTATATGAAAACTACTCGAAGTACCATGCTCCAGCCTTGTATGATGATTTGTTGCGGGTAGACTGCACTTTGGTTAAAATGCCATCTGCTCGGATTGAATTTGAATATAAAATTTATAATCAATCAGACGTTCTTCTGCACGAGGGGAAAACAACCCTCGTATTTATGGATTTAGCTTCTAAAAAAGTGGTGAAAGCACCAGAATGGTTGATTTCTGCGATTTTGAAACAACATAAAGATGATTAGACAAGTCTGGAGAGAGATAGAATTGTTTTGGAGAGAGTGTGAAGAACATTATATCCTAGCGCGTATTTTGACGATATTGTATCAAAAGATATTTCATTTTGATATAGATGTGAGGGCTGCCGCGGTCGCCTATAATTTTACGCTAGCGGTCTTTCCCACCATTATCTTTCTATTCTCTTTGTTAGCTTATATTCCAGTAGATAATTTTGACATTAAAATGGTCAATTTTTTGAAATCATCTATCCCTAAGCATTTACAAAAAGATTTTACTGAGTTGTTATTGGATTTGATTCGGAAGAAATCAGGAGGTGTCCTTTCCTTTGGTTTCTTATTTGCTCTTTACGCATCTACCAGTGGAATTCAGGCTTTAATTCGATCATTTAATTTGACTTACAGGACAAAAGAGAATAGAGGTATTTTGAAAGAGCGTTTAATCGCCGTTTCGTTGAATTTGTTATTAACATTTGTACTAATAACTGCTTTTTCAGTGTTTATAGTAGGTAAACTAGTGATAGGGTATTTGAATGGCAAAGGCTTAATAGATTACGATTTTAATTTCTATATGCTAAATATTTTAACCTATTTTTTACTGTTTTCTATTTTCTTTTTGACCATTTCCATTATCTATTATTATGCTCCAGCTATTACAAAACGCTGGAAGTTTTTTAATGCAGGATCAATCACGGCCTCAATTTTGACTATTTTAGTTACTAATTTATTCTCTTATTATTTAGTGAATTTTGCTGGTTATAATAAGGTATATGGGTCGATTGGATCGTTGATTGCTTTAATGGTTTGGTTGTATTTAATTGCCCTAATCTTATTAGTAGGTTTTGAAATAAACGCCAGTATTGATCAGGTCAAAGAAGAACAGGAAGAGTCTGAAACAGATTATTTTTTTGAATAAGGACCATGGCAGAAATAATCAGATTATACGATAAGAACAACAGTCAAGCAACTATAGAGCTGATTGTCAAAGCATTGGATAAAGATGCGGTTATTATCTATAAGACGGATACGATGTACGCCTTAGGGTGTCATATTAATTCGACGAAAGCGGTCAATCGCATTTGTGAAATTAAAGGAATTCAGGCCTCGAAAAATAGGTTCTCTTTTATTTGTGCAGATTTGAGTTCGATCGCGAATTATGCCAAAGTTTCGGACTTCGCCTTTAAAACGCTGAAAAGATACTTGCCTGGCGCATTCACATTTGTTTTGCCAGCAAGCGCTAAAGTACCCTCTATTTTAGTGCAAGGTAAGAAAACTGTGGGTATTCGGATACCTGATTATGAACCAATTCTTTCCATTGTGGAGGTTTTAGGGGCACCTTTGTTAACAACATCTTTGCCACATGATCATTTAGAAGTAGAAGAGTATACGGATCCTAGTTTGATTTTAGATCAATGGGGTCATGCGGTAGACTTGATTCTTGATGGTGGATTTGGAGGACATATTCCATCTAGCGTCGTGGAAATCACAGACGATTCAGTTGATATTATTCGAGAGGGCGCAGGTGATTGCAGTGACTTTAATTAAGACCACTTCAGGTTTAATTTATCGGGCTTTGTGTGCTTCCATCTTCTATGGGACCATAAATATTGTTCAGGATAAGCTACAATCGATTTTTCTAATCGCCTGGCAAATCGTTCAATGATCTCTCCAGAGGCTAATTCATCAAAGGGTGCATTGGCCAATAATTCATACGTCATGGTATATTTACCTCTCTTCTTGCGAATTAATTCTGCAAATACAACGGGATATTGATAGTCTCTAGCAAACCGTTCCATCCCAGTAAAAAACGCAGTGTCTTGCTGTAAAAATGTCGTCCAATAGGCGCTTTCAGGTTTCTGAGGTGCCTGATCAGCCGCTAAACAAATAACACGTGGAATATCCTTTCTTTCTCGGGTTAACAATACCGACTCCCTTTTCTCCAACAAAACCACGTGTCCAAACCGTGATCGCACCTGCTTGGTGAATTCATTAAAGGTGGGGTTGTTCAGTTTTTGATAGATTACGTCATGTGGATTTTTGCTAAGGGCTAATCGATGGATGGCCCATTCCCAATTCCCTTGGTGACCTGCCACTAAAATAACAGGGATGCCTTTTTTGATAAAATCGGTCACCACATCTTCATTTTTAATTTCGAAGCGTTCTAACATTTCATCTTTGGTAATAGATACCCCTTTAAAAAATTCGACTAATTGATCTGTTAGATAGCCGTAAAATCGATAGGTAAGTTTACCCAATTCTTTTTCGGAAAGGGTTGGAAACGAATTTTTCATATTCCCTTGAATGACTTTCTTACGGTAGGGGATCAAGTAATAAAATAAAAATGTACAGAAAGAGGCGAAACCATACAGTACCGGTAAAGGTAATCTTCCAATTAGTTTGTACAGAAACAGGGGAGACACTTTCATTCTTATTATCTTTGTATTTACGTTTTACAAATATCCGATTTATTTTTGGGAATGCACATTGAGACTCATTATTTGCCAAGTCTAGAATATATGTCGGTTCTACTACAGAATCCGTCTTTACTCTTTGAGGTGGAAGAAAATTTCCCCAAACAGACTTACCGGAATCGCTGTCTCATTTTAGGGGCTAACGGCGTAGAACGTTTGACTGTGCCTGTGATACACGTTTCGGGAGAGAAAACAAAAACGAAAGATACAAAGATTGATTATGCTCAAAATTGGGTGAAGCAACACCAGGGTGCTATTCAGGCCGCTTATGGTAACAGTCCATATTACGAATATTTTGAGCCATATTTAAGTCAAATCTTTGCAAAAAAGAGGTTTTTTTTAGTAGATTTAAATATTGATCTATTGAGTTTTGTATACCGGATTTTGGATGAGCCTCTTGTTTATGACAAGACACAAGAATTCGGGGTTTTTAGTGGTATAAGTAGATATGAGCAGATCAGTGCGAAGAAAGATTGGAAAGAGCGGTCATTCTATGAGAATAGAGCATATCGCCAATGTTTTGGTAGTGAATTTGTTCCTAATTTGTCAATTTTAGATTTATTAATGAATCACGGGAAAGAGTCTTTGACTTTTTTGAAATAAATAAGGAACAATTTAGGTGTTTTACGGGTTGAAGCACTTAATTGTCAGATATAAATAGAACGATATGGAGGCTAAATTTTCGAATAAGGTGAAAGAAGTAATCTCGTTAGCGAGAGAGGAAGCATTACGCTTAGGACACGATTATATCGGAACTGAGCATTTGATGCTAGGTATGATTCGAGATGGACAGGGCCCTGGGGTTGATTTATTAGTGCGTTCAGGTGTATCTATGGATTCATTACGCCAAAGTATCGAACATTCGACTGCTTCTACGACCCGTTCCTCTTTTGACCGGGAAAATATGTTGAATATTCCATTTACGAAGCAAGCTGAAAAAGTATTGCGTTTGACTTATTTGGAGGCTAAATACTTTAAGACAAACATCGTTGAAACAGATCATTTATTAATGGCAGTTTTACGTGATGAGGATAATGTGGCCACTCAGATTTTGGAAAAGTATCAAGTCTATTATGATTTAATCAAAGAAATGGCTGAATTCCAATCAGGGAATGGACAAGGATCAAATCCCAAAGCTAGTTCTGATACTGATGATAATGACGATGACTCACGCTTATATAGCGCAGGATCGGGCTCTACTGGGGGAGCAAGTGCAGGTAATACCACTGGTTCAAAACCAGGTGAAAAAAGTAAAACCCCTGTATTAGATAACTTTGGTCGTGATTTGACTAAGGTGGCTGAGAACGGCAAATTAGACCCAATTGTAGGTCGCGAAAAAGAAATTGAACGAGTAGCACAGATTTTATCACGTCGCAAGAAGAATAACCCTATTTTAATCGGTGAACCCGGTGTGGGTAAAACAGCGATTGCGGAAGGTTTGGCCTTGCGTATTGTGCAGAAGAAAGTATCGCGTGTGCTTTTTGGCAAACGTGTTGTAACCCTTGATATCGCTTCCTTAGTGGCGGGCACGAAATACCGTGGTCAGTTTGAGGAGCGTATGAAAGCTGTGATGAATGAATTAGAGAAGTCTACGGATGTGATCTTATTTATTGATGAATTGCATACGATTGTAGGTGCTGGTGGAGCTTCGGGTTCATTGGATGCTTCGAATATGTTTAAGCCTGCTTTAGCTCGTGGAGATATACAAGTTATCGGTGCAACTACCCTGGATGAATACCGTCAGTATATTGAAAAGGATGGAGCTTTAGCTCGTCGATTCCAGACGGTGATGGTAGATGCCACGACGGTAGAGGAGACTATTGAAATCTTACACAATATCAAAGATAAATACGAGGATCACCACCATGTGATGTATACGGATGAATCCATCATTTCTGCGGTTAAATTATCAGATCGCTATATTTCAGATCGTTTCTTGCCAGATAAAGCAATTGATGTGTTAGACGAAGTAGGTGCGCGAGTGCACATTTCGAATATTAATGTACCAGAAGATATCGTTGCCTTAGAAGGCCAAATCGAAATCGTAAAGAAAGAGAAAAACCAAGTGGTGAAGTCTCAGAAATACGAGGAAGCGGCTCAATTGCGTGATCGGGAGAAGAAATTAATCGATCAATTGGAGCAGTCGAAAGCTGCTTGGGAAGAGGATTCGAAGAAGCAGAAATTTACGGTTACAGAAGAGAATGTCGCTGAGGTAATTGCTCAGATGACAGGGATTCCAGTGAATCGTGTAGCAGCAAAAGAAGGCGAGAAATTACTGCAGATGGAAGAACAACTTTCTCAGCAAGTAATTGGTCAGCCCGATGCGATTAAGAAATTGGTAAAAGCCATTCAGCGTACGCGCGTAGGATTAAAAGATCCAAAGAAGCCGATTGGGTCATTCATTTTCTTAGGCCCTACGGGGGTAGGAAAGACGGAGATGGCCAAAGTCCTTGCGACCTATTTATTCGATAAAGAAGATGCTTTAGTGCGTATCGATATGAGTGAGTACATGGAGAAATTCAGTGTATCTCGTTTAGTGGGAGCGCCTCCGGGCTACGTAGGTTATGAAGAAGGTGGTCAATTAACAGAAAAGATTCGCCGTAAGCCTTATGCGGTCGTTTTATTAGATGAAATCGAAAAGGCTCATCCAGATGTGTTTAACCTATTGTTGCAAGTATTAGATGATGGTATTTTAACAGATGGCCTAGGTCGTCGTGTTGATTTCAGAAATACGATTATCATTATGACTTCGAATATAGGGGCACGTGATTTAAAGGATTTCGGTTCAGGTATCGGATTCTCTACGAAGTCTAAAGTGGATAATTTGGATGAATATGCGAAGACAACCATTCAAAATGCGTTGAAAAAGGCTTTCGCACCTGAGTTTATTAATCGTCTAGATGATATCATCGTATTTAACTCATTAGAGCGTCCTGCCATCCACCAAATCATTGATTTGATGTTAACGAAGTTGAAAACGCGTTTAGCGAACCTTGGTTTCGAAGTGGAATTAACGGAGAAAGCGAAAGACTTTATGGCTGATAAGGGTTATGATCCACAGTATGGGGCAAGACCGTTAAATCGTGCCATTCAGAAATACTTAGAAGATGCCTTAGCGGAAGAGATATTGAAAGGTGCCTTAGCGGAAGGTGAATATATTGTGGCTGATTTTGAAGAGGGGGCAGATGCCTTGACTTTGGCCAGAAAAACAAGAAAAGAATTAACCAAACAAAAAAAATAATATGTCATTAGTACAAAACAAGGTCGTTTTAGTGACAGGTGCCTCTCGCGGTATCGGTCGGGCTATTGCGACAACTTTTGCCAAAGCTGGCGCTAACGTTGCTTTCACTTATTTATCTTCCGTTGAGAAGGGTCATGCATTAGAACAAGAATTAGCTGCTTTTGGTATTACAGCCAAAGGTTATCGTTCAGATGCTTCTTCGTATACAGAATCAGAGAAATTAGTCGAAGACGTATTAGCTGATTTTGGAACGATTGATATATTGATTAATAATGCTGGAATTACGCGTGATGGTTTGTTAATGCGTATGTCAGAAGACCAATGGGATGAAGTAATTCGTGTGAATTTGAAATCTATTTTCAATCTAACGAAAGCGGTTACTAAGCCGATGATGAAAGCTAAATCTGGCTCTATTATAAATATGACTTCGATTGTCGGAATCAAAGGAAATGCAGGTCAATCGAATTACGCAGCTTCTAAAGCGGGTATTATCGGTTTTACAAAATCGGTGGCACTTGAACTAGGTTCTCGTAATATTCGTTGTAATGCCATTGCTCCTGGTTTTATTGAAACGGAGATGACAGAGGAATTAAATGAGGCCGCTATTGAAGAATGGACAAAATCCATCCCAATGAAAAGGGGAGGACAGGCTACTGAAGTAGCGGATGTTTGTTTGTTCTTAGGTTCTGATATGTCGTCTTACGTAACGGGTCAAGTTATTTCAGTAAACGGTGGATTATTAACCTAGTTTAGATTTCAAACACAAACGGCCTCAGTCTTTTCGTTAAAGATTGAGGCTTCTTTTTTTATGAGAATATATCTTTTATTTCTTCTAGGCTTTATCTCCTCTTGTGCTAAGACTATTGTTCCTGCGAAGATTGCTGAAAAGTCGGTTTATGTGGATCATTTTCCAACTATTAAATCGGGTTTGACTACGTTGGACTTCTCGATTTCTTACGATAGTTTATTTGCTTTGAGTCAATTGAGGGCTGGTTCTATGCTGTATCAAAATTCTTCTGGTGCTTCTTCTATTGATTTCCCCATAGATGTGAGATTGTTAGGACCGATTCAATTGCAAGCCATTCAAAAGGATCACATTAGTTTATCTTTGCCAGTTAGGATGGTGGCGAAACCGGAACTTGCCGGTATATCTGCTGGTACTGTTTCGGGTGATTTAGCGATGAAAGTGCAATTGAAATGGAATCTAGCGAGCATTAACTCCTTGCAGGTGAAAGAAGTAGCCTATGACTACCAGTGGATCCAAAAACCATCGGTTAAAGTGATGGGTTTCCCGGTAAACGTTTCGGGTGTGGTGGATCAACTCATGAATCAAAAGAAAGCGATGATTTTAGCTCAAATGCAAGAGCAATTGAATAATTCGATCAAGAGCACCGTAATGAAACCCTTTGCATTGCAGACTTTTATACCTGAGTCGTCTACGGGTTACCAGATTGTTCCGGCGGTTTCGTCGGCATTGGATTTACGAGATATTAGTTTTGATCAGACCAGTGTTAAAGGGCAACTGAGGTTTTCAGGAGGATTGAAAGTTGTTACAGGTCTAAACAAAGCAATACCCACTTTTATTCCAATAAAAGATTTGCCTGGTGTAGTTAAACCCATTCTTCCATTTCAATTTCAGTTGACTGGTTCTGAATTGATGGATTTATTAAAGTCTACTAATGCTTCTCTAAAAGGTGCAGGAAGTTTTACTTTTTTAAAAGAGGGATTTGGTTTTCAATTAGCTGAATTCAAAGGGAAATCTTCACTACTTACGTTGGGCTTTGATTTGGTCATTTATCCCGACAATTCTATTGGTATTCAAGTAAGGGAAACGCAACTTCAAGGTTTATCTTTTCCCGCTTCTTTATTTAAAGGGCGCATTCAAAAGAAATTGCAGTCACAGGCGGCGGCTTTCCGTTTTCAATCGAAGCAAATTCTTAATCGTCTTCCTAGTTCGATTACTCTAGCCAAAAACGGACGCGTTCGTTTTCAAAAGATCTATTTCGATAGTAGCTCTGTGTTATTTGAAGGTGCTTTTGAGGGGAATTGGTCTTTGGCCAAATAAAATCCTACCTTTGCATCAGAGAAAATAGACTATCCTATCGCTTTTTAAAGAGGAAAGTCCGAACAACATAGAGCGGCGTGCTTCTTAACTGGAAGGGGGATCTTCGGATTCAACAGCAAGTGCCACAGAAAATTACCGCCTTCGGGTAAGGGTGAAAAGGTGGGGTAAGAGCCCACCGCTGGTTTGGTGACAAAACAGGCTTAGGTAAACCTCACGCGTTGCAAGATCAAATAGGCTAGCTGCCGCAAGGCAAAAGGGTGGCTCGTCCGATGCTAGTGGGTAGATTGCTACAGGTAAACAGTGATGTTTATCGAAGATAAATGATAGGACGGTGGGTAACCATTGACAGAATTCGGCTTATCGGTTTATTTTCTCTATTTCTTTGTTTGAAATGAATGCAAAATAGTTTAATTTTGCAGACTATTTATAAACCCGGGGGACGAGATCCCTCACAAACCCATATCTAATGGCTGTTAAAATCAGATTAGCGCGTCGCGGACGCAAAAAGTTAGCAATGTTCGATGTAGTAGTTGCGGATGCTCGTGCACCACGTGACGGACGTTTTGTAGAAAAAATCGGAACATACAATCCTAACACCAACCCAGCAACTGTCGTTTTAAACGAGAAACAAGCAATCCAATGGGTATTGAACGGTGCTCAACCAACTGACACAGTTCGTGCAATTCTTTCTCACAAAGGAATTATGTATGCGAAGCACTTACAAGTAGGTGTGAACAAAGGTGCTATCACACAAGAACAAGCAGATGCGAAGTTCGAGGCTTGGAAAGCAGAGAAAGAAGTATCTATTCAAACGAAAGCGACTACTTTACAACAGTCTAAAGCGAAGTCTAAAGCGGCTCGTTTAGAAGCTGAAGCTAAAGTATCTAGCGCTCGTGCTGAAAATATTGCTGCAAAAAACAAAGTAGCTGAAGAAGCTTTAGTGGCTAGCGTAGTAGAAGCTATCAACGAAGCGGAAGAGGAAGCTACAGGTGTAGAAGTTGACGAAGTAGTAGCTGAGGCTCCTGCAGCTGTTGAAGAAGCGCCAGCAGTTGAAGAAGTAGTAGCAGAAGAGGCTCCTGCAGTAGAAGCAGCGCCAGTAGAAGTAGCAGCAGAAGAAACTCCTGCAGCTGAAGAAGCAGCAGAAGAGGCTCCAGCAGCTGAATAATTTTTGATTTCATGTAGAATCATACAAATTTGTTCTCAAGTTTGTATGATTTTTTTTTGTACCTATGGCAAAGACTGAATATTTCGAATTAGGAACCCTTTCTAAACCGCATGGTTTAAAAGGTGCGTTTCACCTTTATTTAGATGTAGATGATCCTTATGAGTATGAGGATCTAGATGCGATCTTTTTACAGCAAGGAAACGAGATGGTCCCGTACTTTGTGGAGGATATCCAAATTCGAGATAATTTGAATTTAATCACCTTAGAGGGGATTAATTCTCTAGACGCTACGAAGGATTTAGTAGGCTTAAAGGTATTTTTACCCCTTTCAGCTTTGCCTAAATTAAAAGATGATCAGTTTTATTACCATGAGGTAATCGGTTATCAGGTAGTAGATAAAAATTTAGGAGACTTAGGTACGGTGAAGGAGATTTACAGTACAGGGGCGCAAGATGTGGTGGTGATGATTTACCAAAGCCACGAGGTGCTGATTCCTTTAATCGATGCGATTATCCCGAAAGTGGATAAGAAAAACCAAATTGTACACAGTATTTTGCCGGATGGTTTATTAGAAGTTTATACTCAAGAAGATGCGGATTGATATCATTTCAGTAGTTCCAGCTTTAATGAATAGCTTTTTTGAGCATTCTATCTGTGCGCGCGCCGCAAAGGCTGGGCTTGTTGAGGTGGTATTTCATGATTTACATGACTTTTCTGAGAAGAAGCACAAGCAAGTGGATGATTATCCATTTGGCGGTGGGGCAGGTATGGTGATAGCCGTGGAACCTTTGTCAAAATGCATTGAATTCTTGAAGTCGGAACGGGAATATGATGAAATTATCTATTTTAGTCCTGATGGCATCGTTTTAAAACAAGGCTTAGTGAATCAATTGAGCCTTGGTGAAAATCTTTTATTTATCTGTGGACACTATAAAGGAATCGACGAACGTATACGGGAGAAGTATGTGACAAAAGAGATTTCGATTGGTGATTATGTTCTTTCTGGTGGAGAATTAGCGGCTGCCGTTACGGCTGATGCCATCATTCGTTTGATTCCAGGAGCAATAGGGGACGAGAGTTCAGCCTTAACAGATTCATTTCAGGATGGCTTACTAGCACCTCCTGTGTATACGCGTCCCGCAAGTTTTGATGGGATGGATGTGCCTGAGGTATTGTTGTCAGGTCATGAAAAGAAGATTGAAGAGTGGCGTCACGAGCAAGCTGTTTTGCGTACGCAGACTAGAAGACCTGATTTATTAGATTAAGATGAACAAAAAGGAATCCATTTCGCTGGTGACGATGTTAGCGCTTGGAGGCCTATACCTTATTTGGGGGAGCACCTTTCTGAGTGTTCGAATCCTATTGGAGTTTTTACCCCCTTTAGTCATCTCTTTTTCCCGAAATTTAGTCGCTGGATTACTCTTTTTAGTGTGGTCAATACTAGGAGGACATTGGCAAAAAATATCGTTTCAGCATTGGAAAGTACATCTTTTAGCCGGTGTTTTGTTAATTACCTTAGGGAATGGTTTTATGGCCTTAGCGGGCCAAAGTATTCCCTCTGGCTTGTCTTCTGTTTTTATGGCAGTAGGACCACTTTTATTGATTATTTTCTTTTGGATTTCAGGTCGAAAACCCACTAATCGTAAACTATTAGGTACCTTAATTGGTTTTTTGGGAATCATCCTATTAGCGTCTCAAAAGAATTTAGCAATTCCGGGAAAGGAAATTGACTTTTACCGAGGTATGGGCTTTCTGTTAATAGCAGTAGTTGCGTGGAATTTAGGTGTCTTCTACATTCAGTTTATGAAGGCGAATACGTATCACTTTACGCAGGTTTGCGGGATTCAAATGACTACTGGTGGTCTTATATTACTAGGCATAGCATTATTTCGAGGTGATGCACAATCCGTAGTTATTTCAGAATTGCCATTGAAAGCAATATATGTATTTACCTATTTAGCACTCATTGGTTCGATGGTTGGTTTTGGATTATTTGGTTATTTGTCCAAGGCTCTAGATGCCACATTGGTTTCCACTTACACGTATGTGAATCCAATTATTGCTTTGTTTTTGGGTAATATTATTCTTGGTGAGTCTTTAAGTAGTATATTGTTGTTTGCAAGTAGCTTGATTTTATCCGCTGTCTTGTTAATTACTACTGAAAAGACCTCATCTAAATGAAAAAATTAGTCCTCTTTCTTCTTTTTGCCTCACCCATCATGGCACAAGATTTTCTACCTCTATATCCTGCTGGAATTCCCAATTCAAAGCCCGTAGCGAATAAACAAAAAGCCACGAAAGGTGCAGATGGAATTGAGCGCATTTCAGATGTGACTATTCCTACCTATCGATTCTTTCCAGTGGCAGGTTCTACTAAACCGACAAGTTGCGTGGTGATTTGTCCTGGTGGAGGATACCGTATATTAGCCTCGTCTCACGAGGGATATGACATTGCTGCTAAGTTCAATGAGATTGGTGTTTCAGCTTTGGTGTTATATTATCGTTTGCCTACTGATTCTGCACATGTGGAGAAAAAGTATGCGCCGTTGCAAGATGCTCAATCAGCGATTGCTTTAGTTCGTGCGAATGCCGATAAATGGAATGTTGATGCTGCCAAAGTAGGTATCATGGGTTTCTCAGCCGGAGGGCACTTAGCTGCTACGGCATCTACGCACTTTGCTAAAGATTACACGGGTTTACATGCTGGTGCCAACCTTAGACCTGATTTTTCGATCTTATTATATCCCGTAATTTCTGTGCGTTCTTTTGGACACGGTGGATCTTCCCAAAATCTTTTAGGAAAGAATCCTAGTGAAGCAGATTTAGCACTTTTCTCTAATGAAGAACAAATAACAGCTCAAACTCCTAAAGCATTTTTAGTACATGCGGCAGATGACAACGCAGTCTCTTTGAAAAACTCGTTACTTTATGCAGAGAAATTAACGGCGAATAAAGTTCCCGTTGATTTGCATGTTTACGCAAAAGGTGGTCACGGTTTTGGACTAAACAATAAAACCACAAGTGGGGACTTGTGGTTCGATCGTTTAATTACTTGGATGAAAGCAAATCAATTGCTCTGAGTTTTCTTCATGACAAAGTAAAATGGAATACCTAATAGCACGATTCCTAACCCAATGGAAGAGGAGAGTGTTTTTACCCATAACAGGTTTCCAGCGATTCCTATTAATAAAAGTAGATAGCCGCTGAAAAGTACCTTTTGTAAAAGAGGTAATTCATTTTGCATGATTCTTGTTTTGAAAACGGACGCTACCGTTAAGAAGTAGAATATCAAGATCGCAAATACAGTAAAGTCTAATAGCGTCCCATAAGATCCTGAGAAACACAAAAGAATAGCCCAAAGGCCTTGGATACCTAATGAGTAAACTGGCACATCTTTGTCATTCGTTTCAGCGGCTTTCTTAAAGAATAAACGGTCATTCGCCATCGCTTGGAATAAACGTCCCCCCGCTAAAATGATTCCGTTATTACAGCCAAAAGTAGAAATCATTATAAATACGGCCATCACTAAGGCACCGATCCCGCCTAATACGGTCTCTAACGCAGCAGCTCCCAAGCGATCTTGTGTAGCAAACATGATGCCACGAGCATAACTATTGATTCCATCTATTTCCCCTTGTAAAGGCAAAATACTCAAATAAGCCATATTAGTGAGTAAATACAATAAGCATACGAGCGCAGAACCATATACTAAGCCTTTGGCAATCGTCTTCTTCGGATCCTCAAAATCAGCACTCGCAAAAGTGACATTATTCCAAGCCGATGAAGAGAACAGAGGTCCGATCATGGCTACTCCGAACAGTGAAGCTAATTCCCATCCTCCAATAGAGTGTGATGTAGTAGTCGTAGCATCAACGGTGAATGGCTCAGCAAAGAATCCTTCAAAGTGAATCCAATCATTTTGTACGCCCACATATAAACCTATAATGACGAGGATTATAATAGCTCCAATTTTGGTAATGGTAAAGATATTTTGAACTAAGGACGCAAACTGTACACCTCGACTGTTAATGTAGGTTAGAAGTGCGATTAGTGCAGCCGCTAAAATTTGCTGTGTTGTTATATAGTCACCTACTAATGGTGTATCGTTTAGGATACCAGGAAAAATAAAGCCAGCATAGCGAGCGAAGGCAACTGCAACTGCTGCGATAGTACCTGTTTGAATCACTAAGAAAGTTGTCCAGCCGAAGAGGAAGCCAATTAAGGAATTATAAGACTCCTTTAAATAGATATATTGACCACCTGTCTTAGGGAATACAGAACTTAATTTACCGTAGGCATAAGCGCCAGTAATCGTTAAAAAAGCAGTTAATAGCCACGTCCCAATCCAATAAATAGGGGAGCCCACAGATCTCGCTACTTCAGAACTAACTAAGAAGATACCCGAACCGATCATCGATCCCATTACTAACATCGAGGCATCTAAGGTGTTTAATTTTTTATTCATAGAGGTGTTTATTGATTAAATACAATTCCTGATTTTAATCAGAAATCCAAAGAAACGATTAAAATCTCTGATTTGTTTGCTGTCTTTTGAACTTTTTTCAATTGTAAACGTTTCCGTAAACGTTTACGGAAAAAAATTAAATATTTTCTTTGATTTTTTATACAATTATGGTCTATATTCCCTGAGTAGTATATGTCAAATGATAATACATATAACTATTGTACAATTTTAGACCGGTCATATGAAGAAGTCCATTAATGAAGTAGAAGTTTGGGATCAGTTTAGAGCTGGGAGTCAAGAGGCATTTACCGTCCTGTATTCTCATTTCGTTCAACCTTTATATACTTATTGTATGGGTATCACGAGCGATAAGGATTTAATCAAAGACTGTTTACATGATTTATTCGTAGAGATTTGGAAAAATCATGCCAGTTTAGGTCCTACGACAAGTGTTAAGTTCTATCTGATGGCTTCCATTAAACGTAAAATTGTACGTCAATTAGAAACGCAATTGAAAAACCTTAATCACCATGAAGCCTATAAATATCAATTTATGGAAGATATACCCTCAGCTGAGCGTCAATTAGTGATGGTAGAAGAAGAGAGGATTTCATACGCTTCGATGTATCAGAGTCTGAACAAGTTAAGTAAGCGTCAAAGAGAGGCGATCACTTTGAAATATTTTGAAAATTTGGATACGGACCAAATTTCTGAAAAGATGAACATCAATCCACAATCTGTTTATAATTTGATTTTTGGTGCTTTAAGGGTGATGAAAGAACAAATGACTGTTAGAGCCTATGCCTGTTAATATTGAATAATTGTAAGATATATTTGAGTAAATCTCATAACTATTGTGCTTTTCGGGATATAAATCTTAATTAAGATTGAAATGTTATCGAAAAGAATGAGCTGGATAAAGAGATTAAAAATAGTAAATAAGTACCCGATTAAACCCTTAAGACTATCCCAACAAGAATGCAAAGCCTTGTGGGAAAGGATCCAAATGACTTTGCAAACAACTTAATTTCAATTAACCTATGAGAAAAAAATTACTTTCCAAGGTGCTCCTTAGCGGTATAATGCTGTTATTGAGTATTCAAATTTTTGCCCAAGATCGGACGGTCTCAGGTAAAGTAACGTCATCCGATGATGGTTCTGGTATTCCTGGAGCTAGTGTTGCTGTTAAAGGTACTTCCAAAGGAACTTCGACAGATATGGATGGAAATTACAAAATTACAGTTGGTAATTCAGCTGTTTTAGTGTTTTCAGCTGTTGGAACAAATTCACAAGAAGTTTCAGTAGGAACTAAATCACAAATTAATGTGGCATTAAGTGCTGATACTAAATCATTGCAAGAAGTAGTAGTAGTAGGTTATGGTACACAAAAGAAAAGCCAATTAACGGGTGCGATTTCGTCTGTAACGGCTAAGCAAATCACAGAGATGCCTATTACGAACTTAGGTCAAGCGATGCAAGGTCGTGTGGCTGGGGTGGACGTAGCACAATCAGGTTCTAAGCCAGGTACGGTGCCACGGGTATTAATTCGTGGTCGTCGTTCATTTAATGCGGGTAATGATCCATTATACGTAGTAGATGGTATTCCTCTTTCAGGAGGTTATGAAGATATGAACCCGAATGATGTGGCTTCAATGGAAATCCTTAAAGATGCAACAGCAACAGCTATTTACGGTGCTCGTGGTGCGAACGGTGTTGTTTTGATTACTACGAAGCGTGGATCTAAGGATGGTAAGACAGTTATCTCTTACGATTCTTATGTAGGGGTGACTCAGTCTTTAGATAAGATTAAATTATTTACAGGTGCTGAATACGCTGAAATGAAGCGTGAATCACGTCGCACAATTGGTACTTACAAGGATGCGAATGGAAATATAGTTCCTACTGGAGTTATGGATGCTTTTGCTGATTCTAAATTATTTACTCCTATTGAATTAGATGGTATCGCAAAAGGTCGTTCACTTGATTACCAAGATATGATGGTGAGAAAAGGAATGCAGCAAAACCATGCGATTGGTGTTCAAGGTGGTAATGAAAAGACTCAGTTTTCGATTAATGCTGGATATTTTAATGATAACGGTATTATTCAAGGATTAGATTTTACACGTTACTCATTCAGAGCAAGTGTTGATCACCAAGTGAACAAGCGTTTAAAAGTGGGTGCATCTTCTTATTTAATGTATGCAGTAACTAATGGAGCTAACATCAATCCATATGGTTTCTTAATGTCACAAAATCCGTTAGCGAAAGCATACGATGATAGTGGTAACTTAATTTTCCAACAAACGGATGATGCCTTATTAACAAACCCTTTGAATGAGATCGTTCCAGGTGCTGTAATCGATGAGACAAAAAAATACCGTATGTTCAATAGTATTTATGCTGAGTTACAATTAGCTGAAGGTTTGAAATACCGTGTAAACTTTGGACCTGACTTTACGATTTCTCGTAATGGTCGTTTCTATGGTGCATTAACGAATAATATTAAAGGAGGTAATCCTACGGCGACTACGGATAACCGTCAAGGTTTCAATTATACGATTGAAAATATCTTAACGTATAACAAACAATTCAAGGATCACAATTTAGGGGTTACTTTATTGCAGTCTATGCAACGTGATAACTTTGAGCAGTATACGCAAAGTGTGTTAGGGGTTCCTGTGGAGACTCAACAGTTTTATAATGTAGGTAATGCGTCTTCTATTCAAGGTGTAGGTTCTAACTTGATCCAATGGACAATTGCTTCTTACATGGCTCGTATTAACTACGATTACAAAGGCAAGTACTTATTAACAGTTACTGCGCGTCGTGACGGTTCATCTCGTTTTGGTCAAAATTCAAAATGGGGTAACTTCCCAGGTGTGGCTTTAGGTTGGAATGTTCACCAAGAGAACTTTATGAAAGATTTAACTTGGTTAGATGAATTAAAAGTTCGTGCTTCTTATGCGCAAGTAGGTAACCAAGGCCTTTCGCCATACCAAACAGTAGGTTTAGAGGGTCGTACTTCTTATGCTTGGAATAACACAGCTGCTTACGGATACCGTCCTAATACCATCGGTAATGCGGATTTGAAGTGGGAAACATCTACTTCACAAAACGTAGGGGTTGACTTCTCAGTATGGCGAGGTCGCGTTTCTGGTTCTGCTGAATACTACCAAACAAACACAACCGATTTATTATTGTCTGATCAATTGCCTACTTCAACAGGTTTCGCTGCCGTTACTCGTAACGTAGGAGAGACGATGAACCGTGGTATTGAACTTTCATTAACGACGAATAACATCGATGCAGCGAATGGTTTCAAATGGAGCACGGATTTCGTATTCTATAAAAATCAAGAGGAGATTGTATCCCTTTATAATGGAGCAAAGGATGACGTAGGTAACCGTTGGTTTATCGGTAAGCCATTGAACTCTTATTTTGATTATGAATATGCTGGTATCTGGCAAACAGCTGAAGCTGCTGAAGCGAAAGCTAAAGGATTTACAGTAGGTCAAATTAAAGTAAAAGATGCCAATAATGACGGCAAAATTACAGCTGATGACCGTGTGTTATTAGGTTCTGATGTTCCTTCATGGACAGGTGGTATTACAAACCGTTTCTCTTATAAAGGATTCGATTTATCATTCTTCATCTTTACACGTCAAGGTCAGATGATTGTATCTAAATTCCACCAAAATTCTAACTACCTACAAGGTCGTTATAACCAAATCAAGGTGGATTACTGGACTCCTAATAATCCAGGTGCAAGATATCCGCGTCCGAACTTTAACCAAGAGTTCCCAGCATACAATACAGCGATTATGTACTATGATGGTTCATTTATCAAGGTGCGTAATATTAACGTAGGATATACATTCCCAGCTAAAACAGCTCAGAAATTAGGTTTGTCTTCTTTACGTTTATATGCTAGTATTCAACAACCATTTATCTTCTCGAACTACCGTTCTAAAGAAAATGGTGTGGATCCAGAAACATCTAATGGAAACGTAGAAAACAACGTAACTCCGGCTACCTCTGTTTCTACGTTCGGTTTAAATATTAAATTTTAATCCCTGAAATAATGAAAAGTTTATATATCAAAAATTCATTAAAAATAGTAGGTATTGCTTCAGCGATTATGTTGGGTACTGCCTCATGTAGTGATCTACTGAAAGAGACAGTGGTTTCTTCTATCAGTAACGATTACATTGCTACGACTCCAGGATTCGTAGCAGCAACAAATGCAGCTTATACTCCACTTCGTTCATTCTATGCTACAGAACGTGGTTTAACCATGTCTGAGTATGGTACTGATATTTATAGTGCTGGCGCGGATGGATCATACAAAGGTTTTCACTTTTATGATTCACAATTAACTTCTTCAGTAGATATCTTAGCTCAATTATGGGATGAGACCTACAAAGGGATTAATACAATCAATGCGGTTATTGATCGTGCTCCAGCTGTAACTGGTATCACAGATGCGGTTAAAGCGACACGTGTGGCAGAAATGAAATACTTGCGTGCGCACTATTACTTTATTTTAGTACAACAGTTCGGTCCATTAGATTTACGTTTAAAGGAAACGACTGGGCCTACTAAAACAGCAACACGTGCTACTGAGCAAGCTGTTTACAAGCAAATTGAGACGGATTTAAAGGATGCTATTGCAGTCTTACCTGCTGTTAAAGCGGCTGGAGATTATGGTCGTGCGACTAAGCCGGCTGCAGAGAATTTGTTAGCAAAAGTATACTTGACTCGTGCATCATCTAAATTTGCAGAGTCTACGGATTATGCAAATGCGGCTACTTTATGTAATACGGTAATTGCTAACTATGGTTTTGCTTTATTACCTGATTTTGCTTCTGTATTTGATCAAGCTAATCAAGTAAATAATGAAGTAATTTTTGCGGTTCAATATACTTCAGATCCATTAACAAATGGTTTTGTGGATAACCAAGGAAATAAGCTTCACTTATACTTTGGTATGCAGTATGATACACAACCTGGTATGCAACGTGACGTTGTGAATGGTCGTCCATTCAAGCGTTTGAAGCCTACTCCATATTTGTTAAATACGGTATTTGCTGATCGCGTTAACGATACACGTTACAAGAAAACGTTTAAAGATACTTGGTTATCTAATAAACCATCTGCTACACCTATCAATACAAGTTTTGATGCTTCTAAAGCAACTTTAACTTATAAAGCAGGTGATACAGCTATCTTTATCCCAGGGTATGAAATGTCTCTTGCTGAGCGTGCTTCTAAGAAATACCAAGTTTTGGTTCCTAGTTTGTACAACTTTGCTTTGTTCCCTACATTACAGAAATTCTTCGATCCACTTCGCCCAGATATGACGTACGAAAATGGTTCTCGTGATTATTTCGTTCATCGATTAGCGGATACTTATTTGATGTTAGCAGAAGCTCAATTCAAATTAGGCAAGCAAGCTGAATCGGTAGCAGCTATCAATATGGTTCGTGTTCGTGCAGCTGCTAAGGGTAAAGAAGATGCGATGAAAGTTACTTCAGTTGATATGGACTTAATCATGGAAGAGCGTGCTCGTGAACTTGCTGGTGAGCAAACACGTTGGATGGACTTAAAGCGTTGGAATAACTTAGTAGAGCGCGTTAAGCTTTACAACACAGACGGTGCTGTAGGTGTTAAGGATATCCACTATGTACGTCCTATTCCACAAAAGCAAGTTGACTTATCTGAAAATGGAGGTTTCCCTCAAAATTCAGGTTACTAAGATTGATTTGATTTCTTAATTTAGATTCCGAAGGTCGTCTGGCCTTCGGAATTTTATTTAATAAGCACTATGAAAAAGATATTCACTTTGTTTTTAGGTCTTTGCAGTTTTGCAACCCTTGCTCAAAATCTTCCTGTTTCTTTCAAGAATGGTAAGACTTCTATTGATGTTTTAGTAGGAGGGAAACCATTTACTTCCTATTTCTTTCCTGGTCAGGATGTTTTAAAGAAAGCAGTTTTGTTTCCGTTAATTTCGGCCCAAGGTACAACGATTACGCGTGGATATCCGATGGCTCCACGAGCTGGAGAACGAGTAGATCATCCGCACCATGTAGGAATGTGGTTGAATTATGAGGATGTGAATGGTTTTGACTATTGGAACAATTCTACTAACATCATTGCCTCATTACAGAATCATAAGATGGGAACTATCGTTCATTCCTCTATTGTAAAACAAGATGCGAAGTCAGGTACCTTAGTCGTATCAGCAGATTGGATAGACAATGATGGTAAAGGCCAAAAGGTATTGCAAGAAAAGACTACCTATGTTTTTTCGGGTACGGCTGATTCAAGGACAGTAGATCGTATAACTACTTTAACTGCTGTTGCTGACCAAGTTTTATTTAAAGATGTGAAAGATGGTATGTTCGCCATTCGCGTTGCACGTCAATTAGAAATTCCTTCCAATAAACCGGATGTATTCACGGATGCGCACGGTGTAGAGACAAAGGTTCCAGTAATGGATAATACGGGAGTAAATGGCGATTATTGGAGCTCTGAGGGAGTGAAAGGAGAGGCTGTTTGGAGTACGCGTGCTAAATGGATGAATCTGCAAGGAGAGTTGGATAATCATCAAATATCAGTTACCATTTTCGATCATCCGTCTAATGTGTCTTACCCAAGTTATTGGCATGCACGTGGTTATGGCTTATTTGCGGTGAATCCTTTAGGGGCTAAGGTATTCAGTAATGGAAAGGATGAACGTAATTTAACTTTGAAAAAAGGTGAATCTGTCACGTTTAGATACCGAACGTTAATTTCTGATCGATTAAATACGAAAGAGGAATTAGACAAAATTCAAGCGGAATTCGCTACAGTGAAGTAATTTTTAAGAAAATACTCTTATTTTTGTAAGGTAAAGGGGGCTCTTGTAGCCCCTATTTTCTTTATTCTATGCAATTATCCTTTTTAGGAGCCGCCAGACAAGTAACGGGAAGTATGTTCTTGTTGCAATTGGAAGATGGCTATCAAATATTAATCGATTGTGGAACGGACATGGAGCGAAAAATCGACTTCGATGAGCCGGTTGAGCAAAAGTCTTTTTTCTCTTTCGATGCTTCTCTAGTTAATTTAGTCATTCTGACGCATGCGCACATTGATCACTCAGGTAACATTCCTATGTTATACCGAGAGGGATATGAGGGCCAAATTCTATGTACACCTCCCACGGCTGATTTAGCTGAGTTATTATTGATGGATTCAGCCAGTTTACACTTGCGTCGTTTAAAAGCAGCGCAAGGGGAGAGCCGGAAGAAGCATAAGCAAATGGATCGCTTACTTCGTAAAGGGGATCTCTATCTGCAGAAAGATGTAGAGAATGCGTTAGACAACTTTGTGACGTTACAATTCAATCGCAAATTTGTTGTTTTCCCAGGTTTAGAAATCACTTTTGTTCCAGCTGGACACTTATTAGGAGCGGCTCATGTATTGATCTCTGTCACTGAAAAGGGCGAAACAAAGACGATTGGATTTAGCGGTGATATTGGTCGTGCAAATTACCCTTTACATATAGATCCCCAGCCTTTTCCAGAAGTTGATTATCTAGTCTGTGAAACGACCTATGGAAATCGGATTCATGAAGATAAAGAAAGTCCGATGGACGCTTTGGGACGTGTCATTAAAGAAACGTGTATCGATCGTCCAGGTCGTTTAGTGATACCAGCGTTCTCTGTAGGTAGAACGCAAGCGGTATTATATACGTTGAATAAATTAATAGAAGAACGGAATTTTCCAGCGGTTCGTGTATTTACAGATAGTCCGATGGGACGTAGTTCTACAAAAATTTATTCCAAATACTTATCTTATCTAAATCCTGAGGCGCGTGAATTCCATAAAGAGAATGACGAACTTTTTGATGTGGATAATTTAATTTTTTTACAAACGGAGAAAGAAAGTAGAGCCATTAAGGACTACCGCGAACCTTGTATCATTATCTCGTCATCTGGTATGATTTCTGGTGGCCGTGTGGAGCAACACATTGCAGATAATATATCAAATACATACGCTACGATTCTCTTGATTGGTTATACCGCTGAAGGTACTTTAGGTCGTCAGCTATTAGCTGGAACGGATATGATAGTTGTTAAAGATCGTGAGTATAAAGTAAATGCACAGATTCGTAAAATAGATGTATTCTCAGGTCACGCTGATCAAACGGGATTACTAGATTTTGTGAAACAACAGAAACCGTCCAAACTTAAAAAGGTATTTCTCTCACATGGTGAGGAGGAAAGTATGGTTGAATTTGCGTCAATCCTGAATGGATTAGGATTTAGTGACGTTATTTTGCCTCAAAAGGAGGACACTTTCGAGCTTTAATTTTATTTTTGTATTAAAATTTACGCCTTATGAAAACATTATTGGAATTTGAAAAGCCGATCGCTGAATTAGAAGATAAACTGATTGAAATGCGCAAGCTTGCTTTAGAGAATAATGTCGATGTGACAGCTGCTGTGGCATCTTTGACTGATAAGATTTTAGAATTGAAAAAGGAAACATTTTCGAATTTGACGCGCTGGCAGCGTGTTCAACTTTCACGTCATCCAGATCGTCCCTACACATTTGATTACATCGAGCATTTATGTGAGGAATTTATTGAAATTCACGGTGATCGTAATGTAGGAGATGATAAAGCCATGGTAGGTGGTTTTGGAACGATAGATGGGGAGATGTCTGTGATGTTTATTGGACAACAAAAAGGACGTAATACGAAAGAACGTCAGTTCCGTAATTTTGGAATGCCTAATCCTGAAGGATATAGAAAAGCGCTTCGTTTAATGAAAATGGCGGAGAAGTTTAATAAGCCTATTGTATGCCTTATAGATACACCGGGTGCCTTTCCTGGTTTAGAAGCGGAGGAAAGAGGTCAAGGTGAAGCAATCGCACGTAATATTCGGGATATGTTTATGCTTAAAGTACCGGTTATTTGCGTTATTATTGGTGAAGGAGCCTCTGGTGGTGCCTTAGGTATCGCTGTGGGTGATCGCGTCTTAATGATGGAAAATACCTGGTATTCTGTTATTTCTCCGGAATCTTGTTCCTCTATTTTATGGAGAAGTTGGAATTATAAAGAACAAGCGGCTGAAGCTTTGAAATTAACAGCTAACGATATGTTAGCGAATAAATTAATTGATGGTATCATTCCTGAGCCTTTAGGTGGGGCACATCTTAATCCAGAAGAAGCTGCTATGACCTTGAAAGAAGTTCTTAAAAAGGAATTAGCTATTCTATCAGCTTTAGACCCTGCTACGCGTATTTCACAGCGTATTGATAAGTTTGGAGCGATGGGAGAGGTGATTGAATAAGATGGCTGCTCCTAAAGCGATCATATTTGATTTAGGTAATGTCTTATTACCCATCGATTTGTCTTTGACATATGAGGCATTTTCAGCTTTTTCTTCCTTAAGTTCGTCAGAAATAGCTTCTGCCATCATGGAACATCAGTTATGGGTTCCCTATGAAGCTGGTAAGCAAAATGATGCAGAATTTCGGGATTTTCTGCGAGAACGTCTTGATTTAACGATATCTGATGTTGACTTCGATAACGCTTTCTCTGCTTTATTATTAGATTTTCACACGGGAGTATACGAGTGGATAGCTTCACTTAAATCTCATTTTCACTTAGTTCTTTTAAGCAATACCAGTGCCATACACGCTAATCGATTTACGAAAGTCGCTTTAGGTCCTGAGGGACAAAATCTATTCAGTCTTTTTCATCAGGTCTACTATTCTTTCGAAATGGGTTTAGTGAAGCCTGATCCCGCTATTTATTGGAAAGTGCTATCTGAGCAAGGTTTAACGCCTCGCGAAGTTTTGTTTTTTGACGATAATGTCGCTAATATTAATTCAGCGAAAAATATAGGTATTCAATCCTACTTGATTGATCCAACGCGTAACTTTTTACAAATTCAAGATATTTTAGATACCTATGTTAGTTAGTAGTCCCATTTTTGATGTATTATTTAAGTTAGCTGGTTGGAAATTAGTGGGCGAGGTACCGCGTGATTTAAAGAAGGCATTGGTTATTGTTTGCCCTCACGCGACTTGGAAAGATTTTATTGTGGGTTTAGGAGCACGTTCATTACTTCGGATTCCTATTTTATTCTGGGGGAAAAAAGAACTTTTTGATGGACCTTTCGGAGGTATATTTTCTTGGTTAGGAGGGTATCCAGTGAATCGTGGTACAAAGTCTAATCTTGTCGATTCAATAGTGGATATATATAATTCTAAAGAATCTTTTTATGCGGTTTTAGCACCAGAGGGAACGCGTAAAGATGTTCAGGAGTTGAAAACAGGTTTTTATTATATCGCTCATGGGGCCAAAGTGCCTTTAATTATGATTGGTTTCGACTTTGTTAATAAGGAGATTAAAATAAGAGAACCTTATTACACGACAGGTGATTTTCAAAAAGATAAACTAGACATCGCTCGTTACTACCAAACGATACCCGGTGTACAGAAATCTTGGATCAAGAATTATTTAGCGGAAGCTGCAGAATAGAGTAGTTCAGCTGTTTTTTTAGAAGCACCTGCATTACCGACTATTTTACGTAATGTTATGTAATCGTCTTTTTGCTGGTGGTAGGTTTTACCTTTGGTCAATATATCTCTCATTCCTGCCGTCATATGATCTAAGGAGAACTTTCCTTGTATTAGTTCAGGTACCGCGAGCTTGTCTAAGATAATGTTGACGAGTGAAATGTATTTTATTTGAATAACTATTTTTGCCAAAGAATAAAATATCCAATCAGTCTTATAAACCACGATTTGTGGTGTATCTAGCAGAGCCGTTTCTAATGTAGCAGTTCCTGAAGTGACTATTGCCATTTCGGCCTGTTGAACCACATCATAGGTTTGATCGAAGAGAACCTGAATATTGGTTTGATAGAGTTCTTTCCAATCTGATATTCCCGCAATCACAAAAGTTAAGTCTGGATTAGCTTTCGCCAATTGGTTGAATAGGGGCAAGGCCGTTTTGATTTCTTGCTTGCGGCTCCCTGCTAATAAGGCAACGTATTTTTTTTCCTTTAAGTCAAATTGTTCATTGGGTACAAAACTATGAATAGCATCTTGAAGTGGATTTCCAACATATGTCGTGTGAATTCCAGCCTCTTTAAACAAATTCAATTCAAATGGAAATATGACATACAGATGGTCAATCCATTTTTTTATTTCTTCTACTCTGCCTTTATTCCAAGCCCACACTTTAGGTGCGATGTAAAAATGTGTTTGAAATCCCTTTTGCTTCGCAATCTTTGCGGCTTTTAAATTAAATCCACCATAATCAATAAAGATGATGGCGTCTGGTTGAAAAGCGTCTATTTGTTCTCCAAAGGTTTTGAATAAACCTTTAAGTCGTTGAATGTTTTGAATAACTCCTAAAATGCCCATAATGGCTAATTGATTATGGTGTATTAGGATATCAGCTCCCTGGGCTGCCATTGAATCCCCTCCCCAGGCTTGAATATCAGCATCCTTATCAAGTAATTTTAATTCTTGGATAAGATTAGATCCATGCAGATCGCCTGATTTTTCTCCTGCTAGGATGAAGTATTTCATTCTTATTCTCCGAAGTATTCTACGGAATTTTTATTCGTTTCGATTAAATGAATTTTATGTAAAGTGGCTGATGATGAAGTTGCAGCAATTTTGGGCGCTAAAATTTTCCAAAATTCCATGACTAAAACTTCACAGCTGGCTAATTTGCCTAGCATAAAATCTACGTCTAAATTAAGGTTTTTATGATCTACCTTATCAATAATTTCAGACTTTATTAGATCTCCTAATTGTTTAAGATCATATACAAATCCGGTGTCTGGATGAGGTTTACCTTTGACAGTTACAATTAGTTCAAAATTGTGTCCATGCCAATTATTATTAGCACAAGGTCCGAATACCTCTTGATTTTTCTCTTCTGTCCAAGCGGGATTGAATAAACGATGCGCTGCGTTGAAATGTTCTTTACGAATGACGTATACCATTGTTTTCAGTTTTTGTGGAGGGACTCTGGGAAAACAATAGCAGAGTTCCAATAATTGCACAAAGTTAATAAACCTTACGGGAATCTGTGTAAATTTGTAGTATAAATGCTATCCTTATGATCATAGTTACTGGCGCCGCAGGCTTTATTGGAAGTTGTTTAATTCAAAAGTTAAATGAATTAAAGTTTCGTTACATTATTGCGGTGGATGATTTTTCGAATTCTGAAAAGAATCGAAATTTAGAGGGAAAAGCCATTATGGAACGGGTGGATCGCAAAGATTTATTTGTATGGTTGGAGAAAAATAATCGGGAAGTCGAGTTCTTTTTTCACATTGGAGCAAGAACAGATACCACTGAATTTGATACAAAAATCTTTGATGAACTCAATTTAGATTATTCTAAGAAAGTTTGGCAGGCTTGTGTGCGCTTTCAAATTCCTTTGGTTTATGCTAGTTCTGCTGCTACCTATGGTTTAGGTGAATTAGGCTATGATGATAATGAATCCTTACTTTCGTCTTTAAAGCCATTGAATCCCTATGGAGATTCAAAGAACGACTTCGATATCTGGGCTTTAGAGCAGGAGAAGAAGCCATTCTTCTTTGCAGGTTTGAAGTTTTTTAATGTGTATGGTCCTAATGAATACCATAAAGGGCGTATGGCATCGGTTATTTGGCATGCTTTTCGCCAAATTCAAACCAACGGAACTCTTAAATTATTCAAATCCCATCGGGATGATTTTAAAGATGGGGAACAGATGCGGGATTTTATTTATGTGAAAGACTTAATCGATGTATGTGTATTTTTAATGGAACATCGAAAGAACTCAGGAATCTATAATTTAGGTACAGGAAAAGCTAGAGCATTTAATGATTTAGGTAAAGCAACTTTCGCAGCCTTGGGATTAGAGCCAAACGTTAATTACATCGATACTCCAGCAGATATTCGGGATAAATACCAGTATTTTACAGAAGCGAATATGGCTAAATTACGCTCTATTGGTTATACAAAGGAGTTTACGAGTTTAGAGGCAGGTGTAGAAGACTACGTGCAAAACTACTTGGTTAAGCAGCGCTATTATTAATTATTTTTCTGAGGCCCTCTTCTGCAAATCCCTTGCCGTACGCAAATAATTGAATATTGGCTGCAAAGATTGATAGAAAAGCTATCCCTATATGTTTTGTGCTGATTAAGGCAGCTAGAAAAATAAGTAAACTGTAGGCTAAAATACCTGATAAAAAAAGGAGGCCTATAATGGGGTAAAATATCAGCGCTAAACTGGTAAGAACATAGTAGCTGAAAAATAAGAACGGAAAGAAGTGTACCGCTTTTAATTCTTTAGGAAAGAAACGGCTGATATTAATCCTAGCTCGTCCAAAGAAATGCAATTGCTTATAGAATTGCCTGAAGTCTGTTCTGCGTTTGTGGTAAATAAACGCTTTGGGAATTAGACCTGACTTAAATCCTAAGGAGATACAACGAATACTAAATTCGATGTCTTCGCCCATCCGGGTAATTTTAAAACCTCCGGTTGCTTCATATACTTTTCTGGAGATTCCCATATTAAAACTACGGGGATGAAATTGGCCTCCTATGTTTTTCTCTTTGCCTCTTATACCTCCTGTCGTAAAAAATGAGGTCATAGAATAGCTAATGGCTTTTTGAATAGGAGAGAAGCTGGGGTGATCCTGGTCAGGTCCTCCAAATAGATCTAATCCTTCTGATTTAACGGCCTTGTCTACTTCCGCTAAATAACTAGGTTCTAAAAGTGCGTCTGAATCGAGAATGATGAAATATTCTCCTTTGGCACGCTCAAACGCATAGTTTCTAGCGAAACCCTGTCCGCCATTTTCTTTGACAAAATAGGCTAACGAGAAATGATCCTTGTATTTAGCTATGATAGAGGATGCGTCTACCGTAGATCCATCCTCTATTACCACTACCTCGAAATCGGTAAAGTCCTGTTTTTGAATACAGGCTAATAATTCATCCAATTCTTGTGGACGGTTATAAACGGGAATAATCAGGCTATAGGCCGGCGTTTTCATCTTATAAGGAACGAAGCGTTGCTTTGCTGGCTGAAATAATTTGATCGTATTCTGAATCACCTAGAGCAGCTGATAAGAACCAAGATTCGTATTGGGATGGGGGTAAGTAAATACCTTTGTCCAGCATACCTTTAAAATATTTGCCAAATAAAGCCGTATCTGATGTTTTAGCATCACTAAAATTGTTTACTGCTTTGTCTGTGAAGAACAAAGTAAACATGGAGCCGATCTGGTTAATGGTATAATTAAGCCCCAAAGACTTCAAATCAGAACTTAGCGCCTCTTTTAATGCTAATCCACGTTGTTCAAGTGTGGCATAAACACCCGGATTTTCTGTAATCAGATTTAACATAGCTAAACCTGCTGTAGTGGCCAAAGGATTCCCTGAAAGTGTTCCTGCTTGATAAACTGGCCCAGCTGGAGCAATCATATCCATAATCTCTGATTTGCCGCCATAGGCACCTACGGGTAAGCCTCCCCCAATAATTTTACCGAGAGTGGTTAAATCGGGTTGAATTCCAGCCAATCCTTGGTAACCTGCAGGTGACAAACGGAATCCAGTCATCACTTCATCGAAAATAAGAAGTGCTCCATATTGCTTGCACAGATTTTGTACGCTTTCTAAGTAACCACTCTTTGGTATGACTAACCCCATGTTACCTACAACAGGTTCAATGATGACGGCTGCAACTTCGGTCGGGTTTGCTTTGAAAAGATTCTCTACACTTTCTAGATCATTGTAAACGGCAGTCAAAGTATCTCTTGCCGTAGAAACCGTTACTCCGGGACTATCCGGGGTCCCTAAAGTAGCTACACCAGAACCAGCTGCAATGAGGAAAGAATCCCCATGACCGTGATAGCAGCCCTCCATTTTAATAATCTTATCTCGTTTTGTATAAGCTCTTGCTAAGCGAATGGCGGCCATGGTAGCTTCAGTCCCAGAATTTACTAACCGAACCTTTTCTACCGATGGAATCATCGAAATGATTTTCTCTGCGATTAATACCTCGTTATAGGTAGGAGCGCCGAATGAAAATCCATTGCTTAAGGCTCCACGAACAGCCTCTTCAATTACTGGATGTGCTTGTCCGAAGAGCATAGGTCCCCAAGAACCAATTAGATCAATATAGGAGTTACCATCTACATCGTGCAGATAGGCACCTTTAGCAGAATTAATAAACACAGGATTTCCTCCTACAGATTTGAACGCACGTACAGGTGAGTTAACTCCACCTGGAATTAATTCTTTTGCTTTCTCAAAATAGGCTGTGCTTAATGTATTCATTTTATTTCTTCTTCGGATTCTTTCCTGTTGCTTTTTGTTGTTCCTCCATGGTCTTCAATTGTGTTTGAAGATATTGAGAAAATTTAGACTTTTTAGGACCACCACCCGCTGCAATCTTTTTGCGGTTTTCATCTAATAAGGCTTTGATCTTATCTTCATTGACAAATTTACGAATGGCTAATTGCTGACCAATCGTCACTAAGTTCGATACGAAATAATAGAAACTTAAACCTGCAGGGAATGAGTTCATGACAAACATGAAGATAACTGGCGTTACATAGGCCATCATTTTCATGTTAATAGGTTGTCCTGGCTGATCTGGTGTGATTTGGTTATTATAATAACCATAAGCTAATTGAGAAACGGTCATTAATAAACAGAATAAACTAACGTGATTACCATAGAATGGAATGCTAAACGGTAGGTTGATAAACGAGTCATACGTTGATAAATCGTTTGCCCATAAGAATGATTCTTGGCGTAGGTTAATTAAGTTAGGGAATAACATGAATACCGCCATTAATACTGGCATCGTCGCTAATACCGGAATACAGCCACTTAATGGATTCACACCCACCTCGCCGTATAATTTCATCGTTTCTTGCTGAACGCGTGCCGCATCATCACCAATCTTCTCTTTGATAGCGGCAATTTCAGGGGCTAAGATACGTGTCTTAGCCATGGAAACGTATGATTTATAAGTTAACGGTAATAAAGCCGTCTTAATAATCAATACTAAGACAATTATCAATAAACCGTAATTCGTGAATAAACTTTCTAAGAAACCAAAAAGTGGAACAAAGATATACTTCGTGATAGGCAAAAGAAAATCATAACTTAACTTCACGTTTTTGCCAAAATTAGGTGCTTCTACCTTATTAACGATCGCATAATCGTTTGGTCCAAAGTAAAATGTGAAATTAGATTTACCCGCGGATAAATCTTGAGCTGAAGCAATGATCTGAGCATCTAATGTTTTAATATTGACAGAATCTGTCAAATTAGGCGTAGCTGTTAAAGATGCAGATTTAAATGCAAAACCTTTAGGAATTAAACCTGAAAGGAAATATTTCTTTTTGAAGCTAATCCATTTTGTGCTCTGATCTAAATTCTCATTCGTTACAGAACTAGGATTCTCAGATAGGTAATCGAATTCCTCATCTTCTGTCAATAAATAATTGATCGTAGCTTTACGCTCTTCTGTAATATCTTTCTCTGTTTGATGAACTTGTTCTTTCCAATGGATGAAATAATCGCCTCCGGTTAAAGCAACCGATTGGGCATCTAATTGGTAGTCTACTAGGAAACCAGTTTCAGGTAATACATAGCTAGAAGAAATGGCTTGTCCGTTAGCTAAAGCAGCTGTGAAGCTAACTTTATTACCTGATTGAACTCCAGCAAAATCTAGATTTGACACTTTCACCTTGCCTGCAGCAGTAGGTAATTCAACACTGAATTCATCTGATTCAGCATTATACAAGTATAAACCGTCCGACTTTCCTACATTAAAATTTGCATAGCTCTTGTAGTTCTTTAATTGAACTGAAACTAGTTTAGCACCTTTAGAAGATACCTTAACGATGATATCCTTGTTCTCTAAAGTGAAAATCTGTTCCTTTTTAGCTGTAGAATCGATGGCTACAACTTTAGCTGAATCTTTAGGTGCTACAGCTATTGCTTTTTGAGTAACTGCTTTTGATTTTACAGCTGGAATTTCTTTAGGGGCAAAGAAATATTGGTAGCCTAGTAGCATACCCATAATTAATACAATACCCGTGATGGAATTTCTATCCATGATTTCTTATTTTGAATTTTTGATGAATGGGACAGCGTGTTGATGAGCTGCCTTAACAAATTGAACAAATAGGGGAGACGGACTTTCAACCGTCGATTTATATTCTGGGTGGAATTGAACACCCACAAAGAATGGATGGTTTTCAATTTCTACAATCTCTACCAAATTTGAATCCGGATTGATACCAGAAGTAATTAATCCAGCTTTGTGGAATTGATCTAAGTAATCATTATTGAATTCATAGCGATGTCTATGACGCTCTTGAATGGAAGTTTTTCCGTAGATTTTATAGGCCAAAGTACCTTTTTCAATCTTACAAGGATAGGCGCCTAAACGCATCGTACCGCCTTTTTCAGAAATGTCTTTTTGTTCTAGCATTAAATTGATAACCGGATCAGGACTTTCTGGGTTCATTTCAAATGAATGTGCCTCTGGTAAGCCCATTACATTACGAGCAAACTCAATAACCGCACATTGCATCCCTAGACAAATACCTAAGAAAGGAATTTTGTTTTCACGGGCATACTTTACTGCATTGATTTTACCTTGAATACCACGTTCTCCAAAACCAGGAGCTACTAGAATTCCATCTAAACCAGCTAATGCTTCTGATACATCTTCCGTATCCATTGTTTCAGAAGAAATCCAATTCAAGTTTACTTTGATGTCATTTGCTGCTCCGGCGTGAATAAAGGCTTCCGCAATGGATTTATAGGAATCTTTTAATTCAACGTATTTTCCAATTAGGCCGATATTGATCTCGAACTTGGGATTTTGTAATTTGGAAAGGAAAGTAGTCCAGTTCTTCAAATTAGATTCCTTGTCGTTGTAGATATCCAACTTATATAAAACGCGGCTATCTAAACGCTCTTCTTTCATTAATAAAGGAACCTCATAGATGGTGGACGCATCACGCGCCTCGATAACATCGGCCTCAGAAACGTTACAGAATAAACCAATTTTCTTCTTCATTTCTTGAGGAAGTGGATGTTCTGTACGGCAAACTAAGATATCGGGTTGAATACCAGATTCCGATAATTGCTTTACGCTATGTTGTGTGGGCTTGGTTTTTAATTCTCCAGCAGACGCTAAATAAGGAATTAAGGTCAAGTGAATAAACAAGGTGTTCTTCTCTCCTAAATCCCATTTTAATTGACGTGCTGCCTCAATGAATGGTAATGATTCGATATCGCCTACGCAACCACCAATCTCCGTAATAACGATATCAAATTTCCCTGATTCGCCTAAGAGCATAATATTGCGCTTAATTTCATCCGTTATGTGAGGAACGACTTGAACTGTTTTTCCTAGGTAATCACCACGACGCTCTTTGGTAATCACATTATGGTAAATACGACCTGTAGTGATATTATTTGCTTGGCTAGTGGGCGTATTTAAAAAACGCTCATAGTGGCCTAAGTCAAGATCCGTTTCTGCACCATCATTTGTTACATAGCATTCGCCGTGTTCGTATGGATTCAGGGTACCTGGATCGATGTTGATATAAGGGTCAAACTTTTGGATTGTACAGGTTAGACCACGCGCTTGAAGTAGCTTCGCTAAGGAAGAGGCAATGATGCCTTTTCCTAACGAGCTTGTTACACCACCCGTAACAAAAATGAACTTGGATTTCTTGGGATTCCCTTTACCAGACATTGATAGAATTGTTGATTTGGTTACGGGAAACAAAGATAGTGAATTAAAAGCATACCGAATTAATCCTATTTTTATTTTATCTTGCATTCTTAATAGATTTTCGATGAAACCTCAACAAATTACCCTCTATTCAGCCTCGGCCGGATCAGGTAAAACTTATACCTTGACCATTGAGTATATCAAGATGGCGCTCTCAGAGGTGGAATCGAAAGGTTATTTTCGTCGAATTTTGGCCGTAACTTTTACGATCAAAGCGGCGGAAGAAATGCGCCAAAGAATTTTGCATTTTTTAGCGGGGATGTCAGATTATCCCACTTTCTCACATACCCCTCGTTCAGAACAACCAAAAGTCCTTGCCATACTAGACAAAATTCAATCTGAATTAGCTATGGATCAGATTCAGTTGAGTAAGGAGGAATTAGCAAGTAGAGCAGCCACCACACTTCAGCAAATTTTACAGGATTATGGTTTGTTTTCTGTTATGACCATTGATTCATTCGTTCAAAGATTAAGTTCGTCTTTCATTGAAGAATTGAAATTGCCTAGTCATTTTGAAGTGTTGCTAGATTCTAAAGGATTAATAAATGAGCTAATTAATCAATTATTAGAAAAGGTGAACGGCTTGGGCAATCCTGAATTAAATGAATTGATTCTTAGTTTCGCGAATAAAGAAATAGCAGAGGGTAGAAGTTGGAATCGCCTGCGAGAAAGTTTATATGAATTTTTAAAAATTTCTTTAGAGGAGAAATATTTAGCAGTAGAACCTCATTTGTCAAAATTTGGACTTGTAGATTTTCAGCAGTTAGAGATTCAATTGAAAGCATCTATGGAGGGGATGGTTCAAGAGATGAAACTTAGCGCTCAACGTTTTTTGGATGTTATTGCTCAGATTGGGGTGGAAGATGGTCATTATTTTCAAGGCTCAAATGGTCCTGTGGGGATTATGCGAAAATTTTTAAGTAAAAACAGTATTGGAGACGACGCCTATAAGTATTTACACACGGCAGTGAATACAGATTCTTGGACTTCTGCTAAGGCACCTAAAGCAATAAAGGAAAGCATTAACACCCATGCGGGTGAACTATCGCATCTAGGTCAGCAATTTTTGGCATTGCAATCGCTCTATCTTACTCGATATAATTTCCTGAATTGGGTGTTAAAAGATTTGAAGAAAATGGCCTTGTTAAATCTGATACAACGCGAAATGCAGTTGTATCAGCAAGAGAACTTAGCAATTCCTATTTCTGAGTTTGCTAAACGGGTGTATGATGTGATCTCCAATGATCCCATACCTTTTATTTATGAGAAATTGGGTGATCGTTACTTTCACATTTTTATTGACGAATTTCAAGACACCTCCATTTTACAATGGAAGAATTTTATGCCCTTGTTAGAAAATGCGACTTCCGTAGGTAAGCGAAGTCTTTTGGTGGGGGATGCAAAACAATCTATTTATAAATTTAGAGGTGGAGAAGTTAGTTTAATTGCTTCGTTGGCTACACAAGACTATTCTTTGGTTTCCTCGCAGTTTGAGGAAGATTCACTCGATGAGCAGCGTTTTGAGTATTTATTACATCAAATTAACCCTAAAGCACTAGGTGATAATTACCGAAGTGCTAAGGAAATTGTTGAATTCAATAATGCTTTTTATCAATCGTTAACCAGACAAGAAAGTCTAATTGATATATGCTCGCTTATTACCCCATTATATGGAACGAATTTAACTCAAAATCCCAAAGTCTCATCCACTGATTTTACCGGTCATGTGGATTTGATAGTCTATGAAAAGTCGGAGGAAAAGTATGGATTTACGGAACCGGAGAACGAATTCATGTTTGAGCAAGTTCATAAACTTATTCAACATAATGTAAATCTAGGATTTAGATTACGAGATATCGCCATATTAACTCGGAAGAACAAATATGCACGGTATATTGCTTTGCGTTTAAAGGAAATAGGTGTGCCTGTTATTTCCTCAGATTCTCTTTTAGTACATTATTCACCGGTAGTCGGATTCTTATTGTCTTTTTTGGCTTTGCAGGACGACGAGGATGAAAATTTGTTTTTGTACGAATTGATATATCAATTTGGAGAGATTAAAGGAGTGATGGTTAGTCAAGAAGATTTAGATTTTATAAATCACCAAAATTCTACTAGGGCTTACGAAAAGGCTGTCAGTTATTTCTCTGCTAAAGGATTTTCTATCCCTGTATTCTCTGATTTATTGAAGTGGATATATGAATTAGTTTCAGCCTTTGATCTATTAAATCATTCGAGTGGCCAGGAATACCTCTGGAAATTTTTGGATATCTTGAATGACTATGTCCTTACGAAAGATAAGGTAGTGAGTCATTTTTTAGCTCATTTTAATCAAAACCGTAATTCCTATTGCATTTCAAGTGCATCAACTGAAAACGCAGTAACGATTTCGAGCATTCATAAATCCAAAGGTTTAGAATACCCAGTGGTCATCGTACCTTTTGTTAATTGGACCATCGCGGCAGATAATGAAAGAATTTGGTATGATTTAAGTGAGTTGGAATTAACGGATTTGGAAATTGAAAATTCGGATAGGTTAAATCACATATATGGACGAGTAAACGCTTCTGAACCAGCCGCATTTTCTACTTTGTCGGAACAAGTTCAACGAGAAAAGGAAACGATATTCTTGGACGCATTAAATATGCTGTACGTAGCCACCACTAGACCTAAGCAAGTGCTTCATTTGTTATTATCTGTTCCTACAATAGAAATGCATAATAAGACGATTAGCTCCTACGATAACTCTGTAGGAAAATTAGTCTATGAATTTGCTTTAGAATCGGGTATTAAGGAAGATTTACCTGAATTTCTTCAGTCAGGAATCGCTTGGAATACCGCTTATTATACGTTTGAAACAAGTGCACTTATTCCTAAATTGGAACATGAAGCGGATGTAAATACCATAAAAAATGTACAGATTCATTTACATAATGACCAACCAAAAATAGCCTTACGTGTCAATTCATCTCCTACTGATTTATATACAGCCGCTTCAAAAAAGAGAGAAATAGGTAATCAATTACATAATTTATTAGCTCAACTTCCAGATATAGAGGCTTGGCCATCGATACGATCTAAGACATTCTTAGATGTTTCTTCGGTTGATGCCTTGCTCGAGGAGAAAGAGGTTCAGACTTTTTTTAATAAAGATTTATTGGCCTTTAAAGAAGTAGATTTATTGTGCCCTGACGGAAGTATTGTTCGGCCTGATCGGGTTAATAAAGTAGGGGATGCCCTACAGGTGATTGATTTTAAAACAGGTAAGCCTACTCCTAGCCATCATGATCAAATTAATAAATACAAACAAACATTAGTCTCTATGGGGCACAAAGTATGTCAAGGGGTATTAATTTATGTAGAATCTAAAGAGTTGGTTTATGTATAAACGTATTCTACTGTTCGGCGTACTTCTTCTTCTTTTAGATTCCTGTTCTTTTGTCAAGCGCATTTTTCATCGGTCTCCTAGTACCTTTTATAGCCATGCAGAAATTAAATCTATCATTAAGGATGCACAAAATCTAAAAGGTGTTCCCTATAAATTCGGTGGTATGGACAAAAAGGGAATGGATTGTTCAGGACTATTATATACTGTTTATTTGAAAAATGAGGTCAATATCCCTAGGGTATCTGCAGATCAGGCTAATTTTGGTGAAGAAATTTCCATTAATGAACTTAAAATAGGGGATTGGGTATTTTTCGCCACGGGCAAAGTCGGTCTAATTAGTCATGTCGGTTTAGTGACCAAAGATCATCCTGACATTACCTTTATTCATGCAAGCACTACATATGGTGTCAGAGAGGACAAGTTGAATCAAAAATATTGGCTAAATCGAATCGTTAAAATTATACGGCCATTTAAAAATTAATATGGTTTTTAGCCATTGATGTTCTATTTTTGCATTTCTTTTTAAAATGCTATGTCTAAAAAAATTGTAATTATTGGTGCTGGTGGTGTGGGTAATGTAGTCGTGAAGAAATGCGCGATGAATCCTGCTTCCTTTTCTGAGATAGTTCTAGCTTCTCGTACTTTATCAAAATGTGATGCCATTGCCGCTGAGTGTGCTGCGATCGGTTTACCAACTGCCGTGAAAACACGTCAGGTGGATGCAGATAATGTACCGGAATTGGTGGCTTTGTTCAAAGAAGAAAAGCCATTTTTAGTTATCAATGTGGCTTTACCATACCAAGATCTAACGATTATGGATGCTTGTCTTGAGGCTGGTGTTCACTATTTAGATACAGCGAATTACGAACCGAAAGATGTTGCGAAGTTCGAATATTCGTGGCAATGGGCCTACCAAGAGAAATTTAAGAAAGCAGGCTTAATGGCCTTATTAGGTTGTGGATTTGATCCAGGTGTTACGGGTGTTTACACAGCTTATGCTAATAAGCACTATTTCGATGAGATGCATTATTTGGATATCATTGATTGTAATGCTGGTGATCATGGAAAAGCTTTCGCTACTAATTTTAACCCGGAGATAAATATTCGCGAGATTACGCAGAAAGGTAAATACTGGGAAAATGGGGAATGGATTGAGATTGAACCGATGTCTATTCACAAGCCTATCGATTACCCGAACATAGGACCGAAAGAATCTTATGTTCTTTACCACGAAGAATTAGAGTCTTTAACAAAGAATTTTCCTACGTTGAAACGTGCTCGTTTCTGGATGACGTTTGGACAAGCTTATTTAACGCACTTAGAGGTACTTCAAAATGTAGGAATGACTTCTATTGCGCCTATTAAGTTCAATGGAATGGATATCGTCCCTTTGGAATTCCTTAAGGCAGTTTTACCGGAGCCAGGAACCTTAGGTGAAAATTATTCAGGTCAAACTTCTATCGGTTGCCAAATCAAAGGTATCAAAGATGGAAAGGATGCTACCTACTATGTTTGGAACAACTGCCATCATGCAGACTGTTACAAAGAAGTACAGGCACAAGGGGTTAGTTATACTACAGGAGTTCCAGCCATGATTGGTGCTTCATTAATGATTGATGGTTCTTGGTTTGCTCCAGGTGTATTTAATGTGGAAGAATTCAACCCAGATCCATTTATGGAATTATTGAACATTCATGGTTTACCATGGGATGAGCAACATAACATCACTTTACCTCACGAATATTAACATGACTTATTATCCTTCGATTCCATCTCCTTGTTACGTATTGGAGGAAAATTTGTTGATTTCAAATCTAGATCTTTTGAAACGAGTTCAACAGGAGGCTGGTATTGAGATTATTTGTGCATTAAAAGGGTTTTCATTTTACCATGAATTTCCATTAATAAAACAATATTTAGCAGGTGCTACAGCGAGTTCTTTGCATGAGGCTCGTCTAGCTTTTGAGGAAATGGGAATGAAGCCTCACGTGTATTCTCCAGCTTATTTAGAAGCAGAATGGAAAGAACTCTCCTCTTATGCAGGCCATATTACCTTTAATTCCCTGAATCAGTATCATCAATATAAAGATAGGGCCCATGCTGCAGGTATTTCTTGTGGATTACGTATTAATCCAGAGTATGCAGAAGTAGAAACAGATATGTATAATCCCTGTGTGGCTGGTTCACGTTTAGGTATTCGTCGTTCTGATCTAGGGGATTTGCCGGCAGGTATTGATGGATTACATTCACATACTTTGTGTGAGAATGATTCATTTGTATTAGAACGTACTTTAGCGGTAATTGAAGAGAAATTTGGTGATTTATTACCTTCTTTGAAATGGTTAAATTTAGGAGGAGGACACTTGATTACACGAGCTGATTACGATGTCAATCATTTAATCGGATTATTAAAAGGGATTCGCCTAAAATACCCGAACCTTCAGATTATCCTTGAGCCAGGATCAGCAGTAGGCTGGCAGACTGGCTTTTTAAAATCAACGGTTTTGGATATAGTCGAATCTGCTGGAATAACGGTGGCCATTTTAGATGTGTCTTTTGCAGCTCATATGCCTGATACGTTAGAAATGCCCTATAAACCTCGGATAAGAGGAGCGAATTCAGAACCTGAAACAGGAAAGCCCACGTATCGTTTTGGCGGTATGACTTGTTTAGCAGGGGATTTCTATGGCGATTACTCGTTTGAAAAGGAATTGCAAATAGGGGATGAAATCATTTTAGAAGATATGATTCACTATACGATGGTGAAAACTACTACATTTAATGGTGTTAATTTACCAAGTATCGGTAAATTAGATAGGGATGAACAATTCCACCTACTGAAGTCTTTCGGATACGAATCCTTTAAGGATCGACTGTAATTGTGGAGAAGATCGGTCTCGAACCGACGACCTCTTGCATGCCATGCAAGCGCTCTAGCCAACTGAGCTACATCCCCATTAAAAATTAACCTTAACTCCTAATCCACCCTGAATATGTAGGAAAAATGGGTTCGGTAGTATTTCAGAATACAATCCAAGCTCCGCAAAAAAGGAAAGATTAGGTGCATCGATAGGGAAATATTCCATTCCAGCTACTCCTGCCGCCCCTAATCCACGTTTCGTTTCAGGGTAAATGGAATTGTCTGTAAATAGATTTCTAGATACAAACTGTGGGCCAGCTCCGTAATAATAATGTAAATCTGAATTGACTAGGGTAGGGCGATGCCATAAATACAAGGCATTCATAGAGAATCCTATATTCTGAAATGATCCATTTTGATAGGAGCGATTTGTCCCCCAAAGACCACCATAACTTCCAAAATTAAATTCCACTGCATTTCTTCCGTTGGGCAAGTAACGTTTAATCATAAATCCTCCTGGTTCACCCACTCTAAAACCTGCTGCCCAATCTTTCATCTGCGCTTTAACAGTGGAAAGAGGGGTCAATAAAAGTAAGAAGAGAAATAGGCGCTTCAACATCTTAAGCTGAATAGAATTTTGAGATTAGATCAACTAATTTATCGTTTTCTGACGACAAACCAACGGTAATGCGAATAGAATCTTCACATAAAGCGACAGAACTTCGGTTTCTGGTGATTAGCTTTGACTCAATTAAAAAATTAAATAGCTGATTGGCTCGCTTAAAATGCACTAGTATAAAGTTTGCATCTGATGGGTAAATCTGAACCACTTCTGGAATTTTATGAAGAGATTCTATTAAACGAGACCGCTCTGATAAAATTAATTGAACAGCTCCTTCCTTAAAAGATTTATTGCCAAGCGCTTTGTAAACGATCTCCTGTGTCGCTCCGCCAATATTATAGGGTGGTTTGATTTTATTTAATAAGTTGATAATAGTGGGATGAGCAAAAGCCATACCTAATCTCAGGGAAGCTAACCCATAGGCTTTGGAAAGCGTCTGCATTACAATGACATGAGGGTATTTCGCTAATTCTAAAATAAAACTAGGTTCATCAGAAAAATCGATATAGGCTTCGTCAATGATGACAAATCCTGTTTTAAAGGATTCTATTAGCGTATAAATATCCGAGCGATTCAATTTATTCCCGGTCGGATTATTAGGTGAACAAAGGAATAGCAAACGTGAATTTTGATCAACCGTCTGTAATATTCCCTCCACATCTAATTGATAATGCTGAGTTAAACTAACCTTGCGTTGTTCGATATGATTAATCGATGCGCTCACCTCATACATGCCATAGGTAGGTGGGCACAGTATAATATTGTGGACACCTGATTGACATGTCATTCGCATGATTAAATCGATAGCCTCATCTGAACCATTTCCTAGGAAAATTTGATCCGTTGAGCAGGATTTAATGTTAGCTAATTGTTCCTTAATGGCTAATTGCAAAGGATCAGGATAGCGATTCCAATTTTCAGATACTCCTGAACCTACTGGATTTTCATTCGCATCTAGAAACACTCCCTCTTTACCTTTGAACTCATCTCTTGCTGATGAATAAGGCTTTAGGTTCCAAATATGAGGTAATATGAAGTTTTCGAAATTCATATTTAGTTGATTCTAATTTTAACAGCATTTGCATGAGCCTGAAGTGATTCAGCTTCAGCCATATCAATAATTGTCTTGCCTAATTGCTCCAAACCTTGTTTAGAAATGGATTGTAAGGTAATTTTCTTTGTGAAGGAATCCAAATTAACCCCAGAATAGGCTCTCGCAAATCCATTCGTTGGTAAGGTGTGGTTAGTTCCTGAAGCATAATCACCTGCAGACTCGGGTGTATAATTACCTAAGAAGATAGATCCTGCATTTCTAATGTACCCTGAGAATTCTTCTGCATCGTCACAAGCTAAAATCAAGTGTTCTGCGGCGTATTCGTTTAATAAGTCAATAGCTTCTGCTGAAGTATTCACTAAAATGAATTTAGAATTAGCTAGCGCTTTCTCAGCCAGGTCTTTTCTAGGTAATTCAGCTAATTGAATTTTGATTTCTGTGATCGTTTTTTCCACGATATCAGAAGACGTACTAATTAATATAACTTGAGAGTCTGCCCCATGTTCTGCTTGTGATAACAAATCGGAGGCGATATAAGCTGGATTAGCCGTGTGATCAGCATATACAGCTACTTCTGATGGTCCAGCCGGCATATCAATTGCTGTGCCTAATCGGTTGGCATACATTTTAGCGGCGGTAACATATTGATTTCCTGGGCCAAAGATTTTATATACCTTCGGTACGCTTTCAGTTCCTAGGCTTAATGCGGCTATAGCTTGTGAACCACCTATTTTGGCCATCTTGGTTACGCCACATAATTTAGCAGCGTAGAAAATAGCAGGGTGAGTAGCAGGAGTACATAAAACTACTTCCTGACATTCAGCGATGCGAGCCGGAATGGCTAACATTAATACGGTTGAAAATAGGGGAGCGGTTCCTCCAGGAATGTAGATTCCTACTTTATCGATGCCTGTGGCTTTTTGCCAACAAACCACACCTGGATTAACTTCAATTTTATTGGGAACTAACTTTTGTGCCGCGTGAAAGGCATAAATATTAGCGTAGGCATGATCGATTGCCTTTTGTAATGCTATATCTGTTTTTGAGGCTAAATCTTCAATTTCTGCTGCCGTATATAATATATCTGTAATCTCCCTTTTTTCGTAGGTCGCCGTTAATTCACGTAAGGCTTGATCGCCTTTCGATCTAACCTGACGAAAAACGTCAGAAATCAAGGCGTCTAATTGTCCCTGCTCTAAAGCCGGACGCTGACATATAGCTGCATAATCTAAGCGAGAAGGATAATTGATTTGTGTAAACATGATTATAAAATCATTTTCTCAATTGGTAAAACTAAAATACCTTCAGCACCTGCATCACGCAGGTTTTCAATGATATTCCAAAAGTCATTTTCTTCAATCACCGAATGCAAAGAGAACCAGCCTTTCGTAGTTAATGGCAATACTGAAGGAGACTTCATTCCGGGTAATAAAGCAGTCACTTTGTCAATGTTTTGCTCTTGTACGTTTAAAACCACGTATTTCGCATTTTGGCCTCTTTGAACCGAGTCAATTCTAAATAATAGTTTATCTAAAATAGCTTGTTTTTCTGCAGATAAGGTCGCGTTTGCAATCATCACAGCTTGACTTTGGAAAACCGTAGCCACTTCTTTAAGGCCATTGCTTAATAGCGTGCCTCCAGTAGAAACGATGTCGCAAATACCCTCTGCTAAACCAATACTAGGAGCAATTTCTACTGAACCTGAGATCTCGTGCATTTCAGCCTTAACACCGTTCTTTAGTAGGAATTGATTTGTAAGGTTCGGATACGAAGTAGCAATGCTTTTACCCTCGAACTGTTTTAAATCAGAGTAGTTCTCGCCACGAGGGATAGCTAATGAAAGGCGGCATTTAGAAAAGCCTAATTCTTTAACGATATCCACTTTGCGTGTATGTTCCATTAAAACGTTTAGACCTACTACGCCTAAATCAGCTACACCATCTTCTACATAACCCGGAATATCGTCGTCACGTAGGAATAGAAATTCAATCGGGAAGTTGCTCGAAATTGAACGAAGCTTAGAACCACCGGACTCAAACTTAATGCCACACTCCTTGAATAATTTCAAAGAGTCATCGCTAAGTCGTCCTGACTTCTGTACCGCAATTCTGATATTGTTTGTGCTCATCGTATTTATTCTAAAAAAAGCAAGCCTCGAGGTTATTCGAGGCTTGCAGAATCAATTTTATAAAAACATTTTGATTGGGTCCTCTAGGTATTGTTTCAGGGTTAACAGGAACGCAGCTCCAGTTGCACCATCTACCACGCGATGATCACAAGTCAAAGTTAATTTCATAATGTTGGTGGCATAGAATTGACCATTCTTCACACCTACGGTTTCTTTAATTCCACCTACCGCTAGAATACAAGACTCTGGCGAGTTGATGATCGAAGTAAATTGATCAATACCGAACATACCTAAGTTAGAAACCGTAAACGTATTACCTTCCCAATCTTTCGGTTGCAATAATTTACCTTTCGCCTTAGCACCTAAATCTTTAGCTTCTGCAGAGATTTGTGCGATCGACTTTTCTGATGCAAAACGGATAACAGGAACTAATAAACCGTCTTCCACTGCGACAGCCATACCAATGTGTACGTGTTTGTTCACACGGATACGGTCTTCCATCCAGTAAGAATTTACTTTCGGGTGTTTCGCAAGGGATAGGGCAGTAGCCTTAATCACCATGTCGTTAAATGAAATCTTCACTGGGAATGTTTCATTCATGCTCACACGTGCTTCCATTGCTTTGTCCATGTTGATTTCCATCGTTAGATAGAATTCAGGAGCGCTGAATTTAGATTCTGATAAACGACGCGCGATGGTTTTGCGCATTTGGCTGTTTGGAATATCCTCGAAGCTTTCTACTCCTCCAGTGAAGTTCGCATTTGCGCCACCTGAATTAGGATTGTATTCTTCCACGTCTGCTTTCGTGATACGTCCACCTTCACCCGTTCCCGTGATCCAGTTTAAGTTATACCCTTTTTCTTTTGCCAAAGCACGAGCCAAAGGACTAGCCTTCAATTCTGCACCTGGTTTAGAAGCTGTTTTTTCTTCGACTACGGGAGCCTTAGTAATTGCAGGCGCTGGTGCACTTGCTACTGGGGCAGCTGCAGGAGCTGCTGGCGCTGGTGCAGGAGTACTCGCTTTAGGAGCCGCTTCTGCATCTAAGATTAACTGGAAATTAGCACCTGGCTCACCTACAATAGCAATAATACCATCTACGATGACACCTTGTCCTTCTTTTGCGCCGATATATAAAAGAGTACCATCTTCATAGTTCTCTAATTCCATCGTTGCCTTATCTGTTTCTACTTCCGCAATGATATCTCCATTCTTGATTACATCGCCTACGGCTTTTAACCATTTAGCGATGACACCCTCGATCATGGTATCACTCATTTTAGGCATACGAACTGCCACAGCTTTTACACCGCTTAAATCGATGGCAGGAGTTGCAGCTGGTGCTTGTGCTACTGGTGCAGCTGTTGCGGCAACAGGTTCAGATGCTACTGGAGCAGGAGATGTAGCAGGAGATGTAGCAGCAGCCGGTGCAGCTAAAAGAGCTGAATAATCTTCACCTGGTGTACCTACGATCGCAATAATTCCATCTACAGGAACCGCTTCGCCTACTTTTACACCGATATATAATAAAGTACCGTCTTCGTAATTCTCAAGTTCCATTGTCGCTTTGTCGGTCTCGACTTCCGCAATAATGTCTCCAGATTTAATAACGTCACCTTCTTTTTTAAGCCAATTAGCGATCACACCTTCTAACATCGTGTCGCTCATCTTGGGCATTCTAATAATTTCAGCCATCTTATTTTGTTTGAAAGTTTAAAATTACGCTTTAAACCCTGTTTTTAAAAATTTTATGTGATAATTATTCTGTATTAATCTAGTTTAAGAACCGCCATAAATGCCTCTTGTGGAATTTCTACATTACCCACTTGGCGCATACGTTTCTTTCCTTTCTTCTGCTTCTCTAATAATTTACGTTTACGAGAGATGTCTCCACCATAACATTTGGCCAAAACATCCTTACGTAACGCTTTCACCGTCTCACGAGCAATGATTTTCTGTCCAATCGCCGCCTGAATCGCAATTTCAAATTGTTGTCTCGGGATCAATTCACGTAATTTCTCACATAAACGTTTACCCCAGTCATACGCCTTGTCACGGTGTACGATAGCAGATAGGGCATCCACCTTGTCACCATTTAACATGATATCAAGCTTCACCATTTCACCTGGCTCGTAATCCTTGTATTCGTAATCTAGTGAGGCATAACCCCTAGAAATTGTCTTTAAACGATCAAAGAAGTCAAATACCACCTCAGATAAGGGCATATCGAACGTTAATTCAACACGATCCGTCGTCAGGTAGATTTGATTCACCAAAATACCTCGCTTATCCATACAAAGGCTCATAATGACCCCCGTATACTCAGATTTCGTAATAATTTGTGCTTTAATATAGGGTTCCTCGATGATGTTAATCAAATTCGGTTCTGGTAAATCCGCTGGTGCAGAAACCCATAGCTCTTCATTTGCGGTAGTGATCACCTTAAATTTAACGGATGGAACCGTCGTGATTACCGTCATATCAAATTCGCGTTCTAAGCGTTCTTGCACAATTTCCATGTGCAACATGCCTAAGAAACCACAACGGAAACCGAATCCTAAGGCAGCCGAAGTCTCTGGCTCCCACACTAAAGAGGCATCATTTAACTGAAGCTTCTCCATCGCATCGCGCAAATCCTCAAATTCCGATGTTTCTACTGGATAAATACCGGCGAAAACCATCGGTTTTACTTCTTCAAAACCTTGAATCGCAGATTGGGTAGGATTTGCTACATGTGTGATCGTATCACCCACTTTTACTTCCTTCGCCTCTTTAATACCAGAAATCAGGTAACCTACATCACCCGTTTTAATGATTTGTTTGGGTTCTTGTTCTAATCCCAGTGTACCAATTTCATCCGCGTAGTATTCTTTACCCGTATTAATGAACTTAACTTTATCTCCTTTTCTAATTTCCCCATTATACACACGGAAAATAACCTCAATACCGCGGTAAGAGTTAAACGTAGAGTCAAAGATCAAGGCTTGTAATGGCGCTTCAGGTTCCCCTTTAGGAGCAGGGATTCTAGCTACAACCGCATCTAAAATATCTTGAATACCAATTCCTTCCTTACCAGAGGCGTGAATGATATCTTCTTTTTTACAGCCAATTAAATCGATAATTTGGTCTGAAACCTCCTCCGGCATCGCGCCAGGTAAATCGATCTTATTTAATACTGGAATGATTTCAAGATCATGACTAATTGCTAAGTATAAATTAGAAATAGTCTGCGCCTCAATACCTTGGGATGCATCTACAATTAACAATGCACCTTCGCATGCCGCAATGGAACGGGATACTTCGTAAGAGAAATCGACGTGTCCTGGCGTGTCAATCAAGTTAAATGTATACAATTCCCCATCTTTAGGGTATTGCATTTGAATCGCGTGAGACTTAATGGTAATACCGCGTTCACGCTCTAAATCCATATCATCGAGCAATTGATTCATCATATCGCGCTTTTGAACGGTATTGGTGAATTCAATTAATCGATCGGCCAATGTACTTTTACCGTGGTCAATATGGGCAATGATGCAAAAATTACGCAGGTGTTTCATATAGAATTATTTCTCCTTAGGGCTTCCCCTTAAACTAAGCTACAAATATAGCCAAAACAAGGCATTTAACCCGTTTTATTGATTCATTAAATCTTCAATTTCCTCCCAATCTAACGGAATATTTTTCATCAGATTGATATTTGTACCTGATTGAATGACTAAGTTGTTCTCTAATCTTATTCCTAATCCTTCCTCCTGGATATATATACCAGGCTCACAGGTAAGAACCATTCCTTCTTGAAAAGGTTTGTATTTATCCCAAACATCATGCACATCTAAGCCTAAATGATGGGCTACTCCGTGCATAAAGTATTTCTTAAACAATGGATTAGCCGGATTTTGTTTTTCTACATCAGCACGGGAGAATAAACCTAGATCGATTAATTGCCCTTCCATGAAGCGCTCGACCTCTTTTTGGTAATCTACCCAAAACACGCCAGGCTGCATGATTTCGGTTGCATAATTTAATACGGAATGTACTGCTTGGTACACATGCTTCTGTCTAGGACTGAAACGGCCATTTACTGGAATTGTACGCGTCATATCTGCATTGTAATTCGCATAAGAGGCTCCTACATCTAATAATAGCATATCTCCATCCCTGCAAGGAAGTGCATTGTCAATGTAATGTAGCACGCACGCGTTAGCACCAGAAGCAATAATTGGAGTATAAGCAAAACCTTCTGATCGATTGCGCGTGAATTCATGAATAAATTCTGCTTCAATCTCGTATTCAGTTACACCTGGTTTAGTGAAATTCAATACGCGTCTGAATCCTTTATCTGTTATATCGCAAGCGACTTGTAAGGCTTGCAATTCTTCAGGCTCCTTTAGCATGCGTAAATCACTCAAAATAGGAGCAAGGCGACCTATCGCATGATTTGGATACGTATTTCGGATATTTATACCTAAGCGCGCATTCTGTGTCTGAACCACTGAAGCATTACGTAAGTGCTCATTATCAGTTAAGTAGATATGATTTGCGGAGTAAACAAGTGTTTTTAAAAGTTGCTCAAAATTAGACGACCATTGGATGTTCTTAATCCCGGAAGTTTGAGTTGCCTCTTCTTTGGTATATTTATGTCCTTCCCAAATTTCAATCAATTCAGATGTCTCGCGAACAAAGGCGATTTCTCTCCATTGTGCTTCTGGAGCATCTGGATACAAGATCAAAAAGGTTTCCTCTTGATCTAAACCGGATAAGTAAAACAAATCACTGTTTTGTCTGAATCCCATTGTCCCGTCGGCATTCGTGGGCATGATGTCGTTGGAACTAACAACCACGATTGATTTAGGGGGTAATTGTGCGTACAATTTGGCCCGATTCTTTTTAAATAATTCAACTGAAAATGGAGTATATCTCATCTTATTTGCGACAAACGTAAATAATCTCTTCTAGTGGCAATGCCATTCTTTGGCTTTCTGACAAACCTAATTTCTCTATTAAATTAATGGGTTCTACTGTAAATCCAGACTTTTCTAATTGTGTACCATAATCACGTCCATAGATGCGCAAATGATCGTCTTGTAGGAAATGAATTTCGCGTTCCCGTGGATCTGTGATGCTGGCATCTTCATAGGTCGTTGCCAGATCGTATCTTTGTGGACTTTGGCATAAAGCAAAACCAGTCGGCTTTAATACCCTTCTGATTTCCTGCATACAACGCACATCGTCATTTACATGTTCTAACACGTGATTACAGAATACCGCATCAAATGTGTTGTCTTCAAATGGAATATCATGTAAATCCATTTTTACTTTTGCCAGTGGGCTTTCGATATCAGCTGTAATATATTGATCGCCTAAATGCTTCTCAAAACGTTCGATAAAACAATATTCCGGAGCGATATGTAATAATTTAGGCTTTTCTGTAAAAAACGATGTCTCATTCTTCAGATACAAATACATCAACCGATGACGCTCTAAACTTAAGCAGGATGGACAAAGGGCATTTTCCCGAGGTGTCAATCGACCGTAGGGCAGGAAATGACGAAAAGAATGGTCACAAACGGGACAATAAACCTTATTCCCGGTTAAGAAAATACTGTATATTTTGATAAGTCTGTGGGCAAATAATTGAATGAATTTTCTCGGGATAAATCGTAAAACCCAGCTAATGATGTATTTCATAGAAACAAAAAAAGGGAAGGCTTTTATGTTTAAAACCTTCCCTTCAAAATTAAGAAATTAATTACATTTTTCTTAACCAAATATTACGGAAGCTTACCGCGTTTCCGTGATCTTGTAAGCTAATGGGTCCTGGTCCGTGAACTGGATTTAAAGGTTGTCCAATATATTCAGTCGTACCTTGAATTTTGGTGTGGTTTTGAACTACAATGCCATTGTGAATTACTGTTACATAGGCCGGCGTTTCAATTCCCCCATTCGTAGTAAATACGGGAGCGGTATAAATGATATCGTAGGTATTCCAATCGCCCATTTTAGAAGTAGCATTTACTAAAGGAGGTGTTTGCTTGTATATTGCGCCTGCTTGACCGTTGCGGTATGTCGGGTTTTGATACGAGTTCATCACTTGAACTTCATACATTCCTTGCATGAATACACCACTGTTTCCTTTTCCTTGGCTTTTCAACGTTTCAGGTTCGATAGGGGATTGCCACTCGATGTGCAATTGATAGTTCGTGAATTTCTCTTTTGTAGAGATATTTCCTTTGCCACCAACTACGGTCATTTTTCCATCAGCTACTTTCCAAGCTGCAGGAGAGCCATCTTTTGCTGATTCCCAATTATCTAAATTTTTACCATCAAATAAAACGATCGCATCGGATGGAATAGCTCCAGGTGTTACGACTGTAATGCTTGGTTCCCAATATTCCGTGTCGTTAGGGTTGGTTGGATTTACTTTTACGTGACGATGATCTTGTGCGAGTGCTACTGTTGCTGAACACAAAAGTAGGGCTGAGATTATTAATAATGTCTTTTTCATTGTTGAATAGGATTGGATTAAGCATAAAAAAACCGGCATAAACCGGTTTAAATATAAAGAATATAATTCTTATTTAGCAAAGCTAGCTTTAATAGCTTCTACATCAACTAACTTGATGATAGGTCTTGCTTTTAAAATTTTGATAGCTGCAACCTTGTTGTTAGCTACTGCTTTATTTCTTCTGTCTTTACGTTTTAGTCTAGTTACTGCCATGTCTTTGATAATTTGGTTTGCAAAAATAGCTAAAATCGACTATTATCAAAAATATTATAGCATAATTAATTAAATTTGTTTTTTTAGAAATATGCAGAAACCAGCAAACGCACGAGGTACAAGGGATTTTGGTCCTACAGAAATGGCAAAACGTAATTACGTATTTGACATCATAAAGACTCATTTTCAAGGATTTGGCTTTCAAACAATCGAAACGCCAGCCATTGAGAACTTGTCTACCTTGACGGGTAAGTATGGTGAAGAGGGTGATCAATTATTATTTAAAATATTAAATAGTGGTGATTATTTGTCCAAAGTTTCAGCTTCAGATATCGAGGCTGGTTCTAAATCATTAACTTCTAAAATTTCTGAAAAAGGTCTTCGCTACGATTTAACGGTACCCTTTGCCCGCTTTGTAGCCATGAATCGAAATGACTTAGCCTTTCCATTCCGTCGCTACCAAATTCAACCGGTTTGGAGAGCGGATCGTCCACAACGTGGTCGCTACCGCGAGTTCTATCAATGCGATGCCGATATTATTGGTTCCGATTCCTTAGTAAATGAGGCAGAGCTTATTGCCTTATTTCAATCAATATTCCATTCATTGAAACTTCGGGTTAACTTATACATAAACTCACGTAAAATTTTAGCGGGTATCGTAGATAGCTTAGGGGAAAGTGCACGTTTTGTAGCCTTTGCCGTTGCCTTAGATAAACTGGATAAGATTGGTTGGGAGAATGTAGCGAAGGAATTGATTCAGAATGGATTTACAGATGATAAGACAGAGTCTATTAAAGATTTAGTTTTGTTCGAGGGATCGAATGAAGAGAAAATCGCCAAATTAACTGCGTTTTTTGACACGAATGCCACAGGTTTACAAGGTTTGGCAGAAATTAAAGAGGTTTTATCTTTATCAGAAACCAATGGATTCTCCTCCGATAATCTTGTGTTTGATTATAAATTAGCGCGTGGCTTGAGCTATTATACGGGTTTAATCTATGAAGGTAAAGCGGTTGACCTTCCTTTTGGATCTATTGTGGGCGGAGGTCGTTATGATGATTTAACGAGTTCTTTTGGTTTGCCTAATATGTCAGGCGTGGGAATCTCTTTTGGTATCGAACGTATTTTGGATGTCATGGAAGAATTAAAGCTTTTCCCTGAAATGGCAACTAGTGCAAGTGCCATTCTATTTACCTATTTCGATGAGACTGGACGCAAAGCTAGTTTAGGTATGTCCAATGAATTACGCAAAGCGGGAATTCCTGCAGAGGTTTATCCAGATATTGCCAAAATCAAGAAGTCGTTTGAATTCGCCGATAAAAAGAAAATCGCTTATGTCGCTGTGATAGGGGAGTCTGAATTGAAAGAGGGTAAAGCGAATGTAAAGGACATGAAAAATGGAGAACAGAACCTGCTCTCCATCTCTGAATTGATTGCTTTATTAAAAGCCTAATTATCTCCAAGCTTTGAATTGATTGATCAATCCGTTCGTAGAAGAATCATGGGAATGAATTTTCTCGTCATTCTCTAATTCTGGTAAGATCGAATTAGCTAATTGCTTTCCTAATTCTACACCCCATTGGTCGTAGCTAAAGATGTTCCAAATAACGCCTTGGACAAATATCTTGTGTTCGTACATGGCAATTAGAGAACCCAAGGTAGCTGGATCAATTTGTTTTACCAAGAATGAATTAGTTGGCTTATTTCCTTCAAACACTTTGAATGGTGCTAATTTCTCAATTTCAGTCTCGCTCAAACCAGCATTCTGTAATTCAGCAACAACTACTTCTTTCGACTTACCATTCATTAATGCTTCTGTTTGCGCAAAGAAATTAGACATTAATAAAGTATGGTGATTACCTATTTTATTTTGCGTTACTGCTGGGGCAATAAAATCAGCTGGAATTAATTGTGTCCCTTGGTGAATCAACTGGTAGAAAGCGTGTTGGCCGTTTGTACCTGGCTCTCCCCAAATAACTGGACCTGTTGCATAGTTAACACGCTTGCCAGAACGATCAATTGTCTTTCCATTTGATTCCATATCTCCTTGTTGGAAATAGGCTGCAAAACGGTGCATATATTGGTCATAAGGCAAGATAGCGTGCGTAGGCGCCTTGAAGAAATTTACATACCAAATACCCAACAATCCCAAGATCACAGGAATATTACTTTCAAAGGAAGCTGAAGCAAAATGGCTATCCATAGCTTCAGCACCTGCTAATAATGCCTCGAACTGTGTGTATCCAATAGATAAACAGATCGATAATCCAATCGCAGACCATAAGGAATAACGACCGCCTACCCAATCCCAAAACACAAACATATTCGCAGTATCAATACCAAATTCAGCCACAGCCTTTGTATTCGTAGATAAAGCCACAAAATGTTTAGCAACAGCCGCGTTATCTTTAGCTGCTGCTAAGAACCAATCTCGAGCAGAGAAAGCGTTGGCCATCGTCTCTTGTGTGGTGAATGTTTTAGAAGCAATTAAAAATAAGGTTGTTTCTGGATTCACTTTCTTTAATGTCTCTACAATGTGCGTTCCGTCCACATTACTCACAAAGTGCACATTCAATCTTGTTTTATATGGTTTCAAGGCTTCAGTCACCATGACGGGACCTAAGTCAGATCCACCAATACCAATGTTTACTACATCCGTAATTTCTTTGCCAGAAAACCCTTTCCAAGCACCTGAGATGACTTTCTCAGAAAATTCTTTCATCTGTGCTTTGACCGCTTGAATCTTAGGGATAATATCTTCTCCATCTACTTTGATTGAAGCGGATGATTTAGCTCTTAAAGCTGTATGTAAAACGGAACGACCCTCAGTCTGATTAATCTTATCCCCTGAAAATTGCGCTTTGATGGCTTCCTCTAAACCACATTCTTTGGCTAATTGAAGTAAAGATTGAAAAGCCTTTGCATCGATTAGATTTTTTGAATAGTCAAAAAATATGCCATTAAATGTTTGGCTGTAAGAAGCTTGTCTTGAAGCATCCCCTTTAAATAATTCAGCAATCGTAGTAGATGCTAAACGAGTTTGATCTGATAAGAGTGCTTTATAGGCAGCAGTAGAAGTAAAATTAATCGTTGATAACATGCGGATTATATTAATGAGCTACAAAAATACGGTTTTAATATAAAAAATGCCAAAATCCACCTGTAATGAATTTTGGCATTTAAGATGAGTTTTAACCTACTATAAATTCGGTTGAGGTGTTTTGCGTAAATAAGGTTTTACAGAAGTGAAGCCTTTCGGGAATTTAGCTACCGCGTCTTCATTCGATACGGCTGGTACGATAATCACATCGTCACCATTAACCCAATCAGCAGGTGTTGCCACTTGGTAATTCGCTGTTAATTGTAAGGAATCAATCACACGCAAAATTTCCGTGAAGTTACGTCCCGTTGAAGCAGGGTAGGTTAACGTCAATTTGATTTTCTTATCTGGTCCAATGACAAAAACAGAACGAACGGTTGCTTTTTCGGAAGCATTCGGATGAATCATATCGTATAATAATGCCACCTTTTTCTCAGGATCTGCGATAATAGGGAAATTCATTTTAACTGAATTTACTTCCTCAATATCTGGCACCCATTTATGGTGGGATTCTAAGCTATCTACTGAAATGGCGATGGGCTTCACGTGACGCTTTTGGAATTCACTATTTAAAAGAGCCGTTTTACCTAATTCAGTGGTACATACGGGAGTGAAATCGGCTGGGTGACTGAATAACAATACCCAAGAATCACCAATGAATTCGTGGAAGTTAATGTGGCCTAATGTTGTATCTGCACTGAAATCTGGTGCGATATCTCCTAATCTTAATGACATAATGTTAGGGGTTAAATGGTAAAACTAGTTTGTCTATCAAATATATAGATTTGTAATTCAATAAAAAAAGCAATCCTAAAATAAGATTGCTTTTAACATTACACTTCATCAACAAACTAAAAACCAAATTAATTAAAATGCTGTAGGAGAAGGATTCGAACCTCCAAGGTGCAGTTAGCCGCGACACAGAACTGATTTAGTGGTCAACCCATTATGAAGCGTTTATCCTGAACTCACCACCCCCGAGACAGGAGGGCACGTCTGCCAATTTCATCACCCTACAGTGAAAATTATTACCTTTGCAATAATTAGTAGGACAAATATAGAAGGAGATTTTTTATTTTTCAAAAATTTTCAAAAATAAATGTCTTTTTTTGCATAATTTTTAATTCGAACCTGAAATAATTACGAAAATTCAATGGAAAAGAAGTTTGAGCTTGATCCTCTAGATTATAAGATACTGGAAATTTTAGTGAAAGACGCGAATCTTCCCTACACGGAAATCGGTTCACGCTTAGATGTATCTGGTGGTACGGTTCACGTACGTATGAAAAAGATGGAATCTTTAGGAATTGTAAAAGGAGCGCAATTACTCATTGATTATTCGAAAATAGGGTGGGACATTACCGCATTTTTAGGCATCTATTTAGATAAGAGTAGTTTATATGAAGATGTGGCCAAACAGTTAGAACAGATCCCTGAAGTGGTTAATATTCATTATACCACCGGTATTTATTCCATTTTTGCCAAAATTATCTGCCGCGACACCCAACATCTTCGCGAAGTATTACATGATAAGATTCAACGCGTTACGGGAATTCAACGAACAGAAACTTTTATTTCTTTGGAAGAAAGTCTGATCAGAAATACGCCTTTATTTTAGTTGTTTAGATTTATTCTAAACTAAGTCTATTTTTCTCCAAAATCCTTTTGTAATTTTGTAGTCTAAATGCAAAATGATGGCAGAGAAAGTAGACGATATTTTACAAGAAGTAACTTCAACCGATTATAAGTACGGTTTTGAGTCTCATTTCGAGACAGACGAAGCTCCTATAGGTTTAAGCGAATCAATCATTCATTTTATTTCTGAGAAAAAGAATGAACCTGATTGGATGTTGGAATGGCGATTATCCGCATACCGTTACTGGAGAACGTTAGCCGAACCAGATTGGGCTAATCTATTGTATACTCCTACGAAATACGATGAATTGAAATATTATTCAGCACCTGTTCAAAAGAAGCAGTTGAATTCATTGGACGAGATTGATCCTGAATTACGTAGAACTTTTGAGAAATTAGGTATTTCATTAGACGAACAAAAGCGTCTGTCAAACGTGGCTGTGGATGCTGTTATCGATTCTGTATCAGTAGCGACAACGTTTAAGGAGACTTTGGCAGAAAAAGGGGTAATCTTTTGTTCTATTTCAGAAGCTGTTAGAGAACATCCAGAATTAATCAAGAAATATTTAGGATCCGTTGTTCCCGTTAAGGATAATTACTTTGCTGCGTTAAATAGTGCAGTATTTTCAGATGGATCATTCTGTTATATTCCCAAAGGCGTCCGTTGCCCAATGGAATTATCAACCTACTTCCGTATCAATGCATCAGGTACTGGTCAATTTGAGCGTACCCTGATCGTGGCGGAAGATGAATCCTATGTTTCGTATCTAGAGGGTTGCACAGCGCCGATGCGCGATGAAAATCAATTGCATGCTGCGGTGGTAGAAATTTACGTGCATGCGGGTGCTGAAGTGAAGTATTCAACGGTACAAAATTGGTACCCTGGCGATAAAGAAGGAAAAGGGGGTATTTATAATTTCGTTACAAAACGTGGAATTTGTGATGGTGCGCATTCAAAGTTGTCTTGGACTCAGGTAGAAACTGGTTCTGCTGTGACTTGGAAATACCCTTCAGTTATCTTAAAAGGGGATTATTCGATTGGTGAATTCTACTCTGTTGCGGTAACTAATAATTACCAACAAGCTGATACAGGTACTAAAATGATTCACTTAGGAAAGCATTCTAAGTCCCGTATTGTGTCTAAAGGTATTTCGGCAGGATTCTCTCAGAATTCGTATCGCGGTTTAGTTCAAGTGGCTAGAAAAGCGGATGGATCTAAGAATTTCTCACAATGCGACTCCTTATTGCTAGGAGATAAGTGCGGTGCACATACATTCCCCTATCTAGAGGTAAAGAATAATACGGCATCTGTTGAACATGAAGCGACTACTTCCAAAATTGGGGAGGATCAAATCTTTTATTGCAACCAGCGTGGTTTAAGTACCGAAACTGCGATTGCTTTAATTGTTAATGGATATGCCAAAGAAGTATTGAATCAATTACCGATGGAATTTGCCGTGGAAGCGCAAAAGCTGCTAGCTATTTCATTAGAAGGTTCGGTAGGATAGTGTTATTTAACTCCTCCGGTATGGATGGCCACTAGTTTCGTATTCGGAGCTATGTGGCCATTTTTTATGTGATCAAATAAAGCATAAAACATACGACCTGTATAGATAGGTTCTATGGAAATTCTGTGTTGCAGATGAAATTCAGCACAAAACAAATCTAATTCATCATTCTGTTTAGCATATTTACCAAACACATAGGCATCTTCAATGCTCAAATTGGTAGGCAATGAATGCGATTCTATTTCTGAACGATTATTTAGTGTCAATACGCCAATTACCGATGTCTCAGAGTGCTTTGCGATTCCTATAGCTGTAGCTCCCGTTCCTACTGCCGTATAAATTAAATCACAGGCAGGAAGCTCATCAACAAGAATTTCCATCCCTTGAATCGCTAATTCGCCAAATCCACCCTCCGCAATGACAGCGTATTTTTCATATTCTAGCGGAATAGTTTTAGAACGATAGACTGTTCTGGAGATAAAATGCAATTGCATTCCCCAATCATTCATTTGGCTTAAAAAGGCATTACTTCCTGTAGTTAACTCTTCACCGCGAATAATTCCAACTGTCGGAATTCCGAGAGAGTGACCAGCGAAGGCTAGGGCATACAGGTGATTAGAGTACGCTCCACCAAAACTTAATAGGCCAGAATGGGTACTAAATGAAAAGGTTTGGAGATAATTTTTTAATTTGCGCCACTTATTTCCCGATATGATGGGATGGATGAGGTCGTCTCTTTTGACAAACACCTGAATTCCTTTTGAATTCCAACATTCATCAAATATCTCTTCTATTGGAGACGGTAAGTGTAACGCGTTAAATTCGAAATTTGCTATGTCCATCGATCCAGAAATGAATGCTCCTGATTCCGAAGAGGAAGATGATTTATTTGAGCATTTTAATTTCACCGTTGACAAAGGTCAGCAATTACTCAGAATCGACAAATATTTGATGATTAAAATTGCGGGTACTAGTCGCAATAAGATTCAAGTGGGCATCGATGCGGGGTCTGTGAAAGTAAATGGAGGATTGATCAAGTCAAATTACCGCGTTAAGCCTTTAGATACGATTTCTGTATCATTTGCAACTCCTCCACGCGATAAAGAAGTTTATCCAGAAGATATCCCGATTGATATTATTTACGAAGATGAACAATTGATTTTGGTCAATAAGTCTCCCGGAATGGTGGTGCATCCTGCACAAGGTAATTGGTCTGGAACTCTTGTGAATGGTTTATTATTTCATTGCCAAAATCTCCCAGGTCAAAAAGACATTCGCCCCGGTCTGGTGCATCGGATCGATAAAGATACTTCCGGTATTTTAGTCATTGGTAAAACAGAATTTGCTCTCAATTTTTTAGGTCAACAATTCTTTGAACATAGCATCGAAAGAACCTATTATGCGATTTGCTGGGGCGTTCCTAAAGAATTAAAAGGGACCATACGCAGTAAAATAGGTAGAAGTCCGAAAGACCGTAAGATTCAAGCCATTTTTCCAGAAGATTCTGAGTACGGCAGAATTGCAATTACGCATTATGAGGTGATGGAAACTTTTGGTTTTGCGTCTTTTGTGAAATTTAAACTAGAAACGGGAAGAACTCATCAAATTAGGGCTCACTTTCAATCGATTGGTCACCCTTTGTTTTCTGATGTTACTTATGGTGGTGATAAAATACGGTATATGTCATCAATGGCAGGATATAAAGCTTTTATTGATAATTCATTTAAAATATGTCCTAGACAAGCCTTGCATGCCTATTCCTTAGGATTTATTCATCCTACCACGAACGAATTTATGCAATTTGAACAAGAGTTTCCGGAAGATTTTTTAACCTTATTATCTAAACTGAGAGCCATCAATGGATAAGATAGAAATACGTAGAGCTACGAATGAAGATATTAGCTTAGTCCGAGATTTAGTGATGGAATTAGCCATTTTTGAAAAGGCTCCAGAAGAAGTTAGTTCTACGATAGACGATTATTTAGCTGGTGGATTTTCTGATAATCCTTTATTTTTCGCAAATCTCATTTATTTAAATGGAGAATTAGGCGGATTTTCTCTTTGGTATTACCGCTTCTCGACTTGGAAGGGTAGACGTTTCTATTTAGAGGATTTGTATATCAAGGAAAGTTTCAGAGGCAAAGGATTAGGTAAGCGTTTAATTATGGAAGCGATTGAAGAAGCAAAGCGAACAAAATGCACCGGAATGATGTGGCAAGTGTTGGATTGGAATCAACCTGCGATTGATTTCTATAACACCTTAGGAGTTAAGATGGATGCAGGTTGGCTTAATGTTCACTTAGATCTATAAGGAACCTCTATCTATAAAATAGAATTCATTAGACTCGCGCCCTTTCTCCCGATTAATGATCATTTGAGCAGCTCGTTCCCCCATTTTCTTGAAATCATTTGAAATGACAGATATGCCTTCGGCAATGATTTCCTTTAAAGGGGTATCATCGTAGGAAATGATTCCTACGTCTTTTCCGACCTTTAATTTATTCTTTGTAGTCCAGTTAATCATCTTGATTAAATCGTATTCCCTGAAGACGATATAGGCCTGATTTACTTGTAGTTCGTAATCGTCATCTAAATCAGGGATAATATCGAATTCTAAGTTGTTTTCAGTGCAGAACTGAGTAAATCCTTGAATGATTCCATCTGGCGTATACTGGAAACTTTTTGAACTTAAAACTAGATTGATCTGCTGGTATTTTTTTACCTTTTCTAAAGAAGAACTTAAACCTTGGTAAATATTCGATTCAAAGTTTTGGTATAGAATTGAATAGTCATCACTAAATTCTTTGATATTAATATCAAGTACTAATAGTTTGTCTTTCGGTATTTTTGAAACGATTCTGGCTACACTCTTATTAAAGTGGGGAAGAATAATGTAGTGGTTGTATTTTCCCAAATTGTTGGTGATTAACTCCTCAAACAACTCGATGTCGTGGTAGTGGAAAAATAAGTTATGACTTACTTCTTCACCTAAATTTTGAATGATACTGTCATACAAAATCTCTTTGTAGGGAGTCAAAGCATCCATTAAGATGAACACACGCAAGGCATTTTTAGTATTCGTACTCGATACATAGAAACCTTTACCGTGGTGGGAACTAATCAATCCTTTTTCGCGTAAATCATCATAGGCTTTCGTAACGGTCATACGTGCCATATTGAACTCACTTGCTACCTTGTTGATAGAAGGCAATTGTTTTCCATGCTCTAATAAGCCGGAATTAATTCCATCAATGATACCATCAATTAATTGTTGGTACTTTGGTTTACTGCTGTTAGGATCGAAATATATCATAGTAATACCATTAATGCATGATTACTTGTTTTTCAATGTCTTCTAAATTTGCCCCTTTCGTCTCTGGCATCATAAAGGCTACATAGGCTAATTGTGCCACCATCATCACCGCAAAACAGCCAAAGATGAGTTCGCCACCATAATTTTCAGTAAATAGAGGAAAGAAATTAGCGACTAATGCGGCAAAAACCCAGTGGGTTAATGACCCCCAAGCCATCCCTGATGCTCGTACAGAATTAGGGAAAATCTCAGAAATAAATACCCAAATTACAGACCCTTGGCCAATAGCGTGAGACGCAATAAAAGCAAATATGTAAATAGGAACAAACGTGTAGGATTCGGTGAAAAATGCGTAAGCTATTAAACTTAGTGTAACGATATAGCCAATTGATCCAATATACATTAATATTCGACGGCCCACACGATCAATTAAATACCAACCTAATAAGGTGAATAACAAATTAGCAATACCGATACCTGCTGTAGACAACAACGCACTTTCCTTTCCTAAACCTGTTAATTCATAGATTCTTGGAGCGTAATAGATAATAGCGTTGATGCCTGACATCTGATTGAAAAAGGCAAATAGAAAGGCTAAGGTCAAAGGCCAAACATATTTCCCTGAAAACAGGCGCTCTTTCTCCGTGCTTTGTTTTGCATTATTTTGAATACGTTCAATCGTCTCTTCTGGATTAGGATCTGCTAATTCTAAAACCTTACGTGCCCCTGCTAAATCATTGCGCTTAAGCAATAAAAACTGAGGAGTTTCAGGTGTTAATAATATTAGAATGGAAAATAAAAGGGATGGAAGAGATACAACACCTAACATAATTCGCCAATCGTTTTCCAACCCTTGAATGAAGTAATTAGAGACGTAAGCAATCAAAATACCAAGAACGATATTTAGTTGAAAAGAGATGACTAATTTGCCTCTATGCTTTGCAGGAGCAATTTCTGAGATATAAATAGGAGCTACCACGGATGATGCACCAATTCCTAAGCCACCTAAGAATCGAAATAACATAAATAAATTGACGTCAGGTGCGATTGCAGCTCCGATAGACGAGATAAAAAAGCTTAACCCAATCCAAAATAAAGTCTTTTTACGGCCGAATAAATCTGCAGGAATTCCACCTAATGCAGCACCTATTACGGTACCATATAAAGCAGCAGCTATGGCTAATCCGTGCGTAAATGAATTTAAGTGCCACAAATGTTGAATAGCTAGCTCTGCTCCTGAAATGACTGCAACGTCCATTCCAAATAAAAGGCCGCCTAAACCAACCGTGATTGACCAAAAAATAACGTGTTTATTCATAATAATATTTGTTCCACACAAAATTTAGAAATTTTTATGTGATATAAATTGTAAAAAAAGGACAATTATGAATTCTTGTGAAAAATCGAGGTATAATGAAGCAAATGCTCAGGAGAAATGTATTGCTTAAACTCATCAATGAATTCCGAATCTTTCATGTCAAAAAGACTATTCTTGAGGCTCTTAGGTGTTTTACCAGTATACTTTTTGAATTCATTGATAAAATGAGCAGAATCATAATAACCTAATTGATCCGCTAAATCCTGACTTTTAATGTCTTTCGACGAAGCGAATAAGGCCAAAGATTGATTGATTCGTTTGATTTGAACGTATTCTTTGGGACTAATACCAATCACTTCTTGAAATAGTCTAGAAAGCGTTTTATAAGAACTAGGCATTGCACTAGAATCGGCATCTAGCTCTTGAAGCATTAATAATAATTTTAAATACTTTTTAGCCTGTTTTTCAAGTATATTCTTTAATAAGTAGGCCTCTATTGTTTCGCAACGTTGATCAAAATTGATTGTATGATCTAATGATGGGAGTTCTGTCAAAAGCGTATCCGCGTCAGAACTCCTATTATTTGTTTCCGAAATAGGAGAGGGTAAGAAAGCAAATAGACCTCCTACTCGAAATTTTACACCAAAAATATGAATACCAGGTTGGTGTTTGTAGAAATTAGGTGCTTGATGCAAACCCTCCAATTGAACACCATTAATCGCTTCGAAATTTTCTACGGTAGCATGCGACCGATAGTATTCTTTACCAAAAGAATACGTCAATACAGTTTGGTCTTCTGGAAAAATAGTTTCAATATCATAGGGTATAACACCTCCCTCTTCCACCTGTTTCTCCCACAAATGGTCTACAAATGGCGCTAAGGCCGAAGAAGGTTTCCTGTATTCGATGATCATTTTTTATTTGCCCAAGTTTTGGAAATAAACGCCGCTAAGAACCCTAAAACCACAATTAGAAATAAGGCTTTATCCAATCCAACAAAATCAGATAGGTAGCCAATTAAAACCGGCCCTAACAAAAATCCTACATAAGCAATTGTTGAAACACCAGCAATCGCAATGGATGGCATAATTTCCTTTTGATTTCCCGCCTGCGAATAGATTAAGGGGACAATAGTTGATATTCCTATTCCAGTTAAAAAACAACCTCCTATTTTAAGGTAAATGGAGGAGAATAAAAGTGTGAGCAACATGCCCACGCCTATCAAAATACCATTTAAGATCAATATGTTTGATACGCCATATTTTAAGGAAATTTTGTCACCTAAAAAACGCCCTAATACCATCGCCGCAGCAAAGAATGAAAAACCAATCGTAATAGGGAACGGTGAGTCAGGGCTGTATTCTTTGAAATATAAGGAGATCCAATCCGCCATAGCCCCCTCACATAACATACCGCAGAAAGCGATAAAAGATAGAATTATCAGGTACGGCCCTAAATTTAAGATAGAGGATTTTTGTTTAGACTCATCCTGTATTGGTTTATCTGTTAGCAGATTCGGGAAACTGAATGGTATTAATAAAATGTTAGATAAGGCCACTATACTAAAATGTTCCGTTGTTGTAAAGTGCTCTTTTTCTAATATGCCACCTATAAAGGCTCCTGCCATTAATCCTAATGAGAAAATAGCATGAAAAGACGACATGATTATTTTATTCATTTTCGCCTCTAAACTGACAACCTGGGTATTCATCGCTATATTCATAATATCTCCTGCCATTCCAAAAAAGAAAAGACCTATAAATAAGGTAATCGGCGAACTCATTAAACTTAGTCCAGGAATCACGATCAAATACATGGCAACAGCCATCAGGCAAATCCAGCGCGAAGCATACTTAGTCAGTAACCAACCCGCTATAGGTAATGAGACCAAAGAACCAATAGGTAAACCCATCAAAACTGTTCCTAATTGTGCATCTGAAAGATTTAAAAACGATTTGAAATCTGGAATACGCGTAGCCCAAGTGGCGAAATTTAAACCACAGATAAAAAATAAAATACCAATACTAAATCGAGCTTTCTTCATTAATCTAACAATAACTTTTCTACTTCTTTCCAATTATTTACTCGCTTGAAATCAGTAATATGTAAGTTGTGTGGAGCTGTAAATAGGAGAGGAGTTCCTGTGAATGTATGTAGATTCTTTTCATGATCGTCAATTAAATAATCGGCTTGTATCATGTGTTTATGGCCACAGAAAACGATATGCTTCCAAGTGATAAAAGGAAAATATTTTTCCATCCACACTAGTTTCTCTTTTAAGGAATTAGGGAATTCAGTGGCCGCTGAAACGATGAAAACTTCATAGCGTTCCGATAATTTTTTAACTACTTCGATGGCATCTTCATTCACTGGAATATGCTCAAAAAAACCTGGTTCCCACAAAAAGGAGTTATTGGCTAAATAATGTCCATAAAACTCTTCTTTAACCGATGCACTACCAGTTAAAAGCTCCTCGTATGTATAATTTTGATTTACAATCTGATTAATACGGTCAATAATAACGTGTGTGGTTTTAGCCAAAACGTCATCCATATCTATAGCAATTCTTTTCATACTTTCTTATTCAAAAAAAAACTCCCCAAATATGGGGAGTTTTCAAGGATTAATCTAATTAAAATTACATCATTCCACCCATTCCACCGCCACCAGGGCCATGTCCATGAGCTGGTTCATTTGCAGGTTTGTCAGCAATCACACATTCTGTTGTCAACAACAATCCTGCGATAGACGCTGCATTTTCCAATGCTAAACGTGTAACCTTAGTCGGGTCAATAATACCCGCTGCGATCATATTTTCATATTTGTCTTCGCGTGCATTATAACCGAAATCATCTTTTCCTGCTTTTACAGCATTGATTACTACAGAACCTTCACCACCTGCATTCGCAACAATGGTACGCAATGGAGATTCAACCGCTTGACGGATGATGTTGATACCTGTTAATTGATCTTCGTTATCTCCTTTTAATTTATCTAATGATTGGATTGCGCGAATAAGTGCGACACCACCACCAGCAACGATACCCTCTTCAACAGCGGCACGAGTAGCATGTAAAGCATCATCTACACGGTCTTTCTTCTCTTTCATCTCTACTTCCGTAGCAGCACCGATGTAAAGAATAGCCACACCACCTGATAACTTAGCTAAACGCTCTTGTAATTTCTCACGATCGTAGTCAGATGTTGTGTTCTCGATTTGAGCTTTGATCTGATTTACACGATTCTCGATATTGTCTTTAGATCCAGCACCATTTACAATAGTCGTATTGTCTTTGTCAATGATTACTTTTTCTGCTTGACCTAAATATTCGATGGTAGCATTTTCTAATTTGAAACCTCTTTCTTCTGCGATAACCGTACCGCCAGTTAAGATCGCGATATCTTCTAACATCGCTTTACGACGGTCACCGAAACCTGGAGCCTTTACAGCAGCTACTTTCAATGCACCACGCATTTTATTAACAACTAAAGTAGCTAAAGCCTCTCCATCTACATCTTCAGAGATGATCAATAGGGGACGACCTGTTTGTGCTACCGCTTCTAATACAGGAAGTAATTCCTTCATAGAAGAAACTTTCTTCTCAGAGATCAGGATAAATGGTTTCTCTAACTCAACCTCCATTTTGTCTGTATTCGTTACAAAGTAGGCAGATAAATATCCACGATCAAACTGCATACCTTCTACTGTTTTTACTTCAGTTTCAGTACCACGAGCTTCTTCTACTGTAATAACACCTTCACGACCTACTTTCTCCATCGCTGAAGAAATCATCGTACCAATTTCAGAATCATTATTTGCAGAAATTGTTGCTACTTGAGCAATTTCTTTAGAAGTGGTGATCGCACGAGATTGTTTTTTCAAATCAGCAACGATTGCATCTACTGCTTTCTCAATACCGCGTTTCAAATCCATTGGATTAGCGCCAGCAGCAACGTTTTTAGAACCAATTGTGTAGATGGACTGAGCTAATACAGTAGCAGTTGTTGTACCGTCACCCGCTTGATCAGCTGTTTTGGAGGCAACCTCTTTTACTAATTGAGCACCCATGTTTTCCACAGCGTCCTCTAATTCAATTTCTTTTGCTACCGAAACACCATCTTTTGTAATGGAAGGAGATCCGAATTTTTTATCAATGATTACGTTACGACCTTTAGGTCCTAATGTTACTTTAACTGCATTTGCAAGGGTATCAACCCCTCTTTTCATCTTTTCGCGCGCTTCGCTATCGAAAAATAATTCCTTTGCCATATGATTTTGTAATTAATGAATTGTTAAAATTATAAAACTGCAAAAATGTCAGACTCGCGCATGATCAAGTAATCTTTACCGTCAATAGTGATTTCTGTACCAGAGTATTTACCGTACAAAACTGAATCACCTACTTTTACAGTAATAGGCTCGTCTTTCTTTCCATTTCCCACCGCTACGATTGTTCCTTTTTGTGGTTTCTCTTTCGCTGTGTCAGGAATAATAATACCAAATGCTGTTTTTTCTTCAGCTTGAGCTGGTTCTACAACAACCCGATCCGCTAAGGGCTTAATACTTAAATTTGACATGTGTTATAAATTTAATTTTAAATTAGAGATTATACATCCATGCGAACATGGTACAAAGGCTCATACAATAATAATGCCAAAACTCATTGCTGAAATTTTGGCAGTATTAAAAAGGCTATATAAATAAAAACTATTGCTTAGGCGCTACTGGAGCAGGAGCAACAGGTACCGTTTTAGTAGCTGCTTTTTCTACGTTTACAGAAGTACTTGTTTCTTTTGTGCCAGATAAAGTGAAATTAGTCACTAAAACCAATACTAGAATAGCGATTGAGAATCCCCAAGTTAATTGTTCAACTAGGTCACCCGTCTTTTGAACACCAAACATTTGTGTCGCTCCAGAAGAAGAAAATTCTCCGCTAATACCACCACCTTTCGGGTTTTGTACTAAAATAAGTACGACTAATAAGGCAGAAAAGATAATAATCAATGAAATTAATAATGTAAACATATTTATTCTGTTAGTAAATTTTGTAATTCAGAAATTCGAGATGCAAAGTAAAGCCTTTTTTCAGGTTTAATCAAACTTAACTTCTCATATAATTCAATGGCCTGTAAATATTTCCCCTGCTTTGTTAACAGAATTGCTACCGTTTCAGATAGGGGTAAGGTAAACGAGGTGGCAGCTAAATCTTCCTGAGGCGCGTCATCAAGATCAGTTCTTTTTGGTTTGGCCAAAGTTGGCTGATTTAAAATAAACTGATCAATAAGGGAATCTTGTAGGGCTTTTATTTCTTCAGCAGGAATAATTTCTGGTATTTCTTCCATTTCACTAGAAATATCATAAATAGACTCAAAGTATTGTCTGCGTTGAGAAGACTGAAGCGCAACCTTTTGTTGTTTTAATATAGAAAAGCGTTCATTCCAATGTAATAAATAGAAATAGGGGTATAACGACTTGTCTAGATTCAGCTCAGACTGATCTGTTCGATCGATTTTGTTCAATAAGAACCAAAGCTTTTGTGCTTTCGACGTTTCCATATTACCAGTCCCCCGCAATTTTATTAAACAAATCTAAGATAATTTGATCCACTAATTTAGGAATTAAGGCTTTTTCTACCTGTGTCAAGGTTTGGCTCTGCGGAAAATCCTGGTAAAAAGAGAATTCTTGCTCGAAATTTTTGTCCTCATCTAAACGATTCGTTAACCGAAATTGAACTCGTAAAGTTATACGGTTTAAGCCAGCCTTATCATCACCAGTAGGAGCCTGAGGTGTTAATTCATACCCTACAATACTTCCCTCAATTAACAGATCAGGATTCTTATTATTAATCTTTAAAGAGGTATTACGCTGAAAGTACTCTTTTAATTTTTCATTTATTTCTAAACTAAGGTTAGCGGGTCCGCCAGCCGTTTCCATTCGTATATTACTAACCTGAATTGTCTTCAAATTCGGGTCTAAACTAGCCCCTTTGAAACTATAGCAGGAGGATAATCCAATGAAGGACCCGACGATAACACACAGATTAATCCAATTCTTCCAAATCATATTGCTTGATTTTACGATATAAAGTTCGCTCAGAGATGCCTAAATCTTTAGCTGCGTACTTACGTTTATTCTTGTTCTTCTTTAAAGCCCGAATGATAATTTCTTTTTCTTGTTTTTCCAAAGATAGGGTTACATCATTAGCTGGCAAGATAATTTCCTCATAATTGGAATCGATAGGCTCTTCAGTGAACTTGGTCTCCTCTTGTGTATGTATGGGCAAAGACAATCCAGCAGGAGGGTTACTTACTTCTGTATGATTTCTTACGTCTTCAAAGATGGACATATTATCGTGTAGAATCTCGTACGCTTTGGACTGATCAGATTCCACTACTTTCAATAATATCTTTTTCAATTCTGTTACATCTCGCTTTAAATCAAACAAGATTTTATACAGAATCTCTCGTTCATTCATTCCCTCAGGTCCGGAAAAAGCATCTGATTTGACAACCGAATTACCTAATTTGGGCTCATTGAAGTCCAAATAATACTGTAATTGCAACTCATCAATGATTCGATCACCTAATTCTAAAACAGATATTTGCTCTGCTAGATTTTTTAATTGGCGAATGTTACCAGGGAAACGCTGTTTTTGAAGCAAATCTTTTGCTTCTTTCGTCAGCATGATCGGTTTTACTCGATGCGATTCAGAAAAGTCAGTCGTGAATTTCCTAAAAAGTAATTCGATATCATCTCCACGTTCACGTAGAGGGGGGACATAAATAGGTACCGTACTCAAACGGTAATACAAGTCTTCTCTAAATTTCCCTTTTTCTATCGCTTGCTGTAAGTTTAAATTCGTGGCAGCAACGACGCGTGCATTGGTCTTTTGTACTTTAGAAGATCCAACACGGTAAAACTCCCCATTTTCTAACACACGTAACAAGCGTGCCTGAGTACCTAAGGGCATTTCAGCAATTTCGTCTAAGAAAATAGTTCCCCCGTCTGTTACTTCAAAGTATCCCTTGCGAGCTTCAATAGCTCCCGTAAAAGACCCTTTTTCATGCCCAAATAATTCGGAATCAATCGTTCCCTCCGGGATGGCACCACAGTTTACCGCAATAAAGGCTCCATGCTTTCGCTTAGAAAGGGAATGAATAATTTTAGAAAAGGATTCTTTACCTGATCCACTTTCCCCTGTAATCAATACGGTCATATCCGTCGCGGCTACTTGTTCCGCTACAGAAATGGCACGCAAAAGAGCAGGAGCATTGCCAATGATCCCAAAACGCGCTTTTATACTAGCAAGATGACTGTTATCTAACATAATTCACCTAATAAAGTTCCTGATGTACAATGAGTTACATTCACAAAAACATAATCTCCTTTAACTTCGTCTCCTTTAGGGAAAACGACTACTTTATTTGAATCTATTTTACCAAAGTGATGAAGTTTCGATTTTTTTGAATCTCCCTCTACTAAAACTTGTACCTTTCTACCTACCCACATTTCATTGCGTTTAGCTGAATGTATGCGTTGTAAATCGATGATTTCTTGTAGACGACGCATTTTTACTTCTTCAGACACATCATCTGTTAATTTCTTTTCGGCTGGTGTTCCTGGTCGCTCAGAATAAGCAAACATATACCCAAAGTCGTATTCCACTTCAGCTAATAAAGACAACGTATCTTGGTGATCTTCTTCGGTTTCTGTGCAGAATCCTGCAATCATATCTTGGGAAACGCCGCATTCTTCACCTAAGATATTCCGAATAGACTTAATTCTATCTAGATACCATTCCCGAGTATACGAACGATTCATTAAATCTAAGATTCGATTACTGCCACTTTGTGCCGGCAAGTGAATGTTTTTACAGATATTATCGTACTTCTTCATCGTATACAATACTTCGTCTGTGATATCTTTTGGATGCGAAGTAGAAAAACGAACGCGTAATAAAGGATTGACTAAGGCAACGGCTTCCAATAATTGGGCAAAATTGATCAATTGACCCTCTTCAGAGGTCCATTTATAGGAATCTACATTTTGACCTAGTAAAGTTACTTCCCGGTAACCTTGCTGGAATAATTTCTCGCATTCTGCGATAATTGATGGTAAATCACGTGATCTTTCGCGTCCTCTCGTGTAAGGAACAACGCAGAAAGTACACATATTGTCGCAACCACGCATGATACTGACCATAGCAGTTACACCATTTGAATTTAGTCGAACAGGTTCGATGTTGCCGTAAGTCTCCTCGCGAGAAAGGAAAACGTTGATGGCTTTTTGGCCATCTGAAACTTCATCTAATAAGGCAGGTAAATCACGGTAGGCATCTGGGCCAGCGACTAAATCGACTATTTTCTCCTCATCAATCAACTTAGTCTTCAAGCGTTCCGCCATACAACCCAAAATTCCTACAGTTAATGCTGGATTTTTCGCTTTCAAATGAGTGAATACTTGCAAGCGATGGCGAATCTTATGTTCCGCATTCTCGCGAATCGCACACGTATTTAATAAAATGGTATGAGCTTCTTTAACGTTAGATGTCGTAACGTAACCGTTTTCTTGTAGAATAGAGGTAACGACTTCTGAATCCGCAAAATTCATTTGACAGCCATAACTTTCGATATAGACCTTTTTTCCAAAAGAATTCTCTGCCACCTGATCCTCCGAAATTCTCGGAACATCCAAACCCTCTTTCTCTTCTTTCGTCAGTACTTTTAAATCTTGCATTTTACAATCAATGAAATTTAGATTGCAAATTTATGACATTTTGGCAGTAATTCTATTCGATTCTACCGGAATTTAGATAAATAACCTGATCAGAATGGGAGGTTAATTTCTCATTGTGCGTAACCATGATTATCCGTTGTTGCCAAACCGCTTTTAATTCAACAAACAGGGCATACAATGTTTCTGCATTCTTATTATCCAAATTACCTGTGGGCTCATCCGCTAACAAGAGGGTAGGGCGATTAATCAAAGCGCGGGCAACCGCTACTCGCTGTTGCTCTCCACCTGATATTTGAGAGGGTAATTTATGCAGAATGGGTTGAATGCCTAAGGTTAGGACTATTTTATCGAATAGTTCTAAATCAGCTTCATTCAGTTTACTACCTTTGATGAATAAAGGGAACTTGATGTTTTCTTCACAAGTAAACTCCCCTAATAAATTATGAAACTGAAAGACGAAACCTAGTTTCTGGTTTCGGAATGTAGCTTGATCTTTTTCTGATAGCGCAGCATAATCAATCCCATCTAAGTATATCTGACCAGAATCTGCTTTCATTAATAAGCCCATAATCTGTAGAAGCGTACTTTTACCAGACCCCGATGGGCCTAAAATACTGACCATTTCAGACTCCTTTACTTGTAAAGAGATGTTGTCTAGAATTAATTGAGTTCCATAACTTTTGGAAATATTTTTTAATTCTAACATTTTTTTGTCTTTTTTTTAGAAAATACGAATGAATGACTGGTTATTTAATATTTACGCAAATAAATAGTAATTTCACGAAATTAAAATTTTACTAAATGAATATTCACGAATATCAAGCGAAAGAAATCTTAAAAGGTTACGGAGTGCGCATTCAAGAAGGAATTGTGATTGACTCTGTTGACAACGCTATTTCAGCGGCTGAGCAATTAAAAGCTCAGACTGGTACAGGATGGTTTGTTGTTAAAGCTCAAATTCATGCGGGTGGCCGTGGAAAAGGGGGCGGTGTTAAACTAGCTAAAAGTTTAGATGAAGTAAAAGAGCGCGTTTCTCAAATATTGGGAATGCAATTAATTACGCATCAAACTGGTCCTGAAGGAAAGAAAGTTAACAAAGTTTTAATTTCTGAAGATGTGTATTATCCTGGCGATTCTGAGCCGAAGGAATACTATTTATCGATCTTATTAGACCGCGCTAAGGCTTGCAATGTGATCATGGCAAGTACAGAAGGTGGAATGGACATCGAAGAGGTAGCGGAGCATAGCCCAGAAAAAATCATTAAAGAATGGATCGATCCACGTGTAGGTCTACAAGACTTCCAAGCACGTAAGGTAGCCTTTGCTTTAGGTTTAAGCGGTGTTGCTTTGAAAGAGATGGTTAAATTCATCCAATCATTGTACCGTGCCTATGTAGAGACTGATTCATCTATGTTTGAAATCAACCCAGTGTTGAAGACATCTGATGATAAAATTTTAGCGGTAGATGCCAAAGTAAACTTAGATGATAACGCTTTATTCCGTCACAAAGACTTAGCGGTTTTACGTGATATCGAAGAAGAAGATCCATTAGAAGTAGAAGCATCTGAAAATGATCTTAACTACGTTAAATTAGATGGTAACGTAGGTTGCATGGTAAACGGAGCTGGTTTGGCGATGGCTACTATGGATATTATTAAATTATCTGGTGGCGATCCCGCTAACTTCCTTGATGTAGGGGGTGGAGCAAACGCGAAAACAGTTGAAGCTGGTTTCCGTATTATCCTACAAGATCCCAATGTAAAAGCAATCTTGATCAATATCTTTGGTGGTATCGTTCGTTGTGATCGCGTTGCAAATGGAGTTGTAGAAGCGTACAAAAACATTGGTGAGATTAATATCCCTATCATTGTTCGTCTTCAAGGAACAAATGCAGAAGAAGGTGCTGCGATCATTAATAACTCTGGCTTGAAAGTATTCTCAGCTGTTTTATTAAAAGATGCCGCTCGTTTAGTATCAGAAGTATTGAAATAAGCCATGAAAATTATTTGCATCGGTCGTAATTACGTAGATCATATTACTGAATTATCGAATGAAAGGCCTACTGAACCGGTGGTCTTTTTAAAGCCAGATACGGCTTTAATAGATGCAAATAGTCACTTTTACTATCCTAAATTCTCCTCTGATGTTCATTACGAACTTGAGCTAGTATTTAGGATAGGCAAAGTGGGCAAAAATATTGAAGCAAAATTTGCACACAAGTACATCGATTCTTACGGCTTAGGTATTGACTTTACAGCTAGAGATGTACAGAGTAAATTAAAGGAAAAAGGACTTCCTTGGGAAAAAGCGAAAGCTTTTAATGGTTCTGCCTTTGTTAGTGCAATGCAGCCTTTTGTACCTGCTATTTTAGAAAACCCTATTCATTTTACGTTGCATAAGAACGGAGCATTAGTTCAAGATGGAAATTCTGAGTTGATGATTTGGAATGTAGCAGAACTGATAGAAGAAGTCTCTAAGTATTTTACGTTAAAAACGGGGGATTATATTTTTACCGGTACACCTGCGGGTGTGGGTCCTGTTGCCATCGGCGATGTATTAACTGGGGCATTAGAGGGTTCTCCCTTATTTGAATTAGCTATCTCATAATATGAAACTACAAATAGGTAATGCAGCTCCTACCATATCCATGGTGGACTCTGACGGAAACAATTTTGCTATCCCTAGTGGAAAGAAAATAGTCTTGTATTTTTATCCCAAAGATAATACACCTGGTTGTACTGCTCAGGCCTGCAATCTGAATGAAAATCTAGAGGCACTTCAAGCCAAAGGTTTTCAGGTAGTAGGAGTGAGTATTGATACCAACGCCTCTCACACCAAGTTTAAAGCAAAATATAATTTAGCTTTCCCACTTTTATCTGATCCTGAACATCAATTAGCGGAAGCTTTTGGTGTATGGGTAGAGAAATCGATGTACGGAAAGCAATATATGGGTGTAGCAAGAACTACATTTATCATCGACGAAAACGGAATTATTATTGACATTATCGAAAAGGTGGATACGAAGAACCATAGTTCTCAAATTCACTAATCACCTACCATGCAAACACAAGAAATACAAAAAATCAGCTCTCAGGTTCGTAGAGACATTTTAAGAATGGTTCACGGTTGCCAATCCGGTCACCCAGGTGGATCATTAGGTTGTACAGATCTTTTAGTGGATCTGTATTTTAGCACGATGAATCTGAAAACAGATGCTGCAGGAAAAGTAGTGTTTGATATGGATGGAACGAATGAAGATTTATTCTTTTTGTCCAATGGTCACATCTCTCCATTAATCTATAGTGTGTTAGCGCGTCGTGGTTATTTCCCTACGGCTGAATTAGCTACGTTTAGAAAAATTGATACACGTCTCCAAGGACACCCAACTCCACACGAGCACTTAGAAGGTATTCGTATTGCGTCAGGTTCGTTAGGACAAGGTCTTAGTGTGGCCATCGGTGCTGCTCAAGCAAAGAAATTAAATGGAGACAAGTCTACCGTTTTCTGTTTAATGGGTGATGGGGAACAAAATGAAGGCCAAGTATGGGAAGCTGCGATGTATGCTCCTCATCACAAGGTGGACAATTTGATTGCTTTCATTGATGAAAATGGACAGCAAATTGATGGTCCTACAGAGAAAGTAATGAGCAACCGTGATTTAGAGGCTAAATACAAAGCATTCGGTTGGAATGTGATGCGTATGGACGGTAATAATGCGGTGGATATACAAAATACGCTAATTAAGGCCAAAGCTGAATTAGGAAAAGGATCTCCTATCATGATTATCATGAAAACAGAAATGGGTGCTGGTGTAGACTTTATGATGTATTCACATAAATGGCATGGTGTAGCACCTAACGACCAACAATTACAAGACGCATTAGCGCAATTAGAAGAAACTTTAGGCGATTATTAATTAGATAGAGATGGCATTATTTACCTACGAAACAAAAAAGGATACACGCTCGGGTTTTGGAGCAGGTATGGAGTATTTAAGTCAGCATAACCCTAAAGTGGTCGCATTATGTGCTGATTTAATTGGTTCATTAAAATTAGAAGGATTTATCAAGAATAGTCCAGAGCGTTTTTTCCAAACAGGTATCGCAGAAGCGAACATGATTGGTATCTCTGCTGGTTTAACGTTAGGTGGTTTCATTCCTTTTGCAACGACGTTTGCAAACTTTGGAACAGGTCGTGTTTATGACCAAATCCGTCAATCAGTGGCTTATTCTGGAAAGAATGTAAAGATCTGTTGTTCACATGCAGGTTTAACGCTAGGAGAGGACGGAGCAACGCACCAGATTTTGGAAGATATTGGTTTAATGAAAATGTTACCAGGAATGGTAGTAATTAATCCTTGTGATTACAACCAAACTAAGGCAGCTACTATCGCAATTGCCGATTACGAAGGTCCAGTATACTTACGTTTTGGACGTCCTGTGGTTCCTGTATTCACACCAGAAGATCAGAAATTTGAAATTGGTAAAGCTTTGCATTTAGTAGAGGGTACTGATGTAACAATCTTAGCGACCGGTCACCTAGTATGGGAAGCCATTCAAGCTGCTGAGGCTTTATTAGAAAAAGGTATCAAAGCGGAGATAATTAATATCCACACGATTAAACCATTAGACGTTCAGGCTATCTTAGCTTCTGTTAAAAAGACAGGATGTGTAGTTACAGCTGAAGAACACCAATACAATGGTGGATTAGGTGATTCTGTTGCGCAGTATTTGGCAATGAACCATCCAACGCCAATGGAGTTCGTAGGGGTGAATGATTCCTTCGGAGAATCTGGAAAGCCTGCCGAATTAATGGAAAAATATGGCTTAAATGCGGAAGCTATCGTAGCGAAAGCAATCAAGGTAATGGCACGTAAATAATCTTTAAAAAGGATAGCCAATACCAATATTAAATTCAATTGGGTTTTGTCCTCCTTCGAAAGAAGTTTGTGGCAGAACCCATTTTTGATTTACAGGGTTAGCCGGATTAATAACTTTCGTGGCTAAATCTAGTCGCAACAAGAAGAAATCGAAATCCCAACGAAGCCCCAAACCTGTACCTACTGCAATCTGATTGTAGAAGTCACGCAAATGAAATTGAGTAGTAGGATCCGTATTTCCTTGTGTCATATTCCAGACATTACCTGCATCCACGAAGAATGCGCCATTCATTTGACCAAATAAAGGGAATAATTTAAATCGATATTCAAGGGAAGATTCCAATAAGATACTACCAGGCTGCTCCACTAAGTTCGAAGAAGACACATAGGATCCTGGGCCTAAACGGCGCGGTTTCCATGCTCTAACACTAGATGGACCTCCTATAAAAAAGTTCTTCTCATAGGGTAACTGGTAGTCATTTTCATCGCCATAGGCGTAAGCTACACCACCTACTAGTTTAAAGGCCACTTGGGATTTCTGGTTTCGTCCAAGCATTTTATACTTTCTATAATCGAAATTAAAGCGTAAAAAACGGTAAAACTGTATATCCTGACCACTATTTAATACATCTGTTACAAAACTGAATTTATGACTAGGTATTAGATTCAATGTCGAACCTCCAGACTCTAGTCCAATTTGAAAAATTTTCCCATTCTTTAATTCATTGCTAGGTAGTAGGTCTCGGTACACATATTGAAACGAAATACTACTTACGAAGCTAGGATTAAAACTTCGATACAAGTTATTTCCCTTATCTTTTAAATCTTCCAAATATGCCTTAAATGATTCCGAAGTAGCGGTCTCAGGGTAAATCGTATTTAATAAATTGAGGTTGACCAAGGAGAAAGTAAAAAAACTGTATTCACTTTTTTGCCAAGTATAGCGCTGAAATAGATTCAAATTAGTCCGCTGATACTCTGGACGATTTATAAAATCAAAACCCACACCAATAGAGGTTTTGGCGCCATAATAAGATCCAAATTTTCCTACCAACGGCTTAGGTAAGTAAAGGGTAGGAAAGTTAATGGAAGCAGAAACGTTCAATTCTAAATTATTACGCGTATCAGTCGTATTAATAAATCCAGATTGAGCCTCATATCCTATGCGCGTAGAAAAATCAAAATAGTCTAAACTGGAGAATAAGCGCCTAACCTTAAATGAATTTGTTAAAAAGGGCCCAGGAATCCCTCTAAAAATGCTACCTCCTAATTCTGAACTAAAATTATATTTTTCATTTTGAAATAATTCTATGCGGGGGAAAAGGCGGGTTCTTGTTGTATCAAAGCGAATTGAAACAGTCTTAAATTGATCGGTCAAATAAATATTTTTTAAACTTTGGTTAAACAAATCAACCGAATACAAGTCATCTTCTTTTAGATTAATTAATTTACTTAAAGCTTTTAAAGGGGGGCGAATTGCCGGATTCCCAAAAGGATCAGAAATAACAAATTCGGGCAATCCAATCCGATACAAACGATCATAATTGGCAATAGTAACATGATTTTTAAACTCCGGTATTTTGAAATATAGGGAAATGCGTTGTAGTGTTGAATCTTTTACATCATTTAACCTAATTCCTACCGCATCTGGCGAAAAATAGTAATATCCTTCATTTCTTAAATGGTGACTCAATTGCTCTTTCTCTTTTTTGATTAACGATAATTGAAGTCTCCCTAGCGGACGAATTAAACTATTTTCTTTAATATAGGAATTGACATGTTCTGCTAAAATAGGGTTATCAACCGATATAGAATCCTCCCGCGTGAAATAACTAGGACGACCCTCGTTTATCTCAAAAGTAACATTTACAAGTTGACCACTTGTATCAACCTTAGCATTAATTTGTGCTTTCAGAAAACCGTTTTCTCTATAGTAACGTTGTATTTGAGTCTGATTGGAGGTAAGCCAAGCCAGTGTGTAGACTGGATTTGGAGACTTGAAAAATTGTACAAAACTAGGCTTTATTTGAAGAGAATCTTTTCTTTTCCTTTTAATGCCCAGATAAGTGTATAATTTTGCAGGCAATAAACGACGATATGAATTTTTCACTCCGATGATATTTGAGCGTAATTCAGACTTAGAAATAAGTCGATTACCCACCATATTAACCTGATTTATAACCGGAGAGGGTATTTCGAAGCTTTGGTATTTCCCGCAGGAAATAAGACCAAAACAAACTACAATAAAACCGATAATTGATTGATTCTTCAAGTGATGCTAACGAATAAACAAATAAAGTTAATTAATTCCCTACATTCTAAAAAAGGAAGAAAAGAGAATGATTTATTTTTAGTAGAGGGGGAGAAGTCATTGCTTGAATTAGTCAAGTCTGACTTTAAAGTAGATTTTTTTCTGTTGAACGAAGTTCATGTTTCTCTCGCCGATCAAATTAGTCAACAATCGAAAGCTCCTATTTATTTTTTGGATCCAGAAAGTATTCAAAAATTAAGCACTTTAGTTAATAATCAGATAGGACTTGCTGTCGTTCATCAAAAGAAATTCCCTCCATTTATCATTCAAGACCGGTATACAATCGTACTTGATGGAATTCGTGATCCCGGTAATTTGGGGACTATTATTCGTATTTGCGACTGGTATGGTTTTAAGCAGCTTGTACTTTCGGAGGATTGTACAGAGTTTTATAATCCCAAAGTGATTATTTCAACCATGGGTTCATTCTCGCGCATCGAATTTACCTATGTTGATTTACCTACTTTTTTCAAAGAACACCAAGAATATAAAAAGATTGGAGCTGTTCTAAATGGCGTAAATATCCATCACTATCAGTTTCCAGATAAGGGTTTTATTATTTTAGGAAATGAATCCAATGGAATACGGGAAGAAATAATGGAAAGCTTAGATGAGCGAATTACCATTCCAGCCTTTGGTGAGGCTGAATCTTTAAATGTAGGAATATCAACTGCTATAATAGCAGATAACTTAAAGCGATTTATCCTCAGCTAAATACTTTTCAATAGCCCAGTGAGCTAGATAGAGTAAAGGAGTGAAAATAATAGCCACCACAAATTTATAGAAGTAGTTATTAAAAGAAACATTCATCCATTGGGAAATACTCCAATTTCCGAATAAATAAAAAGCAATACCGATAACCAAAACACTATCGATTAATTGCGAAATCAGGGTAGAACCTGTAGCTCTTAACCAAATGTGTTTTGAACCAGTTCTTGATTTGATTTTTTCAAATACAAGCGCGTCAATAATCTGGCTCACTAAAAATGCCGATAAGGAACCTAGAATGATGCCTAAACCTTGGCGAAAAATTCTAGCAAATGCAGTATTGATATTGAAATTCTCTGACCCTTTATTAACCTCTAACCAAAAATCAGCCGGCACTAATAAGGTCGCAATATAGATGATTAAAAATGAGAATGCGATGAAAAGCGCAGTAGTAAAAGAGATAAAACGCACCCCTCTTTTTCCAAAATAATCATTAATAATGTCAGACGTAATAAATACTAATGGCCAGTTTAAAGCTCCTGCCGTCTGATTTAAATCCCATAAATCGCCCCAAGGTGTCGCCCAATGTAAAGGCGAGAATCCCAAAGTACGTTCAATACTTACTATTTTTACACCTATAATTTCTGCTACGATCGCATTTGTCAAAAACACCCCAAATAGGAATATGAATAATTTTTGCTTTCGAGAAAATTGGTCAAAAATCATTTGCGGTAATTTTCAAAGTGTAAAGCAATTTTGTCTAAGGCTACGCCTAATTGTTCAACATGAGGCAAAAAGACAATTCTAAAATGATCTGAATCTTGAAAATTAAAACCGCGACCACCAACTACCAGAATTTTTTGTTCCTCTAATAAGGACATAACAAAGTGATTATCATCTTCAAAATTGAATTTGCTTAAATCAATCTTAGGAAACAGATATAAGGCTCCCTTAGGTTTAACGGCACTTACTCCATCAATGGCATTGATTCGCTCATAGGCCAAATTCATCTGGCGATTTAAGCGTCCCTCTTTGGCCACTAAATCATCGATGGACTGATATCCCCCTAAGGCTGTTTGAATACCGTATTGTGTGATTACATTGGCACAAAGACGTGTACTAAATAAGAAATTGAGCCCCTCTATATAAGATTTAGCCTTATGCTTCGCACCCGTTAAAATCATCCATCCACCTCTAAAACCAGCAGCACGGTAGTTTTTAGACAAACCTCCCATGGTAATAATCAAGATATCATCTGATAAACCCGCAGCTGTATGATGAACCGTATGATCAAATAAAATTTTATCATATATCTCATCTGCGAAAAGTACCAACTGGTATTTGGCAGCTAATGCAACCACATTCTGAACGGTTTCTTGAGAGTAAACGGCACCTGTGGGATTATTAGGATTAATAAGAACAATGGCTCTTGTATTAGCTGAAATTTTAGACTCCATGTCTGCTAAATTTGGGGCCCATTCATCCGCTTCGTCACAGGTGTAATGCACCGCTTTGCCGCCAGCTAAACCTGCCACAGTAGTCCATAATGGATAATCTGGGGATGGAATCAAAACTTCATCGTCCGTATTCAATAGGGCAGTCATGACCAAAGAAATCAACTCACTTACTCCATTGCCAATATAAATGTCTTCTATCAGAATATTCTTTACACCCAGGTTTTGATAATATTGCATTACAGCTTTTCTAGCAGCAAACAAACCTCGGGAATCAACATATCCCTGAGCATTTCGTATATTTACAATAATATCATGTACGATTTCATCAGGGGTCTCAAAACCAAAAGCGGCGGGATTACCTATATTTAAAGACGTGATTTTGTAACCCTGATTTTGAAGAGCGAGTGCCTTATCATATACAGGTCCACGAATTTCATACTTAAGGTGATCGAGACGTTTACTTTTTAAAATATCCATGCTATTTTTGATAGAATCGTAAAAATAGTAATTAAATTGAATTAGAGTTACCCGTCTTTATGAATTTAAAGGAAATAGGTGTTTTATTGGCAAGTCTTTATGGCGTAACTATCTTGTTAATGGCCTATAAATATTACAATGCCAAAGGGGGAGTGTTTCATGTCGCTCGACTTCTCGTTATTAAATACATTTTAAGATTTTCATCTTTACTAATCCTCTTATTTTTATGTTACCAGGTGATTGTTTCCAAACAAGTAGCCCAGACTCAGTTAAATAATAAACCAGTTTATTTAGTAGCTGTATCTACGACCAATTCAAGTTTAACATGGAATAACGTTCGAGATAAAGTAAATGAATTGTCTTCTAATGGTCAATTTGGTTTAATACAGTTTGATCCTAAAACAGCTAATTGGAATCAAATCATACCTAACACTAATAAAGATTCATTTTTTAATTTGATAGAGCATGCTCAAGATTCACCCAATTTACTACTTAGAAAAGTTTTTACAGGCCCTGTTTCCCTTAAGTTAACAGCTGATGAGTTTACAATATTACACAAGGAGGGTAAACGCTGGACGCGAGAAAATGACCTATCAAGCGAGGATAATTTTCTTTCTAAGAATATATTCATAAACTGGCTTCAAGCGACCTATGTGCCATTATATTTAGTAATTTTGTTATTGGCATTGTCTTTTATAGATATTGTTTTCCCGATTAAAGCACTAAAAATCTAGATGTTTTCTACACTTTTCTATCTTTTGCTGCTTTTTTATGATGGACTTTTTTCAAAGTCAACATCGGAATATAATGCTGAAATCAGTTCTTTAAATAAGCAGATGGCAGCTAAAGATTATCAGAAAGCTTTAGGAAGTGCTCATTCAATTATGCGTTCTAGACTTTTTAATAATAATGAAATAGAAGCTGTAGTCGCTACATTAGAATTAAAAGTGGCTGCAGATAAAAGAACGCAGGCTAAACAAATACAGTTGACTGCCAATTCTCTTGAAAATGACATTTTAAAAAGTCACTATATAGCCAAATACGGTAATTCAAAGAAAGGTTTAGCTGATTTGCATCAATCCATTCTGAACAATGGTAGTGTCGATACCTTAGTTAAGGCCTATGAATTGTACGCATTTTATTTTCCTCAGAACAAATTAAAGAAACAGGCTCGTTCAACTCAAATGATCAGTCAAACACAGAAAATAAATACACAAGAAGCTTTATCTTTACTCAATCTGATGAAGAAGAAACAAAAAAATCTTATCTATTAATTTACTACAATGAACCCAACACCTTATCAGTTTCCTAATCAAACTTCTTTTTACAAAGGTAAAGTACGAGATGTGTATGGAATAGGAGAACGATTATTAATGATTACTTCTGATCGGATTTCTGCATTTGATGTAGTGTTGCCTAAATTAATTCCATACAAAGGTCAAGTATTAAATCAAATTGCTAGTTATTTCCTACAAAAAACAGCAGATATTGTACCTAATTGGTTATTGGCTACACCTGATCCTAATGCTGCCTTTGGTTTAAAATGTGAACCTTTCGCTATTGAAATGGTTATTCGAGGTTATCTGGTGGGACACCTTTGGAGAGAATACAAAGCTGGTAAACGTGTCGTTTGTGGCGTTGTTTTGCCCGATGGACTTGTAGAAAATCAGCAATTACCTGCGCCTATTATAACGCCCACTACAAAAGCAAGTGAGGGGCATGATGAAGATATTTCCGTAGCATCGATTATCGAACAAGGTATTGTAGCGAAAGAACATATGGATAAGTTATGTGCAATTACACAACGTCTATTCCAAAGAGGCCAAGAAATGGCAGCGGATAAAAATTTGATTTTAGTGGATACTAAATATGAATTTGGACTCTATGATGGAAAAATTATGTTAATGGATGAGATTCATACCCCGGATTCATCTCGCTATTTTTACAAAGAACCCTATGCTGAATTGTTTGCAAATGGAGAGGCCCAAAAACAATTATCAAAAGAATTTGTTCGGGAGTGGCTCATTGCTAATGGATTTCAAGGTAAAGAGGGACAAAGCATTCCTCCCATTACCGATGAGTTTGTGCAACAAATTTCAGATCGATATATACTCTTATACGAGGAAATTACCGGCTTGACATTTCATAAAGAGCCACAAGAAGATATTTATAACCGTATTTTTAACAACACAATCCAGTATTTGCAACATGTCTAATATGAATTCATTTCAACTCGAACAAAACGAAAGTTATGCCGTTATTGATTGGAAAGCAGAACAATTAGGAGCCACTAATTCAGAGGAATTAGAAAACGCTATTCGTCTTTTATTTAAAAAAGACTATGCTAATATCATCTTAAATATTTCTAAAATTGTCGAATTAGATGGATATGGCGTATCAGCTATCCGGAAAGGGACTAAAATCTGTACAAATGAGGGAGGTTTGTTTGTTGTAGTAACTAAAGACGACAGTACTGCTGAGAGATTAGACACGGCTAAAATTGAAAATTTAACCTTGCTAAATACAGTGCAAGAGGGAGTCGATGCTATATATCTGAATGATCTTGAAAATGAATTCCAAGATGAGGATGATACCGAAGGTGAGAGCGAATTTGGTGAATCATATGGAGATGATTACGACTAAAATAGTATTATAGCAAGATTTTTTGTGTAGCATTTCTGATAATTCAAATTCAGAAGAATATTTTGTGTGTAGATCGTTTTGCCAAATTTATTTTTAATTAAATTTGAAATTAGGTATATTATCTATCTAAAATGCGGTAACAAGCAAGTCTTGATATTTACAATTCATTATTATTTATATTAGAATATTTATAGTTTCCTATGAGAAATCCGAATGAAGTAGGTTTGTACAGAAAAGAGTTTGAACATGATGCTTGTGGTATTGGTTTTGTCGCCAGTTTAAAAGGAATTAAGTCACATCGCATTGTTCAGGATTCGATTAAAATGTTGATTCGTATGGATCACAGAGGTGCTTGCGGATGCGACCCTAATTCAGGGGATGGTGCGGGCGTATTAGTACAACTACCTCATGAATTTTTCATGGAAGAAACTAGTTCTTTGGGATTTTCACTACCATCTTTAGGAAATTATGGGGTAGGAATGGTCTTTTTCCCGAAAGACGATATCTTAATTAAAGAGTGTAAAGAGGTTATAGAGCGCAAATCTAAAAAGTTAGGATTGCGAGTTCTTGGCTACAGAATCGTTCCTGTGGATAATTCGGAAATCACCGGTGCTGAGTCAGGTAATGCAGAACCGTCAATTCAACAATTATTTATAGAAAGACCTGCAGATTGCGCGACAGAAATTGATTTTGAAAGAAAGCTTTACGTTTTCAGACAATATGTTTCTAAGTTGTTAAACGAAACAATTGCTGGATTAAACAACAAGTTTTATTTTGCCTCTTTGTCTTGCCGTACCATTATTTATAAGGGCATGTTAACGACCATGCAGGTTCCGGGTTACTTCTTGGATTTATTCCAGGAGAACTTTACCTCGGCTTTGGCCATCGTACACTCTAGATTCTCAACCAATACTTTCCCTGAGTGGAAATTAGCTCAACCATTCCGCTTTATTGCGCACAACGGAGAGATCAATACGGTAAAAGGTAATTCATCTTGGATGCAAGCTCAATCCGCTTTATTCTCAAGCAAATACTTTACGCAAGAAGAATTAGACATGATTCTTCCCGTTTGTAGCTTAGGACAATCTGATTCAGCCATTTTAGATAATGCTATTGAGTTATTGTATTTAACAGGCCGCTCTTTACCACACGTCATGATGATGTTAATCCCGGAAGCTTGGGATGGCAATGAGAGCATGGAGAAATACAAAAAGGATTTCTATGAGTACCATGCTGCAATGATGGAACCATGGGACGGTCCAGCCAGTATCTCGTTTACAGATGGGAAAATGATCGGTGCTACATTGGACAGAAATGGATTGCGTCCATCTCGTTATTGGGTAACGTCAGATGACCATGTTATCATGGCTTCAGAAGCAGGTGTCTTAGATTTAGATCCAGCAACGATTGTATCTAAAGGACGCTTACAACCCGGTAAAATGTTCGTAGTGGACATGGAGCAAGGACGTATCATTCCAGACGAAGAATTAAAAGAAAAAATTTGCCAACAACAACCTTATGGAGAGTGGCTGATTAATAATAAAATTCGCGTAGAAGATCTTCCAGAGGCGGGTTCTGAATACAGACAACCGAAAGCAATTGAATTAGTATCAAGACAACAAATTTTTGGGTTTACAACGGAAGATATCCGTATCGTTTTAGCTCAAATGGCTGAAACAGGTAAGGAAGCTTTAGGTTCTATGGGAATAGACACACCATTAGCTGTTTTGTCTGAAAAAGCTCAACATTTATCGTCTTACTTTAAGCAATTATTTGCGCAAGTAACGAATCCCCCGATTGACCCGATCCGGGAGAGAATGGTTATGTCGCTTTTATCGGATATCGGAGGTTTATCGAACTTGTTAGAGGAAAGCCCTACCCATTGCCGTCAAATCGAGATTCAACAGCCCGTTTTACGTAACAAAGAGGTGGAGAAGATCCGTTGGATTGACCATGAAAATTTCCAAACGAAATCCATTCACATGACTTTCCGCGCATCTGAGGAGGATGGAGTTTTGAAAAAGGCTTTGGATCGTATTAATCAATACGCAGAAGATGCCGTGGATGATGGTTATTCAATTATTTTATTGACAGACCGTGGAATTGATAGCTCACATGCGCCTATTCCATCTTTATTAGCCTTGGCTTCTGTGCACAATCACTTGATTCGTACGAAGAAAAGAGCCAAAGTAGGTATCATTATTGAAGCGGGTGATGTGTGGGAAACACACCATTATGCTACGTTGATTGGTTACGGTGCCAGTGCGGTAAATCCGTATATGGCTTTTGAGACAATCAAAGCAATGAAAGATCAAGGATTTGTCAATAAAGACTTGAGCTACGATAAATTAGAGTACAATTACATCAAAGCCGTTAATGGAGAATTATTGAAGATCTTCTCTAAAATGGGCATCTCTACTTTGCAATCTTACCAAGGGGCTCAAATTTTTGAAATTCTAGGTTTAGGTAAAGAAGTAGTAGACACCTATTTCAGTGGTTCCATCTCTCGTATTGGAGGTATTAGCCTAGATACAATTGCCAAAGAAGCGCTTATTAAGCATTCTTCTGGTTATCAATTGCGCAAACAAGAGTCTCCTAAATTAGAAGTTGGTGGTATCTACCAGTGGAAACAAAGAGGAGAGGAGCACTTATTCAATCCAGCAACGATTCACTTATTGCAGCAAGCAACAAAACAGAATGACTATTCTGTTTACAAAAAGTATGCGCAATTAATTGATGACCAAAGCAAAAAGTCCATCACCTTACGTGGTTTATTGAAATTCAAATCAAGTAAAGCGATTTCAATGGATGAAGTAGAACCTGTTGAAAATATTTTAGCTCGTTTTGCTACAGGAGCTATGTCATTTGGATCCATCTCATACGAAGCACACACTACGTTAGCTATTGCGATGAACCGTATTGGTGGTAAATCAAATACGGGAGAGGGTGGAGAAGATCCAATTCGTTTCGAAAAGATGGCAAATGGGGATTCAATGAATTCGGCTATTAAGCAAGTGGCTTCAGGTCGTTTTGGTGTGACGGCGCATTACTTAACAAATGCGAAAGAACTTCAAATCAAAATGGCACAAGGTGCTAAGCCAGGTGAAGGAGGTCAATTACCAGGACACAAAGTAGATGACTGGATTGGTAAAACTCGTCACAGTACGCCAGGAGTAGGTTTGATTTCACCTCCTCCACACCACGATATCTATTCAATCGAAGATTTAGCACAATTAATCTTTGACTTAAAGAATGCGAATAGAGCCGCTAGGATTTCGGTTAAATTAGTTTCAGAAGCAGGTGTAGGTACGATTGCGGCTGGAGTTGCAAAAGCACATGCAGACCATATTTTGATTGCAGGTTACGACGGAGGAACAGGAGCATCTCCATTATCTTCTATTCGTCATGCCGGTTTACCTTGGGAACTTGGTTTAGCTGAAACGCACCAAACCTTAGTAAAAAACAAATTACGTGGTCGAGTAACCATTCAAGCGGATGGTCAAATCAAGACTGGTAAGGATATTGCAGTAGCTGCCTTATTAGGAGCAGAAGAATTTGGTGTAGCAACTGCTGCATTAGTCACCGCTGGTTGTATTATGATGCGTAAGTGTCACCTAAATACCTGTCCAGTAGGGGTAGCGACTCAAAACCCAGAATTAAGGGCCTTGTATACAGGTCAAGCAGATCATGTTGTCAATTTATTCCATTTCTTAGCGCAGGAATTGCGTGAAATTATGGCTGAGTTAGGCTTCCGTAAACTAGAAGACATGGTGGGTCGTGTGGATCTTTTGGAAATGAAAGATTTATCTGGACACTGGAAATTCAAGAACTTAGATTTAAACCCTATTTTAGCTCCTGCAACTTTATCTGATGGTGTTGCTGTATTCAAATCTGAAGAACAAGATCATGGATTAGCAGATCAATTGGACTGGCAGTTATTAAAAATAGCTCAACCATCCATTGATAAAGGGGAAAAGGTAACTGGAGAATTAGATATCATCAACGTGAATCGTTCGGTAGGAACTATTTTATCGAATGAGATTACGAAGAAATATGGTGAGAAAGGTTTACCAGCTGATACGATTAATATCAAATTTAAAGGAACGGCTGGACAATCTTTCGGTGCGTTTTCTGTGAAAGGGATCAAATTCGAAATTGAAGGAGATGCAAATGACTATATTGGTAAAGGACTTTGTGGAGCAACTTTAGTGGCATATCCATCTCCTTTAGCTTCTTTCAAAGCGTCAGAGAATTCAATCGTAGGTAATGTTTCATTCTACGGCGCTACATCAGGCGAAGCCTATTTAGCGGGTATGGCAGGCGAGCGTTTCTGCGTTAGAAACTCGGGTGCAAAAGTAGTAGTGGAAGGAATTGGTGATCACGGTTGTGAATATATGACAGGCGGTTTAGTCATCATTTTAGGAAATACAGGACGTAATTTCGGTGCAGGTATGTCTGGCGGTGTAGCCTACATACTTGATGAACAAAATACCTTTGATGCAAAAGTTAATCGCGAAATGGTAGAAATTACAGAATTAACGCCGGAAGATAAAAACATCATTTTGATGTATTTGGAAAAACATGTAGCCTTAACGGGTTCTGTAAAAGGAAAGCAAGTGTTTGATAACTTCAATGCCTTAGCAAGTCAGTTCAAGAAAGTATTGCCAGTGGATTACAAGAATGCGTTAAGTTCTAGAAAACTAAGCATCTCTGAAGTATTAGCTGACAAAGACAAAGTGTATCAAGATATTAAAGTAGATTTAAAATAAGATAGAATGGGTAAGCCTACCGGATTTTTGGAAATTGACCGCAAATTAGCTCCTAAAAGAGCTGTATCTGAGCGAGTGAATGATTACAAAGAAATAGAACAATTAAACTCGACTACTGACACTGAAGCGCAAGCAAGTCGTTGTATGGATTGTGGTACACCATTTTGTCACAACGGGTGTCCACTTGGAAATATTATTCCAGAATTCAATGATGCTGTGTATGAGCAAAATTGGAAGTATGCCTATGATATTTTAAGTACCACAAACAACTTTCCTGAGTTTACAGGACGTATTTGCCCCGCACCTTGTGAGTCAGCTTGCGTATTGGGAATCAATAAACCAGCGGTGGCGATTGAATTGATTGAGAAATCAATCATTGAAAAAGCCTATTCTGAGGGATGGGTTATTCCTTTTATTCCTAAGACACGCTCAGGTAAAAAAGTAGCTATTATCGGATCAGGTCCGGCGGGTTTAGCTGCCGCAGCGCAATTGAATAAGGCAGGTCACCTCGTGACTGTCTTTGAGCGTGCTGATCAAATTGGTGGTTTATTACGTTACGGTATTCCTGATTTCAAATTAGATAAATCAGTTGTTACTCGCCGTGTAGAGGTGATGAAAAAAGAGGGGATTACTTTTATTACGAATGCCAACATAGGTACTTCAGAAAAGTTAAATAATCTAATAAATAATTTTGACGCGGTATTAGTAGCTACTGGTAGCACAACGCCTCGTTTTATTACAGCTAAAGGGAATGACGCTAGTGGCATTTATCCTGCGATGGAGTTTTTATCGCAGCAAAATAAACGTAATGCTTCTATCGCTTTAGACGTTAACCATAAAGGTGAGAAATATACAAATACAGATATACATGCCAAAGGAAAGCATGTTGTCGTTATTGGTGGGGGAGATACTGGTTCAGATTGCGTAGGTACTTCTAATCGCCATAAGGCTGCTTCTATTACTCAAATCGAGGTAATGCCTAAACCTCCAGTAGAAAGAGCTTCTAATACACCATGGCCTAATTGGCCAAATATGTTACGTACCTCTACCTCACATGATGAGGGCGCGGAACGTTTATGGTCTATTTCTTTGCAAGAATTTATCAAAAATGATAAAGGCGAGCTAGAATCCTTGCTGATTGGTGACATTGTTTATAATATGAAGGAGGGGAAAATGGAGCAAGAAGTAATAAATGTGAGAAAAATTCCTTGTGATTTAGCTTTAATTGCAGCAGGTTTTTTGCATACAGATCATACGGGATTGTTCGATCAATTAACTGCGATGGGGGTGAATGCAGATGAGCGCGGTAACCTTGTAGCTAATTCAGCTTATCAATCTGATAATGAGAAAGTTTTCATTGCAGGTGATGCTCGGCGTGGACAATCATTGGTGGTTTGGGCGATTTCTGAAGGACGTGAAGCAGCTAGAAATATCGACTTGTTTTTAATGGGTAAAACAAGTTTAGAAGGTAAATCTATATCAAGTTTTGATGTGATGGCGAAATAATTTTTTCGCCATTTATTTCATTTACTAAATATATTTACTACATTTGTGCTCTCTTAAATGCTAGGAGAGATGCCTGAGAGGCCGAAAGGACATGTTTGCTAAACATGCGTACTGGTAACGGTACCGAGGGTTCGAATCCCTCTCTCTCCGCAGTCAATTTTCGGGGTGTAGCGTAGCCCGGTATCGCGCTTGGTTTGGGACCAAGAGGTCGTAGGTTCGAATCCTGCCACCCCGACAAAAGTCAATTTATGAGGACGTGTTTTACACCAATTATAAATTGACTTTTTATTTTGATTAAGGTTCCGTAGCTCAGTTGGATAGAGCAACTGCCTTCTAAGCAGTAGGTCTTTGGTTCGAATCCAAACGGAATCACATAACACATCTGGTTATTAACTAAAAGGATTTATTCAAATCCTTTTTTTTATTTCCTTTCCTTAAATCTGCTAAAATTCGTAAATTGAGTTAATTAGCACATTATTACGCATGAATATACCTGAATTAAGAGGCAAAATAGATCATATAGATGATTCGATTCTTTCGCTTTTAGTGAAAAGAATGGAGTTTGTAGAAGAGATCGGTAAATTAAAACGAGAGTCTAATTCAGTGATTTACCATCCTGATAGAGAAAAGGAGATCATCGATCGATTAGCTAGCCAATACACAGGTAAGTTAAAGAAAGAAGCTATTGAAGCCATATTCTTAGAAATTTTTGGCGTGTCAAGAAACCTAGAATTACCTGAGATAATATGTTATCTAGGACCAGAAGGTAGTTTTACGCACCAGGCTGCTGAAAACCGATTCGGGGCAGTGGCTGATTATATTTCTTTACCGTCAATTAAGTCTGTTTTCGAATCTGTTGAAACCGGGCGTGCAAAATATGGCGTAGTACCCATTGAAAATAATCAAGAGGGTATGGTAAAAGAAACCATGGATCTTTTAAATGAAAAAAATCTATTCGTTATCTCCGAGATTATCATTCCTGTAAACTTCTGCTTAGCGTCGAAGCACAATGGCATCCAAGGAATCAAAAGAATCTATTCAAAAGACATCGCATTCCAGCAATGTAAAGGCTTCCTGAACGACTATTTCTCAGGTCAGGAGGAAGATTTCTTCGTACAAGTAGATTCAACCTCCCGTGCGGCTAAATTAGCTGTAGAGGAAGAGGATGGGGCTGCTTTATGTTCACATATAGCGGCTAAGATTTATTCTTTACCTATATTATTTGATAATATTCAAGATAATGATGCTAACCAAACGCGTTTCTTCATTATATCCAAGGTTGAAAATTTGAAAAAAACGGATAAGGACAAAACAAGCTTAGCCGTTAAATTAAAAAATGATGATAAGCCTGGGGCGTTATTATCCTTATTACAGGATTTTGAAACTAGAGGTATTAATTTATTAAAGATTGAATCTAGACCTCAAAAGGACACGAATGAATTTAAATTTTGGTTCTTTATAGATATTGAGGGCAATAAATTAGACCAAAAGATAGCCGAATTGTTAGCTAAGAGAGGAGATGAATTAGTCTTCTTAGGAAGTTACATGAACCTGTGCTAGATACAATTTAGCCCAAGCTAAATCAGCAGCGATTTGATTCTTTAATTCTTCAAAAGAGTCAAATCGCTTTTCAGATCTGATTTTTTCCATGAATTGTATTTCAATATTTTGGCCATATATATCGCCATCAAATCCCAAAATATGCGTTTCAATGTGGATTCCCTCATCTTTGTTTAGGGTAGGACGATAGCCCATATTCGTTAAACCATAAAATGATCCTGATTCCACCTTGACCTCACATAAGTACACCCCTAATTGAGGTATAAATTTATTATCAGCATGTAAAGACATATTAGCGGTAGGAAATCCAATTTTTCGGCCATTCTGATTTCCATGAATGACTTTTCCAGATATCGAGAAAGGCTGTCCCAGCATAGCTTTTGCCTTTAATACTTCCCCCTCAGATAAATACTTTTTAATTTGAGAGGAACTTACAATCACATCATCCACTTTAGCTACATCAATGGAAATAGCTTCAAGTTCAGCTGAAAATTTATCTTGAATAAACGCTATTGATCCCTCTCTATTTTTACCAAAGTGGTTATCATAACCTAATACTACTATAGTGGCTTTTAATCGATCTAATAATTGATCCTGTATAAAATCTTTCGCGGGTAATTCTACTATAAAAGAGTCAAAGGGAAGAATGATAGCATAATCAATTCCCAAAGATTCCAGTGCCACAATTTTCTCTTGCATTGGCATCAATAATTCATTTCGCTTTCCGGTAAAGTGGTCTGCAGGATGATTAGAGAAAGTAATGACACAAGTTTTAAGACCTGAATCTTTCGCTACTTGAAGACAACCTTGGATAACTTTAATATGACCTAAATGTATTCCATCAAACATACCGATTGTTACCGCCGTATGGCCCTCCACCTGAACTTTATCAAAACTATAAAAGCACTTCATAAAAATCGCTATTAAAAGTGGCCACCTCTTGTGCTTTATCTAAACCCCAATCACCAATTTTTGTTCTAACTAATTCACTCATGTAGGCACCTGATTGACACTTTATGCCAAAATCACGCACAATACTACGGATATACGTTCCTTTACTACATTCAATTTCAAAACTAATCTCAGGAAAGTTAGAGGCGTCAATATCCATTCGATATACTTCCACTTCTCGAATCTTAATCTCTAATTCATCAGCACTAACCCCATTACGAGCATGCGTAAATAAACGTTGTCCATTAAGTTTAATAGCAGAATAAATAGGAGGGACTTGCTGAATAGAACCTAAAAATGTTTTACGAACCTCCTCTAATATAGTCGCATTAATATGGTCAATTGGAAATTCACCGTCAAAAACTGTTTCTAAATCTATGGACGGAGTCGTTTTTCCTAGAACTAGTTTACCTGTGTACGTTTTAGGAAGCGATTGAAAGTAATCAATTTTCTTCGTGTACTTACCTACGCACATAATAAGTATACCCGTCGCTAATGGATCTAACGTTCCAGCATGACCTATCTTCTTAAAGCGACCAAGATTACGAATCTTCTTCACCACATCAAAGGAAGACCATTCTTTGGGCTTATTAATGACGTAAAATTTATCTAGTACTTCGCCTAACTCATCCACAAATACACACTTAATAAAATACCCGCAATGATGCGATAATAACCAAATAAAGTAAAGCCATGTTTACGAACAAATCCTACCATCCATTTGATGGTTAATAAAGCCACTACAAAGCTAACCAAGGTTCCAATTCCTAAAAATTGTAAATGTTCTTTAGTAAATAGCACATCATAATCGTGTCTATAATCCAACAGCTTTTTCGCACTAGCACCTAAAATAGTTGGAATACCCAGTAGAAAGGAATATTCAACAGCAGCTGAATGACTTAAACCTAAAACCCGGCCACCTACAATAGTAGCTCCAGAACGAGAAACACCAGGAATCATGGCTATACATTGAAACAATCCAATTTTAAAAGCTTGTAAATAAGATATATTCTGAATGTCTACAGAATCTGATTTGGCAGGTAACCACTTATCTATTTGTATTAGAATTATTCCACCTATTATCCAAGAACAGGCAATAAACCAGTATCCCTCAAATAACGCTTCTAAGAAATCATCTAATAAAACACCTAAAATGACCGCTGGAACAAAAGAAGCAAGGATAGTAAAATAAACAGAAATACCAGAAGCAAATAATCGCTTAAAATAAAGAAAAGGCACAGTCGAAATGGCGCCTAATTGAATAAATACAGTGAAGAAATTAAGGAACTTGTCATTGTCGATACCCAGTAAATTTTCTGAAACAATTAAATGTGCAGTAGAAGAAACAGGCAAAAATTCAGTTAAGCCCTCTATTATTCCCAAAATGATGGTCTTAAGAATCTCATTCATTAGCGTTTCCACTTAAATAAGGCGAAAATGGGAATGATAATCCCTACAATAACAAGTATAGGTCCAAGTGTTAAACCTAAAAAACCAAAACCAAACTCTTCTTTATCCATGGTCATGACAAAAAAGCCAATTAACATGATCGCAATTCCTATTAAAAGAATCTTAATGTCTTTGGAGCCTAATGGCATATTCGATTGACTCATATTAAAAAAGATTTGTATGTTGAATTTTTAAATACTTAGTGATAGAAAAGAATGAGGCGATTAAACTAAATAAGCTACAAAAACCGACACAGACAATGGCCAATTGTACTTGATTAGACACCTCAAAGAATAAGGATGAGATTTCTGGAATAGAGGTAGAAAAGTAATAAAAGGCTCCATCCGCAAAAACAAAACCTAACACCCCGCCCAAGAAACCTACGAATAAGGAATTGAGTAAATAGGGCTTTTTAATAAAGCCATTTGTGCTACCTAATAACTGCATTGTCTTGATTAAAACCCGATTTCCATGAATATGTAAACGAATATTATTAGCCAGTTGAATATAGACAAATAAGACAAGTAGAACGATTAAAATTACACCTATATAGCCTACCGCTTTAATTTTACTCAATAGTGATCCTAAAAATGTATTAGGATACGTTACTTCGTAAACATCAGGTCTAGCCTGAATTTCCGCTACAATCTTCTTAAAAGATGCTTCGTCCTTAAATTCATCTTTGACCCCTAAAATCAAGCAATTTTTAAACGGATTTTCTTCACCTAATAGAGTTTGATAGTCTTCTTGAGATGATTTCAAAAACTCAGAGGCAATCTGAGCCTTAGATTTAAATTCTAATTCGGGTTTAAAATCTTTCTGATTTAGGTAAGGACGCGATTTGAAATAGGTAATCGTCGATGCAAGCTCATTAGTTTGTAATGAATCACTTAAGTACACATATACTTTCATTTGTGACTTAATTTCATCTCCCCAAGATTTTACACTGACAAATAATTGAAAGAATAGGGCAAGAATAAAGGCCAAACTCGCCATGGATATCACCAAGGTAAACTGGGTAGATTGTGGACGACTTTTAGAATATTTCATATTTATAACTTTTCAATTTCATCTCTTAATTTGGCAGCCTCTTCATAATTTTCCTCCTGCAAAGCCTTATCTAACAAGCTCTCTAATTCAACCTTAGATCTTTTCGAAGGAATTTTTTCTATTAAATCATATTCCTCCTCTAATTCATCTAATAATTCATCTTCTGGAATACAGATATCATGTAATAACTTCTCAGAAATAAGAATTGGAATGTCTAATCGGATGGCCAAAGCTATGGAATCAGACGGTCTAGCATCCACTTGAGTTACTTCTCCGTCCTTTTCAATCTCTAAATTGGCATAAAATATACCATCCTTAAAGTCTGTGATAAGTACCTTTAAGATAGAAACATTCGAATGAGAGAGCAGATTCACACACAAGTCATGCGTTAAAGGCCGACTTGGCTGAATTTTTTCTAAATAAACAGATATGGATTGAGCTTCTTGACTACCAATAACGATAGGAAAACGCAAGGCTTGTGTATTATCTGCCTCTAATAATAGAATATAGGAACTAGCTCCCACAGAACTAGGGTTCACTGATAAAATACGCAAAGGAACAAACTCTTTCAAAGGCCTATATTAAAACACAAATGTACCAATTAGACCGCTAATTTTAATGAGATTGAAGCTTTTTTGTTAACCTTGGTAGGATATCATTTACATCACCTACAATTCCGTAGTCCGCATGTTTAAAAAATGGTGCCTCTGGATCATTATTAATCACGACAATAATACGAGAACCATTTACTCCTGCTAAATGCTGTATCGCTCCAGAAATACCACAAGCAATATATAAATTAGGTGAAATCTTAACGCCGGTTTGTCCTACGTGCTCATGATGAGGGCGCCAATTTAAATCAGATACTGGCTTTGAACAAGCGGTTGCAGCCCCTAGAGCTTTGGCCAAATCCTCTACAATCGTCCAATTACTTGGATCTTTTAAACCACGACCAGCACCCACCACTAATGCAGCATCTGGTAAAGGTATAGCGCCAGTAATCGGTTTCAAGGCAATTATAGACGCATGGCTACCTATTGCAGCATTAACTGTTGAAATAGACCCAATGAATTGTTCAGCATAGTCTGGCGTATTTGAAAAATCAAAATTACGGTTCAAACTGAAAAAGGCAGCAGATTCTGTGGTGAGTGACAAAGACGCCTTACCAGAGAAAATAGATTTATTAATAACATATTTCCCACCAGAATAAGTAAACTGCTGAATACCCGAGATCATTTCCTGAGTTGAACTTGCAGCTAGAAGACTTAATAAATTATCGACTTGAATAGATTTTATCCCAAATACCGTAAAACCCTCTAGTATTTTCGTTAAGGGTTCAATAGAAGACGAATCTGTCCACAATCCATCGGATAAAGTGATAACATCCACCGATTTAGAAGATGGAACTGAACTAAACTTCACGTCACCTATAGCCAAAAGTAGTATAGTCTCTGGACTAAATGAGGATACATATGAAAGTAATGATTTAGAAGAATCTGAAAGTTGACCTTCTTTAGTTTGAACAATAATAGCGACCTTTTTCATCTTATAATACGTTTGTCTCCGTTCTTAATAAATCAATTAACTGTTCAGCATCTTCGGCTTTAATCATCTTGTTCTTGCGAGCTGTTTCGGCAATATCAGCTTTAACAATCTGAATTTGACCGATGGATTCCAAAGGCAATACCACTATTTCTTTTGTACGAGCCGTCATGATACCGCGCATAGATGGAATTTTCCACTCGGCAATGGGTTCTTGACAACCCAAAACAGCGGGTAGGGGACAAGAAACCTCCATTTTACCGCCGTCCATTTCCACTTCTAATTTTAAACCATCACCAGCAACATCTAAATGCATCACCGGGTTAAAATGGGTATATCCTAAAGCTCCCGCCACTAAACCATGGACGATTCCAGAATTATAATCAATGGACTCTTTACCCATCAAAATTAAATCCATCGGATTTTGTTTAACATAGGATACAATGGCATTCGCAATCTGAGCCGAAGTAGTAGGATTCCCATCAACACGTACAGCTGAATCTGCTCCCAGAGCTAAGCATTTACGAATAAGTGCTTCAGATTCGGAACCACCTACGTGCAAAACAATGACTTCTGCACCATTACTTTCCTTTAGTTCAATAGCTCTCGAAAGGGCATAATCATCGTAGGGACCTACGATAAATGTTAATCCTTGGCTACTAATTTGGGAGGTTGATGGATCTATTGCTATTTTTGAGGTAGTGTCTGGGACACAGGAGATACAGACTAGTATTTTCATGGCAGATTAAATTGTTATGCAAGCATACTAATTTGTTTTTAATTTAGCAAAATGGATCGCAAAGAATTTATTAAAAATGAGATTAATCAAGATCCAACGGATCCGTTTAACCACTATCTATTAGCGATAGAATTGTATAAAGAAAAGGCTATTGAAGCGTCTTTTGAGTCATTTGAACGAATCATTACAGATTTCCCGGGCTATATAGCGACATACTACACCTATGCGAACGCACTTCTAACTGAAATGAAGGAAGATAGAGCAGAAGAAATAATTATGCTAGGAATAAATGAAGCAGAAAAAAAAGGAGCTACTAAAGCCTTGAAAGAACTTAAGCAACTCCTTGAATTGAATTTCTAATTACCCTAATAAAACCTCTTCCAAATCTTTTTCCACAACGAGGTTGTCAATGATAAATTTTTGGCGTTCAGGTGTATTTTTACCCATGTAATAGGTTAGAAGCTGCGGAATGGTAAAATCTTTTTCAAGAATCACTGGCTCTAGCTTAATATCCTCACCAATAAAGTTCCCGAATTCCTCAGGAGAAATTTCACCCAAACCCTTAAATCGCGTAATCTCAGGCTTAGGCCCTAAAGCTTCGATCGCATTGCGACGTTCTTCATCAGAGTAGCAATAACGGGTTTCTTTCTTATTTCGAACTCTAAATAGGGGAGTCTCTAAAATATACAAGTGACCATTTCGCACTAAATCAGGAAAGAATTGCAAAAAAAACGTTAAAATCAACAAACGTATGTGCATGCCATCCACATCGGCATCCGTCGCAATGACAATCTTATTATAACGCAAATTATCCAAGGAATCTTCAATATCTAATGCGTGTTGCAATAGATTAAACTCCTCATTTTCGTAGACAATCTTTTTTGTTAGGCCAAAGCTATTCAATGGCTTTCCTCTTAAACTAAATACCGCCTGCAATTGCACATCACGTGATTTAGTGATACTTCCAGAAGCTGAATCACCCTCCGTGATAAACAAAGTAGTGTCGTGACGAGTCTCCGATTTCTCATCCGACAAGTGTACACGACAATCCCTTAATTTCTTATTATGTAAGTTCGCTTTCTTCGCACGCTCATTAGCTAATTTCTTGATACCAGCAATATCCTTACGCTCACGTTCTGATTGTAAAATACGCTTTAATAAAGCATCGGCAGATGCTGGATTTTGGTGCAAATAATTATCTAATTCCGTCTTCACAAAATCCCCTACAAACGTACGAATCGAGGTGGAGTTTGAATCAGGTGAAATAGTCGTACTTCCTAATTTAGTCTTCGTTTGAGATTCAAAAACGGGTTCTTGAACCCGAATCGCAATAGCTCCCACGATACTCGCACGGACATCCGATGGATCAAAATCTTTCTTAAAAAATTCACGAACCGTTCTTACAATCGCCTCTCTAAATGCTGCCAGGTGAGTTCCACCTTGAGTCGTATTTTGACCATTGACAAAAGAATAATACTCCTCTCCGTATTGGTTATTATGCGTAATCGCTAACTCAATATCGTTCCCTTTTAAATGAATAATTGGATAGCGATTTTCCTCCGCATTCGTCTTTTTAGAAAGTAAGTCGAAGAGACCATTTTGGGAAAAATACTTCTCTCCATTAAAATTAATGGTCAATCCTGCATTCAAGTAAGCATAATTCCAAAATAAGGAATCTAAATACTGCGGAATGAAATGGTAATTCTTAAAAATGGTATTATCTGGCTCAAACTGTACGTGCGTTCCACTCTTCCCATTCGAAGCTTCAATGCCTGGAGATTCAGCGGTTAATTCGCCCTTACAAAACTCTGCCCACTTTGTTTGGCCATCTCGGTAAGATTGTACTTTAAAGTAATTAGATAGGGCATTAGTGGCTTTAGTACCCACACCATTTAGACCTACAGACTTTTGGAAAGCACCTGAATCATATTTACCACCCGTATTGATTTTGGAAACGCAATCGATCACTTTTCCCAAAGGAATACCCCGACCGTAATCACGCACTTCCACCTTATGATCAGAGATTTTAACGTCAATGGACTTCCCATTTCCCATCATGTGCTCATCAATTGAGTTATCCATGATCTCTTTTACAAGAACATAAATACCATCATCCACCGATGAACCATCGCCTAATTTACCGATATACATACCCGGACGAAGCCGAATGTGCTCTTTCCAATCTAAGGAACGAATACTGTCGTCGTTATAAATGGGTGCGCTTTGTTGATTTTCTTCCACTGACATAATTTTACACTAAATTATCAAATAGTTCGGGATTAAGAAAGAGGGGTGATTGAATTAATTAGGCAAAAAAAAGGACTAACGGATTAAAACCCTGTTTCATTGGTTTTTAATGCTGTAAAAAAGGGGATAACTTGCAGTTGCGTTGCAACAGTCGTCACTTCGTGACCTAGTCATCACTATGTGATTTAGTCGCCGGAAAATTCCGGCTTAGTCAAAGAGTCTTATGAATGTAAAAGAAAATGTATTAGAGGGTCTGCGTTCCATCAAGGGAAACCTGTTGAGAACGGTATTGACTGCACTTATTATATCCTTAGGAATTACCTCTTTGGTAGGAATTCTAACCGCTATTGATGGAATTCAAAGTTCAGTGGATAATTCATTTTCAGGTTTAGGTGCCAATTCTTTTGACATCCGTAATCGTCCAGCCATGCAAGTGCGACGCGAGGGCCAAAAAGAAAAACGATTTAAGAATATTGATTTCCGTGAAGCTTCACATTATAAGTATTTGTTTTCAACTAAAGGAAAAGTCTCTCTAAAGACCAACGTAAATAATAACGCGATTGCTAAATATGCCTCCAAGAAAACAAATCCTAATACGCGTGTGCTAGGAATCGACGAGAACTTCATGGAATTAAAAGGCTATAAAGTAGGAGCAGGGCGTAATTTCTCGCCAAACGAACAAATAAATGCCATCAATGTTTGTATACTAGGGGTAGATGTCATTGATCAATTGTATGAAAAAGACAGCCCAATCGGCTCTGAATTAATTGTTTCAGGAATCAAACTAAAAGTAATTGGCGTATTGGACAAGAAAGGTAATATGATGGGTGGCGGTGACGATCGCGTGATTATGGTCCCTTTAGAAACAGGCCGTAAAATGGCGGTTGGTCGAAATTTGACCTTTGATATTACGACCTCTTCTTCTTTAATTACAAACGTAGATGACTTTATGGAAGAAGCTCGTGGAGCCATGAGAAAAGTACGTATGGATCCTATAGGAATGGAAGATTCCTTTAGTATCGATCGCTCTGATTCTATCGCTAAAAGTTTTGAAAGTATCACCGGATCTTTACGAATTGGAGGTTTTGTCATAGGTTTCATTACACTTCTAGGTGCCGCCATTGCCTTAATGAATATCATGATGGTTTCTGTCAGCGAAAGAACGCGTGAAATTGGTATTCGTAAATCACTGGGAGCTACACCAGGACGTATTCTACAGCAGTTTTTGATTGAAGCGATTGTGATTTGCTTATTAGGCGGAATAGGAGGGATCATGTTAGCTATTCCGATTGGAAACTTAATCGCTCAGGCCATTAGCTCAGGGGCAGCTAGCTTTATTATCCCTTGGTTATGGATGATGACTGGTATCATTATTTGTGTTTTAGTTGGCTTATTTTCAGGAATTTATCCAGCTTTCAAAGCCTCTAAGATGGATCCTGTGGAAGCTTTACGCTACGAATAAAACAGAATTTGTGTAAAACACATTTGCGAAAGCAAATGATTTAGCCTAGTTTTGCATTGCAATTTTGAATTGCCCAGATGGCGGAATTGGTAGACGCGCTGGTCTCAAACACCCGTGGGTGCAAGCCCGTGCCGGTTCGACTCCGGCTCTGGGTACAAGCCTCTCAAGCAATTGAGAGGCTTTGCCTTTTTTAAGCGGGTAGATTATTCTTCCAAACACCATACGCATCCGCATAAGCATTCTTTAAATTTGCATCAGGTTGAATCGTTTTCAAGACTTTGATATGACTCACTGCTTCGTCTTCATTAGCATAATATCCTACACCTGCACCCGCGCCTAAAGCTGCACCAAAAGCTCCATCTGATTCCAATAATTCAACTGAGGCACCGGAAGCATTAACAATCGCTTGTGTGAATAGCTCACTCAAATACATATTAGCTAAACCTGCCTTTAATTTCTTAGGCTTAACGCCCACGTTACCTAGCAATTCTATACCATAGACCATCGAAAAGGCAATACCTTCTTGAGCAGCTCTTATAATATCAGCTGATAGATGTCGATTGAAATCTAGATGCTGGAAACTACCACCCAGCGTTTGATTTTGAAAGATTCGTTCTGCACCATTCCCAAAAGGCATACAAACTAAACCATTCGTACCAATTGCCGCTTTTCTACCTAACTCATTCATTTGGGCATAAGATAAAGTAGGGAAGAAATTCTGCTTCACCCAACGGTTTAAAATACCCGTTCCATTGATGCACATTAATACACCTACACTTGTTTTAGTGACTGTGTGATTTACGTGAGCAAACGAATTAACCCGATTTTCTGTATCAAACTTCAATTCATCCGAAATTCCATACACCACACCGGAGGTACCTGCTGTAGTGGCAATATCACCCGGATGCAAAACTCCAAGCGAATAGGCATTATTAGGTTGATCACCGGCTTTATACGTTATCTTCACATGAGATCCTAAACCTAATTCAGAAGCGACCCTAGCAGTAATCGTGCCGTGGTCTGAAAACAAAGGATGAACAGGAGGGAAGATAGTTTCTGGGAATCCGTAATAAGCCATTAAGTCTTTTGCTGGATGAGAGGCCTTAAAGTCCCATAAAATGCCTTCTGAAAGGGCAGAAGCTGTTGTAGTGAAAGTAGAAGTAAAACGACCTGCAATGAAATCACCTGGCAATAATACTTGTGCGATTTGTTCAAAAACGTCAGGTTGATTCTCTTTTACCCAGGCTAATTTAGCGGCAGTGAAATTACCAGGAGAATTCAAATAGTGATTTTGGCAAAATGATTCACCCAATGCTTTATAGGCCTTTTCTCCAAAAGGAGTGGCACGGGAATCACACCAAATAATGGATGGGCGTAACACCTGGGCTTCTTTATCTACTACAACCAAACCATGCATTTGATACGATATACCAATAGCTCCGATGTTTTTAGGATCGTATAAACCCGTAGAATTAGCCTTTAAAATGGCTTGTTTTACACAATGCCACCAATGTTCTGGGTCCTGTTCAGCAAAACCTGGTTGAGGGGAAGAAATCTCATTTTCAACCTCTGGATAAGAAGTAGAGTAAATTAATTGTTGGTTTGCTGCATCAACAATACTAACTTTAATGGAAGAAGTTCCCACATCAATTCCGCACAGAATCATTTTAAATAGGTTTAATGTTAAAAATCGGCATAAAGAAACACCAAGTTACTAGTCATTTTGCTTTATCCAATATTCAAATAAAGGTAAAATCAGGCGAAATCTACGCATTAATTGGAAAAAGTGGTTCGGGAAAAAGTACGATTGCGAACCTATTAGTAGGTTTAAAATACGATCCAGACTATTCCATTAGCATTAATTCAAAGGAATTAAATGATGGAATCGATCGACTGATTCCACAATTCAAACAGGCGGGCTATGTCCCACAAACTCTTCATTTAAAGCCTCATCACTCCGTATATAATTATGCCCAGGTATTATTCCAATACCTACCTAATGCACAACAGGATGCTGTGATTACGAAATACCTCAAACAATTCTATTTGATAAAACAAAAAGACACGAAAGTAGCCTCTTTATCAGGAGGAGAGAGGCAGAAACTAGCGCTATTGGAGGCCATCAGCCAACCTATTTCTTATTTGGTTTTGGATGAGCCATTTAGCCAATTAGATACGGAACAAAAATTAGAATTCTCTCAAATAATTGCTTCAGTTGTTAATGAGCGGGCTATTCCTTGTATTTTGATTAGTCATGATTTGACCGATATACTACAATTAAGCCATTCTGTCGGAATTATGGAGAATGGGAAATTAGTATTTCAAGGCTCTTGGACAAAGTTTAAGGAATCATCAAATTCTGTGGTCTTGAGACTAAAAAAAGCGATACTTGACTGGGATAATCAAATGAAAGGCCTAATTAATAACCTGAGATAGTTTTTAATTGCCTTGCATTTTCGTTCGTCTGGGACACCACATGATCTAATGACACCTCGTGTAAATCAGCCAATTTTTGAGCAATGATAGGTATATTCTTAGGTGAATTAGGCTTTCCTCTAAAGGGTACAGGGCTTAAATAGGGTGCGTCTGTTTCTAATACAATTCGAGACAAAGGAATATCCTTAATATCCTCAAATAGCGTCGTGTTTTTATAAGTGATTACACCTCCAATGCCTAAATAATAGCCTAAATCAGTCAAAACCTTTGCTTCTCTAGCGTCACCTGCAAAACAATGAATAATACCTCCTAAATGAGAGAATTCAGGTAACTTAAGGGTTTTAATTAAATCTGCATACGCTTTTCTACAGTGGATGTCCACCCACAAACCAAGATCTAATGCCCAATGGCACTGTTGCTTAAAAGCATCCATTTGTTGTTCTGCAAAGGAGGTATCCCAATAATAATCTAAACCTATTTCGCCTATGGCTAGCACCTTTTTATTGTCTAACTCCTTTTTTAGAACAGCTAACTCTTCTAAGTAATTTTCTTTCACATAGGTAGGATGCAAACCGATCATAGGAAGAACAAAATCAGGGTGATTTTCACTTAACTTTTTTAAATCAACCCAAGATTCCGAATCACAATTAGGCAACCAAACTTCAGTTACGCCGGCGTCCTGAATCTCCTTTAAGTAAAAGAGCATATCTTCTTGAAAATGAACATCATACAAGTGTGCGTGCGTATCAATCATAGGGCGGATAAAACAAAACTTTGTTGTTTACAATAAGCTAGTATTGCAGGTAAAATAACTTGTAAATGAGGAAAGGCTTTGACACTGTCGTGCATCACAACGATAGCCCCAGGTTTTAGTAATGGAAGTACTGATTCTAGGATAACGTCCGGTGTTAATGCCGCATTGTAATCCCCCGTTAATACACTCCATAGAATGACGTTATCCAATTCTTTATACATATTGCGCGTAATCCGTCCGTAAGGAGGACGAAAGCCAATAGATTTAATATGTTGATGCACAAATACATTTTCACATTTTTGGATGTCTTCTACATAAGCCGCATAATCCATTTTCCAGGCATTACTATGGTTCATGGTATGATTTCCGATGCTATGACCACCAGCCTGAATGCGTTGAATAATACTCGAGTTTTCTACCACATTTTTGCCTATGCAAAAAAATGTGGCCTTTGCTTCATATTCCGCTAAGCATTCTAGGACAAAATCCGTAATTTCAGGAGTTGGTCCATCATCAAAGGTTAAATAAATCTGACGATCAGCTGCTTTTGACCACGTAAATCGGGGTAAAAGGGCAGGAATGAACGACGGAATTTGATGAATAAACATACAGAGCTTTAATGACGCAAATTAGCACATCCTCTTCAGAAAAAATAATCTTAGGTATTGACCCAGGTACCCGTTTCCTCGGTTATGGATTATTGCGTATCACGAATGACAAGGTTACTGTGTTGCAGTATGGAGTGTTAAACTTAACTAAATACACGACGCAGGGGGCTAAATTCTTAAAGATTCACGAACGCGTTTTAGGGATTTTAGAAGAGTTTTTACCCGATGAAATAGCGATTGAATCTCCCTTCTTTGGGAAAAACATTCAGTCGATGTTGAAATTAGGGCGCGTGCAGGGAATGGTGATGTCTTTGGCCTTCTCGAAATCAATTCCTATAGCGGAATACGAACCTAAAAAAATCAAGCAATCTGTAACGGGGAATGGGAATGCGTCGAAAGAACAAGTCGCTAAAATGGTGGAGATTATTGGCAACATTAAATTAGATGCCAAAATGCACGATGCTACGGATGCCCTCGGAATCGCCATTTGCCATCATTTCCACAATAAAAACATCAGTTCCACGCTCAAAGGAACGAAGAAAGGCTGGGGTGCATTCGTCACAGAAAATCCAGAACGAATTAAATAAGTTCCGCTAACTGCTTATCTACTTCTTGCAAGGTCAAAACAGGGGCAAAGCAATAATCTCCCACACACAACAAATAGGCCTCTATTTCATCCGAGGGAATAAAAACTAGTTGATCTTTATCGATACACCAATTAAAACCGGCTAACCCGTCAACATTCCCTGCATATTTCAACATCGCCTTGGGATGTTCTATCCACTCGGAATAAATACGTAGCCAATTTGCAAAATAGGCTGGATGAGCCATGGCTCTTTCGATAATTTGAGATAACATGGCACGACCTTTAAGAGTATAATCGGCTTTATTTTTCAATATACCCATCCATAAGAATGCTTCACATAACATTGAATTAGATGAAGGCATCACTGAATCCATTACTTCCACCTTCTCCGCAATTAAATAGTCTGCCTTTTTAGAACGGTACTGATATAACGCTAATTCCGGATGAGCAAAATCATCGCATATCATTTGCATAAGTTTGTCAGCTTTCTCTTTATAGACTATATCTGAAGTCAACAAATAAACTTGAATATAGGCCAAAACCAAAGCCGCCCCATCATCTAAAAAAGCACCAATCGGTTCACGCGAATACTGAGCCTGATGTAACCAGAGATTCTCTTTGTTAAGATGCATTTCAATAGCCTGTAGTAAATCCAAGGCGCCTTGTAAATCCTCTTTTCGACCAAAAACTTGATAGACTTCTATAAACGCCGCAACCAATTGAGCATTCCAAACCAAGACTTCCTTTGTATCTGTCCCAGGTCTTATTCGTGTAAGCCGTGTAGCGCGTAAAACCTCCATCTCTTTCTCAAAATGAGCATTTAAAACAGGAGATGATTTGAATAAAATATTGCGTCCATCTTCCCAATTCCCATTCTTTGATATGGAATAAGTCTTTAAGAATTCTTCATTATTCAAGGCAGCCAATTCCGCATGAGACCAGGTGTAGAATAATCCCTCTTCACCCTCTGAATCAGCATCTAAGGAGGAATAATACAATCCCCGAGGAGAAAGTAACTCTCTCTTTAAAAAGGAAATCGTATCAAAAATAACCTCTTGGTACAGCGGATTACGCTCTCGCTTATAGGCTTTTGTGTAGGCAGACAATAATTGCGCATTATCATAGAGCATCTTTTCAAAATGCGGACAAAACCACTCTGAATCTACCGAATACCTCGAAAATCCACCACCTACAGCATCGTAGATTCCCCCTTGGGCCATTTTCTCCATCCACGTTTTTTGAAGAATAGGTAAAGCTAATTCAACAGATAGAGAACTGGGAACCGAATACAAAAACTGAATCAAAGAGGGTAGAGGGAATTTAGGCGCTTTATTAATACCTCCAAAAACAGGATCTAAAGCCGATTTAATTTTAGTCAAAGCAGCAGGAATAATTGCAGCCGTTTCAGCTAAATCCGAATGAGCAAAGAACGATGCCTTTTCAGAAAGACTTTCGGCGAAACCATCCGCTGATTTGGCTAAATCTTCCCGATTGTTCACGAAAGCATTGTGAATCGAGTGAAGCAGCTGAATCCAATTAGCTTTTTTGAAATAAGTCCCGCCGTAAAATGGTTTTTGGTCTGGTAATAAAAAAACATTCAGTGGCCAGCCTCCATTCAATCCCATCTGATGAAGAGCCTCCATATATACCATGTCCACATCCGGTCGTTCTTCCCTGTCTACTTTAATATTCACAAAGTATTCATTCATGATAGCCGCTACTTCCTCATTCTCAAATGATTCGTGTTCCATCACATGGCACCAATGGCAGGCAGCATAACCAATACTGACTAAAATGGGTTTGTCTTCCCTTTTTGCTCGATCTAATGCCTCAGAACCCCAAGGCTCCCAATGAACCGGGTTGTTTTTATGTTGCAATAAATAGGGGGAAACCTCTGCGCCGAGCTTATTCATCTGAAATAGTCAAAATTGATTCGTAAATTTGCACAAAATACTCGTATGATTGACCAAAGAGACTTCGTTCTTAGCCCAGATATTGCCCATTCTCCTGAAAAACTAGCTCAATTTTTAACAGCTGAAATGGGAGAGCCGTATTTAGCGGCTTGTACCTATCGAATCGAAAAAAGGTCAATCGACGCTAGAAGCAGGCAAATCAAAGTCAATCTTCGGATCGGTTTTTATGAGAAAGGGCACGATTTCAGTCTTTCTGCTCAATTACCCACTTTACCTAAAGATGCTAAAAAAGTCATCATCATCGGTTCTGGTCCAGCTGGCTTATTTGCGGCGATAGATTTTATTAAAAAAGGAATCAAACCCATTGTTTTAGAGCGAGGTAAAGATGTACGGGAAAGAAGACGTGATTTAGCCGCCATTAATCGCTTTAATTTAGTAGATCCCGATTCAAATTATTGTTTTGGAGAGGGTGGAGCCGGTACCTATTCTGATGGTAAATTATATACTAGAAGTACGAAACGAGGAGACATCAAGGGTGTTTTAGAAACATTTGTGGCGCATGGCGCCCATAGTGACATTTTATTTGAGGCCCATCCACACATAGGAACAAATAAATTGCCAGGTATTATTGCATCCATGCGAGATGCATTAATCGCAGCGGGAGGAGAAGTTCACTTTCATCACCGAGTGGTTGACTTTTTAATCGAAAATAAATCCATTAAAGGGGTGGTATGCTCGAATGGAGCGGAATTTCAAGCTGACCGATTATTATTAGCCACAGGACACTCTGCCCGAGATATATTCCAATTATTGCAAAACAGAGGCGTAGCTATCGAAGCTAAACCTTTCGCTATCGGCGTAAGAATTGAACATCAGCAAACTTTCATAGATCAAGCCCAATACAAGGTAAAACAACGGCCCGAATACTTACCACCAGCTAGTTTTAGCTTGGTAACGCAAAGTACTTTCCAAGGTGTTCAACGTGGCGTTTTCTCTTTCTGCATGTGCCCTGGAGGATTTATTGTACCATCAGCTACCTCACCTAATCAAGTCGTAGTCAATGGCATGTCCCCATCTAGACGTGATTCTAAATATGCGAATTCTGGCATTGTAGTTAGTATTGTAGAGGAAGATTTAGCAAGATACAAGGAATTTGGGGCTTTGGCAGGGATGGCATTGCAAGAAGAATTAGAGCAGAAGGCTGGAAGTTTAGTAGGAGGGTCCCAAAAAGCGATCTCCCAATATACCCTGGATTTTATCCAAGGAAAAGCGAGCAAGAGTTCTCATCCGACGAGTTACGTACCAGGTTTAGAGCCAGGCGAAATGCGGGAATTCCTACCTGATTATATCTCTGAATCATTGGCCCAAGGGTTCCAAGATTTCAATAAGAAAATACCAGGATTCTCTTCCAATTTAGGCCAGATCATCGGTTTAGAGAGTAGAACATCCTCTCCGGTGAAAATTCCCCGCGATAAAGAAACATTGGAACATCCGGAAATTAAAGGACTGTATCCTTGCGGTGAGGGTGGAGGATATGCAGGCGGTATTATGTCAGCGGCTTTGGACGGAATACGATGTGCTGAAGCGATCGCACAGACGTTATTGTAAAATGAGAGAGTTTGAACCTTTCCAACAGCTATACAAACAAATTCTCCAAAAAAAGGAGATTAAAGCTCAGGCTAAACAAGCCGCAGTAGCGGTTTTATTTATTGAATTACCTGATCAAGAACCTCACCTTGTTTTAATCGAACGTAATCAATACGATGGACACCACAGCGGCCAAATGGCTTTACCTGGTGGAAAAATGGATTTGACGGATGAAGATCTACGTGAAACGGCGGCGAGAGAAGTACTCGAGGAAATAGGGGTGGAGATCGAATCATCCTCTTTAACATATATTACAGAGCATTGGATTCACGTCTCTAATTATTGGATGACGGCATTTTCGATTCGGATAAATAAAAAGCTCTCTTACGATTTAAATAAAAGAGAAATTAATCGTATTTTTGAAATACCTGTGTCTTTCTTTCAAGATCCGGCTAATCTACAACCGTATGAAGTTAGCTACGATGGAAATACAATCCTGAGTCCGTCCTTTGTGTATGATGGGAATTTGATTTGGGGAGCCACAGCATTAATCATGTACCAACTCTTCCATGGTGAAGAATAATTTCGATAATTATTATGAGTGAAACAGCGGACGGCGCACTACAGAATCAGATTGCGGTAGCAGGGATGTATGAGAATTGGTTCTTAGAATATGCTTCTTACGTTATTTTAGAGCGTGCGGTACCTGCCGTTGAAGACGGTTTAAAACCTGTACAGCGGCGTATTTTGCATGCCTTGAAAGAAATGGACGATGGCCGTTTCAATAAGGTAGCAAATGTCATTGGTCAAACGATGCAATACCACCCACACGGGGATGCTTCTATCAATGATGCGATTGTTAATTTAGGCCAAAAAGAACTCTTATTTGATTGCCAAGGCAACTGGGGAGATAACCGGACGGGCGACAGCGCTGCAGCAGCTCGTTATATTGAGGTTCGTTTATCCAAATTCGCGAGCGATGTTGTTTTTAACAACCAAACCACCGAATGGCAAATGTCCTACGATGGTCGCAAGCGCGAACCCGTAACGCTTCCTATTAAATTCCCCCTTTTACTTGCTCAAGGGGTAGAGGGTATCGCCGTAGGTCTTGCTACTAAGATTATGCCACATAATTTCTGTGAGATTATTCAGGCATCCATCGACATTTTAAATAACAAGAAAGTAGAGTTATATCCAGACTTTCTATTAGGTGGAATGATGGATGCCTCTAATTATAACGATGGACTTCGCGGTGGAAAGATCCGCATTCGCGCTAAAATCGATGAATTAGACAAAAAGACTCTTGTCATTACGGAGATTCCATTTACTACGACAACTACTTCTTTAATCGACTCTATCATCAAAGCAAATGATACGGGTAAAATCAAGATCAAGAAAGTAATTGATAATACGGCCAAAGACGTAGAGATTCAAATCCAATTAGCTCCAGGTATTTCTCCAGACGTTACAATTGACGCCTTGTATGCCTTTACCGATTGCGAAGTTTCCATCTCACCGAATGCCTGTGTGATTATCGAAGATAAGCCGCATTTTATGGGTGTGGGCGAAATACTCCGCGTTTCTACCAACCAAACAGTCGATTTACTTCGGCAAGAGTTAGAGATTCGGAAAGGGGAATTGATGGAGAAAGTGCTCTTCAGCTCTTTGGAAAAAATCTTTATCGAAAACCGCATTTATCGTGACATTGAAGAATGCGAAACCTTTGAATTGGTTATCCAAACCGTTGATAAAGGTTTAGAACCCTATAAAAAGGACTTCTACAGAGAAATTACTGAGGAGGATATTCTTCGATTATTAGAAATCAGAATCAAACGTATTTCGAAATTCGACAGCTTCAAGGCAGACGAATTAATGAAACGTTTATTAGACGAATTAGCTGAAGTAGAAGATCATTTAGCGAATTTGATTCGTTTTGCGATTGATTACTTCAAGAATTTATTAGTTAAATACGGGAAAGGAAGGGAGCGTCGTACAGAGATCAAAAACTTCAATACCATTTCTGCCACTGTCGTAGCAGCTGCTAACCAGAAGCTATATGTTAACCGCGAAGATGGTTTCATCGGATACGGCTTAAAGAAAGACGAATATGTGATGGATTGCTCGGATATTGATGACATTATCGTATTCCGTTCAAACGGCACCTGTGTGGTCACTAAAGTACAAGAGAAAGTATTCGTAGGTCGCGATATTATTTATTGCTCTGTATTCAAGAAAAACGACGATAGAAAAGTATATAATTTGGTGTACTTAGACGGAAAGTCAGGCACTTCGTATGTCAAGCGTTTTAAAGTAACATCAGTCACGCGGGATCGTGAATACAAAGTGAGTAGCGATAATGCCAAATCAAAACTAACCTATTTCTCTGCTAACGAAAATGGGGAGGCTGAGGTAATACAAATCAGCCTGACAGCAAATTGCACAGCTAAAATCAAGCAATTCGATTATGATTTTGCTAAATTAGCTATTAAAGGACGTGAGTCATTAGGTAATATGCTAACTAAATACCCGGTTCGCAAAATTACTATGAAGTCTGCCGGTGTTTCCACCTTAGGTGGAGTAGATATTTGGTACGATCCTACGATCGGTCGTTTGAACCGCGATGGACATGGCGACCATATCGGTAATTTTGAGCCGAATGACAGCATTTTGGCTATTTATGCTTCAGGTAATTATGAGTTAACGAATTTCGAATTAACGAATCGTTACCCGGCTGAAGAAATCATGTACTTGAAGAAATTCGAACCTCAAGCCATTATTACTGCGGCTTATTTCGATGGATCTAACAAGACACATTTAATCAAGCGATTCCATTTAGAGACTACTTCATTAGATAAGAAATTCCTTTTCATATCAGATCACAAGGCTAGTAAACTAATTGCTGTTACGGATAATTACTCGCCAAACGTCCAGATCAAACATAAGCCAGATGGCAAGACGAATGAGTTAGAAATCATTCCGATAGACGAATTGGCAGAGGTGAGAGGTTGGAAAGCGCTAGGAAGTAAATTAAACTATCCGAAATTAGTTGAGGTTGTATTCTTAGAAACGGAGGATGAAGCTCCTGCAGCTGAAACGACACCTGATACTTCTGAACCTGAAATAATTGAGATGGATGTTGTTATTAGAGAGACTTCAGAAGATACGATAGAAGTCGAGGAAACGGTATCTAGTGTAGATGAACCCGAATTTGTAGTCAATTTTCCAGAAGAGAAACCGGAGGAAGAGAAACCTGCTATAGAGGAGAAGAAAGAAGATGATATTCCTTTTGAAATCAAAAACCCGCCTAAAGGGGAACAATTAGGCTTATTTTAATGGAACAGCAGCTGAACGACAAAAAAACCTTGAACGCCTGGGCCTTTTATGATTGGGCAAACTCGGTACATTCTTTGACGATTACTTCAGCGATATTTCCCATCTATTTTCCCTCAGCAGCCATCACACTAGGGAGTACAACACCGGGTATTATTTCTATACTCGGTTTTGAACTGAGTAATACGGTTGTATTCTCCTATAGTATTTCGGTAGCATTTTTTGCTCTGGCTATTTTGATGCCATTCTTATCTGGTATTGCAGATTACACTGGATCAAAGAAAAGCTTTATGCGCTTCTTTTGCTATTTAGGCTCTTTCAGTTGCATCGCCTTATTCTTTTTTAGCAAAGGACATTATTATATTGGTACGCTCGGATTCCTCTTTTCTATCATTGGTTGGGGTGGGAGTATGGTTTTTTACAATAGTTTCTTACCAGAAATTGCGACGCCAGATCGTTTTGATCGTTTAAGTGCGAAAGGTTTTACCCTAGGATACATTGGCTCCGTTTTATTATTAGTCCAAAACCTTACCATGCTCTTAAAACCAGAATGGTACGGCGGAATAGGTGGAGAAATGGCCGCGCGCGTTTCTTTTTTAACGGTAGGTTTATGGTGGTTGTTATTTGCCCAAATACCTTTGCATTATTTACCCGATTCAAAAGCGAAAGAAAAAGACCAAAATCAATGGTGGCTTGGCGGCTTTAAAGAATTAAGTAAGGTATTTAAGGAAGTAACGGCAAACATAGAGATCAAGAATTTCCTATTTAGCTTTTTCCTCTTTAATATGGGAGCCCAAACAGTCATGTATTTAGGTGCCTTATTTGGGAGTCAGGAATTACATTTACCAGAGGATGCCTTGATTATAACTATTTTATTAATTCAATTAGTGGCTATTCCAGGTGCCTATTTCTGTGCCCGTTTATCAGGGTGGATTGGCAATATCAAAGCATTAGGTTTAATTGTATTGGTTTGGATATTCGTTTGTGCTTATGCCTATACAGTTACTTCGCAATTCAATTTCTATTTATTAGCCACAGCCATTGGCTTTGTGATGGGCGGAATTCAATCAAATAGCCGTGCTACCTACGCTAAATTATGCCCCAAAGGAGAAAAAGATACCGCATCTTACTTCAGCTTCTATGACGTGTGCGACCGGATGTCTACGGTAATAGGCACTTTTATGTTTGGCCTGGTTATTCAACTAACAGGAAATATGCGCATCAGTATTTTAGTATTGGTATTAGTCTTTGGAGCCAGCTTACTCTTTTTACTTCCTTTACTAAAAAGCCCTAAAGCGAAAGCTATATGGGGATAATATTACGCTCCTGAGCCTGTTTCCAAGAATCCGGTATATGTGCTAAAATTTCTAGTTCTAAGGCTTTGACAATAGCTTTTCTTGAATAGGAGGGTGCGTGAACTAGGGCAACTTCCCTCACTGGCTTAGGTTCAGGTAAAGTGTATACCTTTTCTTTTAATTTAGGATCTAGATAATCTACAAACATTTGTGGTATGATTGTTTGGCCAAATCCCTGATCTGCTAAGCGGACAATCGTTTCCATACTCCCAGTCTGATACGTCATTTTAGTTCCCACTAAGGGTCCTGAGGGCAAATTACAAATTGAATTAACTTGGCTACTTAAACAATGTCCCTCTTCTAACAACCAAAGCTTCGTTGGATCTAGCGTTGATTTCAATTTAGAACCATCCTCTTCCCATACATTTGAGTACAAATACAATTCTTCATAATAAAGAGGTATCTCAACTAATGAATCATTTAATGGGGTAACTAAAATTCCTATGTCAATTTTACCCTCTTGAATACCTTTCTTAATATTCGCGGTTGTTGTCTCTGCGATCCTAATGGTTAAATCAGGATATTTCAATTGAAAATCAGCCAAAAATTTAGGCATCAAATAGGGGGCTATAGTCGGAATCACCCCAATGGAGACAGATCCATTTACCTGATTTGACCAACCTTTGGAAAGAGAAAGAATCGAATTACTTTCATTCAAAATCGCCCGTGCCTTAGCGATAACCTCTCTTGCTTCGAGGGTGGGAACAAGAGGCTTCGCCTTACGGTTGAAGAGGGTCAGATTTAATTCATCCTCTAACTTTTGCACCTGCATGCTCAGGCTAGGCTGAGAAACACAACAATAATCCGCGGCTTTGGAAAAGCTTTGCAAATCGGCCAAGGCAACAATGTACTCTAATTGTGTAATCGTCATGGTATAATTAAAAACTATACAAATATAGAAAATATAGATTTGACTAATAGTACTTTAATCAAGATCTTTGCATCACAATTTAACAAGAACAATAAAACAACAAATACAAATGGCAAATCACATGTTAGGATTAGGAAGTCAATTCCCAACTTTTTCAAAAACTGCAGTCGTTTCTTTAGAGCAAGGAAAAGAATTCGCAACAATCACTTCAGAAGATCACAAGAAAGACGGTAAATGGTTAGTAATGTTCTGGTGGCCAAAAGATTTTACTTTTGTTTGCCCTACGGAAATCGCTGAATTCAACCGCCGTGCTGGAGATTTCGCAGATCGCGATGCTTCTTTAATCGGAGCTTCTACTGATTCTGAATTCGTTCATGCTGCTTGGAGAAGAGATCACGACGATTTACGTGGCTTGAAATTCCCTATGTTAGCTGATACTTCTAAGAGCTTAGCTGAGGAGTTAGGAATCTTAACTGAAGGCGAAAAAGTAGCATACCGTGTTACATACATCGCAGACCAAGAAGGAATCGTACGTTGGGTATCTGCAAATGATCTTTCAGTAGGTCGTAACGTAGACGAGGTTTTACGTGTATTAGATGCGTTACAAACAGATGAGCTTTGCCCATGTAATTGGAAAGCTGGAGACGCTACATTATAATCATTCCCTTAGCCCCAGGATTCCTTGGGGCTATTAAAATCAACAATCATGAGTGAGACTAAAGATAACTTATTGGCAGAGATTAATATCCCTGCTACAGAATCGTTCGGCCTTTTAGACAACTTAGATGCAGCAGATCATCGCTACGTTAAAGATCTAAAGATTAATGTTTCGAATGCATTGCGCGCTCAAACGTTGACAGAAAAAGAAGCGTTACTTTTAGCTTTGGCTGTTTCAGTAAACCAGAAACATACGAGAACCATTGATTCATTAACGGAATTAGCGTTAAGTAAAGGGGCTTCAGAAGCAGAAATTACCGAGATACATGCGTTAGTTTCATTACTAAATGCAAATAATATTTTCTATCGCTTTAAACACATGGTTGATAAAGAATATTACAACACGGCACCCGCTGGTATTCGCATGTCCATTATGATGAATCCGGTGTTAGGTAAAGAATTTTTCGAATTAGCGAGTTTAACAGTTTCAGCCATCAATGGTTGCCAAATGTGTGTGGTCTCTCACGAACAATCCGTAAAGAACCATGGAGCTACAGAAGCACGTATTCTAGATGCGGTTCGATTAACGGCGATTATCAAGAGTTTGATCGTACTGTTATAAAAGATTAAGTTTTAGGTTGAGTAAAAATAGGGGGGGGAGCAATCCCCTCTTTTTTTTATTCGATAGCTATCAGGGTAAATTCTACTCGGCGATTTGATTTACGCGTATCTTCTAAGAGGTTATTTGCCAAAGGCTTCGAGCCTCCCCAACCTTTTGTTTGAATCCTATTCGCTTCCACACCCTTTGAAATAAGGTAGTTTTTAACGTTTTCAACGCGCTCTATTGACAATTTAAGGTTATCATTCCAATCCCCTTGATTATCCGTGTGGCCCTCTAATAAAAGCTTATATTGCGCGTTTTCCGCCAGCAGAGCCACCACTTTATCAGCCTCTGCTTCGAAACCAGGCTTTAAATCAGCTTTACCTTGGTCAAAACTAACATTAGCAAAAATATAAGCTTTGTTTTTCTCCACTGTCTGCAAAAAGAAATTACGATTAATAGCTAAAAAATTAGTAGAAGTACTATAATCAAAGTTCTCTAATTTAGAAAAATACCCAGCTTTTTTTACTTGAATAGTGAATGCTTTTTTAGCCGGCCACATAAAACTATAGTCGCCAGAATACGGGTCATAGTCGATAGAAAGGGTGTCTGATGGATTCCCTTTTGCTTTGATAACGATACGGGCAGACATTGCCTCTTTTGTCTTTTGATTAATGACTTGTCCAGTCATTTGAACCAGCGTTAAAGGCTTAGCTTTCTCTGGTATTTTTATCCTAAAAATATCTTCAGCGCCCATGGAATTCTCTGTGGAACTAAAATAGGCAAAATCCCCTTTTGCGGAGACGGAGAAATACCCATCCCACTGCGGTGTATTCACAATTGGACCTAGATTTTCTGGTGCTGACCAGTTTTGCCAAGTATCATCTAAACGTCGAGATAAAAAGATATCATTATTACCATAGCCCACATGACCGCTGGAAGAGAAATACATCGTAACTCCATCAGGTGCAATAAAAGGCGTAGATTCAGATTCTCCAGTATTCACTACTGGGCCCACATTCTTCGGCTCAGACCAGGTATCATCCGCATTTAAAAACGACACATAAATATCCTTTCCGCCATAGGTGTCCTTAGATTCTGTGGTCATCAAAAGGACCTTACCATCAGGCGCTAAGGTATATTCTGAATATTCCGATTTATTCTTAAAGTTGACAATCTTCAAAGCTTTAGGAAAACTCCATTCCCCTGTACGTAACAAGAATGAAAATGATACCCCTTTCTCCATCGTACCATCTTTACCGTATACATTATTCAACAATAAGGTTTTACCATTTGGGCTAATGCCGCATACGGCATTGTTCTCCTCATTGTTAAGCGGCGCGGGATATAAAGTAGGTTTTGACCAAGTACGATCAGGTTGCCAATTAGAAACCCAAATATCTTGATTCTTATTTGCCCCTAGATTATCCGGATGCTTCCACCGCGTAAAATAGAGCTTTTGACCATCCGGACTAACCACCGGACAGATTTCATTAAACTTAGAATTAATAACATTGCCTAAATTTTCACGGGCCAAAAATGCATTCGCATCAGTGGTGAGCTTTAAGGAAGATTCAATCGGGTCATCGCTATCAGAAATACCAATGGCATCCACCTGAGAATAGCCTTTCACGCGCAAAGAATTAAAGGATATCTTGAGACCTTTTAATTTAAATGAGGTTTTGGTTGGAAGACGTATCGTAGTCACTTGAGAACTGGATAAATTATATCCCGGAAAAAAAGTTCGAATAGGGTAGATTTTATTGTTTTGATCCAAACCCTCTACAGATGAAATACTGCCTGCGCCAAAATTTTCAAAAATGGCAATTTGTTTCACCGCCATAGTGGTATCAAAACCCACTAATAAGTATTCTCCATCTGGATTATCAGCCGTCATACTTTGCCAAGCACTAGGGGTGGCTGACATTTTGGGGTATTTGCTAGGACGACCTAACGCGTGCAATGCGCGGTATTCTCTTCCTAGGAGAGGATCCTTATATTCACTAGAGACGGAAATGACTTGGGATGCCCATTTTACTTTTTGGGCGAAAGTAAGGGTGGAAACAAAAATCAACAAGATGCAGATTCTGACACCCATCGAATTAATTCGCTACAGACAAAAGTTCAGCAATGGTAGTTTTTGGATCTTTAGACGCAAAAACGAAGCTTCCCGCCACTAAGACATCTGCACCAGCATGATATAAATCCGCTGCATTCGCCATCGTAACGCCACCATCAATTTCAATCTTTAAAGAAGAGTTTCCAGCCTTTGCTGCCATTTCAGCTAAGCGCTTCGTTTTATTGATCGCATTCGGAATGAACTTTTGACCTCCAAATCCTGGATTGACTGACATAATCAAGGCTAAATCTAAATCCGCAATAATGTCTTCATAAACTTCTACCGGGGTACCCGGATTAATGGCCACACCCGCTAAGCAACCGGCATCCTTGATTTGCTGGATCGTACGATGAACATGAGGACATGCTTCGTAGTGTACGGTGATGACTTTGGCGCCTGCTTTGGCAAAAGTTGAAATATATTGCTCTGGCTTTTCGATCATTAAATGAACGTCAAGCACTTTAGTTGCGACTTTATTTATAGCCTCCAATACCGGAAAACCAAAAGATATATTAGGAACAAACACTCCATCCATCACATCAATGTGAATCCAATCCGCTTTGGATTCATTCAACATGTGCACTTCTGAACCTATGTTTAAAAAATCACAGGCTAAAACCGAGGGGGCAATGATCAAATTTCTCATAAGGCAAAGGTATAAAATATTCCTAAACCTTGTTTCCCGCTTGATTCCAAATGAATTAAGTTTTAATTTCGATTATGGATATAAATCAGCGGATGAATGAACTCATTGAGAAGATCAATCTCTATAATGAGGCCTATTATCAACAGAATGAAAGCATCATTTCGGATCAAGCATTCGATCTATTACTCGCTGAATTAATCAAATTAGAACAAGAAAATCCACTTTTTGCCCGTTCTGATAGCCCCACTCAGAAAGTAGGCGGAACTATCACCAAAGAATTCAAATCCGTAACCCACCAATTCCCGATGTTATCCTTAGGGAATACTTACAATGAAACCGATTTACGAGATTTTGATGAGCGGGTCAAAAAAGGGTTAGAAGGAGAGGACTTCGAATATGTCTGTGAGTTAAAATTTGATGGCGTAGCCTTATCGTTTTGGTACTCGAACGGTGTTTTACAAAAAGGGGTAACACGTGGAGATGGGACTAGAGGAGATGACATTACAGCAAACGTAAAGACTATTAAAAGCTTGCCCACACGCGTCAATTCAATTATTCTACCATCGACTTACGAAATCAGAGGTGAAGGCTATATGCCCATTACGTCTTTCGACCGAATCAATGCGGAGAAGATTGCCAAAGGGGATCAACCCTTAGCTAATCCAAGAAACGCTGCTTCTGGCACTTTTAAAATGCAGGATTCAGCGGAGGTTGCTAGAAGAGAAATGGAATGCTTTATCTATTCCTATTTAGGTAATGAAAATCCATTTAATAGCCATTCCGAGGCCTTAGAACACTTGAAATCGGTAGGTTTTAGTATTTCCCCTACTTACCGTGTTTGCGCATCCATAGATGAGGTGTTAACCTATATCGAAGAATGGGCAGAGAAAAGAAATGATTTACCCTTAAATACGGATGGAATTGTTATCAAAGTCAATGATTTTGGACAGCAAGAGCGTTTAGGATTTACGGCCAAATCTCCTCGCTGGGCCATCGCCTTCAAATACCCCTCAGAAATTGCTCGTACACGTATCAATTCTCTTTCATACCAAGTAGGCAGAACAGGTAATGTGACTCCCGTAGCCAATTTAGAACCTGTTTATCTAGCTGGAACCGTCATTAAACGCGCCTCCATTCACAATGCGAATGAAATGGAACGCCTCGATTTGCGTGAGGGAGATACCGTATTCATCGAAAAAGGAGGCGAGATCATTCCTAAAATCACGGGAGTTGACACTTCTGCTAGAAAAGAAGGAAATGCCTTTGAATTTCCACATCTATGCCCGTCTTGTTCAACAGAACTTGTTCGTTTAGAGGGCGAAGCAAATCATTATTGTCCGAACGACACCGGCTGCCCTCCTCAAATCAAAGGGAAAATCGAGCATTTTATTGCGCGTAAAGCCTTGAACATTGAAAACCTAGGAACAGAAACAGTCGACTTATTATTCGAAAAAGGGATCGTTCAAAACATAGCGGATTTATATGATTTAAATGCGGAAAAATTCTTTGGTTTGGAGGGATTTCAGTCTAAATCGATACAAAACATACTTTCCAGTGTAGAAAAATCAAAGCAAATTCCGTTCCGCCAAGTGTTATTTGGATTGGGTATTAGACACGTGGGAGCCACTATTGCGGAGAAACTAGTCTTACATTTTCATTCGTTGGAGAATTTAATGCAGGCTAGCCTAGAAGATTTAATCGCTGTTCCAGAGATAGGGGAGCGGATTGCACTCAGTGTGTTAGAATACTTTGCAGCTTCCGAAAATAGGACAATCATCGAGCGCCTTATTTTAGCCGGGGTACAGTTTTCAGAAGAAATAAGCGAAATAGTTTTAGAAACAACGGCTTTGGACGGCAAAACTTTCGTAATTTCGGGAGTATTTAGCCATTTCGATCGAGATGGATTAAAGGCAAAAATCATCGCAAACGGCGGAAAAGTCGTTTCCAGTATTTCTGCCAAATTAGATTACCTAGTCGCCGGTGAAAATATGGGGCCTGCTAAACTAGAAAAAGCGAATTCATTATCCATACCAATTATCTCGGAGGACGAGTTTATAGCCCTCCTTTCTTAATTATGCAATCATTACCTAAATTTCACGGCGTTGCGCCAGCTCTAGTTACTCCCATGAACGAGAATCGTTCTATTAACTGGGATGGCTTAACGAAATTAATTCAACACGTGAGCAACGGAGGGGTAGATTATTTAGTAGTTCAGGGAACTACGGGAGAATCTGCAACTACGACAGCAGATGAGAAAAAACGAATTGTTTCTACCATTCAAGAGGCTAATTCAAAGAACTTACCCATCGTCTATGGGTTAGGTAGTAACAATACGGATTCATTAATAAACCAAATCAAACAAACATCATTTGAGGGAATTGATGCCATTTTATCTGTTTGTCCCTACTATAATAAGCCGAGTGCAAGAGGCGTGATTGCTCATTATGAAGCAGTGGCTGATGCTTGTCCTGTTCCAGTGATTATGTACAATATTCCTGGTAGAACAGGCATTAATATGTCAGCAGAAACGGTGTTAAAGCTTTCTGAACACCAAAATATAATTGGTATCAAGGAAGCTTCTTGCATCATTGAGCAATGTATGGAGATTGTCTACCACAAATCGGATGACTTTTTATTAATCTCTGGAGATGATGTTCAGGCTGTTCCTATTATTTCTATTGGAGGTGTAGGGGTTATGTCTGTGATTGCGAATGCTTTTCCTCAGCAATTTACAACGATGATTCACCACGCATTGGCAGGGGATTATCGTTCAGCCCAAAAAGAATTAGGTAAATTCCTGACAATCGATCCGTATCTCTACGAAGAAGGGAATCCAGTAGGAGTGAAGAAATTATTAGAGAATCAAGGTTTGTTCGGAGCTCAAGTTCGTATGCCATTAGCTAGCGCATCACCAGAGTTAGGACAAAAACTAGCTCAAATTAGTCAACAAGAAGGTTTAAATAAATAATAAATTATGTTTGTACACGTTGTAAATTTTTGGTTAAAAAAAGGGTTAAGCGTTGAAGATATCGCGCTTTTTGAAGCAGGCGTTCAGTCATTAGCAGACGTAGAAACGGTGGATGTATTTAGCGTAGGAAAGCCGGCTAAAACAGATCGTCCAGTAATCGATCGTTCATACGATTATTGCTTATTAACAACATTTGAAGAGGAGAAAGGACACGATTATTACCAAACAGCACCTATCCATTTAGAATTTATTAAAAACTGTGCCCACCTTTGGGATAAAGTATTGATCTATGATTCAGAAAGCATGTAAGCTTCTTCTCGTATTATCCGTGGTCGGTTGTTCAAAACATGTTCAACCAACTTCGTATTATTCGAATGATTTTAAAAATGGAGGCGTAGAACGCCACGATGGCTTAGGTTTTGAAATTCCCGTGAAATACGATATTGATGTATTTTACTTTAATGATCATCCTAAGCAAAGCTATGAGGATATCGAAACCATTAAAATGTCAGGGGAGGTACCTTTAGAAGACAAGCAAACCCAAAATGGGAAAATGCTTTACCGCGGTAATCACCAAGACAAAAAGCAAGAAATCTTACGTCAAATGGTTGAAAAGGCCAAAGAATTAGGTGCCACGGCCCTAATAGACGTTAAATATTCAGTTTACAGCACTCAAACGGCAAATGGCTTCACCTTTACTGGAAAAGCGGTTCGTTACGTGTTGAAATAAACCGATAAGCTTCTAAATTAGAAATTAAAACAGGACCTCTAGATCCTGTAAATCTAATTTGGAAGCTTTTTAGATTCCGCTCTTTAAAGGTAATCATCCGCTTGTGGCCTATCGTACCCGCTTTAATTACCTCCATATTACCTGATTCATCGACTAATTCCACTTCGAAGCTACTCACACGCTGCCCTAAGGCTATTGGCTCTTGAAGCATGAGGGTGTTTACGCTTATAGGGGTTTTCAAGTCAACGAGAATATCCTTCTTTTTAGGAGAGGCCATCCAATAAGTGGAATTCTTTCCATCGAATAATGGATCACTCGAATTTTTCTTTAAAAGATTAACAAGTGATTTTGTTCGAATCGCCGCAAATCCCATCAAGGAAGCCGAATCATTCTCGTGAATCAAACCACGCGTATCGACAGGAATATTCAATAAAAGATTCGAATTTCGACCTACCGAAGCAGCGTAAATCTTTAATAAAGAATCAGGTGTCTTGACCTTATTATCCTGATCCGGATGGTAGTACCAACCTGGACGAATAGATACATCCACTTCCGGAGATACCCAATGGGTTCCATTTTCTTGACCATTTCTATAATTGTCAAAATCAGGACATCCTGGATATATCTTATCGCGTAAAATGGGACTCCACATCGTATCATATGCGTATCCCCGCTCATTTCCTACCCAACGAATATCTGGTCCTGCATCGGAAAATTGCACAGCAGCTGGTTGATATTTATTAACCATGGAGTGGAACAAATTCCAATCATACACCTGCTTCTTACCATTGGGACCCTCACCATTAGCGCCATCGTACCAAAACTCAAAAATGGGTCCGTAATTCGTCAATAATTCCTCCTGCATTTTGGCATACACCTGATTATAGTCATCTGTTCCATAGGCAGGATGGAAACGATCCCAAGGAGACAAATAAATTCCCAGCTTCAAACCGTATTTCTTGCAGGCCTCTGACAATTCTTTCACCACATCTCCCTTACCGTTCTTCCATGGGGACTTTGACACCGAATGGGTCGTATATTTAGATGGATATAGGGCAAAACCATCATGGTGTTTAGCCGTCAAAATCAATCCTTTCATACCGGCTTTCTTGGCAATCCTTGCCCATTGATTACAATCTAACGCACTTGGATTGAATGAAGCAGGACTTTCTTTTCCCTCGCCCCATTCCACATTCGTAAACGTGTTCATATTAAAATGTATGAAACCATAATACTCTAATTCCGACCAAGCTAATTGCTTAGCAGAGGGAACAGGGTAGACAGGGGCTACCTTTTGAGCATATAGCGAATAGCTTAAAAGAGCAAATATGAGAGTGAATCTTTTCATTAGAATTCAGTGTAAAGGAAGCAGTTTTCGAAGATAGTTTGACCTTGATTAGGAATCGCACGGAACAAGGGGTTAAAACCAAACCAAATGATTTTACCTTTATCCATTTCTTTAACGCCTAACAATAAAGAATTAGCTAGTTGAGCTTTCTTATTTGCTCCTACAAAGCCCATAATATTTGGTTTAGCAGAAGTCTTTAACACAGCTGTAAAATCCTTAGGAAGTTTAACGAAATCACTCACTTGATTTAAGATATACATCGATGAATCATTAATTCTGAATGCCAAAGGATGGGTCTTTTCTACTTCAACTTGCAATAGATTCCCTGAAGTGGTATTAGACAACTCAGCGCGTTCGCGCATCGCATAGGTTGACGTATGCCTTGCTGTATCTTCTTTCGCCACTAAATCCTTATCATCTAAAATCTTACGAGCACCCTCCATCAAGATTAATTTACCGCCTTTTTTCACCCAATCAGTTAATAGAATCGAATTCGTATTCGAGAGGGCAGCATGCTTGCCATCTGGATAAATGATGTGCGTGTAATTGAACAGATTCGACTTGAATAATTGCGTCGATGGGATGAACGATGGCTTTAATCCGTATTTCTGAGTTAAGAAATAGGCTAGTTCCCCTTGTTGATTTACGTCGTTTGCTGGATCTACTACTACGGCGATTTTAGGAATGAAAATAGGTTTAAAATGGGGTGAACCAAGGTCTGTTGGATAATTCCTAAAAGAACTGATTGGATATAACCTTAAGCCTAATTCCTTTGCTTTAGACACCAATTCATCTTTTTCGGAATTAGTTAAATTAGACGTCACAACAGTAATTTCTCCTTTTCTCTTAATCATATTTTCTTTCGATAAATCCAAATAAGAGACTAATGCTCCCTTTTGAAAAGCATAAGTAATAAATTGTTCACTTTGCTTAAGATTTGAAGGCAAAAAATTATATGCAACAGTAAATTGACTTGGAATATTCTCATCTCTTGCAGCAAAGCCATACACTTTTTCTTCAGGACCAAAAACATTTTCATTTATACCAAATGCTTTTAATCCATTCAACTGGAATAGATTCCATGCCGTGATATCATATGTAAGTGAATCCTCTAAAACTATAGCAGGATCTAATAAGGCTTGAATAAGAGGAGCTGAAGGCTGTTTAGCAGGTATAACATAACCATATTTTAAATTAGGCGCTAAAGTAACTTGTTTTTGCTGCGAATAATCAAAAGCAGATACTGCTTTTTTGATTTGTAATGTATCAGTATATTTAATATCATTCATATCTAGAATTCGCAAAAACTCTGTCGTATTTGCTCCATGTCTTTCTACAAAATAATAGGCAAATTTATTCGCCGGATTAGTTCTTGACTTATCATGCACACCATAAAAAGAAGTTTTCAAACTTTCTGCATTCGCTAAAGACCATTCGACTAAATTTAGTGCCAAAGCCGAGTGATGCTTCACGCGATCCACTAGTGAAATGGTGTCGCCGTCGCTTTTGGCAGAAATTAATCCACCTCTAATTCCCCCTTGTTCTAAGGTCATTCCTAAGGCGCCATTCAAGACTGGGTAAGTATCTCCATAACCAGGATATAATAAATCATAGACCTCTGAAGTGAAATATGGCCATTTCTTTTCATCAAATAACTTCGAAAATGAACTTCCTACACTTTCCTGTAAATCCTTAGTTGACTGAGCAATGAAATTCAAATAAGGCTTTGCTGCCGGTGGAAAATAATAGGAATGTTGGAAACTTTGCTCGTGAAAATCCGCGTGCATCATAGGCATCCAAGAACGGTAGAACTTCAAACGCTGCTGCGTTTCTTTCTGCGTCTGCCAAACCCAATCCCGGTTTAAGTCAAAGGAGAAATGATTATAACGTCCTGATGTAATTCCCTCATAATGCTCTTGATCGTTCGGATCTGGATTTCCACTTGAGATATAATTGCGGCGATTGTATTGCGTCACATACGCATCGCGACCATCTGGATTGATACAAGGATCTATCAAAATGACATAAGGAATGGATTTATTGGGTTTGGAAATCAAAGCATACAAGGTATTCAACGCTGCTTCACTTCCAGCGGCTTCATTACCGTGCACGTTAAAGGATAGGTTGATAATTACCGGAAGTGATAGATCTACTTTTTCGCCTTGGATTCGTTTTTGGTGATTTTGCTGCACTTGCTCTAGCGTAACGCCTGTAGGTAGATTCGCGATAAGCATTTGGCCTTGTTCGCGCCCTTCACTGGTTTGACCATACACTTGCCATTGTGCTAAACCATTACTTTGAGAGGCCAAATAACGACTATAGGATACAACCTGATGGTGGTAGGTAAATTTTGAACCAATAGGGTAGCCTAAGAATTCTTCAGGCGACTTAATCTGCGCTGAAAGGCTAATACTACAAAGTATAAAAAATAGGTAAAAGTAATTTTTCATTATGTCAATTTGATTTGCAATAAAATTAAATAAAAGGCGGTAAATTAAGCAGTGTTTTGGCTTTTATATAAAATAAATCAACATGGCATTACCTCTAAACGACGATCAACCTACTTTAAAGAATTCGGAATCTACCTCGTACACGATTCCACTCATCTTAGTCACTAGTTTATTCTTCTTGTGGGGACTAGCTAATAGCTTAAATGGTTCCTTAGTCAAACAATTCCAAACTGCCCTAGATTTGCAGCGCTGGCAAGCCAATATCGTGGAGACGGCCTTTTATTTTGGCTATTTCGCCATGGCACTTCCAGCAGGATATGTCATGAAAAAGATGGGGTACAAAGCTGGAATCCTAATGGGCTTAGTACTTTACGCCGCTGGTTCTTTTCTATTTTACCCTGCTGCAGAAGTACGTATTTATGGCTTTTTCTTAGCAGCCTTATTCTTAATGGCTTCAGGAATTGCCTTTTTAGAGACCGCGGCAAACCTATATGTGACGGTATTAGGGGATCCTAAAAAAGGAGATTTTAGATTAAACTTAGCTCAATCCTTCAATGGAATGAGTATTATTTTAGGACCCATCATTGGTGGATTATTCATCTTCTCCGAGAAAGAATACACGCGTGAAATGATTCAGGCGCTTCCTGCTACGGAAGCAGAAGCCATTCGAGTAAGCCAAGCCGCTTCTGTACAAATGCCCTATTTAATCATCGGGCTTGTCGTAGCATTAGTTGCCATATTGTTTGTATTCACCAAAATGCCTGAATTACAATCAGCAGAAGAATCAAAAGGCAAAGTCACTATCGCGAGTTTATTAAAGCGTAAACATTTAGTATTAGGGATAATAGCCCAGTTTTTAAATGTAGGGGCACAGGTTTCGCTTTGGGGGAATTTTGTGGATTTGAAATTGGATTTGGCCAAAAACGACAATTTGTGGATTGTAGACAAAATATACCAAATTTCGGAAACGATGAGTCCTACGCAGATTGCCAGCTTCCATGCATCCTTTGCCTTTATCTTGTTTTTACTAGGTCGATTCATAGGAACGTATTTGATGGGAAGAATAGCCTCAAACAAAGTCTTAGGTGTATATGCCATAGGAGCAGTGATCTCTGTAGCCGTGGCGATGTTCGGAGGCGGACTAGCTGCTTTATTGGCTTTAATTGCTGTTTATTTCTTCCAATCGATTATGTTCCCTACCATTTTCGCCTTGTCTTGCAAAGGCTTAGGTGACGGATCAAAATTAGCATCCTCTTTAATCATTATGTCTATTGTAGGTGGGGCACTTGTACCACCATTAACGGCATCTTTATTCAAAATAGGGACTGTAGCAGCATTGAGCGTACCTCTATTGTGTTTTGCTTATATTATCTATTTCGCTTACAAAGGATTTGAAATTAAAGACTAATGCAACGATTTATCTTATTTCTTGACCTAAAAGATGACCCTGAATTAATCAGGGAGTACGAGAAATACCACGAGTCTATTCCTATAGAAATTGAAGATAGTATACTTTCTTCAGGAATAGAATCCATGCAAATCTTTCGTTTTGAGAATAGACTTTGTATGGAAATTATTGCAAATGATGAATTTAGTTTTGCCAAAAAAGGGGAGATGGATTCCCTTAACCCAGCCGTACAAGCCTGGGAAACCTTGATGTTGAATTACCAAAAAACAATCCCAGGAACTCCAGCAGGAGCCAAATGGGTACTTGCCCATACCATTTTTAGCCTAACAAAATGAGCCAAACATTCTTACAAATTAACCCGACTGATAATTTACTTGTTGCCTTACAAGATCTTCCTAAAGGAAAGATTATCCAGCATAATGGAAATGAAATTACGCTTCAAGATGATATTGCAGCTAAGCATAAATTCACCACTGAAGCTATTGCTAAAGATGGCAGAGCAACCATGTATGGAGTTTTAGTAGGCCTTGCTAGTCAAGATATTCCCAAAGGAGGGCTCATTCATACGTTTAATTTACATCACGCTGCCACTGATTTTGTCGGAAAACAAAAGGAATATGAATGGACGGCGCCTGATGTATCAAAATTCCAAAACAGAACATTTAATGGCTACCACCGCGCAGATGGTCAAGTAGGTACTCAAAACTATTGGTTAGTCATTCCCCTAGTTTTCTGCGAGAATAGAAATATCGAATTATTAAAGAATGCCTTTTTAAATGGTTTGGGCTTCCAAAAGATGGATCCATTCACTCAAAAGGTTCAACAATTAGGAAAGCAACTAGCTGAAGGAAAAGCACTAGAAATAGATACAGCCTCTTCTGCTTCAGTTTTGGTTCATAAATCGGCACAATTTCCTAACGTTGATGGTATCAAATTCTTAACGCACGAAAGCGGTTGCGGCGAAAACAAAGATGATTCTTTAAATCTATGCGCTTTGTTAGCGGGTTATTGCCTCAATCCAAATGTAGGAGGAATCACCGTTTTAAGTTTAGGATGCCAGCATTCTCAAATTGAGGTATTTAAAGAAAAACTAAAAGAGAAAGATCCGAACTTCTCTAAGCCATTATACATCTTTGAGCAACAACAAGATAATGGGAGTGGAGTAGAGAATATGCTGAATGAAGTGATTCTACAAACATTTAAGGGTCTTGTAGAAATAAACAAACAAACCCGTAAGCCAGCTCCCTTATCTGCGTTACGCGTAGGTGTTAAATGTGGTGGATCAGATGGTTTCTCTGGAATCTCTGCAAATCCAGCTATTGGACATACCGCAGACTTAGTCGTAGGTTTAGGGGGAACGGTAATGATCGCTGAATTCCCAGAATTATGTGGTGTCGAACAAGAACTTCAAAATAGATCAGTGACTAAAGAAATCGCTGATAATTTCGGTTTCTTAATGCGTGAATATGCAAGACGTGCCGCATTAGTAGGTGCAGGATTTGATATGAATCCATCTCCAGGTAACATTAAAGATGGTCTCATTACAGACGCGATTAAATCTGCAGGAGCTGCTAAAAAAGCTGGCTCTTCACCTATTGAAGATGTTTTAGGCTATGGACAGTATGTAACCAAGAAAGGTTTAAACCTTGTTTGTACTCCTGGTAACGATGTTTTAGCCACAACTGGTATGGCTGGTGCTGGTGCTACCATTCAATTATTCACTACAGGTTTAGGAACACCCACAGGTAATCCAATCAGCCCCATGGTGAAGTTATCAACGAATACAAAACTCGCTAAAAAGCTACCTGAAATCATCGATATTGATTGTGGTCCGATTATTTCTGGCGAAAAAACGGTAGAGCAAACGGGAGAAGAAGTCTTAGAATACATTATTCAATTAGCCTCTGGAGAAATTAATACGAAAGCGATGGATTTAGGACAGGATGACTTTATGTTCTGGAGGAGAGGGGTTTCCTTATAAAGCATAAAGAATAAAGCACAAAGAATAGAGGAGATAAGAGATATTATAGAGTAGAGAGAAGAGATATGGTACCTCCGGACTTCGGACTCATTCCCTCCGGACTACTGCCCACTGACAACTGAATGACATGTTCAAACTAACAAACAAAAAAGTCCTCATCACCGGCGGATGCTCCGGCATCGGACAATCCATTGCGCTAACTTTCTTTGCACAAGGGGCGGAGGTGCATGTTTTGGACTTAAAACCATCTGTCGAGCCTATGCCGGTTGAAATCACCTTTCATCAGGCTGATATAACTTCATTAGAAGCGGTAGAGGCCATTGCTGCACAATTGAATTCGATAGATATCTTAGTGAATAATGCGGGGATTCCGCAGATTGGTAATTTGGAGAAAACGAACCCAACTGACTTCCAACGTATCTTTGATGTCAATGTGAAAGGGGCCTATCATTGTATGTATGCTTTTATTCCAGCCATGATGGAGCAGAAATCGGGAGTAATATTGAATATGGCCTCGGTGGCTGCTTCGGTGGGGATTCCGGATCGTTTTGGTTATTCAATGACAAAGGGGGCCATTAAATCGATGACACAATCCGTGGCGAAAGATTACGTAAAACAAGGGATCCGTTGCAACTGTATATCACCAGGAAGAGTACATACACCATTTGTGGATGGGTTTATTGCCAAAAACTACCCAGACCAGCAAAAAGAAATGTTTGAGAAACTTTCTGCTACTCAACCCATTGGTCGAATGGCGAAACCACAAGAAATTGCCCATTTAGCTTTATATTTATGTTCCGATGAAGCCGCATTTATCACAGGTTGTGATTATCCAATTGACGGTGGATTCATTTATCTAAACAACTAAACCTATGAAAAAACAACTGATTTGCCTGTTATTAGTTTTGGGAACCTCTTTGAGTTCATTCAAGAAAGACGGTCCTAAGCGTATTATTTTCTTTGGAGATTCGATCACTCAAGCGGGAGTAGGTAAGACAGGGTATATTACCAAAATGACCGAAATGATTGCCGCTCAAGGTCTTTCTAATCAATATGAGTTGATCGGTGCCGGTATTGGTGGCAATAAAGTATATGATTTATACTTGCGTCATGAAGAAGATGTGGTGGCTAAAAATCCCAATTTAGTCATTATTTACATCGGCATTAATGATGTTTGGCATAAAACAAGTTCACGTACTGGTACAGATGCCGACAAGTTTGAAAGATTCTATACTGCTTTAATTAAGAAGATTCAAAAAGCTAATGCTCAAGTAGTTATATGCACACCTACTGTAATCGGAGAGAAGTTTGATAACTCAAACGAAAACGATGGGGACTTAAATGCTTATTCAGCCATCATCAAGAAAATCGCTAAAGACAATAGCGTACAATTGATCGATTTGCGCAAAGCCTTTATGGACTATGAGTCTAAAAACAACATCGAAAACAAAGCATCAGGTATCTTAACTTCTGATCGTGTTCACTTAAATGAAACAGGTAATCAGTTTTTAGCTGATACGATGTGGGACGTTATTAAAAAATTATAGCATGAAGTTAGCAAGAATCGGAAAAGAGGGGGCTGAAAAGCCCTGTATATACCAAGATGGGGTCTATTATGATGTATCGTCGCGTTTTACAGATTTTAACGAATCCTTTTTTCAACAGAATGGCTTAGCAGAATTAGCTAAATTGAATCCTGCTGATTTTCCTGTGATTTCCGGCCGATTAGGATCATGTGTCGCTAGACCGAGTAAAATTGTGTGTGTTGGCTTGAATTATGCGGATCATGCCAAAGAAACAGGAGCAGAGATCCCAAAGGAACCCATTTTATTCTTCAAGAGCACGACAGCCCTTTCTGGGCCCAATGACGATATCATTATCCCAAAAAACTCTACGAAGACAGATTGGGAAGTTGAATTAGCGATTGTGATCGGTAAAAAGGCTTCCTATGTTTCGGAAGCCGAGGCCTACGATTATGTGGCGGGTTATTGCTTGCACAATGATCTATCTGAACGTGAATTTCAATTAGAACGTGGTGGAAATTGGTCAAAAGGGAAGGGATGTGATTCCTTTGCGCCTTTGGGACCCTATTTAGCTACAAAAGAGGAAATTGCAGACGTACATCAATTAGGAATGTGGCTGGATGTAAACGGTAAACGTTTCCAAACGAGTAGCACAAACCAATTAATCTTTAACGTACCCCAAGTGGTTTCGTATATCTCTCAATTTATGACTTTACTGCCAGGGGATGTAATAAGCACAGGTACACCTCACGGTGTAGGTTTAGGATTCAATCCACCAATCTATTTAAAGCCAGGAGACGTAGTTACCTTAGGAATGGATGGCTTAGGGGAACAACAACAAACAGCGATAGCCTATCAAGGATGATTGATGCACATCAACATTTTTGGAATTACAACGAAGAACGGGATACCTGGATAACTCCAGAGATGTCCGTTCTTCGGGCTGATTTTTACCCAAACTACAGCGAACCACTTTTTAGAGACCAAGGATTTACAGGCTGCGTGGCTGTTCAAGCTGATTCTTCCGAAGAAGAAACCTTGTTTCTATTGGCACTTGCCGAACAAAACGAATTCATTCAAGGTGTTGTGGGTTGGGTGGATTTACAAAGTCCAAATATCGAAGATCGACTAGCTTATTTCTCCCAATTTGAGGCCATCAAAGGCTTCAGACATATTGTTCAGGGGGAAAAAGACCCCAGTTTTCTAGCCAGGAAAGAGTTCATCCGGGGTGTCAAAACACTCGCTAGCTTCGATTTAAGCTATGATTTATTGATTTATCCGCATCAAATTACATCGGCCATTGCTTTTTGTGAAACCTGCGATGATCAAAAAATCGTTTTGGACCATTTAGCCAAAGCACCATTAAAATCAGGCAACATCCAAGAATGGAAGAAGGAAATTCAAGCGTTCGCTAATTTATCACATGTTTCTGCCAAAATTTCAGGGATTGTGACGGAAGCAGCAGATCAGTCTTGGACACAGGATCAAGTAAATGAGATTGTGGATGTGGCTTTAGACGTTTTTGGTACGCAGAGACTATTGATCGGAAGTGATTATCCAGTTGTTTTAGTAAATTCAACGTTAGAACGCTGGGTTACTTCATTTCAAGAAGCTCTTATAGGGTTAAACGCGTCAGAGAAAGAACTAATTTATCATCAGAACGCTATCGAATTTTATCAATTAGAGATACTATGAATTTAGGATTAAGAGAGAAAGTGATTATTGTGACAGGTGGAGCCAAAGGAATTGGGCAAGGAATATCAGAGTCTTTGGCCTTAGAATCTGCTATGGTGGCGATTGTAGGCCGTAATGAGGATGATAATCAAAGATGTATCGAAAAAATTCAAGCGACTGGCGGGCAAGCATTCTCTTTCGTGGCTGATTTAAGTAATCCGTCCGAATGCCAACTAGTAGTTGATAAAGTAGCCAAGATGTTTGGTAAAATTGATGGATTAGTCAATAATGCCGGTTTAAATGACGGAGTAGGCCTAGAATCAGGAAATTACGAAAAGTTCATTCAATCCATTAACGCGAATTTGACGCATTATTATTTAATGGCTCAAGCTGTGTTACCTTATTTGAAAAAAAGCAAAGGGGCTATCATTAATATCGGGTCGAAAACAGCAGAAACTGGCCAGGGAAATACGTCTGGATATGCTGCATCGAATGGAGGACGCAATGCGTTAACTAGGGAATGGGCATTAGAATTACGCGACTATAACATTCGGGTGAATTCGGTCATCGTGGCAGAATGCTATACGCCTATGTATGAGAAATGGATTGCGACTTTAGAAAATCCAAAGGAAAAATTAGCCAGCATCACCAGCAAAATACCTTTAGGTCAACGTATGACCACAAAAGAAGAAATAGGGGATATGGTCACATTTTTGATGTCGCCTAAATCAAGTCATACCACCGGACAGATCATCCACGTAGATGGGGGCTATGTTCACCTAGATCGAGCAATTTCATGAGAAATTTGGACACCTTTGAAAGCCCGGGATTAATCGTATATCCTGATCGGGTAAAACGTAATATTGCCAAAGTCATCGAAATGGTGGATGGTAATCCTGCACACTTGCGTCCGCACATCAAAACACATAAAACAAAAGAAGGAAACGACTTATTATTAGCAGCGGGAATCACCAAATTCAAATGTGCTACTATCGCCGAAGCGGAACTATTAGCCCTTTCAGAAGCGCCAGATGTGCTTATCTCCATGCAATTGATCGGGCCTAATTTAGACCGTTTTAAAGCATTAGTCTCCCATTATCCTAAAACAAAATTCTCCTCTATCGTAGATGATGCATTTGCCGCTTCCGAGCTGAATCGCATTTTTGCAGACCTTTCAGCAGAAGTTTATGTAGACCTCAATATGGGGATGAATCGCACGGGTATTACACCTCATAAGGCTTTGACTTTGATTCAACATATTCAATCGTTACCTAACGTAACGTTGCGCGGCTTACATGCCTACGATGGTCATATTAGAGACAAGGTATACGAAGACCGTGCCAAACACGTGGAAACTGATTTCAGCTCATTCTACGAGCTTTTGGAGCGCTTAAACCGTTCTGATCTAGAATTAGTCGTATCAGGAACCCCTAGTTTCCTTGTGCATCATAAAAATCCCAAATTTACCTGCAGTCCAGGAACCTTTATTTTCTTTGATGCAGGTTATGCGGCCTTATTTCCAGAGAACACGTTTGAATTTGGAGTAGAGATTATCGCTAGAATCATCTCAAAACCTACAGATACGACTATTTGCCTCGATTTAGGCCACAAATCAGTAGCATCAGAAAACCCTATTGATAATCGCGTTCGCTTCCTGAATCATCCAGACTGGATTTTAAAATCACAAAGTGAAGAACATGGCATAGTGGAAGTAGGTGATAATTCAACTTACACTATAGGTGAAATCGTCCGAATGATTCCCTACCATATTTGCCCTACGGTTAATCTACATTCCCATCTTCAGGTCATTGATGGTGGTTTATGGGAAGTGAAAGCTAGAAATCGTAGACTATGTTATTAATCGACGCCCATTTAGATTTAAGTATGAACGCGCTTGAATGGAATCGTGACATGCGCGCTAGTATTCAAGAAATTAATGATCGGGAGAAGCATTTAACCGATAAACCTGATCGTGGCAATGCGACCGTTAGTTTGGACGAATTAAGAAAAGGAAATGTAGGCATCGTCGTTGCTACTCAAATCGCTCGATATGTGGCCCCTGAATCCACATTACCCGGCTGGAATAGTCCGGAACAAGCTTGGGCACAAACGCAAGGTCAATTAGCCTATTACAAAGCATTAGAAAGAACGGGAGATATTCGTCCTATTCGAAATAGATCCGAATTACACGATCATTTAACGCAATGGGAAGCTGATGGGCATACCATCGGCTATATTTTGAGTCTCGAGGGAGCTGATTCTATCGTTTCATTAGAGTATGTAGAAATAGCCTACGCGTCTGGTTTACGTGCCTTAGGTCCTGCCCATTATGGTTCGGGACGTTATGCACAAGGCACAAATGCCACGGGCGGAATGGGAGAGATGGGACGTGATTTATTGCGTAAGATGATGGATCTACAGATCATTTTGGATGCGACGCATTTATGTGATGAAAGTTTTTGGGAGGCGATGGAATACCACCAAGGTCCCGTTTGGGCTAGTCATCAAAATTGCCGAGCCTTAGTGGATCATAATCGTCAATTCAGTGATGAACAATTGAAAGAGATTATTTCGCGAGGAGCAGTGATTGGCATGCCGATGGACGCTTGGATGATGGTTCCAGGTTGGGTGAGAGGGGAATCTACGCCATTGAATAAAAACGTTACCTTACATACACTCATAGATCATTTAGTCCACGTTTGCGACCTAGCAGGAAATACGAATCACGTGGGATTGGGCACCGATTTAGATGGAGGGTTCGGGAGAGAACAATGTCCAGCAGACGTGGAGACCATTGCTGATTTACAAAAACTACCTGAATTGCTTTTTAAACGCGGATTTTCTGACGAAGACATCGTCAAATTCTGCCACCAAAACTGGTTGAACTTTTTAGAAAAGGCTTGGTCTTAGGCCTTTGGTGGGGGACTTATGCTTGTCCAGCCACCATCCACAATTAATGTTTGACCTGTGATATGCTTTGCTTTATCACTCAAAAAGAAACAAACAGCTTCTGAAATATCTTGAACATCAGCAGGCTTACCTAACGGAGTAAGTCGACTCCATTCCTGCAAATAATCAGCCTCTTTCTCGGTTCTTTCGGTCATCGTTGCTCCAGGTGAAACCGCATTGATGCGAATTTGAACAGGGGAGAGGTCGATGACCAAGTTTTGGACTAATTGATTTAATGCCGCTTTCGTCATACCATACGCCGCTAAATCTGGATGTGCCTGATGACCGGTGACAGATGATGTCACCACAATGGAACCAGGATTACCCGCTCTACGGATGAACCTCGCCACTTCTTGAATCAAGAAAAAAGTCCCCTGAATATTTAAATCCAGTAAAGATTTCATGGAGGCTGGGCTATATTCCCAAAAACTCCCAAAGGTCGTCACCCCCGCATTACAGACACAACCAGCTAAATCACCGGGTAATGTTTGCGCATAGGCCACTAACTCTTGTATAAACTCGTAAGAACTAACGTCACCGGCCATCGCGTAGGGGCCAGATAAAAGAGTAGAATCAATGTCATTCATGACCACTAAATGTCCCTCCGACATCAATTGCTGCGCAATTTGATGCCCAATCCCTTGACCAGCTCCGGTGACGATGTACACTTTCATACTAATGTGAATCGCGTGTTACGATAGAGCCAGAACCACCTTTCAAGAAATCGAAATCAGCTCCTTGATCCGCTTGTTCTACGTGATCAATAAAAAGACCCACATAGCCACGAATCGTTTTAGGCTTCTCAAAAGGTTGTGCTACTTTACGAGCAGCTAATTCTTCCTCCGATACTTCCCAATTAATCGTCCGATTTTCTACGTCTAAGGCAATGAAGTCTCCATTATGAACCCAATTCAATGGTCCACCAGCGGCGGATTCAGGAGAAACATGAAGAATAACCGTACCAAATCCCGTACCACTCATTCTACCATCAGAAATACGAACCATATCTTTGACTCCTTTTTCCAACAGCTTCTTCGGAATTCCCATATTACCTACCTCTGCCATCCCTGGATACCCCTTAGGCCCCACATTCTTCAAGACCATCACCGAATTTTCATCGACCTCTAATTCAGGTGAGTCAATTCGCGCGTGGTAATCTTCAATATTTTCAAAAACAACAGCTTTTCCTCGGTGCTTAAATAGCGCTTTTGATGCTGCAGATGGTTTCAAGACAGCACCATTGGGTGCCAGGTTTCCACGAACCACCGCTATTCCTGAGTCAGGTTTAAACGGAGCATCAAAAGTAGAAATGATGGAAGGCTCGTAAATAGGTGTATTTTCAATGTTCTCACCCACCGTCTTACCATTTACTGTCACAATCGACGTATGTAAATGCTCTTTCATTTGATTCATCAATGCCGGAAGTCCACCTGCATAATACAAGTCTTCCATAAAATGTTCTCCCGAAGGCTGAATATTAGCCAAAAGCGGAATATTACGCGAGAATTCATCAAAATCATCCAATTTCAAATCTACCCCTAATCGACCTGCAATAGCTGTTAAGTGAATCACAAAATTGGTCGAGCCACCTGTCGCTGCATTAACGCGAATGGCATTTTCGAAAGCAGGACGCGTTAATACTTTGGACATTTTCAAATCCTCATTCACCATTTCTACAATACGACGTCCAGAATGCTGTGCAAGCACTTTTCTACGTACATCAGCCGCAGGAATGGCAGCATTTTGTGGTAAACTTAATCCTAAAGCTTCTACCATCGTCGCCATCGTAGACGCTGTTCCCATCACGGCGCAATGTCCTGGTGTTCTAGCCATACACGCCTCAGCTTCGATAAATTCTTTCTGCGTTAATTCGCCTAGTTTATAGGCTTCGGCGAAACGCCAAACGTCAGACGTTCCAATTTCTTTCCCTTTAAATTTCCCTTTCATCATAGGTCCACCAGAGATAACCAAGGTTGGTAAATCGACGCTACAAGCACCCATCACAAGAGATGGAGTCGTTTTATCGCAACCACACATCAATACTACACCATCAATTGGATTTGCCCTTATCGATTCTTCTACATCCATACTCGCTAAGTTGCGGTATAACATGGCGGTAGGTTTGATTAAGGTTTCGCCTAAAGACATGACTGGGAACTCCACCGGAAATCCACCCGCTTCGATAATCCCTTTCTTTACAAATTCCGCTAATTCCCTAAAATGTGCATTACAAGGCGTCAATTCTGACCAAGTATTGCAAATACCGATGACCGGTTTACCTTGAAAATAATCATCTGGAATCCCTTGGTTCTTCATCCAAGCTCGGTAAATAAATCCATCTTTACCGGTCTTTCCAAACCACTGCTGCGAACGCAATTCTACTTTACTCATCTTCTTTTTCTAGGTCTAAGGTTTTAGAGAGGACGAAACTGCCGTCCACCCCATATTTATAATAACATAATCTGATTCCAACTCCCAAATCCGAGTACGGATCATTTTCAAAATCAAAAGAATGAACAATAGCCGCTTTTTCTAGGTATAAACTGTCATATCCTGAATAGCCTAAACGTTGTCGTCCCATAATAGCCGGAAAGCGAATAGACTTCAATTTGCCATACTCATATTCAAAAGCCAAAATACGGTAATTTTTACCCTGATAACCAGCCACCCAAAATTCGGGAGCAGCATTACCGTTTAAGTCAGTTGCTAGCACAGTGGATGCCTTAAAATCGGCAATTTTATTATCAAGTAATACGGCGTGACTTTTTTCAATATGAATGACACCAGATTCCACCGAAACAGTAAAATCTTCAAAGGCGGAGCTCAGAGAAGAAGTTGCAGGTTTGGAGATAGTATCATCTACAGCTATTAGAGCCAAAGAATCGCCATATGCTTTAACCACATCCATATCTGTTACTTCCGTATTTTCAGGCGTGTTATCTAATTCCGAAATATAGACAAATATGTATGCCAAAAATCCCAGCAACAATACAAACAAAAAAAACTTGAATAGCTTAGCCACTGATTACTGTTTTCATAAGTTCTATGGCCTTTTCTACTAAAGAATGAGGACATGCAAAGTTTAAACGCACAAAATTTTTGCCCATAAATTGCTCTCCACGTAATACATGTAAACCTGCGTCGAAACACTTCTTTTGAAAATCACCTAGCATAGCTTCGTCATATTCAATCCAAGCCAAATAAGTTCCCTCTAGCGGCTGCATAGCTAATCCAGGTGTGACGCGAACAAAATCCATCAATAAATCATGATTTGCTCGTAAATAGGGCAGAAGCTGAGCTAACCATTCTTCCCCATGGGCATAAGTGGCTAACATCACTTCAATGCTATGTCTTGATAACATCGAAAAAAAACCTGCTGACGCCTTAGTGAATTTGTCTCGCATAGCGGCATCCGGAATAACGGCTACCGCTCCGCCTAAACCTGCCGTATTAAAGGCTTTGGAAGTAGCGAAGAAACTTATAATCGGTTGTTTCTCCAACCGTCCAATAGATATATGTTCTGATTGAGGATATATACGCAAGTCCGCATGAATCTCATCTGAAACAATTGTCACATTATATTGAGCACATAGGTCAACCATGCGCGAAATCTCCGATGCATTAAAAACTGTACCACCTGGATTGTGAGGATTGCATAGAAGAAAAACTTTGGGCCCTTTCTGCAAACCTCTTTCAAAATCTTCAAAATCATAGGTCCAACGATCCCCCTCTTTGACCATTTCAAACGTAATAAGCGGACAATTTACCCAACCTGCCACCAAGTGAAAGGGATGATAAACAGGTACTGCCGTTATAATACCCTCATTTTCATTCGTTAATGCTGCGCAAGCTGCCGTAATTCCAGGCACAATACCGGGAATCCAAACTTGGGAATCAAGCGAAATAGACCAAGCGTAATCGCGTTCAATTTTATGCTGAGCAGCTATTTTTAAAGATTCAGGAACAATAGAGTAACCTAAAATGCCGTGAGCCGTAATACGATCCAAAGCCTCTAAAATTTCATCTGCCACCGGAAAATCCATATCAGCCACTGGCATCGGAAGCATAGCTAGGCTCTGAGGGTAGGTCACATTGTCCCATTTGAATGAATGGGTTTGGTGGCGATCAATAATTTGGTCGAAATTGTATGTTTTACTTGGCATATTCCGGTCTAAAGACATTAAATCCTATCATTGAAGGATGATTCTTTAAATATACGGAAATTGATTCAACTGATTGACACACTTTCTGGCGATCTTGCGATGCATGAACCAGATAAAAATGACCATTCATCTCCCGAATAAATCCTACATGCTGATAATCAAGGTCCTTTCGTTTAGAGACAAAAGCAATCAGGTCCCCAGAATGTAGGTAAGATTTGATTTGGGGAAATGCTGCACTCGGAACATAATTTAATGGTAACAAACTTTGTTCAGTAGCTTGAATAGAGGGTAAAGAAATGAGTAGATTTTTAGGAGCCAAATAATGAGACAGAAAATCTATTTTTTTGACGGCTAACACTCGAAAATGAGCCGGTATTACTTGTTTAAACAAACCCTTTTCCTCCATTTGTGCCAAAGCAGCGCTCAAATAATGATTTCTATTTTCAAATGAAATTGGTTTTTGACTATACCTAATCTGCGCTAATTCTTTTAAGAAAAGACTATCTACGCCGTTGGAACGATATAAACTCCACACATTTTCCACTAAAGTGACACAGTCAAAACCGGTAAAATCGACTACGAATTTCTCCGGATTTTGGTTAGATAAAGCATGAGAGACATAGGGAAGACCATAAAAGTGTGAGGCGATCAATAACGGGTCCTGTTTTTTACGCGCCTCCTGGATTTTAGGTAATATGCCAGCTGGAATAACCTGCGAAAAAGAAAGAAAAGGTAAACACAAGAATAGCCAAAATTTCATCTTACGCTTTCTCTTTTATCCATAAAACACTAATCGATCCTAATATCAAAAATACTCCCGCTGCTAGTATGGCATAAACAGGATTACCACCATAAAGATATTTTACAATAGGACCACCAATAATTCCATTCACAATTTGAGGTAACGTAATAAAAAAATTAAAAATCCCCATATAAACACCCATTTTAGACATCGGAATTGATCCGGCTAAAATAGCATAAGGCATAGCTAATATAGAGGCCCAGGCCATACCAACACCTACCATACTTGCAATTAACCATTGATCATTTGAAATAAAATAGATAGAAATTAATCCCAATCCACCTGCTATCAAGGAAATAGCATGGGTCGACTTATTTCCAATAACCCGCGCGATTCGGGGTAAAAAAATGGCATAAATAGCAGATACACCACTATAAACGCCGAACAAAATACCGACCCAATCTCCAGCTTCCTGATATTTTGCAGAAGAGTGATCAGAAAGAGGTAAATTATATACACTATGCGCAATAGCAGGAGTAGAGAATACCCACATAGAAAACAAGGCAAACCAAGAGAAAAATTGAACCAAACCTAATTGTCGCATGGTGAATGGCATCTCCTTAATATAACGGAATACCGATAAAATCGAGTCCTGTGAACCCTCTTCTTCAAAACCCATTGCCTCCCGCTCCGCAGGCGAATATTCTTTCGTCGTAACAATCGTCCAAACTATCGCCGTTATAAAAACAGCAGCGCCTACATAAAAACTGTACAATACATTTGCTGGAATTTGACCATTGATTACCTCCTTAGAAATACCAAACCAATTCCCAAACATATAAGGCAAGGAAGAACCCACTACAGCCCCAATTCCAATTAAAAAGGTCTGGATGGAGAATCCAAGTGTATTTTGCTCATCTGGCAAATTATCGGCTACTAAAGCTCTAAATGGTTCCATCGCCACATTAAAAGAAGCATCCATCATCATTAATATACCAGCTCCTACAATAATAGGCGGAATAAAATTCGCTAAAGCACCCGCGTGAGGGAAAAAGAATAAAGCGGTGGCGGCTAGTATGGCTCCTGTTAAAAAGAATGGTTTTCTACGACCCAAACCGTTCCAAGTTCTATCTGAATAAAAACCAATAATGGGTTGGATAATCATACCCGTTAAAGGTGCAGCTAACCAAAACCAAGATAATTGTTCTACATCAGCACCAAAGTTTTGGAGTACTCGCGTCGCATTTCCGTTCTGTAAAGCAAAACCAAACTGAATGCCTAAAAATCCGACACTCATATTAAAAATTTGGGCAATACTCAGGCGAGGTTTAGTAAATGTTTTCATAAATCTTAAAGTGAAATAATGATAGCAGAATTAGAGGGAATTTGAACACGATTTCCATCCACTTTAGGAGCGGGTGCTACAGGAGGAACAAACGATTTTACTGCTTTTAACGTGTAAGATTTAACTCCCATCATATCCAATGCTAATGTTGGAATTTCTATGTTGAAATCGTGATTCACAGCATCAAAATTACAAATGATTAAGTTGCGTCCTTTATCTGTATAGCGTAAATAGGCATACACCTTATCTTTTGGATAGGCTGCATTTTGCGCATATTGAAGATCAAAGAATTTTCCTTTTTGGATCACATCGCTCGAATTAATCCAAGCAATTAATGACGTATAAAAAGAATCTATCTCTTTTTCTTCGGAAGTTAATTTACCCCCATCAAATTTGCCTCCATTCAACCAACGTTGCTGAGTATCGACACGGTAAAAATCAAACATCGTCGTTCGATCATCTGCATCATTAAAGCCCTCAATTTCTTGCGCTTTTTCCCCAAATTCCTGACCAAAATAAATCATCAATGGCCCATCGTGCATACTTGCCGTCAACACCATGCCTGGTATAGTAGACCAAAAATTACCTGCCGCAAAGCCTGGTGAATTCAAGCGAGTCTCATCATGATTCTCTAAAAAACGCAACATATGATTAGCGAAATCACCTGATTCCTGTTGCCAGACACGGGTAATATCCGCTGTTGTAGCGCCTGGTTTTTTCTCCATAATGTGGCGAATACCATCATAAAGCCCTACTTTATCATATAAATAATCAAAACCACCTTTGAAAATGTAATTCCTATATTCTTGTGGATTATAAATCTCAGCGATGAAAACTGCATTAGGATTTACAGCTTTTACTTTTGGAATCGCATAGGCCCAAAATTCGACAGGTACCATCTCTGCCATATCGCAACGGAATCCATCCACGCCTTTATTCGTCCAATACAACAATACATCTGTCATTTTCAACCAAGTATCTGGAATCGGATCAAAATGTGTTTGATTTCCATGTTGATGATCAACACCGTAGTTTAGCTTCACCGTCTCAAACCAATCATGAATGGATGGTTGGGCAGAAAAAACATTATTACCACTGACTTTGGCTGGAATCTCGATGTAAGGGACTGTAACTGGAACTGGCGGATTTACACCAGTGGGAATCGTAAATTGTGTTCCTGGTAAATAGTAAAAATTATTTGCTGGAGAAAAGGAGAGGTCTTTATTATCATTTTGGCCAAAATCAACCACACCAGCTGGCTTCTGATCAGAATGATACGCTCTTGCTAAGTGATTAGGCACAAAGTCCAACACTAATTTTAAATCTGCCTGGTGAACCCGATCTAACATAGCTGCAAACTCTTGCATTCGATCAACAGGTTTTTCTGCTAAAAAAGGATTAACATCATAGTAATCTTTAATCGCAAAAGGAGAGCCTGCCCGTCCTTTAACCACCTGTGGATGGTCTAAAGGGGAACCAAAGGCAGAAAAATCCTCCATGGTAGCATGCTCTAAAATACCGGTAGTATATAAATGAGAATAGCCTTTCTTCTTTAAGGCTTGCAGCCCTTTACTAGAAACGTCTTTGAATTTAGTTACCCCATTTTCCGCAGCGGAACCATTTCTTTTAACAACAGTTTGTTGATTTCCCCATAGATGAAACATCATTTGGTAAACAACAAGTTTATCTGATTTAGTAGAACTTTGAGCCATAAGTGGATGGATTAAGGCGGCGGATAGAAGTAATAAGTAAAATTTACGCATATTTTTCAAAATAAACTGTCTAGCACAGCAGAAAAAGGTTTTTTGGCAGATGTAAATGTAATAATTTTGCTAATCTTTAAAACAATCCCTACTTAAATATGTCTTACAAAGCCTGCCTTTTTGATCTCGATGGAGTATTAGTTGATACAGCGATTTACCACTTTCAAGCCTGGAAAATGCTAGGAGAAAATTTCAACTACCAATTAACAGAAGAGCAGAACGAACAATTAAAGGGTGTTTCCAGAGTAGAATCATTGAATCGCATTTTGGATTGGGCCTCTTTTTCGGCTACGGATGAGCAAAAGGAAGCTTGGTTAAAAGAGAAAAACGACAATTACCTACAATTAATCTCCAATATGAACCCGTCCGAAATCCTTCCAGGTGTGGTGGATTTTTTAGGCCAAATCAAAGCAGAGGGCTATAAAATCGCTTTAGGTTCCGCCAGTAAAAATGCGGAAATCATCTTAATAAAGACAGGATTAATGTCTTGGTTTGATCTAATCATCGATGGAAATAAAGTAAGCAAGAGCAAACCAGACCCAGAAGTGTTCTTGAAAGGTGCCGAGGGACTAGGTTTTTCACCAGCAGAATGCATCGTATTCGAAGATGCACAAGCTGGGGTTGAAGCTGCCATAAATGGAGGAATGAAAGTGATTGGAATAGGAGAAGCATCGGTATTGAGCGATGCTAACAAAGTAATTCCGAACTTTATCGGAATAAAATCGGCTGATTTACTTCTTTTTTAAAGAAACAGCCTAGCACAGAAATGTCCAAAATTTACAATTTTCTATTTTTGTGACATTGTCCTAATTACCTAATAAACTGAATGAAGCAATATCTTAAAATAGATGAATGGAAAGTCATTGAAGACCAATTCCATCCTGCCTACAACGAAATCACCGAATCCATCTTTTCTCTCGGCAACGGACGAATGGGACAAAGAGGTTCATTTGAAGAAACTTATACAGGTAAAACCCTTCAAGGAAATTATGTAGCGGGCGTCTATTATCCAGATAAAACACGTGTAGGTTGGTGGAAAAATGGGTATCCAGAATATTTTGCCAAGGTTTTAAATGCCGCTAACTGGAATGGCCTATCTATCCAGATCGGCGGAGTAGAGGTCGATTTACACACGAGTGAAATCCATTCATTTTACCGTGAATTGAACATGAAAGAGGGTTATATCCTTCGTACCTGCGAAATCACCTTAGCCAATGGAAAGCGTTTAGCCATTGAATCCGTTCGCCTAAATAGCATGGCAGATGATGAATCAGGTGTTATTTCCTATTCTATTACACCACTAAACTTCACCGAAGACATTCAAGTAAAAGCATTTATTGATGGAGACATCAAGAATAAAGACTCGAATTACGATGAGAAATTCTGGGATGAGGTAAAGGTGGGTTCAAATTTTGTTTGGTCCAAAACCAAGAAAACAGGTTTCGAGGTAATTACCGCTCAACAAATTGAAATTAAAGCTAACGGTCATAAAATTGACGCAAAAGCAACCTCCACAACGCGCGAAAAGTACAGTGAACTTGCATACACGCTTTCAGCCAAGCAAAGCGAAAAGTTAACCATCATTAAATATGCGGTTAATATTAGCTCTGAGAATCACCCAACTGCGTCCTTTGAAAAAATCGCCTCAGACTATTTAGCCCTTATTTCAGCGAAAGGTTTTGACAAAATGTTGCAAGAACAAGCGGCAGCTTGGGCAACCAAATGGGCTATCAACGATATCATCATCTCAGGTGACGCATCCGCTCAACAAGGCATTCGTTTCAATATATTCCAAATGAACCAAACCTACACAGGGGAGGACGATCGTTTAAATATTGGTCCTAAAGGCTTTACTGGTGAGAAATACGGTGGATCGACCTATTGGGATACAGAAGCTTATTGCATTCCATTCTATTTAGGAACCGCTCCTGCTAAAGTTTCTAAAAACCTATTAATCTACCGTTGGAAGCAATTAGATCGCGCCATTGAAAACGCAGGCAAATTAGGCTTTAATAAAGGTGCAGCTCTTTATCCGATGGTAACGATGAACGGAGAAGAGTGCCACAACGAGTGGGAAATCACTTTCGAAGAAATCCACCGTAATGGAGCCATCGCCTATGCGATTATGGATTACGTGAATTACACTGACGACCGCAAACACTTAGTGGAATACGGTTGGGAAGTGTTGATCGGAATCGCACGTTTCTGGGCTCAACGCGTAAACTGGTCGGAAGACAAGCAGAAATACGTCATGTTAGGCGTAACAGGTCCTAATGAATACGAAAACAACGTAAACAATAACTGGTACACGAACTACATCGCCACCTGGTGTTTAAAATACACGCTTGAAGTTTACGCAGAGATTCAACAAAATTACCCTGCAGAAGCTGCGGCTAAAATTACTTCAACAGCCTTCGCGAAAGAAGAAATAGCACAATTCCAGCACATCATCGAAAACATGTATTTCCCCCGCGATGAAAAACAGGGAATCTATTTGCAACAAGATGGTTTCTTAGACAAGGTAATCGCCCCAGTTGACACCATTACTGCTGAAAGACCAATTAACCAAAAATGGTCTTGGGATCGCATCCTACGTTCTTGCTACATCAAACAAGCGGACGTATTACAAGGAATTTATTTCTTTGAAGACGATTTCAGCCTTGAAGAATTAGAGCGCAATTATAATTTTTATGAACCTATTACTGTACACGAATCTTCTTTAAGCCCATGTGTTCACAGCATATTAGCCGCTAAACTAGGCAAAGAAGACAAATCATATGAATTCTACACACGTGCCGCACGTTTAGACTTAGATGATTACAATAACGATACAGAGGATGGTTGCCACATCACCAGTATGGCCGGCACCTGGATGTCGATCATAAAAGGTTTTGGTGGCATGCGCTTAAAGGATCACACCTTGCATTTCAATCCATTCTTGCCAAAACAGTGGAACGAATTCTCCTTCAAAATCAACTTCCGTGCGAATCAATTAAACATCGCTGTAAAAAAATCGGGAGTGGAGATTACTAATTTGGCGGGTCCGGAGTTGAAAGTTTTTGTGCATAATAATCCACGCATACTAAGTAAAGTATAAAGCATAGAGCACAAAGCATAAATTATGTATTAAAAAAGGGATCAAATTTTGATCCCTTTTTTAATGAATTCGTGAAACACATTTCCTATACTCATTGCCTAAGGCGATTCAATCATTATTCTTTGTGCTTTATACTTTATGCTTTAAATTAAGCTTTATTTATGAGTTCTATATCCGGCATCGATTGATCCGTCAGTGGAACTCCGTCACGCTCTTTACGCGCAATACGAGAATACAAGCCTACTTCTTGTGAGAATAGGAAAGTAAAGAATAGCTTTACGAAAGAGGTATGGTATTTTAAGTTGTCATAAAACTCAGGAGCGGCTGCCTTTAACTTTGGCAAATTATTCCAAGGCACAGAGGGCATATCATGGTGTTCATTATGGTAACCCACATTCATATTAATACCATTCAAATTACCATAATAGGAATACGTCTCCTGGTTCTTGTCTAAAACCAAGAAATGTTCCTGAATCCAACGTGCTCCCAGTGGGTGAAGTCCTACAGAGAACAAGAAACTTAATCCCATATAAGCTAATGATGACCAACCCCAGAAATACACAATGATCGCATCAAAGGCTATTTGAGCAATAATATTCAGGATGACTGGACGATCAAACACCGCTAATTCGATACAACGCATCGTACGAATGCCTTGAAAGAAAGGGAACAACAATAACCAGATCATCTTACCGATGAAATAATTATCGATCAATTTAGCCTCCCAATAATCCGGTAAATCAGCATCTAATTCATGAACTCCTTGAAAAGCATGGTGCTTTAAATGGAAATTCTTGAACGAAATGGCTGTAGGAAATAGGGAAGGGAAGTTAGCAATGATTCCCGCTAACACATTCCAAGAATTCTTTTTGAAAATCAAATTGTGTGCAGATTCATGAATACAAACAAATAGGGTATGGGTAGGAAAAGCGCCAAATACCCAAGCAACTGCCACAATAGCCCACCAAGGGTAATCCTTGATGAAATAAGCCATGGCGATCTGCATACCTACACAAGCCAAAATCCAAACAAATGTCATTGGATTCTTACCGATTAAATTCTTCACTTCAGGATGCGCTCTCACAATGGCACGTGTACGCGCTCTGTGCGGTTCTGGGCCTTCTACCCAATTAAAATCTTTTGATTCGGACATAATTGTCTAATTTTTAATATACAAATATACCACATATCGCCATTTTTTCCGTTAGCTTACTGATTTTAAATCAAAAGGTGACAATATGTCACAAAAGCCTTTGGTCATCTCAAATGGCACATTCCTTGTATAAATGCTGTCAAAATATTTAAAAATAATCATGGGAAAAATTATTGGAATTGACTTAGGAACCACCAACTCATGTGTGGCGGTAATGGAAGGGAACGAGGCAGTCGTTATTGCAAACTCAGAAGGTAGACGTACGACTCCATCGATCGTTGCATTTTTAGAGAACGGCGAACGTAAAGTAGGTGATCCTGCGAAAAGACAAGCGATTACAAATCCACAGAATACGATTTCATCTGTGAAGCGATTCATGGGTAAAAAATATTCAGAGGTTAGCTCTGAACTAAAAACGATTTCTTACTCGGTAGAGCAAGGAAATAATGATACGCCACGTGTTCGCATCGGTGATCGTTTATATACACCACAAGAGATTTCTGCGCAGATTTTGACAAAAATGAAGCAAACAGCAGAGGATTATTTAGGCCAAACTGTAACGGAAGCGGTTATCACGGTTCCAGCTTACTTTAATGATGCCGAGCGTCAAGCGACGAAAGAAGCAGGTCAAATCGCTGGTTTGGAAGTAAAACGTATCATCAACGAGCCTACGGCTGCGGCCTTAGCTTATGGCGTAGACAAAGGTGGTAAGGATATGAAGATTGCGGTATTCGACTTAGGTGGTGGTACGTTTGACGTTTCGGTTCTAGAATTAGGCGATGGCGTATTCGAAGTAAAATCAACAGATGGCGATACACACCTAGGTGGAGATGACTTTGACCAAGTAATCATCAACTGGTTAGCAGAAGAATTCATCGCTGACGAGAATATCGACTTGCGTAAAGATCCAATGGCTTTACAGCGCTTAAAAGAAGCGGCTGAAAAAGCGAAAATCGAATTAAGTTCAAGTGCTTCTACAGAGATCAATTTACCGTACATTATGCCGGTAGATGGTATTCCGAAACACTTAGTACGTTCCTTATCAAAAGCGAAATTCGAGCAATTAGCCGATAGCTTAATCCAGCGTACTCTAGAGCCTTGTAAGCGTGCGATGAAAAACGCAGGTTATACGAACTCGGATATCGATGAGGTCATCTTAGTAGGTGGTTCGACGCGTATTCCTCGTATTCAGGAGGAAGTAGAGAAGTTCTTTGGCAAAAAACCATCAAAAGGAGTTAATCCAGATGAGGTGGTTGCGATCGGAGCGGCTATCCAAGGTGGTGTATTAACAGGAGAGGTGAAAGACGTTTTATTATTAGACGTAACGCCACTTTCATTAGGTATTGAAACCATGGGTGGTGTATTCACGAAATTGATCGAAGCTAATACAACGATTCCTACGAAGAAGTCTGAAACCTTCTCTACGGCAGCGGATAACCAACCATCCGTAGAATTAAACGTGCTACAAGGTGAGCGTCCAATGGCAAAAGATAACCGTTCATTAGGCCGTTTCCACTTAGATGGTTTGCCACCTGCACAACGCGGTGTACCTCAAATCGAAGTGACATTTGATATTGATGCAAATGGTATCTTGAACGTTTCTGCCAAAGACAAAGGAACAGGTAAAGAGCAAAAAATCCGCATCGAAGCATCTAGTGGCTTAACTGACGAGGATATCGAGAAAATGCGTAACGAGGCGAAAGCAAACGAGGCTTCGGATAAATTAGAAAAAGAAAAAGTAGAAAAAATCAATCAAGCAGATGCGTTGATTTTCCAATCAGACAAGCAATTGAAAGAATACGGTGAGAAATTATCGGAAGGAAATAAAACAGCGATCGAAGGTGCTTTAGCAGAATTGAAAGTGGCTCACGCTTCTCAAGATTTAGCCGGTATCGATGCTGGATTAGAAAAACTAAACACAGCTTGGACTGCAGCATCACAAGAGATGTATGCGGCAGGAGCTGAGGCAGAAGGCGGCCAAGCAACTCAATCAGCAGATTCGAATGGATCTGACGGAGGAGCGGAAGACGTTTCTTTTGAAGAAGTAAAATAAGCCTAAGCTGCAAAGTAAAAAAGCCCGATCTGCTCTAGATCGGGCTTTTTTTATGCCACATCTTTACTCTCTTATCTATTATCTACAATCCCGTCCCACAACTTCAACCTAACCTGCAAAGATTCCACCGCAGCCTGTGTAGCTTTCTGCCACTTTAACTCATCGTTACCACACAAGTGATCCATCATTTTATAGGCTAACTCACTGTGGTGACCACCATCTACTTCGATATGACGCTCTAAGTAATACACTAAAGTTTCTACTTTATCCGGTGAATCTCTTTTTAATTGATCAACAATAACTTGAAACATTTCTGGAATGATATCTTCTCTGCCAAAAGTAAAAATAGCCGCAATCTCTTCCATGCTTCTATTTTGAATCGAAGAAAAAGTAAACGTCAAGAAAGCCTTAACGGATTCAGGGATATTGGTCTTAGGAATAGCTAGCAATAATTCTTCCAAATTCGCATAAGATCTCAATTCGTGTAAGAAAGGAGAGGGCATAAACGACAATTCCTCCATCGCTCTTAAATAAAGTTCGAAATGGCTGATATATACTCCATTTTGATCCACATCGGATTCTTCCCCTAACACAATCTCATTGATTAAATAACGAACTTCTGCTGGTCCTTTGGGATTCCAAGGCACATCCACCGAGGTAAATTCCTGTTGCAACTTCTTTACTAAGGACATAAAGTCCCATACAGCGAAGACATGGTGCTTCATAAATACCTCTAGCTCTGCTGTACTTTGGATATAGGTGTTAATTGGATGATGCACTAAAGCATCTCGTAAAGGACTAATTTGTTCTTTTAGGCGGTTGATCTGTGTACTCATGTTATTCGTGAATGGCGCGATCTCGTAAACTTAATCGCTGACCGTTTCTATTATTTTTTGTTATTAGAATTTCTGCCAAAATGGAGATCGCAATCTCTTCTGGTCCTTCCGCACCAATATCCAAACCAATCGGTGTCGAAATAGGTAATAGTGTAACTAAATCCTGCTTGAAATGGTTTTGGAGCTTTTCAAATCTTTTCTTAGGTCCTAGAATTCCCACATAGGCTGGTGCAATAGGAGCGGAGAGCAATTTTTCCAAAATCTTCACATCCTTATCCAAATCATGCGTCATCATCACCAGAAAATCGGAAGTTTGTATAGGCCAAAGATCCTCATAACTGTAACGACCATTGACAGCTACATGCGATGACATTTTGGACAAAATACCCACCCAATTCACACGCCAAGCCAATCCACTCGCTTGCTGAATAAATCCATGCGCATCAAATTGATTACCAAATACCCATACCGTCATAGGCGCCGGCAAATACTCCGTAAAGACGTCATCCGACCATTCACTTCCATGTGAGACAGACGCATCCTCTAATTCAATTTGAAAATGAGCAGAATGATGCATTTTTAATGTGTGCGCTTCATTTCCATCTAAATGACTCTCCAGTGCCTCGACAAGTACATTAATTTGATCCTGAAATGGATTAATATGAATTTCAATGACTCCTTGACAACCTAATCCAATGCCTAAAGCAAACGGGTCTTCCTCGCGGGTGTCATAGGTTATCGTTTTATAGCTCTGCGAAAACAAGGCAAGCTGTGCCTTCTTCAAAATATCCCCCTCTAAACACCCCCCAGAAATTCCTCCCCACCAGTTCCCATCTTCTGCGATCAACATTCTCGCTCCTGGACGACGGTAGGCGCTACCCTCCACACGAACCACAGTTGCTAAGACAAATTTTAACCCAGCTTTTTGCAAATCCTTTACTTGCTGAATGACCGTATAAAGTTCTTTCATAGGAGTTTGGGTAAATTTTGGGAAAGGATTTCGCATACACGATCAATTTCCTCTTCTGTGGTAAAATAGCCTAAACTTATTCGGCCACTCGCTAGCGCATCCTCATCTGAATGTCCTAAGGCTTTCAAAACGTGAGAGGGTAATTCTGTTTTTGCATTACAAGCAGAACCATTCGAAAAAGCTAAGCCGTTAAATACTTGAAACATCTTTTCCCAATCAGCCCCTTTTAGCGTAAAATTAAGAATGGATGGAACGGAATTTTCAGGAGAATTAATCAATGGGAGGTAACTAGAAAGGCGCTCTTTGGCATCCTGGTAAAAAGAAGCCCTAGAAAGCCATTCTGGGATCAGCTCTACCGCTTTTGCCAGGCCCACGATTAATGGAACTGGTAAAGTACCGGGACGTAAACCTCGTTCTTGTCCACCACCATATGAAGTAGGCTGTATAGGAACTCGAGCAATTAAAGCACCGATTCCCTTAGGGCCATAAATCTTGTGTCCACTAAAACTGAGAAGATGGGGCAATTTAGTCAGCGAGAGTTTTCCTATGGCTTGAGTTGCATCTGTATGGAAACAAATACTTCGAGCTTCACAGAGGCGCAATACCTCCTCATAATCCAGAATCGTACCCAGTTCATTATTCACTAACATTAACGATACTAAAACGGTATCTGAGCGAATGGCTTTTTCAAGTTCCGCACTATCCGTCAAATAAGTCACCGACCAACCTTCGACCTCTAAGGCATGAAACACCTCTAATACAGCCTTGTGTTCCATAACACTCGTAATGAGGTGTGCTTTCGGCTTTCCCTGCAGAAAACCACGTATTGCTAAGTTAATAGATTCAGTGGCGCCGGATGTAAATACGACTTCGGAGGATTTTACTTGAAAATAGGTTGCTAGTGTCGCACGAGATTGCTCCACCGCTTCTGCGGCTCTCCAACCATACAAATGGGCAGACGAACCTGCATTTCCAAATACTTCAGTAAAATAGGGGAGCATAGCTGAAAGCACCTCCGAGTGAACCGGAGTAGTCGCTGCATAATCAAGGTAGATCGGCTGATGCATCATAGGACAAATATAGGCACAAAAAAAAGCCCCGAAAAATTCGAGGCTCTCTTTCTGTTGAAACAAGAATTACTTCAAGTTCTTCACAACTGCTTTGAAAGCTTCTGGATGATTCATCGCTAAGTCAGCTAAAACTTTACGATTTAAAGTCATTCCAGATTTATTGAATTTACCCATGAACGCTGAGTAAGAAAGACCTTCTTGACGAGCTGCTGCATTGATACGTTGGATCCATAAACCACGAAAATCTCTTTTCTTAACTTTACGATCACGGTATGCGTATTGCAAACCTTTCTCAACTTTGTTTTTTGCTACTGTCCAGACATTTTTTCCGCGACCGTAGAATCCTTTCGCTAACTTAAGGATTTTCTTTCTTCTAGCTCTTGAGGCTACGTGATTGACACTTCTTGGCATAATTTTTTGTTTTTTGAAATGAGGCGAATCGGTTGATTACTTGAGCCTTCTTTCTGGTTTAACAATAACTTAAATTCTAATTAAAGACCTAACAATAAGTTAACGCGGTCCATATCAGATGGGTGAACTAAAGTAGCGTGAACTAAATTACGCTTTTGTTTAGTTGTTTTTTTAGTTAGGATATGGCTATGAAATGCGTGTTTACGCTTAATCTTACCAGTTCCCGTTACTTTGAAACGTTTTTTCGCTCCAGAGTTAGTTTTAATTTTTGGCATTGTTTGATAATTATGTAAAAATTAAATTTTGAAATTTGGAATGCAAAAGTAATGAAAATTACCCTATAATTCCAGCATCCGTATGAAAATTATTTCTTGATAGCTTTAGGGGAGAAGATGATGCTCATACGCTTACCTTCTAATTTAGGCATATCGTCTGGCTTACCTACATCTTCTAAACCTTTAGCAAAATTCAAAAGCAACATTTCACCACGCTCCTTAAACACAATCGTTCTACCCACAAAGTGCACGTAAGCTTTCACTTTAGCACCTTCTTTTAGGAAATTAACGGCATGTTTTAATTTGAAATTGAAATCATGTTCATCCGTGTTAGGACCGAAACGAATCTCTTTAATGACCGTTTTCGTTGCATTAGCTTTGATTTCCTTTTGTTTCTTTTTTTGATCATACTTGAATTTAGCATAATCGATGATCTTACAAACAGGAGGGACTGCTTTAGGAGAAATCTCCACTAGATCTAAACTTTGAGCACCAGCTAATTCTAACGCTTTCTCAAAGGGATAAACTCCCACCTCAATATTCTCACCCACTAATCGAACTTCTTCGACTCCTCGAATTAATTGATTGATCCGATAGGGCTCTTCTTCTCTTCTGTTTCCTCTGTAATTGTTATTCGGGCGTAAAGCCATAAAATAAAATGGGTTTAATATATATTAAATCGAAAGCTAAATCAAAATTAACGCATTTGCAAGCAAAAAGCGTATAAGGTCCTATTTTTCATACGTTAAAGACTGGATTTCTTCTTGCGCCATCGCAATGAATGCATCCAAAGTCATAGACCCTACATCTCCGTCTCCTTTCTTACGAACACTAACGATACCCTCCGCTTGCTCTTTTTCACCTACAACAATCATAAAAGGAACCTTAGCGATTTCTGCATCGCGAATTTTACGCCCCATCTTTTCATTACGGTGATCTACATACCCCCGTAAATCTTTCTCTTGTAAGCGTAGGTATAATTCATTTGCATAATCTTCGTATTTCTCAGAAATAGGAAGAACAGCGATTTGATCAGGTGATAACCATAATGGGAAATTACCTGCGGTATTCTCAATTAAAATAGCCACGAAACGCTCTAATGAACCAAATGGCGCGCGGTGAATCATTACCGGACGGTGTTTCAAATTATCTGAACCCGTATATTCTAATTCAAACCGTTGTGGTAATTGATAATCTACCTGAATGGTACCTAACTGCCACTTACGTCCCAAGGCATCTTTCACCATAAAGTCAAGCTTAGGGCCATAGAAAGCCGCTTCGCCGTATTCTATCACGGTAGGTAAACCTTTGGCTTCTGCAGAACGAATGATCGCTGACTCCGCGCGATCCCAATCTTCATCGTTACCGATGTACTTTTCTCTATTCTCTTTATCACGCAAAGAAACTTGAGCTGAATAGGAATCAAAACCTAAGGCTTTGAACACATATAAAACCAAGTCAATCACTTTCATAAACTCGTCCTCTACTTGATCTGGACGACAGAAAATGTGCGCATCATCTTGAGTAAAGCCTCTCACACGCGTTAAACCGTGCAATTCACCACTTTGCTCATACCGATATACCGTACCAAACTCCGCTAAACGCAAAGGTAAATCCTTGTAAGAACGAGGCTTTGTCTTGTAAATTTCGCAGTGGTGAGGGCAATTCATTGGTTTTAAGAAGAATTCCTCATTTTCATCTGGCGTACGAATGGGTTGGAAAGAATCCTTTCCGTATTTCGCATAGTGACCAGAAGTCACATATAATTCTTTGCTCGCAATGTGTGGAGTGATTACAGGTGAATATCCCGCTCTTACTTGTGCACGACGTAAGAAATTTTCTAAACGCTCCCGCAATAATGTGCCTTTAGGTAACCACAAGGGGAGACCCATCCCCACTTTTTCAGAGAACGCAAACAACTCCATTTCCTTACCGAGTTTACGGTGGTCTCGGCGTTTTGCCTCTTCTAATAGAGTTAAATACTCTTCTAATTCTTTGGCTTTCGGAAAGGTAATCGCATAAATACGGGTTAATTGCTTACGCTTTTCATCACCCCGCCAATAAGCCCCAGCAACAGATAGTAATTTAACAGATTTAATAAAACCTGTATTAGGGATGTGTGGTCCACGGCATAAATCCGTGAAGTTACCTTGATTATAGAAGGTAATGGAGCCATCGGCTAAACCATCAATCAGTTCTAATTTGTATTCATCTCCTTTCTCTTTAAAATAAGAGATAGCATCAGCTTTGGAAACAGACGTACGAACATATTCATTCTTCGTACGTGCTAATTCGAGCATTTTATCTTCGATCGCTTTGAATTGATCTGAACCAAATTCTTGCTCTCCTAAGTCAATATCATAATAAAACCCATTTTCAATAGCGGGTCCAATACCAAATTTAGTACCTGGATATAGGGCTTCAATCGCTTCCGCTAATAGGTGAGCTGAGGAATGCCAAAAGGTCTTTTTCCCGTCAGCATCATTCCAGGTTAATAATTGTAGCGCAGCGTCCGCCTCTATAGGAGTGGAAGAATCCACTACTTCACCATTTAAATTTGCTGCTAACACGTTCCGTGCTAAACCCTCAGAAATAGACAAGGCAACTTGAAATGGGGTGATTCCTTTTTCAAATTCTCTGACTTGCCCATCAGGAAATGTAATTTTGATCATGCTAAAAAATTTGTGCAAAGGTACAAATTAAGGCGCAATGTAACCCAATGCCCCTCTTTAATTTTGAACTAAGGTATCTTTTTTACTCGATAAAGAATCAGATGATGATTCTGTGCGTTTCTCAGGCAATTTACCTTGCCTAGCTAAGTCCATATAAACTAATTCAGCCGCCAAAGACTTCGTTCTTGGAAACACTTTTAAAATCTGCTTGTATACGGAAGACGCCTGCTCGTATTTCTTCATTTTAACCAAAAAACGTGCCCAAAAGCGCATAAAAAGAGGATCCATTGGGTATTTTTTAAGACTAGCCAATAACTCTTTCTGGTAACGCAGGTTAGACAGAGACTCCAAGCCGTATTCATAATAGATGTAAACAAGCGGAGACTCATCTGTAGGTTTATTATCCATTAGCTCAAACAAGCGAACAGAATCCGAAACGGCATAATCTTTCACTGATTTTAGTAGCGTATGATCTGTTTTCGAAAGTAAAGTGGCATCAATCTTCTTTAGGTATTTGCGACCTAAATTAAATTGATTGGTAGCAAAGTAATTCTGGGCTAAGAGCAATTCATTTTGCTCAGAGTTAAACGCTGTTGCTTCGACTAACTTAGCTCTGTCTATAGAAGTGGCATAATCCTCTACTTTCTGTTTGATGACTGAAGAAAGCGCTAAATAAGCGGGCACTCCGGGGTTATCACGTAGAGCTTTCTCTATATCTTGATCTGCCAAACCATAAGCATGCAGCGTTTCATAATTTCTTGCCCGCAAAAAATAAAGATTCGCACTAGGTTGATCTTCTAGTTGAAGTGTCAAAAATTGAACGTTTTTTGCCGCTTGCTGCCCCGTCAAGATTGTCTGCTGATCAGGTATATTCTCTCCTTTGGAATCGGATGAACTTTGGCAAGACCACAAAAACATACACCCTAGAACGAATAACCTTATAACCATTTTAACACAAAATCAATCATCCAACGCACTTTTGCACCATAAGGAGGATAAAAATTCTTTAATAAATTAGTTCGTTGAATAACAACAGATTTTTGATTAGAAAATTCAACGAATCCATAATGACCACCCGATTTTCCGATACCCGAATGATTCACCCCACCGAAAGGCAATTCATTATGACCAAATTGAATCAAACAATCATTCACCACCGAAGTTCCTGAACTCGTATGATCCAAAATATACTGATTAAATACGGTATCTGTCGAAAACACGTACAACGCCAGTGGCTTGTCGCCTTGGCGAATATTCTCTGTTATTTGAACCTCATTTTGATAAGACATCACCGGTAGGATAGGGCCAAAAATCTCCTCCTGCAAGATGCGCATGTCAGGCGTGCAATTCACCAAAACAGTAGGTTCGATAAAGCAATCCTCCGCATCCGTCTTTCCACCAAATAATACTTGCGCACCTTTTTCTTTTGCATCTTCCAATAGTGAAACGATCCTATCAAAATGACGACGATTCACAATACGAGCATAATCTTTACTTTTGGCCACATTATTACCATAAAATGACTCAACAGTTGCTTCTAACGCTTTCAAAAAAGAGAAGTAATTCTTCTCGTGCAAATAGAGGTAATCTGGGGCGATACAGGTTTGACCATTATTCAAAAACTTCCCCCAAGCAATTTTAGCTGCCGCTTCTTCCACATTCACTTCTGGGCCCACAATCGCCGGAGATTTACCACCTAATTCAAGTGTAACAGAGGTCAAATGTTTCGCCGCTGCAGCCATAACTACTTTACCAATAGCGGGACTTCCTGTAAAGAATATGTGATCAAATTTTTGCTCTAATAAAAACGTAGAGACAGTTGCGTCTCCTTCAAAAACCGCCACTTCACTTTTATCAAACAAAGACGAAATCATCTTCTGGATAAAAGCTGCAGTAGCAGGGCTTAATTCAGATGGCTTTAAAATGACCGAATTACCCGCTGCAATGGCATGCACTAACGGGCAAATCGATAGATTAAAGGGATAATTCCAAGGAGAGATAATCAAACAAAGCCCTTTAGCTTCGTATTGCACTAATCCTTTAGTACCTAATAACATGAGTGGAGTAGAAACAGACTGAGGTTTCATCCAAGACTTCAAATGCTTGACGGTGTGGTTGATTTCTCGCTTAACACCTAACATCTCCGCAATGACAACTTCAGAGGCTGGCTTCTTGAAATCAGCAAACAAGGCATCACATAAATCGTCTTTGTGCTGCATTAAGTAACTTTCGATTTTACGTAATTTCTCAATCCGCTCCGCAGCAGTAGAAGTAGACAATCGCAATAAGGCCGATTTCTGTAAGTCAAGAACGTCTAGAATTTGATTTTCCATAGTTAAAAAATGAATTGTAATTTTTCTTCTAACTCGTCAAAATAGTAATTGTTCCCACTTGGTTTACGAAGCGAATGCCCCGCCACGTACCACAAACCATCCCCTGGATAAACAGCTAAACTAGCCGATTTACAATTCTGGTTTGCTTTATCTGCAGAAAATTCAGCGATAAAAACGTGGTTCATTAAATCTTGTAATTCCTCCCAATTAGAAAACACTTTTTGACCTTCCTCGCTTTCTAGATAGGTAAAACTCAAGGAAGCAAATGACATCTCTCCTTCAATTTTGCGCCAATTACCCGCACGATCTTTGAATTGAAAACCTAAATAAAGGGGTAATTCGCGACCATCTATTTCGAACATCGCTTGCATGAATTCTTGAATCAAGGATTCTTGTGACTCTAAATACAAAGGCACATTAGGCGTTGTGTCATTCGCCTCTAACGTAATAAAAGGCTCCTGATCTTTAGGTGAACATGATCCAGTGACATATTCTTGAAAAGCGGCTCCTAAACGATCCCGCCAAACCAAAGGCAATTCACCCTCATATGTCCAGCTATCATCCGGTACTAAACCATCCGCAATTAACTCTTCGCGAGAAAAATCGGAACGATCAATATATTGAATTTCAATAGCTATTGTAGGCTTATCTGTATCAAATTGGTTAAAAGTAAATACAGCTTCTAAATGATAAGGGGCCGGCACATTGATGGGCGACTCATAGAATAGTTTAAAGCTGCGGGATAATTTATTCGGATTCATCTAAAGGGAATTAAGATACAAAGCTACGGTTTTCGCCGTATCAATTTTAGCACTAGCGGTTTTTATAAAAGCAGGATGACAAATGATTTCTTTGGGAATCTCTGCTGAGCTTAATAGCTCTGTTTCTAGATTAATTGAAACGGGTGATGAAGATTCCAAAAACAAAACTAATTTTTGACCCCAGAATGCATCTGGAATTCCTGCAACAAAGAGGGGCAAGGAGGTAATCGATCGATAAAATGCTTCTATTTTTTCAGGCTGCAACTTGATGCCCCCTGAATTAATCACTCGATCTAAACGTCCATTTAAGACAAATTGACCCGCAGCCACCAATTCAACCTTATCACGTGTCTCGATCCACTTGTTATCCGTGACCGGAGCACAGATTAATAAACAGTCTTCGTCATTCTGACCTATTTGAACACCTGGCAACGTTTGATAATAGGACTGATTCCAAGTTCGATAGGCAACATGCGAAACTGTTTCAGTCATGCCATAGGTTTCGAAAACTGGAAAACCATAGTCAATCCGCAGGCTCTCAGGCACAGAGGCGCCACCCAAGAGAATACCTTTTGACTGTTCAAAATAATGGAGGAGTTGAATGTCGGAATCAAGAATAGTCGCCCACTGCGTAGGAACAAAAGAGGCTAAATGAATGTCTTGGGGAGGGATTTGGCTTAAAGGATTTTGGCAAGGTTCAACTAATATCAATGCTAAATCGTTTACCAAAGCCCGCACTAAAACCATCGCACCAGCAATATAGGTAGGAGGCAGGGACAATAAAGCAGAATCGCCTTTCTCGAGTTTCAACCAATCTCCAGTCATCTTAGCTGAAACATATAATCGCTCCCTAGAGATCACAATGGGCTTAGGTTCTCCTGTAGATCCCGAGGTATGAAAGGTAAATTCCGGCTGACCAGCTCGCCATGCCTGACAAAAGACAAAGACCTGCTGTTCAAAATCCGATTCAGCCTCAGGGAAATCCAAGAAAAGGGAAGCTAGATGACGCATATAATTAGAAATTCTTTCCAAAATTAACCAAACATTCTCTAATTTCGTAGGTTATTAAAGGTGTACCCTTTACTAAGCCCCATTTATGTCAGAAGAAGCTTTTTTCAATCCTATTAATCCTGATAAAGTAGCCGAAAATCCTGGTTTACTTCCTTATGCCCATACGGCAGGCGGAGCAGTCATCAAACCGGATGATATGGGTAAAGTAAAAGGCCGTTCCATGCTAGCCATGCGCCAGCAAACGGATCGCCAAATGAACCAACTGTACGAACAAATGGAGGTTTTGGCGCGCCAAGCGAAATTATTAGCAGACCGCAAAGAAATATCAGAGCGCATTTATGATGCAGCTATGGGCTTCGAACCCATCATTAGTGAGACGTATTATTTATACGAAAAGGAAAACGGAGCAGACTTACTTTCGCTAGTAGCACCAGAAGAATGGGGTCGCTCGTTCAAATACAGCCGTTTTTTAGCCAAAGTAACTTTATTAGCCGACCACACGTGGGAGGTAGAATATAACGAATCAAACTGATACATTTATGATTTCATCTTTCCCTTGGGAAACCATCAAAACTTACGAGGATATCTTATTTCAATTCTACAATGGAATTGCGAAAATCTCGATCAATAGACCTCATAAACACAACGCGTTCACGCCATTAACCGTGCAAGAAATGTCGGAGGCTATGGAACTAGCCCGTCAAGACACCAGAATAGGTGTGATTATTTTAACAGGAGAGGGTGGAAAAGCTTTCTGTTCTGGAGGAGACCAAAGTGTTCGCGGAGATGGCGGATATGTAGGAAAAGATGCTGTACCACGATTAAATGTATTAGATCTTCAACGTCAAATCCGAACCATCCCGAAGCCTGTCGTGGCAATGGTAGCAGGATGGGCCATTGGTGGAGGTCACGTGTTACACGTCATTTGTGATTTATCTATAGCGGCAGAAAACGCCCGTTTTGGACAAACTGGTCCGAATGTAGGCTCTTTTGATGGAGGTTTTGGTGCTTCCTATTTAGCACGCGTGGTAGGTCAAAAGAAAGCAAGAGAAATCTGGTTACTATGTGACCAATATGACGCGTCAGACGCGCTTCAAATGGGATTAGTGAATAAAGTAGTTCCTTTAGAAGACTTGGAAAAAACGACGGTAGAGTGGTGTGAGAAGATTTTGGAAAAAAGTCCTTTAGCGCTTCGCATGTTGAAATCTGCGTTCAACGCGGAATTAGACGGACAGGCGGGTATTCAAGAATTAGCCGGTAACGCGACACTCTTGTATTATTTATCTGACGAGGCCAAAGAAGGTAAGAATGCCTTCCTCGAAAAGCGTAAACCAGACTTCTCTAAATTCCCTAAATTCCCCTAAATATGAATTATTGGTTAGTTAAATCAGAACCGTTCAAATATTCTTGGGATGATTTCGTTAAGGAGGGGAAATCTGTTTGGGATGGGGTGCGAAATTACCAAGCCCGGAATAATATGATGGCGATGAAAAAAGGCGATTGGGTCTTTTTTTACCATTCAAACGAAGGTATGGAGGTCGTGGGTTTAGCCGAAGTACAAAAGGAACATTTTCCTGACCCCACCACGGAAGATCCGCGCTGGGTCGTAGTAGAATTAATTCCTATTAAAAAATTCGCTAAAACCGTGACGTTGAAAACGATGAAAGCTGACGATCGCTTATCCGGTCTAGCACTCATCAAACAATCTCGTTTATCCGTAACGCCCGTCGCAAAAGCAGAATTCGATATTATTTTAAGCCTAGCTGAATAAAAGATGAAATCGATCCGCCTACTCTTTGCATTAACCCTCTGTAGCATTGCTGTTTACGCTCAAGAATTGAAGCGAATTGAAATCCCAGCAGGTTCAAGTCAACTGGAAACTTTTTCCATTCCATTAGGAGAAAAAGGGGTGATTGTATTAAATCACATAGGTAAAGCGGAATTCAATATCAGAAAATTCAATACGAATTTAGAGCAGGTTTGGACAAACCAAGGAAGCATAGATGGAAACCTAGATTATGTGACGCATTGTTACGACGGAAATCGCCTCTATTTATTATTCAGTCGATTTAAAAGCAATAATTATTACATTGTTCGTGTCAATCCAAGCGATGGCAAATTGGAAAAATTCCAAATCTTCTCCGTAGAGAAAATGGAAATTTCAAACTTCAAGGCATTGAATCAATCCCTATTTATCGGGGGAATTGTCAATAATACGCCTGTTATTCTTTTCACGAATTTGAGCGAGAAAAGAACCCGTATTCTTCCAGCCGTTGTGAATGGTCAAGCGGAAATCCAATCGATGGATTTAGATACAACACAACAACAAATCAATGTGGTGTATTCGGTAGGCAAAAAAGCGAAGAACTATCAATTGCTGTTGAAATCGTTTGATGAAGATGGGAATCAATTAGGTCAAATCAGCATGAATCCGACGGAGGAATTTGCACAGATGAATGCCAAATCCACTCAATTAAACGATTCCTTGCAGGTAGTGGTGGGTACCTATGGCCACAAAGGCTCTATTGGATCCTCTAAAGGACCTAGTTCTCAGGGTTTGTATTTCAGTTCCTATCTGGATGGAGATCTACTAGAATCCAAGTTCACAAGCTTTACCCAGTTTTCTAATTTCTTTAATTTCTTAGGTGAGAAGCAGAAAAACAAACAGGAGAAAAAGATTAAATCGAAAGAAGAAAAAGGAGAGGAGCTTCGATTGGATTATCGCTTATTAATGCATGAAATCATTAAAAAAGGGGACCATTACATCGTCGTTGCGGAAGCCTTTTATCCGGATTACAAATACGTGAATTATTCTCCTTTTGGTGGAACCTTAGGAATGCTTGGCGGTGGACTTTATTCCCCTTGGAATATGATGTACAATCCCTACCGTTGGGGCTATGGAAATTACGGATTGTATTCGCCATTTTCGAGCTATTATAGCCCTTGGGGATACAGAGGATACAATTCTTATAGTAATTCTCAGCAATTTGATGGATGGATTTACACCCACGCAGTCATTGCTGAATTAGATGAAAAAGGTAACGTATTGTGGGATCAATCGATCGATTTGAATAATATCAAAGAGGATAAGTTGATTCAAAAAATAAAGACTTCTCTCCATGGAGATATGTTGACTTTATCTTACCAAAGAGGGAACAACATCATCTCTAAATACATCAGCTCGGAAGGTCAATCGGGCGATGAAAAAGTACAGGAATTAAGTACACAAAATGAAGGCGATAAAATCCGCCGTCAAGAAAAATCAGATCTTAATTATTGGTATAGCAATAATTTTATTGCTTCAGGCAACCAAACCATTAACAATTCAGAGGAAGGAAGACGCTCCGTTTATTTCCTAGCTAAAATCCCATTGAACCCCTAAAATTTGAAAAATTCAGCTTCTATTGCCATTGAAACACCCGCATTTTGGGGAAAAAATTACGAATTAATTGACTCCGGTGGGTTCGAAAAGCTCGAGCAATTTGGGGCTTTTGTGGTGAGACGTCCTGAACCTCAGGCTGTTTGGCAGAAATCATTATCTGAAGAATTCTGGGCTAGTAAAGCGAATGCCTATTTCAAAAAAGAAAAAGGAAGCAATGAACGTGGTGTTTGGGAAGTAAAGAAAGGCGTGCCGGATAAATGGTTTATGCCGTATCAATCGGAAACTTTGGATCTAAATTTCAAGATTTCTTTATCCTCTTTTAAACACGTGGGTATATTTCCGGAGCAAGCATCGAACTGGGAGTTTTTGGCAAAAAACATTCCCTTATTAAAAACACCGAAGCCTAAAATACTCAATTTGTTCGCCTATACAGGCGGTGCAAGTTTAGCCTGCAAGCAGGTAGGGGCCGATGTCACGCACGTGGATTCGGTAAAACCCGTTTTATCCTGGGCGAGAGAGAATATGGAAGTCTCCAAGCTTGACAATATCCGTTGGATGGCTGAAGATGCACTTAAATTCGTCAAACGCGAAGCTAGACGCGGTAATTTCTACCAAGGAATCCTGTTAGATCCTCCAGCCTACGGACGTGGTCCTGAAGGAGAAAAATGGGTACTAGAAGAGCAAATCGATGATATGTTACGTTCTGTGAAGGAGATATTAGATCCGAAAGAACACATCCTTTTAACGAATGTCTATTCCTTAGGCTTCTCGACCTTAGTTGTCGAAAACTTAATGAAAGGTATTTTCAATGTGCCAGAAAAGGCAGAGTCAGGAGAGATATTTTTGAACGATGAATACGATAAAAAACTCCCCTTAGGAGTCTTTTATCGCTATCTATATCAGTCTTAGTTTTTCGGATAAATCACGCCTTTAGCAGCTAGAAGCGTGTTTTTCATCAAAGAAACGATGGTCATAGGACCTACACCTTTAGGTACAGGCGTAATATAGGAACATTTAGGAGCCACGTCATCGAAATCCACATCACCCTTTAAAGCAAAGCCTGATTTCTTTGTCGAGTCTTCTACGCGTGTTAAACCTACATCGATAACAACGGCACCTGGTTTAATGTGAGCAGACTTAATAAACTCTGGTATACCCAATGCCGCAATAACAATATCCCCTTGAGAACAAATTTCTTCTAAATTAGTCGTTCTTGAATGCGTTAACGTAACTGTGCAATTCCCAACGGGATGATTACGCTGCATTAAGATGGACATCGGTAATCCGACGATTTGAGAGCGACCTACTACCACACAATGCTTTCCAGCCGTCTCAATCTTATAATAGGCTAATAAATCCAATACCCCTTGTGGAGTAGCGGAGATGTAAGCTGGTAAACCTTTCGCCATACGACCAATATTGATCGGGTGGAAACCATCCACGTCTTTGGACGGATGAATTGTCTCCATCACTTTATCTGGATTAATGTGCTTTGGAAGTGGTAATTGAACGATTAAGCCATCCATGTCCGGATTATCATTTACCTTTTGAACCTCTGTTAATAAATCAGCCTCAGAGATGGATGGATCAAAACGTAGTAGAGTAGAGGCAAAGCCTAATTCCTCACAAGATTTCACTTTATTCGCTACATAGGTTTCAGAAGCGCCATTGTTACCCACTAGGATCGCTACTAAATGAGGAGCTTTTTGGCCCGCTGCTACCATTTGTTTAACTTCTTCACCGATCGCGACTTTCATCGTTTCAGCGACCATCTTTCCATCAATAATCTGACTCATATGCTTATTTTTTACGTGCTTTCTTAGGTGCTGGAGCCGCATCGCCTAGGGCTAAGCACTCCTCTAAAGTTAAATCTGCTGGTTCCGTTCCTTTAGGGATTTTTACGTTACGTTTACCGATTTGAATATACGGGCCATACATACCGTTTACCACTTTAACCGTTTCATTTTCCGCAAATTCCTTTATAAACTTATTCGCTTCCACTTTACGCTTCGCTTCGATTAGTTCGATGGCGCGCGCTTGATCGATTGTTGCTAAATTATCCGTTTTGGCTAACGAATAATATTTGCCATTGTGTTTTACGTAAGGACCAAAACGTCCTTTACCCGTCTCAATCAAGGAGTCCTCAAAATACCCTAATCCTCCTGCTTCCGCATCTTTCAATGCTTGAGCAATGACAGCGATAGCTTCATCCATTTCAATCGTAAAAGGATCATGCGTATCTGGCAAGCTGGTAAACTTCCCATCAAATTTGATGTAAGGTCCTAATTTACCTGCACCAATAATCACCGGCATATCGTTGTGAATACCTACTTCGCGAGGCAATTTAGGGCGCTCTAATAATAATAAAGCCTCTTCAAAAGTCAGCGTACTTACCGCTTGCGTCTTGGTTAAATTCGCGAATACTGGCTTTTCCTCCTCAGATGACTCACCTAACTGTACAAAGGGTCCAAATTTCCCTAAACGAACTGAAACTAATCGTCCCGTTTTCGGATCTACACCTAATTCACGTCCACCACCCACAGAGCTACGGTTGATTGACTTGGAGTCTTCAATTGTTTGGTGGAAAGACTTGTAGAAGTTCTTCATTAAGACAGTCCACTCTAATTTACCTTTGGCGATGTTATCAAATTCATCTTCCATTTCAGCGGTAAACGTATAATCGACTACGTTTTCGAAGTTTTCTACTAAGAAATCCGTTACGAGAGTTCCGATGTGCGTAGGGAATAATTTCGATTTTTCCGTACCCACCGTCTCCGTTGCCTTATTACCAGCAATTTCGTTGTTCGAAAGAACCCAAGTTTGAAATTCACGTTCTCTACCTGGACGATCTTCTTTCACGACATAGGCACGCTTAATGATAGTCGAAATAGTAGGAGCATAAGTCGATGGACGACCAATACCTTTTTCTTCCAAAGCCTTCACTAAACTCGCCTCCGTATAACGTGGGGCGGCTCTCGTGAAACGCTCTTGCGCCTTCATTTCATCTAATGCTAATACTTGACCGACGTTCAAAGGAGGCAACATATCTTTGTTCTCATCCTCGTCCTCGTCATCTTTCCCTTCTAAATAGGCCTTCAAGAAACCTTCAAAAGCAATCACTTCTCCTTGAGCAGATAGAAGCTCAGGAGTGGTTGAAATATCAATCAAAGCGGTCGTACGCTCAATTAAGGCATCTGCCATTTGAGACGCAATTGCACGCTTCCAAATTAACTCATATAAGCGCTTCTCACGCGCATCACCTGTGATGCTATGGTTCGCAAAATCCGTTGGACGGATGGCTTCGTGAGCCTCTTGCGCACTTTCTGATTTTGTTTTAAATTGACGGCTATAGTGGAATTTAGCGCCATAAGCTGATTCAATCTCCGCTTTAGCCTTATCGCGCGCTTCTTGTGATAACATGGTGGAATCGGTACGCATATAAGTAATGCGACCTGATTCGTATAGTTTTTGAGCGACAGACATCGTAGTCGCTACGGCAAAACCTAGTTTACGCGAGGCCTCTTGTTGTAAAGTAGAGGTAGTAAACGGAGGTGCTGGAGATTTTTTCGCTGGTTTCGTTTCTAAGCTTTTAATGCTAAACGCAGCGCCTACACATTTTTTCAAGAAGTCTAATGCGTCATTTTCTTTGGCAAAAGCCTTCGATAATTCTGCTTTCAATACTTTCTTACCTGGTAGATCAAAATGAGCGACTACTTTAAAGGTAGCCACAGCCTCGTGATTTTCGATTTCACGCTCACGCTCTACGATTAAGCGAACAGCCACAGATTGTACACGGCCGGCAGATAAACCTTTTTGTACTTTAGACCAAAGCACCGGAGATAATTCAAATCCAATCAAACGATCCATTATCCGACGTGCCTGTTGCGCATTCACTAAGTCCATATCAATGGTACGTGGCTGCGTGATGGCTTGTAAGATGGCAGGCTTCGTAATTTCGCGAAAAACAATGCGTTTCGCGTTATCCTTTAATCCTAATGCTTCTTTTAAATGCCACGAAATCGCTTCTCCTTCGCGGTCATCATCCGTTGCTAACCAAACTTCTTCAGATGATTTCGCTAGACTTTTTAACTCAGAAATGACTTTGGTTTTATCCGCAGACACCACATAGGTGGGAGCGAAGTCATTATCCACATCAATGGCTTTATCTCCCTTGATAGGCAAATCACGTACGTGACCAAAAGAAGACTTCACCACGAAATCCTTTCCCAAATATCCTTCTATGGTCTTCGCTTTCGCAGGAGACTCAACGATGACTAAATTTTTTGCCATTATGCTGGTTAAAAAATGAAATTCTTAAAATGACCTCAAATATAAGGGCTCTAAATTTAACAAAGAGGCAAAATTCGCCGAAAAGCTAAAAAAAATTATTCTGGGATATTTCCGATGCGAATTCTTGAATTGATATTTACTCTAAATCCGATGTAACTAAATTGACCATTGATGAAATTTGCAATGGCCTCCAAACGAAAGATCTTGAACACTCCATCTAGACCATAACCTACTTCATTATACAGTAGATTTTGATTCTGAACATAATTAGCATTGGCAATCAACACTTCTTTAACATAGAGTTTTTTCATTCCTAATAGAGGCTTTAACCAAAGATTCGAAAATTGAAAAAAACTAAGCGCTTCCACATAAGTTCCGGCTGTAGAATTTGCATAATGATTGACATTCAAACGCTGATTTGTGCCCGAGGTAAAGTTTTGGTAATAACCTACTAAACGCTCAGAGGCTAACATTTCTCCGGCCTGAATTAAATTAAGCGTTCCATTATAATGCTTAAAATCAATAAAATAGGTGGGTTTATTCCCGATAAATGTACCAGCATTGATTAGTAAACCCATTTTTATCCAAGGATTGACTTCGATATTGTGCAGATAAGACAACTCTACTTGATTAAAATCCGTAGAGGATCCACCTACATCTTTCCACCCAGCCCGGTATTTCGCTAACAACAGGGGAGAGGAACCCCAATCCGTCAGACGCGTATTCGCTCGGTAACTTTGAGTTAAGAAAGGACGGAAACCTACTTGAATCTGCGTAATAAATGATTTATGTGTTGTAAAACCTTCCAACGTATATTCTGAATTCGTCGGGTTATTCGGTTTAAAATCACGATTCAAGAAATTAATCCAATAATAATCCGTCGTATTATCCATCTGAGAACGCTCGGAATATTCGACCAATGATTTTAAAAAGAAACGAGCAGAGAATCGCTTCGTCAGGTTCACGGAAGTAAACTTTGTCCGGTAAATTTTCATTTGGTTGTTCTTCAATAACAAAGTAGACAAAGAGTTCATCTCCGGTGAAATCGTATTTTCTGGATTATACTGGGCCACATAATCCCCATTTGCAACAGTTGCATCAAATGAATCCGACCGATAACGTAATCTGAGTAGTCCTGAATTTCGGTTAATACCAAATGCCCTACGCCCCAATACTTCAGCCTCTAACAGCTGATAACGCGCCCAGCGCTTTCTGAAGACTACGGCTGAATTAACCACAAAACCTTCCACCGTATTAAAATTGGAATCAAAAACAGGGGATTTATAATAGATTTCAAACGGATAATAATCCCGTTTAAATTCCCCAAAATAGAATGATTTACTTAAAATAAGTTGCTTGGGGTGAAATGGAGAAACTTTAAAGCTATCAATGAGTACCTCTGTATTTTTCATTCCAGGGATATCCGTAAAAAACGTAGGATCTAACCCAGCTTTATTTTCTGACCCTTTATAATAAACCGAATCAATCATCACTAAATTAGAGGTAGGCCGCTGCTTCCACTTTCGCAATAAAGAACCATGTAAATTCGTCAAAAACTGATTAGCAAAAGTCTCATCAAATGCCACTGGAGATATATTCAACGTCTCTTTAGGATTTTTAGGTTCATCAAATATTTGAGGATTAAAACGCCATTCCTCAGGCTGACTTATAGCCTCTTGCTCCCAAATATACTCCCCATCACTTCCTAATAATCCTGCCAATAATCTAATTTCCCCCTTTTTAGGAATCCATTTTCCTTGAAAATTTTGATTTTGCAAATCAAAAGAATAATCGATTGCATCTGCAAATACAGTCCCATCAAATCGCACCAACCAACCCGCTTCATCTAAGGTCAATGTTCCCTTAAATAATCGGTCTCGACGTATTTTAGGCTCTACTTGAAATTGAAAGCAAGCTTTACCTTCGACTAAGGTGTCTCCTTTAAAATTAAAATGGTAATAGGATTTCGCTTGATAACTCAAAGGTGAGACGCAGGACGTTCCCACATAATCTTGGTAAAAATCAGGCCAAAGAAAAAGTGTAGGCTTCGAATACTTCTTATGAAAAGTCTGAACAGATTCAATACCGTGGATTAATTGGTTCAAATGACCCACTTGCACTTCTGATATAGTTTGATTCCCATACCATTGACCCATTTGAATGCCCTCTTTAGCAACTAATCTCTTGCGAGCAATACCAATAACCTGATTAAATCGTGCCTTTTCTTGTACCTTAACACGCATTTTAAAAGAACCTATGGACTTCCCATGTTCCTCGGAGGAACTCAAAGCTTTGTCTAGTATGGAAGCAGGAGTGAGGGATTGCGCTTGACTTTCATTTGGAGAAAAATGAATAAAACATCCAATCAAAAGCAATATTTTCAAATAGTTCAAGCGATGTGGATCTTAAAATGTTCAAATAGTCCTATTATAAATAGGTTAAATCAAGCAATAAAACAAAGTTCCTAATAATTCCCTAACAAAGGAAATGTTCTCATAAAATAGTGGCAAAATTGAAGCTAATCTATTAATTTTGTGAACATTTTTTACCAAACACTTTTACCATGGCCTTTGACATTGAAATGATTAAAGCTGTTTACGATCGCATGCCGGCTCGCATTGCTGCGGCTCGTGCGTTAACAGGTAAACCGCTTACGTTAACTGAAAAAATTCTTTATAGCCATTTATGGGAAGGTACAGCCTCTGCTGCTTATGCAAGAGGAGCTTCTTATGTTGATTTTGCACCAGACCGTGTGGCCATGCAAGATGCAACTGCTCAAATGGCCTTGTTACAATTCATGCAAGCAGGTCGTCCACAAGTGGCCGTACCATCTACGGTGCATTGTGATCACTTAATTGAAGCAAAAGTTGCCTCTACTACCGATTTAAAAGTAGCAGTGGATAAAAATAAAGAGGTTTATGACTTCTTATCGTCTGTATCAGACAAATATGGTATCGGTTTCTGGAAACCAGGTGCAGGTATTATTCACCAAGTAGTATTAGAAAATTATGCTTTCCCAGGCGGAATGATGATCGGAACGGATTCACACACGGTTAACGCGGGTGGTTTAGGAATGATCGCTATCGGTGTGGGTGGAGCAGATGCTTGCGATGTCATGGCAGGTTTAGCATGGGAATTAAAATTCCCTAAACTAATTGGTGTTAAGTTAACAGGTAAATTAAATGGTTGGACATCTCCTAAAGATGTTATCCTAAAAGTGGCAGGTATCCTGACAGTAAAAGGTGGAACGGGTGCAGTCGTTGAGTATTTCGGCGAAGGCGCGACTTCTATGTCATGTACTGGTAAAGGAACGATTTGTAACATGGGTGCTGAGATCGGTGCTACGACATCTACTTTTGGTTACGATGCTTCTATGGCACGTTACTTAGAGTCTACAGGTCGTGCGGATGTAGCCGCTTTAGCAAATGGCGTGAAGGAACACTTAACTGCGGATCCAGAAGTGTATGCTCACCCGGAGAAATACTTTGATCAAGTAATCGAAATCGATTTAGATACATTAGAACCCTATTTGAATGGTCCTTTCACACCAGATTTAGCAACGCCTATCTCTAAAATGAAAGAAATGGCTGAGAAAAATGGCTGGCCTACAAAAATCGAAGTAGGTTTAATCGGTTCTTGTACTAACTCTTCTTATGAAGATATCGCTCGTGCAGCTTCTTTAGCGAAGCAAGTAGCGGCAAAAGGGTTAAAGACGAAAGCTCAATTTACCATTACACCAGGTTCTGAATTAGTTCGTTACACCATCGAGCGCGATGGTTTCATCTCGACATTTGATTCTATTGGAGCAACAGTATTCTCGAATGCTTGTGGACCTTGTATCGGGCAATGGGCTCGTCCGGGTGCAGAAAAAGGGGAGAAGAACACCATCGTTCACTCTTTCAATAGAAACTTTGCAAAACGTGCAGATGGTAACCCTAATACGTTTGCTTTCGTAGCTTCACCAGAAATGGTCACTGCTTTAGCTATCGCGGGTGACCTAACGTTCAATCCATTAACGGATACCTTAACAAACGAAAAAGGAGAACAAGTAAAATTAGACGCACCTACGGGAGACGAATTACCTAAATTAGGTTTCGCTGCGGAAGATGCGGGCTATCAAGCTCCTGCAGCCGATGGTTCAGGCGTTCAAGTAAAGGTTTCAGCAACATCAGATCGTTTACAATTATTAGATCCATTCTCAGCATGGGAAGGTTCTGACTTGAAAGGTTTGAAATTGTTAATTAAGGCCAAAGGTAAATGTACTACGGATCACATTTCCATGGCAGGTCCTTGGTTGAAATACCGTGGTCACTTAGATAACATCTCTAACAACATGTTAATTGGAGCGGTGAACTTCTATAATGAGAAGACGGACAACGTGAAGAACGCATTGACAGGTGAATATGGTCCTGTTCCTGCTACTCAGCGTGCTTACAAAGCAGCAGGCGTAGGAACCATCGTAGTAGGAGATACAAACTACGGTGAAGGATCTTCTCGTGAGCACGCAGCGATGGAGCCACGTCACTTAGGTGTTCGTGCCGTTTTAGTGAAGTCATTCGCTCGTATTCACGAAACTAACTTGAAGAAACAAGGTATGTTAGCTTTGACTTTCGCAAACGAAGCTGATTACGATAAAATCCAAGAGGACGATTCAATCAACATTGTAGGTTTAGGAAGCTTTGCTCCTGAAAAATCATTGACGATTGAGTTAGTTCACGCGGATGGTAGCACAGATAGTTTTGCTGTGAACCACACGTACAATGAGCAACAAATCGAATGGTTCAAAGCAGGTGGTGCCTTAAACATCATCCGTGCCTCAGTAAAATAATTTGAAATAGGGGCAAAATTGCTTAATTTTGCCCCTTATTATAAAAAATAAGCCCTAACAATCTCATGGCAGCGATTAACGCAGTTAAAATATTTTCTGGTTCTGCATCTAATTATTTAGCAAAGGATATTGCTAAGTATTATGGAAAAGATTTGGGCGCTGTAACTACGTTAAAGTTCTCAGACGGTGAAATGTCACCTAGTTTTGACGAATCTGTTCGTGGTTGCGATGTGTTTATCATTCAGTCTACTTTCCCTACGGCGGATAATTTGATGGAGTTGTTATTGATGATCGATGCCGCTAGACGCGCATCAGCTCACTATGTAACGGCTGTCATCCCGTATTTCGGTTATTCACGTCAAGATCGTAAAGATCGCCCACGTGTAGGAATTGGAGCGAAATTAATTGGCAATTTATTGACAGCAGCTGGGGCTGATCGTTTAATGACGATTGACTTACACGCAGGTCAAATTCAAGGTTTCATGGACTTCCCTGTAGATCACTTGGAAGGAAATGCGATCTTCGTTCCGTATTTGAAATCATTAAATTTAGAGAACATCCTTTTCGCATCACCCGATGTAGGAGGCGTTGTTCGTACGCGTAACATGGCCAAATTCTTCAATGCGGAGATGGTTATTTGCGATAAGCACCGTAAACGTGCTAATGAAATTGCTTCGATGCAGTTAATTGGAGACGTAAAAGGAGCAGATGTCATTCTTGTCGATGACTTAATTGATACCGGTGGCACTTTGTGCAAAGCGGCTCAATTAATCATGGATAAAGGAGCTAATTCAGTAAGGGCGGTTGTCACCCACCCGGTTTTATCAGGTAAGGCGTATGAGAACATTTCTAATTCTGTTTTGACAGAATTATTGGTGACGGATACAATTCCTCAGAAACAAACTTGTGACAAAATAAAGGTACTTTCAGTCGCAGAGCTTTTTGCCAAAGCGATTGGTCGTATCCGTGATCACGAATCTATCAGTTCATTATTTATTAAATATTAATTTCAACCGTTTCTAGGGGATAGCCAATGTGCGAAAGACTAGAAGCATTAACAAAAACAAGATGAAAAAATTAGAGATTGTAGGGTTTAAAAGAGCGAATCTCGGTACGAAGAGCGCAAATGATTTACGTAACGAAGCGATGGCACCATGTGTATTATACGGTGGTTCTGAGCAAGTTCACTTTGCTGTTCCAATGATCCTTTTCCGTGAATTATTATATTCAGCGGATGTGTACGAAGTTGAATTAAACATTGAGGGTACAAAATACCGTGCGATCTTACAAGATGCACAGTTTCACCCAGTAAACGAGATGATCTACCACGTAGACTTCTTGGAAATCCAAAAAGGAAAAGCAATCAAGATTGCTGTGCCTATCAAAGTAACTGGAAATTCTCCAGGTGTTATCAAAGGGGGTAAAATGGTGCAAAAATTACGTAAAGTTACTTTACGTGGTCAAGCAGAAAACATTCCTGATTTCGTAACAGTTGATATTTCTGGTTTAGACTTAGGTCAAACTGTTAAAGTAAATAAACTACAAGTGGAGGGATGTGAGATCTTAAATCCAATGTCTAACCCAGTAGCAACAATCGATATCCCAAGAGCATTAAGAGGTAAAATCAACGCTTAATTTCTTAAACGGATTCCACAGATTGATAGATAAAGAAAAAGCCCCGCAAATGCGGGGCTTTTTTAATGCCTATATATAGGAAACTATTTCTTCGCCACCATCGATTTTACGATTGGAGCTTTCTCTAATTTCTTTACAGAAGCGTGATCATTATCTCCTACGTGAATGTAAGGTGCAATAACCAAAGAAACGATGGACATCAATTTAATCAGAATATTCATAGATGGACCTGAAGTATCTTTAAATGGATCACCCACGGTATCACCCGTTACAGCAGCTTTGTGTGGCTCTGAACCTTTCTTATACGTTTGACCATCAATCAACACACCTTTCTCAAATGATTTCTTAGCGTTATCCCAAGCTCCACCTGCATTTGATTGGAAAATACCCATCAATACACCTGAAACAGTAACACCAGCTAATAGACCTCCTAAAACTTCTGGTCCCATCGTAAATCCTACTAAAACAGGAACGATTAAGGCAATCGCACCCGGAAGAATCATTTGGCGAATAGAAGCTTCTGTAGAGATAGCTACACATTTCTCGTATTCTGGTTTCGCTTTGTATTCCATGATACCTGGAATCTCACGGAATTGACGACGAACTTCGTTCACCATTTCCATGGCTGCTTTACCTACTGCAGAGATACATAAGGCGGAGAAGATGAATGGAATCATACCACCTACAAATAAACCAGCTAAAACATCTGCTTTATAGATATCAATGTGGCTGATACCAGCAATACCTACAAAGGCAGCAAACAGGGCTAATGAAGTCAAAGCTGCAGAAGCAATCGCGAAACCTTTACCTGTGGCAGCTGTCGTATTTCCTACCGCATCTAAGTTATCTGTACGATCACGTACTTCGCTAGGCAATTGAGACATCTCCGCAATACCACCCGCGTTATCCGCGATAGGACCGAAAGCATCGATGGCTAATTGCATCGCTGTAGTAGCCATCATACCTGCAGCAGCAATAGAAACTCCGTAGATACCTGCAAATTTAAAAGAAGCAATAATACCAGCAGCTAACACTAATATAGGCAAGACCGTTGATTCCATACCAACTGCTAAACCACCAATGATGTTCGTTGCGTGACCAGTACCTGATTTTTGAACGATAGAATCCACAGGACGCTTGCCCATAGCCGTATAGTATTCTGTAATGATCGACATTAAAGTACCTACCACTAAACCGACGATAATCGCATAAAACACATCCATTGAAGTGAATGTTGTACCACGTAGCGTTAAATATGCTGGTAAGATATTCTTCACTAAGAAGTAAGATGTTACAAAAGTAATCGCGATAGAAGTGTAGTTACCTACGTTCAATGCATTTTGAACGGATGAAGTTTCGCTAGAGATACGAACAAAGAAAGTCGAAACTAACGAAGCAAGTAAACCTACACCCGCAATTAACATCGGTAATAAAACCGGAGAGAAACCATTGTAATTATCTGTTACGTTGATTTCTTGGCCTAAAACCATGGTAGCTAAGATCGTAGCTACATAAGAACCAAATAAGTCAGCTCCCATACCTGCAACGTCACCTACGTTATCACCTACGTTATCAGCGATAGTGGCAGGGTTACGCACATCGTCTTCAGGAATACCCGCTTCTACTTTACCCACTAAGTCAGCGCCTACGTCAGCTGCTTTCGTATAGATACCACCACCTACACGCGCAAACAAAGCGATAGACTCAGCTCCTAAAGAGAAACCGGCTAATACTTCGATTGCTGTTTTCATCCCCACTGAAGTCAAAGCTTGGCCTTGAGCAAAGATTTGGTAGAAAGCAATAAATAAACCGCCTAGACCTAAAATAGCTAAACCTGCTACACCCATTCCCATCACGGATCCACCAGTGAAAGAAACAGATAAGGCTTTTGCCAAAGAAGTTCTAGCCGCCTCTGCCGTACGAACGTTCGCTTTAGTAGCCACGATCATACCGATATAACCTGCGGTAGCAGAGAAAACTGCACCGATTAAAAAAGCTACAGCAATTAAAGGGGAGGAGTGAATCGGATTTTCCGGTGTTCCCTCTTGTGATCCTAACCAAGCTAATAAAATAGCGGTTGGAATCGCGAAATAGGTTAAAATTTTCCACTCTGCTTTTAAGAAGGCAATCGCACCATCTGCGATATAACCAGCCAACTCTTGCATTTTTTCATTACCGGCATCTTGTTTAGATACCCAGTTAAACTTCCACGCTGTGTACAGCAATCCTACTAAACCAAAAGCAGGAACTAAGTAAACAATTTGATTCATAAAGGTTGATTTAGATTATTCCAAAAAAATTTAGCACAATTTAGGTAAATGTGTGCAAATAAACAATTAGAAAGGCAATCTGACTAGAACTTTCCATTTTTCAGGCACCACATTTCCTACCGGATAGACTAAATCTAGACCTAAAATTTTACCGATACCTGTTAGCCCATAACTAAACTCTTGGTAATGAATAACTTGAGAATTAACAGCAGTCTGAAGATAGGAGTAGCCCACTTTTTCCTTGAGTCCATACAGAGAAAGGAAAGCATTTTGGGTTAACACAAATTTTCTTGGCTCCCACGTCACAAATGCCTTAAAATGATCTCCAGAGTTAGATAGGGCATAATAAGGAAGTGCTAAAAAACTAGAACCTCCAGTAGATATATTAACTTCATTCCCCTTAAAATGTTGATAATCTACTAGTAAAGAAGGCTTATTAATGAAATGAGCAGCCGTGATTCGGTAATTAAGTTCACCCCAGTTAGCTAATGAAATGGATTGATAAAACTGTAGGGATACTTTGTTGTAAGAATTATCTCCAAAAGCCTGTTCATAAGCACCTGTAATAGTAGGACCCACCTCATTAGACAATCTACGAGATCCATTATATCTTCTCCAAGTGGCGAAAGGTTGATATCTAACTAGGATCGAGCCATACACTTGCTTACTAGTAGCAAAAGGAATGCCGTTGGATTCAAAACGACGTTCCTTGAAGAATAATCCATTATCCTCGTGATTTTCTAAACTAGTACGAGACCGGAGTTCCAATACAGTATTCAAATTCCACTTAGAACTCATTTGGACACCATAGGAAGCTTTGATGAAATCCTTTTGGTATAGCTTCAAATAATTCTGCGATAAGAATAGGGCATAATAGAGGTTTACAATAGTAGGAACGGGGTCAGTTGAGTTAATCTGTTGAATTGCAGAACCGCCAGAAAGATTCAAGTTCTGACGATTTTCATCCCAATTACGTTCTAAATAGGCAGATCCATTCCACGCTTTTCTGGAAAAAGCATACCGAACATCAAATCCTGTTCCCCAATAATCTGACAATTTGTAGGTATAACGGTAGTCAACTCCTCGACCTAACGTATAACCATCTACAGCATTATATCCAGATTGAAAACCACTAAGTGTTAATCTGGCACCAAGGCCTTTTTGACCATAATTGTAAACGCGCCCCGCCCAAATGTCTCCATAGCGGAATCGCGGTAAAGCATTAATTGAATCCTTTAAGCGCTTTTTCTCGTCTTGTATCGAAAGACTATCAGCTTCTTTATATCCCCTAACCTCGGCATCCGTCAATGGAACTTGACGTTCAGCCTCCCAATATTCCTCTTTTTTAATCGCGGCAGATGAATCAACCGAAATGGTGTAATCCGAACTAAACTCCTGTTTTTCCTCTTGTTTATCTATTTCTTTAAGGACTTTCTTTAATTTTTTTCGAGTCAATTCTTTACCCAAAGCTAACTTAGGGGAGGCGATTTTTTCTTTATTGATTTCTTTGGCCCAATCCTTATGCAAGCGCTCTTCAATAATTGTAGGCTTCACTACAAAAGAAGGATTAACTTTAATCGAATATTCTTTCACCTGGGTGATATACCGAAATGTTGCACCAAAGCCCATCGCATCAAAATTGACATTCACATCATAATTAACAGGCATCCAAACACCTTGAAACAAGGCATTCTGCTGCTGAAATGTGTAATAACCTTGAGAATTACGGAAAGCTAAACTGAAAGAATAGATACTCCAGGTATCTTCTACAATAGAAAGAGTACCCTCAAACAAATCATCTGAAGTTGATTTAGGCTTTACCTGAATCTTCGAAACAGTTTGACCATTCAACTGAAAACTTCCCAAATAAGCGAATTTATAAAAGGAAAAAGCCGATGGTGAAATAGGGGATATCAAGGATCCCCACACTTTAGGTAAATAAAAATTCGTTTGTGTTATACGTAAGTTAGGCGCTCCGGAGTTTTTCAAAACAGCTGGAAGATTGTTCCGATTCGACAAAACTTTCTCATCAATCTTATTAGGTCGTGTAAAAGTAATTTGATTAATTCCCTCTAATACATAAGTAGAGCCCACTTTAATACCCGCTTCTTTTTCCATCTTCTTACCCACAAGCGCATTCATCACCTTAGAAATAGAGGTAATTTTACCTGCTCCTTTGACATAGCCTTTGGCCTTGAAACTATCAATTTCTTTCAGGTGAAATGGAGCCATGGAGATCATTCGGCGCATCATACCGATGGCTGGATCTTCCTTTAAACCTCCTACATTGACATCTTGCAGTGTTATGGCCTCTTCAGTAAGCGCCACATCAAGAGTTAAATCCCCCGTTATAGAAACTTTATGTACTTTAGGAGTGTGTCCTAAAAATCGAAAAACTACTTCATGTTCACCTTTGGATAATTGAATGGCGTATTTTCCCTCCTCATTAGCGAGGGTTCCTTTGTTTAGATCAGTCACCCAAATCGACGAAAACGGCATCAATTCGCCCTTGTTTGAGCGTATAGTGCCGCTTAGTGTCTGAGCCTGAACGCCAATACACGTACATAAAAAGAGTAATAGTGGTTTCATAAAACAAAAGTACGGGAAAGAGGCTAATTGAAATGAATAATTTGACGAACGGCGAGCACTTAACAAGAATTAACGTAATTTTGTGAGCTATGGGATTCACGCATCGACAGCTTTTCCAAAAATTTATGGCGCCCACATCGGATGCACCTTTGGCCTTAGAAATAAAAAAGGCTGAAGGCGTGTATATGTACGATGCCAAGGGGAAATCATATATGGATTTGATTTCTGGAATTGCCGTATCTAATGTAGGACACCGAAATCCTGCAGTCGTAAAAGCTATAAAAGATCAAGTGGATGCCTACATGCACCTGATGGTGTATGGGGAATATATCCAAAGTCCTCAAGTGCAACTAGCTGAAGCATTAGTCAAATCCACTGGGAGCGAACACCTAAATCAAGTCTATTTTACTAATTCGGGAACTGAGGCAGTAGAGGGCGCAATGAAGTTGGCGAAACGCTACACAGGTAGAACTGAATTCATTTCTTGTTTTAACGCTTACCATGGAGCCAGCCAGGGGGCTTTATCCATGGCAGGTGATGAGAACTTCAAGAATGCTTTTCGTCCTTTGTTACCGGATATTCGGCATATCCACCACGGATCTATAGAAGACTTAACAAAAATAACCGATAAAACAGCGGCAGTAGTTATCGAAATCGTAGCAGGGGAAGCCGGCGTTAAAACGGCATCAGCAGCTTATTTTCAAGCATTACGAAAGCGTTGTGACGAAACAGGGACTCTACTAATGGTGGATGAAATCCAATCGGGTTTTGGCCGTACAGGTACTTTCTGGGCTTTTCAGCCTATGAATATCCTACCTGATATTCTCCTAACAGCGAAAGGAATGGGGGGAGGAATGCCGATAGGTGCGTTTTTAGCGAACGAAACTCTGATGAAAACGCTAAGCTTTGAACCTATTTTAGGTCATATCACCACATTCGGTGGTCATCCTGTTTCTTGCGCGGCATCATTAGCGACGTTGAATTACATCATAGATGAATGTTTAATGGATCAGATTCCAACAAAAAGCAATCTATTCAAAAGCTTATTGAAACATCCCATCATTCATGAAGTACGGGGAATTGGGTTTATGCTAGCGGTGGAGATGCAGGACTTTAAGACCGTGAAAGCCGTGATAGACGAATGTATTCTGAATGGCCTAATCACCGATTGGTTCTTATTTTGCGATAATTCACTACGCATTGCGCCGCCTTTGACCATTACAGAAGAGGAAATAAAAATAGCCTGCAACATCTTGTTACAGGCTATGGATAAAGTCTATTCGCTTAAATTATTAAGCGTGCTTTAATAAAGTTTCAGCTAAAACCGACTTAGGGATATTTCCACCCACTAAGCGTTCTACCATTTCACCTTTTTTAAATACCATTAAAGTAGGAATTGAACGAATACCTAACGAAGCAGGTACCGCTGAATTTTGATCTACATTCATTTTGGCTACAATCGCTTGACCTTCTACATCTCCCGCTAATTCTTCCACGATTGGTCCGATCATTTTACAAGGGCCACACCACTCTGCCCAAAAATCTACTAAAACTGGTGTATCAGTGCCGATTAACTCTTGAAAATTAGCATCTGTTGCCTCTACGTATTTTCCCATTATTTGATATATTTTATAAAATTCAAAATTAAAACAAAACCGGCAGAACAATTAGTTCCCGGAATAAATTTTTTACGAAATTAACTTAAAGCCTACATTTTCAAGCTCTTTCAATTCAGAAATCAAATTTTTCGTAATGGAAACCTGCATTTTACGCGATAAAAAGTCCATCCCTATTTTCTCCTGCTCATCATACACCTCTAAAGTCAACTTCTTATCGCCTTTATTTCGCTCTAACGTCTCTTGCAATAAATCCAATAATGCGGGAGTTAAGCGATATAAATCTAAACGCAATTTAATCTCTTTTGTTCGATCCGATAAAATTTCAGACAATAATTCAATGGATTGAATCTTAAAAACCATTTGTTCCATGTGGCGATTCTTCTGTTGATAAGAACCATTAATGAATAACAAACGATCTAGTGCAATAAAACGCTCAAATTGAATATAGTCTTTCGAAAATAACGCAAATTCATAATTTCCGGCATAATCCTCAATCGTAAATATCATAAACTGATTTCCGTTTGCGGATGTTCGTACATTGACCTTGGTAACAATTCCTGCAAAGGTTTGTGCAGCATTCGGACGTGTTTCCAATTGGCCCGTATTTGAATTGCAGAAATTAGCAATCTCAGTCTTGTATTCGTCCAAAGGATGGCCTGAAATATAAACGCCTACCACTTCTTTCTCATTCTTCAATTGCTCCATTACAGACCAAGGCTCAGCAGTAGGAATCTTAGGTTGAGCGATGTCATTACCTGTTCCAGCTCCTAATTCACCAAAAAGGGAAGCAGTAGCTTCTGCCTTTAATTCTGCCATACGGGACGAATAGCGAACAATTTTCTCAATAAAATTCGTATTATCCTGTGAATCGATAGCAAAATAATGAGATCGAGCCACTTCAGTAAAACAATCAAATGCCCCAGCAAGTGCAAGCGATTCTAAACTCTTCTTGTTTACCTGACGTACATTGATTCGAGAAACGAAGTCAAAAATATCCTTGTATTCGCCATTTTTCTGACGTTCTTCCACAATCGCATCGACTGCCGCATCACCCACTCCTTTGATCGCACCTAGTCCGAAACGGATTTGGCCTTTCTTATTCACCGCAAACGAGCGAGAGGATTCATTTACATCCGGAACTAATAAAGATAAGCCCATCCGCTTGCACTCATCCATGAAGAAAGTAATCTTCTCAATGTTGCCTAAGGAGTTCGAAAGTACCGCCGCCATAAACTCTGGTGGGTAGTTTGCTTTCAGGTAACCTGTTTGGTAAGCCACTAAACCATAGCAAGTTGAGTGAGATTTGTTAAAGGCATATTGAGCAAACGCTTCCCAGTCCGTCCAAATCTTATCCAACTTGTCCACGGGGTGATTATTCGCCGCTCCGCCTTCCATGAACTTACCCTTCATCTTGTCGATGGTGGCTTTGTCTTTTTTACCCATGGCCTTACGAAGTACATCGGCGTCACCCTTCGTGAAATTCGCGAGCTTTTGGGAGAGAAGCATTACTTGCTCTTGATACACCGTAATACCGTATGTATCGCTCAAATACTCCTCCATTTCTGGCAAATCGTATTCAATCTTCTCGCGACCGTGTTTACGGGCAATGTAATTCGGAATATAGACCATCGGACCTGGACGGAACAAGGCATTCATCGCAATCAAATCCGAGAATTGATCGGGCTTCAGATCACGCAAGTGTTTCTGCATCCCAGGGGATTCAAATTGGAAAGTACCGTTCGTTTCGGCTCTTTGGTATAATTCGTAGGTTGTTTTATCGTCCAAAGGAAGATCATCCAAAATGATCGTCTCATTGTGGTTTTGCTTGATTAAGCGAACGGCCTCTTTCAAGATGGAGAGCGTTTTTAATCCCAAAAAGTCCATCTTAATTACCCCCGCATTCTCAATCACAGAACCGTCGTATTGCGTAATCAAGAGACTCACATCTTTCGATGTAGCCACCGGCAAAATATCCGTTAAATCAGATGGTGCAATGATGATACCCGCCGCGTGAATACCCGTTCCACGAACAGAACCCTCTAAAATCAGCGCATTCTCAATAACAGTCGCAGGTAATCCCCCGGATTCCTTGATGCGACGTAATTCCTTTACCTGTTCTAATTCTTCTGGATTAAGGCCTTCCTTATCGGCTAAACTCTTATCTCCGGTCAAAGCCGCATTAAAAATACGGTCTAGTGTAATTTTCGGTTTCTCCGGAACCAGTTTCGCTAAGGCATTGGATTCCTGCAAGGGGAGGTCTAGAACGCGGGAAACGTCCTTAATGGACATTTTCGCAGCCATCGTACCATAGGTCGCGATATGCGCCACTTGGTTTTTACCGTATTTATCTACGACGTAGTCGATGACTTTTTGGCGGCCCTCATCATCAAAGTCCGTATCAATATCAGGTAAGGACTTACGATCTGGATTCAAGAAACGCTCAAAAAGGAGATTGTACTTAATCGGGTCAATATTTGTGATTCCTAAACAATAGGCCACCACTGAACCCGCCGCGGACCCACGACCTGGACCCACATAAACGCCTAAATCACGTCCAGCACTAATAAAATCGGCTACAATTAAGAAGTAACCAGCAAAACCCATCGTCCGAATCGTGTGCAACTCAAAGCGCAAACGCTCTTCCACCACCTGGTCAATATCGATGTAACGCTTTTTCGCGCCTTCCATCGTGATGTGCTCCAAGTAATCATCCTGACTAAGAAAAGTAGACGGGATTTGGAAATTAGGCAACATCACGTCTTTCGTGAGTTTCAGTGTCTCCACTTTCCCTACGATCTCATTCGTGTTGTCAATCGCCTCAGGAACATGCGACCAAAGTTTGGTCATTTCCTCGGTCGTCTTGAAGTAAAACTGGTCATTATAGAAAGCAAAGCGCTTTCCTTTCATATCAAAATCACCTTCAATATCCTTGTAAGTAGGAGTAGCCTGCTTTTCTCCGGTATTAATACACAAGAGAATATCGTGTGCGTTGGCATCTTTTTGGTCCAAATAATGGCTATCATTCGATGCAATCACCTTGACATTATACTTCTTCGCAAAACGCAACAAGACTTCATTCACAGTCTGCTGCTCCGGAATGAAGTGATTTTGTACTTCGATGTAATAATCTTCGCCGAACAAATCCAACCACCACTTAAACTCTTTCTCTGCCGCTTCTTCACCATCCCGTAAAATAGCCTGAGGAACAGAAGCCCCCAGACAACAAGTCGTAGCGATTAGGCCTTTGTGGTATTTTAAAACAAGTTCCTTATCAATCCGAGGGTATTTGGAATACATTCCCTCCATGAAGCCTAAAGAACATAATTTGACCAAATTCTGATAGCCCTCCGGGTTCTTCGCTAAGAACAATTGGTGATAGCGCTTATCCTTTAACTCTTTCGTAAAAACTTGCTTGTGGCGATCATTCACTAGATAAAACTCACATCCCACAATCGGTTTCACCCCTTGCTTTCCCGCTTCCGCCACAAATTGAAATACACCAAACATATTCCCGTGATCCGTAATCGCTACAGCGGGCATATTATCCGCTTTCGCCTTTTTGAACATAGACGAAATCTTAGACGCACCATCTAATAGGGAAAACTGGGAATGGTTGTGCAAATGCGAAAATTGCATAGGGGTTTATTCTTTTATAAAAGGTTCTTTTTCAAAAAATACGGCATTTAAGAAGTCCAAAAAGGGCTTTAATACCTTAGCATCCGAAATCAATTGTTTGGTAAAACCAGGAGAACAAAGCTCTTTATCCGTGTATTTTTTCCAAAAAAACAATTGTTTCTTCTTTAACAATTCAGCGTCTGGATGATCTGCCTCAAATCCCTTAGGGATTCGCACTAAACTTTCACCCACTTCCTCTCCAAAAACGGAAACAAATTTGGGGTCCTGAATGATCTTACGTAATCCTGCCGCGTTATAATCTATCTCTTGGCGGAAAGCTGCTAATTGTTCTGGCGTAGGAGAATACATACCTCCACCTAGAAAGGAGGCACCATTGGGTTCAATATGCACATAATAGTCCATCAAACCCGATTTACGACCACCTTCTGAAAAGCTAGCCGAAAAATAGGACTTATAGGGATCCTTGTTTTTAGAAAAGCGCACATCCCGGTAAATTCGGTAGGAGCAATGCTTCAGCAAAACACCATCCATATTCTCAAAATCAGCAAACTCTGAAATCAACTCAGTCGTCCAGGCGTCAAATCCTTTCTTCTCTTGTTCATATACCGCTTTGTTTTCCGCAAACCATTCGCGCGTGTTGTTTACACGGAGGTCACGCAAAAAGGCCAACAGGCTAGGAGAGAGGGACATCAAATAAAGGGTGAATTTGCAAAAACGAATTTAGCAAATTTAGCTCGAATGCCCAAGCACAAATCGCTTGGAGTTATGGTCTATTTTATTGATTTTTGCATAAATTATTTAGACAAGCTATGCGGATCTTAACGGGCATTCAGGCCTCAGGAAAGCCCCATTTGGGTAATATTTTAGGGGCAATTATGCCAGCGGTTGAACTTTCAAAGCAACCTGGCAATGATTCCTTTTTATTTATTGCAGACTTACACACCTTAACTTCCTTAAAGGACGGCGAAAGTATCCGCAGTAATACCTTGTCGATTGCGGCAGCTTGGCTGGCTTTTGGCTTTGATACGGAGAAAAATTACTTCTACCGCCAGTCTAAATTAGCCGCTTACCACACCGAATTAATGTGGTATTTGAATTGCTTTACGCCTTTTCCCATGCTGGCGAATGCACACAGCTTTAAGGACAAATCGGATAAATTATCCGATGTAAACGCTGGCTTATTTACCTATCCCGTTTTACAGGCGGCAGATATCGTATTATATGATGCACGAATTATCCCCGTAGGTAAGGACCAAAGACAGCACATCGAAATGACCCGCGACATCGCGAATTCTGTTAACAAGCGCTATAACAAAGATATTTTCGTCTTGCCAGAAGCACGCATTAGTGAAGAGGTAATGACCATTCCGGGCCTAGACGGCGCTAAGATGAGCAAATCATTGAACAATTACATTGATATCTTCTTGCCTGAAAAGGATTTATTGAAGCAGATCAAAAAGATTGTCACAGACACCACTCCATTAGAAGAACCTAAAAATCCAGATAACGATATTACGTTCAAACTATACCAATTAATGGCATCACCAGCTCAAGTAGCAGAAATGCGCGCGAATTACGAAGCAGGCGGTTATGGGTATGGACATGCGAAACAGGCCTTACACGAATTGATGTTAGGTTATTTCAAAGAGGCGAGAGAGAAATTCGACTATTTCATCGCACATCCGGAGATTATCGAGGAGAAATTAGCGATAGGCGAAAAGAAAGTACAACCTATCGCTGAAGCCACCATCGCTCGTATTCGGGCAGAATTTAAATTCTAAACTATGTTTCCTACTTGGGATGCCCATTTATTTCAGTTGATAAACGAGGCTCACCAGCCTTGGTTAGACGGACCGATGGAAATAATTTCAGGTAAATTGACGTGGATTCCACTCTATGGGATACTGATATACTTTCTATATAAGCGATATAAAACGGAATGCTGGAAATCTATAATCTATTTAGTTTCAACCGTGGTTTTCGCCGATCAATTCAGCTCCAGTCTACTGAAACCCCTTTTCAAACGTCTAAGACCCTGTCACGTCGAGTCATTTCAATCGTGGATTCATTTGCCGGCAGGCTGTGGTGGGCAATTTGGTTTTTGTTCTTCGCATGCTGCCAATTCCTTTGCAATTGCCGTTGGTTTTTATTTGTTGACGAAGAATAAGTTTGCTGGTACAGCCCTGATTCTATGGGCATCGATTATTTCCTATAGTAGAATCTATTTAGGCGCCCATTATCCGCTCGATGTAATCGCAGGAGCTTTAGTGGGCGGAATAGGGGCGTGGGGGCTATTTAAAGCCTATGAAAGGTTAATCAAGAAATCATAAGTATCGATTCCATCTGCGAAATCATCGAGAGCTGGGTGTTGACTTTGGCCAAAACCAATCTCTAAACCAACCTTACATTGAATCTTTTCCGCGCGCTCCTGTATCCAGGTTTGCAAGAAAGCTTCATCTAAGTAACGATGCACGTATAAAACACCCACTGGTGAAACGAAATCATCATTCTCCGTCACTAATAGATTCCCTAAATCAAAATGCGGAATCTGGTTCAATAAGAATAACGTACGGTGGTATTGAAAGTTATTGGAATACTTCGAATGATCTAATACCCATGTCTCCTTGGTTAATTCATCGAATAAAGGAGTTAAATCATAAGACGCTGGAACTGCAATCGTAGAAACGTTCCTGCAGCCTAAACCATAATAGGTAAAAATATCCTGCGCCAAACCCTTGAAATCTTCCTGCGTCTCATTCCCCTTTAAAACGGCTAATGAGCTACGGTTCTTCCGAATAATATGCGGAATCGTGGAGAAATAATGAGCAAAATAACCTCCTGAGAAATCACTTCCAGTCGCAATGACCGCAGCCATACCTTGTAAACGCTCAATTATGCTAACAGGAACCGCTGCATCAAATGACTGCATTGCCAGCACATAAAGTTGCATCAAGGCCTTGTCTTGTGAACTCAATTTCAAAGAAGCATGATGCCCTGAAGCTAATACCATTAAAACATCATGCAAACCCACAGCCGGTAAATTACCCGCCAAAACAATTCCCACATTCTTCGATTCAGCCACTTGAATAGGATGTTTTACGTAAAATTCCTCCCAAGCCTGCACAGAAAAGAATTGCTCTTCAATCGACTGCATCGCATGGCGAACTAAGGTTTCTGAGAACCAAGGATTCTCATTTACGGATCTATCTATAAATAGTTCTATTTTTTCTCGATTCGATTCATCGGTAAAAAAAGCTTTTAAGAAAGAAATAAGCTGCAAAAAGGAATCCTTTGGCATAATTGTATAGATTTTACCCTGCAAAGGTCGAAATTTTTTCCATTAGTCCATATAAATTATATACTATTCAAATTTATGTTCGTAAATTGCACAATCAAACAAAAACATTGGTATGGCAATTATCATAACAGACGAATGTATTAACTGTGGGGCTTGTGAACCAGAATGCCCTAACACAGCAATTTATGAAGGTGGTGTAGAATGGACTTGGGCCGGCGGTACTGCTTTAACAGAAATTGAACTAGAAGACGGTTCATCGATGGATGCTAAAACACCCGTAGAGCCTGTTTCTGAAGAATTCTATTATATTGTTCCTGATAAATGTACAGAATGTACTGGTTTTCACGAGGAACCACAATGTGCTGCGGTTTGCCCAGTAGATTGCTGCGTACCGGATCCAGATCGCGAAGAAGATAATGAGACTTTACTAGCGAAGAAGGCGTGGTTGCATGCGGAATAATTAAAAGCTTCGCTTTTAATTTAGATTATAGAGCATAGAGCATAAAGTATAAATAAGGATGGGGCTTCGGCCCCATTTTTTATGTCCATACATTTCTGAAGACCATCGCCGCAGGCGATTCCAACTTTATTCTTTGTGCTTTGTGCTTTATTCTTTAAAAAAGACAATCGACTCCAGACAAGCGACTCTTTACTGATTTTATATTTTTCCAAGAAGCAAATAACCATGTTTCATTTTTACTTCATTTTATTTTCATTTTTGCAAAATCAACAAAAACAGGTTTAATTCTTAACCACTTTTTCCTATTTTTTTGTAAAAAGACGAAAAATAGGTTGAAATTTTGTTGCAAATATTTGGAAAGTACAATTTAAGGCTCCATCTTTGAATCGTAATCAAGCATTTTTTACTTTTAAACAACAGCCCACATGAAAAAATCGATCCTAACAGCCATTTTTGCCGCAACAGCATTTTGTGGATTTTCCCAAGAAAAAGAAGCGGAAGCTCCGAAGTTCACTTTTTCAGGTTACATTGATTCATACTATATGATGAATTTCAATAGCCCGACTAACAGAAGTAACTTAGGTGCATCTGGATACGAAAGAGCTTTCGACCAGAAATCAAGTCAATTCTCGTTAGGACTTGTTCAAACGAAATTCGGTTATGCAACAAAATCTGCAGATGTAGTAGTTGACTTAACATTCGGACCTAACGCTGACCTCGGTCAATACGGTAACGTGATAGGACCTTTAGGAGCAGGGAAAGCTTCCACTGCTTTGGCCATCAAACAAGCCTACTTTAATTGGAAAGCAAGCGATAAACTAACATTAACTGTTGGTCAATTTGGAACACACATCGGATACGAAGTAATCGACGCTCCAATCAACTACAACTATTCACTTTCTAACCTCTTCAATAATGGACCGTTCTATCATATTGGTGCTAAAGCGAATTACGCATTCTCTGACAAATTTTCTGCCATGGTTGGATTGGTCAACAATGTGGATAATTTAAATGACAACAACGCGTCTAAAGGATTTATCTACCAAGTATTCACTTCTCCAGCAGCGGGTTGGAATGTGTATGTAAATGGTATCAGCTCGAACGAATCAGCTCCCTTATCTACTGGAAAAGATGATTCAGGTAGCTACAACTTGTTAGACTTAACAACATCTTACCAAATCACACCTAAATACCTATTAGGACTTAACGCAGCTTACGGATCACAAACAGGTGATTTCCAAGGCGGTGGAAACGTAGGCGATAGCAAAACATGGGGTGGCGTTGCTCTTTACTCTAACTATGCATTCACTGATAAATTCAGCTTAGGTGGTCGTTACGAAGTTTTCGATAATACTGCTGGTGCCCGTGCTTTACGCGCAGCAGATGGATCAGGAACAGATGTTAGCTCTTTGACATTAACAGCTACATTCACAGCTGCAGAAGGACATTTATTAATCAAACCAGAATTACGTACTGACTCTTACAAAACAGCTCAATTCGTAGATGGTGATGGTAAAGATCAAAAATCACAAACAACTTTAGGCTTGCACTTCATCTATAAGTTTTAATTATATCCACCCTTAACATTTAAAAACATGACGACACAAAAACCAACCTGGATCCCGTTATTAGTTTTATTAGCGGTAGCCGTGCTTGCATTATTCACAACTTCTGTTCCTGGTGCTATGCCTACGGAAGGATTAGACACAGGTGATACTGCCTGGATGATTGTAGCCTCTGGCTTAGTTTTATTAATGACACCTGGATTAGCTTATTTCTACGGTGGAATGGTTAATCACAAAAACGTGATCTCTACGATGCTACAATCGTTCATCGCAATGGGAGTTATCTCCGTGATTTGGATCGTTTTCGGCTTCTCTTTAGCATTCGGTGACTCTTTAGGTGGCTGGATCGGTGACCCTAGAACATTCTTTATGTTCAATGGCGTATTTGATCACAAATTATCTTTAGGATCCTCTGATCAATTGAAATTCACTATTCCATTTGCCTTATTCGCATTTTTCCAAATGAAGTTTGCCGTTATCACTCCAGCGTTAATCTCTGGTGCGTTAGCTGAGCGTATTAATTTCCGTGCGTTTGTTCTATTCATGGTTCTTTTCTGTATCATTGTATATGCTCCATTAGCACACTGGACATGGCACCCAGATGGTTTCTTATTTAACTTAGGTGTATTGGATTTTGCTGGTGGAACTGTTGTTCACATGTCAGCAGGTTGGGCAGCTTTAGCAGGTGCATTATACTTACGTCGTCGTAAGTCTCACATCGAGTCTAACATCTTGCCTCCAGCTAACATTCCTTACGTTTTATTAGGAACAGGTTTATTATGGTTCGGATGGTTTGGTTTCAATGCTGGTTCTGCAGTAGGAGCTAACGGTTTAGCTGTTACCGCTTTCGCAACTACTCACGTAGCAGCTGCGGCTGCAGGTTTATCTTGGATCTTATTTGATGTAACTCGTGGCAAGAAAGTTTCTGCCCTAGGTTTCTGTATCGGTGCAGTAGTAGGTTTAGTTGCGATTACGCCAGCATCTGGTTTCGTAACAGTTCCCGTAGCGATCTTTATCGGTGTAGTTGCTGCGATTGTTTCTAACATTGCTGCACACTGGAGAGCATCTTCTAACTTAGATGATACATTAGACGTTTTCCCTTGCCACGGTTTAGGTGGTATGGTAGGTATGTTAATGACGGGTATCTTCGCTACCAAAGCTGTTAATGCAGCTGTTTTGGAACAAGGTTTATTCTACGGAGAGACTACCTTATTCTTAAAGCACTTATTAGCCTTAGCCATCGTTTCTGCTTTTGCATTTGGCGCTTCTTATATCTTATTAGTGATTACAGACAAAATCATTCCGTTACGTGTAAACGAGGAAGAAGAAAGATTAGGTTTGGATATCTCACAACACGATGAGTCGTTAGCTGAGTAATTCAACAACAGCAAAGCCGCAAGTAATGGTTCTTGTGGTTTTGTTTCAATCAAAAAGTCGGAGGCCTATGGTTTCCGACTTTTTTGTTTTTAGTTGTCTGCGACAACAGTCCGCAGGGAATAAGTCCGAAGGAAAAGTGTGTGCAATAAATAAATGAAGATGTGATTTCCCCTCCGGACTTCGGACTAAATTCCTCCGGACTAATGCTCTAACACCACCCCCAACATCTCACCCGCCTCATTCAGCGACTTATAGCGAACTTGTTGAACGGTATTAATTTGCAAGGGATCAAAAGGTACGACTACGCGAACATAGTTTTCAGAAAAACCTTCCATCGTGCCAGGCGTAGCCGATTCCTCGAACAAAACTTGACCTTTTAAACCGGATTGGGATTCATAAAAAGCACGACGCTTTTTATCAGATAAGATATGTAACATCTTCGAACGCTCCGCTTTTTGCATCCCATCCACTTTAGGTTTGATATCCACCGCATAGGTATTAGGGCGCTCAGAATAGGGGAAAACATGTAAATAGGAAATATCCAAACCATTCAAAAACTCATAAGTCTCTAAAAATAATTCAGGCGTTTCTCCTGGATGGCCCACGATCACATCGACACCGATACACGCATTGGGCATCACTTCTTTAATGGCCGTTACGCGATCTACATATAATTCTCGCTGATAGCGACGTTTCATTAGACGTAAAACCGCATTCGATCCAGATTGCAAGGGTATATGGAAATGAGGAACAAACTTAATGGATGAACCTAAAAAGACAATCAACTCCGAAGTAAGCAAATTAGGCTCGATAGAGGAGATGCGGAAACGCTCAATAGTTGACTTCTCTTCAATCGCTTGAACGAGCTGAAAGAATGTTTCTACACGCTTTCCGTTTTGAATGCCAAAATCCCCAATATTTACTCCGGTCAAGACAATTTCCTTGACACCTTTGGCAGCAATCTCCTCAATCAAACCCAATACTTTCTCCACCGTATCAGAACGCGACTGGCCACGAGCCAAAGGAATCGTACAATAAGAACAAGGATAATCGCAACCATCCTGTACCTTCAAGAAAGTACGCGTGCGATCATTCACAGAATAGGACGCATGGTAATCGAGATCGTAGCGGATCTCTGAGGCAATTAACTTAGGTAAATCCGCTGATTCACGATTCAAATAGGGGGGAAGCAAGGTAGGCAATTGAAACTTCTCATTCGCACCTAACACTAAATCAACCCCTGGAATAGCCGAAATTTCTTCTGGTTTCAATTGGGCATAACAGCCAATGATAACAACGGTCGAATTCGGATTAACCTTCTTCGCCTCTCTTACCACTTTTTTACACTTCTTGTCCGCCTGTTCCGTTACACTACAGGTATTGATGACAAACAAATCGGGTTGATCTTGAAACTCTGCGCGCACAAAACCCATCGGTTCGAGAGATCGAGCGATGGAGCTGGATTCGGCAAAATTCAATTTGCAACCAAGAGTGTAAAAAGCGACTTTTTTCATACCTGAAATCAGGATGCAAAGGTAAAACAAAAATGGCGGGAAAACCCGCCATCTTGTCTATAAAAGTATATAAATGCTTAATAAATGTATTATAATTTGGCTGTTTTAACCGTCTTGATAATACGAGCAGCCACTTTATATGGATCTGCCGCTGAGTTCGGACGACGGTCTTCTAACCAACCTTTCCATCCTTTTTCTACTGCTGCGATAGGGATACGAATCGATGCACCACGATCAGAGATTCCATAAGAGAAATCGTGAATCGAAGCTGTCTCGTGCTTACCTGTTAAACGCATGTGGTTGTCAGCACCGTACACCTCGATGTGTTCTTTCACAAATGGAGCGAATGATTGACAAATTTTATCGTATGCTTCTTTATTTCCTGCTGTACGCAATACGGTGTTAGAGAAGTTCGCGTGCATTCCTGAACCGTTCCAATCTAATTCACCTAGAGGCTTGCAGTGCCAGTTGATCGAAACACCATACTTCTCGCCTAAACGCTCTAAAATATAACGACCTAACCAGATTTCATCACCTGCTTGCTTAGCACCTTTTGCGAACATTTGGAATTCCCATTGTCCAGCTGCTACCTCAGCATTAATACCTTCAATATTTAAACCTGCGTCAATACACAAGTCCATGTGCTCTTCAATAATCTCACGACCATACGCGTTGTTTGCGCCTACTGAACAGTAGTAAGGCCCTTGTGGTGCTGGATACCCATTTGCTGGGAAACCTAAAGGCTTGTTTGTTTCTGGATCCCAAAGGAAATACTCTTGCTCAAAACCGAACCAGAAATCGTTATCATCATCATCAATCGTAGCACGACCATTAGACTCATGCGGAGTTCCGTCTGCGTTTAATACTTCACACATTACTAAATAACCATCACGGCGTGCTGGATCTGGGCAAACATAGACTGGCTTCAATAAACAATCAGAAGAACCACCTTCAGCTTGCTGAGTAGAAGAACCATCGAAAGACCACATATCTAGGTCTTCTAATTTGCCGCTAAAATTGTTCTCAATTTTAGTCTTAGAACGTAAACTTTGTGTTGGCTTGTAGCCATCCAACCAAATGTACTCTAATTTTGATTTAGCCATGATTTTTAAACTTGATTTTGAAACAAAAATACTTTTTTAGGAATTCGTATAGCAAAAATATACCTCTTTTTAGGAAAAACAATAGTTTGAGTCAAAAAAACCTGTAAAAACAATCGAGTATTTTGCAAAAACTCAAAAAATCCAAATTAAAAACGGAAAATTCAATCCTACTTTTCAAATTTTGGCATTTTTTATCCCATCACAATTCGCTATTTTTACCTAAGAATTAAAATCTTCATATGGCAATCACTAGATTTAAGGCTCTTGAGTTAGCTCAATCCCGCACAGGAACTCCAGTAAAGCTTCCTACAGAAAAAGTTTCGGACTATTATGGAAGCATGACCTTCAGTGATGAGGTGATGCGTTCTCTATTATCACCAGAAGCATATTTAAAGATAAATACCGCTATCCAAACAGGATCTAAGATTGATCGCGATGCGGCAGATGAAGTAGCTGCAGCCATGAAATCTTGGGCTATATCGAAAGGAGCCACTCACTATACGCACTGGTTTCAACCTTTAACAGGTACCACCGCAGAGAAACACGATTCCTTCTTTGACATTGATTTAAGCAATGGAAAAGCAGTAGAGAAGTTCAAAGGATCTGCTCTCGTTCAACAAGAACCGGATGCATCCTCGTTTCCTAATGGTGGAATCCGTTCTACTTTTGAAGCACGCGGGTATACGGGTTGGGATCCATCATCGCCAGCTTTTATCATGGAAAATGCGGCTGGAACTGCCACTTTATGTATTCCATCCGTCTTCGTTTCCTATACAGGAGAAGCTTTAGACTATAAAACGCCATTGCTAAAATCCATTGAATTAGTGGATAAAGCGGCTACAGCTGTTATTAAGGAGTTCTTTAACCGTGATGTCAGCAAAGTGATCCCGACATTAGGAGCGGAGCAAGAGTATTTCGTAGTAGACGAAGCCTTATTTAATGCACGTCCGGATCTAGTGATGGCAGGACGTACGGTATTTGGACATGCTCCCGCGAAAGGACAGCAATTAGAAGATCATTATTTTGGATCTATTCCAAATCGTGTGAATGCCTTCATGGTAGACTTCGAAATCGAGGCACTTAAATTAGGTATGCCAGTGAGAACGCGTCACAATGAGGTGGCTCCAGCTCAGTTTGAAGTAGCGCCTACCTTCGAGGAAGCGAACTTAGCCTGCGACCACAATGCTTTATTGATGGATTTGATGTCCAAAGTCGCGTCTAAACATAAATTTAAAGTCCTATTCCACGAGAAACCATTTGCAGGTATTAACGGATCTGGAAAGCACAATAACTGGGCTTTAGCTACAGACACAGGCATTAACTTATTAGCGCCGTCATCGAAGCCTAAAGAGAATTTGCGCTTCTTGACATTCTTTGTCAATACATTGAAAGCGGTACATGACCGCGCGGATTTACTGCGTGCATCTATCGCCTCTGCTGGTAATGAGCACCGTTTAGGAGCTAATGAAGCTCCTCCAGCCATCGTTTCTGCTTTCTTAGGGAGTACGATGAGCCAAGTTTTGGACGACATGGAAAACATGGATGGCCTAGACGAAATTCAATTAGAAAAAGGAGACAATGTCTACCTTAAATTAGGTATCAATAAGATTCCATCGTTGATCTTAGATAATACGGATCGCAACAGAACGTCTCCATTTGCCTTTACAGGTAATAAATTCGAATTCCGAGCGGTAGGATCCTCTGCTAACTCTGCGGCTCCAATGACTGTATTAAACACCATTGTAGCTGACCAACTCATCAAATTCCGCAAGGAGGTGGAAGAGGTATTGGAGAAAGGAGTAAAGAAAGAATTAGCCATCATGGAGGTCTTAAAGCGCTACGTGAAAGAGTCGAAAAATATCCGTTTCGAGGGAAATGGTTATTCAGACGAATGGGTAGAGGAAGCGGCTCGTCGTGGTTTGTCTAATTTAAAGACAACACCAGAGGCATTAGCCGTATACGCACGCCCTGAATCGATCGAATTATTCACAAAACATGGTATCTATTCAAAAGAAGAGATGCATGCTCGTCACGAGATCGAATTAGAGAACTATGTGAAGAAGATTCAAATCGAATCCCGTGTAATCGGTGATATGGCGATTAACCACATCGTTTCAACTTCCTTGAAGTACCAAACGCAATTAGTAGAGAACGTAAAGGGCCAAAAAGAAATAGGCATCGATCCTCAATACTATGCGCCTACGATCGAAATGATCAAAAAAATCTCAGAGTATACCTCTTCCATCGTGCGTTTACAAAATGGCATGACTGAGGCACGTAAAGAGGCTAATAACATTGAAGATTTAGAAGAGAGAGCTGTTTTATACAGCACGAAGGTGAAAGGCTTTTTCGAAGAGATTCGCTACAGCGTCGATAAATTAGAATTAATCATCGACGATGATGAGTGGCCATTACCAAAATACCGTGAACTATTGTTAATCAAATAAACCCAGATGTCAACTAACACAAACCCAGGCTTTGACCCGGCAGAAATTGCAGCCTTAAAAAAGCAATGTGAAGCAGAAAATCGTTCTTTTGTCTATATTTTGGATGAGGAATTGCCTTCTGGAAATGAGCGAGAAATGGTTCACATCCAATTTGTGGGTCAATACGAGAAACAAGAAGTCATTTATGATGCGATTGTTTGTACCCTGCAATTACACTACTCCAGCTTATTATACGAAGCAGCTGAAAGAGAAATCATTCAGCAATATCCATTGTATGTTCCTTTAGAGAACCGCGATGAGAATTATGAACCGAACGAAGAATTAGACGAGGAGGTAGAAATGTTAATCCTAGAGGTGATTGAAGACCTAGAGGAAAACGAAGAAATTAAAGTAGCGGAATATATCGAGATCGATCCAGAATTCGAATATGGGGTTAGTATTGAAACCGCCTTGTATGTTCCCGCTTTAGATGATGAGATGTTATCCCAATTCGTTCAAGACTTTAATGGCAACACGCTAAGCCTTGATCCATCACTTTATACCTTTAACTCTGACGATGAGGATGAGGATGAAGACGAATAACACATGAGTATAGCCGTATTTTACGCTCCTAATGCAAAGGATTCCTCTTATTTATCTGAAGAGGAATCCTTTCATGCTATACGGGTATTGCGTTTAAGAGTAGGAGAGACTATTCACTTGTTAGATGGTCGAGGATCTAAATTCTCTTCGAATATAACTGCTGTAGAGGGGAAAAAAGTAGCTTTCGGCCCATTAGAATTGATCGAATCTGAACCGGCACCAGCTTACACGATTCATCTATATGTCGCTCCCACGAAACAAATGGAGAGAATGGAATGGATGGTGGAAAAATGTGGAGAATTTGGCATACATGGGATACACTTCTTTGCTTCAAAGAATTCGGAAAGAAAAGAGATCAAACTCCAGCGTTTGGAGAAGACAGCGATTTCAGCTTTGAAGCAATCAAAGAACTTGTATTTGCCTGAAATTACGGGCTTACATACGTTTAAGGAAATTGCTGCTAAGGAGGGAGGAGAAAAATTATTTGCCTTTATTTCGAACCCGCCGGTTGCTGTGTTAATGAAAACAGCCTCAAAAAATAAAGAATACCACGCAATCGTAGGCCCAGAGGGAGACTTTACAACTGAAGAATCTGATGTATTGCAAAATAATCAATGGAAACCTTTTAGTCTAGGCAAGTCCATTTTACGTACAGAGACGGCTGGAATAGCGGTTTGTCACAGCTTACATATACTCAATTCTGACTAAAATCAGTTATTTAACGTAAAGACAAGTTAAAAAAGAAACATTTGCTTCGTAACTTTGTTGAATCATTATAATCTCAATTCTATTATGCAATTAGTACTACCGGCTTTCTTCATACATTGGTATGTTTCTTTGTTCAGCCAAACATTTTTCCTTCACCGTTACTCTGCTCACAAGATGTTTTTGATGAGCAAGTTTTGGGAAAAATTCTTTTATTTCTTGACTTATTTATCGCAAGGTTCATCCTTTTTAAGCCCTCGTGCTTACGCGATTTTACACAGAATGCACCACGCATTTTCTGATACAAAAAAAGATCCACACTCTCCGATGTTCTCGAGCAACGTATTTACGATGATGTGGAAGACGAAAAACATCTATAATGCCGTTTTAAACAGAGAGCAAAAGGTGGAAGAACGTTTTGAGCATGATTACCCTGTATCTAAAACAATTGAAAAAATCGGTGATTCTTGGATCTCGCGATTAGGTTGGGGAGTGGCTTACGCCTCTTTATACATCGTTGGATTTGTTTATTTCGATATGCACTGGGCCTTTTTCTTTTTATTACCGGTTCACTTTTTGATGGGACCTGTACACGGCGCTATCGTAAACTGGTCAGGACATAAATATGGCTACCAAAACTACGATAACCACGATCACTCGAAGAACTCGTTAATCTTTGACGTAGTGATGATGGGTGAGTTGTTCCAAAACAACCACCACAAACTACCAAACCGTGTAAACTTCGCTACGAAATGGTTTGAGTTTGATCCAACTTATCCAATGATTAAATTTTTGACGTTGCTAAAAATTATTCGTCCGAATGTAAAACCGGAAGATGCTAAATTCTAAGACGTATTTGTTTTAAACGAAAAGAGCCTCGATTGAGGCTCTTTTTTTTATATCGCTGAATCTGCACTAAACTTCTCCAAGTAATCCGACACCCGCTTCACGAATCCTCCACCTAGCGAACCATCCACCACTCGGTGGTCATACGAATGGGATATGAACATCTTCTGACGAATCGCGATGACATCTTCACCCTTGTCGTTTGTTATGACGGCAGGCTTCTTTTCTATCACCCCAAAGGCTAAAATACCTACTTGGGGCTGCACAATAATAGGCGTACCCATTAAATTGCCAAATCCACCAATGTTAGAAATCGTAAAAGTTCCACCTTCTAAATCAGCAGGCTTCAACTTATTCGCTCTTGCTCTTGCAGATAAATCATTCACCTTTTGCGTTAATTCAGCTAAGGTCATTTTATCCACTTCGTGAATAACAGGGACAATTAAATTACCATTAGGCAAGGCAACCGCCATACCGATGTTAATTTGAGCATGTTGAACGATGTAATTTCCTTCTACCGAGATAAGCATACCTGGAAAATCTTTCAAGGCGTCCGCAGTGGCTTTAAATAGGAGTGGAGTGAAAGTTAAGGCTTCCTTGTATTTGTCTTGAAAATCTTGCTTCACTTTAGCACGCCAATTAACCATATTGGTCACGTCAGCTTCTAAGAAAGAGGTAACGTGGGGTGCTATGCGTTTAGAATCAAGCATACGCTCAGAAATCATCTTCCGCATGCGATCCATTTCGATCACTTCGTCACCAGGCAAACGCATTCCAGCTCCTTGACTCAAGGTTCCGGATGAAATCATACGCTTCGAATTTCGAACAGCGATGTAGTTCAACACATCTTTCTTTGTGATACGACCATCTAACCCTGAACCGGGGAGTTGGTTTAATTCTCTTTGGGATACATTCTCAGACTGGCAGATCTGCTTAATCAAAGGCGAAATCCATGGATTAGTCGATTTATCGGTACTTAATTCCGTAGGAGTCAGGCTTAAATCAATTAACGAACTAATTGACTCATCCATAGAAAAAGTGCCAGCCGTTGATGTAGAGCCACTTTCCACCGCATCAATCACACAAATAGCCTTTCCAATCGTCGCGACAGAACCCACAGGTACTAAAATCTTCTGTAAATATCCTGCTACGGGCGATGGAACCTCCGTATCAATCTTATCCGTGGCCACTTCTAGAATGAAATCATCCGCTTCCACATAATCTCCCGGCTGCTTTAACCAATTCAAAACAGTTGCCTCCATGATGCTTTCGCCCATTTTGGGCATGATTACCTCTATAATAGCCATAGAATTAGCTTAAATCGTTTAATAAATATTTACGGAGCAAATTTACACAAGCCAATGAACTTAGGTAAATGTTTTGCATGCGCGTTCCACCTAATGTTAATTTCCGGGTGATTACTCCTGTAGGATGTGCCAAAGCAACCCAAACCGTCCCTACCGGTTTATCTTCGGTTCCCCCGTCTGGTCCAGCAATGCCAGAGGTCGCTAACGCATAGGTGGTACCCATTTTTTTTTGCACACCTTGCGCCATCGCTTGGATACACGCTTCTGACACTGCACCATCAGAAGCTAATATCTCCGATGAAACACCCAATTGATCTATTTTGACTTGGTTCGCATAGGAAAGAATTCCTCCCACGAAATAGGCAGAACTTCCTGGATTCTGCGTAAACTGATGAGCTAAATGTCCTCCAGTGCAACTTTCAGCTATAGACAAAGTGGCTTTTTGATCGATTAATAATCGTCCTACTACCTCAGCCAGCTCATCCTTTTCATAACCAAAAATATACGATTGGATTAATGGATTCACCTTTTGCAACTCCACTTCAACCTCCTCTTGCAAACGGCTTAAATCATCCCCCAAAGCCGTTAAACGCAACTTAACAATCCCCATGGAAGGTAAATAGGCTAATTTGATATGTGCTGGTAATTGCAATTCCCAGCTCTCTATTAATTCCGACAAATAAGATTCACCTATCCCGACCGTCTTTATGACCTTGTGGTAGATAACGGGCATATGGAAATGTGTAACTAATCGAGGAAGCACTTCCTGCTCCATGATATTTTTCATCTCATAAGGAACACCAGGCATGGAAACCCAGATGACACCTTTCTCATTAAACCACATGCCGGGTGCCGTACCTTGACTATTGCGTACAAATTCAGCTTTAGTAGGCAAAAGAGCCTGATCCCGATTAATCGCTGATAATTCCCGACCACGTTTGGCAAAGAATTCAGTAACGTCTTGCAAGGCTTCTGAATGCATAGCTAACTCACAGTCGAAATACTCCGCGAGGATCTTTTTAGTTAAATCATCTTTAGTAGGACCTAGGCCTCCCGTAATGAAGACAACATCCGCACGCTGTGCAGCTTCGGCAAGAATCTGAAGTATTTCTGATTTTTGATCACCTACAGATGATTTCCGTACGGTTTTGATCCCTAATTTATCCAATTCAAGACTGATCCACTGCGTATTGGTATCCAGGATTTGCCCGTATAATATCTCATCCCCAATGGTAATAATTTCAGCCTTAACCATTAATTTTCCTTAATTTATACGAAAATACGATTAATTTTACATCCATGAAACATTCTGAAATCAATTTTAAAATACAATTAGACGACCAAAATATCCCAGAGCAAATCTCTTGGTCTGCTACCGATAATCCGAACGAAGGCATCGAGGAAACAAAAGCCATTTTAGTGGCTACTTGGGATCCCTATCATAAAGGGACGTTGACTTTACCACTTTGGACGAAAGATATGGAAGTCTTAGACATGAAACGTTTCTTCATCGAAATCGTAGGAACCGTGGCAGATGCTTCGTTACAAGCCACAGGCGATAATTTCTTCGCTCAAGAATTAGAGGCTACCTGTCGCACGCTATCATCGCATTTACAGAAAGAAATCGTAGCGTTAGAAAAAGGCGCAAAATAAGTATGAAAAAAATACTCCTATTCCTAATATTACCCTTTTTAGGATACTCACAAGGCATCAATTTCAGTTCGGCTTCTTCCTTACAAGAAGCAAGAACCGAAGCCATAAAGCAGAATAAATTGCTTTTTATGGAAATATATGCCCCAGATTGCCATATTTGCAATTCATTTAAGGGCGTATTTTCTCAACCTGCAGTAGGAGCGGTCTACAACAAGAATTTTGTTAATTATCAATTAGACATTCGCAATCCAGCGAATCAAATGGTATTAAAGCAGGCAGGAATCATTGTTAATGCGACACCTACTTTTGTTTTCTTTGAGCCTAAGTCGATGAAAATTATACAGGCGAGAATCTTTGGAGAGAAAGAAAATACGGTTGCCATGGTAAATGGGATAGGGACAAAGGCTATTATTCCAGCTGAACAAGCAGCTCAATTTCCCAAGCGATTAGCAGCAGGTGAGAAAAACCCGGGCATGTTAATTAATTATGCTGAATATGCCCGTATTACAGGAGATACGTTATCCAATATCAAGGCCATGAATGCCTATATCTCCTTGTTAACAACGCAGCAATACAGTTCACAATCTACTTTCAATCTAATGCAAGTAGCCTTAATGAATCATGAAAACCGCTTATTTGACTATTTCATTCGAAATTTGAATTATTATAATTCGATTTACGACCCGTCAGTAGTACGCATGATTTATGAGAATATCTTCCAAATTACGTTAACCAGCTCTCGAGCTACGCAATTAGGTGAAGCGGGGATGGTAAAATTAAAAGTACAAATGGCCAAAACAGGGCTAGATCGTTCCAGTATTGTTCGAAGAACGTGGATGGTGGAGTCTGATATGCTTTTCAAGCAAAGAAAAACAACGCAGGCCATGAAAGTGATTGATCAATTAATTAATTCCATGCCCGGCGCTTTGGGGCCGAAAGAAAATCAATTCTTATGCGATTACGTAAAAGGCAAAACGAAAGACGTGGCTGCTTTGAAAAAAGCAAAGTCAAACTGGTGCCTATACGGAACGAAATAATTAGCGTATAAACGCGCGGTAAATCATTACGATCAAACAAATAAGAAACATCAAGATGGAAATCTTGTTGATCGTGTGCATGGCACGGATATTAAAATTGGCAGGTGCACCTGGCTTCGGCTTTTGAAAAACACGAATAAAATACGTGAATACTTCGCCTACTTTGAATTGTTCTCTTAATCTGCTCATTGTATTATTCGTTTACAGACGGCTCACGCCAATCCCCATGTTCTTTTATTAACTGAATCAACTCATCAACGGCAGAGTTAGCCGGCACGGATTTTTTAACTACCTCTTGCCCTTTATAGAGCGCAATTTTATCTTTTCCTATCCCTACATAGCCATAGTCTGCATCAGCCATTTCTCCAGGTCCATTCACGATGCATCCCATAATACCAATCTTGATTCCTTTTAAATGATCCGTTTTTTGGCGAATCATGGCTGTCGTTTCTTGCAAATCAAATAAGGTGCGACCACAAGACGGACATGAAATGTATTCGGTTTTAGAAATACGCATTCTACTAGCTTGTAAGGTCCCAAAATTCGTTGCATTACACAGAGCTTCCTTATTCTTTGCATGTTTTATGCTGAGCATTAATCCATCCCCTAAACCATCAATAAACAAGGCTCCTGCATCTGTAGGAGCGAACAATTGGAATTGATCGTCTGAAACAGAGGTATAGTTTAAGTGAATAATCACGGGATTTTCAATTCCTTTCTCAAGCAAATGGAAAAACGCACGACGAATCGCCGGCATTTGATGTGCATTCGTTGTATGAAGAACAATCACAGTCGTCTCATCAAATTTATCTGCGCCAGCGACTAATTCTGCAACGTCTAGAGAGACGAAATTTAACGTTGTATGCTTGTGAGCGGCAGCTTGATACGCTGCATAGTCAAATAATGGATATACATATTCAGACGGATTCCAAACCGAAGCATCCTGAATTTGACGCAAGCCATTAGGCAACATAAAATCAAGTGACTGTTGGCCTGTATAAATAAAATCAGCTCCTAGATCATTCATCGCCCATTTATCAGGCTCCGGCAAATAGAAGTGACCTACCGCTTTTAAATCTGTTATCGTAATGTTTGACTTAGAAGAAAAATCAGCAATTACCCGTGGCACCTGATGCCCTCCAATGGAGAATATCTCAGATGTCTTTCTACGTGAATGCGCAAACGGATGAATAGGGGAATCAAAGGCTACCGAAAGCCCGGTAAAAACACCAATGGGATCTTGTGAAGAAGCCCGTGTATCATACCGACAGACTAAATCCTGGGCCACCGGAATCTCAAATTCTGGATCCTCCGTTAAGGACACGCGAATGGTATCGCCTAATCCATCTTCTAATAGCGTTCCTATGCCTACAGCCGACTTAATTCGACCATCTTCACCCTCTCCAGCTTCGGTCACACCTAAGTGCATTGGATAGTCTTTAAATCCACCATCCTTTAATCTTTTACTCAATAACCGATAAGCTTCCACCATCACCTGTGTATTCGATGATTTCATCGAAAGCACAATGTTGAAATAGTTTTCATCCTCGCAGATACGCAAGAACTCCAAAGCAGATTCCACCATCCCTAGTGGAGTATCTCCATAGCGACTCAAAATCCGATCAGAAAGCGAACCATGGTTCGTACCAATACGCATGGCCGTTCCATATTCCTTGCAAATATTCACCAAAGGCAAAAATTTGTCCCGAATTCGATCTAATTCAGCAGCATAAGAAACATCGGTATAATCAATGGTTTCAAAACGCTTTTTGTCCGCATAATTACCTGGATTAACACGCACTTTTTCCACGATTCTAGCAGCCAATTCCGCTGCGTTTGGCGTAAAGTGAATATCTGCCACCAAGGGAGTGGTATAACCACGTTGCCGGAGACCTTTGCGAATATTCTCTAGATTTTGCGCTTCCTTTACAGAGGGAGCTGTGATACGTACTAATTCACAACCCGCATCAATCATTCGGATGGATTGCTCGATAGAGCCAAGCGTATCCATGGTATCCACCGTGGTCATCGATTGAATCCGAATAGGGAAGTCAGATCCTAAATAAAGATCACCTATTTGTACCGGAATCGTACGTCTTCTTTCATAGGCATACAAAGAAGAGGCATAGGTATTACCGTCAATAAGTAAAGGATCAGTGATCAGAGAATGAATAGACATAGCTAGTTTAAAACGCAAAAATAGGCAATTCTACTACCAAGAACTCTTTTTATGACCAATTGTTGCGTAAAAAAGAATAAATAAATAGCATGGGATCATTATCGCGTAGGCAATTTGGGTATCCCCTAGTTTATCCGCCAAAGAACCATAGACTAATGGGATCAAAGCACCACCAGAAATCATCATAATGATCAAGGCGGAACCAATTTTGGTAAACTTACCTAATCCCTTAATAGCCAATGGCCATAATGCCGGCCACATTAAAGCATTTGCCAAGCCTAATAAGGCTAAGCACAAAACAGATAAATAACCATTCAAAGCTATGGCACCGATAGAAAAGAAAACACCCAAAATAGCCGAAAAATTCAAGGCCTTTTGTTGAGATAAATATTTTGGAATGAATAAGATACCGATAATATAACCCGCTAACATACCATATAAAGTATACGTTGTAAATATTTTAGCGACATCTTTACTAAAGCCTTGTGAAACACCATAACTAATAATCGTGTCTCCAGCGATCACCTCAACACCCACATAAAGAAAGAATGCAACCAGACCTAAAACTAAGTTAGGATAAGCCCAAACACTTGATTTCACTTGTCCTGCTTCTTCTACCGTTTCTTCAGCTTCCACTTCAGGCAATGAGGAGAACCACACCCAAACAGCCAAAACAACTAATACGGCTGTCATAATGCCATAGGGCATAATTACAATAGATAATTTTTCGGATTCAGCTACCGCACTCGAAAGGAAAAGACCACCAAAAATGAATTGACTTAAAATACCTGCTACCTTATTGCAAATACCCATCACTGAAATACGTTGTGCCGCAGATTCAGCTGGACCTAAAATTGTCACATAAGGATTAGAGGCAGTTTGTAATAAAGCTAAACCCGTACCGATCACAAAAAGCCCAAATAAAAACATCGGATAACTAAATGATACCACTGGATAACCAAATAAAAACATCTCATAATTAGACATTTGCGCCGCTGGAATAAACAATAGGGTACCTACTGCCATAGTCAAAAGTCCTAGCGACATTCCTTTCTTAAAGCCGGTTTTTGTCAAAACCCAAGACGACGGAATCGCCATCACAAAATACGAAATAAAAAAGGCGGTTGTTACTAAAAGAGATTCGAATGAAGTTAATTTAAAGGCATCTTTAAAAAAGGCAATTAAAACCGAATTCACCCAGGTCACAAAACCAAAGACAAAGAAGAGTATACCGATAATTAATAGAGGTCCGTTAACGTTTTTTGATTGGTTCATAGGTTTAGTATTGATCGTTTAAAGCAAAAATTGGTTGATTTTTTTTCCATTTACCGCGTGTAAAATCAGGTATTTGGATAGGAGCGGAGCCCTTCTTAATAGACTCCTCAGAAAGTGGCGCAATCGCAGACCAAGCCGCCGCATCATACACATCGATTGGTGGTGCTACTTTCGCCTTAATTGCCTCGATAAAGGCTCTTAACACAAAATAATCGATACCACCATGACCTGCATTCTCCGCATCAGCTGCGTGCGCTTTCCATAAAGGGTGATCGTATTTCTCTAAATAGGGCTTGGCTTCTTCCCAGCGATGCGCTTTGGGCGAAATTCCCTCTAAATAGATTGATTTATTATCTTCCATCCATAAACCTTTCGTTCCTTGAACTCGGAAACCTAAAGAATAAGGACGTGGAGAATTCGTATCATGTGTAATGAGAATGGTTTCGCCATTCACACATTTAATCATCGTTTGGACGATATCACCACATTTGAAATCCACTTTCGCATTCGGATGATCAGCGCCTCCTTTTTCCACGATGTAATTATGTAGTCCCAAAGCAGGTGTGGCCATCGCGGTTAAATAAGCAAACTGATTTCCCCGATTAATATTTAACATCTCAGCCACCGGTCCTAAACCATGTGTCGGATACAAATCTCCGTTACGATCGACAGAATGCTGGGTGCGCCATTTGGCCTCAGAAAAACCTTTCTCCCCAAACTCCACTCCACCACCATAGGCCTGATTTCCATCATTGAATTTTACTTCCCGTAAATCGTGCTGGTAACCACACTGTACGTGATTTAAGGTCCCAAACATCCCCTGTCGAACCATATTCAACGTCGCGAGTACATCCCGACGGTAACATACGTTCTCTAAAATCATGCAATGAGAACCCGTCTTCTCGTACATATTCACGAGATCCCACGATTCTTTCAAGGTAACCGTCGCAGATACTTCTACGCCCGCATATTTACCTTGCTTCATCACTTCTAAGGCCATCGGAACATGCCACTCCCAGGGAGTTGCAATCACCACGCCATCGATATCATTGCGCTTGGCTAAATTTTCAAAATCTTTTTCTGTCTTCCCGTAGACCGTAGGAGCGGTACGCCCTTTGTCAGAAACCATCTTTAAAGCGATATCAATCGCTTTAGGATCTATATCGCATATAGCAACGACCTCAACATCCGGACGATACATGGCCATCTCCAAGTGATTTTGGCCTCTTAAGCCTACGCCAATAAAACCTAAACGCACTTTTGTTTGTTCTTCTGGTATCTGTCGTAGAAAAGTGGGGAATAAAGCGGTACCCGAGGTATATACTAAGGAATCGGAAATAAACTTCCTTCTTTTCATTTTGTTAATGATAGGTCTAATAGGTGTTACAAAGATGAAATTTAAGGAAAATACTTTAAATTTATAAGAATTTAGAAAAAATGACTGAAGCCCCACGCGTTACCGTATTCCGAAAAGAACATTTCAATGCTGCGCACCGTTTGCATAATCCATTTTGGACAGCAGAGAAAAACAAAGAAATTTTCGGTTTATGTAACAATCCGAATTACCACGGACACAATTATGAAATAATTATCCAGGTAACCGGAACAATTGACCCAGAAACGGGTTATGTCATTGATACGAAGTTTTTATCAGATTTAGCCCAAACAGAAGTTTGCAAAAAATTTGATCATAAGAATTTAAATTTAGACGTGCCTGAGTTCGCTAATTTGAATCCTACTGCAGAAAACATCGTCCTGGTGATTTATAACAAACTGAGGGCTAAACTCCCTTCTAAATTAGATTTAAAAATCAGATTGTATGAAACAGAAAGAAATTTCGTTGAATTCCCTGCTAATTGATACTGACCGTTTCTTGTTAACAGACGAGGAAATAGGAGATAATCATGTAGCCACCTCTATCGAAACACCGATGAGGGAGGATGCTTTTGATATTTCTGATTCGGAGAAAATAGCCATCATTGAATCTCACTTCCGTGAGATCATGTTAACATTGGGTTTAGACCTAACAGATGACTCATTACGTGGTACTCCTAAGCGAGTAGCTAAAATGTACATCGAAGAAATCTTTAGCGGATTAAATCCTGCTAATGAGCCTAAAATAGCCTTATTTGAGAATAAATATCAGTATAATGAAATGCTGATCGAAAAGAACATATCGTTCTATTCTAATTGTGAGCACCATTTCGTACCTATTATGGGTAAAACACACATTGCATACATTTCTTCAGGACAAGTGATTGGCCTTTCGAAGTTGAATCGTATTGTACAGTTTTATGCCAAAAGACCTCAGGTGCAAGAGCGTCTCACCATGCAAATTGCGAAACATCTTCAAAGAGTCTTGAAAACTGATCACGTTGCTGTTTTTATTGATGCAAAACACTTGTGCGTTTCTTCTAGAGGAGTAAAAGACGAGGCTACCTCGACCATTACGTCCTACTATGGAGGTAAATTCCAAGAGGACAATACTAGAAGAGAATTCTTACAATCTATTCAAGCCTAAATCATGGGAAAATACGTTATTGTTGGGGCTAGCCAAGGAATTGGTGAGTCCATTGCTACTGCTTTGCTTGCTGCTGGCCATGAAGTGATTAACTTCTCGAGAAATCCTTCCTCCATTAATGGAGTAGAAAACCATAGCTGGGATGCGTTAGATTCGGATGATTCCGGTATTGCGGCCATCACCGGACCTGTAGATGGAATCGCCTATTGCCCGGGAAGCATTAATTTAAAGCCCTTTCATCGCTTGACTTCGGCAGATTTTGAGAAAGACTTTCAGATTAACGTGTTAGGTGCAGTTCGCGTGATTCAGGCACTATTGCCAGTATTGAAACAGTCTGCGACTTCATCTATTGTCCTTTTCAGCACCGTGGCCGTTCAAACAGGCATGGGCTTTCACGCTTCGATTGCGAGCGCTAAAGGAGCTATTGAGGGTTTAACACGTTCTTTAGCAGCAGAACTAGCGGCTAACAAAATTAGAGTGAATGCCATTGCACCTTCTTTAACACAAACTCCATTAGCGGGAGCTCTATTAAATTCTCCAGAGAAAATCGAGGCAGGAGGTAAAAGACATCCACTAGGACGTGTAGGTCAATCAGAAGATGTGGCTAATTTAGCGGCATTCTTATTGAATCCAGCCAATTCATGGATTACGGGACAAGTTATTGGGGTAGACGGAGGAATCGGGTCCCTAAGAACGAGCTAGAGTCTCATTGAAATGTTTTTGGTTTAAGGCCAAATTCATTTGATTCCATTCTATTTTGTTCGAAAAAGCCGCTTTTCTAATTGCACAATCAGCGATCGAGCAATGACTGCAACACTCATCTAAACAAGGATCCGCGTGGACGAATATCTCCACGTGGGTTGCTTGTAATGCGCCTAACATTTCTTCAAAGCCGTGAATTTCTTCATGTGTTCTGTGTAAATCCCAATAACGCGGCAAAGTCAAGTGGCAATCGATATGCAAATCACCTCCATATTGTTGGACGCGTAGATTATGTAGATCAATCCATTCCTCTTTTTTGTTTGCTACCACCCAGTCAGTCACCTTTTGGAATAAGGCAGGATTTGTCTCATCCATTAAAGCCGCCACCGATTCTCTAATTAAATGCACACCTTGCCAGCACATAAAACCAGCGAATAAAAAGGATGCCACTGAATCGACCCAAAACCAGTGGGTAAAATAGGTAAGCGCCAAAGCAGCAACGACTAAAATTCCATTATAGGCATCAAGACGCAAGTGTTTACCATCTGCGATCAGGGCAGGAGAGTGGGAGGAGCGACCTTTTTTAACTAAAAAATAACCCATTAAGCCATTTATGGCGGCAGAAACAAAGGAAACAGCCATACCTACGTCTAAACTTTTCAGCTCAGGCGAGGCATATAAATGCTGAGACGCATGAAGAAAAATATAGGCCGCTGCTAATAATATGAGCACACCCTCTAATCCAGAGGCGAAAAATTCAATCTTTCCGTGGCCATACGGATGATTCAAATCCTTAGGTAAGGACGCTAAATAGATGGAATAATAGGCAAAACAAGCCGCGACCACATTGATAATCGACTCCAATGCATCAGTCAATAGCGTTGTGGATCCACTCGCATAGTAGACGGCAAACTTCGCTGCCATGATGAGCACCGAAAGGACAAAAGAAAGAAAGACAAGCCGCTGTTTCATTAAGACAAAGATAGTATTTTTACCGGATGGAAACGGAAAACAATCCTTGGAAAACACTAAATCAAGAAACGGCTTACGAGAATGCTTGGATACGAGTAGAACACCATGAAGTCTTGAATCCAGCCGGAAATCCAGGAATTTATGGGAAAGTCCATTTTAAAAATACGGCTATTTCCATTGTGGCCATCGATGCAGAGGGTTTCACCTATTTAGTAGGTCAATACCGCTATACGCTGAATGCCTATTCTTGGGAGGTTCCGGAGGGTGGTTGTTCCATCGAATCGGGAGAATCTACTTTAGCCGCTGCTAAACGCGAACTATTGGAAGAAACTGGATTAGTAGCCGCAGATTGGACAGAACTAGGGGAGGTGTATCTTTCGAATTCGGTGAGCGATGAAAAAGCGGTGATGTATTTGGCCCAAAACCTAAGCCAGCACCAAGCCTGCCCAGAGGAAACCGAACAATTGAAAATCCGTAAGTTACCGTTAAAAGAGGCGATTGAAATGGCTCAAAATGGCCAGATTACTGACGCCTTGAGCGTGTTGACACTATTAAAGATCCCAGCTTTGCATTTGCTTTAATTCATCATAATCTGTCAAATCATATTTGACGGGTACAATGCTGACATAATTTTCTGCTAAAGCATCTAAATCTGTGTTATTGTTCAAGTCCTCGTTGTGCAAATCTCCATCCATCCAGTAATAGGGCTTACCATACGGATCTTTACGCTCTTCAAAACGCTCTCTAAAGATCGCATTGGCTTGTTTCACCACTTTAACCCCCTGCAATGGCATGGAAGAATGTGCGGGGAAATTCACGTTTAGTGTCAATCCTTTAGGTAATCCATGCACGAGGACCTGTTGGCAAATTTTGATGATATAATCGTGGCAATGTGAAAAATCAGCATCTGATGCAAAATCACAAAGGGAGAATCCGATAGCCGGAATTCCCTCCATCGCCGCTTCAATAGCTGCAGACATGGTTCCTGAATATAAAACCGCAATCGAAGCATTCGAACCGTGGTTAATACCCGAAACGACTAAATCAATTTTCCGTCCTTTTAGAATTTGGTGTTTACCGATCTTCACACAATCAGCGGGAGTTCCTGAACACTTGTAGGATTGAATGTGATCGCCAAAATCATTCGTTTTCACCACGCGCAACGGCTCACCCAAGGTTATCGCATGACCCATACCGGATTGGTGCGTATCCGGAGCGACCACTACTACTTCGCCCATTTCGGACATGATTTCAGTAAGAACGCGGATACCTTTGGAATAGATTGAATCGTCGTTTGCGATGAGAATAAGTGGCTTCATATGTTGCTATTTTGACTGCAATTTACAAATTTTGGCTATGATTTTACGCAAAGCGACGCTCGAAGACATCCCCCTCATTCAAGAAATAGCAGAAGAAGCCTGGAGACCCACCTATGGCCATATTTTAACGGAGGAGCAGACTTTGTACATGATTCCAATGATGTATGCGTCAGAGGTTCTGCAAAAGCAAATCGAAATTTTCTCCATGTTAGAAATGGATGGTGCGGCGATCGGCTATTGTGCTTTTGAAAAGACCTCAGAGACTGATGGTAAATTGCATAAACTCTATATGCGACCATCCGTCAAACAAAAAGGCGCTGGAAGTTTTATTATCGCACAGATTAGTCATCAAGCTCGATTGATGGGACTCTCATCTATCTATTTAAACGTCAACAAACATAACTCCGCGGTAGAATTTTACCTGAAGAAAGGTTTCATCAAAGACCGTGAAATGATCCTAGACATAGGCAACGGCTATGTGATGGATGATTACGTTATGCGATTAATGCTATAGCTTTTTTAATCAAAGACCGAATTTGTCCCTCCGGATCTTTCGAAAATTCATTCGTGATGCGGTTCGCTAAAATAGCATTCAATGAAATCATTTCGTGCCCCATAGCGCCACCAAAGGCGTAATAGGCTGCCGTTTCCATTTCGATATTGGTGATTTCTTGTTCACCTAACTTAGCAGCAGCGACTTTTTCTAAAAAATCAGGTCTTATCGATTGCATTCTTATCGTGCGTCCTTGCGGCGCATAAAATCCTGGTGCCGTTAAGGTAACACCAGTAAATGCATTCAATGGAGCAAATTGTGCGCAAAGCGAAGCACTAGCCTTAGCTGCATACAGAGGCAATGGATAATCAATTGCTTTATTCCAAGTGGCTAAAACATCTTCGGATATTGACATAGCAGAATCAAAATCATAGAATTGGGCTAAATTATCAAATCCAATCGCAGCAGTCGAAATCAAAATCGAATCCACTGGGATATGGGACTGAATACTACCCGAAGTGCCGATTCGGATGAGCTGTAACGATTTTTTTTCAGTTTTCTCCAGACGCGTTTGAAAATCAATATTAACCAAAGCATCTAGTTCATTCATCACAATCTCCACATTATCCGCACCAATACCACTGGATAATACACCGATCTTTTTACCCCTTAAAACGCCTAAATGAGTCACAAATTCCCTTTTATGAACGATTTCAATGACTTCATCAAAAAAGGCAGAAACAGCGGGAACACGCTCTGGATCACCCACCAAAATAAGGGTATCCGGAATCTGATCAGACCGCAAGTTCAAATGATAAGAACTTCCATCCGGATTTATAATCAAGTCTGTGGGAGAGAAATAGGTCATGCGCAAATTTATTGATAATTTTCCAATGTAATAAGTCATTCATGAAAAGTACTAAGTCTCAAATACAGGCAAATCTTCGTTCCATTTTGGAAAATACGCTAGAAGAAGCCCGTAGAGAATATGTTTTGGCCAAAGAATCCCGCGATTCAGACACCAAAAGTAGTGCTGGGGATAAATTTGAAACCGGTCGAGAAATGATGCAGCGAGAAATGGATAAGCTAAGCGCTTTAGTGGATAATACGCTTAATTCTATTGCCAAATTAGACAGACTTGCTGATTTACCTGCCTCTAAGGTCATTTCTGAGGGAAGCCTAGTAGAAACAGATCAAGAAACTTATTTTATATCCATCGGATACGGCAAACTAGATTCCATTTACGCCATTTCAATTGAATCGCCACTTGGATTGGAATTAAAAGGCAAAAGAGTAGGGGACCGCATCGAAATGCGCGGCCGAAATATCACCATAAAATCAATCGTATGAAAAATGCACACTATCTCTATTTAGTTCTTTCCCTGGTAGGTGGGAGTATCACCTTTTACTACGTATACGAGGGAATGATGTTGAATAACGGAAAATTTGATGTCATTGATTTTGTCCAAAGCACTTGGACGGCAAACCCTTACGCTAAAAGTTTAAGTTGTGACTTTTGGACCGGCGCCATCGCAGGCACCTTTTTTATACTGGTAGAGGGTTTACGTATTAAAATCAAATACCTGTATCTTTATTTATTGGCAACCGTTTTAATAGGTTTTGCCTTTGCATTCCCCTTATTTTTATTCGTTAGACATAGACAATTAGCCTAATATTTATGGAAGAATACATCAAGACCTTTCCGGAGGCCACACAGAAAATTTTAATCGAAGTGCGTGATGCGATTCGTTCGGTCGTACCGGAGGAAACGGAAGAAACGATGTCTTACGGGATGCCCACCTTCAAGTTAAATGGCAATTTAATCCACTTTGCGGCCTGGAATAACCATCTAGGTTTTTACCCTACACCGAGTGGAATCAAGAATTTCGTACAAGAATTAGCGCCTTACGAGGGGTCTAAAGGGGCGATCAAGTTTCCCTATCACTCACCTATGCCTTTGGAACTGATAAAAGAGATTACCTTATTTAGAGTTCAGGAGAATTTAGCCAAAAAGAAACGATGAGAAAATTTCTATTCTGCCTACTAGCGGCAAGTTTCAGTATTAGCGCTCAAACAAACGATGAAAAGATTCGTTCGTTCATTCCCACGCTTGATTCCTTATTTCAACAACAAGCGAACCTTTCTAAAATGCCAGGTCTCGTTTATGGAATCGTATATAATGGCCGTTTAATTCATTCCAATGCACTAGGTCTTGCTCAAATCGAGAACGGCATAAAGGCCGACAAGACGATTGATTTTCGCATTGCTTCGATGTCTAAAAGCTTTGCGAGTATGGCCATTCTTCAGCTGAGAGATGCGGGTAAATTACGCTTAGACGATCCGGCTGCTAATTACATTCCGGAATTAAAAACCACTCAATCGCTCACAAAAGACGCTCCTGTTATCACGATTCGCCATTTGTTGACTCATGCCGCCGGATTTCCAGAAGATAACCCTTGGGGTGATCGCCAACTTGGCATTTCGGATGAGACCTTTAAGGCGATGATCAAAAAAGGAATAACTTTCTCCACAAACCCAGGCGTTAGCTACGAATACAGTAATATGGGATTCGCGATGTTAGGTTTAATCATCAAAAACGTGAGTGGTCAAAGCTATCAATCCTACATCAAAGAGCATATTTTCAAACCTTTAGGGATGAATAATACCTATTGGGAATACGCTGAGGTTCCAGCAAACAAATTAGCCTATGGATATCGCTGGATAGATAATAAATGGGTAAAACAACCGATGGAACACGATGGAGCTTATGGCGCGATGGGAGGGTTGATTACGACTTTAGAAGATTTCAGCAAATACACAGCTTTGCATTTATCTGCCTGGCCTGAGCGTGATGAAACAGAAAAAGGTCCACTTAAACGTAGTTCAATACGAGAAATGCAATTCCCATGGAATATCAGCGGTTTTAATCCCAAATACACGTATCCAAACGGCCGAATCGGGAGTTCCTTTACTTCCTATGGCTATGGTTTAAGCTTCCTACAAGATGATCAAGGAAGACGCTCTGTGGGACATTCAGGAGGATTACCTGGTTTTGGAAGTAATTGGCGTATTTATCCGGATTATGATTTAGGCGTCATCGCTTTCGCAAACGTGACCTACGCTCCAGCGAGTTTTATTAACCTCAAAGTGATAGATTCCCTCATTTCTTCTACTAAACTGAGTCCACGAAAATTACCAGCATCTGCTATTTTAAAGCAAAGACAATCCGAACTAGTTCGCCTATTGCCAGAATGGAAGAACGCGACTGAATCGGAAATTTTTGCAGAAAACTTCTTCCTTGATTATTTCCCGGATAAGTTGGCGGCTGAAGCGAAAGCAATCTTTGTTAAAATAGGCGCCATTCGATCCATTCAAGAGATTGAACCAGAAAATAACCTGAGAGGCACCTTTCGAATTGATGGAGAAAAAGGAAGTGCCGAAGTGTATTTTACACTAAGTCCCGAGACACCTGCACTGATTCAGGAGTATCACATTTTAGAAACAAAAAAGGCTCATAATTGAGCCTTTTTTTGTTTTTCTATTTTCTCTGTCCGTTTAAAGGACTTGAATCCTAATTCAGGAGAATAACCCACTGAGTTTTTGGAATAATACCCTTTCTCATTGTAAGGCCGTTTCCGCGGATGCTCTTTACATTCAGGGGAACAGGCGCCCTCCATCTCTTTAAGACAGGATGGGCAAATAGCTAAATGCTCATTGCATTCCGGATTCGCACAATTGACCATATGATCAGATTTCGTATGGCAGACATGGCATTCTGATACAATCTCCGGATTTACCGAATTAACCGGCGTCGCTACTCGGTTATCAAAAACATAGCATGAACCATCAAAATCCTCGCCACCTTCTTCTAGACCATATTTAATGATACCTCCGTGCAATTGATAGACATCCGTAAATCCTTTTTCAATGAGATAGGCAGATGCTTTTTCACACTTAATCCCACCTGTACAATAGGTAATGACCTTTTTGTTTTTCAAATGCTCAATCTCCTGCACATGATCAGGTAAATCGCGCAGATTCTCCATATCAAAGGTGTAAGCGCCTTTGAAACGACCTAATTCGTGTTCGTAATTCGAACGCATATCAACCAAGACGACATCTGGGTCATTCTTCAATAATTGCTTGAATTCCTTCGGCTTCAAATGCTTGCCCGTTCTAACGCGAGGATCAACCCCTAAATCAGAATGCACAATTTCATTTTTAACGCGAACGTGTAATTTATTAAACGTATGCGCTTCATGATAATCGATTTTGAAGTCAAAATCTGACCCAGCAAAAATGGGATCATTTTCTAACCATTTCATGTAAGCATCGCAATCTGCTTTTAAACCAGAAACGGTTCCATTTAAACCCTCAGCAGCGACGATAATACGTCCCAAAAGGTTATTCTCAATACAAAAAAGGTGGTGTTTTACTCGGTACTCTTCCGGATTCGGAATAGGAGTATAGTTATAGTAAAGCAATACACTGTAAGGTTTCATCTTCAACATGATTTACAGATTAAACAAAAAATTAAGTGACGATGGGGAGATTCGAACTCCCAAACCTTAACGGCACTACCACCTCAAGGTAGCGTGTCTACCAATTTCACCACATCGCCAAAAACGGTTAGTAAAATTACCAATTATTTACTTACTTGCCAACAATTACGGAACTCAAAAAAATTAGTACAATGGCTTTAGAAATAAGCGGAAAATTAATCAAGAAATTACCTGAGGTTACAGGAACAGGTAAAAACGGCACCAACTGGATCAAGCAAGAATTTGTGATCGAAACACAAGATCAATACCCTAAAAAGGTGTGTATGTCAGTTTGGGGTGATAAAACACAAGATTTAACGCCAGTTCAAGAGGGCGAAATCGTTAAAGTGCAATTCAACGTAGAATCAAGAGAATACAACGAGCGTTGGTATACAGAAATCCGTGCGTATCGTTTAGATCGTACTGGTTCAATCCCAGCAGGAGTGGAGCCTACACCAGCAGCAGGAGGATACCAATTCCCTCCATTAGCGGCTGAGAGTGGTGATGATTTACCATTTTAGTCGGCAGTGGCCAGTCGGCAGTAGACAGAATTAGTTAAATAATAAAGCTGGAACATTGTTCTGGCTTTTTTATTTACAAGCAATCCACTTTGACTTCAGCGTTTTTACTGCCCACTGCCGACTGCCCACTGTCCACTGTCTAACTCCATCGCCTGATGCACTATATCCGCCTCAATAAACGTATCTCCATAAGGCTGAAATCCTAAAGAAGCATACAAAGGCATAACAGAAACTTGTGCATGCAAATAATAATGATGGCAGTCCGGAAATTCTGCAGCAGATTCAGCAAAAATATGCTGAATAATTAAAGAAGCATAGCCTTTACCGCGGGCTGACTCCAACGTAGCGATTCGCTCCACCTTAATTCCTTTTTCTGTTTTGCGGTATCGACCCGTTGCCACTGGTGTGGCGTCTTCAAACAGTAAAAAATGTTTGGCTACCGCGTCTAATTCGTCAAATTCCTCAGACGGCAAGCACTTTTGTTCTTTTACAAACACTTCCGTACGAATGGCAAACACTTGTTCGATTTCTTCCGGACTAATCGCCTGAATGATCTTATTTTTCTTGCTTTCCATATGCCTCGATGATTTTACGCACTAATCGGTGACGAACAACGTCTGAACCATCCAATTCAACAAAGGCAATCCCATTAATTCCAGAAAGGATGCGTTCTGCTTCTCCCAGACCTGATGTTTGGTTTTTAGGTAAATCCACTTGGGATTTGTCACCCGTAATAATCGTCTTAGATTGGATACCCATACGCGTCAAAAACATCTTCATTTGCATGGAAGTGGTGTTTTGAGCTTCATCTAACAAAATAAAAGCTTTATTTAAGGTACGTCCGCGCATATAGGCCAAAGGAGCAATTTCAATAGTCCTATTTTCTAAATAGAATTTCAATTTTTCCGCTGGAATCATATCATCCAACGCATCATAAATAGGACGCAAATACGGATCAATTTTCTCTTTCAAATCCCCCGGCAAGAATCCCAAGTTTTCTCCAGCTTCCACAGCGGGACGCGTGATGATAATTTTCTTTACTTCTTTGTTTTTCAATGCTTTCACTGCCAGCGCCACTGCGGTATAGGTTTTACCCGTACCTGCAGGTCCAATCGCGAAGACAATGTCATTCGTGGTAGCGGCATCGACTAATTTACGTTGATTTGGAGTTTTGGCCTTAATAACGATTCCTTTATTGCCAAAAAGTAGCACGTCTTTATCCTCCACCCAGGGCTGCTCTGATTCCTCACCTGTCGGATTCAACACCGCATCGATGTAGGCTTGCATATGCTTTTCAGTGAGCGTATGGTGCTTATCTAAATGGGTCGAACATGAGTTGACAATCGCTTCGACTAAAGCAATCTGATCATTAGATCCACGGACGGTTAATTGTTCGCCACGAGCGATGATTTTGGACTGAGGAAAGGCGCTAATCAATAAATTGATATTTGCGTTTGCAACGCCTAAAAAGTCAATTAGAGAGACCTCTGAGAGGGAAATTATTTTTTCTAACAAGTAAAAATGGGTTTAAATCGTATGAAAGTAAAAATAAGAAATTCTTGAAATTTAATATCTTCCTTTATAAGATAATTTTGAAAATTTAACGTAAAATTGTGGTATGGAATCTAACACCCCGTCATCCATTCATAAAAAAGGAAATCAGTCAGCTACCGGAATTCGTTCACAGGTGGGACCCACTCGTTTAAGCGATTTGGGCTTAGGTAAATTACCTCCTCAGGCCGTTGACCTAGAAGAAGCGTTGATAGGGGCGCTCATGTTAGAAAAAGAGCCATTAGCGAATGTCATTGAACTATTACGCCCTGCGTCTTTTTACAAAGAGGGACATCAATTGATTTTTGAAGCCATCCAAGGTTTATTCCAAGCTTCTCAACCGGTTGATTTATTAACGGTTAACAATTATTTGAAGCAAAATGGCACTTTGGAGAAAGCAGGAGGGACTAGTTATTTAGCTCAATTAACCTCTCGGGTTAGTTCCACCTCGAACGTTGAATTCCATGCCAGAATCATCATTGAGCAATATTTGAAGCGTCAACTGATTCAGATCTCCTCTGAAATCCAACGCTTATCCTACGAAGATACGTCTGACGTATTTCATTTGTTAGATAAGATGGAGCAGGAGCTCTTTACGATTGCAGAATCGAATATCCGTAAGAACTATGAAAGTATGTCGGATATCTTGAAAAAAGCAGTAGATGAACTAGAAAAGAAACAATTACAAAAGAGTGGCTTAACCGGTGTTCCATCTGGATTCACGGACTTAGACCGCTTAACATCAGGCTGGCAAAGACAAGAATTAATTATTATCGCGGCTCGTCCAGGTATGGGTAAAACGGCCTTTGTCGTTTCTGCTTGTAGAAATGCAGCGGTTGACTTTGGCCATTCTGTAGCCTTATTCTCTCTGGAGATGAGTGCGGTTCAGCTTGTAAATCGTATTATTTCAGCAGAAGCAGAGATTGAAGCTGAAAAGATTCGTAAAGGAAAATTAGAACCACACGAATGGCAACAATTGCACTCGAAGATTAATAAATTATTTGAGGCAAATATGTTCATCGATGATACTCCGGCTTTATCAATCCTAGAGTTAAGAGCAAAATGTCGTCGTCTTAAGGCCCAAAAAGGTATCGACCTAATCGTCATCGATTACTTGCAGTTAATGACCGGTGATAGTTCAGGAAAAGGGGCTAGCGGTAACCGTGAACAGGAAATTGCCCAAATTTCCCGTGCACTGAAGCAATTAGCGAAAGAATTAGATGTACCTGTAATCGCACTTTCTCAATTAAACCGTTCTACAGAAACTCGAGGTGGTAATAAAAAACCACAATTATCCGATCTTCGTGAATCAGGTGCTATCGAGCAAGATGCCGATCAAGTAATGTTCATTTACCGACCAGAATATTATGATATAACAGCAGATGACCAAGGTAATTCTTTGGCCGGAATGGGAGAGATTATCATGGCTAAAAATCGTTCTGGTTCGCTAGATAGTGTTTGGCTAAAATTCATTGGTAAATTCACTAAATATTGTGACCTTGATTTCCAACCATTCTCTAATAATGAGGGAGGCAATTTTGATTTAAGCGCATTAGGCGATCAGACGTCTGCTTTTGAATCTAGCAACGATGCGGTGTTCAAAGGGAGCAAGATGAATTTACCGCCGGAGGATTATGATCCGTTGAATACGCCGTTTTAAAAATAGCTTCGCAATTTTTAAAACTTATAGCACAAAGCATAAAGAACAAACTTTGAATCCCCGTCGGGGATAAACATGTGAAATAAAAAAGGGCGATTAATCGCCCTTTTTACTTCTATATCTATTCTTTATGCTCTATTCTTTATGCTTTAAGCATGAGCCTCACAATATTCTCCACATGATGCGTCTGGGGGAACATATCCACCGGATGAACGACATCTACTTCATAGGCAACATCCAGTAAAGCTAAATCGCGGGCTTGGGTAGCAGGATTACACGAGACATATACGATCTTCTTCGGTTTGACTGCCAAAATTTGATTCACTACATCTAAATCCATACCTGCACGTGGAGGATCGGTAATAATGACATCTGGAGCGCCGTGAATAGCAATAAATTCTTCTGTCAAAACTTTCTTCATATCCCCGGCAAAGAATGTTGCATTCTTGATACCATTTAATTCGGCATTAATTCGTGCATCTTCCACAGCCATCTCGACGTATTCAAGACCAACAACTTTAGAGGCGTGCTTCGCTAAAAACAAACCGATAGTCCCCGTTCCTGTATATAGGTCATAAACGACTTCATTTCCTTGCAAATCAGCGTATTCACGCACTAATTGGTATAGTTTTAGCGCTTGTTTAGCATTCGTTTGAAAGAAAGATTTGGGGCCGATTTGGAACTTTAAATCCTCCATGGTTTCCACCATAAAGGCTTTCCCATGATAGCATACCACATCTAAATCATGGAAGGTATCGTTTCCTTTTTGGTTTACCACATAATTCAATGACGTAATCATGGGGAAAGTGGACTTCAAGTATTCCATGACCAATTTGATTTCCTCTTCCGTGGCATAGGCAAACTGAACAGTGACCATCCATTCATTTGTAACCGTATTTCGGATAATCAAATTACGTAAAGCTCCCTCTTGTTGGTTCTTTAATTCATAATAGGAGATTCCATTCGCTTCAGCGAAATCACGTACTCCATTGCGAATGGCATTGGATGGATCAGGCTGCAAATAGCAGTGATCTACAGGTAAAATCTTATCAAAACGACCTGGAACATGGAATCCTAAAGCATTCATGGATCCTAAATCTTCTTTACCGATTTCATCTTCCGTGAGCCAGCGAGCACAAGAAAAGGTGAATTCTAATTTATTGCGGTAGTAATAAGTCTCCTCAGAACCTAGAATCGGTTGAAATTCGGGTAATTTCACTTTAGCGATGCGGGTCAAATTATCTTTGACTTGTTGAGCTTTAAAGGCGGTTTGAGCTTCATAAGAAACGTGTTGCCACTTACAACCGCCGCAAATGCCAAAATGGCTACAGGCTACCTCTGTCCGGTGTTTGGAAAGAGGTTGAATATTGATGGCTTGCGCTTGTTTGAAGCTCTTTTTGGACTTCAAAACGCGCAAATCTGCGATATCGCCAGGAGCGACGGCTCCTTGTACGAAAACCACTTCATCATTCACTTTGGCAATACACTTTGCCTCTGCGGCAAAATCCAAAATGGCAATTTGTTCCAACACCACTGGGACTTTCTTTTCTTTTTTCTTACTCATGCTGCTAAAAATGTGCACAAAAATACGGCTTTATGTGGGCAAGCCAACCAATTCAAGATAAAACCTTAACTTCGCGATGAAATTAATTCACATGAAGAATCAAGTAGTTATCATCACGGGAGCTAGTTCTGGAATCGGAAAAGCATTAGCCTTTGAATACGGCAGAAAAGGAGCTCAAATCGTTATCACGGGTAGAAATGAGCAGAATCTAATCGCTGCCGAAACAGAATTACAAGCGGCAGGCATAGCAGCTAAAGGTATTGTCTGTGATTCCGCGTCTGAAGAACAAACACGAGCTATGGTAGATCAGGTAATGCAATTATATGGCAGAATTGACCTGCTAATCAATAACGCAGGAATCTCCATGCGATCGATGTTTGAGACCGTTGATTTAAAGGTTTTGAAACAAGTGATGGACATTAATTTTTGGGGAACAGTCTACGCCACCCATGCCGCTTTACCACATATTAAAGCCGTGCAAGGAGGAATCATTGGTATTTCTTCCATCGCAGGTTACCGCGGACTTCCTGTTAGAACAGGCTATTCCGCCTCCAAATTCGCGATGAATGGTTTCTTAGAAGCCTTGAGAACTGAGTTATTAGAAACGGGTGTTCATGTATTAATTGCTTGCCCGGGATTCACCGCTTCGAATATTAGAGCTGCCTCTTTAAATAGTGAGGGGAAAGTGACAGGTGATTCCATGCGCGATGAGGGAAAAATGATGTCTGCTGAAGAAGTGGCCAAACGCATTGCTGAGGCTTACGAATCTAAGAAGAAGACGTTAGTACTCACTTTCCAAGGCAAATTAACCGTATTCTTAAATAAATGGATGAATGGATTTTTGGACAAAATGGTCTATAATACCCTGAAAAAGGAAAAGGATAGCCCCTTAAAATAAAGCTCCCTTCCGCTAAAAGCAAAAGGGAGCCGAAACCCAATTAAATACCACTCTAAACCCTTATACCGTAGCGTACTTCTGCTGAACCTTTTTTAAAAGTTCATTTAATTCCGCTTTTTTATACTCAAAATAGGGAAGTGCTAAATCGAATTCATCGATCAACTGCTTGAAATACTTCCGCTCAAAAACCAAAAATTGTGAATAACTCGACGTCATAGCGGAATACAAATGCTTTTTCTCTTCGATTGCTTCCTCAATTCCAATAAAAACTCCTTTCCGATCGATGGTCACAAAGCCAACCGGTCCTTCTAACACGAGGCTGCCTTCTTGCAGGTAAAATACAAATTCTGCTTTTTGGCCTTGACGAAATAAATATTCATCAGGCAAGTAGCGGAGTTCGATTCCACTAGCTAACACTTTCCGTTCCGTATCTGAAAAATTGTTCATTGGCTTAAATAACAATGCGAAATTAGAGGGATGAAAGGTTTCAATACCTGACGTTCATCAGTTTTCAATGTGCTATTTGTCACGAAAAGCAAGCCTGAATCTCCGGAAATTTGAACATTAGATTTTACACATGTACACGGAGGTTCTTGAAGAGGTAATATGCTATCATTGTGGAGATGAATGTTCAGAAACGCCTATCATTCATCAAGAAAAGACTTTTTGTTGCCATGGTTGCGAACAAGTTTACGAATTACTGAATGATAATCACCTAGAAGAATATTACAACTGTGATCTTAATCCGGGCATTTCTCCTACAGATAAGAATTTCGATTTTCTTAACAACAAAGCATTCAGGGATCGTTTAATCACCTTTTCGAATGCAGATTTTTCCAAAGTTAGCTTCCACCTGCCAGCTATTCACTGCCGCTCTTGTTTATATCTATTAGAAAACCTGCAAAAGTTGAATCCGCAGATTATAAAAACGAGTCTGAATTTTGGCAAGAAAGATCTCACAGTTTGGTTTAAAGAAGACCAACTTAGTTTAGGCGCCTTAGCCACCTTAATTGCAAGCTTAGGGTATGAACCGCATATCTCGAATGCGGAAGAAAAACCGCAAAATAATGATCAAAAAAAGCTATTTCTAAAGCTAGGAATCGCCGGTTTTTGTGCTGGGAATGCGATGCTATTCAGCTTTCCAGAATATTTAGGGATTGACGATGTTTCGCTTCAAGCTTTATTTGGTTACCTGAATCTAGCTTTGGGTAGCGTGGCCGTATTCTATTCCGGTTCGGACTATTTTAGCAATGTCTATGCGCACCTAAAATTGCGCAAAATGACCATTGAATTACCCATTTTATTGGGTATTCTGGTAGGATATGGTCGCAGTGTATTTGAAATTTTATCGCATACGGGTGCTGGCTACATCGATTCTGTTTCTGGCTTGATATTCTTCCTATTAATAGGGAAGTGGTTCCAGCAGAAATCTTTTGATTTCCTCTCGTTTGAACGCAATTACAAAGCCTATTTCCCATTAGTGGTCACAAAAATCGCGAATGGAAAAGAGGAAACAGCACCCTTAGAAGAGATTCAGGTGGGGGATCGTTTATTGATTCGAAATCAAGAGATTATTCCAGCTGATGCCTATTTATTAAAGGGCCAAAGTCAAATGGACTACAGCTTTGTCACCGGCGAAAGCGAATTAATACCTATTCAAGCAGGTCAATCTATTTATGCAGGTGGCAAACACCTAGGAGAGGCCATCGAAATTCAAATCAGCAAAGAGTTGAACCAGAGCCATTTAACACAGCTTTGGGAACAACAAGCCTTTAAAGATCCGAATCACAAAACGGAAAACTGGGAGAACTTTGCGAACCAAGTGGGGATGTATTTCACCGTGATACTGTTAAGTCTAGCCACGATTGCGGGAATTTATTGGTTCAACGTGGATCAAAGCCGCTGGTCAAATGCGGTAGTGAGCATTTTGGTCATTGCCTGTCCTTGCGCCTTGGCCGTTTCTTATCCTTTTGCCTTAGGCCACGGAATCAGGTGGCTCGCCAAGTTTAACTTTTTCATCAAAGACATTCAAACATTCGAGCGAATGGCCCAAGTGGACACCTTGGTTTTTGACAAAACAGGCACGCTAACCTTACAAAGTCAACAGGAACCTAGCGTTCATTTCAACCGTGATTTGAACGATACCGAATGGAACGCGATTTATTCACTCGTATTTCAATCCACCCATCCACTATCGAAGCAGGTCAAAAAATTCCTACAACATCGTAGCTTTTTACCCTTAACTGAATTTAAAGAACTAAGTGGAAAAGGTATCGAAGCGTCATTTGATGGCTTATTTATCCAAATCGGAAGCGCTAAATATACGTTGAATAAACTCAGCACTCCGGAGGGTTTTATCAGTTCTGAAACACGCTTGTTCGTTTCCATCAACCAAGAGCCCATCGGATTTATCGAATTTCCGTGGGAAAATAGACCAGGGGTGGAAGGAATGTTGCATAATTTAAGACATCAATATGAAGTCCATTTGATTTCAGGCGATAAAAAAGAACACGCTGCTCACTTACTGGATTGGTTTGAAAATCAAGATCACGTAAAATTTGAGTGCAGCCCATTAGAGAAGATGGAATATATCCAATCACTTCAAAAACAAGGTAAAATCGTGGCCATGATAGGGGATGGACTAAACGATGCAGGGGCTTTAAAACAGGCAGCCGTAGGTATCGCCGTTTCAGATGACCACTTACATTTTACGCCGTCGTCTGATGCCATTTTAAAGGGTTCTGAATTGCCTCGATTAGGGGAGTATTTGCGCTACTCCAAATTTGGCCTACAACTCATCAAAGCTAGCTTTTTGCTATCCTTGGTTTACAATGGATTTGGGTTAAGCTATGCGATTCAGGGGAATTTATATCCTTTGATAGCAGCCATATTGATGCCGATTAATTCCATCAGTATGTTAGTTATTGCGACGTGGGGAATGAATTGGAAAGGACAACTTTTATCCCGTTCTAAAATCAGAATAAAAGCTGAGTAAAGTCAGGTTTCGCAAAGGTCTTTGTCCCGAAATTGCAACAAATAAAATGTGTAGACAATGGAAATAATGTACCTAATGATCGGATTAAGCCTTTTTATGGCCATCGGATTTGTTATTGCCTTTGTTTGGTCCATTAAAACGGGACAACAAGAGGATTTAATCACTCCAGCGATGCGCATTTTACAGGATGACCAAAAAACAAACAAACTATGAGTACAAAATCTACCTCATTAGAGCAATTTTATTACGATAATAAAGTGGTTCGAAATTTTTCCTTAGCGACCATACTTTGGGGAGTAATCGGAATGACAGTAGGTGTCATCATTGCTACTCAACTTTTTGCTCCCTCTTGGAATCTAACGCAATATGGAACTTTTGGCCGCTTACGTCCATTGCATACGAATGCAGTGATTTTTGCTTTTGTGGGTAATGCCATTTTTGCTGGGGTCTACTATTCGCTGCAACGTCTTTTGAAAGCACGTATGTTCAGTGATTTCTTGTCCAATTTTCATTTCTGGGGTTGGCAATTAATCATTGTAGCTGCAGCGATCACCTTACCGTTAGGAATCACGACATCACACGAATACGCGGAATTAGAATGGCCTATCGACATTGCGATTACCTTGGTTTGGGTGGCATTTGGCATCAACATGTTCGGAACAATCTTTAAAAGAAGAGAGCGACACTTGTATGTAGCAATTTGGTTCTACATCGCAACATTCATTACGGTGGCTGTATTGCACTTGACGAACTCAATGCAATTACCTATTTCATTATTTAAATCCTATTATGTGTATGCAGGCGTCCAAGATGCCCTGATTCAATGGTGGTATGGTCATAATGCGGTGGCGTTTTTCTTGACGACCCCATTCTTAGGGATGATGTATTATTTCTTGCCAAAAATGGCGAACCGTCCGGTCTACTCATACCGTCTTTCTATTTTACACTTTTGGGCCTTGATCTTTATCTATATCTGGGCTGGACCTCACCACTTGTTGTATTCGTCATTGCCTGATTGGGCACAGTCATTAGGGGTTGTTTTCTCGATTATGTTAATTGCTCCATCCTGGGGTGGTATGATTAATGGTCTTTTGACTTTACGCGGTGCTTGGGATCAAGTACGCGAGAATACGTTATTGAAATTTATGGTGGTGGGTATTACTTCGTATGGTATGGCTACTTTCGAAGGACCGATGTTATCCTTAAAAAACATTAATGCCATTGCCCACTTTACAGACTGGATCGTTGCACACGTGCACGTAGGAGCTTTAGGCTGGAATGGTTTCTTGACATTTGCGATGTTATATTGGTTAGTTCCCCGCATCTTCCAAACAAATTTGTATTCAGAAAAACTCGTAAAAACCCACTTCTGGATCGGAACAATTGGTATTGCCTTTTATGCTATCCCTATGTACATCTCTGGTTTCACCCAAGGGATGATGTGGAAACAGTTCACAGCAGAAGGCACTTTGCAATATGGTAACTTCTTAGATACTACTTTGCAATTATTGCCCATGCACATGATGCGCGCATTAGGTGGAACCTTGTACTTAACAGGAGCAATCTTAATGGCCTATAACTTGTTCAAAACGATGGCTCAAGGCACTTTGTTAGCGAATGAGAAAGCAGAAGCAGCTCCATTAGCCATCATCGAAGAGAAACACGAGAGTGATGGACACTGGCACCGTTGGATTGAAAAACGCCCTATCCAGTTATTAGTGGCTTCTTTAGTAATGATTTTAGTTGGCTCTTTGGTGGAATTAGTTCCTACGTTTATGGTAAAATCAAACGTTCCTACAATTGAGTCGGTGAAACCATATAGCTCTTTAGAGTTAGAGGGACGTGATATTTACATCCGCGAAGGTTGTGTGAGTTGTCACTCTCAGTTAGTTCGTCCATTTAGAAGTGAGACGGAACGCTACGGTGAATTCTCTAAATCTGGTGAGTTCGTTTACGATCATCCTTTCCTTTGGGGATCCAAACGTACGGGACCGGATTTGCATAGAGAAGGGGGTAAATACCCTGATTCTTGGCACTATCACCACATGAGAGAGCCGAGTAGCATGTCACCTGGTTCGATTATGCCAAATTATGCCTGGTTATTAGAGCAAACATTGAATACGTCTCAAACGCAGGATAAGTTAGCTGCCATGAAAAAATTAGGTGTTCCTTATTCAACGGATGAGATTGCTAATGCGGTGAAAGATCTGAATACGCAGGCGACGGCGATTCAAGCGAATTTAGCGTCAGAGAAAATTAAGGTTAGTCAAGACAAAGAGATTATTGCTTTGATCGCCTATTTACAACGTTTAGGTACGGACATTTCTAAAAAATAAGCGCATGTTTAAGCAATTTATAGCGACCATTCCAGGAGCAGACAATTATATGATTTTCTCGCTGCTGATCTTTTTGACATTCTTCGTACTAGTAGGAGTCTACTTACTATGGATGGACAAAAAGCACCTCGTTGAAATGGAGCAAATGCCCTTTAACGAAGGTAATAACCTAAATGAGAACTTAAAATAATACGATTATGTCAGTTACTGTTGTTGAAATTTGGTTAGTAAGTATGATCCTGATAACGGGGATTGTCATTTTAATAGTAACCCTACAGTTGCATGTGGCGCTAAAAAAACTAGCCGATAAAGCTTCCCCTGAACCGGCAGAAAAGCTAAGCTGGTGGGATGGATTCACTGGTTTAAAGCCTTTGGAAAAAGAAAAAGACCTCTTAATGGAGCATAAATACGATGATATTGCGGAATTAGATAATCCTACGCCGCCTTGGTTCATGTATTTATTCTATTTAACGATCCTTTTTGCTGTCGTTTATGGGCTGTATTACCACGTGTACCAGGATGGCAATATTCAAGAAACGGAATATAAAACCGAGGTAACGATTGCAGAAAAAGCGAGAGAAGAGTACATGAAGAAGTTTGCTAATTCAGTAAACGAGGATAATGTGACGGTAGTAAAAGAGGCCAAAGATTTAACAGAGGGTTCTCAACTATATTCTACAAATTGTGTAGCTTGTCACGGTGATAAGGGGCAAGGCGGTGTGGGACCTAACTTAACGGATAAGTTTTGGATTCACGGTGGAGATGTAAAGGATTTATTTAAAACGATTACCCATGGTATTCCTGAAAAGGGGATGATTGCGTGGAATAAGACCTTAAATCCGTTACAAATTCAGAAAGTTGCCTCTTATATTCTGACACTTCAAGGATCCAATCCTCCAGGTGCGAAAGAACCACAAGGAACAGAAACTAAAACTCCCTAATTATGAAAAAGAACGTAGGTAAAATGGATCGAATCTTTCGATTAGCGATCGCCGTAAGTTTAGCCATTCTGGCTTATGCCCGAATTATCCCCGCAAACCTTGCATTAACGGTTTACATTGTCGCCGTTATTATAGCCCTAACGGGAGTATTTAGATTTTGCTTACTCTACAAGCCTTTTGGGTTGAGTACCTGCCGAGAAAAGTCTCCATTTTAATCTTAAAGGGGTCCGGCAACGGACCCTCTTTTTTTATGTCACAATTCAATATCGATAATGATGATTACCGGAACCATCTGTACAACCAGACTAAGGACGGGAAACGACTTTGGATCTATCCAGGTCGCATTATCGGACAATTCTACCGCCTAAGAACATACTTTTCGTACCTGTTATTAACACTATTATTCGGTTTACCTTGGATCGAATACAAAGGGAATCCCATCTTCCTATTTAATGTGTTAGAACGGAAATTTATCTTTTGGGGTGTGCCGTTTTTTCCACAGGACTTCCATTTAGTAGCCTTAGGACTTGTCGCATTCCTTTTATTTGTCAGTTTATTTACCGTATTATTTGGTCGCATCTGGTGTGGCTGGGCTTGCCCGCAGACCATCTTCATGGAAATGTTATTTCGGAAGATTGAATACTGGATAGAGGGAGATGATAAAGCTCAAAGAAAACTAGCCGAATCCCCTTGGAATACCGAGAAGATCTTGAAAAGAGGAACTAAGCATACCTTGTTCGTTCTCTTGTCATTCGCTATTGCGAACACCTTTTTGATGTATATCATCAGCAAAAAGGAATGGCTCAAATTAGTTACAGAATCACCCATGGATCACGTGGTGGGTTTAGTCGCCATTTTAATTTTTACAGCGGTCTTTTACTTTGTATTTGCCCGGTTTAGAGAGATGGTTTGTATGGTTATTTGCCCCTATGGTCGTCTTCAAGGCGTATTATTGGATAACAATTCGATTTTGGTTCAATATGATCATAAGCGGGGAGAACCGCGCGGAAAAGGGGAAGATAAAGGCGCCTGCATCGATTGCCATTGGTGTGTACGCGTTTGTCCTACCGGAATTGATATCCGAAATGGGAGTAATCAATTAGAATGCATTGGATGCACGGCGTGTATCGATGCCTGTGATATGGTGATGGAAAAGACGCATCAGCCTACCGGTTTAATTCGCTACGATTCGTTGAATGGGGTAAATGCAGGACAAAAACTCAAGTTCACCTTTCGGATTGGGGCATATAGCACTGTTTTGGCCTTAATCATCGCGGGATTAGCCTATATGTTAGTCACACGGACTAATTTTGAAACCACATTGCTTCGTACGCCCGGGATGATTTTCCAGGTGGATGAAAAGACACATGAGGTAAGTAATTTATACCAAATGGAGGTTTTGAACAAGTCGATGGAAAAGCAAAGCTTTAGAATAGAGGCACCTGAGCCCTTTAAGATTGTTTGGGTGGGAAAACCTATTAATTTAGTCAACCCGGGGAAAATGGCAAAAGGGGAGTTCTTCCTGAAAATCAAACTAGGTAAATGGAAGAATGGGGAAAAGGTTCCGGTAGAAATTATCGAAACAAGTGGTAAAGAAGAGATTATTAAAACCAGTTTTATACAACCTGATGAATAAATTTAGCTTTAATTGGGGGCATGGCATTATTGTCACCTTTGTACTTTTTGGGGCATTTATGGCGTATTTTTATGTCAATATGTCCAAAGAATCCATCGAATTAGTGGGCAAGAACTACTATGCAGATGGTCAGGCATTTCAACAGAAAATCAATGAGCGGGAACAAACGGCGGCTTTAACATCTAAGGCTAGTTTAGCATTTTCAGCGGATTTTCAACAAGCCAAAATTCAGTTCCCAACTTCCATTTCAAAAGGGAGTTTAGTTTTTTACCGACCATCCAATGCCAATTTAGATAAAACACTTAGTGTTTCTGCCGATTCAACTGGCCTAGCACTCATCCATACGCCCTTTTTAGTTAAAGGTCCATGGAATGTTAGTTTAAGCTGGGAGAAAGACGGCAAAAGCTATATCGAAGAACAGCGAATTCAAATTCCTTAATGCATACTTGGTATTATACTTTTCTCATCGGTTTAGCCGGAAGCTGGCATTGCTTTGCGATGTGTGGACCTATTGTGGCTCAAATTAACGCGCGCGGGAAATCACCTGCTAGGATGCTGCTTTATCCACTTGGACGCATTTTCATCTATGGTGCGCTGGGTTATTTTGTAGCTGGAATAGGATCCATTTGGCTATTTCCCAATCTATGGTCTTATTATTATGTATTGGCAGGTGTTTTTATACTCCTAATTATTAGCCAAAACATAGGAGAGGGGCCTCTCGCTTTTTTACATCAATTGATTGGGAAAAAATTACAGAAAATAGGAGCTAAAATGGGCCCCAGTGGCTATTTTGTCTTAGGAATGGCCAATGGACTTTTACCTTGTGGTCTTGTGGTAGCCGGTTTAAGCGTGGCTTTGATTCAACCCAAACCTATTTACGGAGCTTTTAGCATGGTGATTTTAGGCATAGCGACCTTGCCAGCGCTTCAGCTCTACATTTGGGGATCATCTAAATTAAAGAAACAGCCAATTTTTCAATACCTAGGATGGTTTGTCGCGGGAATACTACTATTTAGGGGAGCTTGGGGAATTGGTATGGCGTATTCTGATTATTTAGCCCATTCGAGTTTGAGTCCCATCATCTGCCATCCGTTTAGTATTTAAGCTTCACGAGACCTTCGATATTTTTCAAGGTCATTTCTCCGCCTTTTACATCCAAGTAGCCCTCTTTTTTAAAGTCACTCAACGTACGAATCACGGATTCCGTAGCTGTTCCCACGCGAGAAGCAAGATCTTCGCGCGATAGTTTAATCACCAAAGGTTCGGACATAGAAGTCCCGTAAGTTTGTGCTAATTCGACTAAAACCATCGCCACCCGCATGCGTAAACTTTGGTAAGCCATCTCTACCATCAATTTTTCGTTTTTCAACAAATAGCTAGTTAATGCTTTTCTGAAAAAGACTTCCAAATGGATGTTCTCCTTGATTCGTTGCAGGAATTCGACAGCGGACACGCTGATGATCACGGATTCTTCTAAGGCTTCAGCGCTTTCACGGTAAGCCTGGTTTTCTAAGATGTCGACGAAGCCGAAAAATTCCCCTTCTTGGATGAAAGAGGTAATGAAATATTTGCCATCCTTGTTCGTATGGTAGGCTTTTACTTTTCCTTTGGCCAAATAATACAAGCGAATCGGATGATCTCCTTCCGCATAAATCACCTGCTTTTTCGCGTGAGTTTGTGTTTTCTTTTCACCCTCCCAAGTGGGTAAATCTAAATAAGCTAATGCTTCGTGAACCAGAGCCACATCTGAAACTGACGCAGACAAAGGAATGGCCGTTTTTGATTTCTTCAATCGTGCCTCAATCGCGCGCAATAATTCCACCTCTTGGAACGGTTTGGTCAAATAATCATCTGCACCCATTTCCATACCCTTGCGCATATCAGCGCGATCGGTTTTAGCCGTGAGAAAGATAAAGGGAATAGAAGCTAATTCAGGTTGACTAGAGAATACCTGCAATACGCCAAATCCATCTAAATTAGGCATCATTATATCACAAATCACTAAATCAGGATTCCAAGTACGCGCTAATCTAACCCCCTCTAAGCCATCAGAGGCTGTCTCTACGGTGAATCCAGATAATTCTAACAGTTCTGCTGTATTCTCCCGAATATCCACACTGTCTTCAATGATTAATAGGCGCTTGCTCATACTGTTATCTCATGGGAAACTGAATATGTAGCTCAGTTCCCTTATTTAATTCACTTTTAATTTGCACACTTCCACCCAATAAACGCATATAGCGATCCACCAAGTGCAATCCTAAACCCGTTCCTTGAATAACGGTAGCATTTCCACCACGGAAAAAGCGTTCGAATAAATGCTTTTGGTCCTCCTCACTAATACCTATACCTTGATCAATAATAATCAACTCGACGGTAGTATCTCGCTGAACCACTTGAAGCACAACCTCCTTTTGAGAGAATTTCAAGGCATTCGATAGGCCATTGAAAATCACTTTTCGTAGAATCGAAGCATCTTGAATGCAGCTAAAATCAGAGGCTAATTCTAAATGAATCCCTTGCTGATATGTACTAAAGTCCGTAAGAATATCTTGTAAAAAATCCCGAATGGTAAATTCAGTTGGATGAATTTCTAATTTTCCATCTTCTAATTTACCCACAGATAAAAATTCCTCTAAAATCTCCGTCAAATGACTGACAGAGGACTTAATACGGTTAATATGTTGTTCTCTTTTAGGTTGATCCTCTGCTTTCGCGTATTTTTCAATCAGCGTTGCCGAACCCAAAATAGACGTCAATGGCGTTCTAAATTCGTGGGAAGCCATCGAGACAAAGCGGGTTTTCAAATCACCTAGCACCTTTTCCTTTTCTAAGGAAATTTCAAGTTCTTTTGCATTGACCTCTAACTTGTCCAAGGTATTTTGTAAAGCCTGTGTTCTAGCCGCTACTTCTTGTTCTAAAGTCTCATTTAGCTGATTGATCTGCTGATTTTTTAAGATCAACTCCATCTCCACTTTCCGTTTAAGCGTCACATCGCTCACAAAAGCGATGTAATGCATACTATCACTAGCTTTAAAGTGACTTAAGGAAATCTCGATAGGGAATAAGGAACCGTCCTTTCTTTTGGCCTTTAAATCTAAACCAATCCCCATGGGACGAGAAATGGGTTTTTCATGACCTAAATTTCCCAAATGACCCTGATGCCGATCCTTTAAATGGTTTGGAATCAATATGGAAATATTTTCCCCCAATAACTCCGACGTTTCGTACCCAAATAATTTATCTGCAAAATGATTCGAAAGAATAATTTCAAAACGCGAATTCGTTACAATTATACCAATTGCTGCCTCTTGAAAGATAGCTTCAAACTCGAATCCGGCTTGTATTTGATTTGGCATTTGTAAAAACGTAAGTTTAAATATAACAAATATTAAGGATGATAGGAAGCAACCGCGTGCTTCAATACGTCGCTTTTATAAAAATAAATATCCTTAAATTTCCCTTCCGCATACATTTGACCTTGATCGAAGAAGTGAGGGGAATTAGGACTACCATTTTGACCGCCTGCTAACAGCGAATAAGCCTTAATTTTAGGGCCAAATTCCACCGCCGCAATAAAGCTATTGCCATTTACTCCATACCATTTTTTCGAACCTTGAATCGATCGACTCGTATAAGAGGGCAGCTGTCCCCATGCGGAAGAGGAAAAGGGTACGGGAATACTCGCTTTAGAATCATCCATTTGCAAGGCGTCACCATTCGAAATACGTTGAAAGCGATTCAATTCACCCCAAGCAACCCGCCAAGTGCCAAAATCCTTATTTAAATCCGCTAAAACTTCCCTTAAGGCTTGCACCATTTCTGTTTTAGCCCCCGTTTTCGCATAGCTTTCCATATTCTCAACAACCTCCGTTTCTCCTCCAAATTGCTTAGGCTTAGGTATTCTAGGCATAATCTTCAGTCCCCAACGAATGGCGATAGTTTGAGCCACAGAACTCGCAGAAGCAGTATAATCCCATTTTTTCAACTCCTGAACTACCTCTACTAAATCCGATTCATTTCCTGCCGCATCAATAAGAGCTGGTAGTAAAGTTTCGAAAGCCATCAAACGTCGATCGTAACCTAATCCAATCAAACCCTGCAAATCCAATTTGCCCGTCTGAGAAAATAAACGAACCGCATTTCGATCGCGGAAATTTTCGCCGTCTGGCGCCATATAAACAGGATAGTCTGTGCGAAGCGGACTCGAAGTTCCTGAAACGGTGAAAGGAGTGGAGTTGCAATTTTGAATCCACCCAGAGACGGGATTATATACGTGAACGATTTCGGCAACAGAATGAAGTCCTTTCCAATCGATTTGGCTAGAAGAACCATCCTGAGGAATGCCCCAGTCTTTTGAGCCGTCTCTTCGGGGAACGTAATTACCGTGCCAATAAGCGATATTACCTTTATTATCTGCATAAACCGTATTATTCGAGGTATTCGCCCTCATGTCCATCACACGTTTATAATCTGCCAATCCTTTCGTTTTCGTGCGCAACCAGCTTTGCATTAAGCTCTTTCGAGATCTATTATAGGAACGAACAGAAATCCATTTGCCATTTCTTGCCGCTAAAACGGGACCTCGGTGATTAAAATAGGCCTTGATTTTACGTGATCCCAAGGTGATAATTTTCGTTTGAAAAGGAATCCATTTACCATCCAATAGGTATTCCATCTGTCCGTTCCGCGAACGGGTTGTCTCTATATAGGCATCCGCTACATCGACTTCTGAGGAGGTATGCATCCAGCCATTGTACGGATTAAATCCTTGATAGACAAAGAATTGACCCCACGTTACAGCTCCATACACCGATAAGCCTTCCTCACTTACTACGTGCACTTCAGGACGGAAATAAAAGGTCACGTGCGGATTAATGTAGAGTAAAGAATGACCTGATTTAGAGAGGGCAGGGCCTACTGCGAAGCCATTCGAACCCGTTAATTTTTCGTCTGGAGTTTGGTATTTCACACTAGCGACTTGAGCTGGTAAACCATAGAAAAGAGCTGTTTCTTGTTCTGTCACATCTCCCGTAGAAATAGCTCCAATGGATCCATCGGTCCATAATAGGGGATACCAAGGTTCAAAATGGGTTAATAATTTAGGTTTTACTTCCGGATGCTTTTGTAAATAATAATTGATTCCATCGGCGTACGCGTTTAACAATTTTTTAAGCCAAACAGGGGAGGTTTTGTATTCTTCTTTGGCCTCCTTTTCATCAATTAATAACTTGATATAGAGGTCAGAAGCTAATTCCTTTTCTCCTTTAACCTCAGACATTCGACCCAATTTCTCAATGTAATTCATCTCTACTCGGGCAAAATCATCCTCACATTGCGCATACATTAATCCAAAAACGGCATCTGCATCTGATTTTCCATAAATATGTGGAATACCCCATTCGTCCCGATAGATTGTCACCCGCTTCGCTTGCGCCTCATAAGAATCAGCTTTCGAGTAAAAAGAAATAGTTAATAAAAAGAGAGTAACGAATTTTTTCATAGCTGGTCGATATATCTGTTAAAAATAAGAATAAAATCGGGTCAGGAGGGTATAAACAATGTAAAATTGTCTTTCTAACTTACAAGAATATTCTAAACCTATTGTATGAAAAACGTTTGGCTTCTTCCGATTCTACTAATATTGTGCGTTTCTAGCCTATTTGCTCAAACAAAAATCAAGATTCAAGGGGAAGTGAACGTCCCATTTTCTAGCATTCGTATTTTTAAGGGCACTTCACTGGTGACTGGAACGATTGGGAATGAAAAGGGAAAATTCGTAGTCGAAGTAGCACCAGGAACGTATGATCTTTTGATTGAAAGCATTGGTTATGAAGCTTTGAAGATGGCTAATCAGTCATTTACATCTTCCATTAATTTAGGTGTCATTACCGTTAAGGAAAGTAATCAGACCTTGAATGAGGTGGTGGTGAAGGGCCAAAAAGCCTCCATGGAACTCAACCTCGACAAACGGATCTTTAATGTGGGGACTGATTTAGCGAACAAAGGCGCAACAGCATCTGAAATATTAGGGAATTTACCATCCATCCAAGTGGATCCAGAGGGAGCGATTAAACTGCGAGGAAGCGATAATGTCCGGATTTTGATCGATGGAAAACCCTCCACTTTAGCAGGAATTAATGGATCTTCTGGCTTACAATCCTTGCAAGGGAATCTAATTGATAAAGTAGAAATCATTACGAATCCCTCGGCACGTTATGAGGCAGAGGGAATGGCCGGGATTATCAATATCGTGCTGAAAAAGAACCAAAACCAAGGATTCAATGGGGCCATTGAAACGACGACAGGGTATCCGGAGAATTTTGGAGGAACTGCCATCGTGAATTACCGAAAAAACAAATTCAACTTCTTTATCAATTATGGTGTTTTCTACCGTAGAACACCTGGAAGAGGCAGTATTTACCAAGAGGTGTATACCGGAAAACAAACGAATTATTTAGAACAAAGGTCTCAAAACAACGTCACGGGATTAGTGAACAACGTACGTGGTGGAGCAGACTATTTTTTCAACGATAAAACGATTTTAACGGCTTCCTACATCTTCAGACGCACAGATGTGCAACGGATAACCGATTATAATTACCTAGATTACAGAGGCAATCTATTCAATTTATATAGTGACACGTACCGCCAACAAGATGAAAAAGAGGCAGAACCGAATGGAGAATATGCCCTCACTTTCAAGAAAAGCTTTGCCAAAAAAGGAAAAGAATTTAGCGCCGATTTACGCTACTTAGATTATTGGGAAAGATCAGATCAAACCTATACTCAAAATGGAAAGAAACCAGACGGATCCGCCTTTCCTGAACTTAACAAGGTTCAAAAAGCTCTAAACGATGAATTCGAACGCCAATGGATTCTACAAGCGGATTACGTAAATCCAATTGGTAAAGACGCCAAAATTGAAATGGGGCTTCGTACTAGTTTCAGGAATATGATCAATGATTATATTGTGACAGAACAACAGCCATCAGGACAATTTACCATAATCCCGGGCTTGAAAAACGTATTTAATTACAAAGAAAATATCTCGGCAGCTTACCTGATTTTTGGAAACAAAATGAAGCAATTTTCTTACCAATTCGGGTTAAGAGCGGAGACAACTGACATTCAAACGGAACTAGAAGAATCGAAGGAAAAGAACCCAAGGAATTATGCAAATTTGTTTCCTAGTGCCCATTTTACGTATACGATCACTCCAGACAATTCCTTTCAATTAAGCTATTCCAGACGGGTGAGACGTCCTACCTATAATGATTTAACTCCTTTTGTTACCTTTTCTGATAACCGAAACTTCTTCTCTGGTAACCCCAATTTAAATCCTGAATTTACCAATTCATTTGATTTAGGAAACGTACGTTACTTTGATAAGGGAAGCATTAGCTCGTCCCTTTATTACCGTCAAACCTTTGGCAAAATCGACCGATTCAGAACTGTCGATACCTTGGGATTTGCTAAAACCTTACCCGTTAATTTAAGTGATCAACAGTCGATGGGAGTAGAAATTGCCAGTTCCTATTCGTTCACAAAAGCCTATAGAGCTGATTTAAGTTTTAATGCCTTTAGAGCAATTACGGATGCTTCCAATATAAATGCCGCATTTAAGGCTGACACTTATTCTTGGTTTGTTAGACACAGCTCACGTATAAAAATAGGTGCGGTGGATATGCAAGTAAGAGCTAATTATGAAGCTCCGCAACAAACTCCCCAAGGAACGCGCGGGTATATCGCCTGGGCTGACTTTTCCGCATCTAAAGATATTATGAAAGGAAACGGGACACTTAGTTTAAGTATTTTAGATATATTTAGCTCTCGAATTAATCGATACGAATCACGATTCTTAGAACCAACAGATGGTTCTGGCTTTTACACTCGTGGGGAATCCCAAGGGCGATTAACTTCACTTAATTTAACCTTTAATTACCGATTTAAAACGACTAAACAGGCTGCGAAGCAACGCCGCAGCTTAATGGACGAAGAAAATTAATAACACTAATGAAAAGAATCATTCTACTTTCTTGCACCGCTTTAGCGCTTTTTTCTTGTAGCAAACAAGGCAAAGACGACACCTACAAGATCATTTACGAAGATCAGACAAAGGTGGTTGAAAACGCGAAAGCCATCAAAGACAAACAACCCATCAAGCTCATTCCAGGTCTTAAAATCAATTTATGGGCCTCCGATTCCTTATTGCAAGATCCCGTTGCCATCGCAGTGGATGACAAAGGGGCGATCTTTGTCAATAGTACGAATCGAAATAAGGCGTCAGAGTTTGATATTCGTGGGCACCGCGATTGGATGACCGAGTCGATTGGTTTCCAAACGGTGGAAGATCGCAGAGCCTTTTTACGCCGCACGTTTGCTCCAGAAAACTCAGCCAAAAATGCCTGGCTACCAGACATGAATGGCGACGGATCTCACGACTGGTTAGACCTAAAAGTAGAGAAAGAGGAAATATATAAAGTAGAGGACCTGAATGGGGATGGCTATGCGGATCAATCCACCCGTGTTTTCAACGGATTTAACGAAGAAGTAACGGATGTTGCCGGCGGTTTATTAGTACGCAAAAAAGATGCATTTGTGGCCATAGGACCAGATTTGATGAGATTAAAACACAAGGGAGGTCAATGGACAAAACCTGAATCGATTTCGACCGGTTATGCTGTTCACATTGGTTTTGGTGGGCATGGTATGTCTGGCGTTACGGAAGGACCTGACGGAAAAATCTATTGGCAAATCGGAGATATTGGTGCGAATATCACAGCTAAAGACGGTAAACAATACAAAAACCCAAACTCAGGAGTCATCGTTCGTTCAAATCCAGACGGATCAGAATTCGAGGTTTATGCGAGCGGATTGCGTAACACACACGAATTCGTTTTTGATAACTATGGTAATTTAATTAGCTCTGATAATGATGGAGATCATCCAGGCGAAAGTGAACGTTTAGTGCATGTGGTGGAGGGTTCTGATGCTGGATGGCGCTCGAACTGGCAATATGGAAAATACACTGATCCACGGAACAACCAGTACAAGGTTTGGATGGATGAGAAATTATTTGTCCCTCGTTGGGAAGGCCAAGCAGCCTATATCATTCCACCAATTCGCAATTTCCACAATGGTCCTACGGGGATGCTTTGGAACCCAGGAACGGCTTTAGGGAAGCGCTGGACCAATAAATTCTTTTTAGTCGAGTTTGTGGGAAACGCGAATATGTCCCATATCTGGTCCTTTGACTTAAAGCAGAAAGGGGCTTCATTTGACTTCAAATCAGAAGAAGATGTGGTGAAAGGGATTTTGCCTACCGGTATCCGTTTTGGTCCTGAGGGAGCATTATACGCGTCTGATTGGATTTTTGGATGGGATACCAAGAACTATGGTCGCATCTGGAAAATCGATGTAGACGAGAAAGAGAATGATTTGAAAGCGGAACGCGAGCAAACCAAGAAATTCATACAGCAGGATTATGCAAAGCAAAGTTTGACGCAACTATACGATTTATTATTCTATGCGGATCAACGTGTTCGTTTGAAAGCGCAATATGAACTGGCAGAAAGAAAAGCAACAGCTATCTTCGAGAAAGCGGTTCAACAAAAAGAGAATCAATTAGCCCGTGTACACGGAATTTGGGGATTAGGCCAAATCAAAGCAGCGACTGCTATTCAGCCACTATTAGGCGATACAGACGAAGAAATCGTAGCGCAAGCAGCTAAAGTATTAGGGGATATTTATGATGCATCCGCTGCTGATCAACTACTACCATTAGTGGCATCGACTAACCCACGTGTTTCTTTCTTTGCAGCACAGGCTTTAGGTCGCATTCGTACAGAAAAAGCCATTCCATCTTTATTGAAATTAATCGAAACGAACGCAGACAAGGACCTGTATTTGCGTCACGCAGCGGTTTTAGCCTTAAGCAGAATAGGGCAGGCGGAACCCATGTTAGCTTTGCAAAATTCGCCAAATCGTTCTTTGCGAATCGCGGCGGTACTCGTGTTACGTCGTTTGGCTCATCCAGGAATTGCGGGATTCCTACAAGATTCGGATGAATACATCGTTGCGGAAGCGGCGAGAGCGATTAACGATGATGAATCTATTCCTGCAGCTTTGCCAGCTTTAGCGGCGACTTTAGCTGATTCGCGATTTACGTCGGAGGTAATTATTAGAAGAGCCATCAATGCGTGTTTACGTGTGGGCTCGGCGAAAGAGATTGATTTATTGATTGCTTATTCTGAAAGAACGGGAATTCCTGAATCTTTGCGTGCGGAAGCCATCGCGACCTTAGGTTCTTGGGCAAATCCATCCGTGATGGACCGAGTGGATGGACGCCACAGAGGTGCTTTGGAAAGAAATCCAGCTGATGTGATTGCGCGTATTCAACCCAAAATTCCAGGATTCTTGGCTTCAGAAAATCCAGATGTCTTAATCGCAACGGCTAAATTAGTAGCAGAGTTACAACTGAAATCATTTACGGAGATTGAAATCAACCTTTTTAGAAATAATTCAAATGCGAAAGTAAGGGCAGCTTTATTGAGTTCTCTGGCAGAACTTCAAACACCTCAATTAGCCTCAATCTTAGAAAAAGGTATCAGCGATGAGGACAAAAATGTCCGCGGTATCGCCTTAAGCAATTTGAACAAAATTGAACTAAGTGCCGCTGAATTACCAGCGATCACCAAACCAATTTTCGAAAAAGGATCGCTTACCGAGCAGCAATCGCTGTTGCAAAGTATGGCCAAAATGAAGCCGGCTAACACCTCTGCTATTTTAGCCGATTTGATTCAGAAAATGGTTGATAATCAATTGCCCTCTGGAATTAAATTAGACCTTATGGAGGCAGTAGAGGCCAATAATGAGGAGAAATTAGTGGCAAAACTCGATGCGCTAAAAGTAAAAGGAACGTTAACAGACGAGTTCAAAGAAGCTTTGTATGGCGGTTCAGTGGCGGATGGACGTAATATCTTTAATTATAATTCAACCGTACAATGCGTACGTTGTCACATTGTAGGTGGAGAAGGAACAAATGTTGGTCCTAATTTAAAGGGAGTTGCCTCCCGATTAACGAGAGAGCAATTGTTACAGGCTCTGATCGAGCCGAGTGCGCGCATTTCTCCAGGTTATGGTACCACGAATTTCGTATTGACAGATGGACAAGAAGTTTCAGGTTCCATTATTTCTGAAACGGATGAACTAGTGCAATTAAAGACGAATGATGCAGAACCATTACGTATTCCTGTTACGCGCATTAAATCAAGAGAAAACTTGCCATCTGGTATGCCACCAATGGGTTCTTTGATGAGTAAACGAGAAATTAGAGATGTGGTGGAATACTTATCATCCCTAAAATAAGCGTATATTTGTTGAAATGAAGCTAAACAAAATATACTTATTGTTCATCTCACTCTTGTTTTTGACGTCTATGGCGTCGAAAGTACAAGTGGATGGGGTGCAAGCTTCCATTCAAAAAGAAAAATCACAACAAATCCATAAAACCGAGTCATCTGACTATGGTTTTATGGATTTTTTATTCGAAGAGGATACGACAGAGAATGAGGACGATAATTTATTTACTCCTTTTGCTTTACATAAAGTCTCTTCGCTTTTTTCACCTGTAGATATCTCCATTTCTAGGGCAAATACAGGTTTTCCTACTAAGGCAATCGCCTTTTTAAAAACACCTATTTTCTTGACTTTCAGAAATATTAGACTGTAAAAAAAGCCTACGATACTATCGTATTTTTTACATTTTAATTTATTTGAATATGCCAACCTCATTTGATGAGCATCATGTGATTCATGAACTGAAGCACTTTTTGCCAGCACAAGCCCCATTAATGGACTTTGTGCACCACAATACCTTACATGCATTCCAAAACCTAGCGTTTCACGAAGCATTAGCCACCGCGCATGTAAAACTAGGTTACCAAGTCTATTTCCAATTAGAGACCTTTCGATCGATGTATCAAGAAGGGCGAATCTCGGAGGATATTTTAGAACGAATTTTATTGGATAAAAAGGGAGATGCTGAAACTTGGAAGGGAAAATTACTATTTGGTGAATATCCTAGCATTGAACCTGGACGAGTGGGAGCCTTACGTGGAATTTGGAAAACAACATTTGGAATCGACTTGGATTCCTTAGTACATCCTACCTTATTTCGAATCATTGGTAGCTTTTTAGACCAAGGTATTTCCATCTGGAATTTCCCTTTAGAAGGCAAATCCTTTTTAGAAGCGATTCGCACACTTGAAAGCACCAGTTTCGCGAGTATTTTCTACAATAAGGAAACGAAAAAACTCTTATTGGATCCTGAATTGAGTATAACGGACTTGCTTAAGAAAGTTGTGGGGGATAAGGAAGAACTGTATGAGCAGTATTTATACGATCAACAGTTTTCTCACCAGGGATGGTCAGGAATGGTTTCTACGGTAGAAGATTTGCCTCAGACCCTATTAGATACCCGTCTGATTAAGTTAGAAGACTTAATTCTATTTGAATTATTGTTAGAGTTTGATGCGCTGAACTATAAGTTAAAGCAATCCTGGTCTCCAATTGGCCATTTCGCGACAGAGAAAATTATTCCCTTGCATGATCCGATTGCTTATTCGGAAAAGTTGGATGTGTTGAGTCTGTGGCAGGAAGCCTTTGAATGGACCTATTATGATCAAGTTTTAAAAGGCTTGCAAATGGAAAAGGTGGACTCCATTAAACCGCATTTGAAAAGCTTCCAAGCGATGTTTTGCATTGATGACCGGGAATGTTCGTTTAGACGTCATTTGGAGGCATTAGATCCAGCCTGTGATACCTATGGAACTCCGGGATTCTTTTCTGTGGAGTTTTACTATCAGCCGGTAGGTGGTAAATTTTATACCAAACTTTGTCCCGCTCCAGTTACCCCTAACTACTTAATCAAAGAGGAGGGAAGCGAGAAAAAGTTAAGAGCAGACCTCCATTTCTCGAAGCACAGTCATAATTTCTATACAGGTTGGTTATTTAGCCAAACACTTGGATTTTGGTCTGCAGCTAAGCTTTTCGTTAACCTATTCAAACCGTCGATGAGTCCTGCGACTGCGTCTTCATTGAAACACGTAGATAAATTCTCGACCATTCGGGTGGATTACCAAGCGATGGAGAATGGACTTCAAGTAGGGTTCCAAATCGAAGAAATGGCAGTAAGAGTTGAAAACTTATTGAGAAGCATCGGCTTAGTGGACAATTTTGCCCCTATCGTTTATGTGATTGGTCACGGAGCCAGTTCGGTGAATAATCCACATTATGCGGCCTATGATTGTGGCGCATGTTCAGGACGTGCTGGTTCAGTTAATGCCCGTGTCATCAGCCAAATGGCCAATAAACCAGAGGTGCGTGCGATTCTAAGTGAAAAAGGAATTCATATTCCGGAAACGACGGTATTCGTGGGAGGTTTACGTGACACGACTCGCGATGATGTCGTTTTCTACGATGAACAAATCACGTATGCAGATTATAAAATCAAGCACGCGGAACACGTAAAATTGTTTGAAAAGGCTTTAGATAATAATGCCAAAGAACGTTCAAGACGCTTTGAGTCCATCAACACCTCAGCGAGATCAAGTGACATACATGAGAAAATCAGAACCCGTTCTGTATCCATCTTTGAGCCTCGTCCAGAACTAAATCACGCAACGAATGCCTTGTGCATCGTGGGTCGAAGAGAATTATCGAAAGGGGTTTTCTTAGATCGCCGATCGTTCTTGAACTCCTTTGATTACCGCGTAGATCCCGATGGAACGTATTTATTCAACATTTTGAAAGCAGCTGCACCTGTGTGTGGTGGAATCAATTTAGAATATTACTTCTCTAGAGTGGATGGCGAGAAATTAGGCGCAGGGACGAAGTTACCGCACAATGTGATGGGACTTTTTGGGGTGGCCAATGGAATCGATGGTGATTTAAGACCGGGTTTACCGGCTCAGATGACCGAAGTTCACGACCCCGTTCGTTTGTTGTTGATCGTGGAGCACTTCCCTGAAATTGTATTGAAAACCATCCAAAAGGCCGAAGAAACCTATGAATGGTTCATCAATGACTGGGTGAAACTCGTGTCGATTAATCCAGAGACGAAAGAGTTGTCTGTATTTGAAAAAGGGGAGTTTAAGCCTTACGAACCGCTAACAAAGGATATCCAAGAGATTGATAATTTGGATGAATTATTAGCGTCGTCGCAAGAAAATTTCCCTGTGTATCTACTCAATCAAAATTAATCCAACCATGAATTTAACCCTCCATTTATTTATCTGGGTGCCTATTTTCGGCTTTTTGGTGAGTTTAATTTTACCAAAAAAGAACGAGACACTCATTTCTGTTACAGCCTTTAGCACCTTAGCGATTCAATTAAGTCTCGCAACAGGATTCATCGCTTATTGGCTTTTTACTGGCGCTGAGACGATACAAATCAATGACATTATCCTCTTTAAAAACGAGGAATATGTCTTCCAAATTGATTTTCTATTCGACAAAATAACAGCGGTCTATTTGCTTGTGGGAGCCCTATTAACCTTTATGGTGACCTTGTATTCTCGCTATTATTTACACCGCGAAGCAGGGTATAAGCGCTTTTTTAACACCACGCTTTTTTTCTATGTGGGTTATTGTGTGACAACACTTTCTGGCAATTTAGAGACATATTCATCGGATGGGAAATTCTAGGAATTTCGTCTTTCTTACTGATTTCATTCTACCGCGAACGTTATTTGCCGGTGAAGAATGCGGTGAAAGTATTCTCTATTTACCGTATTGGCGATGTGGGAATTATTTTAGCAATGTGGGCGAGTCATCATTTATGGGGCCAAAACATTACTTTTTCCCAATTGAATAATGCTGAATTGGTTCACGAGCATTTGCAAACACATAGTATCATCGGGGTATTTATCTCCTTGATGTTTTTACTATCTGCATCGGCAAAATCAGCTCAATTACCCTTTTCATCTTGGTTACCGCGCGCAATGGAAGGTCCTACACCGTCTTCAGCTATTTTTTATGGTTCACTTTCGGTGCATATCGGGGTCTTTTTAATGCTCAGAACGTTCCCTTTTTGGGAAAATCAGACTTCTGTGCGAATTCTAATAGCAGGATTAGGCTTATTGACGGCTTTAGTGGCGACTGGAATTGCCCGAGTTCAATCATCGGTGAAAAGCCAGATTGCCTATGCCTCCATTGCGCAAATAGGCTTGATCTTCATCGAAGTTTCACTTGGGTTTGAAAAATTAGCCTTGTTCCATTTCGCTGGTAATGCGTTTCTACGAACCTATCAATTATTGGTTTCGCCATCCGTGGTTTCCTATTTGATCAGAGAACAATTCTACCACTTCGAGCCTAGAGCTCGTTCTATTGAGCGATTTTTGCCTCTAAAATGGCGTAATACACTCTATGTACTCTGCCTAAAGGAATGGAATTTAGATTCGATGTTGTACAAATACCTGTGGAATCCAATGAAATGGGCAGGCAACAAACTGAATTTCCTAAATGGAAAACGTTTGATGGCCTATTTTGTACCTGCTTTTGGCATTAGTTATTACCTGATCAATGAAAACCAAATGAACGCCACCGCTTTACATTGGCTACCAGTTGTGTTTGCAGGAATCGGCTTAGTGCTCGTATTCAAATCCTTTACACAACGCAGAAGTATTCGTTTAAGCTGGATATTAGTGATTATGAACCATTTCTGGATTGCTTTAGCCATTTCACTGAATGAGAAATTTGATTCTTTTGAGTCAGTGCTTTATTTAAGTGGCATTATGGTGTCAGGACTTGTGGGATACTTATGTTTGCAACGTTTGTTTCAGCAAGAGGGGAAAATGACCTTAAATCGTTTCCAAGGATTATCAGAAAACCATCCCAAAATTGCGCTAATCTTTTTGTTAGCATGTTTAGGCCTGACCGGATTTCCGATAACTCCCACGTTCATAGGAGAGGATTTAATCTTTTCACATATTCACGAAGATCAATTTTTACTAGCAGGCATCGTATCGCTCAGCTTTATCCTGGATGGATTAGCGGTGATACGTATTTATGCACGCATTTTTATGGGTCCTAATTATAGAACCCATGCTACCTTTTCAAACAGATATTTTTAAGATGAAGAATATACCTAAAGACGGCCTAGCTGGATTAAAAGAGAACTATGCGTCAGACGCAGCCTCTGGATTTATTGTTTTTTTATTAGCGCTTCCCTTAAGTTTAGGGATTGCTAAAGCATCGGATTTCCCTCCGATTATGGGTTTACTTACCGCCATCATTGGGGGTATCGTTGTCAGTTTATTTAGTGGATCACGTTTAACCATAAAAGGACCTGCAGCTGGATTAATTGTGATTGTGGCGGGAGCAGTAGCTGAATTTGGCGGAGGAGAACAAGGCTGGCACTTAGCCCTAGGAGCGATGGTGGTAGCGGGTTTAGTCCAAATCCTTTTCGGGGTATTCAAACTGGGTAAATTGATGGATTTCTTCCCACTTTCTGCCGTGCATGGTATGTTAGCAGCGATTGGATTAATCATCATAGGCAAGCAGATTCCAGTATTTTTAGATGTGAATCCGATTCTTGCAAAAGGGAAGGAGCCATTAGAATTATTTGCTTCTATTCCCGAATTTATTGCGAATTGGGATCCCAAAGCGACTTTAATCGGTGCGATCAGCTTAGTCATTATGATGGGATGGCCTTATATTAAGAACCCGATGATTAAAAAAATCCCTGCGCCATTAGTTGTTTTAGCGATTGCGATTCCGGCAGAATTAATCATGGACTTTCAAACCACTGAACCAGGATATGCCCTTGTTCACATTGGGAATTTGGTAGATAATATCAAATTGAATGCCTCTTTTAAAGGCTTCACTCAAACTGGAACGTTTATCAAGTTTGTGATAATGTTTGCCCTAGTGGGTACATTGGAATCCCTTTTGACGGTAAAAGCCATGGATATGTTAGATCCCTACAAACGTAAATCAGATGCGAACAAAGATTTGATTGCAACCGGTATCGGGAATACATTGGTCGCGTTTTTAGGTGGTTTACCAATGATCTCAGAGGTAGCGCGTTCATCCGCTAATATTGCGAATGGGGCCAAAACACGGTGGGCAAACTTCTTCCACGGATTCTTTATTTTAGTATTCGTCTTATTAGCCGCTCATTTAATTGAGTTAATCCCGAATACAGCATTAGCAGCCATGTTAATTACAGTGGGTATCAAGTTAACCCACCCGAAAGAATTCATCCACACCTTGGAGAAAGGGAAGGAGCAACTATTGATTTTCTTAGTGACCATTATTTTCACGTTAGGAGTGGATTTATTGGTGGGAATTGGAGCTGGTATTTTAACTGAAATACTAGTCAATCTATTCAACGGAAAACCTTTAAAAGCCATCTTCAGCGCACCTACAGAGGTTTCATTCACGGATGACGCTTACCTTGTCGAGATTTCTGATGCCGCGGTATTCACAAATTACTTGGGGATCAAACGTAAACTAGAAGCCATTCCATCCGGATTCAATGTAACAATTGACCTTTCCAAAACGCATCTTGTCGATCACTCCGTAATGGAAAATTTCGAGCACTTTAAGCACGATTATGAACGCGGAGGTGGATCTGTGACTATTATAGGGTTAGATTCACACAAATCGCTCTCAGGTCATAAGGCCGCCGCAATGAAACGGAAGAAATAGTACGGAGGGATTTAGTCCGGAGGGATTTAGTCCGGAGGGAATGAGTCCGGGACCTTTTTTTACTACGGACTTCGGACTATCGACTCTTTTCCTAACAATAAACCGCCCCTAAAAAAGGCGGTTTATTTTTTTCTAAATATTCGATACCTTTAATGAAAATTAAACCTATGAAAAAACTATTGCTGCTAGTAAGCTTGCCGTTTTTCTGTTTTTGCCAATCGGAGCTGTACCTAAGTCAACCTAAACAGAAATCCTTTTTTCAAAAGACCGAAAATCTCTATTCTGAATTCAGAGGAGCCAAGATTGTAGTGCATCCTGAACAGACCTTTCAAAGCATCGATGGATTCGGATTCACATTAACAGGCGGTAGCGCTCAATTAATTCAGCAATTAGAACCCGCGAAAAGAGCTGCTTTATTACAGGAACTTTTTGGTAAGAACGGAATCTCCGTTTTAAGAATCGGGGTAGGGGCAACAGATTTAGATGCGACGGTATTTTCCTATGAGGATAAGCCTAAAAAATTCAGCTTAGAACCCTCAAAAGCCGATTTGATTCCCGTTTTACAACAAATTATAGCCATTAATCCAGCGATAAAATTAATGGCCACACCTTGGTCTCCACCCACCTGGATGAAAGATAATGGGGAGAGTAAAGGCGGATCACTTTTGGAAAAGCACTATACAACTTATGCCAATTACCTTGCCACCTACATAGAAAAAATGGCAAATGAAGGAATTACGATCTGGGCATTAACACCTCAGAACGAGCCACTTCATCCAGGCAACAATCCCAGTATGTTGATGACATCTGAAATGCAGGCGAATTTTATCAAAATAGCTTTAGGGCCTGTATTCAAAAAACGAAAAATCACTTCAAAAATCATCGTCTATGACCACAATTGCGATCATCCAGAATATGCCATCGACTTATTAAATGATGCGGATGCTAAACAATATGTGAGTGGATCGGCCTTTCACTTGTACAATGGAGATATTTCTGCGATGAGTAAAGTGAAAGCGGCGCATCCGGATAAAGACCTTTATTTTACGGAACAATGGACGGGCTATAAGGGAGATTTTACGGGTGATTTTATGTGGCACGTAAAGAATGTCATTTTGGGCGCGGTGAATAACCACGCAAAAACGGCCATTGAATGGAATTTAGCGAATGATCCATCCTATGGGCCACATACTCCAGGTGGTTGCACGGAATGTTTAGGCGCTCTAACCATTTCAGGTCAGGACATCATTCGAAATCAATCCTATTATATTGTTATGCAAGCTGCGCGATTTGTACCGGCAGGTTCGGTTCGAATAGGGCTTGAAGTTCCTGAAAGTATTCAGGCAGCTGCCTTTAAACGACCGGATGGAAAAATTGTACTACTAATCCAAAATGAGGGTCGCCAAAAAAACATTAGCGTAGACAAACTAAACCTAGAAATACCAGCTGAATCAGTCCTAACGATCATACTATGAAAACATTCAACATTAACCGCAGACATTTCATGAAAGGGGCATCTGCAGCATTAGCCTTGTCTACCTTTGGCGCTTATGGATTAGATTTAGTGAATCCAACACGTCCTTACCGAGTGGCCTTAATAGGCGCCGGCTGGTATGGAAAGAGCGATTTATTCCGTCTGATGCAGGTCGTACCCGTAGAGGTAGTGGCTTTGTGCGATCCGGATCGAAATATGTTAACAGAAGCTGGTAAGCTAGTAGCAGCCCGTCAAAAATCGCGTAAAACGCCGAAATTATACGGCGATTACCGCCAATTATTAAAGGAAAATGAATTAGATATCGCCCTTGTAGGTACCCCAGATCACTGGCACGCCTTACAGATGATTGATGCGGTGAAAGCCGGTGCACACGTCTATGTCCAGAAACCCATTTCAGTGGATGTACTAGAAGGTGAGGCGATGGTCGCTGCCGCTAGAAAATACGGCAAAACAGTTCAGGTAGGAACTCAACGTAAGAGTACGCCACACTTGATCCAAGCCAAAAAAGAGATCATCAACAAAGGATTATTAGGTAAAGTAGCTCATGTAGAAATGTATTGCTATTACCATATGCGCAATAATGGTAATCCGCCAGTTCAAGCCGTTCCTGACTTTTTTGACTACGAAATGTGGACGGGACCTGCGCCATTACGTCCTTATGACGGTTTACCTCATACCCGCTGGTGGAGAACTTTTGAGGAATATGGTAATGGAATTATGGGTGATATGTGTATCCATATGTTCGATACAGCGCGTTGGATGTTAGATTTAGGTTGGCCTAACCGGGTAAGTTCTGAGGGAGGGATCTATGTCCAAAAAGAGGGCAAATCCAACATCCCTGACACACAAACAGCCGTTTTTGAGTACAATGGTTTGAATTGTGTTTGGCAACATAGAAGCTGGGGCACTGCTCCAGACCCAGAATATCCATGGGGCTTAACCATTTATGGGGAGAAAGGGACTCTACGAATGAGTACCATGAAATACGATTTCACGCCTACGGATCCCAAAGGGGAGAAACTGCACATGGACGTGGTTTATGAAAAAGAAAAGTATCCGGAGGATCTAAAAGAAGATCGCATCGAATTAAATGCGGCACCTGCTACTCGTGGGCATATGCTGGATTTCTTAGCAGCGATCGATAAAAGTTCAAAACCCATCGCTGACATTTCAGAAGGACATATATCTACCGCATCCTGCATTATTGCGAATCTTTCCATGAAGTTAGGTCGACCTCTTTCCTATGATCCAGGAACAAAAACCGTATTAAATGACCCAGAAGCAACAGCCTTATTAGCTAGAAATTATCGCGGTCCTTGGAATAGAAATATGCTAGTTTAATGAAAAAACTCATTCTTTTGGCCTTATTGGCCTTTCCTGTTTTAGCGCAACAACGCACCTCTGCCCAATTAGGGGAAGATTTGCAAAAATTGCGCGTGCTCGGCTCCGTTTTACACGTAGCAGCTCATCCAGATGATGAAAGCACGCATATGCTGACGTGGTTTGCACAACAACAACATTGGGAGACAAACTATTTTGCCTGTACAAGGGGAGATGGGGGCCAAAACCTCATCGGCGACGAGCAAGGTGTGCCTTTAGGATTAATTAGAACTCAGGAATTACTGGCTGCACGAAGAATTGACGGGGCGAATCAGTATTTTTCCCGTGCGTTTGACTTTGGTTTTTCGAAGTCGACGGATGAGGCTTTGGCGTTTTGGAATAAGCAACTGATCCTATCAGACTTAGTTTGGGTCATTCGAAAAACACGTCCAGATATCATTTTCACGCGTTTTCCACCTGATGCGCGGGCTGGACACGGACATCACTCGGCCTCCGCGGCACTCGCCATCGAAGCTTATAAAGCAGCGGCAGATCCCAAGATGTTCCCAGAACAATTGAAAAAGGGAGTAGATGTTTGGCAGGCGAAACGCTTATTATGGAATACGTTCCGTTTCCCGGGTTCTACCGGAAATTCTACTATTTCTGACTCCCAATTTAAAGTCAACATAGGCGATTATTTGCCTTTTTTAGGCCAAAGCACCGGCGAACTAGCCGCTTTCAGTCGTAGCCAACACAAATCCCAAGGTTTTGGCTTTGAGGTAGACCGGGGAAGAAGTACGGAATACTTCGCGACTTTAGGCGGTGAGGCTCCCAAAGAATATTTGTGGGATGGCGTAGACGCTTCATGGAATCGAGTAAATCCCAACATCGATACGCTTATCATACCCATCATCAAAGGCTACAATCCAGCAAAACCTTACGAGAGCATTTCGGCTCTAATCAGCTTAAAAAAATCCATCCAAGCGCTTCCTAAAAGCCCGTGGACACAGAAGAAAATAAACGAAATCAATGCTTGGGTAGTCAATGCTGCAGGAATTTACCTCGGAGCCACAACCTCACAAGGAATTGTTGCAGTCGGCGAAAAACTACCCATCAAAACGGAATTTATTGTTCGCGCACCTATTCGGGTGGAAAATGTGAAGATTGCTTTCGCAGGAATAGATTCGACCATTAAGGGCACTGTTGAACCCTATAAAAAATATCCTTTCAATCGCAGTATTACGGCCTCCGCGCCCATCACACAACCTTATTGGATACAAGAAACGAAAGCCACAGGATATTTTAATGTCAGTGATCAACAGAAGATCGGTCAAGCTAAGGTAGATCCAGCGTATACCGCAAAAGCAATCTTCCACATTCAAGGGGAAGAGTTTGCTATAGAACGACCCGTACAAGAATTGATCATCGATCCAGTGAAAGGGGAAATTCTTCAACCGATTGCCGTGACCCCTAAAACGGTCTTTAGTTTAAGTTCGAACGTGGTCTTACTCCCTAAGGGTAGTAAGGTAACGAAAACTACCAACCTCTACATCACAGCGCTAGCGGCCTTAAAGCCAGGTAAAATCGAGGTGAAGTCGGGAGCTACGGTTTTGGCAAATATCCCATTAAAAGACGGAATGAAAGCAGGAGAGAAGCAGGAATGGCCTATTTCCTTTACTGAAGCATCGGTACCACTAGGTAAACTATCGAGCAACATCCAACTGCACATTTCGTCCGGAACAGACAACTGGGTAGATTCCCTAACCTTGCAAACCATCGAATACCCACATATTCCCACCCAACGCTATTTCACACCCGTAAACTTGAGCTTATTGCACATCGACTTCGCGAAGAAAGGAAATCGCTTAGGCTATATCAAAGGCGCCGGCGATAAAGTCCCAGAGGCATTAAAACAAATGGGCTACGAGGTGGACTTCTTAGCGGAGAAAGACTTAACGGCAGCGAATCTGCAGAAATACGATGTGGTTTTAACAGGCGTGCGTGCTTACAACACGAATGACTATTGGGAAAATGGATATCCTGAGATCATGAAATACATCGAAAACGGCGGCAATTACGTGGTCCAATACAATACGGCTAGTTTTTTAGGCCCGATGAAGTCGAGCATGTCGCCCTATCCCTTATTAGTGTCGCGTAACCGAATTACGAAAGAAGAGGCTAAGCCGGAATTCCTGCTGCCTACTCATCCGCTATTGAATAGTCCTAATAAAATCAGCGAAAACGACTTTACGGATTGGATTCAAGAACGCAGTATTTATACCGCCGAAACAACTGACCCTCACTTTGAGTTTCCATTAGGATTTTCAGACCCGGGTGAATCCCAAAACAAGGGAAACATCGCTGTAACCAAATACGGAAAAGGTCAATTCATTTATACCGGATTGGTCTTCTTCCGGGAATTACCGGCTGGCGTTCCAGGCGCCTACCGTTTACTAGCTAATTTACTCGCAAAACCTCACTAATGAAATTAAAACTACTAGCTCTTTGTCTGATTACTTTTTGGGCAAATGCCCAACAACCGATTATCCGCAAGGATAAAATCACTATCGCGCGTGATACCTACGGCGTACCTCACATTTTTGCTCCTACGGACCCTGAGGTGGCATATGGTTTAGCTTGGGCACATTCAGAGGATGACTTTAAGACCATACAGACACTTATCCTGACGGGTAAGGGCAAATTAGGCACTGCGTTAGGAAAGAAAGGCGCGCCGGTAGATTTTGTCTTCGGTTTATTGAATACCCGCAAGGTGGTCGATCAGCAGATTAAGTCGATGGATCCTAAATTCTTGCAACTCGTGCAAGGGTATTTGATGGGTCTAGAGGCCTACGGGAAAGCGCATCCATCGGAAGTGGTGAATAAGCACGTGTTTCCCATTGCTATCGAAGATTATATCGCAACGACGATGTTTTCCGTGGCGATCTTCTGTGGAGTGGATAAGGCTTTGCCCAAAATCCTCGATGGCTCCATTCCCTCGCTTCCCGGCTTTACAGGAGAGGGAAGTAATGCCTTTGCCATTAAGGGCTCGAAATCGGCGACAGGAGAGCCGATGTTAGTCATTAACGCGCACCAGCCTATCGAGGGCGCTACGGCTTTCTACGAGGCACATGTGCAGTCTGAAGAGGGTTGGAATATCTTAGGAGGTTTATTCCCGGGTGGCCCATTGATCTTCCACGGAGTAACACCTCATCTTGCTTGGGCACATACGGTGAACTTCCAAGACAAAATCGACGTATATCAATTAAAGACGGACAAAGCACATCCGGGTCAATACGAGGTAGATGGCGAATGGTTGCCTTTGGTAAAGAGAAAAATAAAGCTGAACATCAAAGGCATTCCTTTCCCCGTTTCTAAGATGGCCTACGAATCGATTTATGGCCCTACGGTGAAATCGCCCAAAGGTGCTTATTTCTCCTTACGTCTTCCGTCTCTAATGGACGCCGGCGCTCTTCAGCAGTGGTACGCGATGAACCGCTCTACGAACTTCACGGAATTCAAGGCGGCATTAAACCAGAATCACCTGCCTATGTTCAACATCATGTACGCAGATAAGGAGGACAATATCTTTTATATCTCGAATGGAAAGATGCCATACCGTAATGCCAAATACAACTGGGCCTCCACACTACCCGGAAATACGCGGGAGACACTTTGGGAAAAATTCAAACCACTGAATGAATTACCGCAGCACCTAAATCCAGCGGCTGGGTATTTGTTCAACACGAATCACTCGCCCTTTATGGCGACGGCGGTAAACGAGAATCTGAATCCGGCGAACTATGATAAATACGACGGATACGAGACCTACCACAATAACCGTTCACAGCGGGCTAAGGACTTAATTGATACCTACGACAAAATAGGTTGGGAAGATTTAAAGCGCATCAAGTTCGATCGTCAATTGCCAGCGAAGATTTTATATCCCTATGGATACGATGCTTCGGTACTTTTCACGCTAGATGCAGCTAAATACCCGGCCATAGCGACTATTATCAAAGGCTTGAAAGAATGGAATCACGTGACCAATATCGAGAGTGTGGGCGCTTTGTATTATAACATTGCTTATTATGGGGCATCTAAAATCAGACATACAGCCTCTAAAGATCCCTTGACAGAATCGGAAGCGGTGGAGCTAACGCAATACGTGCACGATTTCCTAATGAAGCACTATGGACGTTTGGACGTGACGCTAGGGGAGTTCCAACGCCTGAAAAGGGGAGATCAAGATTGGCCACAAGCAGGTATGCCAGATGTGTTGGCGGCAGTTATGTCTGAGCCTATAGGCGAATCACAACGTAAAATGAATTCAGGCGATGCCTATATCGGATTCGTGAAGTTTCCCAAAGGTGGCGGTTTGCCACTGATAGAGACGGTGAATACCTTTGGAGCGAGTTCACATCCGGAGTCGAAACACTTCGCGGATCAACGCGAACTGTATCAGGCGCAGAAGACGAAGGTGATGACTTTGGACAAAGCCGAAGTATTAAAAAATGCGGAACGAATTTACCAACCTGATTAAATAAGAAAATCAGGATCTTTATAAGCAGGGGCAGGATAAGTATAAAATCCTTCCCCTGTTTTTTCTCCTAACTTCCCAGCGTCGATATAGGTCTTTAATAGGGCTGCAAAAGCCTGCGAACCTGCATCTTCCAGGTTATGTGTCACGTGCCAAGCGGTATCTAATCCAATCGAGTCCAGTATTCCAAAAGGTCCCATGGGCATATGGAAGTTCACCATCCAGGACTTATCTATATCTTCGATGCTCGCAATTTCTTTGGTCCTTAACTTACCCGCTGCGCCTATCACGGCCATCAGCATATAATTAAACACATAGCCCGGATTCTCTTTTCTCACGATCACGGGGACTTGTTTCAGCGCTCTGCCAAAATCTTCTAATAAGGTCACCACCTCTTCAGACGTACCAGGATGCGGCATGATATCCACCACTTTGGAATAAAACACATCATGAAAATGAAAGGCACAAAATAGGGCAGGGCGATCCACCGAATCCACTAACATAGACGGCAATAAATACGAGGTATTCGTCGTAAAAATCGTCTTAGCTGGCGCTAAAGCGGAAAATTGTGCCCACACTTGACGTTTCAAAGGCAATTCCTCCGTCACGGACTCCGAGATAATATCCGCGTCCCCTACGGCCTCCGCCGGATCCGTCGTAAATTTTATCTTCTCGATAATTTCATCCGTCAGCGAAAGCGATCGAAGAATCTTAGCCATCACTTTCTTCGAAGCCATGAATGCCTCCGCATTTATGTCATAAACAGCTACCTGAAAGCCTGACAAAGCAGCCTGTAAAGCAATTCTTGTTCCTAAAGTTCCGGCACCTAAGATGCACACATTATTGATTTTCATATGTTACCTGTTTGAATGGATGCAATCGCTTTCCGGCCAGCGGCCTCCACGACTTGGTTTAGAACACTAAAACGCGGGTCTTTCGAATACCCTAAACTAAAACGCTGGTAGATCTGCTGAGCGATGGTAGCCACTTTACATAACCCAAACACATAGTAGAAAACCATATTACTCACATCTCGCCCCGTTTTGGAAGCGTAATAGTCAATCACCTCGCGGCGAGTAAAATTCCCCGGCACATACGAGAGGTTAAACATCTTCAGGATATCTTCATCTTCCGCCTCTGCCCAATAGGCCAAAGTCGTTCCCAAATCCATCAGCGGGTCACCCACGGTAGCCATCTCCCAATCCAACACGGCCTGAACTTCTCCTGATACAGAAATCACTAGGTTATCGTATTTGAAGTCGTTGTGAATGAAGGCGACATCAGAATTTTTCGGAAGCGTAGAATGGAGCCAATCAAAGGCTTCTTCAATGGAAGTTACTTCCGTAGTCTTCGCCCTTTGAAAGCGTTCAGCCCAGCCTTGCACCTGTCGTAACGCATATCCCTCCGGCTTTCCTAAGGCACCTAAGCCAGAATCGCTTAATTCCAAAGAGTGTAAATCGATTAAGACATCTAGGGCAGACTGTGAAAGGCTATGAAAAAACAAGGCTGAAGCTTCCGCCTGTGGACGATTTCTAATGATCATGCCATCCACTTTCTCCATGAGAAAAAAAGGAGCCCCTAGGATAGACTCATCTTCGCAGGCTGAAATGGGATGCGGCATCTTCGTATAACCCGCCTTTTCCAAGGCCTGTAATACGCGAAACTCCCGAATCATATCGTGGGCTTTGGCAATCTTCAATCCATGCGGAGGTCTGCGCAACACATACGTCTCCTCACCAGCGCATACCTGATAAGTCAGATTCGAGAATCCGCCAGGAAAGGCCGTAAGCTCCACCGAAGGAACACCTAAATAAGCGGGTAATTTTTCAAAGCCTTCCATTAGCCCATCCGTGATTTTAAAATGCTCTTCGCTAAAACTGATTTATGCACCTCATCCGGCCCATCATAAATTCTAGCCCCCCGTTCGTGACGATACCAGAACGATAACAAAGTATCATCCGTGATTCCTAAACCTCCATGCACTTGGATCGCCCGGTCAATCACTTTCATCAACACATCTGAAACATAGAACTTGATGGTGGAAATGTCCTCCTTGGCTGCCTTAGCACCCTTTTTCTCGATTATATGGGCTGTGTTTAAAACTAAGAGGCGAGAGGCTTTTATCTCCGCGGCACTCTCCGCAATCCAGTTTTGAATCGTTTGTTGCATCGCTAAGGAATGCCCTGGATTAAGCTCTCTCTCGATAGCTCGGTCACACATCATCCCCAAAGCCCGCTCACAGATACCTATCCATCGCATACAGTGGTGGATCCGCCCTGGTCCTAACCGAACCTGCGCTAGCGTAAAACCGGAACCCTCTGTTCCAATTAAATGCGAAACGGGCACCCGGCAATTCACGAACTCCACCTCACTGTGTGACAGGTAGTCTTCGCCTTCATCACCCATAATGGGAATATTGCGGATCATGCGGTATCCAGGATTATCCAAAGGCACCACAATCATACTCGCCCGTTCATACTTATTTTCAGCCGAGGGATTCGTTACCGCCATCACAATCGTAAAAGACGCCCCATCCGCAGAGGAGGTAAACCACTTGTGACCATTGATAACATATTCATCTCCGTCTCGTACAGCGGTCGTAGACATGTGCACCGGATTACTGCCCGCATGCTCAGGCTCCGTCATCGCAAAACAAGAACGAATCTCACCACGTTCTAATGGCCGTAAATATTTCTCTTGTAAATAGGGTGATGCAAATTGATGCATCAACTCCATATTCCCGATATCCGGTGCATTGCAATTAAATACGTAATGTCCCAAAGGACTCGTACCTAACACTTCAGAAATCGAAGCGAAGTCCACTAAGGATAAACCTAGCCCCCCGTGTGACACGGGCAAGTGAGGGGCGAACAAGCCTTCCTCTTTCGCTTTAGCGCGCAGTGCTTGTAAGGCGGGCAAATGAGCCCGAAAAGAACCATAGATGGCCCCTTGCTCTAAAGGAATGATGTGTTTCTCGAGGAATGCTCCGTAACGAGGTACTAATTCTAACGCTTTATCTGAAACAAACATAGTTAAATGGTTAAACCGCCATCAGCGGTAATGACTGCGCCTGTCGTGTAAGACGCTCCTGGTGAAGCAAGGTATAAGGCGGTAGCTCCGATTTCCTCTGGGGTACCTATGCGCTTGATAGGTAATTGACGAAGCGTATGTTGCAGTATTTTATCATTGGACCAAAGCGCCTCCGAAAACTTCGTCTTGATCAAGCCAGGACAAATGGCATTCACACGGATATTAAAGTCGCCCCATTCTTTGGCAAAAGCCTTCGTCATCGAAATAAGTGCCGCCTTACTCACGCTATAAATCCCTAATCCGGGTTCCGGAGAAATACCGCCCACAGAGCTAATGTTAATCACGGACGCATTAGCAGATTTCTGAAGATGTGGTAAACAGAGTCGCATTAACTCGAATGGAGCCTTCAGGTTCACGTTCATAATCTTATCAAAGGCATCCAACGTCGTATCGTGAATCGGGCCAAAAGTCGGATTAGTCGCCGCATTATTCACGAGAATATCAATTTGGCCGTATTGGGCAATCGTCTCTGAAACTAAATGAGCCAATTGATCCATCTTTCCCACGTGGCACGCAATGCCTGTCGCCTCATATCCTTTGTCTCGTAATTCCTGGGCTAACTGATCTAAAGTAGGTTGGTCCCGACTACTGATGACCACCTTCGCTCCAGCCTCCGCAAAAAACTCCGCGATACTGAATCCGATTCCCTTGCTAGCGCCTGTAATAAGGGCTACTTGATTCTTCAATGAAAATGCCTGCATATTCTAGTCTATTTTTAAACAATTTAAAGAAATAATATGGTAATTTACGCTACCAACACTGGAAAAAACATACCATGAAGCAAGTCGTATTTCACGAAACTGGATTGCCTGAAAATGTACTTCGATTAGAGGAAATCGAAAAGCCCACACCTAAAGCAGGAGAAGCACTCGTACGCATCACAGCTCGTAACATCAATCCATCGGATATGATGTTTGTGCAAGGTTTATATGGCATTACGCCTAAACTACCCAGTAGTGCAGGGTTTGAAGCTTCTGGCGTTGTGGAAGAATCGGCTACTTTCCCTAAGGGAACCCGTGTACTATTTACCTCTGTAGGTACGTGGAAAGAATATACTTGTGTGCCGGATGCGGGATTGATTCCCATTCCAGACGGTATGACAGATGAGGTGGCTTGCCAGGCTTTCGTGAATCCGGTGACGGCTTATGGGATGTTAGAGACGTCTGGTTTGCAAAAAGGGGGTTCGTTATTGATTACAGCTGGGGCATCTGCCTGGGGTAAAGTCGTGATTCAATTAGCGGCTATGCGCGGTATTCACGTCATCGCTACGGTAAGGCAAGCAGATCAGAAGCAAACTTTATTGGATTTGGGGGCTACGGCGGTTATAGACGTAGCGACAGAAAGCTTGACGAAGAAAGTCAAGGAGATTTTCCCTGAGGGCATTGATTATGTATTTGATGCGGTAGGAGGGGATCAGGGGGCCAAAGCCTTGAATTGCCTTAAAACTGGCGGAAAGATGCTTGTTTTTGGCCTATTAAGTCAAGAACCCATTCCCCTTAATTCAGGACTACTTATTTTCAAAAAATTAAGCGTAGAGGGCTGGTGGTTGAGCTCGTGGTGGGAAGAATTAGGATCGGTAGGCATTCAAAAAGCTATCAAGGCGGTATTTTCGCTACTACTAAGTCAAGAAGTGACCGTAGATATACAGGCAACCTTTCCTTTGGCACAATTCAAAGAGGCTATTGATGCCTATCAAACTCAGGGACGTACGGGTAAAATACTATTGGTGTAAGCTATCTGACTCTGCTGGCTGATCATCCGGTTCGTGGTTATTACGACCATCCGCAGGGATGCCATCTCCAATAACTTCATAAGAAAGCTGATCTCCGGCGTTTGTTACTTCTACATTGTAGAGGAAAGTACCCTCGGGTTCTTTCGTTTTAAGTACTCCGGTATATAAAGAATCACTCTTTTGAACTAAGGAAACTTCTAGGACATCCACACCTGTAACGTGCTCTTTTTGAAGATTTTGTACCCACAATTCACGTACCTCTGCTTCGATTTCAGCAGATGATTTTTCACAAGACATTAAGACAAACACGGAGGCTACTGCCAGTAGAAATACTCTAATCATGCTGCAAAAATGGGCATTTTTCACGAAAAAAGGAAAAAGAAATTACTACATTTGATGCATGATTGATTTACTGGATTTTTCACATGCGAGTATTATTTGTGGATTACTTACAGTTTACGTTCTTCTGATAAAGAAGAATGCCATGCGATCATTCTCAGATTACATTCTATCTTTCTTTATTCTTAGCCAAATCTGGACAGCGGCTATTTATATCCTTATTTTTTCAGGCAATATCATTCATGTGCCATTTTTATACCGATCTGCGGCACCTATAACTTTTTTGATACCACCACTTGGCTATTTATATGTGCGTTCGATGCTATTTAATGAGCATAAATTCAATAAAATAGATATACTTCATTTGTTGCCATTCATCTATTTTACCATTAACTATTTACCTTTTTATTTAAGTCCAAATGACTACAAGATTGAGATAATTACAAAAACTATTCAGGATAAAAACTTTTCGATTCAGAAGCAACTAGGTCTTTTCTCTGAAAATATTTTCTTTTTATTCAGGCCTATTCAAGCCATTTTTTATCTTATATTTCAATGGGGGTTAATTATACGATTTAACCGAGACAACCCTAATAAGAAGATTGAGGAGCAAATTAGATTAGTACTGCAATGGTTAAAAGTATTCACGACAGCTAATTCGTGCATTTTACTGGCGTATTTTTCTACCATCGGATTATATTTCTTTATGGAAAATTTATTTGAAGATAAATTAATAAACATCGTACCTAATTTTCTTCTTGGGCTTTCATTCTTTATCATTTGTTCATATCTATTAATCTATCCTCAAACTTTAACTGGATTACCCTTTGTCAAATACAGAGAAACAAAATCAAATTTGATCGAAAATGAGGTGGATAAAATCCCCTTTATCTATGAAGATTATTCACAAGAAATAAACTGTTTAGAAAACTATTTTAAGAATAATTCAACTTTTCTTCAACCTAACTTAACAATTAGCCAAGTCGCAGTTGAGACACATATCCCCAACAGAGATTTATCTTATATCATTAATAATTACTACGAAAAGAGATTTAGCGATTTTTTAAATGAAATGCGTTTAAAGCATTTTTTAACCAAAGTAGATAGTAATACCCTAGATAGTTTTACCATTGAAGCTATTGCGTTAGAATCTGGGTTTTCTTCTAAAAGCTCATTTTATAGAGCATTTAATAGGTTCTATTCTTGTACTCCTTCTGAATATTTACAATCCCATCAATCAGCTAATTTGAAACCTAAAGCCTGATATTTGTGTCAAGTTCTGAACTTGGGAGTTATGCATTAGGCAGAATCTTCCAGGCGTAAATCATTTATAGTAGTTTTAGATCTACCGTTCTAACACTGCATGAATCGTATTTTTTTCTTTTTACTATTTATCTCTGTTTTAAGAGCACCCGCTCAAAGTATAAGTCCCACAATAATAAATGTGGGAGGAGTAACAAGTAAAACGCTCGACTATAGCATAGGCGAATCTGCCTCCGTTGCCTATTTTCAAATTACTAATCAATTCAGTTTAAGTTCCGGATTCATTCAATCATTCACGCCATTAGTGACAGGTATAGTCAATCGTGTATTTGAAGCAGGTGAGGGTCTCGCACTTTTTCCTAACCCAGCTACCGATTATGTTCGGCTCAAAGGAGTTTTGTCCAAACCCGGTTTTGGCGAATTTCATCTTATCGACCAGCAAGGACGTATTCTTGAAACATATCCATCCATTTATTACATTAATTACCTCGAAAAGGAAATAAACATCTCCCATTTGCAAGGAGGTACCTATATCATTCGACTAATCTACTCGTCCTCAGACGATCTTAAACAATCTTTAACATTCAAATTCATTAAAATAAACTAATGAATAAATTATATACGATCCTCTTCTTATTCGTTTCATTCTTTGCCTTTTCCCAAAACAATGGCATTAATTTCCAAGGTGTTGGTAGAAATTCTTCAGGGGCGGTTTTAGCCACTCAGAAAATCAGCCTTCGCTTCTCTGTTATTCAAGGTTCTGAAACAGGAGCAGTCGAATACGTAGAATCCAAAGAGGTCATAACAAATGCACAAGGCATTTTCTCCGTGGTAATCGGAGATGGAACTCAAATCTCAAAAACGGGAAATTTCACAGATGTCAACTGGAAAATTAATCCAAAGTTCCTAAAAGTCGAAATGGATCCCGCTGGAGGCACCAGCTTTGCAGCGATGGGAACCACCCGTTTACAAAGTGTACCTTTTGCTTATTACGCAAATGGTGTAAATGCAGATAACATAGATGGCGTATTATCCGCTTCTCAAGGAGGAACAGGCGTCGCCTCGATCTCTGCCTTAAAAACGGCATTGGGTATAGATCAAATCAATAATACGAGTGATTTAGCGAAACCAATTAGCACCGCCACACAGGCGGCACTAGATACGAAGATTTCCACAGCAACATTTTCTACGACAGTTGCAATTAAGGCTAATATTACAGATGTAGAACTTAAAGCCCCCATTGAGTCACCCACATTTACCGGAACTGTTACAGGTATTACTAAAGCCATGGTAGGCCTTCCTTATGTAGAAAACACATCCGATTTATCAAAACCGATAAGTACGTTAACTCAGATCGCATTAGATTCCAAAGTTTCAACTAACACTTTTTCAACAACAGTTTCATTAAAAGAAAATACCGCAAATAAGTCCACAGCTGCTGATTTAGGTGGTGTATCACCAAGTGATATCTTATACCCAACACAAAAAGCAGTAAAGGCTTATGTAAATGCAAATGCGGCCAGTGGAGGGATTGCAGATGGAGGTATAATTAATATTAAGCTGGCCGATGGGGCAGTGAGCTATGCTAAATTTCAAAGTATACCTACCAATACGATTCTTGGTAATACTACCTCATCTACTGCTATGGTTCAGGCTATTGCAACAACAGGATCGGATAATGTTGTTTTGTCTACTAGCCCTTTAATAAATTCTCCAATTTTAGTAACACCAAATTTGGGAATTGCTACAGCCACTTCTCTAAATAATATAACAATGACTGCAGCTGGGGGTAATCCTGCAATATTGTCTGTAATTGGAACTGCATCAGTTAAAAGAGATAATAATGGAGATGATGCACCTAATCTGCGGTATGAAAATATTTTAACTGATGGAGTCGTAAGTTTAACAACTAGTCAATCCATTGAAGGTCAAAAAACATTTCAAAATAATTTAGTAATGGGCACAATGGGAGGCATTATTGGAACAAATACCCCCACTACTATTGATTTTGCCAATGGAAGTAGGATAGGAGATATACAAAATATTGATGCAGAGAACCCTGACGATTTGGGGTCTATTGATTTGTATGCGCCAGATGGAGCAAAATGGGTGCAATTAAATTATGCAAATAGAAATTATATAGCTCTTAAAAATAGTTCAATTAGTTTTTCGGTAAATGATAAAGAATGGAAATTGGGTGAATATGGTATAACTACATTGCCAGGACCTGTATTTTCAGGTGGAAATATTTATTTTAGCAATATTGGCATAACAAATTTACCAAATGCAAGTATTGAAAGTAATGGACCTTCATTCAAGATTAAAACAAGGAGTGAAACATTCCAAGAAGATGCTGATCATGTTGATTATGGAATTCAATTAAATTTTGCAGATAAAAGTAGAATAGATTTGCTAGATGATTTTATGGTTTCTTCCGTTACCGATACGGCTAATAAGCAATCTTCTAATTTAATACTTTCAAAGAATAGTTTGTCTTTTGATTTTTTTGATGAAGTCAATTCTAATGAAAATCATTGGGCTTTTTACGGTGATGATGGTTCTTCTTTATTTCCAGGAGAAATAAATGTTGATATTGGGGGTGTAAATATTTTTGAAGGCAATTTAAATTTAAGGCAAGGAAAATTTAAGGCAAATGGTACATTCGGAACGATTGGCGAAGTACTTACAATTGACAATAATGGATATCCTGTTTGGCAGGCTCCTCCAGTTTCTTCTGGAAGTGGCTCTATTGCTGGTATTAGTTCCATGAATAATTTAACAGACCTTTCTCAGTTATTTGCTGTTGGAACAGCCGGTGTCGATTTTAATATATCAAGTGCATCTGGCACACATACTTTCAACATTCCTGATGCGAATACAACTAATCGAGGATTATTAAATAGCACTGATTATACAAGGTTTTATAATAAGCAAGATGCAATGGATTATGTAACTGATTCTAGAGGAGGGTATTTAAGGGCCGTTGATTTTAATATTTTCAATAACAAACAAGATGCATTAACAAATCCATTAGTAGGTAATGGCTTAAATACAAACGGAGAAATACCATTTTTTAATGGTACTAATTCAATAAGTAGTGATCCTAATTTATTTTGGGATGCGACACATAAAAGAGTAGGAATTGGAACAAATGCTCCAGCTTCTCCATTAGAGGTGAGACAAGGCGATGAGGATGAATTTGGGATTTCTTTAATATCACATCCCAGAAGTGCTAACCATGCTAATGGTTCTTCTATTGGATTTTATTCAAATGTTATTGATGGCAACCCCTCAAGCACTTATAACGGTTCCTTTCAATTAGATGCAGATGGGAGTATGGTTTTTAGAACCATGCAAGGAGGGATGTATTTTGATAATGCTGGTACAGGATCAATGATATTTAGGATGGGTAATCCTAGTGCGAATATAGGGATGTCATTAAGTAACAGTGGAAATTTAGAAGTCGCTGGAACTTTAAAATTAGGTTCAGTGGTTTATCCAAAAGTGTCAGGGACTTTGGGTGATGTCTTAACTGCTGATGCTTCTGGTAATGCTATTTGGCAGGCACCTATAGGCACTAGTGTAGATGCAAATTCATTAGCAGGCTCGACGTTAAAATCAACTATCATTAATTCAAGTTTAACATCAGTAGGTACTCTAGCAAATTTATCAGTCACAAATCCTATCAATGGAAGTATTTTAGGAAATGCAGCAACAGTTACTACTAACGCTAATTTAACTGGAGTAGTTACAAGTGTTGGTAATATAACTTCAATTGCTACTGGTACTATATCAAATAATATGCTTGCCAATACTGCTGTTGCAAATTTGTCAGGGGTTAATACTGGAGATAATGCGGTTAATACAAGATATAGTTATTTAATTACGGATGTTGCTAATTTACTTGCAGCAAATACTGGAGACAATGCTATTAATTCTAGGTATAATAGTTTAGTTACTAATGCAGTACACTATGGAGATATAAAGCCATTGATGACAGGTTCAGATGGGTACAATGTAATAGGAATAAATGGGACTCGTTTACTTGATCTTCAAACAGGTATTTTAAAAAATACAAACGGCACGGGCGTTCCAAGTATTGCTGTGGCATCGGATTTTCCTACACTTAATCAATCTACCACTGGTAATGCGGCTACAACAACAAAATTTGCTATTTCAAGGAACATAAATGGAGTTGCATTTGATGGTACAGCAGATATTACGATTGCTGCTAATGCTGGAACGCTCACCGGGACTTCTTTAAATTCAACGGTAGTCAATTCAAGTTTAACATCCGTTGGAACTTTGTCAAATTTAACAGTAACAAATCCAATAAATGGAAGTATCAATGGAAATGCAGCTTCTGCAACAACTGCAACCACAGCGGGTACTGCGAGTACTGCAACAAAATTAGCAACTGCAAGAAATATAAATGGAGTTGCGTTTGATGGTAGTGCCGCTATAACAGTAACTGCAGATGCTGGTACACTTACTGGCACAACTTTAAAATCTACTATAATCAATTCAAGTTTAACTTCGGTGGGTACATTAATTAATTTATCAGTAACTAATCCCATAAGCGGAAGTATAACTGGTAATGCGGCAACTGCAACATTAGCAAGTTCCGCAACCAAATTTGCAACATCCAGGAATATAAATGGGATTGCTTTTGATGGTACAGGTGATATTACTGTTGCGGCGAATGCTGGAACTTTAATGGGGACTTCTTTAAATACAACTATTACAGGATCTAGTTTAACCAGTGTTGGTGTTTTAAACAATGCAACTGTAAATGGAAAAGTAATCGTTGGTGCCGCGACTGAATCTAGTAGTTCTGCAATATTGGAAGCAAGTTCAACAACGCAAGGTTTCTTGCCTCCAAGAATGACCATAGCTCAACGATTAGCGATTACAAATCCTGCACAAGGCTTGATGATTTATTGTTCCAATTGTGGTACATACGGAGAACCACAATACTATAATGGTAACAGTTGGATAAATTATGCGGGAACTGCAAGTTCAAAAGGCACACCTACTATTAATATAACTGTTGGCACTTATATTTTTACAGCAAGTACGCCACAAGGACCTAATGCCGCCACCAATACAGGAACAGGAAGTACTTACGCTTACACTTATGTTGGGACGGGGTCAACGACATATGCGTCAAGTTCAACTCGTCCAACCAATGCAGGAACTTATAGTGTAACTGTAAGTTTAAGTGCTAGTGGGGATGGTAATTATAACGCTGCAACTGCTAGTGCTGCATTTACTATTGCTCAAGCAATACCTACTGTAACGCCAACCATTGGCACTTATAATTATATTTCCGGAACACCACAAGGTCCAACAGCTGCTACGAATACAGGGACAGGAACTAGTTACACATACAGTTATACAGGAACCGGAATTACTACTTATGGTCCAAGTGCTACAAAGCCTACGGATGGTGGAACTTATACCGTAATAGCAACCGTTGCCACCAATGGAAATTATGCAGCATCAAGTTCTGCGCCTACTGCATTTAGTATTAAAACAAATTTGTCAGTAGGTAATACCTATGGCGGTGGTACTGTTGCCTATATTCTTAAAGCTGGAGATATAGGGTATGATGCAAACCAACAACATGGATTAATTATTTCAGGTGATTTAACACCTAATAATATTGTTTGGAGTAGTAACTATGGTACAATGGGATCTTCTGGTGGTGCAGGTATATATAATAATGACACAGGAATCGAGGATTTCCCTTCAGCTGATTTGCAGACTGGATTAAGTAACACCAATATAATTATAAATGTTGAAGGATCAGGAACAAGTTATGCCGCAGGAATAGCAAGAGCTTATACAGGCGGTAATTATACAAATTGGTATTTGCCTAGTGCTTCTCAAATGAATGCCATGAAAACAAACTTAAGTACACCATTTTCAACAAATTATTTTTGGACTTCAACAGAAGGAGGTGATTATGATGCCTATGCGTATTCTGTTCCTAATCGAGATGTCAGAGGTATAGATAAAATCTCTGCACAAGGTAAAGTTCGAGCTGTTCGGTCTTTTTAAAAAACAAGAATTTTAAAGACCAATAACCATTAAAAAGTAACCGATTAAAGGTATTTTCAATAAAAAGGAAGAAATAGTTACCTTTGATACATGATCGATTTAATGGATTTTTCGCAAGCAAGTATCATTTGTGGTTTACTCACGGTATATGTATTGTTATTTAAGAAAAATGCACTTCGATCCTTTTCTGATTACATCTTATCTTCCTTTATATTTTGTCAAATCTATGCAGCCATTCTATATTTACTCATCTACACTGGTAAAATAGTCTTTGTTGCTTTTTTATATAGAACAGCTGCTCCGTTTACGTTCTTAATACCACCATTAGGTTATTTGTATGTCAGGACTGTTTTATTTAATGAGCAGAAATTTAAAAGAATTGACCTATTACATTTATTACCATTTTTTTTCTTCTTAATTAACTATTTACCATTTTATTTCAGTCCAAATGACTTCAAATTGGACATTATTTCAAAAACAATTCAAGCAAAAACCTTTGCCGTTGAAAAACAGCTGGGACTTTTTCCTGAAACTATATTTTATGTTTTCCGTCCGATTCAATCTGTCTTTTATTTGATTTTCCAATGGGTTTTAATTTTTGAATATAAAAAAGCAAATCCGATTAAAATGATTGAAAACCAAATTAAATTGGTTATTCAGTGGCTGCGCGTTTTCACATTTGCAAATGCTTTAATCATTATTGGATACGTAATTACAATACCCATTTATTTTCTATTGAAAGAAAAATTCGACACGAAAGTGGTTCATATCATCCCTGAAATAATTTTAGGGGTAGGATTCTTTAGTATTTGCTGTTATTTATTGATTTATCCCCAGGCCTTAAATGGTCTTCCTTTTGTTAAGTATAAGGAAATTCATTCCAGCCTCTTAGAAAACGAAATGGATAAGATACCATTTATCTATCAAGACTATTCGAATGAGATAAAGTTGATAGAAAAATATTTTATTGAATCTCAAGCATATTTACAACCCAACTTAAGTATAAATCAAGTAGCTGTTGAAACGAAAATTCCAAGTAGAGAATTATCTTATATTATCAATAATCACTACAAAAAGCGCTTTAATGATTATTTAAATGAAATGCGTCTTAGGCATTTTTTGTCTAAGGTCGATTCAAAGACGCTCGATAATTTTACCATTGAAGCGATTGCTCTTGAATCGGGATTCTCTTACAAAAGCTCTTTCTATCGAGCTTTCAATCGATTCTATTCTTGCACACCATCCGTCTATTTTGAAAATAGCCTATTGAAATAATCGATTGATTCTGTACTAAATTCAGAACTTAGGACCGATCAATTTCAACTAGCAAACGTTCACCATTTCATTCATTGTAGTTTTAGGCAATCTGTTCTAAACATACATGAATCGTCTCTTAGTTTTTGCTTTATTTCTTCCACTTATAAGTACTTCTGCTCAAAGCATAAGTCCAATGACAGTCAATACAGGAGGAAATTTGGACTTCAGCATCGGGGAATCTGCCTCTATAAAATATTATCAATCTTCAAATCAAATCAGTTTAAGTTCCGGATTCATTCAATCCTTCACGCCATTAGTGACAGGAATTGTTAATCGTTTTTTTGAGGAAGGTGAGGGGATAGTACTATCCCCAAATCCTGCCACAGATTATGTTCGATTAAAAGGAGGTTTAGCTAAAGCAGGATTCGTCGAATTTCACCTCATTGACCTACAAGGTCGCTTTCTTAATACCTACCCAACCAACTATTATATCAATTACGTAGATAAGGAAATAAATATCACTCAATTACAAGAGGGCACTTATTTTATTCGACTGATCTATTCGTCCTCTGACGGCGTAAAACAAGCTTTATCCTTCAAATTCATTAAAATAAACTGATGAAAAAATCCCTTACTTTCCTCTTCATACTCGTTTCCTTCTTTGTCTTTTCCCAAAACAATGGAATCAACTTCCAGGGTGTAGGCAGAAACGCAGCAGGTGCAGTATTAGCCACTCAAAAAATTAGCCTGCGATTCTCCGTCATTCAAGGAACTGAAACTGGATTAATCGAATACGTGGAATCCAAAGAGGTCAACACAAATGCGCAAGGCATATTCTCGGTGGTGATAGGCGACGGAACCCAAATCTCCAAAACAGGGAACTTCACTGACATCAACTGGAAAATCAATCCTAAATTCCTTAAAGTGGAAATGGATCCCGCTGGAGGAACCAGCTTCGCAGCCATGGGAACAACACGCTTGCAATCCGTACCATTTGCCTATTATGCGAACGGGGTAAACGCAGAGAATGTAGAAGGTGTTTTGTCTGCTTCAAAAGGAGGAACAGGATTATCCTCTATTTCAGCTTTGAAAACGGCCTTAGGAATAGATCAAATCAATAATACGTCAGATTTAGCGAAACCAATTAGCACTTTGATGCAAGAGGCTTTGGATACTAAAGTAACTACAAACACATTCTCCACTACAATCACAACAAAAGAAAACACTGCAAATAAATCAACAGCAATAGATTTAGGCGGCGCAAATCCTAGTGACAATCTTTATCCATCACAAAAAGCAGTTAAAGAATATATCTCTGCAAATTCAGCTTCAGGAGGTATTGCAGATGGAGGAATAACATCGATTAAAATTGCTACAGGAGCGGTAACCAACGAAAAAATAGCCAATGGCGCTGTTTCTACACTATCGGGCATTAATACGGGAGATGAAACAGAAGCGAGTATTAAATCTAAGCTTGGAGTAAGTAGTATTTTTAATGGGGATTTTAATGATTTAACTAATAAACCTACAAAACTGCTGTGGCAAGATGCTAGCGATATTGATAAAGTCACTAGAGTATCTGTTTCAGAAAATGGGATCTATTTAAAAATGGAGGACCCTGTCAATAATTTATCTAACCGCTGGGTGTTTAATGATAATGGAGATTTAGAATTACCAGAAAACGGAACAATTATTTTATTTGACGGATACAATTCATTACCCCTTTCTAATCTACTTCCATATCCTACTTATACTGCAGGCCTGGTATTGACTGAGGATGGTAATGGGAATGCCATTTGGCAAGACAAAAGTGAATTTGATCACCTAGCTGTTTATAGTGACGGTAATAGCCCGGGCATTTTTTTACAACAAAATGATCCTACTGCACCTACCTGGATGAGAGTGGGTAATCAAGGAGGAGGAGCCGAATATGGCATAGTAGGCAGTAATGACCAGTTTTTTGATGATACGGTTCAAGGAGATATTGCCTTGAAAGCCTTTTCGAGTTCGAATGATAAGAAAATGTTTATTGGGGCAACTTTTGCAGGCCAAGCTAATTTAGTTTTATCCCCTGACGGTAGTATTATAGCAAATGGAAAAGTAAATGTGCCTGACATGACTATTGGAGATTCGTATTCCTATTCTTCAGCGGCACTTGCTATTAATTCTACGACAAAAGGATTTCTACCGCCTAGGATGGTTGAAAACGAAAAAAACAATATCGATTCTCCAGAGAATGGTTTAATCATTTGGTGTTACAATTGTGGAATAAATGGAAGTGGAGAACTTCAAATATTTAATGGCTACTCATGGGAAAGCATCAGTGGGGCCTCAAGTCAAAACTCAACCTACACGGCTGGGAGTGGATTGACCTTAACTGGAACCTCTTTTAGTATTGAATCTGGAGCCATATCAAGTACTTCCATTGCAGATGGCTCTATATCGAATATTGACATAAGTTCAGCAGCTGCTATAAATTATTCAAAATTAAATTTATCAAATTCAATTTTGAGTAGTGATTTAACTGCTGCGGCAATTACAACTAGTAATTTAGCAGACGCATCTGTAACTAATGCAAAGATATCCGGTCCCATTTCGGTTGCCAATGGGGGGACTGGAACAAGCACACTCACCCAAAATAATATTCTACTAGGCAATGGAACGAGTGCCATTCAATTGATAGCACCAGGTACTAGTGGTAATGTATTAACTTCCAATGGAACAACATGGGTTTCTTCCACACCAGTAACCTCAAACGCGTCTTCAAACACCTATTCTATAGGTTTAAATCCTGATTTAGGAGGTGTCGTTTTTTATCTAACACCTGATAATAAACACGGACTAGTTGTAGAGGAAATTGACCAATGTAATGCTTGCAGCTTTTTAGAAGCAGAAAATGCCATAAGTAATCCAAGTAATCACTCCACAAATGGTAAAAAATTTACAGATTGGCGTTTACCTACCATTTATGAATTACCAGTTATTAACAATGCCGTTGGATATAAGGCACCTGGCAATCTTTATAATGTAGCTAATTTTAACGGCGGCACGAACAGATCTCAATACTATTTTGTTTCCTTTTGGAGTTCTACAAAATACACCGACGATGCTAATAATTCAGATTTCGGTATTACTGGGTCAAAGACTAAAAGTTATTATTTTTCAAATGATACATTTGAATATTTATCAAACATCCATACCATATTAACGGTGCGAGTAAGAGCTATTCGTTCATTTTAAGTAGTACCCAATCACTTAATACCCTCTAAAACCTCAACCCATCATCCTTCCCCGTCGAGAAAGCCTTCGAGTAATCAATTTTCTTCACCTGGCCAGCGATGTAGTTAATCCCTTGCAAAAAGTGATTTAAATAGGTCGGTTCTTGGTAGTTTTCTTTCGCGTGGCCTAAAGTCGTTACCCAAATATGTCCACCTTGGAATTGTTGGGTCCAAACGGCTGGGAAATAATCGCCGTAAACGCCTTTGTGTTTCGTGATGAGGTCTTTTTGAGACTGATCAAGAGTGGTTACGTCATGCATCATTAGTGTTTGGATGCCTGGATAGAGTTCAAAGCCAAAATAGCATTCGTCTTCCTTCGTCCATTTTAAGGGGACACCTTGTAGGGATGGGTGGGAAGGGGCGATATTGATGACCGAAAAGGGTTGGAATTTCGCATGCCAAGAGAACGTTTCGCCTACCATCGATTTGAACCAGCTCCATTTGCGTTCTGTGCCCGTTACCGAGTGCACACCCACGAATCCGCCACCGGCTTCGATGTAGCGGCGGAAAGCGACGCGCTGAGCATCCGTGTCGAAGACGTCGTTGTTAGTGGAAGTGAAGATGATGACTTTGTATTGGGCCAAATTCTTTTCTTCAAAAACCAACGGATCAGCCGAAACATCTACTTTAAAGTGATTTTCAGAGCCTAACTTTTGAACTGCGACTACCGCAGAGGGAATATTATCGTGCACGTAGCCAGGGCCATTTTTCGTGTAGACAAGAACTGAATATGAAGTCTTTTGCGCGAATGCAGCAAAAGCAAAAAGCAGAAATAATGTCGTTAATCTCATTTTACGCCGTATTTATCGATTAAATAGATGATGGCCGCCATGTTCACGGCGCCTAAATGTAATTCTCTTTTGTTTACGTTTTCGAACACGTCCGTCTTTGCATGGTGCAGATCGAAATAGCGTTGGCTGTCTGGAATTAATCCCGCTAAGATGGATTCTTTATTGATGCCGGCCATCGGGGCAATGTCCGTACCGCCACCGCCAAAAGTAATCTCAGAACCATACGGCTTTAATAGGGGAGTCCAGGTTTGAAATTTAGCGAATTGAGCAGGAGAGGCCGTTATTCCGATGGAACGAGGAGTGAAGCCACCCTCATCGCTTTCGATGACAAAGATGTGGTTCTCCATGTTGATTTTAGCTTGGTTCGCATATTCTTTGCCACCGCGCGCGGCATTTTCTTCATTTGCGAATAGGACAAAACGAATCGTACGTTTTGGTTTGTAGTTTAACGCTTTCATGACGCGCAATACTTCCATCGTTTGGACGATGCCGGCGCCATCATCGTGTGCGCCCTCATTCACGTCCCAGCTGTCTAAGTGACCGCCTAGGGTGATGTATTGGTCTGGGAATTCGGATCCGCGAATTTCTGCAATTACGTTGTTGTCATCCGCATCTGGCAGAAAGAAACCGTAGGTTTGTACTTGGGTTTTGATGGTTCCTTTTTTGGCCAAAGCATACAACAGCTGAGCATCATTCGGACCTAAAGCCACCGCTGGAATCTTTGGATAAGCTTCATCATAGACCATTACACCGGTATGTGGCTCATTATCCGGCGCCGTGCTCAGTGAATGAATTAACACCGCCACTGCACCATATTTCGCGGCTCTACTCGCACCAGAACGGCGAAAAGCACCACTCTCGCCATATGCTTTAAACGTCTGAATCTTCGTAGGGTCAAAGACACTGTGGAAATACACAATCTTGCCTTTCACCTCTTCCTTGCGCTTCTCTAATTCCTCGAAACTAGCCACTGCGACCACTTCCGCCTCGATTAATCCATTGGAGCCTAACGAATTTCCTAAGGCAAAAGCCGCCAATGGCTGCATTCTCGCCTCCCCATTTACACCCGTAATCGCCACAAAATCATTCCCTCCACGCTTCCAATTAGGCACCTTGCACGGCTGTAAGAACACTTTATCTGGACTCATCGCCTCTAGGCTTTTCTTACCCCAAATCACCGCATTCTGTGCTTGCGGAGAGCCGGCTAAACGCCCACCTATCTTTTTGGTCAACTCATACAATAAGTCGTATGCCTTTCCATTCGTCATAATTTCGTCTGACATCTTTTTGATGAACAGACTATCGACATTAGATTGTGCGTTAGAAAAGAGGGGGAGAAGTAATAAGGGTAGGAAACGTAATTTCATAGACAGTTAATAAGTTTGTGTTTAAAGATAGTAATTATTCGGTAAATTAGTGGGCAGTGGGCAGTGGACAGTGGACAGGAGTGAATGAAATATTTCATACGATCATCCCCGCAGGGGATACCAACTTTATTCTTTATTCTTTGTGCTCTATTCTTTAAAATAAATATGAAAAAACTACTAATACTCTTAACCCTTTGTTCGATAAATGCCAAAGCCCAAAGCTTCCAAGGCATACTCAAAAAAGCCACCGAAATCGCTTCAGGTGCACAAAAAACAGGCTTAAGTTCAGATGATATCGCCAACGGCCTAAAAGAAGCCTTACGTGTAGGTGCCGAAAAAGGCTGCGCAAACCTGGCTAAACCGGATGGATTCTTCAAAAATGCTGCCCTTAAAATCCTCATGCCACCAGAAGCAGCTAAAGTCGAAAGTACTCTCAGAAGTGTGGGCTTAAACCAATTCGCAGATGATTTCATTCTCAGTATGAATCGTGCGGCAGAGGACGCCTCCGCCACCGCAGCACCCATTTTTGTGAACGCCATCAAACAAATGACTATTTCGGATGGATTGACTATTTTAAAAGGCGAAGAAACAGCAGCAACTTCATTTTTACGTTCAAAAACCGCTTCGGAATTGAAATCCAGTTTTAATCCCATCGTAAAAACATCCCTAGACAAGGTAAACGCCACCAAATATTGGGAAAAAGCCATCTCGGCATACAACGCTATTCCTTTCAGTAATAAGAAAATCAATCCAGATTTAAGTGCCTATGTAACAGAAAAAGCGATGGAGGGAATTTACAGCGAAATAGCCAAACAAGAGAAAGATATTCGGGCGAATCCGCTGGCTAGAACTAGTGATTTATTGAAAAAGGTGTTTGAAAAATAGTAAGACAAATGAAAATTTCGCCCATCCTGATTAAAAGCTATTTAGTATCTTTAGTTATTACCATCATGTTGGCAATAATTGATTCAGATCCTATTATAAGCTTTTCAAGTTTATTCATGGAAGTACTCATTCTTTCCGTATTAGGATTGACGGTGATATTTCCTATTTCAATTTTGGCAAGAAGAGCAAAGAAAAAAAATGAAAGACAACGAACTAATTCGTAAAAATTATACTGAATACAATTTAAACGAATTGGAACAAGATTGCTGGACTAGATTAGTCATAGGAGCCAGTAAAAGCAGAAGTCCTTTTCATACGCCTTGTGTGGCTACTCTAAATAGTGGCGAGGTGAATATGCGGACGGTTGTTTTAAGAAAGACGATCCCTGTAGACAAAGAGTTACGTTTTCACACGGATATCCGAAGTCCCAAATGGAATGAATTATCAATTAATTCCTCCATTAGTGCGCTATTTTATGATTCGGAGGAGCGAATTCAATTACGAGTTAAGGGAAAGGCGGTCTTACATCATACGAATGATATGACGGCCAAAGCCTGGGAAACAACCTCTTTGTCCAGTAGGAAATGTTATTTAACGCACTTTAGCCCATCCAGTTTTTCCGATGGGTCAACCAGCGGCCTTTCTGAAGAAATTGAACAAGAGAATTTTACGCTAGCAGAAAGCGAAGTGGGTTACGAAAACTTTGGCATTGTATCTATCCAAGTACAATCCATTGATTGGTTATGGCTCAACCATGCGGGGCATCGACGCGCATTCTTTGATTATTCCGATGGAAGTTTTCAGTGGATGATACCCTGATCTTTGCGGTAAATTAGCATTATTTTTTTGTGAAATTCATAGCTAATCGTATTTTTGCCCGGTCTATTTAGCTTCTATGAAAGTCCGGTGGGGTTTATTTCTTGCGCTTTTACTTATCTGCTGTCATCTAAAGGCACAAACGGGGATAGGTACAACAATCCCGCATCCATCTGCCAAGCTAGATATCACATCGACTGATAAAGGTTTTTTGCCTCCTAGAATGACAAGTGCTCAAAGAGCGGCCATATCTAGTCCCACAGCGGGATTAATGGTATATCAAACTGACGGTACCGCTGGTTTATATTACTATGGAGGTAGCAGCTGGATATATATCATTAATAGTTCCACGAATGTCTTACCTGTAGCCAATGGAGGTACCGGTGTAAGCACTTCCACCGGATCAGGCAATGTCGTTCTTTCTAACAGTCCTACTTTAGAAACACCCACCATTTCGAGCGGAAATATGCAATACCCATCTTCCATTGTCATAAATCCTACGACCAATGCTAGCAGTAAAAGAGCTGCAATATGGATGGGGAATTGGGGATTATTACAAGATTTTAATGGGGATGGAACACAAAACTTTTCCATGACTCAAAATTACTCAGGTACGTATCCAACCCGATTTTTTATAGATACAGAGGGTAAAGTGGGTATAGGTAATAGCGTACCCACAGAAAAGTTAGAGGTAAGTGGGAATGTGAAAGCTACTAATTTTATTGGAACTGCATCGTCCGCATTATCTGCGCCTACGAATATTTCCTATGGAGAAATTGACGTCCCCCAAAATCTTTCCTTAGCTGCGGGCTTTGTAGATCTTGTGAATATACCCTTACCAAGCGCAGGAAAGTACAAAATCACTTACGTAGTGAGAGCTTCTGTGACCACTTCGAGTACTCTTTCCGTGCTACTTTTAAGAAATGGTGCAAATACGCAGGTATCAGGCACCGAAGCTATGGCGGTATATAATTCAGCTGGTGTTCAAGTCACTTGTACACAGGTTAGTGTTGTGACAACAAATGCTGCAGAAACATATAAATTATCTGTTTGGACGCAGGCAGGAGCAGGAAATTTTAATGCAATAAACGACGGTAATGGTCGTTCGAAAGTACTGTGGGAAAAGTTGAATTAAAATTTTAAAAATGAAAATGAAGAAAACGCTTACCATCTTATTCTTATGCCTATGTTCCTCCATTTCCTATGCTCAATCGCAGTGGGATATGACGATGGAAAGTGATAGAGAATTCAAGAAAGCTGACAAAGAATTAAACGTTGTCTATCAAAAAATCTTAACTAAGTATGCCAAAAACACCGAATTCATCAAAGCCTTGCGTGAATCAGAACGTCTTTGGGTCAAATTCAGATTAGCAGAATTAAACATGCGCTTTCCAGGAACTGATAAAAAATACTATGGAAGTGTTTTACCCATGTGCGTAAATGGACTCGCAGAAAGAATCACCAAGAAAAGAATCGCTGAATTAAAGCAGTGGCTAAAACCGCAAAAAGATGGCGAAGTTTGTACCGGTAGTATCGGAGATACGACGGCAGATTAATGATTAGGCTTTCTGGTAAAATTGAAATCCATTATTACTAGCAATCGTAATTAATGGCTGAACCGTATCTAATAAAGCCTCTTTTTTCAATTCTGCTAAATCAGGTGACAACGGTAAAAAATCCTCTAAGAACTTATTAGATACATCTTTTGATTTAATAACAGTAAAGGCCTTTTCCTGTAATTTATAAAAAGGATCAAAATGGGTAGATATTAAGGGCAATAAATTAGATTTTCTAGAGTTTTCTGATTTATCAATAGGGTATAGGTTCCAAATCAAATCGTGGGAGACAAATGAATAAGGGACAAAATGGTCCAATGAAAAATTCTTTTCTTCTAGACTTAATCGCTTTCCTGTATAAATACAATCAATAGAACCATGTTCTTGAAATACAGTTTTCCAATAGTTATTCGTCTGTCTGCTTAAACTATTTCGCCCAGCTTCTTTGATTAATTTATTCGGGATATCAGGTACATTTGGATTTCTAACTTGTAGATAAAGCGATAAATTCCAATAGCAAAAGTCCTTGATCAATTTGGCATTTGAAATTAAAAAATTAATCCAAATGGGGTTAATCAGAATACTTTCGCGATTCAATGCATACAAACAGTCATTTTCGAACTGTTGAGATTTTGTATAGATATCTGATTTAGAGAGTTTGGGAAACCAGGATGAAAGAAACCAATGCGGAACATTTTCGCCTAATCTATTCAATAATTGTTTTGTTTTCTTATTGTCAGAATAACCCAAAATTGAATTTATTTCCTCTTTAGCCGTATCCATTTTTAAGCGAGGTTCAAGCAAGGTTAAATCTTTAGCAATACACTGCAATTTGTCAGATCCTCCGAAAGACACTTGGAAATAGTTGATTGTATACCACGAATTGCTAATCATTCTGGCGTAAAGAGTGGATTTGGGTATTTCGACTTTTCCTTGCTCCACCAGCTCTACAATAGAAATTAACCAATAAAATTTATAGGATGCCGTTGTTCTATTGAAGACAGAAATCAACTTTTCTACCCCCAATCCTGGATTGTTATGAATGACATGGTTCAATTTAGCGGGACTATTCATTTTATTTATGCGCTTCTACAACACCTTTCTAAAAATTTCTCCTTTCGAGCCTACCGCAAAAACGGTTCCATCTGGTTTAATGGCTAGACTAGTGAATTGTTCTAGCGTATCTGTGGGTTCTTTGAACCAAGAAAGTCCACCATCCACAGTTTTCAATAAGAGACCATTCGTTCCGACGATATACCCTTTCTGGGAATTCATAAATTGGACATCTTTCAGGGTCTCATTCGTGTAGCCGGCGATGGATCTCATGGACCAATTTAGGCCACCATCACCTGATGTGAAGTATTTACCCTCGGAGCCTACTGCATAAGCTTTGGACCCCAAAATATGCATCCCGTACATACTAGCAGCTCCGTCTAGTACTTTTTCAGAAATCGTAGTAGAACCATTCGATAAAAATGTGGACGTAAAAACAGAAACAGTGTAGGTGGTGGGACCTGTTCGGTAAAGACTTCCGCCAATCAATACGTTTCCAGCAGTATTCATAGCGCCACAATTAAATCCAAAAATGCTGGGGGCGCTTCTTTTAGACCAATTCGCGCCTCCATCTGACGAAAAGGAAATGGCACCTGAAATTTGAGACGCATTAGGATAGGCATTGAAAATAAAACTAACGGCGTTATTACCCGAAGTAAAAATCCCTGTAACGCGCAAGGCTTCATTGCCACTCCATTCCTTTGCGACTTGTGACCAATTTAACCCACCATCGGTCGTTTTATAGACATATGCATAGTACTGATCATTCCCACCCGCATAGCCAAGATTCTCATTTTCAAAATGTATGCTGGTGAAATTGACGGACGAACTTTCCCTGATTTTGATCCATGTATCGCCCCCGTTAATAGTCTTCAAAATGACTTTATTCCCCGCAATAAATCCAATAGTATTCGAGATGAATTGAACCTGATGTAAATCTTCGGTGGTAGGCATAGGCGTCGTGAAAGAAAGCTCCTTGCCATACGCTACACCATTGCCATTTTTTGCATAGGCGCGTACATAATACCGCGTATTTTGTTTTAAGCCCAAAATAGCAGAATTCACATTCCCTATCGCCACTCCATCTGTTGTTTTATCATTAGCCACCGTTGGATTTGTCGTGGTAGACCAGCAAACACCTCTTTGTTCTAAGGGACTTGCCCCCACAGCTACCACCGTAGAAAGGACTTGTGCATTTGACGTAGTAATGGCTGAAATTTCATTGGTGGTCACAGTAGGCAACAAGGAATTTGTCGTAAACTCTAAATGCTCGCCATAGGCCGTATCTTTTACACTAATCGCATACGATCGAACATAATATTTGGTTTCAGAATTCAGCCCATCTAACGTGATTTGAAAGCTTCCCAAAACAGCACTAGCCGCTTTTACTTTAATATTCTTAACGGTTGGATAGGGGATAGTGGCATAACAAACACCCCTTTCCAATAAATCAAATCCACCTGCTGAATTGACTGTGCCACCACAAATAGCGCTAGTATAGGTAATTGCAGTCACCGGCGAACTAGTTATACTAATTTTAGAAGCCTGATCCGCATTTACATCTTCCACCGGTTTACATGAATGCAAGAAAAGAGCTAGAAAAAGTACAACTAATAGCTGTATGGTGTTGGTTATTTTTGACATAAACATTTGATTAATAATCTTTTGCTCCCCAAGTAATTTTCAATGTAGATAAATCCAATATACCAGACTGCCACCAACGCCCTCTTTTAGGACCAGTAAAGCTGACACTCGTTCGATAACATTTTAATTTATTATAACTCGTAAGCTCTTGTGCTACAAATTGATAAAGTGTAATCTTTTTCGTTTTCCGATCAAAAAACAAGCTTTGTCCAGCTCCTCCCATTGTATTGCTATAGGCAATAATGGCATATTGGGAGTTAACCAAGAGAATAAATGAAACATCCTCTGCTCCCCAACTGATATTATTTTCATTATTAGTCTGATTCACCTGGTCTAAATCAAAATCTTTAAACCAAAAGTCCCCATTATATGATTCTCCCATTTTAAAATTGGAAACTTCATTTTTGAAAACCTTAAATTCCGTTGATTTAACAAACCGCCCGATCTGCGCGTTTGAATGGAATGTAAGTAGAAAGAATACTAGTGCGAAAAGCAAAAATATTTTATGCGATTTCATAGAATTGAATAAAGAATTAATGTTTTCGTTCAAGTTAATTCGATATCTGAGCATGTCCAAAAAAAAATCACTTAACTATTTATTTTGCGGTAAGTTATTTTTATTTAGCGTTGATTAGCATAATTAATATGCATTTAGTTCTACCAATTTTAGCTTTTTTGCCTAATTTGAAAAATCAATAAATACCAATAACAATATGGCTGAAGTAACAACTGAAAAATGGATTGAATTAATTGAAAATCTAGTCTCAAACTTTGATCCCACACCCACCTTAGTTAATAGCAATTTCCCATTGAGATGGGAATCTAATCTATTTATTACTGATTACGATTTTGAGACCAATTATTTAGAACTTAACCAAAATGAAGAATGTGCTTCCGGTGAGTTTTTGAAATCCGTAGGATCCGCGGTTGTGCTAAATAAGGAAGAGGATGGATCTTTTGAATTTTGGGATGGAGCCTATATGATCGAATCACATGCTTGGTGCCGTCAACTTAATATGAATGAGAATTTTCCAAGTTTTTCTCTCTTACAGGAGAAATTCAGTTCACAAGATGAGCTGATTGCTTTTTTACTTGAAACTTATGGTTAGGGTTTTGATTTACTTTCAATAACCCAAAAAGCCTCAGATATCTTTGAGGCTTTTTGGGTAAATGTTAAATATAAGCATTGGAAGTGTTTGATAATCTAGAAGATCCTCAGCAATCCTAGTACCCAGCCCTCCATATTTTGATTTTTTATTTTACACCAAACATTGTATTCACTCTCATCGGTGTCCTCCAACTTTTCCATTTCTCCAATTTCAACTAATTTAAATCCTTTTTTACCCAAATCTAAATCACGTGCCAAAACCGTAGATTTTTTGTCGGAATTCAAATAGATAGTTAACTGTTTATCCTCAAATAAATCCTTTTTCTTAACCGGCACCCTTTCTCCTCCCATTGGAGAATCTACAATTGAAACATAACTACCAAGGATTTTCATTTTGAAATTTTGTTCAGCTTTATCAATAAAACTATAGGCTTTGCCAATAACAGTATTTCCATTTTTTGTTCCTGTAAAATATAACTCTTGCATACCTTGAGCGGCCCATCCATAATATCCACGGATTAAATCTCCATCAGTTTGAAAAACAACTAGGTTGGCTAAAACAGATGGATTATTCATTCCAACAATTATATCCTTTTGAGAATAATAGGTAGAAATCCCAGATGTGGGCTGGATTGGAGTTGGGGTTTGAATTGTAGATTTAGCTTTGGATTTAGTATTAGTTTGAGCATTTAAACTACCAATTAACACTAAAGAACAAAAAAGAAGAAGAGTGAAAGCCTTTAAGTTTTTCATAATTATTACGTTTATTTTTCTCCAATTTAATATAAAATTTCAAACGAAATACATTGATCTCAACCCAAAATTTCTCTTAAAGAATGCCAACAAAAAGGCTAACCATTAAATAAATAATTGCTCAGTATTTTGATTCTTTTTATAAATTTTCGAGTGAGAACAAATTTTAAAAAGAGCAAGAAATATTTATAAGTGCTCAAGCTAACTTACCTAACCAAGCATACGTAATCATAAAAATTTATCGATTTTATAGAGAACAAAAAAAGAAACTTAAAATTAAATCATTGGTAAATGGAAAAGCCTCAGATGACACTGAGGCTTTTCTAGTAAGACAAAATAAGTTATGAACTAACTAATTGATATTTAATATTAATTAGTTAGTTGACATTGGTAATACACGAAGTGTATTAAGGTTTTCATCACAGTAATGAACATCAACTTGCTGGCCATTAAATACTCCTGCAGAAATTTCTGATGCTAATGCCTTACCTAATTCAGTATATTCCTGATCTTGTTCTATACCTTTTTTTACTACCATTCTAAATTCGTAAGTGGTACCGCTTTTATTTAATTGTACGGTTTTTTCACCACCATCAGCAAATTCACTACTAATTAAAAAGCTACCTAAAGAGTCCGCTTCTGCTTCTGTAACCGCAGAGGTATAAAATAATTGTACTCCATTAAAGTTCTTTTCTTTATCTCCTGAATCACAACTAACTAGAGTTAAAGAAGTAAAAAGAATTGACGCCAAAATTGTTATTAATTTCTTCATAATGCATTGCGTAGTCGCCACTTTTGTTTTTTTAAAAATATTTATTCACTTTTTTATTGAAAGGTCTTTTTTTTCAAAACAACTATTTAAAAATTGAATTGATCATCCATTGCGACTTTTGCTTGCCTGTTCTTTTGGGAATATCACCATCATAACTCAGTACTTCAGTCTTTCTAAACTCTAATATGGCTTTATAAGTTTTACCTATAATTTTAGAATCACTTTCATCATTATTTTCATAGGATTCTAGAATTTCGTCCATAACTGCATCGTACTTAGATTTTTTATCTATATTTTCAAACGTATAAATCTTCCCAGAAGAAATGTCTTTAAATTCAATTTCACAAACATCAGAACCGCATGCATACGATTGCAATTTAAATGTAACGACTTTCTTAGTTCCTAAGGTTTGTGCTTGACAAACATCTGCTGAAAATAATGTAAACAAACTAATTAATACAATCCCAGCAATCTTGTTGAAATTTTTCATACTATATACGTTTAATTTTCTTCTAATTTAACAGAAAATTTCAAACTAAATACATTCATCTCAACCCAAGATTTCTCATAAAGAATGACAAAAAAAAGGCTGACCATTAAATAAATATTTTATTGACAATTTTCAAATTTTCCATAAATTTTCAGAGAAAATAACTTTATAAAAAAATGAAAAAATATTTATTCACACTACTATTAATCGGCACAATTCTAGACTCATTTTCTCAAAATTTAGAAAATGGGGTTTATATATATCAAAATAAAACACATGATTTCGTAATTGATAACTCCCCAGAAAAAATTCAAATTGTGGTAATTAATAAAAAATTATATCTATCACAAAATGGTGTTGCTGAACAAAGAGTTGCGCCTAGATATAGTGATACGCCAGGGAAGATTTGGTACGAATTCCAGACAGATTCTTGCAATTACGATTTTGATATCACAAAAACTAAACTCACATTAAATTCATTTGACTGCAAGAATGGAAAAAAAAGTACTAAAATGGTATTCTTGAAGAAAAGTTTTTCCTCTCGTGCAAACATTGAAGCTTATCGTAAGAAATTTCTTCTAGAACAATTGAAAAAAGAGGGTAAAATTAAATAGGGAATGAGAGTTCGTTTATAACATATATAAACGTAATTCTAAGTAATGACTATAATATTACCTACTATATTGATAGAAATCCAACTACCATATTGCCCATAAGCAAAAAAACACTGTCCATATTAAAATAGACAGTGTTTTTATTTTTAGAAGTGATCCCGCTGGGATTCGAACCCAGGACCCATACATTAAAAGTGTATTGCTCTACCAACTGAGCTACGGAATCATTCAATCCGAAGATTGTATATGTAAAATGGTTCACTCTGGAACCGAATGGAAGTTCAACCACTGGCTGACCTTCGTTTGCAAAAGAGTAACTTTTTCCCCTTATTGCGGTGCAAAACTAGCACCCTTTTTTAAATAATGCAAGTCATTCGTCTAAATAAAATTACATTTCTCGTTATTTTTCTTTTGGCTTTTGGACAAAGGGCTTATAGCCAAATAGATAGAAATCAACTCCCATTAGCAGATTCTTTGTTTAAAGCGAATAGACTTTTATCTGCAGAGAAAATTTACGTGTCTCATTTAAAGACCAAACCCAGCGAATCTGAAAATATTAAGTTAAAACTGGCCTATATCGCAAAAGCAAAAAATGACTGGTTAAAAGAATTATACTATTTATCTAGTATACAAGCGACGAATGCGCGGCCTGAAATATCAAAGCGTTTGGAAGAAATAGGAGAGAAGCAGGGCTTGAATGGCTTCAAAATGAGTATTTGGGATCAAATCTACTGGCTTTATTTCAAATACTTTCCATTCATTTTAGGGTTCTTGCTATTACTTGCACTGTATGGTGCGGGAATTTTGACATACTCCATTTTCACTAAAAAAGAGATCCGAACCAGTCAATTCACCTATTTGATCCTCTATATTGGCTTTATTGCCCTATTTGCAAACTTTCCGGGCTTTTTAAATTATGGGATTATAACCAAAGAGAAATCTTACATGCGCGACTTCCCCTCCTCTGCCGCGCCAGTGGAGCGATTGTTAAAAAAGGGAAATCGGATTAATTATTGGTTTACCCGTGATATTTGGGTGTACAGTCTAATTGAGAATCAGCAAGGCTATGTTAAAGAAGACGACTTTTTGCCTATTAACTAGAGGTGCAAGATTTGGAAACTTAAGTCCAAAATGATTTCGCGATCTGTCTCTGCACTGCCGATAACTCCTTTTACTTTTAAATCTGCATTTTTTATCGCCTCGATGATGCGAACGACTTTCGCTAAAGGGTAATTTCTCGCGGCTGTCGTGTAATCACGCACGAAATAAGGATTTACCCCAATCAGCTTTGCAATCTCTCCATCGGAAACATTCCCCACATCGTGCACCTGCAATACCTTAGAAAAGAAGTTAAATAACAAGACAAGCATAGGTGCGGCAGGATTCTGCTTCGCGTTTTCAGCAAAATGAAAAGCAATTTTCTGTGCTTTTTCGGTATTTCGCTGGATGATGGCTTTTTGGAACTCAAAATAATTGTATTCCCGGCTAATCCCGATGTATTTTTCCACCTCCGCAGAACCCACCTCAGCACCAGCAGGCACATTCACTGCTAATTTATCTGCTTCGTGCGCCATTCTAGACAAATCCGCACCTACGTAAGAAACCATCAATTCGACGGTAGAGGGCTGAATTTTGATCCCTTTTTGGCCCAAATAATCTACCAACCAAGCTCCCAATTTATCTTCTGAGACCTTTTTCGAAGTCACAATCACGCCGTGCTTTACCAAGGCAGCAAACACCTTAGATTTATCAGAAAGCAAAGATTTAACGGTCAAAACGAGTAGGGTAGAGGGCGTCGGATTTGCACAATAATCTTCCCAAACCTTTAAATCATCATCTTTGGACTTCGCATTTTCCTTAGCTTTGGCCATCGCCTCAATAAACGCCGCCTCTTTCACAATCACCACCTGCCGCTCCGCCATCATGGGATATCGACGCGCATTCGAAATGATAGAACCCAAACTGTGGTCCTTTCCAAAAAGAACAAATTGATTAAAACTTTGTTGATCCTCCGGCAAAACCTGCTTTTCAAAAGCATCCACCAGTTGATCAATCAAATAGGGCTCATCACCATGCAACAAATAAATAGGAGCCAGTTTTTTCTGCTTAATATCCTTTAAAACCTCTTGAGCGCTTTGTTGCATGTATAAAAATTATTTAAACAAAAATAGGCAAAACCAAAGGTATGGAAAAATATCTCAAGTATTTCCCGTAGGTTTGCAGGCAAAAAAACAGCTCAAACCATGCCAATTGCAAAAAATAACGTCGTATTCATCTCCTATCAATTAGCTTTCCCAGATGAAGATGGACAGCCAGATGTCGTAGAAATCGTAGATGAAAAAGAACCAATGGTCTTTATTCATGGCCTTAGTGGCCTACCAGAAGCGTTTGAAAAAAACCTTTTAGGCCTAAATGAGGGTGATACATTTGATTTCAGCATTTCTGCTGAGGACGCTTACGGTAACATAGATCCTAACGCGATCATCCAATTGCCAAAATCTATTTTCCAAGCTGAGGGCCAATCGGCAGACGATATCCTTCAAATCGGAAACTTTATCCCTATGACGGACGACCAAGGAAACCGCATGCAGGGTTTAGTCGTTTCCATCGAAGGAGAAACAGTCACTATGGACTTCAACCATCCATTAGCGGAGAAAACCTTAATGTTCCAAGGAAAGATCTTAAAAATAAGAGAAGCTACCCTAGAAGAACTTGCCCACGGCCATGTGCATGGGGAGGGTGGAGTGCATCATTAAAACAAAAGTGGCTTTCAGCTTTAAAGAATAAAGCACAAAGCATAAAGAATAAAGATTGTATCGCCTACGGCGATGAGTATATGAAGTGTTTTTAACTAAAATCATCAAAAAAGGGGCTATCGCCCCTTTTTTGATTCCACCTTTATTCTTTGTGCTCTATTCTTTATGCTTTAAAATAAGATTACAAATCTGAATAGGCAACGACCTCCACCCCAAACTTCCGCAAGAAATCAACTCCCTCGTCCGATGCCAAGCCCTTGTAGGCCGCATAGGAATTCAAGAAGACTACTTTCTTGATTTTCATGCTGTAAATAATACGTGCACAAGAGATGCATGGGGATAAGGTTACATAAATAGTAGAGCCCTCCACGGATACACCATTTTTGGAGGCATATAAAATAGCATTTTGCTCAGCGTGCAAGGCTAAAGAACAACTGCCTTTTGAATCGCGTGGGCAGCCTTCCTCGCCAAATTCATCGTCACAATTGTGGGTTCCTGCCGGAGGTCCATTGTAACCGATCGAAATAATACGGGTATCTTTAGTTAATACGCAACCCACTTGAGCACGGGTGCAATGAGAACGAAGCGCCAGATTCTGAGCCAGTTCCATAAAGATTACATCAAACGAGGGCTTTTTCATAGGCATAAAAAAATCCCATAAAGGGATTTCTAGTAGCGGGGAGCAGAATCGAACTGCCGACCTTTGGGTTATGAATCCAACGCTCTAACCATCTGAGCTACCCCGCCAAATTATGGTGCAAAGGTAAGCGTTCCGACTGTAGAACACAAATATTTTCACAATACTTATTAATTTTGCGCAGGATTTGGGATTTAGCCGAGAGTTAATACCTTTGTTCACAGGTAGTTTTACAGGTAATTTAATCTACAACTTTATGTCACAAACTCCATATACATTTGAATATGAGATAAAAGCGTCACCTAAGGTGCTTTATCCTTACTTGAGTAGTCCATCCGGATTACAACAATGGTTTGCTGACAAAGTTATTGTTCGCGGAAGCTCTGAATTGCACTTTTATTGGGATAATGAGAACCATCCAGCTTTGGTTTTACCAGGAAAGGCGAATAAGTCAGTTAAATTTGATTTCAAAAGAGGCGATTCTGAACCCGGAAAGCACATCATAGAACTAAGCCTAGATGTAAGTGAGGTTTCCAATACCACCTATTTATCCATCATTGATGGAGCATCTACCTTTAAAACAGATGCTGACGCAGAAGAATTATGGGATTATCTAATCGATAAGCTGAAAGAAATCGTAGGAAGTTAAGATGCGTAAAATTGACAAATTAGTACTTCAGGCGTTTTTTGGACCATTTTCTTTGACACTTCTCGTTGTCATCTTCATTTTCCTATTGCGTTTAGTATTGTTTTACTTTGCTGATTTATTTGGCAAAGATTTAGGCGCATTTGTCTACGTAGAGCTGTTTTTTTACTTCTCGTTAATTACGATTCCGTTAGCCTTGCCTTTAGCGGTATTGCTTTCTTCCTTGATGACTTTTGGGAAATTAGGGGAGAACTTCGAATTAACGGCCTTAAAGAGTGCAGGGATATCCATTTTCCGCATCATGCGTCCTATTTTAGTGTCCACTCTGTTTTTGAGCCTCTTTATGTTTTGGTTCATGAACGTGGCATTACCTTGGGCCAATATCAAAGGTTGGAGTCTTTTGTATGATATTAAGACGACAAAAACGACTTTAAATATTAAAGAGGGTATTTTTTACACCGATTTGACAGGTTATTCGATCAAAGTAGGGAAGAAGTACCCGGATAATAAGACTTTAAAGAACCTGATTATCTACGACCATACGCACAATGATGGTAATCGACATGTGACTTTAGCAGATTCAGCCTTGATGTATACTATTCTGAACAAACGCTATTTAATTTTTGAACTCTTTAATGGAAAAGATTACTTAGAAGATGCGGATCAAGGTTCGGTAGTGAATCCCACGGAATTAGCAGTACATGAATTCAAGAAGAGTAAGGTAGTGATGTCGCTGGCAGTATTTGACCTCCAAAAAACGGATGAGCAACAATTCGCCCACCACGAAATCATGCGGAACAATAATCAGTTAGCAGATGATGCAGATTCTCTGGAAAATTCAATTGACAGAGTAAAAAGTGGATTTTTCAAGTCTTCAGCTATTAATTTCCTATACCATGTCACTCCAGTAAAGAAAACATTGCAGTTCTTTAAAAATACAGATTGGATCAAACCTCGTTTAAAGAAAGGACTAGCAGCTAAAAATCCGGTACCATATGATTTAGCTGCGCAGCAGGCAAAAAACATGAAGACCGCTGGCGAAACGAATAAGGCCATTTTAGAGGATTTTGAATCAAAATTGAATAAAACGAATTTAGAATGGCACCACAAGTTCACGAATGCGATTGCCATATTAGTGATGTTCTTGATAGGGGCTCCTTTGGGGGCAATTATTAAGAAAGGAGGGTTTGGTGTTCCAGTCGTAGTAGCAGTCTCATTTTTCATATTATTGTATATCCTAACACAGCAAGGGGATAAGATGGCCAAAGAGGGTGCTATTATCCTACAAGTGGGGGCGTGGCTAGCTAATGGGATTCTAGCGCTAATAGGAGCTTACTTCCTAAAGATCGCCTTAGCCGATTCTCGCTTGTTCGAAACGGATTTCTACCGCGTGATTTGGGATAGACTAAAAAGCAAACTAGGCCGTGTAAAAACAGAAGCCTAGAACATTTGTTTCTTAGCACGAAAAAGAGTACTTTTGCAAATTCAATAAATATTTTAAACTTAAACTGGTAAAAGATGTATTTGTCACCTGAGAAAAAACAAGAAATTTTCGAAACTAAAGGGAAAGCAAAGTCTAAAATCGATACTGGTTCTTCTGAATCGCAAATTGCGTTATTCACTTACAGAATCAACTATCTGACTGAGCACTTGAAGAAAAACAAGAAAGACCATAGCACACGCTTAGGACTTTTGAAATTAGTAGGTAAGCGTCGTAGCTTATTAGATTACTTAACTCGTACCGACATCACACGTTACCGTGCGATCATCGCGGAATTAGGTATTCGTAAATAAAAAAATCAGGGCTTCATTTCGATGGAGCCCTATTTTATTCCCCCGCTGTAAACGTTTGAATCGTTCAAACAAAACTTAAATCACGCGAGGTTGCGTGAAATTTATTCAGAAACGTATGTCATTTAACATCATTACAAAGCATATTTCAATGCCTGACGGCAAAGAAGTCTCGATTGAAACAGGCAAATTAGCCAAGCAAGCGGACGGATCAGTCGTAGTCAAATCAGGAAATATGATGTTGTTAGCTACTGTAGTGGCTAACAAGGAGGCCAAAGAAGGAGTTGATTTCCTTCCTTTATCAGTAGACTATCAAGAAAAATTTGCGTCCAATGGACGTATCCCTGGAAGTTTCTTAAAAAGAGAGGCACGCCTTTCAGATTATGAAATTTTGATCTCTCGTTTAGTAGACCGCGCTTTGCGTCCTACTTTCCCAGATGATTACCATGCAGATGTTCAAGTATTAATCAACTTGATCTCAGCAGATTCAGAAGTATTACCAGATGCATTTGTCGGTTTAGCGGCAGCTGCAGCTTTAGCCGTATCCGATATTCCATTCAATGGTCCTATCTCAGAAGTTCGTGTAGCGAAAATCAACGGTGAATATAAAGTAAACCCAAGCGTTAGCGAATTAGCAGGTGCTTCCTTAGAATTATTAGTGGCGGCTAACGCAAACGATATTTTGATGGTAGAAGGCGAAGGAGACGAAGTTTCTGAAACTGAAATGCTAGAAGCTTTACGTATTGCTCACGACGCAATCAAAATCCAATGCGCTGCATTGAACGAATTGACTGTCGCTTGTGGCAAAACAGAAAAACGTACGTATTCACACGAAACACACGATGAAGAATTGCGTGCTGAATTGTGGAAAAACTACTACGAGAAATATTTAGCCGTAGCTAAATTAGCGAATCCGAAGAAAGACGAGCGTAAAGCTGGTTTCAAAGCGATCGTTGATGAATTCATCGCTTCTTTACCAGAAGATCACACGGTGAGCATCGGTTTAGCAAAACATTATTTACACGATATTGAAAAAGAGGCTGCTCGTCAATTAGTATTGCAAGAGCGCTATCGTTTAGATGGTCGTAAATTGAATGAAATCCGTCAAATCACATGTGAAGTAGATTATTTACCTACTCCTCACGGTTCGTCAGTTTTCACTCGTGGTGAAACTCAATCATTAACTACCGTTACATTAGGTACGAAAATGGATGAGCAAATCATCGACCAACCGATGTCTCAAGGGTACAACAAGTTTATGTTGCACTATAACTTCCCAGGCTTCTCAACAGGTGAGGTTAAACCAAACCGTGGGGTAGGTCGTCGTGAAGTAGGTCACGGAAACTTAGCCATGCGTGCGATTAAGAAGGTTTTACCTAAAATGGAAGACTTCCCTTATACGTTACGTATCGTTTCTGATATCCTAGAATCAAACGGTTCGTCTTCGATGGCGACAGTTTGCGCAGGTACTTTGGCCTTAATGGACGCAGGTGTAAAAATCAAAGCTCCAGTGTCAGGTATCGCGATGGGATTAATTTCTGATCCTAAAACAGGTAAATACGCTGTATTATCTGATATCTTAGGTGATGAAGATCACTTAGGCGATATGGACTTTAAGGTAACAGGTACTGAAAACGGTATCACTGCTTGCCAAATGGACATCAAAGTTCAAGGTTTATCTTACGAAGTATTAGCGGAAGCGTTAACTCAAGCGAAAGAAGGTCGTTTACACATCTTAAACGAGATGAAGAAAGCGATGCCAGCCGTGAGAGAAGATTTCAAACCTCAAACTCCTCGTGCAACGGTTATCAAGATTATGAAAGACCAAATCGGATCCGTAATCGGACCAGGTGGTAAAGTCGTTCAAGATATCCAAAAACAATCAGGTGCAACCGTTACCATCGAAGAAAAAGAAGACGGCGGATACGTAAGTATCTTCTCTTCTAACGGAGATGCCATGGCGAAAGCGGTAAGTATGGTTCGCGGAATCGTTACTTTACCGGAAGTAGGAGAGGTTTATGAAGGAAAAGTGAAGAATATTCAAGCATTTGGAGCTTTTGTGGAATTTTTACCGGGTAAAGATGGTTTATTACATATCTCTGAGATTTCATGGGATCGCATCGACACGATGGACGGTGTTTTCAAAGAAGGAGATAAAATCAAGGTTAAATTAGTCGAGGTAGATAAGAAAACGGGCAAATTCCGTTTATCTGCTAAGGTTCTTTTACCTAAGCCAGAAAAGCCAGAAGCTCCAGCTATTTCAGCTGAATAATTAAAATGTTTATCCAAGCGTCGCGCATTCGTGCGTGACGCTTTCATTCTGTTGTAAGATCTTATGAGACAGCTAAAAATTAGCAAACAAATTACCAACAGGGAAAGTCAATCTCTAGACAAATACCTTCAAGAGATCGGTAAAGTCGATTTATTGACTCCGGATGAAGAGGTAATCCTCGCGCAGAAGATTCGCGATGGGGATCAATTGTCTTTAGAGCGCTTAACAAAAGCAAACCTTCGTTTCGTAGTATCTGTTGCAAAACAATATCAAAACCAAGGCCTTAGCTTAGGTGACTTAATTAACGAAGGAAACTTAGGTTTGATCAAAGCGGCACAACGTTTTGATGAGACTCGTGGTTTTAAATTTATTTCATACGCTGTTTGGTGGATTCGTCAATCGATCCTTCAAGCTTTAGCTGAGCAATCTCGTATCGTACGTTTGCCATTAAATAGAGTAGGTTCTTTGAACAAGATTTCAAAAACATTCTCTGAATTAGAGCAAAAATTCGAGCGTGAGCCATCTCCAGAAGAATTAGCAGAGGTTTTAGAGATCTCCACTGGTGAAGTAGTGGATACTTTGAAAATTTCAGGACGCCACGTTTCCATGGATGCACCTTTCGTTCAAGGAGAAGAAAACTCACTATTAGACGTATTAGAGAATGATTCTGAAGACAAGCCTGATTCTGGTTTGATCAATGATTCACTTCGTCGTGAGGTACAACGTGCTTTATCTACTTTGACTCAACGTGAGGCAGATGTAGTTACCTTGTATTTCGGCTTAAATGGCGAACATGCTATGACTTTAGAAGAGATCGGCGAGAAATTTAATTTAACGCGTGAGCGTGTAAGACAAATTAAAGAGAAAGCGATCCGTCGTTTACGACACACTTCTCGAAGCAAAGCACTAAAAACATATCTTGGATAATTTTTAAAAGCCTCTTATGAGGCTTTTTTTTGCTATGGCATTTCCAAAAGGCATCATCGAACTTGTAGACTCTTTATACCAACAAGGTGTAAATGAGGCGGTTATATGCCCGGGATCCAGAAATGCCCCCTTAATGATCGCTTTAACCCGTCACGGCGGTTTTAAGTGTTATTCCAGCACTGATGAGCGTTCAGCTGGTTTTTTTGGCCTCGGAATCGCATTAAAAACGGGACGACCAGTCATTATTTGCTGCACCTCAGGCTCCGCTGGCTTAAATTTTGCGCCGGCAATAGTCGAAGCTTTCTTCCAAGAAATTCCCCTGATTGTTTTAACGGCTGATCGCCCTAAAGAGTGGATTGGCCAATGGGATGGACAGACGATTTACCAGGAAAACTTGTTTGGAAGACACGCGAAAGCCTTTTTTGACTTTGAAACGGATGATTGTTCTGCAGCACCCTTAACTGCTATGGCAGAACCGAAAGGACCCGTTCAGATTAATGTACCAATAAGTGAGCCGTTTTATCCTTCTGTAGGTGAAGTTATCCCTAAAGGTGAAGTGGGGAGAGTAGAGAGTAGAGATAAAAGAGTAGAGAGTAAAGAGTATAGAGTAGATTTTAGTTATTTCAATCAGGCTATCTCTTCAGCTGATAAAATTCTCGTGACCGTAGGCCAAATGGAAGACAATTCGATCTTCGAAACACTTTCGGCTTATGGGATTCCGGTGATAGGGGATGCGACATCTAATTGCGGCAGTACGATTGCGCACGATTTGCTCTTAGCAGACGAATCAATATGGCCAGCCTTACAACCTGATTTGCACATTCACTTCGGAAAATCCTTTGTTTCAAAGCGAATTAAGCAGTTTTTACGCACTCACAAGCCGAAGCAATCTTGGCTCATTCACCCGAATCCGATCGGCAGACCGGATCCATTCTTGTGTTTAACTCACGTGATAAATACGGATGCACAAAACTTCATTAAAAGTGCGGAATGGTCTTCAAAATCTTGGAACACCTGGAATTCAGCTAAAATCACTTCATTGCAAGCTGAATTCTTCGCCCAACCCAATTGGACGGAATTACACTTGTATAATCAAATTACAGAAAAGATTGAGCAAGAATCCGCCGAAGTTCACATCGCTAACTCACTAGCTGTCAGATACATTAATTGGACTTTGGTGAAATTCATTAAAACTGAAGTTTATTCAAATCGAGGCACTTCTGGAATCGATGGCTGCTTAAGTACGGCGGTAGGTGCCGCTCAAAAGACAGATAAATTATGCATTTCCATCATTGGGGATGTGGCCTTTCAATACGATCGCAATGCACTTTGGAATCAGTACATTCCGGCAAACTTGCGCATCATCGTCTTCAATAATGGGGGTGGAGGTATTTTCCGCAACCTCGACGGAGCAAAAGACCTACCTGAACTAGATGAGTTTATGGAAACGCGCCAAGGGTTCACAGCTAAAAATACAGCCAAAGACGCTGGAATAAGCTATTTTTCTGCATCAAGTGCAGCTGAATTAAATCTTGACTCCTTTCTACACAACCAAGGTCCTGCGCTGTTGGAAATTCACACAAATTCTATCGAAAACGCAGCAGAATTGAAAAAGTATATGGCCTTATTTAAGGCTTGATTTAGCCTGAATTTTGGCCCAATTTTTTAAATACAACGCATTTTTGGGATCCTTTTCCAACGCTTTCTTCACATAAGAAGCGGCTAAATCCCATTGCATTCGCTGAATAGCCAGGTAACCGAGATTATTATTCAAAAGATCTTGGTATTTACCTGACTTCAAGGCTTTCTTGAAAACCGCTTCCGCTAAATCGATTTCGTTCATTTCTTGAAGTACAACGCCCTTATTTATCAAGGTTTCAATAGAATTTGAATCAAGCGCTAAAGAACGGTCATAGGAAGATAAAGAACCTGATAAATCGGCCTTTTGAAGTAAAATATCACCTTTTAAGGTCCAGTTAGCGGCAGAATCAGGGAAAATTTTAACTAACGTTTCTACTGCGTTTGCAGCTTCATCCGATTGCTGTAAGGTTTGCAACATTTCAGCCTTTTTAAAGAGGGCAGGAGCGAATTTTACATCTAGTTCCGTCGCCTTAGAAAAGTCCGCCAAGGCCTCGTCATTCTTTTCCAAAATTTGGTAGACTAAACCCCGGTTATAATAGGCATCTGAGAAATCAGGACGTTTGGAAATCGCTTCCGTATACCACTTAATGGCCTCGTGGTACTCTTTTTCTTTCCATTTCGCATTTCCACGCAAAAAGAATGCGCTTGATTCTCGTTTCTCTTCTTCAGAAGAATTGGAACAGCTAAAAAGAAAAAGGGAGGCAAAAAAGAATAGTAGGTATTTCATCGCTCTAAAAGAAAGTTCAATTTAAATAATTCAAATTTCATTCGCATCTTTGTAGCTTAATTAAATGTAAAATTATGGCATACGCAGAAATGTTAACCGATAAAGGGTTAATGAAAATCGAATTCTACACAGAGGATGCACCTATCCACGTAAAAAACTTCATCGATTTAGCCGAAAAAGGCTTTTATGATGGAATTACTTTTCACCGCGTCATCAATGATTTCGTGATCCAAGGAGGTTGTCCAGACGGAACAGGAGCAGGTGGCCCAGGCTACACGATTCCTTGCGAATTAACTGGAAATAACCAGTTCCACGATCGTGGGGTTTTATCGATGGCACACCGTGGGCCTAACACCGGTGGTTCTCAATTCTTTATTTGCCACTCACGTAACAATACGGCACACTTAGACCGTAAGCACACGTGTTTTGGTAAAGTAGTGGAAGGTTTAGAGGTAATCGATTTAGTACGTGAGGGAGATAAAATCCAAAGCGTTAAAATCATTCAAGACTAATGCATTTTATCAAGGAAATAAGCCATCCACAGATGCGAATTTCGCTTTTCGAGTGGAATTCGAAATACATCGTGAAGTTTGAAACTCCGCATCTAGAGCAGAGTTACAAGTATTCCGTGATGGACTTTTCCTCCCAAAATGAAATAGAGGAGCTGGTATCCAGCTCCTCCTTTCAAGATTTCGTCTTACAGACCTTTAAAAATATGTATGCCGAAATGGCCAAACAGGCAGATTAATTCCCGCCTAACCATTTATGGCGTAATTTTAATTGCGCTTCTGTCGGTATAGCCTCTGATTCAATTACAAAAGACTTTAAAGGAGTTTGTTGTACAGCCACTAGGAAAGTACGTTCCATTCCATCTCTTCTAACTGAGAACACTAAAGTATCACCCGGTTTCTTATCTGTTAGTAGTTTATCTAATCCTGGGAAATCAGTCCCATTCACTTTCAATACTTCATCACCTACATTCAAACCAGCCACATAAGCCGCTCCGCCTTTATAAACAGACGTAACTCGGCCAGCCGCAATACTAACACCTATATAAGGAACAGTTTTAGACAAATTTGCATCTGTAAATTGGTAGCCAAAAGCTTTGAACATAGCCACATAAGCTGGAGTCTTCACCCCGTAAATGTGGGTTTTAAAGAAATCAGCTGCTGATGTACCTGCCACTTTAGAGAATGCATCCTCTAATTCTTGATCCGTAAAACCACGTCCCGCTTTCAAATAATAGGTTTGGTACAATAATTTGAACACATCATCTAAGCATTTAGCACCCTTTGTTTGCTGAATGATCCACATATTCAAAACGCCACCTAATAAAGAGCCCTTGTCATAATAAGAAACAGAGGCATTACGCGAGTTTTCATTCGGGCGGTAATACTTAATCCAAGCATCCCAGCTCGATTCCGCTGCAGATTCTACTTGATTTCCCGGTGTGTTTTCCACACCCGCAATATCATCACCTAATGCTTTGATATAATCCGCCGTAGAAACCATCCCCGTTCGTTGATTAATCACATCAGCATAATAGCTTGTGATACCCTCTGAGAACCATAAATTATGCGTATAATTCTCATTTTCGTAGTCAAATGGACCTAAAGCCATAGGACGAATACGCTTCACATTCCATAAGTGAAAATATTCATGGGCCAACAAATTAAGAATCCCCTCGTATCCTTTTTTCGTTTCATAACTAGAACGAGTCACTTGGCAAGTCGTTGAATATAAGTGTTCTAGACCGCCACCACCACGATTTAAGTTGTGAATGATAAACAAATAATGATCACAAGGATGTTCGCCCACTACTTTCTGAGCTTCCTCAGCCATCTGCTTGACATCAGCTAAGAATTTAACAGAGTCAACTTTGGCAGGGCCATAAAAGGCGATTTGATGCGGAATATTATTCACCTTAAAATCCCAAACCTTGTGATTACCAATCTCAATAGGGGAGTCGATCAACTCATCTAAGTTCTTCGCCACAAAATTGAATCCACCCACATTTTTCATGGCAGTAGACACCTTTTTAAATTCTTTGTGAGGAATAATAGTCAATTCCTGAGGTTGAGATGCGAATTTCGGGGCGTACATCAAAACACTCGCTGGATTGATGTAGCCATGAGCATCATCTAAAAATGAAGTGCGAACGGACATTTCATAGGCATAGACGCGGTAATGTACAGAAACTTGCTTTAAACCCGGGCTTAGAGCGATGCGCCAGGTATTTTTACTAATCTTCGAAATAGCAACCTTTTTGCCATTTGATTCAGCGCTAACTGATTCTACGTTTTTTGCAAATTCACGAATTAAATAGGATCCAGGCGTCCAAGCGGCCATTTTAAGATCGAAAAAATTGGTCTCTTTACTGACATCCACTGTTGTTTTCACCTCAAAATAATGAGAGAAAGGTTCGGACATACTGATTTCGTGTTTTATCGGTCCAGCAAAACAGCCAAATGATAAGATTACACTAAGGAATAGTAGTTTTAAATTCATTTTGTTTTTTGTTGAGAAATAGATTTTAGTAAAATTATAAAAATCAGGCGTATAGTCTAACATGTGCTATTTTTTTCCAAATAATTCTAAATGCCTCGGCAATTATTTAACATAAAAATCGTATTATTGTTTAGTCGTGACTATTGACAATAAACCTATGGTATTTAGATCATCTTTTTACAGCCTCGTTCTCTTTTTATCTCTTCATTTATCGTCTTTTGCTCAATCGTCTTTAGCGTTTGAGAGTAATCAGATTCACTTTAATCAAGGAAAAGAGTATTTTGAGGCACAAAACTATGTAGCAGCGCGCGAAGAATTCGCTAACTACTTAAGTAGACAAGGGGATGCCAATAAAAACGATGTGATCATCGCAGAATACTACCAAGTTTTATGTTCACTCTATTTGAATCAACCAGAAATTGATGTTTTAGGGTATCATTTTAACCTTAAATACCACAATAGCCCACAAAGCAATCTTTTATTCAGAAAAATAGGATTGTATTTCTATGCTATAGCAAATTATGCTAAAGCTATTCAATACTTAGAAAAATCTTCCTTAGGTAACGTAGAAGCACGGTATAAACTAGGAGTGGCTTATTTTGAGTCTAAAGAATTTGATCAGGCTTTAGCACTTTTCAACGAAGTTAAATCGGATCCAGATGAAGAATACGCGTTTTCTGCAGCCTATTATGCGGGTGTTATTCATTACCAACAAAAGAATTACTTGGAGGCCATCGCCGATTTTAAAAAGTCGAATGGGCAGTCTAAATACCGAAAAGACTTACCCTATTGGTTAATTTCGTCTTACCAACAAACGGCTCAGTGGGATGAACTGTTAAAATACGCGGAACCTATCATAGGTACTTACCCAGACTTAGCCTTGTTAGTTGCAGAGGTTCAGTTCAAAAAAGGACAATATGCGAAAGCCGCTAAAAGTTTTACTGATTATTTGAAAGAGCATAAAAATGAGTCTGCTGCCTATAAAAAAGGGTTTTCACTCTACTCGATTGATAAATTCGAGGATGCTATTCAATGCATTTCAGGCTTATTAAAGGAAGATTCTGTAGGCCAAAAAGCCTATTACTTGCAAGGCCTATCCTTATTAAAACTGGGTAAGAAATCAGAGGCTGCCGCTAGCTTCAATAAAGCAGGCCTACTTCTTTGGAATCCTATGATGCAAGAAGAGGCGCAATTTAAATCCATTAATATTTCAATGGATTTAGGGAAATGGACTGAGGGGCTATTGGCCATTCAAGAATTTGGAAAAAGCCATCCGACAAGTTCATTCACAGCTGCCTACCAAAGTTTAGCGGCTGATGCCATGCTCAAATTACCCTCCTTAACTTCGGCTACCACGCTCATTAAATCAGGAATTCCCGTTTCTGAGGAAATGAAAGTAGCCTACCAAACCTTAACTTATAACAGTGGAATTAAGGCTTATAACAAGGAAAATTACAAAGAGGCCATTAGCTATTTTGATCAAGCAATGGCACAAAAAGCCAATCAAAATGTGACAGATGAAGCTGCTTTCGGTAAAGCAGAATCGCTTTCGCAACTTAAAGACTTCGAAGCTGCGATTCAGGTCTACAAACCCCTATTAACTGGTAAACATTCCGCTGATTTCCTACAGAGAAACCGTATTGGTATCGCCTATGCCTATTTCTCCATCAAAGAATTCGCTAATGCAAATACCTATTTCAAAACATATGTTGAACAACTAAAAGCGAATCCTGCCGGAAAGGCGAATGCAAATGCGCTTTTAAGGCTTGCTGACACCTATTTAGTAGCGAAAAATTACACTGAAGCTTTATCCTATTACAATCAAGCTATTGAGAATGTAAAAACGGAGAGGGATTATGCGATGTACCAAAAAGGGATCACATTAATGTACTTAGAACGTGATGCTGAAGCCAAGGCTACATTCCAATCATTGAAAAAGTCTTTTCCGAATACCAAGTTTGGGGATGATGCCAGCTTCCAAGAAAATTTAATTTCTTTCCGGACAGGAAAGTATGCTGACGCCATTGCTGGATTTACTGAATTAATCAATAATCAACCCAATAGCCCTTATTACGCAGAATCTATCTTAAAAAGAGCCCAATCTTATTCCAATGCAAAACAACCTGAAAAGGCCATTACAGACTATAAAGTTGTCATTGAGAAATATGCGAAAGAAACCTTCGCAAAAGATGCCGTAGCTGGATTACAAGAGGAATTAAATGGGGTAGGGCGTCCAGAAGAAATGACCGCATATTTGCAGATGTACCAAAATAGCAGCTTAAATGAGGAAGAAAAAATGGAGGTCGAGTACCAAGCGGCAAAAGGCATTTATTTAGGTGAAAAATACGATAAGGCCATTCAACCCTTGAAAAATTTCATCACACATTATCCAGCCGACGAGCGTGTCGTTGAAGTAACCTACTTAGTAGCAGATGCTGCCAATAGGTCAAATAACAAAGCGATAGCCTATGAATTCTACCAAAAGGTCATTGAACAAAACGCGCACCCCTCATTAAATTCTGTTATTGCAAAAGTCGCTGATATTGAATTTGATTCAGCAGCTTACACTAAGGCCATCACTCGTTACCGCCTATTAAAAGATAAAGGAGTAGATTCTACCATAATTATACGTTCAAATAAACGCATTCTACAATCTTATATTAACTTAAACGAAGTAGATTCTGCATTGATAGCCTACCAAGAATTCAGTGCTAGTACTAGTAAGGAGGCTGAAAACCTAGAGGAAGCAGCCAAGTTCTACCTCGATATTATTCAGCTTATGGTGGCCAAAGGTAATTTTGCTACCGCCAATGAAATGATCTTAGACAAATTCAGAAATGAATTTGCCGAAGTTGCTGATGCTACACTAGGTAAAGCTTATCTATTATTAGCGAAAAACTTAATCGAGCTAAAGAACTTAGCGCAAGCAAAAGCTACCTTAAAATCCATTATTGATAATTCTGAGGACAAAGAAAGCGTAGATGCCGCAAAAGCCCTTGTGAAAACCTATTTCCCTAAATAATGAATATGAGATTCACATCTAAAATCATTCTAGTTTTACCCCTTAGCCTGATTTCCATCCTTATTTATGGACAACAGAAGAAAGAGGGCACTATTCAAAGCGAGGAATTTGTCACAGAAAAAGTGCGAAAAATTGAGGTTCAACCCACTATGAGTCGCTCATTCGAATCCTTAAATGAAATTCCGGATTACAGTAAAGACCATAAAGTCAATTATACCTTTGACTTGGATAAACCTCAATCACTAACCTTACCGGGTATTAACCCAACCATTGTTGGACCAAGAAGCGGGGAGGAGTTGAAATCACTTTTGGGATCCAGTGCTAAAAATTCCATTCGGATAGGGGCAGGAAATTATGGCCATACTTTATTAAATGGTCATTTTGGATTTAATCCATCCGAAAAGGAGACAAGAGGATTATATATTAATCACGATGCAAACTCGATCGGTCCCACAGACAACGCCTTTTCAAGTCGTTCTGAAAATGAAGTAAAACTTTACAGCCAGTCACTTTGGTCAAAAGCTCTATTAAAAGGTTCGATTGACTATCGCCGTTACGCCACTAATTTTTATGGCAAGGAAATAATTCCAGCAAATACACCAGACGATGCCTATGGTGTACATTATGATCAATTTAAATTTAATGGAGATATCCTGAGCGCAACGGAGGGTAAAAAATTTAGCTACCAGACTGGAACTGAATTTTCTTCTTTGGCAGGCAATTTAGCTCCTAAAGAGTGGTTATTTAAAAGTTATTTACATTCAACCTATGCCATTACCGAGGGAATTAACTTGCGAGTGAACGGGGAGGCCATTTTATCTAATTTCACGAGTAATACTTCTACCAACCGCAATTTTTACCGGTTAATGCCAAGCATTTCCTATAATTTACTGCCTCAATTAAATCTAGTAGCAGGAATCAATGCCATTCAGGATGAAAACTTAAAAATCTATCCGAATCTACAGGTAAAATTCAGAGCCAATGACTATATCCGTTTGTTTGCAGGCTTTGAGGGAAATACACAGTTTAATTCCTATCACAGTAACTTACTCGAAAATCCGTGGCTTGCTCAGTCTATTACTTTACAAAATACCCAACAGAATTGGATCGTTACAAGTGGCTTGTCGGGAAGTAATGAGCGAAATGTATCGTATGAATTAAAAGCGAGCTACGGAGAATATACTAAAATGGTCTTTTTTACCTCATCTGCAGCAGATTTATCACAATATGATTTAACCTATTCCACTTCAGATGCGGCTATTTCAATACTCCAATTGCAAGCGAATATGAAGATGTCATTGACAGATAAAATTCAATCCGATATACAAGTGGATTACACCAATTACGGCAATTTAGGCGCTCTTTTGTATGCATACCATAGACCCAACATCCAAATTGCTTGGAGAAACACTATTTCAGTACTGCCTAAAGTAAAAATTCTACCTGAAATCTATTATGTAGGAGGAATCTATGGATTCAATCCTAGAACTCAAAAAGCAAGTACGTTGGATAATATATTGGATATCAATGTAAAAGGGGAGTACGCGATTACCGAAAAATTCACGACTACTTTATCTGCAAACAATATATTGGGAAAAAATTACCAACGATATTTATTTTATCCGACGCAAGGTTTTAACTTTACAGCAACTCTAGCATATTCGTTTTAATAATGACTGAATTTTATTCCTTTCTTGAACACTTATTGTATGACCACGAGTGCGTGATAATACCACAATTTGGTGGTTTTGTCGTGAATGCCGAGGGATTTACATTCAATGAAAGGGAGGGAAAGATTCATCCGAAGAAAAAATGCGTTGCGTTCAATGAAAAATTAAAAACAGATGATCGCTTTTTAAGTACGGAATGGGCGAAGAAAAAGGCTATTTCATCGAAAGAAGCATCCACAGAAATACTAGCATTTAGTAAAGAATTAAAGTCTCAATTACTCACACAAGGAGAAGTTAGCGTGGGCATTTTAGGTACCTTTACTTTAAACCAAGAAAATCGGATATCCTTTTCTCCTAATCCGGAATTCAATGCTGATTTAACTGTTTTTGGTCTATTCCCGGTAGGATTAGGTCATTTGCAAGGCGCTAAAGTTAAAAAGCCTGAACTCATTGCTACTCCAATTGCAGACGATTTACCTACACAAACGGTAGAAGAGATTCAACCTATTAAAATGAGTAAATCAGTCTACGTTTATGCTGTCGTCGCATTCATTTTAGGTGGATTAGGGGCGTTCTTTTTAACATCACCAGCGACAAATCAATCACAAAGTTCGTTGAACCCCATTAAGATCGAAAAAAAGGTGACGCCTGCACCAGTGGTGACAAAAGTAGAAACGACACATGATACACTTTCTGCACCTCAAGTATTGGAACCAATAGCTGTTGAAGTTGCGAATGGAAAAAACACACAAGAGGTCATCTATTTAGTTGCTGCAAGTTTTCAATCATTTGACCAGGCAGAAAAGAGTTTGAAAGGGTTTAAATCACTTGGGTTCGACCAAGCAGAAATTATCTTAAAAAACGATCAGTCTAAATTTTACCGCATTAGCCTAGGTACAGAACATTCAATGGATGAAGGCTATGCTAAGGCAAGCGAATTTAAAAAGACTAAAAAGGTGGATATTTGGGTGTTTAAGGCACTATAAGAAATGAACCAGCACATCGAACAACAAAATTTAGAAAGAAAAAACCAACGCAAAGCCTTGGCGATAACGATCGTGATTCAAGGTTTGGTTTTCTTGTTGTTTTGGTATGCAAAGATTTGGTCTGCAGAGGAAATGAAGCTAGAATTACCGGAGCCAGGGTTCGAAGTGAATTATGGAACTGATGATGAGGGTGGCGGAAATGTACAATCATTCAATCAAGCAAGTGATTTACCTACTAATGAAGAATCACAACCGGCGGAAAAAGAGACAGAGGTAGCCTCAGTTACCAAAGCAAAGCCTACACCTAGCTCAAAGGATAACGTGATTTCGTCTGTGGTTAAAAGCCCAGTAAGCATTTCAGAAACAACGAAAAAAACTACTACCGTATCCCCAAAACCTACTCCTGAGCCAGAAGAAAAAATCGACGAGGGTGCTTTGTTCAAGAAAAAGACGACGAGCAATGGAACTCGAGGTACAAATCCGAATCCAGGTGGAAATTCTAACGGTACAGATGCAGGAAAAATTGGGGATAAAGGGAGTAAAAACGGTACTATTAATAATTCAACTAACTTCTCCGGTTCTGGAGGAGGGAGTGGAGATGGGGCAGGATCATCTTCTGTGAATATTTCCGGATGGAGAATCGCGAATCGTCCTAATGTAAAAGATGATACAGGCGAAACTGGAATGATACGTTTCACCATAAAAATTGATGAAGATGGAAATATCATCAAATTAGTGATTGCAGAGAATTCATTCTCTAACTCTTTGGCACAGAAATACAAAAGAGCCATTGAAAAATCTAAATTCATAAAAACGTCTTCAGGCCCAAGCCCGAAAGAAGCCACCGGGTCTATCACCTTCCGCGTAGGAGAAAGATAGAAATCCGATGAATTATTCCGAGTCCATTTCCTTTTTATATGCACAATTACCCGTATTTCATCGGGAGGGTGCTAAAGCCTATAAACCAGGTTTAGGCAATATTGAAGCACTTTGTGAACTTATGGGTCACCCACAGGATTCTTTTAAGTCCTTGCATATTGCTGGCACGAATGGAAAGGGGAGTTCATCCCATTTTATGGCCTCTATTCTTCAGGAACACGGTTACAAGGTGGGTTTGTATACATCTCCGCACTTGCATTCCTTTACCGAACGGATAAAAATAAACGGTATCCAAGTGGCGGAAGAATGGGTGGCAGATTTTGTTACAAACAACTTGACTCTCATCGAAAAAGTGAGACCATCCTTTTTTGAATGGACTGTGATCATGGCTTTCACTTATTTCAAAGAACAACAAGTTGATTTAGCCATCATTGAAACAGGTTTAGGCGGACGATTAGATTCGACAAATATCATTTCACCTTTGGCATGTTTGATTACTAATATCAGTTTTGACCACCAAGATTTACTGGGGGACACCTTAGAAAAAATTGCGTCAGAAAAAGCGGGGATTATTAAATCAAACACGCCGGTAACCATTAGCGAAAAGCAAGCAGAAACGTCAGATGTTTTTCTTGCCAAAGCTTTAACTGCAAATGCCCCCTTGCAATTTGCTTCAGATGTAGTTAGCGCTGTAGATTTCACTTTTACAAGTCCTACTTGGGGTGAAATGAAAGTCAACAGCCCTTACAAAGGACATTACCAGCAAAAAAATATTCGAGGTGTTTTAGCTTGGTGCGAACAGATTCAATCAATCATACCTATTGAGTCAGCAAAAATCAAAGTGGGAATTGAGAAAACTAGAGTGAATACTGGTTTACAAGGCCGGTGGGAGATTTTAGGTGAAAAACCAAAAATCATCGCAGACACCGGACACAATAAAAGTGGCATTTCAGAGATTATTCAACAGGTTAACCAAGAGAATTTCAATCATTTGACGATTATTCTCGGCATGGTGGCAGATAAGGACATCGATTCTGTATTATCCTTGTTTCCTACAGAGGCTAGCTACTATTTTTCCCAAGCAAATAACCCAAGAGCAATCTCTGCAATAGAACTACAAAAATTAGCAGCAGCTAAAGGCCTACAAGGAGAAGTCATTCCATCTGTTAATGATGCCATTGCCCTAGCCAAAAAAAAATCAGGTCCAGCAGATGGAATTCTCATCTGTGGATCCACCTATCTCGTAGGAGAAATTACCTTTTAATTCGCGTACCCTTGAGCAGAAGAAAAACAGCCAAATACAATTTAGCCATCGCCTTAGACAATGTCATCCAAAGTCCAAAACCCATTTTCGGAACCTTGGCTGGTAAATGGAAATCGGATTACTTTAAAAATGACAGCTCATTAGTTTTAGAACTGGGCTGTGGCCGAGGAGAATACACCAATGGCTTAGGTAAACTATTCCCTGATATGAATTTCATCGGAGTTGATGTCAAAGGAGATCGTTTAGCGCAAGGAGGGAGAGCTGCGAGAGAACTTGAATTAACAAACACCGCGTTTCTTCGTATCCACATGCAAGAGATAGACGAACAGTTTGCAGAAAATGAGGTCGATGAAATTTGGATTACTTTTCCGGACCCACGTCTTCGCGATCGTGATGAGAAACGCCGGCTCACTTTTCATACCTTTCTTAATCGCTACAAGAAAATATTGAAGCCTGGTGGAATTCTTCACCTAAAAACAGATTCCTTGCCTTTCTTCGAATTCTCGGAGGGCTCGCTAGCAGAAAATGGATGGGACATCATGGTCAAGACAAATGATCTATACACATCAGAATGGATGGACGATCACTTTGGGATCAAAACGCGTTTCGAGGAGATGTTCTACGAAAAAGGATTTAACATCAATTACCTCAGAGCTATAAATTTGAAATAAAAAAAGCCTCTCAGATAGAGAGGCTTTTTCATTTATATCAAACAAGTTGATTAACCTACGCGAGCGATCAAATCTGCTGCACGAGATGAATAACCAAATTCGTTATCATACCAACCTACAACTTTCACTAAGTTACCCATCGCTGTTGTTAACTTAGAATCTAAAATACAAGAGTGTTGGTTTCCGATGATATCGATAGAAACGATTTCATCTGTAGTGAATTCTAAGATACCTTTCATTGGGCCATCCGCAGCAGCTTTTAAAGCAGCGTTGATTTCCGCAACAGTTGCCTCTTTCTTCAATACTACCGTGAAATCTGTAACAGATCCATCTGGAGTAGGAACACGCATCGCGTTACCATCTAATTTACCTTTCAAGTGAGGTAATACTAAACCTACCGCTTTAGCTGCACCTGTAGATGTAGGGATGATAGAATAAGCTGCAGCACGAGAACGACGTAAATCGGAGTGAGGTGCATCTTGTAAGTTTTGATCCGCTGTATAAGCGTGAACTGTAGTCATGAATCCTTTTTCGATTCCAAAAGCATCATCTAACACCTTAGCCATTGGAGCTAAACAGTTAGTTGTACAAGATGCGTTTGAGATAATCGTCATATCATCTGTTAAGGTATCATCATTAACACCTAAAACGACTGTAGGAATATCACCTTTAGCAGGAGCGGAGATGATTACCTTACGAGCACCAGCCACTAAGTGTTGACCAGCACCATCTTGATCGATGAAACGACCAGTAGATTCTAAAACAACATCGATTCCTAAAGCACCCCAAGGTAATTGCTTAGGATCACGTTCTGCAAAAGCCTTAATCACGTTACCATTAACAGTAATGCTGTCTGCATCAGAAGTAACAGTACCATTAAAACGACCATGAACTGAATCATACTTTAGTAAGTGTACCAAAGTAGCGTTGTCAGTTAAATCGTTAATAGCAACGATTTCCACATTTTCTTTTTCCAATAAACGACGGAAAGTAAGTCGACCGATACGACCAAAACCATTAATAGCAACTTTAATTTTTTTCATTGAATAAATTAATTTGATTTCATACAAAGATCAAATATAGCATCTAAAATGCATTATTCCAAGAGCAATAGGATAAAATAAACCCAATTAAACGTTTACAAGGCCTATTTTACAAAAGTAAATCAGGATATTTTTATTTAGCATAATAGCTAATCATACAAATTTCAAACAAAAATCGCGCGGATACGTTTTTTATTCAAACTATTTTTGCATATTTGTATAGGATTTAAATGCTCCAGATCGATGGGGTAGGAGAGTGACAGAATGTCACTTGTCTTTTTAGCTAATTTTCTAGCAAAATCTACCGAAATATTATTCTGCACACCAACTTAACTCGCTAATAATCAGCAAAATGACTTATTAAAGTTAAAGTTAAATTCAGTCCATTTTTTTTGGTGTTTTTCTCACTTAATGCCCATAGGCGCCGATTTTATTTTAACTGTTCTGGAGAAGCCTAGCCTTTTTTGATTAATTTGCATCTTCATTTATTGCATATCATTTTTATGAATTCATTAGAAAAAATAATAGTAGCCGCCTGGGACAATACAGAGCTTCGTTCGAAGACTGAAACCATAGAGGCGATTGAAAAAGTCGTAGACTTAGTGGATAAAGGAGAATTGCGTACGGCAGAACCTAAGGCTGACGGTAGCTGGCAAGTGAACGAATGGGTAAAGAAAGCCATCGTAATGTATTTCCCTATTCGCCAAATGGCCGTTTCAGAAGTGGGGATCTTCGAATTCCACGATAAAATGAAGTTGAAATCTAATTACAAAGAGTTAGGTGTTCGAGTTGTTCCTCCAGCTGTAGCACGTTATGGTGCATTCTTAGCAAAAGGAACGATCTTAATGCCCTCTTATGTGAATATTGGTGCATATGTAGACGAAGGAACCATGGTAGACACATGGGCTACAGTAGGATCTTGCGCCCAAATCGGTAAACACGTACACTTAAGTGGTGGTGTGGGTATCGGTGGTGTATTAGAACCACCTCAAGCTTCCCCAGTTATTATCGAAGACGGTGCCTTTATTGGTTCTCGTTGTATCGTAGTGGAAGGTGCACACATTGGTAAAAAAGCCGTTTTAGGTGCTGGGGTAACTATCACAGGCTCTTCTAAGATCATCGATGTTTCAGGCCCAGAGCCCGTAGAGTACATTGGTTATGTACCAGAGAACTCAGTAGTCATTCCAGGGAGCATCCAAAAGACCTTTGCCGCTGGAACTTATGGCGTTCCTTGTGCCTTAATCATCGGTAAAAGAAAAGAAAGTACAGACTTAAAGACTTCGCTTAATCAAGCATTAAGAGAGAACAACGTAGTCGTTTAGTAAATAACAAGAATAAATGCCCGGTTCACAGCCGGGCTTTTTTTATGGAAAATGAATTGAAAATTGGTGAATACAATCACCTTCGTATTATCAAAGAAGTACCTTTTGGCCTCTATTTAGATGGTTACGAAGATGAAATCCTATTACCCTTACAATACGTCCCGGAAACGTATGAAATCGATTCATCGATTGATGTATTCATCTACCGTGACTCGGAAGACCGCATCATCGCCACCACGTTAAAGCCCTATGCCACCATAAAGCAATTCGCTTATTTGGAGGTCAAATCTGTCACACCGCTAGGTGTTTTCTTAGAATGGGGACTAGCCAAAGACTTATTCGTTCCATTTAGTCAACAATATCAAAAAATGGTGGTAGGTAAATTCTACCTCGTTTACATTTACCTAGATGCACAAACAGATCGCATTGTCGCTTCTGCCAGAATCGAAAATTTCTTACCTGCCTTTATAGAGGAGGAGGAAAATCGTTTTGCCGCCGGAACAAAGATCGAAGCTGTTCCATTTGAATACACAGATTTAGGAATCAAGTGCTTGGTTGACAATTGTAAAATAGGGATGCTTTTTAAAAATGAAATATTTACAAATGTAATACTAGGGCAAAGCACATTTGTATACATCGAAAATCTGCGGGAGGATGGCCGCCTTGATTTACGTTTGGAACCAATCGGTCGGGTACGTTTAGATGCACAAGTAGAGAAAGTATTACAAGCAATTAAAGATAACAAAGGTGTCTTGTACCTACATGATAAAAGCCCAGCTGAAGATATCTATGACCAATTAGGTATGTCTAAAAAAGATTTCAAAAAAGCAATTGGAGGATTATACAAAAGTAAACTGATTGCATTGCACTCAGATTGTGTATCACTTTTGTAAACAATCAAAAATTGGGCTAAATTTATATTTGTGAACTTGGTTAGATTGTTTAAATTTGTAACATACTAATCGAGTTTACAAAAATGAATCTAAGTGCTAAAATAGAATTGTTAATTCAAGCTAAGAAGTTAAGTGCTTCCCAATTTGCAGATACCTTAGGCATTCCTCGCAGTAGCATTTCTCACATTCTCTCAGGTAGAAATAAGCCCAGCTTAGATGTCGTTCAAAAGATTCTAATCGCATTCCCTGAAATTCCAGCAGAAGAGTTATTGGATGATAAACGGGATTTATCTATTTCGGTGCCAAGCCCTAAAATTGCACCAACACCGACCGCATCTACCCCGTCACTTTTTGATGCACCTACACCCAGCGCTCCAGAATCGCCTAGAAATATTTTACCCGAGCAAACGATCGTACAATCGAATCTCAGACGGCCTAGAGAAAGTAGTTCAAAAACGCCCCAACCCGTTGTGGCAGCTCCTAGTTCTACAGCACATTTAGCTAAGAAGATCGAGCGAGTACTCATTTTTTACACAGATGGGACTTTTACAGAAAGTAAGCCTCAATAAAGTGAGTTAAGAATTGTAAACAAATACGAGACTTATCCACATAAACCATTTGAGTTATCCACAAGTTATCCACACTTGTGCACAATTGTATTTTCTGTTTTCCACATTTCTCCCATTGAACTGTTATTGCTAGAGACCCATTAATTGCTTAATTTTAATAAATTGAATATACTAATGGAAAAACTAGACTCATTGAACCAGGTGGCACAATTCCACCAAACCTTTGGAGCCCCTATACTTACTCAACCCACGATTCCTGCCTCAGAGCGTTGTAATCTACGTGTCAGCCTTTTAGCAGAGGAATTAGATGAACTAAAAGAAGCTATTGCAGCCAATGATTTAGTGGAAGTAGCTGATGCCTTGTGCGACTTGCAATACGTCTTATCTGGTGCTGTGTTGGAGTTTGGTTTAGGTGAAAAATTTGTTGAATTATTCAACGAGGTTCAACGTTCTAACATGTCTAAAGCTTGTTCTTCTTTAGAAGAAGCAGAAAATACAGTTAAATTCTACCAAGATAAAGACGGTACTGAAGCTGAAATAAAAGCAGAAAATGGGGTATGGAAAGTATACCGCAAATCAGACAATAAAGTATTAAAGTCGATTAATTACTCACCGGCTGACTTGAAATCAATCCTTTAATGATCAAAATTCTACTCATAGAAGATGAACCAAAGACTGTTCAATCCTTGAAACAAGGGTTAGAAGAGAACAACTATGAGGTAGAAGTAGCTTACGATGGAACCATCGCTAAGCAATTAGCCTTACGAAACAATTATTCTTTGATTGTTTCTGATATCATTATTCCAGGCATCAACGGTATTGAACTTTGTAAACAATTAAGAGCCGAGGGCATTCAAACGCCTATCTTAATGTTAACTGCCTTGAGTACGACGGATGATAAATTAGTTGGATTTGATGCAGGTGCGGATGATTACCTGGGTAAGCCTTTTGATTTTAAGGAGTTTTTGGCTCGAATCAAGGCCTTATTAAAACGATCATCCCAAACGCAAATAGAGGCTCAAGTGCTCAAGTTTGCTGATTTAGAGATGGATCTTATCAGTAAATTGGTTACACGTTCGGGCCAATCTATCAATTTAACCTCCAAAGAGTTTCAATTATTAGAGTACTTCCTTCGAAACCAAGAAATGGTTATTTCTAAAGCACAAATCGCGGAGAATATTTGGGAAGTAGAAGATGAAAATAGCTCGAATTTGATCGAAGTTTATGTTAATTACTTGCGTAAAAAAGTGGATAAAGGCTTTGCTAGTAAGTTGATCCACACACAATTTGGAAGAGGTTATATCCTTAAAAACGAATAAGTATGCAGATTAGATCCAGGCTAACTTACCAGTTTACCTACCTCGTGTCTGCGATTTTATTCGTGTCATACCTGGTCATCTACATCTTCACTCAGGAGAATTACAAGGACAAATTCTATAGTCGTTTACGCCAAAAAGCGAACACCACCGCACAATTATTAGTCAATGTGAACCAGGTAGATTCCAAATTAATGGGGATCATCGGGCAAACTAACCGCGATTTACTGTTCCGAGAGAGTATACTAGTCTACGATTTATGTAACGAGCGGATATATGCTTCACATGACAGCATCAATCTCCACATAGACGTCGATTTGATAAAACAAGTCCGCCAAAAACAAGAAATTCACTTTCAACGAGAGGATATTGAAGTTTTAGGAACTGTATTTGCAACTCCGGAGGGTCGATTAGTCGTTTTTGCAGGTGCCGTAGACCAGTATTCCGCAGAAAATGCGAAAGATTTAAAAAATATTTTAATTGCCTTATTCCTCTTATTTATCCTCATTGTGGTCATTTCAGGCTGGTTTTTTGCTGGACAGGCCGTAAACCCCATTTCAGAAGTAATCCAACAAGTAGATAAACTGTCACCCAAACGACTCGAAGAACGCCTCAAATCACCTGATTTTGAGGATGAAATAGGGAAGATGGTGTCTACGGTAAATAGACTGTTAGAACGCATCGAAAATGCGTTTAAACTGCAAAAAACATTTATTGCGAATGTTTCACACGAATTAAAAAATCCATTAACCAAGATTTCGTCCCAATTAGAGGTCAGCCTATTAAAAGAAAGAGAGACTGGGGATTACAAGAATACAATTAGCTCCGTTTTAGAGGATACTCAAGAGTTAGCAGCCATCACAGAATCATTATTAGAATTAAATAAATTAAGTCTTTCTGACAGCCACGTGGGTTTTAATGAATGGAGAATTGATGAAATACTTTGGGAAGCTAGAAGTTTAACTCAGAAACTAAACAGTGTCTATAAGGTCAATATTGACACGACACACATGCCTGAGGACGAGGAAATGCTATTAGTTAAAGGGGATGATAAACTGATCTTAACCGCATTCAAGAATTTAATGGAAAATGCTTGTAAATTCAGCCCATCAAAATCTGCCCAAGTAAGCTTCAAGAATTCAGGAAATAACATCCAAATATTTGTTAAAAACGAGGGAAAAGGCATCCCGGCGAACGATTTACCCTATATCTTCCAACCGTTCTTTAGAGGCGAAAATACCGCATCATCTAAAGGCTACGGCATCGGATTATCCTTGGTAGAAAGAATCATTCAATTGCACAATGGCCAAATCTCCGTGGTTTCTGTGCCAGATTCGTATACGGAGTTTACGGTGAGCTTCGCAGTCGCTAGTCGCTAGTCCGAAAGAAATGAGTCCGATGGTTTAGATTAGAGAGTTAAGAGTATAGATTAATAACTTACGACTCCGGACTATTTCCCATCGGACTTCCTTACGATTCAGGACAATTTCCCATCGGAGTGATTGTTATATAATTTATATTATGTTAAATAGAATGTAAACCATAAGAAAAGGGCTACCTATTTCTAAGTAGCCCTTTCTAATTTTTACTTCTCTAACTCAGCCAATTTAGCTTCGTCTTTCAATTCACGGTAAACTTGCTTTAAGATTTCTTTCAAATCTTCATCTTTCTTCACTTTGAAACCACGCTCAAAGTATGGTAAAGCTTCGTTGTATTTAACCGCTAATTTAGCCTCTAAATCCTTACCAAACTTCTTGTAGTCATTCATATCCATACCATTTAGTTGCTTCTTAATTTCAACGGCATCATTGTAATAATAAGCACCTAATTGATATAATGCATCATAATTTGTTGCATCTACTTCTAAAGCTTTTGTGTAGTAACTAGGTAAATTAGCACGAATTTCTTTCACTTTAGCTGTCAATTCATCCATTTGAGCTTTGTTTGCTGCTGCATCCCCTGCCGCAGCTTGAGCAGCTACTTTTTCTGTTTGAATTCCAGTCAACACCTCTGTTAATTCCTTAACCTTAGCTTCTAAACTAGCTACTTGGCTATTTACAGATGCTTTAGCCTTAGGAGTTGAAGCTGTTTTTAATTTTGCTTTTGTACGTTTTACCTCGTCTTGGAAAGCTGAAATTTGGTCATTTTGAGCAGCTATACGGCGATCAACCTCTTGTACTTTAAATGATTTATCTTGAATCTTTCTGATTTCGTCATTTAAACCAGAAACCTTATTTTCATACAATAAACCTAGGTTTAACCAAGAAATACCATCTTTAGGGTCGTTAGCCGTTGTTTGCGTCAATTGCGTAATCGCTTGATCGATACGATTGAAAGCAATCAACATGTTGAACTTCTCCCCTTTCAAGTCTTTATTTCCTGGGTAAATAGCAATCGCTTTTTCGATGATACCTAACGCTTTGTCTTCATCTTTGTTATTTTTATAGATTTGAGATAGACCGTAAAGAATGGCTAAATCTCTACCACCAATCGTCATATACTTTTCATATGCAGCCTGTGCGATTTTGTCTTCTTGACAAAGTTGTGCAGTAACCCCAGTATACATAGCAGAAATAGTATCGTTAGGTGCAACTTCTGATGCTTTTGACATGTATCGAAGTGATCCACGGTAATCTTTCCCTTGGTATTTCACAACACCCATATTTAAAAAGGCATTAGAGAACTTCTTATCGACCATCATTTGATCTACTTCTTTTGCGACAGATCCTTTCTTTCCTTCTTTTGTATCTAACTTGATGGCTTCATTAGCAAACTCTAATGCTTGGAAAGCTGCCTCTGGGTTAGTTAATGCAAATGTAGAGTCTGGGAATAACGCTAAATCTAAATAAGCCTGAGAACGAGTTAACCATAGTCTAGCCTTTGCAGGAGATTTTTTTACATCTTCGTCAGATTTTTTGATCGCATCGCTGATGTTTTTCTTTTGTGCATCAACTAGTGCTTTGTCTGCTTGGCCAAATGAAGTATTCATCGCCAAAGCCACCGTAAACAGGGATAAAAGTAGTTTTTTCATTGTTTTATTTAATTAAAAAATAGCCCAGACTTTCGTCTGGGCTCAGGTATTATTCTTCAGTTATATCTTCTGAGGCTGCTTCAGATGCGGTCTCCTCCCCTCCTTCCGGAGCTTCAGTTACGGCATTTGTTGTATCAACGACTCCCTCTGTTAACTCAGCACCTTCTAAAACCTCTACCTCTTCAGGCTCCGGCTCTTTTTCGATCTTCGTTACAGATGAAATCTCATCAGATTCATTTTTCAAGCGAATTAATTTAACCCCTTGTGTATTACGTCCCATCACGCGAAGTTCTGCGACGCTTGTACGGATTAAGATACCCGCTTTGGTGATAATCATCAAGTCATTGTTATCGTTCACCTCTTTGATAGCGACTAGATTACCCGTTTTCTCCGTGATATTCAAGGCTTTAACCCCTTTACCTCCGCGGTTTGTTAAACGGTAATCTTCTACTTCTGAACGCTTACCAAATCCTTTCTCTGATACCACTAACAATTGTTGTACTTCCGGATCAGAAACGCAAACCATTCCGATTACTTTCTCGGTTGGAATGTCCTCATCGATCCAAATACCCTTCACACCGGCTGCTGAACGACCCATTGGGCGAACGCGTGTCTCTTCAAAACGAACAGAACGGCCTGTGTTAGTCGCAATAACGATTTGGTTGTTACCATTCGTTAAGGCAACGTCTAATAGACGGTCTCCTTCGCGGATGGTGATGGCGATGATACCATTTTGACGAGGACGAGAATACGCCTCTAACGACGTTTTCTTGATCGTACCATCTTCTGTACACATCACGATGAAGTTATTATCAATATAATCTGGGTCAGTAATCGACTTCACGTTGATAACGGCTCTAATGGTGTCTCCATTCTCGATGTTCATCAAGTTTTGGATAGGACGACCTTTCGATACTTTAGATCCTTCAGGAACAGCGTAAACACGTAACCAGAAACATTTACCGCGCTCTGTGAAGAACAATAACCAGTTGTGCATCGTTGCAGAGAACAAATGCTCAGTATAATCATCGTCTTTCGTAGCAACAGCACGAGAGCCTACTCCTCCACGTGATTGTGAACGGTATTCTGTGATTGGTGTACGTTTGATATAACCTTGCGCAGAAACGGTGATTAACATTTCGTCATCCGCAATCATATCTTCAACCGAGAATTCTTCATCAGTCATGTTGATTTGCGTTCTACGCTCATCGCCGTAACGTTGTTTGATGTCGTTTAATTCGTCTTTGATGATTTGTAATTGACGCTCTGGTTTGGCCAAAATATCTTCCAAATCTTCAATCAACTTCATAATTTCCGCAAACTCATTCATGATCTTCTCACGCTCCATACCGGTTAAGCGTTGTAAACGCATCTCCAGGATAGCCTTCGATTGAAGTTCAGACAAGTTGAATTTAGACATTAAGCCCTCTTGAGCCGAATTGGGATCTTTAGACTCACGAATTAACTTAATTACCGCGTCTAGGTTATCTAGGGCAATAATGAAGCCTTCCAAAATATGTGCACGCTTACGTGCCTCACGCAAATCGTATTGTGTACGACGTACGATAATCTCATTTCTATGCTCTACGAAGTGATGAATCAAGTCTTTTAGATTCAACATCATCGGGCGACCTTTTACTAAGGCTACGTTATTCACCGAGAACGATGATTGTAAAGCCGTATGCTTATAAAGGTTGTTCAAAACCACATTCGCTACCGCATCACGCTTTAAATCGAATACGATACGCATACCTTGACGGTCAGACTCATCGCGAATCTCAGAAATACCTTCGATCTTTTTGTCATTCACTAAATCAGCACATTGCTTGATTAAGGATGCTTTATTAACCATGTAGGGAATCTCAGAAACAACGATCTGCTCTTTACCCGTTTTAGAAGTATCAAATGTCGCGTTTCCACGTACCACGATACGACCACGTCCCGTTTCAAATGCATTGCGAATACCTTGCACACCATAAATAGTTCCACCTGTAGGGAAATCCGGTGCTTTGATGTACTGCATCAACTCAAGAATCGTGATATCACGGTTGTCGATATAAGCAGAAATACCATCTACTACCTCGTTCAGGTTGTGTGGCGCCATATTTGTCGCCATACCTACCGCGATACCCGAAGTACCGTTCAATAGTAGATTAGGGATCTTAGCGGGTAAAACCGTAGGTTCTTCTAAGGAATCATCGAAGTTAGGCTGAAAATCAACCGTTTCTTTGTTCAAATCAGAAAGCAACTCATCCGCAATACGCTTCAACCGAGCCTCCGTATAACGCATCGCTGCCGGAGAATCACCATCCACGGATCCAAAGTTACCCTGGCCATCCACTAAAGGATAACGCAATGACCAATCTTGGGCCATACGCACCATCGTGTCATACACGGAAGAATCACCGTGTGGGTGATACTTACCCAGTACCTCCCCGACAATACGAGCAGACTTCTTATAGGATTTGTTGTAACTAACCCCCAGTTCCTCCATTCCGAATAACACCCTTCTGTGAACTGGCTTTAATCCATCACGTACGTCTGGAAGCGCACGAGACACAATAACTGACATCGAATAATCGATGTACGCCCCTCTCATTTCATCTTCGATGTTGATAGGGATAACATTGCTTTGTAATGACATAAAAACTGTTTTGATTCAGGTGAAAAACACAGCAAAAAGCGGTATTTTTCAATAGAACAAATATCTTAAATTTTGCCTATTTTTCCAAGAAAAAATGATGCTAAAATGAGGGGATTATTTTTTGCGAACGGAAGATTCCCGTACAATCAATTTTGTCTTCAAAACTTCCACTCTAGGAACCGGATTATCGGTTTTATGTTCGATTTGCTCGAGCAATAATTCTACTGATAATCGACCAATTTCTTCCAAAGGCTGTGCAATCGATGAAATCGTAGGCGAAACCAGTGAACAGATGGGCTCGTTATTAAAACTCACCATTTTTACCTCATCTGGTACAGAAATATTCAATTCTCTAAGGGCAATTAAAACCCCAATGGCTAAACGATCTGACACCACTAAGATACCATCCGGACGATTCGTCTCTTTCATCAATTGATGTGTCTTAGCGATCGCTGAGTCCTGAAAGTAATCACTGTGTATGATTAGGGATGGATCTGATTCGATTCCAGCCTCTTGAAGAGCACGCGAATACCCCATTCGACGTTGGTTACTTACTGAAACGTTCTTGGGCCCTGCTAAAAAAGCAATGCGTTTACATCCGTTCTCAATTAGATGCTTAACGGCTTCATAAGCAGATTGCTCATTATCCACCATCACTTTAGATGCATCAATTTCGTCACTATCTCGGTCAAAAAAGACCAAAGGAATACCCCTGCGTTGTAATCGAGTCAAATGATCAAAATTCACCGTCTCACGTGATAAAGAGATGATAATCCCCTCCACTTGGGAACGAGATAAGTTTTGAATGTTTGTTAATTCGCGCTCAAAAGACTCTTGCGTTTGAGCAATCAAAAGTGAATATCCAGCGGCTATTGCTGCATCTTCCACTGCTTTAACGACTGTAGAAAAGAAATAATAACCTAGATCGGGGACAATTAGACCGAGTGTTTTGGTCTTGGATTTAACTAAACTTGTTGCGAGTACATTGGGCTGATAATCAAGCTCTTTGGCAAGATCCAAGACCAATTTCTTGGTATCTGGATGAATATCAGGCAAATCACGTAAAGCCCTGGATACGGTCGCAACGGAGACTCCCAGCTGCTTGGCAATATCTTTTATGGTAACTTGGTGACGCATTAGTATAGGTTAGCTTCGTCAAAAATACACAATATATCTTTACAAAATTCAATCGAGGCGATATACAACTGTACTTTTGCCTCCAGAGAGACCCATGGGCGGATTTTCCTTTGAAATTTGCACTAAAACGGTTACTTCTTCGCTCAAATCCGCTCTGATTTTTTGAGCAATCGTTTCAGCTACCGTTTCTAGTAAATCGACTGGCTTTGCCATCACCTGCTTGCAAATGGCATATATTTGAGAATAATCAATAGTATTCGCGATATCATCTGAAAAATTAGGCTGGGATTCCGATTCGACTAGCACATCCAGGGTATACCAATTCCCTAAAATTCGCTCCTCAGGATACAATCCGTGAAACGCAAATAGGCGTATATCGTCAATGGAAACTTGGTAATTCGCCATCCTAGTTGATCTCCCCTACTTTTCCTCGTGGTCCTGATGATTTTGCATAAGCCTCTAACACCTTGTTAAGTGTAGGCAAGCCATCATCTGAGACGGTTTCTAAGGTAATTTTAGGTTTCGGACCGCGTTTAGTGGCCGTTTTTACTGCCGGTTTAGGACCACGTTTAGCGGCTGTCTTCACTGTCTTAGTTGCTTTTACCGGTTTCTTGGAATTTTTAACGGACTTAGCTGCCGGTTTATCTGCTGATTCTACAGTAGCAACTTGTACTTTAGGCTTAGGCCCTCTTTTTGCCGGTACAGCTTTAGCAGCAGATTTATCTTTCGCTTTAGCAGCTATTTTTGCCTTGGGTTTAGGTTTATTTTTTACACCTGGTTTGCGACCTCTTTTTGATGCTGTAGGCGCTGCTACGGTATCAACTGAAGCAACAGGCTTCACTACATCTATGGAGCTCCATTGGGAAATAGACCCTAACGTTTGCTCTGATATAAGCTTTAATTGAGCCGCTATTTCTTTCTGTGCCTCTTGTAAATTACGCAATAGACGCTCTTGTTCTTTAACTTCTTGATGCGCTTGAGCTAAAGTCTGTTTTCGCTCATTCTCTGTCAATAAAGCTTGCTTTTGTGCCTCAGTTGCCGCTTTCTTTATAATTGAATCAGCTTCCTTAGTAGCCTTATCTAAGATAGCTTTGGCTTCTTTCTCCATTTTAGCCGCAAAATTTTGCTGACTTTCTTCTGCTAACTTTAAGGCTCTAAACAGACTTGATTCGATCTCTCTTAGTCGAGCTACTTCAGCTTCTAAATCAGCTGTTTTTTGATTCGATTTTGCTAGGGTATTTTGAGATTCGGTCTCCTGGTTCTGCACACTCTGAACATAGGCGTCTACTTCTGAGACATCGTAACCGCGAAAAGATTTTGAAAATGAAGCTTCCAATTGTTGATAGATTTAGGTATACAAATGCTAAAATAAGGATTTTTTTACTGAATTTTCCAAATAGAAAGATTTTTGTCGTCCGAGGCTGACACCAGCAAATCATCGAATAGACTCCAAATTAGTTTATTAACCGAGTTTTTATGCCCTCCATGGCGAGATGCATCCAGCACCTTTCGCAATTTTAGGTCATCGGCATCCCAAATTTTGATTGTCTTATCCATACTCGCCGTGGCTATCCATTTCCCATCAGGAGAAAATTGCAAATCATGAATGGCATAGATATGCCCTACCACTTCATTTTTAAGAGTATAATCCGCACTCCATTGCTTCAATCGAGCATCTTTTCCCACACTGAACAGTTCTCCTCGCCTACTTTGGAGAGAAAAAACAGTCGAATCATGTGCCTTAAACTCCCTCACTAACTGGTATTCAGAATCAAATACCCGAATAAATCCATCCGAATAACCTACAGCCACTTGACCATCTGTCAAAACACAAAAACAACGAACACTTTTCGAACTCGCTTTTAGGTGTTTTATAACGGATTTTGTTGCGATATCTACTACGGTAATAAATCCCTCATTATGCCCAATCCAAGCAGTAGAACCTACAAAAGCAATGGAAAAGATGGATAAACCTAGGGTAGGAATAGAGAAAACCTGCGTTTGATCGGAAACTTGAATACCTTGGATTCCTTGGTTATTATGCCCAATCCACAAAATACCGGCTGAATCTAAAGAAAGAGCATAAATAGAACCCTCTACCTGCGCAATAACCTTACCTAGATCCGGTTTCGCGAGATTCCACTGCACAATCCAACCATCCGATCCGGCGGAATAGAATAAGGATTCAGGCCCCAACTCTAGTGCATATACAGGTCCTCGGTGCCCTGAAAAGGTATCAATACGTTCGATTTGCAGCGTACTCAAATTATTTCCATCGATTTAGCTACAAAAATGATAATTTTACATCCAAATATTCTCCTTTATGCCCCAAATATTTTCAAAAATTAGCTCAGAGGATTTCCAAATCTTAGTTTGGAAAATCGAAGAACCGCTGGCTTTTTTTGAAACCTTTCCGGCTTCCTGGTCTATACCAGCGATCGAAAATCCGACTAAAAAATTGGAATCTATTGCGGCTCGGTATTGTTTACAGCAATTATCCACAGAATTTGACCCATTAATTTTGGTCCAAAACGACCGAAATAGACCCTTTTTCCAAGATGCTGATTGGCATATTAGCCTTACTCACTCCTACCCTTTTGTAGCGGCTGCCTGTTCTCGCCGAAACCGAATCGGAATTGATCTGGAAAAACCAGGCAGAAACATAGAGAAAATTGCCCCCCGTTTTCTAAATCCAGCAGAATTAGCAAAATGGAAAGACGCATCGAATTTGTTGACTTTGGCCTGGTCTGCCAAAGAATCCATTTACAAAGCCGTCGGAAAATCCGGATTATCCTTTCAAAAGGAAATTGAAATAGCAGATTTTGATCAAAATCCTAGTCAAGCTCAATTAGCAAGCGGAGAAAAAATCAACCTTTTTTGGGAAGAATACCCAGATTTCAGCCTAACAGTAGCTTTATTCTAGCAAGTCAATCAGTTCAGACAACTCCTCTTTGTAATCATTCTCCCCTGACTTTTCAAAAGCCATCAAAAGATTACGAATAACACGTCGAATAATCTCTAGGTTAGTGCAAGGGTTATAATATATGTCGTTAGGCGTCAAATTCAATTGAGCGATGTAGTTATCGATATCTATCTTATTAAAAATCAGTCCTTTATTAAATACATTAATGTAAAACTGCAAGCCATTTTGCTTGTACGTTAACACGAAAAGATTGGGCAAATTTACGCCATAGATAGGCAGTCCTAATTTTTGGGCAATCCACATATAGATGACACAGAGGCTGATGGGATTCCCTTTTTTGGACGATAAAACATTATTAATAAAGGAATTATTCGCTGCGTGAAAATTTTTCGAATTAGGTCCAAACTTCAATTGCTCAAATAACACCGTGTTTAATACTTTAACCTGATCCATCGGGTGCAATTCCTCGCGCATTTGCGGCCAAACTTCATAATAAAGCTGATCCATCTCTACCCTTAATTGCTCCAAACTGTAGTCAGGATACCGGTAAGTGGCTAAAATCCACATACCCTCCAAAAGATCCATTCCCCCTGATTCTTTCCACAGTTGCAAACGAGTCTTCACCGATTGCCATTGGAAATCATGAATTAAGTTTTCAATCTTAGTTTGAAGAATGGGATTTAAACTTTCGGTCTCCCATTCTGATTCTAAAACCGGAATAATGGAGGGTCCTAAGGTCCGGATTTGCTGTTCCACCATGCTTACGACTTCCTGATCAGAGTCGTCTAATAAATGAATCATGGCTTTAATGGCAGCTTCCGTCATATAGAACGTATATTTTTGACAAAATTAAAGACATTTGGCCTATTTTCCCGTAAATTTGTCTTTAATTCTACCGTTTACGCATGCAAATTTTAATTACAGGAGGAGCTGGATTCATCGGATCACATACGTATGTGGTTTTGAAAGAACACGGATACACCCCTATTATCGTAGATAACTTCTCAAATTCATCGAAAAAGGTCATTAAAAACCTAGAAATCATCACGAAAGAACCCGTTATTTATGAAGAGGGTGATGTTAATGACCCACAAACCTACGACCATCTCTTCTCGAAATACGACATCAAAGGAATTATCCACTTTGCCGCCTCTAAAGCAGTAGGTGAATCAGTAGAGAATCCCTTGAAATACTACCGAAATAACGTAGCGTCGACCGTACTTTTATTAGAAAAAATGGCTCAATACGGCCTTTCTAACCTTGTATTTTCGTCTTCTTGTACCGTTTATGGACAACCTGAGACGCTACCTGCTACAGAAGAATCGCCAGTGCAACCCGCAACTTCGCCTTATGGCAACTCAAAACAGATTTGTGAGGAGATTATTCGCGATACAGTGGCAGCGTCTTCCGCTTTAAAAGCCATTGCATTACGCTACTTTAACCCCATTGGGGCGCATGAATCGGCCTTAATTGGTGAATTACCCATCGGACCACCGGCGAATTTGATTCCGTTTTTAACACAATCGGTAGCAGGTTTACGTGGGCCATTACAGGTGTGGGGTACGGATTATCCTACCCCAGATGGTACAGCGATTCGTGATTACATTCACGTAGTGGATTTAGCGGGGGCGCATGTGAAAGCTTTGGCCCACTTAATTGAGGGTAAATCAACCGTGAATTACGATTTCTTTAACATAGGAACAGGCCAAGGGAGCTCGGTCATGGAAGTTATCACCGCTTTCGAAAAGGCGACTGGTAAGAAAGTTCCCTATGAAATTAGGGAACGCAGAGCAGGAGATATTACGTCGGTTTATGCCTCAACCGATAAATCGAATCAGGTTTTAGGTTGGAAAACACAATTTAGTTTAGAAAAAGCCTTGCAAGACGCCTGGAAATGGCAAGAAGCAATCAATCAATAAGATGAAAAAATTAGTTATCACCGGCGGTGCCGGATTTATTGGATCTCACGTGGTTCGTTTGTTTGTGAACAAATACCCGGATTACCAGATCTATAATTTGGATGCCTTAACTTATGCGGGCAACCTAGCGAACAATGAAGACGTGGCGTCTGCCCCTAATTACCACTTCATTAAGGCCGATATCACAGATGCAGAGCATATTGATGCACTTTTTGCAGAGCATCAATTTGATGGCGTATTACATTTAGCAGCTGAATCCCACGTAGATCGCTCGATTACCGATCCTTTAGCGTTTGTTCGTACGAATGTCATCGGTACGGTGAATTTATTACAAGCCGCGAAGAAACATTGGGCAGGCAAAATGGAGGGCAAGCGCTTTTACCACATCTCAACCGATGAAGTGTACGGTGAATTACACGATCCAAAAGAATTCTTTTTAGAAACAACATCATACGATCCGCGTTCGCCTTATTCTGCATCTAAAGCGAGTTCAGACCACTTCGTAAGAGCGTATCATGAGACCTATGGTCTACCTACGGTGATTACGAATTGTTCGAATAATTATGGGCCAAATCACTTCCCAGAGAAGTTAATCCCCTTGATGATTCACAACATTATTCATCACAAACCACTTCCTGTGTATGGAAAAGGCGAAAATGTACGTGATTGGCTATTTGTGATTGACCACGCACGTGCGATTGATACTGTTTTCCACGATGGGAAAATAGGTGAAACGTATAATATCGGTGGCTTTAATGAGTGGAAGAACATTGATTTAGTCCATTTATTATGTAAAATTATGGACGAGAAATTAGGTCGTCCAGCTGGTACATCCGTTCAATTAATCACCTATGTGACAGATCGTGCGGGTCACGATTTGCGCTATGCGATCGATGCGAACAAGATTATGAAAGAATTAGGCTGGGAGCCTAGTTTGCAATTCGCTGAGGGTTTAGAGAAAACCGTGAATTGGTATTTAGAGAATGAAAAATGGTTAAATGATGTCACTTCAGGTGATTATCAGAAATATTACGAAAAAAACTACGCAGGCAGATAAGATGAAAGGAATTATTTTAGCGGGTGGATCCGGAACGAGATTACACCCATTGACTTTAGCGGTTAGCAAGCAATTAATGCCGGTTTATGACAAGCCAATGATCTATTATCCCTTGTCTATCTTGATGTTATCGGGAATAAAAGAGATTTTGATCATCTCCACGCCACACGATTTGCCTCATTTTGAGAAGTTATTGGGCGATGGATCCCAAATCGGTTGTCGTTTCGAATATGCCGTTCAACCAGAACCGAATGGTCTGGCACAGGCGTTTGTCATCGGCGAGAAATTCATTGGAAAAGACAAGGTTGCCTTGGTTTTAGGCGATAACATCTTCTATGGTTCTGGCTTGAGTAAGTTATTACAAGCGAACAATGATCCTTCAGGTGGCGTAGTTTACGCTTATTCAGTGAACGATCCAGAGCGTTACGGCGTGGTGGAGTTCGATGCAGACAATAAAGTGATCTCGATCGAAGAGAAGCCGGCGCAACCTAAGTCGAATTATGCTGTTCCAGGTTTGTATTTCTACGATAATGATGTGGTGGAGATTGCCAAAAACATCGCCCCATCCCCGCGTGGAGAATACGAAATCACGGACGTGAACAAAGAATATTTGAAGCAAGGCCGTCTTTCTGTAGGTATTTTGAACCGGGGGACGGCTTGGTTAGATACGGGTACATTTGCTTCCTTAATGCAAGCTGGTCAATTCGTTCAAGTGATCGAAGAGCGCCAAGGCATGAAAGTAGGTTGTATCGAAGAGGTAGCCTATCGAATGGGTTACATCGACAAAGCACAATTGAAGAAAATCGCTGAGCCACTCGTTAAAAGCGGTTATGGACAGTACTTATTGAATTTAATAGCTTAAAAAACGGCTTAAATACCTATAATTCCCGCTATCAACGCTAATCCAAACAGCAAGATGGCGGGAATTTTTGTTTTCTCCGCTAGGACAAAAGCGGCCGCCACGATTCCGAGAGAAACAAATTGCGCATCCACCACTAGCGGTCTTGTAAAGGTAAAAACGGCCACTAAAGTCAATCCCACAGAAGCCGCCTGAATACCCGCTAGAGAGGCACGAATGAAGCGATATTGCTTCAATTGCCCCCAAATTCGAAACACAAAGAAGATCAAAAAAGTACCTGGTAAAAAGATGCCCAAGGCACCAATAGCGGATCCGGCTAATTCACCCAGAAATCCGTAATCTTTCATCAATAAAACCCCTAAATAGGATGTCAAAGCAAATACAGGACCTGGTAGCGTTTGCGAAAGAGCCATTCCAGTTAAAAAAGCCTCAGAACTAATCAAGTGTTTAAACTCCACAAATTCCGTATAAAGTACGGGCGCTAGAATGTGACCTCCTCCGAAAACAAGGGATCCGTTTCGATAGAAATTCTCAAAGATGCGAATGGGAAAATAATCCGTAAAGTGGCCTAAAACGGCCAATACGATTAAAAAACCCCAATACAAATGAAAATTAGCCCAGGGGATGACGAATTTGTGTTTGGTTTGTCGAGGAAAATCTTTGTAATTAAATGAGGATACTACACCCCCTAAGACTAATACCAAGGGAAAAATATAGGGACTATGAAATGCAATCCCTAAAAACAAGGTCACGAGTAGAATAATAACATACATGGGACCAGTAATGACCTTTTTGGCCATATACCATCCTGCCTGCAAAATCAATCCAATACCAACTGGAAGTACATAATGAAGAATCGAATGGTTGCGTAAAAAAGTCATTCCATACGCCGCTAAGGTCATAATCAAGACCGCTGGCGTAATCCAACAAAGTAATGTTAAATAAGCCAAAGAAGCCCCACCCCGCTTCAAACCGATCGCTGTGATCATCTGAGTAGAGGTAGGGCCTGGTAATACGGAACAAAGTGCTTGAATTTCAAACAGTTCTACTTCCGTCAAATAGTCTCTTTTCTTTACTAAGCGATCTAAAAAGAGGGCAAAATGCACTTGAGGTCCGCCAAAAGAGGTGCAGGCTAAAAGCAAGACATCCCACAGGAAATCCAGGTGTTTTAGCCGCCTCATTTATGCCTTTTTAAGTCCTAATTCAATCAATCGCTCATTTAAAAACGCCCCAGCCGTCATGTCCGTATAAATTTTAGGATATTCCGTCGAAACGCAAGATGGTAAACAAGTCAAATCCATTTCAGAACGCGGGTGCATAAAGAACGGAATCGAATAACGAGATGTCCCCATTTTTTCACGAGGTGGATTCACCACCCGGTGAATCGTTGATTTCAATTTATGATTCGTCAACCGATCTAACATATCACCCACATTCACCACTACCTGATCCGGTAAAGCCGTAATGGGAATCCATTTTCCATCCATACGTAATACTTCTAAGCCTTCCGCAGAAGCACCCATTAACAAAGTTATCAAGTTAATGTCGCCGTGTGCCGCCGCTCTCACAGCTCCTTCAGGCAGAGAATCTGGATCCAGAATTGGGAAATAATGAATCGCCCGTAAAATCGAATTACCGTTTTTAACCCGGGATTCAAAATAGTCTTCTGGCAATTCTAAATAGATCGCAATCGCCTGCAAAAGGGCTTTTCCTGCCTTCTCCAACGTTTGATAAGCTTCTACCGTGTTCTTCTCGAAATCAGGGTACTCCGCTGGAAAAACGTTTGCTGGATATTCTGACCACACGGAATCTCCGTCCTCCTTGTGGGGTTGCCCTACGTGGTAGAACTCCTTTAGATCAGGCACTTTGAAACCTTTAGCCGTTTCTTTTCGCTTTCCGATGTAACCTCTTTGGCCCGCAATTCCCTCAATTTCATAGGTTTGCTTGAGCGAATCTGGCGATTGAAAGAATTGCTCCACATCCGAATACAGCTTCTTCGTAAAGTCGTTCGCTAAACCGTGGCCTTTAATCGCCACAAAACCTATCGTATTGAAAGCAGCTCCTAAATCTTGTACAAATTTCGCCTTGCGACCAGCTTCCCCTGAAAGGAAATCCGCTAAATCCAGCGAAGGAATTTCATCTAATAACATCTTATTTACTAAAGTTTGTTGATACAAAGTCCCAGTTAACTAGGTGCCAAAACGCTGCGATATAGTCCGCGCGCTTGTTCATGTATTTTAAATAATAAGCGTGTTCCCACACGTCTAAAGCTAAAATTGGTTGTCCTTTCACTTCCGCCACATCCATCAACGGATTATCTTGATTAGGTGTCGAAGAAATCACCAATTTCCCGTCTTTCTTTATCAACCAAGCCCAACCTGATCCAAAACGGGAGGTAGCTGCTTTCGTGAATTCAGCCTTGAATGCATCAAATGAGCCAAAATCAGCCTCTATTTGCTTCGCTAAAGCGGCAGATGGTTTAGTACCTTTGGCAGGTCCTAACACATTCCAGAAAAAACTGTGATTCCAGTGTCCTCCCCCATTGTTACGTACAGCAACTGGCTGAGTTGAAACGGTGGCTAAAATCTCTTCAAGCGATTTAGTTGTTCCTGGCAAAACCTTGTTTAAATTATCTACATAGGCCTTGTGGTGACGATCGTGGTGGATTTCCATCGTTAAACGATCGATATGAGGCTCTAATGCATCGAAAGCATAAGGCAAAGCCGGTAAACTAAATGCATCCGCCAAAGGGGCAGTAAAAGAGGGCAAAACCACACTAGCACCCGCAAGGACTAGTGAATTTTTAAGAAATTCGGCACGTTTCATTGTTTTTCGGTTTATACTATTCATACATTACTCGACCTACTATACTTCGGCCTAGCGTAATCTCGTCGGTATATTCTAAATCGCCTCCGATGGGAATGCCACGCGCAATCGTGGATAATTTAACGGGAAACTCTTTCAACTTTTTGGTCAAATAAAAAGCGGTTGTATCCCCCTCCATCGTAGGACTCAAGCCTAAAATCACTTCACTCACTTTCCCAGATGCGACGCGCGTCACTAAGGTTTCGATGGTCAAATCACCTGGGGAAATACCGGATAAAGGGGAAATAATACCGCCCAAAACATGGTATAGACCCATAAACTGACCTGTATTTTCAATCGCTAATACATCGCGTAGATCTTCCACCACACAAATGATGCTTTCATCGCGTTTATGACTACTACAAATACCACACAAATCACCATCAGAAATCATATGGCATTGGGGGCAGTATTTCGTCTCCGTTCTGAGTTGAACTACTGCATGGGCAAGTTGCAAAGATTGTGCTTCTGGGCGCTTCAATAAGTGTAAAGCGAGGCGCAGGGCTGATTTTTTACCGATGCCGGGCAGTTTGGATATTTCTTCCACGGCTTGCTCTATCATCTTCGAGGGGTAATTATTCATTAGGCGCTGGCTTCTATTTCTGCGGAAATTCCTCTACGGCAAATCTCATTGCGCATAGCTACTAACTCCTCAAATCCACCGGTTTTTACGCCGCATTTGCCTCTGAAATGAATCTGCAAGGTACATTGCTCCGCTTGTTGTGGCGTATGTTCACACACCTCAATCAACGTTAAAATGACATATTCAAAGGAATTGACTTCATCATTGTAGACAATCAGCTGATGGGCCTCGATCACCTCTTCCTCTACGAGAGTCGACGTGTCTTCTTGCCATTTTTCCTGATTTTGAAAAGAAAAAGGTAGACGATAAATACTATCTACACAGAATTCCATATTTTTGATGAATTTGAAATCAAATTTAAAAAAAAATCCGTTCCAAACCTTATGTCTGTACAATTAGCTGGAGGAATTCTTGCCCTCTATTTTGGCCTGCTGTTAGCGATCTCTTATTTTACCTCTAGAGGCGCTGATACCCACGCATTTTTTACAGCTAATCGCGAGTCGCCTTGGTGGCTAGTGGCCTTTGGGATGATAGGAACGTCGATTTCTGGCTTAACTTTCATTTCAGTGCCGGGTGCGGTGGGAAAAACCTATTTCACCTACTATCAGGTTATTTTAGGTCACTCCTTTGGTTATTTGACTATTGCACTGGTTTTAATGCCCTTGTATTATCGATTGAATCTGATTTCCATTTACGGATATTTAGAAAAACGCTTTGGTTTTTGGTCCTACAAGACCGGTTCTGCTTTCTTTTTATTGTCTAGAACGATCGGTTCTGCCGCTCGTTTGTACCTCGCTGTTAATGTGTTGCAAATTGCCATCTTCGCCCCTATCGGCGTGCCATTTATCGTGACAGTTTTCGTTTCGATCTTCTTGATTTGGCTGTATACGCACCGCGGAGGGGTTAAAACGATCATTTGGACAGATACATTACAGACTTTGTTTTTATTGATTGCGCTCTTCATTACAATAGTTTTAGTGGGCCAAAAAATGGACATGAGCATCCCTGACATGATTCAGCAAGTGAGCGCGAGCAAGTATTCGCATTTGTTTGAATGGGATTGGAAGAATCCCCATTTCTTTGGAAAAGACTTTCTAGCAGGCGTGTTCATTGCCATCGTAATGACGGGTTTAGATCAAGATTTGATGCAAAAGAACCTGACCTGCAAATCGATCGGAGAAGCACAGAAAAACATGTTCTGGTTCTACTGGGTGCTTCTTTTTATCAACATCTTATTCCTTTCATTGGGAGCCTTATTGTACATTTATTCCGCCTCAAAAGGGATTGCAATTCCAACGAAAACGGATGAATTGTATCCAATGTTAGCCTTAGGTGGCGAATTTGGGACTTTAGCTGCTGTAACGTTCTTATTAGGCATTATTGCTGCCTCTTATGCCAGTTCTGATTCGGCATTAACGGCCTTAACTACTTCTTTCTGTATCGATTTCTTGAGCATTGAGAAATTCAAAGAAAACAAGCAAAAGAAGATGAAACATTTCGTACACATCGGATTTTCGGCTTTGTTTTTCGTCGTAATCGGTCTATTCCATATCTTCAACACTTCTGAATTAATTGCCGCGGTATTTAATTTAGCAGGATATACCTATGGCCCTTTGTTAGGCTTATTCTCGTTCGGTTTGTTTACGAAATATGCTATCCGTGATAAATGGGTGCCTATTATCTGTCTACTCTCTCCTGTTATTACATTCGTATTAGAATTACAAGCGCAGAGTTTATTTGGTGGATTTGGGTTCGCTAAATTGATCCTGAACGGAGCGATTTGCTTCGTAATGTTGTGGTTGATTCGGGACAAAAACCTAGAATCGGTACACGTTGCGTAAGGCGTAATAGTGGACGTTTTGGCCTGAACCACTTTCTTTTAGGTAATCGCCAGCATCACAATAGCCTAGTTCTACTTGAAAGCTAAAGTGTTTAGTAGGGAAAAACTGGGCGTCTAAGGCATAAATGTTACAGATATCTTTAGCGACGCTTCCTAAGTTTTTACCTAGAATAGGCCTTGCTGGGGTCATATTGGGGGTAAATATACCATCAGCCGTGCTCTCTCGTGATACGAAAGATGCTCTACCCGTTACTAACCACTTCTTGAAGTCCTGGTACCGAATGTAGGGGCTAAAATTCCACGTATTCGTAATATTTAAAGCGACGGTTTGGCCAAAAGGTGGTCTCGCAAACAAGGTATTAAATGTATTCAATTTAGTATCGGAAGCCGAATGATCACCTGGCACATAATTTCCTGAGAATCCGACATAAAACGCCTTTTTAAAGGCCACATTAAAGTCCCAAACACCCATAAAGGCTGAGATAGACAGGTCATTAAATTGACCCGTTTGGCCCGCTAATTCAATGTCGTAATTCCAATTTCCTGGACTAGAAAAGGACCTCAAACCAAACGTATGACGCTTTTCCAAGCCACGCTTGAATTGATACTCCCGTAAATCACTTTCGAAATAAAAATAATAGGGTTCAAACTGCATTCTTTTTTGAGCACGGTAATTCGCATATACTCCGCCCAGAATCTCCTCCGTAGGCTCATCATCAAATACCCCCGGTTTAATGCGAATCGGATGCGAAACAAATGCATCCCACTGAAGATTCTTTTGCTGGTATTTCAGATTGATTCCATAAAAAGGAGTTCTCGTATTAGGCCCTTCCCTCGTAGCCACAAATCGCTCCAAACCCAACGAGTATTCCTGCTTTCCAACGCGCAATTTTAATGGCTTAGCCAAGGGAATATCAACAAATAATTGATGCAGCGATAACACATTCTGATCCAATTGTCCTGTAATCGGATTGGGGTTAAAGAAACGAGCTGTACTGTTTAGTTGTGTAAATACACGAAAACCAGGAGGAAACTCGATATTTGCATGCAACATTGTTCGGTGCATTAATTGATATGGACTTTGGGTCACAAAATCCGCAGGGACCTCACCAAAATTAAATTGGGTATACGACTGGTATTGCTCTCTCCATTCGCCACCAATACTTAATCTAGTCTCTTTTCCCAGGCGAATTTCTTTCAAATAATCTGTCACTTCCTTTTTTAAACTATCATTTTTCAGGGCAGAAAAGTTATCATCAAATCGCAATCGAGCAATTTGCTGTGCTGAAATGGAGAAAGAAAGGAGGAGGAAAAAGAAAATTCTCAAGGGTAAAATCAATTCAAAGGACAAATGAACTCATTTAAAAACAAAAAAACCACACGTCCTGTGTGGTTTTTTGCCTACCGAAGTAGTCCGTACGGGAATCGAACCCGTGTTTCATCCGTGAAAGGGACGTGTCCTAACCCCTAGACGAACGGACCATTATTTATTTTGGTGGCACAAAGGTAGGCTTTTCCCTTTTATATTCAAAACTACCAGCTAAAAAAACACTAATTATTTTCTAATTTATTTTCGCTATTTTAGCCTAATCATTGAAGCAGAACCCCTTATGGCGAACGTACAACCCTATTCTAGACTAACAGATTTTGATATTGCCTTGTTCTTAAATGGCAAACATACAAGACTTTATGAGAAATTAGGGGCTTTTGAGATAGAGCACGAAGGGACCGTAGGAACCTTTTTTGCGGTTTGGGCTCCAAATGCAAAAAATGTGTTTGTAACGGGTAATTTTAATTATTGGGATCATTATTCTCATCCATTATTTCCTCGTTGGGACTCATCCGGCATCTGGGAGGGTTTTATTCCAGGGGTAAGAACCGGTGAAACCTACAAATATGGAATTGAAACGGCAGGTGGAGAATATTTGGAGAAACTAGACCCCATGGGCTTGTATTGCGAGGCTCCACCTAAGACGGCGAGTATCGTTTGGAATACGTACAAAGAGTGGAAAGATACCCAATGGCAGGAAGTCAGAGCTTCTAAAAATGCGTTAAATGCTCCTATGTCCATTTATGAGGTACATTTAGCCTCTTGGATGAAGACCTTAGAAAATGATTACCTGACTTATGACGATTTAGCGGTTAAGCTGGTGAATTACGTCCAAGAAATGGGCTTTACGCACGTGGAATTTATGCCCGTGATGGAGTATCCATATGATCCTTCATGGGGCTATCAAATAACGGGATACTTTGCTCCTACAGCACGTTTTGGAGATCCTCAAGGCTTTATGCGTCTAGTGGAAGCCTTTCATCAGGCGGAAATTGGCGTGATTTTAGACTGGGTTCCCTCCCATTTTCCGGGCGATGCGCACGGATTATACAACTTTGATGGCAGCAGTGCTTATGAGCATCCGGATCCGAAACGTGGTTATCACCCAGATTGGAAATCTTACATCTTCGACTACGGCAAGAACGAAGTCCGCTCTTTTTTGATGTCAAACGCCTTTTTCTGGTGCGATCGTTACCACGTGGATGGATTGCGTGTGGATGCAGTAGCATCGATGTTGTATTTAGATTATTCGAGAAATGATGGAGAATGGGAACCGAACCAGTTTGGTGGCAACCATAACCTCGAAGTTATTTCCTTTTTACAAGACTTGAACAGCCACATATATAGTGAATTCCCTCACATCCAAATGATTGCCGAGGAGTCTACAAGTTTCCCTGGTGTGACGAAGCCGGTTCATATGGGTGGATTAGGTTTTGGCCAAAAATGGATGATGGGATGGATGAATGACACCCTACGTTTCTTCCAAAAAGATCCGATTTACCGCCAGCATCACCTCAATGAGCTGACTTTCTCCCTTATATATGCATTCACAGAGAATTTCTGTTTACCACTTTCACACGACGAAGTGGTCTATGGAAAAGGCTCCCTTTTGAATAAAATGCCAGGTGATGATTGGCAAAAATTCGCGAATCTTCGTTTACTGTTAGCAGAGCAATTCACACATCCTGGCTCTCATTTATTGTTTATGGGTGGAGAATTTGGCCAAAGAGAAGAATGGAATCATACCCAAAGCCTCGATTGGCATCTGACAGAACAACCTGCCCACAGAGGAATTCAAGAAACGGTGAAAGCATTAAACCAACTATATCGCACTGAGCCGGCTTTCTTCAGCAAGCAATTTGAAAATGAAGGATTTGAATGGATCGAATCAAACGACCAAGGCAATTCTGTCATTTCGTATATCCGCAAAGGAGAAACAGCAAAGCAACAAGTGATTGTGATTTTGAATTTGACGCCGGCACCACGAGAGGCGTACCGGATAGGTGTACCGCTTCCTGGCGTTTGGAAGACTGTATTCAATTCGGATAAAGTCGAATTTGGGGGAAGTAATTACCCTGTTTCAGGAGCCACTATGACGGAAGAAATTAACTGGCAAGGGAAGGCATTCTCGATCGCAATCAACCTCCCTCCTCTTTCTGCGCTTATTTTAAAGGCCTAATCATCTGGAATGGCTAGAAACAATAAAGACTCAGAAAAATTCCGAGCCTTTATTCAATCCGCCTAAGTAGTATTTTTAATGACCTAAGTCATTCAAAATCTTCGTTTGTATGAAATGTAATTATTGTATACAAAAGTAGTAAATATTTTATAGGCGGAAAATATTTCGATAGTTATTTTTTACTATTCAGATAAAAAATAGCATTATTTCCTCTTATTTATAACATCTTCCATATCCGAAAGCTCCACTTCGAGTGCTTTGGTGGAAATCGTTATCTCCCAAGCACTTAAAGCCAAAGAAATACTCATTCCTAAAAGGCCGATTCCAAAAAACCAACGAGCAATGAGCTGTTGGTTCATAAACAACAGAAACATACACACCACGCTCAAAATCAAACTCACAATCGCAATAATCTGCATCCGCTGAATCAATTTCATCCGTAATCGCAGGTTATCAATTTGCATGCGAATCGCATCATCAGGATTCTGTTGAAACTTCTCATGTAAACCGCGAATTAACGAGGCCATCGACATAAAGCGATTTGTAAAAGCAATCATCAATAAGGAAACTGTTGAGAACAATAAGGCTGGGGTACCAATGCTTAATTCCATATTACTTATAGTATTGATCTAGTAACTGATTCATTTCTTCTTGTACTTTTTTCGCCTCTCTAGCGGCAGAAACCGAGGTATCATCGCCAGCATAAATAATTCCACGAGAGGAATTCACTAAAAGGCCCACGCGACTGTTCATCCCAAATTTGGCCACCTCTGAAAGACTTCCTCCTTGTGCTCCTACTCCAGGAACTAAGAAGAAATTATCAGGAGCAATTTCACGAACTTTGGCAATATAATCTGTCCTAGTGGCTCCTATCACAAACATTAATTGATCTGCAGTCCCCCATTCCATCGATTTACGCATGACATTCTCATAAAAAGGAATACCGTGTTCGTCTTTCATTTGTTGAAAATCATTGCTTCCTGAGTTAGAGGTCAAGGCTAACAGAATCACCCACTTATCTTCAAATTGCAAGAAAGGAGTCACCGAATCCTCTCCCATATAGGGCGCCACCGTTACGGAATCGAAATCAAAACCGGCACGAGCAGGCTCAAAAAAAGTTTGAGCATATTTCGTAGCCGTATTTCCAATGTCTCCCCGCTTCGCATCTGCGATAGAAAATACGTCTTTAGGCATATATTCCATCGTTTTCTGCAAACTTTCCCAACCAGCAGGCCCTAAAGCCTCGTAAAAAGCGATATTAGGTTTATAAGCGACTGCGTAAGGCAAGGTAGCATCAATGACAGCTTTATTAAAGGCAAAAATGGGATCTTTTTCAGTCTTAAACCGACTTGGAATTAATGAGATATCGGTATCCAAACCGACGCATAAAAAGGTTCTCTTTTGTTCAATCTGCTTAATTAATTCCGCTGAATTCATAAGATGGAGGGAAAATGGCCTTTGGAATAAGCCTAAATTGGATTAATTTTGCCACAAATCTATCCCTTTCCCTGCCAAAAACCAACAAATGGAATTCATTACACAGCGTTTATCCGGAGTTATCGAGTGCATACCGACTAAATTTCACGACGAACGTGGATTTTTCTACGAATCCTACAACCAGACGCGCTTTGCAGCCAATGGAATCCCAGAAGATTTTGTGCAAGACAACTATTCTTTTTCTACGAAAGGTGTATTGCGAGGCTTACACTTCCAACACAATCCGAACGGACAAGGGAAATTAGTTCGAGTGATGACCGGAAAAGCCCTGGACGTCGTAGTCGATTTACGTAAGGACTCCCCTACTTTCGGACAGCACGAAAAATTCGTTTTAGATGCAGATAAAGGCAATATGTTGTATGTACCCATCGGTTTCGCCCACGGATTTATCGCCCTAGAAGAGACGATTTTTGTGTATAAATGCACGAATTTTTGGAACAAAGAGGCTGAATCAGGGATACGCTGGAATGACCCGCAATTAGGGATTGAATGGGGCGTTGAAAACCCTATTGTATCGGATAAGGACCAAATTCTACCTGATTTTGACCCCAATTACCCGATTTTTTAAATAAAATTTTGATATCTTTGCATCAATGACTCGCAAGCTGATTTTATCAAGCCCATTACTCGAAATAACCATCTCTCGGTTGTGTCAAGAGCTCATTGAAAATCAAATCAAGGATGTTGAAACTGTTATTCTAGGCTTACAGCCGCGCGGAATTTTCTTTGCAGAACGTATCGCGAAAGAATTAAGCAAACACCTTGATAAAGCTCCTAGCGTAGGAAAAATAGACGCTACGTTCTTCCGTGACGATTACCGCCGGAGAGAAACCGTATCGCCTAATTCAACCGATGTACCCTTTTTGATCGAAAACAAGCGTGTAATCTTAGTAGATGACGTTTTAGCCACGGGCCGAATGGTACGGGCGGCGCTGGATGCGATGACTAGTTTTGGAAGACCGGCTAAAGTGGAATTATGTGTCTTAATCGACCGTATCTATAACCGTGATTTGCCGATTAACGCAGATTACGTGGGTAAAAGTGTGAATACCTTACCCACCGAAAAAGTACTCGTGGAATGGACGGAACAAGGCCATGAAGCGGACAGAATTTGGTTAATTCCTCAACCTGAATAACTATGTTAAAGTCGCCACACTTATTAGGAATCAAAGATCTGGATGAAGAATCCATTCAATTGATTGTTAAAACGGCCAGAGAATTTAAAGAGGTCTTGAACAGACCGATTAAAAAAGTTCCCTCTCTACGGGATGTGACGATTGCCAACATCTTTTTTGAAAACTCCACTCGTACTCGATTATCCTTTGAATTAGCAGAGAAAAGACTTTCTGCTGATACCATTAACTTCTCCGCTTCAGGCAGTTCAGTAAAAAAAGGAGAAACTCTATTGGATACAGTCAATAATATCTTGGCAATGAAAGTCGATATGATTGTGATGCGCCACGCCAGTCCAGGTGCACCACATTATCTAGCGAAACATATCAAAGCCAACATCGTCAATGCAGGTGATGGAACGCACGAGCATCCAACGCAAGCCTTATTAGATACCTTCTCACTACAAGAGAAATTGGGTGATTTAGCCGGCAAAAAGATCGCCATCATCGGAGATATTTTGCACTCACGCGTAGCCCTTTCCAATATTTACGCCTTGAAAAAACAAGGAGCTGAAGTTCGTCTTTGCGGACCTAGCACCTTGATTCCGAAGCACATACAAAGCCTAGGCGTAGAAGTTTCACACGATGTAAAGAGTACCTTAGCCTGGTGCGATGCCGCAAACGTGTTACGTATCCAATTAGAGAGACAACAAATCAAATACTTCCCAAGTCTTCGGGAGTACTCGCAGTTCTTCGGGATCAACCGGGCGATGCTGGAGGAATTACCTAAAGAAATCGTTTTAATGCACCCTGGACCGATTAATCGTGGGGTGGAATTAAGCTCTGATGCAGCAGATTCGCCGCATTCAATCATCTTAGATCAGGTAGAAAATGGCGTGGCCGTGAGAATGGCTGTCCTTTATTTACTTGCTTCGAGAGCTTCGTAAGCCAATAACATTTTTTGAGAAGAGATGTGATTTCCGCAGGCATAATGGCCTAGTGGGCAATTTTTCTTGCCGTGATCTCCACAAGGACGACAATTCAATTTTTCTGATACCTCAACGATTTGACTGTGATCAGCTAATGGTCCAAAACCAAAATCCGGAATCGTAGAACAGAACAAAGCAACCGTAGGTACATTTACGGCAGAGGACAAATGCATCGGACCTGAATCGTTTACGAAATTACCTTTACTTTGGGCAAAAATAGACGTAGAAGCTAACAAGGCGTGTTTACCTGTTTCATTGTAAATAGGCCAACCTTGACAGGCTTGCTCAATCTCATCAGACAAATGCTTCTCGTTAGAAGAACCCATTAATACAACCGCCTGATCACGAGGCAATAAATGAATGAAATCGATCCACTTCTGAATGGGTAAACGCTTCGTCTCCCAAACGCTACCAGGAGAAATACAGATATAATTCGACACTGGAGGCGTAACTTTAACTGGATTCAAAAAAGGTTTAAAGACTTTATCCCCTAACCAATCGCTCAATAAAGCCGTATTCCGTTCTACCTCGTGGATCCCATTCCCAAAAGGGTGTGGATAAGACTTCGTAAAAAACCAGGATAGTGGATTCTTTGCAAACCCAAAAACCTGCTTGGCACCAATCATCAGACTCAACAAACCCATTCCGAAGAATCGCTGTACCACAAAAACTTTATCAAAGGATTCTTGCTTCAAATTAGTGCGTAAATCAAGCCAAGAAGCTCGTTTATTGGACTTATCATAGGTCCAAACGCGCTCCAAACAAGGATGTGTGTAAGCCTGAAAAATAGACTCATTCCCTTTCCTTACTAACAAATGAATGGCCGTTTCAGGGGATTCTATCCGGATTTTCTCCAATAATGACGTTACTAAAACCGCATCCCCGAGGAAAGCGGTCTGAATAATTAACACCTTGGATACAGTTTTCATAGAAGAAAAGGACGCGATTAGCCATAAAATTACTTATTTTTGAGACATTTTTCACCAAAACCCCATTTATGAATTCCATTCACCTGCATACCCTCTCAAACGGAATCACGGTGGTGCACAGACAAGTGCTTCACACAGAGATCTCGCATTTAGGGATTATGTTAGACATCGGAAGTCGAGATGAATTAGCGGGAGAAGAGGGTTTAGCGCACTTTTGGGAGCACATGGCCTTCAAAGGGACGAAGAAAAAGAACAATATGCAGATCATTAACCGCCTCGAAGTTTATGGCGGGGAATTGAATGCCTACACCACCAAAGAAAAAATCTGTTTTCATGCCTCCATATTAAGTCCCTATTTCGAACGGGCTTTAGAACTATTAACTGACATTACGTTTGAATCCGTATTTCCAGAAAAGGAATTGGAAAAAGAGCGTTCTGTCATTTTAGAGGAGATGTCAATGTATTATGATGCTCCGGAAGAAGCCATTCAGGATGATTTTGATGAATTATTATTCCCCAATCACCCCTTAGGCGTCAATATTTTAGGAACGACAGAAACAGTTCAGGCTTTCCAAAAAAAGGACCTAGAAACCTTTATCGAACGCAATTTAGATACCTCTCGCATTGTCTTTTCCTCGATTGGTAAACTTGATCCTAGGAAAGTTTTTGCTTGGGCAGAAAAGCATTTGGGATCTATACAGGCAAAAAAGCAAATCGTGAAACGAGTGGCTCCATCGCCGATGATTCCACAAACAAAAGTCATTAAAAGAGGCATTACGCAATCTCACGTGGCATTAGGTCGTCAATCTTTTGCCATTGAAAATCCAAATAGACTAGCCTTTTTCCTATTAGTCAATCTACTAGGAGGACCTGGAATGAATTCGTTGTTAAACGTTTCAGTAAGGGAAAGACATGGCCTAGTTTATTCCATTGAGGCAAGTTTGACTTCGTTTTTAGACTCGGGTTATTGGGCCATTTATTTTGGGACTGAACCTAATCAGGTGAATAAATCCTTAAAATTGATTCATAAGGAGTTCGCAAAATTGCAAGAAAAGGAATTGACTACACCTCAATTGACTAAGATAAAAAGCCAATTAAAAGGGCAATTAGCCATGGCTGAAGAGGGAAATCTCAACTTCATGTTAATGATGGCTAAAAACCTCCTTGATCGGGAGAAAATTGAGAGTTTAGAGGAGATTTTCGAACAAATTGACCTGATCGATAGCGCACACATTCAATCCCTGGCGACAGAAATGTTAAATCCAGCCACTTTGAGTTGTTTGATTTTCGAACCTTAATTCCGTGCACCTATATCTCCATATCCCCTTTTGTAGACAAGCCTGTCATTATTGCGATTTTCATTTTTCGACGAATACGAGTCGAAAAGAGGAAATGGTCAACGCAATTTGTCGAGAAATAGCAGCGCAGAAAGACTATTTAAAAGGCGCTGAATTAAAAACCATCTATTTTGGAGGTGGTACACCGTCCCTCTTAAATGTTGCGGAGTTTGAATTGATTTTCGATACCATTCGCAGTTATCACGCCATTGCAAACGATGCTGAGATTACCTTGGAAGCAAATCCAGAAGATTTAACACCAATATATTGCGAGATGATTGCTTCCAAAGGAATCAATCGCCTGAGCATCGGTATTCAATCCTTTCAGGAGAAAAACCTAGTCCTGATGAACCGTAATCACCAGGCATCTGATTCAACTAGAGCGATTCAAAATGCGCAAAAAGCCGGAATTGCGAACATCAGCATTGATTTAATCTACGGAATTCCCGACAACTCAGAAGCGGATTTAACCCAAGATTTAGAAAAAGCCACATCCCTAGGAGTACAACATATTTCAGCTTACAGCTTAACGGTGGAGCCTAAAACGGTTTTTGGCGTTCAAAAAAAGAAAGGGACTTTTCAGGAAATTCCGGATTCTACCATGGCATCTGCCTTTATGCAGGTCCGCGAATATGTAGAATCTAAAGGTTACGAGGGTTACGAAACCTCGAATTTTGCCAAAAATAGCCATTATTCTATCCATAATACGAGTTATTGGCTGCAGGAACCTTACTTAGGCATAGGACCATCTGCTCATAGTTTCAATGGCCATTCTAGGCAATGGAACGTGGCGAATAACGCCAAATACATCACCTCAGGTCTTGCATTAGCGGAAAAGGAGGAACTTAGTCTAGCTGATCAATACAATGAATACCTGATGGTTCGCCTACGTACTAAATGGGGTATTCAGCTCGTTTATGTTCGTGAAACTTTAGCACAATTGGGGCTCGATTATCCAGAAAAAGAATTCCAGGACTGGGTAAACAAAGGATATGCGCAAGTAACCGGCGAAAACCTGATACTCGTGGGAACCGGAAAATTACTAGCGGATCGTTTAAGCAGTGATATTTTTGTGGTCTGAGGCCTTTTTGTAAATTTACACTTGTATGGCAAAGAGAATTGAAATCAATAAAAAAATACCCGGCCCAGCCAGCGGAGGAAATAAATTTCAACGCTTGACTAAAAAGAGCCCTAAGAAGCGCTCTTTATTTAAAATATTTGGGCTGTTTTTTCTCTATCTCTGGGGCTTTAGCCTATTTTCGGTAGTATTTTTAAAATTCTTTCCGGTCTATTTTACGCCTACTATGGCCTCCCGAAAAATCAAAGCTATGATGGAGGGAAAGCCGTCTAAAATTTACAGTCAGTGGACGTCTTACCAAGATTTAGATAAAAATGCTGCTATCGCCGTGGTAGCCTCGGAAGATCAAGTATTCCCTGACCATAATGGATTTGATTTTGATGCCATGTTAGGTGCCGTAAAGCACAACATGAAAGGAAAAAAAATTAGAGGAGCCAGTACCATTTCCCAACAAGTAGCAAAAAATGTTTTTCTGTGGCAAGGTAGAAGCTATTTCAGAAAGGGCCTAGAAGTATATTTCACTTTCTTGATAGAATTAATTTGGGGGAAAGAGCGTATCCTAGAAGTTTACTTAAATGTGGCAGAAACGGGACCTATGACTTTTGGTGTAGAAGCGGCTTGCAGACGCTTCTATGGACATAGTGGTTCGGAAATTAGTACTTCCGAAGCCGCCAGAATTGCGGCCGTATTACCAAGCCCAAACCGATTCTCTATTGAAAATCCATCTGCTTACGTGCGTAAACGCACATCAGCCATTCAACGCCAAATGAAAGGATTAGGGGGTAAAAACTATTTGAAAAATTTACAATAACTCGACAGCCGGGTCCCAGAAGTGGGAGGAGAAGTGTTGAATCTGATCGTCTTTAATCGTGAGGCATTCCGCTTCTAGTAATTCCTGCATCCGATTTCCACCAAAAAAATTCTTTCCGGTCAAAACTCCGTTGCGATTCACCACGCGATGGGCAGGTATAGAGGCTTGACCGTGCGAGGCATTCATCGCCCAACCCACTAATCGCGCCCCCCCTTTAGAACCTAAATAACCAGCAATAGCACCATAGGATGTTACTCTTCCCTCCGGAATCAATGCAACAACCTGGTAAATAGCCTCAAAATCTGCCATTATTCTTCTTTGCGCTCCTCGATTTCTTGGCACAATTCCGCATACCATTTCTCTCCAAATTTACGAATCAAGGGCTCTTTCAAAAACACATATATAGGTACGCCTAAAGATGCTCCATTCGAACAAGCATCGGAACAAATCGACCAACGATCATAATTCAGTGCAGTATAATCAGCTAATTTAGCTAACCGAATGGGGTACAAATGACAAGAAATCGGTTTTCTAAAATCAGTTTTACCGGCAAAATAAGCTTGCTCAATGCCACATTTTAAATAACCCTTGTCATCATATAGGGCGTATGCACATTCTCTGCCTTTGATCACTGGCGTAGAAAAATCGCCATCATCATCCTTTACCCAAGCACCCGTTTTGGCTAATTCTTGCAAACCTAGTTCCGATAAAAAGGGTTTGATATCGTCCTGAATACGCTCTAAAATCTCTAACTCGTCTTCCTCTAGTGGTGCACCTAAATCTCCCTCTACGCAGCATGCACCTTTGCATTTGGCCAAATCACACACGAAAAATTCGTCTGCTACATCGGAAGAGATTACTGTATCGTCAATTAAAATCATCTGCTTATTTTTGAACCACAAAGGTACAGATTATAGTTAATATAGGTAATTTTACAAGATGAAATCCCTTTGGATACTTTTATTCTGTTTACCGGTTTTTGCCAAAACCTCTTTCCCCGACTCACTACTTATCGGGAACGTGAAAGTATTCATCCATCCTTCCGCTAAATCCATCTTAGAATCGGAGCAAAAGCGATTAGGCAGTAGCAAAAGATTTGTTGAGGGAATGAAAGAAAAAATGCGATTCTATTTCCCCGTGATGGAGCCCCTATTACAAAAAGCGGGCATCCCTAATGAATTCAAATACCTTTCCGTTCAGGAAAGTGGATTAAATCCCATTGCCGTTTCCTCTTCACAGGCCGTCGGATATTGGCAATTTAAGATTGGAACGGCAACGGATATGGGAATGAAAGTGAATGAGCAGGTAGACGAACGCAAGCACATTATCGAAGCCACTAAAGGCGCTGCGATCTATTTCACCCGCAATAACCGCGTCTTAAACAACTGGGTGGGCACGCTTCTCTCCTACCGTGTGGGTTTAGGAACAGCAAAGAAAACACCTTATGTGATGGATTGGGTGGGAAAATCAGACATTCAAGTCGATTCGACAACGGATTGGTATGTGCTTCGGTTTTTAGCCTACCAAAAGTTTTGGGCAGATGAATTCAAGAAAGATGATTCCTTAGGCATTAAACCCGCGAATCAATCCAAACTAGTGTTGTATGAGAACACACGCGGTAAAAACCTATATGAAATCGCAGATGAATTGAATGTCAGTTATGATGATCTAAAGAAGCATAATCCTTGGATTTTGAACGATTTTGTACCTAACGACAAGAATTATATCGTATATCACCCCTCCAATGTCCCGTTTTTTGATAATTCAAAGCGTATTCCAACAATCGAAGAGCCCACAGATTTTCTATTACCTCCTAAAAAGAAATTAGATAACCCGCAACAAGAATAATCCGTCGCGAATAGGTAACAATAAAGGCTCAACACGTGAATCATTGGCCACTTTTGAATTGAAATCACGCAAAGCTTGTGTTGATTTATCTCGAGCCGATTCCTCAATGATTTTACCACTCCACAGTACATTATCCACAAGAATAAGGCCTCCTGGACGCATTTTGGCGATCACTAAGTCAAAATACAAGGCATAATTACGCTTATCTGCATCTATAAAGACCAAATCAATCGGTCCATCAATAGCGGGAATTTCGACAGCTGCATCGGCTATTCGGTAATCAATTTGCTCTTTAAATGCAGAGCGGTTAAAGAACGAACGAGTGAACGTTTCTAACTCCTCATTAACATCGATGGTGATTAATTGTCCACCTGATTTTAATCCTTCAGCAAGACAAAGGGCAGAATAACCCGTGTATGTACCTATTTCTAGGATAAGTGTAGGCTGGTAAACTTTAGCAATGAAAGATAAAAAACGTCCTTGCAAGTGGCCTGAAAGCATACGCGGTTGCAATACCATCGCGTGCGTTTCTCGAACCAATTCCTTTAACAAGTCATTTTCTGGCTCAGAATGCAGGCGCGCATATTCCTCAATCCTTTCGTCAATGAATTCCATTACTTAATTCCAGTATAGAAGAAATCCAACGAATTATCAGGATCTTGGCTTAAGAAATAATCGTCCACTTGAATGGATGAAACAAGTGAATTATTCGACTTAGACATCGATAAACGGCTCATTCTGTTCGCGATATCATAAGGCACCTGTAACCAGGTTCTAGGTAATTTATATTGTAGGTTAAAAATATCAAATCGAGTAATTTTCTTCACTGCTACCTTATTTTCCTCGTAATAATCCATCACTTTTTGATTCCCGTGCACACCCTCCGTCACTACCACTGAAAAATGTTTCTTCATCAAGTCACGCAATTCCGGTGCTAAATACTCGCGTACATGCCACGGATTACGAGTTAATGAGAATTTCTTATTCACCGTCGTCAAATACAATTTACCCCCTGGTTTTAATACACGCGCCGCTTCCGCTAAAAAGAAATCATCGTTTTCGATGTGTTCAATCACTTGAAAGGTTACGACATAATCAAAATGATTCGATGGCAGATCCTGTAATGGAGGTAAAAACATATCGATGAACTTGAACTTAGGATAAGTCTTAGATAAACTCTCCATCAATTCCGTATTCTTATCTACTCCAGTGTAATCACTTACCGCCTCTGCTAATACACCTACACCGCGGCCAGTACCACATCCAATCTCCAATACATTGCCAGAAAGCAATTTGCTGACGTGGATATAGGGATACAACAAGCGTTGGTGAACGGGATTATCTGATGGGATATCAGACGACGCAATTTCGGTAGTTTTATACATTCTATTATGATTAAGACACAAAGGTAAGGAATTATCTAGCTGAAATGTTAAAAAAAATGACGACCTTCGTGCAAAATTTCAAGCAACAACGTGTCAGAAGAAAACGCATCAAGACCCCCATTTAAGAGACCATTTAGACATTTTACAGCTCCTGTAACAGACAATAAAGAGTTTGTGTTTGGGGTACAATCTGTTTTAGAAACCCTTCGTTCTGGGAAAGAAATTGATCGTTTATTAGTCCAAAGAGAACTAGGAAACACTGAAATCCTTGATTTAGCCAAGGAAAAAGGTATTCAAGTACAAAAGGTTCCTTTAGAAAAATTGAACCGCATTACGCGAAAAAATCACCAAGGAGCCATCGCTTTCGTTTCTGCTATTCACTATGCTAAATTAGAGAATGTCATTGCAGACACCTTTGAGAAAGGCGAAATACCGTTTATACTGATTTTGGACCGCGTTACAGATGTGAGAAACTTCGGTGCGATCGCACGTACAGCAGAATGTGCGGGTGTTCACGCGATCGTTTTACCCTCTCGTGGAGCTGCTCAAATCAACGCAGATGCGATGAAAACTTCCTCTGGTGCTTTAAACTTCATTCCGGTATGTAGAGAAGATAGTTTAATCCAAACGATTGACTTTTTGCAAAATTCAGGATTGCGCGTGGTCGCTTGTACAGAAAAAGCCAAAAGCACGATTTACGAAGTAGACTACAAAGATCCGATTGCCATCATTATGGGATCAGAAGAAGATGGAATCACAGACGAAATCATCCGCAAGTCAGATGAGATCGCTAAAATCCCACAAACGGGTCAAGTAGGATCACTTAACGTATCGGTTGCTGCGGGAGTCATCATTTTTGAGACTGTTCGCCAACGTTCTATTTAATTTTTTCGAAGAATTTGAAAAGCTGACGCTTGCGCTGTCGGCAAAATAGTTACGTCCGCAATATTGACGTGCGAGGGAGCTAAGACGATATAGCGAATTAATTCCGCCACGTCTTCTGCCACTAAAGGTTCGAAACCAGCATAAACTGCTTCCGCCTTAGCTTGATCCCCCTTAAAGCGTACTTCAGAGAACTCCGTATTCACTGCACCTGGAGCCACATTAGAAACCTTAATCCCGAACGGGTTTAAATCCTGGCGCATGCCAGCAGACAAGGCCTCAACGGCCGCTTTGGATGCACAATACACATTACCATTAGGATAAGTTTGCTTTCCTGCAATCGAAGACAAATTAATGATGTGGCCTATTTTTCGCGCCACCATACCTTTAATCACCTCTTTCGAGACATATAATAAGCCTGTCACATTGGAGGCCATCATCGCATCCCAATCAGCTACATTCCCCTCCTGAATGGCAGACATTCCGTGTGCATTACCCGCATTATTTACCAAGACATCAATATTTTTCCACTCAACAGAAAGCGATTCAAAAGCATCAATAACGGCTTGCTGATCACTGACATCAAATGTCAATAGCGTTGAATTAACAGATAAACTAGCCTGCAGCTCCTCCAAGCGCTCTTTTCTTCTCCCGCAAAGGATTAATTGGAAACCCTCTTTGGCTAAGGCATGAGCTGTGGCGCGACCGATGCCAGAACTAGCTCCTGTGATGCAGGCAATTTTATTCATAGGATTAAATTTTATGCTAAGGTAAGCGCAAAGAGGTGTTCTAAAAAATTTGAGCGTAATTTGTATCAAAATTGACTAACCTATGAATTTTTTAATCGTTGGATTGGGCAACATAGGCCCACAATATTTATTTACTCGCCATAATATTGGATTTATGGCAATAGATTTTTTGGCCAAACAACAAAACATAAACTTCAAAACCGATCGACTAGCCTCCGTCGCGTCCTATAAAGTAAATGGTCACACCATCTATTTAATCAAACCCACCACGTTTATGAACCTGAGTGGCAAAGCCGTCAACTATTGGCTTTCCTATTATAAGATTGAAAAGGAAAGCATGCTCGTCCTAGTGGATGACCTAGCACTTCCATTTGAAACACTTCGTCTAAAACCCAAAGGTTCATCTGGTGGACATAATGGCCTTAAAAGTATAGAAAGCGTTCTAGCAGGTACAGAATACCCTCGTTTGCGCATGGGAATCGGCTCTGATTTTGCCAAAGGAAGACAGGCTGACTTTGTATTAAGTAACTTCTCTGAGGCGGAATTAGAAACAATTCCGTTCATTTTGGACAAAACCTCGGAGATAATAGAATCATTCTGCGTTGACGGGCTGACGAAAACAATGAACAAATACAACCAATGATTGTACTTTTTAAAGAATCTTTGAATTTTTCCGCAATTTTCAATTAAGAATGTTTCAAACGATTTAAAATAATTAGCCAAATATTATTCTGCGAAATTTCAATTGTAATACAATATATTCTGATTTATGATTCAAAATCGCAATTTTATAAAAAATTAAACTGAAAATAGACTAAAATAAAGTTTTGACATATTAAAAAAATGCAATAATTTTGCATCGTTGATTTAGATAATAAATATAACAAAAATATGAAAAAGACATTATTATTAGCTAGCTGTTTAATTGGATTAAACCTAGTTGCGGTTGCAGGAGAAGAAGCGCGTTCATTTAATCGTTCAAACGATTTATTAGTAAAAACAGAAACATTATCAGAAGTGATCACCTCGTTGATACGTAAAGATGCTCAAGTAAAGAGCGCAAGCGCGGCGAGTTTGACAATATCGATTTTACAAGATTTCCAAAATAACAAAACTGAGTATCTAAAAGTATCTGATGCAGAAAAAGTGGTTTTCAACCAAACCATCAAAACTATTTCTGAACAAGGACAAAATTTTTCAGACACAAAGACGTTAAACTGGATCAAAGAAATTAATCAAGAGGCGAAAAAGATCAACCTAGCTTGGTCATTTGTAAGTACTGAGCCTATTATCGACTATAATTTCGATAACAGCTCAGAACAGCAAGAGCACTTGATTGTTGTGTTATAGTAGATTGTTAGTAGTTTTCATAGTTAAATAGGTTTAGAGGTAATTGAAAAAGGTGAAGTTTTTAACTTCACCTTTTTTTTTATTTTTTTTGCACTAAACTTATAAAATATCCACTAAAGCATTATATTTGTATAAATTTTCATAGTTAAATAGGTTTAGAGGTTAAACAAATAAGGCCAGAAGTTTCTTCTGACCTTATTTTTATTTTATACCCTACCGTAAAGAATGCCCTAGTTAACGGTTCCTCCATTCCAAATCTGCTTATTAGGCTGCACAAGCGCTAGACTCCCGTCAGCATCTTCTGCCATCAAGATCATTCCCTCGCTTTCAATTCCCATCATCTTACGTGGCGCTAAGTTCGCTAAAAATGTCACTTGCTTACCCACTAGTTCCTCTGGAGCAAAATGTTCCGCAATGCCGGACAAAATGGTACGTGTCACAAAACCATCGTTCACCTGAAGTTTCAACAATTTCTTACTCTTCTCCATCTTCTCCGCCGCGATGATCTCTCCGATGCGGATGTCCATTTTGGCAAAATCACCAAAGGCTACCGTCTCTTTCAAAGCCGGCACCGTTTTAGTGGCTATTTCCATCTGCGCTTTTGTTTGAGCTAATTTATCTACTTGCTTTTGAACCACATCATCTTCAATTTTCTCGAATAACAAGCCTGGATTTTGCAAGGCTGTTCCTGCTGAAATTACCTCAAAATCACCTATACTAGACCATTCAAAACTTTCCATTCCAAGTGCAGAACGTAATTTTTGTGCACTAAATGGAATAAATGGTTCTAATGCAATGCTTGCCTGAGCGACTAATTGGACCGCATAATTCAATACTGTTCCAGCTTTCGCCGTATCCTCTTTCATGATCTTCCAAGGCTCTGCTTCCGCTAAATATTTATTACCTAAACGGGCAATCTCCATCGCTAACACCAAGGCATCGCGAAATTTATAATTTTCTAATGCGGCAGCCAATTTAGCTGGTATTTCAGTCACTGCTGCCATCAAATCTGCTTCCAATCCAGTGCCATCCCCTTTAGGAGGCACTACAGATCCAAAGTTTTTATCAATTAACACAAAAGCACGGTTCACGAAATTACCTAAAATAGCCACCAATTCGGAGTTATTTTTGGTCTGAAAATCAGCCCAAGTAAAATCTGCATCTTTTGTTTCTGGACTAGAAGCTGTCAAGGCATACCGCAAAACGTCCTGCTTACCCGGAAAGTCTACTAAATATTCATGCAACCAAACCGCCCAATTACGCGACGTGGAGATCTTATCACCCTCTAAGTTCATGAACTCATTCGCTGGCACCTGATCAGCTAATTGGTAACCTCCGTGCGCCAAACACATAGCAGGAAATATCAAACAATGGAAGACAATATTGTCTTTCCCAATAAAATGCACAATCCGACTATCTTTTGCTTTCCAATAAGTCTCCCATTCCGGCGTTAATTGCTTCGTCATGGAAATATAACCGATAGGAGCATCAAACCACACATAAAGCACTTTGCCCGCCGTATCAGGCAAAGGAATAGGCACACCCCAATTCAAATCACGCGTCATCGCTCGTGGTTTCAAGCCTTCTTGCAACCAAGACTTCACTTGACCGGTTACATTCGACTTCCATTCTGGATGCGAGTTGATGTATTTTTCTAATTCAGACTGCCATTGATCTAAGGGCAAGAACCAATTTTTGGTTGGCTTCAATACGGGCTTAGATCCACTCAAAGCCGATTTCGGGTTTAATAATTCCGTAGGAGAAAGCGTCGTACCACACTTTTCACACTGATCACCATAGGCGCCAGGTTGTTTACAAGAGGGACAATCACCCGTGATATAACGATCCGCCAAGAATTGCTTCGCCTCTTCATCGTAGAATTGCTCTGTTACCTCTTCAATAAATTTCCCCTCTTGGTATAATTTCAAAAAGAATTCTTGGGAAACTTCATGGTGGACAGGATCAGATGTACGACCGTATATATCAAAGGAAATACCAAATTGCTCAAATGAATCCTTTATCTCCTTGTAATAATAATCCACTACTTGCTGAGGAGTTTTACCCTCTTTCGCAGCCTTAATCGTAATAGGCACTCCGTGCTCATCTGTTCCAGACACGAAAATCACATCCTTTTTCTGCAAGCGTAAATACCGAACATATATATCTGCTGGCAAATAACAACCGGCTAAGTGACCAATATGAATAGGGCCATTCGCATAAATCAACGCGGCAGTAACGGTAGTCCGTGAAAAGTCTGACATAAAAGTAGGTAAAATGAAAGCACAAAAATAGGCAAAAACATTCATTGAAATAATCGATTTACCTATTGCGCATCAAAAAAAAATAACTATCTTTGCACACAATTTAAAAAAACAGACAAAAGAAAATGTTAATTATTTCGATAAAAGAGAACGAATCAATTGATAAGGCTTTAAAGCGCTTCAAGAAGAAATTTGAAAAAACAGGTGTAGTAAAAGAACTACGTAGAAGATCTGCTTTTGAAAAACCTTCTGTAGGTCGTCGTAAAGAAATGATTCGTGCTGCTTACAAGCAAATCACTTACGGAAATATTAATAACTAATTTCCTATACATTCTTTAAAGGAATTGACTAATTTCGATGATGAATCCTGAATTAGTCAATTTTTTTTTGGACCACCTGTCCATCGAAAGGCGCCTCAGTTCGCACACGATTACCTCCTACTCTACTGACTTAGAACAGTTTACCGCTTTCATCGCTCCCATGGAGCTATCTCAAGTTCAAGCGTTAACTATTCGTAAATGGCTCATCAGTTTGTCCGATGATTCCATCCAAAACCGGAGCATCAACCGCAAATTAGCTACACTCCGCACTTTCTATAAGTATCTTTTACGAACGGGGAAAATGAAAGAGAACCCGATGACTTCCATCAGGATGGTTAAAACTACTAAGAAGATACCCCAATTTGTCCGGGAATCAGAGATGGAAAAGCTGGTAGATAACCGGAAAATCGCAACGAATTTCAGTGAAGCCAGAGACGAACTCATCTTGTTTTTATTATATGGAACAGGGATTCGTTTGGCGGAATTGATTTCTTTGCAAAATTCTCAGGTCAACCTAGCCGCTAAAACAATCCGAGTAATCGGAAAGAGAAATAAGGAACGGGTGATTCCTATACCAGGACTACTCATCGATTTAATTGCAGCGTATCGCAGCTTCTGCACTGTGGAACACACCCATTTATTACTCACGGATAAAGGAGAACCCTTATACCCCATGTTTGTACAACGCTTGGTCAAGAGAAATTTAGGGGAATACAGCCAACTAGAGAAGCTCTCACCACACGTATTACGCCATACGTACGCTACGCATTTATTGAATAAAGGGGCTGATTTAAATGCCATTAAGGAATTATTGGGCCACGCAAACTTAGCTGCAACACAGGTGTACACTCACAATTCCATGGAGAAAATGAAAGCAATCTACCTCCAAGCACATCCAAAAGCTTAATCAGCTAATACGATTGGGCCTTTTTGGTTGATTTGAGAGACATACTGTTCCGAACCGATACCTAAAGATGCAAATTCTGCGGCCATGGCCTGGGCTACCTTTTGGGCTGTTTCCTCCCCTTTAGATAAAGCGAAAAGAGAGGGACCAGATCCTGAAATAGAACATCCTAAAGCTCCATTTGCAATCGCTGCCGCTTTTACTTCCGCAAAACCAGGAATCAATATTGCACGAGATGGCTCAATAATTACATCGACAAGTGAGCGACCAATTAGTTCATAGTCAGGTAAAAGCAATCCTGCAACTAATCCGGCTACATTACCCATTTGCGTGATAGTAGTGGACAATGATATTTCCTTATCTAATATTCCACGCGCATCTTTCGTATTCACCTCTATTTGAGGGTGAACAATACTCGCGTATAAATCCGCTGGCACGGGAACTTGGATGATGTCTAGCGGGTCATAGGAACGAATAATAACAAAGCCACCTAAAAGAGAGGGACCCACGTTGTCTGCGTGCGCGGAGCCGCAGGCGACGCGCTCACCTTCCATCGCGAATGGTAAGAGGTCTTTTTGGGATAAAGGGCGGCCCAGCAATTCATTTGCTGCAAAAACGCCTGCCACTGCTGAAGCTGCCGAAGAACCTAATCCAGAACCCAAAGGCATATCCTTATGCAAAGACAATTCAAAACCTTGGTCTTCCCGACCTATATAGGCGAGAAATTTTTGAATGGCAATTCCGGCTGTATTTTTCTCTACAGCCTTAGGCAAACGGCCATCGTCGCCTGTAATTTCTTTAATAATGATACCAGGAGTAGATTTCTTTTCCAAAACCACTTCATCCCCAGGATGATTCACGGCAAATCCAAAGATATCAAATCCGCAGGCCACATTGGCGACAGTCGCCGGAGCATAAACACGTATCTTTTCCATATTATGCGAGATGACTACCAATAGATACAATATCTGCAAAAACACCGGATGCAGTCACTTCAGCACCTGCCCCTGGCCCTTTAATGACTAAAGGGCGGTCGTGGTAACGCTTGGTTGTAAAAGCAATCACATTATCCGCTCCATCCATTTGATAGAACGGATGAGCGGGTCCAACAGAGCGCAATCCGATGGTGATTTTTTGGTCCTCTAAACAAGCGATATAACGCAAAACTTCACCTTTCGCTGCCGAATCATTGACTAATTTTTCGAAGAAATCATTCGCTTTATCAATCTCCTCGAAAAATGCGTCCACCGTAGGAGCTGCCTCACAAGCGGTAGGAATAATCTTTTCAATCGTTATATCAGAGAATTCTAATTTCAAACCAATCTCCCGGCTCAAAATCAAGATTTTACGCGCCACATCCATTCCACTCAAATCTTCCCTCGGGTCTGGCTCCGTATATCCTTTTTGCTTTGCAGCTCTCAAAACCTCTCCAAATGACTTGCCCGGCTTAAATTGATTAAACAAGAACGATAAGGTTCCGGAAAGAATCCCCTCAATTTTCTCGAAGCGATCCCCTGAAGCAATCAAACCTTGCAAAGTATTAATCACAGGCAAACCAGCCCCCACATTCGTCTCATACAAGAACTTAACACCTTTTGCTAGAGCCGTTTGATGTAATTGTGCATACAAATCATACGGGCCTGAATTCGCGACTTTATTAGGTGTTACGACTGAAATATTAGACTGGAACAAACCTAAATAGTTCGTATATATTTCCTTATTCGCTGTACAATCTGCAAAGATTGAATTGGGTAAGTTTAAGGCTTTGATTTTAGTAATAAATCCAGCTAAATCGGTTGTATCCCCATCCAAATCAAGTAAGCGTAAAGCCTGATCTAATTCAATGCCCTCCTCTTTAATTAATTGTTTTCGGCTATTGGCGATTCCGGTTAATCGGATTTTGATGCCTTTGTATTTAGCCAAATAATGCTCCTGACCAATAATTTGCTCTAATAATGTCTTACCGATTAAACCCGCACCCACTAAATAAAGATGCAATGTTTTAATCTGAGAAAAGAAGAATGTCTCGTGAATAACATTCAAGGCCTTAGAAAGGTCCTTTTTTTCAATGACCACCGATATATTCAACTCCGATGACCCCTGGGCTGTCGCGACAATATTAATCCCATTTTTCCCTAAAGAAGAGAATAATTTTCCACTTACACCAGTATGCTTTCGCATCCCCTCACCCACTACAGCAATAACAGACAGTTCTTTTTGAATATCAATTCCCTCAATATCCCCCGCAACCATCTCTGCGGCAAACTCTTTTTCTAACACTTTCCGAACTTTGTCAGAAACTGACGGATCGATCGCAAAACAGATACTGTGTTCAGAAGACGCTTGAGAAATCAAGACTACTGATATTTTTTCGCGGGCTAAAACTGTAAATAATTTGGCAGAAACACCCGCCACACCAATCATACCTGACCCCTGCAAATTAACTAGTGCCAGCTGATCTATCGATGAAATTCCTGTAATGATATAAGGACTTCCCGTCAGTTCCTTGCTAACCACAGTCCCAGCAAAGCTAGGGTTAAACGTATTCAGCACCCGAATCGGGATGTTTTTAGCAAAAGCAGGTTGCAAGGAGGGCGGATAAATCACTTTGGCACCAAAATGAGTCAATTCCATCGCTTCTGCATAGGAAATCGAGGGAATCGTAAAGGCTGACTTCACTTTTCGTGGATCAGCCGTCATCATCCCATCCACATCCGTCCAAATCTCAATCTCTTTAACCCCTAAAGCAGCTCCTATCACGGAGGCTGTGTAATCAGATCCTCCCCGACCTAGAGTCGTCGTCTCACCTTTCGCATTAGAGGCAATAAAACCAGTCACTAGACCAATTTTACCCTTATTTGTCTCAAAATAGGCAGTAATCAACGGATTCGTCACCTCAAAATCTACTTCAGAATGGCTGAATGTACTATTTGTTTTGATAATCTCTCGCGCATCCACGTAGAAAACCGGAAGTCCTTTTTGTTGTAAGATGGCAAAGATTAAATAAGTGGACAATCGCTCTCCAAAACTAACTAACGCATCAGAGGTCTTAGGCGAAATCTCCTTAATCAAGTTAATCCCTTTCAACACATCGCGCAATTCATTCACTAACGTACGCACATGAGCAATTACCTGACTTTGTCCGGTCACTGGAATAAAGTGCTTAATTACCTCAAAATGGCGTGTTTCAATTGTCTCAATCAGTGTATTTACCGTGCTTTTCGGCTGAGCTGCAAGGGTGCCCGCTTCCAACAAATGATTGGTTACACCGCTCATCGCAGAAAAGACAACAGCAAAATCTGAGGAAGATTTTCCGTTTGACTCGATAATCGCCAAAACGGATTGAATGCTTTCGATGCTACCACAACTGGTCCCACCAAATTTTAGGATTTTTTCCATTAATTAAGAAAACAAAATGATTCTCAACTCTACAAACAGCTGAGATATAGTACAAATATACGATTTTAGGCCGTATTTTGCCCAAGAATTCGGTGTCCTTTTCGTTTTCTTTTAGTCAAATTCCGATAATTATCACTTAAAACGGAAATATTCCCATCTACTTCAAAGATAGCCAAGTTCACATCACTTATTTCTTCTACTCCGTGCTCCCTTACCACTGCTTTTAATTGCTCTAATGAAATGGATGCTTCTTTCAACGCATTCGGACGTACTTTCCCATTATAAATCAACATAACTGGCTCCCCATCTATCACTTTACTCATTGATTCGCTCCCCAAAGAAATACGCTTAAAAACGTAATTCATGGCAAATAACGCCAACGCTGCCACTAAACCGCCGGATAAACTTGTATCTTCCCCTACCATCGCTGTCTGCACGGAATTCGAAATTAATAAGATGAAAACCACATCCACCACCGATAATTGCGCAAACTCTTTCTTCCCAAAAACACGAATAGCCGCTACGATGAACACGTAAACGGCTATTGATTTGAGGGCGATGATTACATAGCCTTCCATATTTTTACTTTTTCTTTTCCGCAGCCATCACCATAGACAATTTCAATTTAGCTGCCAGGTCATAGATGTTCGTTAATTCTTGCACTGTTTGGTTTCGATCCATTCGAACCACTAAAGTAACCGCCTTTTTAGAAGTCGCTTCTCTGGTTAATTCTGACTCTAAATTAGCCACATCGACTAGACGGTCATCAATATAATAATTTAGTTGTTCGTCTACCGTCAAACGAATCACTTCATTTGCAGGAGTAGGCATTGGTTTTGCTGTTTCTGGCAAAAGCAACTTGATGGCATCTGGGGAAGCTAACGTCGAAATCATTAAAAAGAACATCAATAGAAAGAAAAGAATATCCGCTAGGGCTCCTGTTTCAACTTCTGATGCTTCTCTGGCTCTTTTTCTGAAGTTCATCGAATTAGGCTTTAGACGCTGGTTTGTGAAGAATATCTAAGAAATCAATCGCTGTAATTTCCATTTTATTGATCGTACGATCGATCATTGTTGTCAATAAAGTATACAATACATACGCAATAATACCCACGATTAAACCAGACGCGGAAGTCACCATTTTCTCGTAAATACCACCTGCAATCGTTGAAATATCAATTTTATTCGAGATCGAAATATTATGGAAAGTACGAATCATACCCGTTACTGTACCTAAGAAACCAAACATGGGAGCAATTCGAGCAATGGCACTCAGGATACCTAGGTTCTTCTCCATATTGTAGATCTCCACTTTGGCCTTATTCTCAATCGCCGCTTCAATATCACGAATGGGAGAACCAAGGCGCGACAATCCTTTCTCTAATAACTTAGCAATTGGGTAAGAAGTCGACTTGCAGAAATTAATGGCACCTTGCACGTTTCCTGCCTGCAACATGTCATGAATCTTGTGTAAAAAATCTTCATCTAATCTTGCTGTCTTACGGATATATAAATACCGCTCAATAAACAAGAATACTGCTGCAGCGAATAAGAAACCGATTGGATACATCACATATCCCCCTTTTCCTAATAAGTCTAATACAGAAAATTCCTCCACCACTTTTTTCGTAACTTCTTGAACAGGAGCTGAATTAACGATAGAATCTGCCAAAGCTGCAGTAGAATCGACGGTCACTGTGCCCGCCTGAAGTAAAATAGTTGCTAGCGAAAAAGCCATATGATGAGTTTGATTAATCTTATTTACTACAAGTTTACAATTTTTTTTTCAAATACTACGGTCGATTTGCTTGATTTTGGAGTTCTGTAAACCAAAATCCCTCCTTCAAACTATACGACGAAAACCAAAGTTCCTTTATCCCTAATTCCCGCAGAACTTTATCCACTAAAAATGTCGCGTAAGGGAAAATACTCGCCCTAAAAGCTTTCATACCAGGGTAGTCCACCCGCTCTTCATAACGCAAGGCATCTAAATTTGTCTTGTGCAAAAAAAACGTTTTCAAATTTATCTCACAGGACGCAGGTGTCAGCCCAGGTCTATTCTCTAAATCCAATATTGTTTCAAAAGCCCCCGCAGCTCCTATCAAAACAGTTGGTTTAGCCTCAGCGCAAGCTTCCAAAAGTGGTTTCATTTCCTTCGAAACATACGCGTCTAAATCAGGTAGAATAGCTAGGTTAAACTCGTTATCTACAGAAAAAAGTGATTTCAAACGTAAGCCACCTAATTCCAAACTCACGCGATAAAGTACCTTATGACCTATAAATAAAATAAACTCTACACTTCCCCCACCTATATCCATCACTAAACTCGTTTTCTCCCAACGATCCGGCAAAGAATTTCGTATACCCGTATAAATATATTCAGCCTCTTGGATTCCATTGATGATGCGTATTTGAATCCCTAATTCGCTCAAAACACTCTCTTGGAACATTCCGGCATTCGAGGCCCGGCGCAGAATGCTTGTCCCGATGGCATAAAAATCAGTTAGATCCCCACCTTTGGCCAAAAAAACCTGCTTAAATTCTGCTAAACAAACTAAGGCCCGATCCATCGCATCCTGTTGTAAAAACACCTCCTCCATTGCCCCCATACCTAAACCGACCGGTCGCTGCAAATGATCCTCCACCCGGAAATCAGCTAGAGGAGAAATCAATAATTGAAAGGTATTCGTACCTAGGTCCGCAATTGCGCAGATTTTTGACATTATGAGTTGTTTGGAACAAAAATAAGCCGAAAAGGCGTTCAAGAATAAATATTATTCATTATTTTAGTAGAAATGTATCCTACTAAATGCTAGATCCCGAATTCGACGAGAATAAAGAAGACATACAATCTTCCGTTCAACGGTACGAGAACATGTTGAATCAGCAAGAAAACGCGTTTTTCGATGCAGAGACATTGGAGCAAATCGCAGAACACTACTTTGTTCAATCGCGTTTTGACCAAGCATTAGAGGCTGTCAACTTAGGCCTGAGTCATTACAGTTATTCGCTGGAATTAATCACCCTGAAAGCACAAATCTTAGGTGAAATGCAGAAGCCGGAAGAGGCGATGGAATTAATTGAAAATGCCATCTTACTTTTCCCCAATGATATCGAATTAACCCTTGTTAAAGGCTATTTATTAAGCCAAATGGGGCAACACGAAGAATCCATCCAACTATTTCTAGCATCTTTAGACCGTACGGAAGAAAAAGACGAGGTCTATTTCCGTATCGGCTTAAGTTACCAAGCCTGGGGTAAACCCCGGGAGGCGGTAGACATGTTAAAGAAGTGTTTAGAGCTGAATTCAGAAAATGAAAACGCGCTAGTGGAACTCGCAAATTGCTTAGATGAAATAGGCAAAATCGAAGAGAGTATTCCCTATTATAAGCAATTCATTGATGCTGATCCTTTTTCTTTTACGGCTTGGTATAATTTGGGCATCGCCTATTCGAAGCTAAAGCAATTTGAAAAGGCCATCGATGCCTATGAATATTCTTTGGCGATTGAACCTACGTTTGGCTCCTCTTTATTCAATTTAGGGAATACCTACATGAATATTCAGGAGTATGCTAAGGCGGAGGAATCCTATCAACTTTGCTTAAAATATGACGATCCGAATCCGGAACTCTATTGTTGTTTAGGTGCTAGTATCGAACGTCAACGTCGTTTTGACGAGGCATTAACCCATTATAAGGAGGCAATTAAGGTGGACCCTCTTTGGGATGAAGGCTATTATGGTTTAGCCGTTTGCTTGACTGAACTGGACAAGTGGTTTGAAGCCTTACATTTTCTAAAGAAAGCACTGAAATTAAACGATACGAATCCCTTGTATTGGACAGGTTTAGCGGATGTAGAGGCTTATTTAGGCAATCCGGTTTCTTCTGACGAGGCTTATGCCAAATCCGTTGACCTAGACTCCTTCTTCGCTCCCACTTGGGTCAAATGGGCACAATTGCACTATGATTTGAATGATTTCGAAAAGTGTGCAGAAATTATGCTTTCTGCCATCGATGAACTTCCAGAGGAAGCAGACCTGTATTACCGTGCGGCTATCTTTTTAATCAAAGCGGGGCAATTTAAAGAAGCCTTTCATTTTTTAGAATCTGGTCTTCTTCTTGATTACGATAAGCATGAAATTATTTTCGAATATTTCCCCAATATGGAAACACAAAAGGCGATATATAAGTTAATTCAGCAGTACAAGAAATAATTTTTGCCGTTCATCATTTTATCAGTACCTCAGATTTAATAAATTTTTAATTTTCGATTCTCAAAACAAAATACCCTATGAAGAAAATTATTCTATCGGGTTTACTGCTTTGTCTATTGCAACCTGCAATGGCTCAGCCTAAACCCACTCCAACCACACAAAAGGCATCCGCTAGCCTTCCTATACCCGAAAAGGTAACGGAAGCGGAAGGAATTACGGAATACAAATTAGCCAACGGCTTAAAAGTATTATTATTTCCAGACCCATCGAAGCAAACAATTACCGTTAACATCACCTATTTAGTAGGTTCTCGTCACGAGGGTTATGGTGAAACAGGTATGTCCCACTTGTTAGAACACATGGTGTTCAAGGGAACAAAAGAAAAACACAAAGAAGTAGCGAAAGAGATCTCTGATCATGGTGCTCAATTCAACGGAACCACTTGGTTAGATCGCACGAACTATTTCGAAACATTCGCTTCAACAGATGAAAATCTAGATTGGGCTTTAGATATGGAGGCTGATCGTATGATCAACTCACGTATTGCGAAGAGCGAATTAGAAACCGAAATGACAGTTGTTCGTAACGAATTCGAACGTGGCGAGAATGATCCAGGTAGTGTCTTAATGGAGCGAATCGTTTCTACGGCTTTCTTATGGCACAACTATGGTAACTCCACTATCGGTGCTCGTTCTGACATCGAAAAAGTGCCTATCGAAAACTTACAAGCTTATTACCGTAAATACTACCAGCCAGATAACGCGGTTTTGTTAGTGGCAGGTAAGTTTGACCCAATTAAAACATTAAAGTTAGTCAACGAGAAATTTGGCATTATTCCACGTCCTGAGCGTGTTTTAACGCCTACTTTCACGGCTGAACCTACACAAGATGGAGAAAGAGAAGTGTCTCTTCGCCGCGTGGGTGATGTACAAGTAGTAGGTATGGCCTACCATATTCCTTCTGGCTTACACCCGGATTATGTGGCTGTAGATGTGATGGCTGATTTATTGACAGATGCACCATCAGGACGTTTATACAAGGCGTTAATTGATACGAAGAAAGCAAGTAGCCAGTTTGGATTCTCATTCCAATTAAAGGAGCCGGGGTTGATTTATTTCGGCGCGGAAGTTTTAAAAGAGAAATCAGTGGATTCTGTTCGTCAGATCATGTTTAACACCATTGAGAATTTTGCCAAAACTCCTCCAACTAAGGAAGAAGTCGATCGTATCAAAACGAAGGGCATCAAGAATATCGAGTTATTACTAAATAACGCACAACGTGTGGGCGTAGGTTTATCAGAATACATCGCTCAAGGCGACTGGCGTTTATTATTCCACACACGTAATCAATTAGAGAAAATAACTCCTGAGGATATTCAGCGTGTGGCAGCAGCTTACTTCAAATCGTCTAATAGAACATCAGGCACTTTCTATCCTACAGAAAAACCAGTACGTGCTGAGATTCCTGAAGCAAAAGACGTAGCTACGATTTTAAAAGACTTCAAGCCTAAAGCAGCAGTTAGCCAAGGTGAGGCTTTTGATCCATCTCCAGCAAACATTGATGCACGCACGAAGACGGAGAAAATCGGTGGAGTTCAATTAGCGCTATTAGCAAAGAAAACACGTGGTAATTCCGTTTATGCTCGTATGACTTTACGTTTTGGTGATGAAAAATCATTAATGGGAACTGTGACAGCGGCTGACTTAGCAGCTGACATGTTAACAAAAGGAACAGCCAAACACACGCGTCAACAATTCCAAGACGAATTAGACAAGTTGAAAGCGCGTGTAAGTATTTCAGGTGGTGCCACCCAAGCAAACGTTTCTATTGAGACAACGCGCGAGAATTTAATCCCAGCAATGAAATTAGTGGCTGAAGCATTAAAGCAACCCGTTTTCCCATCAGCTGAATTCGAAAAATTAAAGCAAGAGAATTTAACCGCTATCGAAGGCCAAAAAAGTGAGCCACAAGCGAAAGGTTCAGAAGCATTAGGTCAATTAAGAGCTGGTCACTATGATAAGAAGGACGTTCGTTACCAACCTACTATGGCAGAACAAATCGCTAATTATGGCGCGGTAAAACTAGAAGAGTCTGTTAATTTCTACAAGAACTTCTATGGCGCATCTAATGCAACATTTTCTGCAGTAGGTGATTTTGATGAAAAAGAATTGAAAGATTTAATTACAGCTGAATTTGCTAACTGGAAGTCTCCGAAGCCTTACAAACGTGTGGCAGAGGTATTCAAAGAAACAGGTGGCAAGGCGATCTCCATCGAAACACCAGATAAAGCAAATGCATTCTTCTTAGCTTATCAGCCTTTGAAAATCTCAGATAGCGATCCAAATTATGCTGCCTTAGAATTATCTAACTATATGTTAGGGGGTGGTAGCGGCTTAAGCTCTCGTTTAATGAACCGTATTCGTCAAAAAGACGGTTTGTCATACGGTGTAGGTTCTCAATTCGTGGCTAGTCCTTTAGACCAAAGTGGTGCCTTCATCGGCTACGCTATTTATGCTCCAGAGAATTTAGCGAAACTTGAGTCTGCTTTCAAAGAGGAAATTGAGAAAGTATTGAAAGAAGGTTTCACTCAGAAAGAGATCGACGAAGCGAAAAAATCTTGGTTACAATCTCGTCAAGTGACGCGTTCTCAAGACAATGCTTTAGTAGGAAGCTTGAACAGCAACTTGTTCTTAGGCCGTAATATGAAATGGTCTGAAGAATTAGAAAACAAAGTGAAGAGCTTAACTCCAGCACAAATTCAAGAGGCTACTCAAAAATCAATCGACTTATTGAAGATGTCCTTCATTAAAGCAGGTGACTATGAGGGTGCTGCAAAGAAAATGGCTGAGAAAGCGAAAAATAGTAATTCAGAATCAGGAGCGATGGGCGGTGCGCCTAAGCAATAATCCTTTCTGAAAGGACATAAAAAAGGGAGCTCCTGATGGAAGCTCCCTTTTTTATGGTATTGATATTAACAAAACTCGTCAAATACACCTTCTAAGTGACCAGCAATCATATCTGCTGAACGACCCTCGATGTGGTGACGCTCTACGAAATGAACTAACTCGCCATCCTTGAACAAAGCAATGGATGGAGATGATGGAGGATAAGGCAAGGTATACTCACGTGCTTTTTGAACCGCTTCAGGATCTACACCAGCGAAAACCGTTACTAATTGATTGGGTTTCTTAGCTGATGAAGCTACCGCGTGTTTTACGCCTGGACGAGCTGTAGAAGCTGAACATCCACAAACTGAGTTAAAAAATACCAAGGTTGTTCCTGGCTTAGCCATTACGTCTTCTACTTCTGAAGCTAACTTCAATTCTTGGAAACCACCGGCAACGATATCCATCCGCATAGGATGTACTAAATGTTCTGGATACATATATATACTATTTTAGATTTAAAATTAAACGCAATTACATAAAACCAAGTTCTAATTTGGCCACTTCAGACATCATATCCTGCTCATAAGGAGGATCAAATGTTAATTCAACAGAAACCTCTGCTATTCCCTCAATCTCCCGAACGGCTTTCTCAATATCCACCGGTATGCTTTCTGCAGATGGGCAAGAGGGTGATGTTAAGGTCATCAAGATATACACGTTATTCACAGGGAAAATCTTGATTTCATAGATTAATCCGAGCTCGTACACATCTACTGGAATTTCTGGGTCATAGACAGTTTTAATCGCCTTAACCACCTTTTCCTTTAATTCTACCTCATTCATTTGACTTGAATTTTCCATACTAAATAATCGCTTAAGAGAAGGCCAACGCATAATGTTGCATTTGTTTTACCATGGAAACTAATCCGTTTGATCTGGTTTGGGCCAAATGCTGGCTCATCCCAATTTGCTCGATAAAGTATAAATCAGCGGCTAAAATCTCCGCTGGCGTGTGATTCGACAAAACCCGAATCAACATCGATATCATTCCTTTTACGATAATGGCCTCAGAATCCGCCTGAAAAACGACTAAATCGCCTTGCTTTTCGGCGTGTAACCAAACGCGGCTTTGGCAGCCTTTGATCACATTATCCTCCGTTTTAAAGGCATCTGACATAGGCGCTAACTTCTTACCTAAGTCTATTAAATACTCGTATTTATCCGCCCAATCTTCAAAAAGACCGAACTCTTCAATTAATTCCTCTTGAATTTCGTTTATTGGCTGTTCCATTATCCTAACATCTGTAAAGTTTTCTCTAGACAAAGTACGAATCGATCAATTTCCTCGAACGTATTGTAAAAAGCGAAAGAGGCACGGCACGTCCCAACTAGCTCATAGCGCTGCATCAATGGCTGCGCACAGTGATGTCCGGTACGAATCGCTATACCAAATTTATCTAATAAAACGCCTATATCTTGTGGGTGAACTCCGTCAATAACGAATGAAATAACCGCAATCTTTTCTGGTGCCGTTCCCACGATACGTAGACCCGGAATTTCTTGTAATTTCTGTGTTGCGTAGGCTAAAAGTGCTTCTTCTTGCGCCGCTAATGCTTCTGCTGAAATCGCTTGAACATAGTCCAAAGCAGCTCCAAATGCAATCACATCTGCAATATTAGGCGTTCCTGCTTCAAATTTATAGGGTAATTCGTTATAAGTCGTGCCGGCAAAACTCACCTCTTTAATCATCTCCCCTCCTCCTTGGTAAGGCGGCATAGACTCTAATAAATCACGCTTCCCGTACAACACTCCCACGCCTGTAGGTCCAAAAAGTTTATGCGCAGAAAACACAAAGAAATCCATATCCAAGGCTTGCACATCTACGGCTAAATGCGCGACAGATTGTGCCCCATCAATTAATACCTTAGCCCCTACTTCATGTGCCAACGAAATAATCTCAACAATGGGATTAATCGTTCCAATCGCATTAGATACGTGATTGACTGCGACTAATTTGACTTTGGGATTCAATAAAGCTTTATAAGCTTCGATATCTAAAACACCGGCATCACTCACAGGGATCACTTTGATCTCTGCCCCTTTTTCCTCCGCGATCATCTGCCAAGGCACGATGTTTGAGTGGTGTTCCAAATTAGAAACGATGATTTGATCTCCTTTACCGACGTTAGCGCGTCCAAAAGTTTGGGCTACTAAATTAATACCTGCTGTCGTCCCCGAAGTGAAAATAATCTGATCTGTGGAACGAGCATTCAAAAAGGCCGCTAGCTTTTTTCTAGTCAACTCATAAGCGGTTGTTGCACGTTCCGCCAAGGTGTGAATACCTCGGTGAATGTTCGCATTATCCTGCTCATAATAGGCTGAAAGCGCATCGATAACGGCTTTTGGCTTTTGAGTGGTCGCTGCATTATCAAAATAAATCAAAGGAGCCTTGTTCACCTGTTGATGTAAAACAGGGAAATCCGCTCTAATTTGATCTATATTTAATGTTTCCGCCATGATTAAATCGCTAAGGAAGTCTGGATTTTTGAAATAATTTTATCTGTCAAACGCAACTTCGTTTCCTCGTGTGTTACGCGATCGATTACCTCTTGAACAAAAGCGAGTAACAATAAAGTTCGCGCATTCGCTAAAGAAATACCTCTTGAACGTAAATAGAATAAAGCTTCTTCGTTCAATTGACCTGTCGTCGTTCCATGGGAACATTTCACATCATCCGCCCAAATCTCTAATTGAGGCTTCGTATTCATCGTAGCTCGAGTGGACGCAAGGACGTTTTTACAACTTTGGAATGCATTGGTCTTTTGCGCATCTGGACGCACAAAAATTTTACCATTGAACACTCCAGTCGCGTTTCCTAGTAACACGCCTTTGTATAATTCATGCGATTCGGAGTTCGGTTTGCGGTGATCTACCACCGTGTGAGAATCCATTAATTGATCTTCTCCTGGCACGTACAGGCCATTCAGATTCGAAACCACATTTTCGCCATCGCTGTAGAAATGCAGGTTATTACGTAAATAAGCGGCATTCAGGGAGAATGTAAACAAATCAACCTGACTATTCGAAAGCTGAGTGATAAACGTATGATCGATGTGAGTCGTGTTTTGGGCCAAATCTTGCTCCTTTACATAGGTCAAATTCGCCTTCTCACTCACATATATTTCTTGTACAAAATTGGACAAAACCTCCGCTGAACCTTCCATGGTAAATGCTCGCTCGATTAAAGTCAAAGAAGCGTCTGCTTCTAGATAGACGATCAAACGACTTTGAATAGCTGAGGCTTTTGCCACAGATAAAATATAATCGTGTGTAATCACCTGATCAACTGAAACACCTGCTTTGACCCACAAAACCTGCATATTTACTGAAAGCGCGGTATTTAAATCATACAACGAGTTCTGATCCAAAATAGGTAAACGCTGCTCCCATGTAGCTGCTAACACTGGATTGGCAGCTATGAAAGCATCGAATGAAATGAATTCTACCCCTGCAGGCAATGCACCATGAAAACGAGTGTTCCCATTTTGCGTTTGTAAACTCGCTGAAAGATTTTCATTTAAAGTAGCAGGAGTCCAATCTAGGTCTTTTTCATTCCATGATTTCAAGGACGCATACTTCCATTCTTCCCATTTGTTGGTAGGAAATCCTTTGGCCTTAAAACGCTCTAAAGCCTCTTTCTGAGCCGATGACGTTAATTCTGTATACAACATCTTATTCTCCTAAAGCTGAAATAATCCAATCATATCCACGCTCTTCTAATTCAAGCGCTAATTCTTTTCCACCTGATTTCACGATCTTTCCTTTGTACAAAACGTGTACAAAATCAGGAATAATGTAGTCCAAAAGACGTTGGTAGTGTGTCACCACAATCGTCGCATTGTCTGGGGATTTCAATTTATTCACTCCTTCTGCCACGATACGCAAGGCATCAATATCCAAACCAGAATCCGTTTCATCTAAAATGGCCAACTTAGGTTCTAAGACTGCCATTTGGAAGATTTCATTTCTTTTCTTCTCACCACCGGAGAAACCTTCGTTTAAGGCACGAGACAATAAACTTTGGTCTATATTCACATAGCTCATCTTCTCTTTGAACATTTTCAAAAATTGAACAGCGTCCAAGGGTTCCTCGCCACGGTATTTGCGAATTTCATTTACCGCTGACTTCATAAAGTTCGTTGTAGATACCCCTGGAATCTCCACTGGGTATTGAAATGCAAGGAATAAACCCTCTGCTGCACGTTCTTCGGGAGCTAAATCCAGTAAATCTTTTCCGAAAAAGTCAACGGAACCACCTGTCACCTCGTAATCTTCACGACCAGCTAAAACGGACGCTAAGGTCGATTTACCTGATCCGTTGGGTCCCATAATAGCGTGAACCTCACCGGCTTTGATTTCTAAATTAATCCCCTTCAAGATTTCTTTCTCCCCTATTCTCGCTTGTAAATTCTTTATTGAAAGCATGGTATATGTTTTTAATCTGCAATTGAAACACAAAATTAAGACCAATGGTTTTGAAAAACTAGACTTTATTTAGATTCACTCTAAATAAAGGTTTTTTTTATCAAAAAAAGGGCTACTTTTGTATCAGATTTTCATCAAAATACGACCACCATGCTTACGATAACGGATTTAGCTGCCAATAGAATCAAAGAATTACGTTCTAAAGAAGGTTTAACGGAGGAATTCAACATCCGGGTAGCCGTAGAAGGTGGCGGCTGTTCAGGCCTTATGTACAATTTGGATTTTGCTGCAGAAGCTCAACCAAACGACATGATTTTCGAGGACAAAGGCGTAAAAGTGATGGTAGACAAGAAATCGATCCTCTACCTTGCTGGCACTGAATTAGACTTCTCTGATGGCTTAAACGGAAAAGGTTTTCAATTCAAAAACCCGAACGCAAGTCGTACGTGTGGATGCGGAGAGAGTTTTTCTATCTAATCATTAACTGTTTACCATCTAAAATATAGGGTTTCATTAATTGATACACGTCAAAAATGGGCAATCCCATTACTGTGTAAAAAGAGCCCTGGATGGATTCAATTCCCACCATTCCTAAGAAATCTTGTACCCCATAGGAACCCGCTTTATCCAAGCAGGATCCTTCGCGTACATAGAAATCAATTTCCCAGTCTTCAAAAACTCTAAACTTCACAAGCGCAGAGTCTGCCTTCGTAAATAAGCCTTGAGGTGTGTGTAAAGCAATTCCCGTTACTACTTCGTGTGTTTTCCCTGACAATTGCTGCAACATGTAGATTGCCTCCGATTTATCTTGAGGCTTATTCAATATATCCTTTCCTAAAATCACCACCGTATCAGCTGCTAACACTAAGGCATTAGGGGAAATTCTAGCTAATTCATTCGCTTTTCTTTCTGCCAAATGCACCGGCACTTCTTGAGGCTTCATGTCTGCAGAAAAGGATTCATCCACATCACTAGGTAAAACGGAGAATTCGAATCCGGCGGAACGCAAGATCTCTTTTCGACGGGGAGAATTAGAAGCAAGAATAAAAGGGTATTGAAGGGATAAAGATGTCTGCATGTTCAAAAATAGCCCAAAAATTAAAAATATCAGGGTTTTGGTTAAAATAAATATATTTTCCTTTGTATTTAATGTAATTACATTTAATTTTACAACATCAAATTTTCAACATGGGTATCTCCGAAGATTTAAAACAATCAAAATTTCCATCAGAAGCTTCTAAAGCCGTTGTAAACGCCATCTATACAGGTAACTGGATCGTTCAGCAACAACAGGAATTATTGAAACCTTTTGGACTTACGGTACAACAGTACAACGTACTTCGTATTCTTCGTGGACAACAAGGAAATCCAATGACCGTTTTAGCCATCACTGAGCGTATGCTAGACAAAATGTCTAATGCCTCACGACTTGTGGATAAATTAGTAGAAAAGAAATTAGTCCTACGCCGCGAATGTCCTCAAGATCGCAGAGCTGTAGATGTATTGATTTTACCAGCTGGACTGGATTTATTAACCCAAGTAGACCAAGTCCAAAATGACTGGGGAAAACATTTCGACGCTTTAGGAGTTAAGAGGCTCGAAGAAATGAACCAAATTTTAGACGAATTTAGAACCGTATTTTCTCACAATTAAACAATAAATAATATGAAATCTGTAAAAGTAGTTATTGCAACTTTGGCTTTAGGCCTAATCACTTTCGCTGGTGTAGCTGCACCGAAAGTAGTTAACGTAAACAAGACAGCTAGCTCTATCGCTTGGTTAGCGAAGAAAGTAACTGGAGAGCACAACGGTACTGTTGGTATTTCTGCTGGTGCTCTGAACATTGATGGCAAAAAGTTGATCGGTGGAAACTTCACCATTGATTTGAAAACCATCAAAGCATTAGATATCACAGATCCAGGTTACAACCAAAAATTCATCGGACACATCACTTCAGGTGATTTCTTCGAAGTAGAAAAATTCCCAACAGCCACTTTCGTTATCACTAAAGTCGCAGGAAACCAAGTAACTGGTAACTTGACAGTAAAAGGCATCACAAAATCAATCACTTTCCCAGCTGAAATTTCAGTTAAAGGTGGAAAATTGAACGCTAAAGCAAACATTACAATCGATCGTACTGACTTCAACATTAAATACGGCTCGAAGAAATTCTTTGATTCGATTGGTGACAAGGCGATTTATGATGATTTCGCTTTGACAGTATCATTAGTAAGCGAATAATTTCAAAGTGCAATCTCTAAAACTGCCTTACGACAATGTTTTATGAGATTGCACTTTAAAATTTTCTCTCTACTCTCCTCTCTATAATCTTAAACTTTAGATATATCACAGGGCATTTTCTAGAATAAGCCTTAACATTTATCATTTACCATTCACCATTCAACAATATGTCTTTAATCGACTCATTATCGTGGCGCTACGCCGCCAAAAGAATGACTGGAAACAAAGTTTCCGCAGAAAAAATGGATTCTTTATTAGAAGCAATCCGCCTTTCAGCCTCCGGTTTTGGTTTACAACCATACAAAATTTTGGTCATTGAAAACCCAGAATTAAAAGCAAAAATTCAACCGATTGCATATGGTCAACCTCAAGCAGTAGAATCATCTCACTTGTTAGTATTTGCGGCATGGAATGACATCACTGAAGCTCAAATCGATGCATTCATCCAATTAGTGGCAGATACACGTGGTCTTTCAGTGGATATGCTAGGAGATTACCGTGGAGCAATCGCTGGTTCACTTTTAGGTCGTCCAGTAGAAGCAAAAAGAAATTGGGCTGCACGTCAAGCATATTTAGCGATGGGTACTGCTTTAGCAGCGGCGGGAGAGTTACAAATTGATTCTACACCCATGGAAGGATTTATTCCTGCTCAATTAGATGAGTTATTAGGATTAGAGGCAATGGGCTTACACTCGGTATTAATGCTTGCAGTAGGTGAGCGTGATGCAACGAATGACTTTATGGCAACAGCGACTAAAGTTCGTTATGCGAAAGAAGATCTAGTGATCAACTTGTAATATACATCTGCCTAAGAATGTGAAAAGGCTCCGAATTCGGAGCCTTTTTTATTGAATTTCAGCGAGAGAAACGACCGGTGTAAGATCAAGCTTTCGCCCCTCTTCTACTAATAAATCCCAACCAGAGGCCAATTCATTTCTGATAGTCCCCTCCAAAACGGCTTCTCGCATGGCAATTTTTATTAAGCCAATTTCGCGGCCTGGACCAATATCAAAGACTTGCATGATGATTTCACCAGAGAAAACGGGTTGAAAATTTCGAAGTGAATCGCTTTCCTCTACCTCTTTTAGTTTTTGCTCAACAATATCAAAATTACGTAAGTAACGTTTGACTTTGTCGCCATTCTTGGACGTAATGTCAGCCCGACACAATGTCATCAAGGCTTCTAATTCCTCACCTGCCTCGAACAAAAGGCGACGCAAGGCAGAAGCGGTAATTTCCTCTTTTGATAAAGCAATGGGACGTAGATGTAGTCGAACTAGCTTTTGGACTAGCTTCATCTTCTCGTTTAAAGGCAGTTTCAAGCGTTTGAAGATGTTCGGTACTTGACGTGCACCCATTTCTTCATGGCCGTGAAAAGTCCAGCCTTTACCCTGGGCGAAACGTTTGGTTTGCGGCTTGGCAATATCGTGCAAAATAGCAGCCCAACGCCACCAAAGATCATTCGTGTTTTCGGCAATATTATCTAAAACCTGCAAGGTGTGGTAAAAATTATCTTTGTGCCCCTTTCCATCTTCTGTATCCACGCCTTTTAGCTTCATGAACTCAGGAAAAATGATGGGGAGAATTTCACAAGCATCAAGCAAAAGGAAGCCGTAAGACGGCTTTTTGCAGAGAATCATCTTATTCAACTCATCTGAAATGCGCTCCATCGAGATGATAGCTAAGCGATCCTTCTCTGTTTTTAAGGCTTCAAATGTTTCAGGTAAAATATCAAATCCGAGTTGAGCGGCGAATCGAACCGCCCGCATCATCCGAAGTGGATCGTCTGAAAAGGTAATTCCAGGTGCTAAAGGGGTGCGAATGATTTTGGCCTTTAGATCATCGAGGCCATTAAATGGATCCAATAATTTGCCCCAATTCGCCTTATTCAATTGAACCGCCATCGCGTTGATAGTGAAATCACGGCGGTTTTGGTCATCTTCTAAAGTCCCCTCTTCCACTACGGGCTTGCGGGAATCGCGGTTATAGGATTCTTTGCGCGCGCCTACGAACTCAAGATCCCAGTCATCGACTTTGATCATAGCTGTGCCAAAGTTCTTAAATACAGACACCGCGTGCTCAGGCAAATCGAATTCTTTGGCTACTTCTAGGGCTAAATCAATGCCAGAACCGATGCAAACCACATCGATATCTTTGCAATCTCGACCTAAGATCGCATCACGCACATACCCACCAATGACGTAACTATCCACCCCCAAACGATCAGCTGCTGAGCCTATTTTGGAGAATATTGGATCTGCTACAATCTCCATCCCATCTTTCATCTATCCTCTAATTAACTTATAATCGCCATATAGGCCTAATTGCACAATTTTACTCGCCTTTTTCGCCGGCCCCTCCCCTGCTGGATTCTTTAACACCTGAGCTACCCCAGCTACGATGGATGGTGCAATTCCTGCAAAATTAATGGGAGATGGTTCCCCTGAAAGATTAGCAGAAGTAGAAACAATACCTCTTTGGTAACGATAAATCAACCCTTTACAGAACTCATCTTTCACCAAACGAATGGCAATGCTACCGTCTGGACCAAGTAATAAGGGAGATACATTTTTGCCTTTCGGATATATAATTGTCAAAGGATCCTCCGCAAATTCTACTAAATCCCAAGCAAGATCTGGCACCTGCTCCACGTATTCACTCAATTGTTCAATCTTTGAAATCAACAAAATCAAACCCTTATTGGCTGGTCGATTCTTTAATTCAAAAATTGCCTCAATCGCCTTATCATTCCTCGCATCACAGCCTAAGCCCCAAATCGTGTCACTCGGGTATAATAACACGCCTCCTGATTTTAAAGTTTGTATTGCTTCGTGGTACATATTTTGCATAATTAGGGCAAAGGTAAGATTAATTTATTCATTTCTGAGCATCAGAAGCAATGTTTAGAGCGAATTTAGCTACCTTTGAAGATTGATAAATTACAGCCATTTAGATGTCAACAATTCAACAACAAATACAGCTAGAACTCGCTAAAGGATTAAAAAATCTTTTCCAAATCGACGTAACCGAAATCGCGTTACAAGAAACAAAAAAAGAATTTGAGGGGGCATACACCTTAGTTGTTTTCCCTTACACTAAGCAAGCTGGCAAGGCTCCTGCAGCTATTGCGACGGATTTAGGTGAGTATTTGGTAGCGAATTGTTCAATCGTTAAAGCCTATCAAGTTGTTCAAGGTTTTTTAAATATTTCTGTTCACGATTCTGCTTGGTTAGGATTGCTTGCAAGCGTGGCATCAGACAATAATCCATTCCAAATTGAATCAAAAGGGGAAAAAGTACTCATAGAATATTCTTCTCCTAACACCAATAAACCCTTGCACTTAGGCCATTTACGTAATAACTTTTTAGGTTTTTCTGTGGCCCAAATCTTAGCGGCAGGTGGCTATGAAGTGGTCAAAACGAACTTAGTGAACGACCGCGGCATACATATTTGCAAATCAATGCTGGCTTACCAGCTTTTTGGCAACCAGGAGACTCCTGAAACATCAGGTTTAAAAGGCGATCACCTAGTGGGTAAATACTACGTGGCCTTCGATGTAGCTTACAAGGAAGAAATCGCAGCGTTAAAGGCCAATGGTTTAGACGAAGAGCAAGCTAAAAAACAAGCTCCCATTCTATTAAAAGCGCAGGAAATGCTGTTGAAATGGGAACAAGGCGACGAAGAGGTGATGAACTTGTGGAATACAATGAACGCCTGGGTTTTCGCAGGATTTGAAAAATCCTACCAAACGATGGGCGTTTCTTTTGATAAAATTTACCGCGAATCCAATACCTATTTGTTAGGAAAGCAATTAGTAGACGAAGGATTAGCTGCGGGTGTATTTTTTCAAAAGCCAGACGGATCCGTTTGGATCAATTTAGAGGCCGAGGGACTAGATGAAAAACTGGTATTACGTAAGGACGGAACTTCCGTTTATATCACCCAAGATATGGGAACAGCCCAATTAAAATACGAAGATTTCAAAGCAAATCAATCGGTTTATGTGGTGGGTAACGAACAAGATTACCACTTCGAGGTGCTATTCCATATTTTAAAGAAATTAAACAAGCCTTTTTCAAAAGGCAACTTTCATCTTTCCTATGGAATGGTAGACTTACCAAGCGGCAAGATGAAGTCGCGAGAGGGAACGGTGGTTGATGCCGATGATTTGATGGCTGAAATGATTCAAACGGCGAAAGATCGTACCTTAGAATTAGGCAAGATCGATGGCTTCACAGAAGCGGAATCAAACGAATTATTCCATAACCTAGGATTAGGAGCCTTGAAGTATTTCTTATTAAAGGTAGAACCGAAGAAACGCATGTTATTCAACCCGGAAGAATCCATCGACTTCCAAGGAAATACAGGACCTTTCATTCAATATACTCACGCCCGAATCTGTTCTATTCTACGCAAAGGCGGTTCCATTTCGACTGTTTCTATTGATTCAGACTTAGCCGAATCAGAACAAGAATTGATTTATTTATTAGGGGAATATAAGGCTCAAATTGCACAAGCAGCAGCGAACTTTGCTCCCTCCGTGATTGCCAATTATTCCTACGATTTAGCAAAAACTTTTAATAAGTTCTATAATGAATTGAGTATTCTATCAGAGGAAAATGAGGTGAAGCGAAACATTCGACTTACCTTAGCTGAGCTCACTGGAAAAACAATTCAGCATGCTACGTCGTTATTAGGTATAGTTTCACCTAATCGAATGTAATTTGAAACGTAAATACCTTTACCTCACCCTTTTAATAATCATCATTATGATCGCAAGTTTTATGAAAATCGGATCGTTATTGACGGCTTTGGCCCTACCATTTACACAGAAAACAGTCTTAAACAGACCAGAAAAAATGGAAATATCAGCAGCAGCTACGAACTTCCATTCCTTCAAAATGAAAGGAATCGATGGAAAAGAGATTGATTTCTCTCAATTCAAAGGAAAGAAAATTATCGTATTGAACACGGCGTCTAAATGTGGTTACACTCCACAATACGCAGACTGGGAAAAATTCCACAAAGAGAACAAAGACATCGTTATTTTAGGTTTTCCAGCGAATGAATTTGGGGGACAAGAACCAGGATCAAACGAAGAGATTTCTTCATTCTGCTCATTAAATTACGGTGTTTCTTTTCAAATGATGGAAAAAGTCGTAGTGAAAGGATCAGGAAAATGTGACCTATACCAATGGCTTTCGGATAAATCTAAGAATGGCTGGAACGAGAAAGAGCCTAGCTGGAATTTCTGCAAATACGTGATCAACGAGAAAGGAGAATTACAAAACTTCTTTGCTTCAGGCATCAAACCCAACAGTCCAGAATTTTTAGCTGCGATCGGAAAATAAGATGAATAGATGGGTAGACGCGGCAAGACCAAGAACTTTACCGCTAGCTTTAGGGAGTATTTTATTAGGTAATTTTTTAGCATACGCTTCTGGAAAATTTGATTTGCTCATAGCCATTCTCGCGACCCTAACTACCCTTTTATTACAAATCTTGTCGAACTTTGCGAATGACCTAGGAGACTTTTCGAATGGAGTCGATAACGCAGATCGTAAAGTGGCTTTAAGAGCTGTTCAAACAGGAAAAATTAGTCAACAAGAGATGAGAACTGCCGTTATCTGGACTGCAGTTCTTTCTTTTTTTTCAGGTAACTCCTTATTATTTTTCGGACTCAAGAATGCTCCACTAGAAGTATGGGGCACTTTTCTAGGCCTAGGCCTAGCGGCTATCGCCGCAGCCATCGCGTATACCGTGGGCAAAAGACCCTATGGATATATGGGCTTAGGGGATATATCCGTATTTCTATTTTTTGGTCTAATAGGAACGATGGGGACTTATTACCTACAAACATTTAGCTTAAATTTAATCTTATTATTGCCCGCCTCAGGATGTGGTTTTTTATCTGTCGCTGTATTAAATTTAAATAACCTGAGAGATATCGATAATGATATAAAGTCAGGCAAGAATTCGATTCCCGTAAGAATAGGCAAGATAAATGGGTTTTATTACCAAAAAGCTCTTTATATTTTAGCAATGGCCTGTTTTTATGCCTACCCATTTGCGGCTGGCATTCCGGTAAATGGCTACCAACAATTGCTCATCTTGGGCATTTACCCGATCATTGTTTTGTTCCGTGAATTACACCCGGGGATGAGCTCCGTACAAATAGATCCCTATTTGAAAAAAACAGCACTGCGTACATTATTTTTGATCCTAGTTTTCGGAATCATTCAAATTTTAACAAGCCAGTAATTTCGCTTATTTTTACAGAATAAACCTAGCGAAATGAAACTCCATACATTCCTACTTGTATTTGTATTAGCAACAAGCAGTTTAAATTTAACAGCGCAATCTACTGAAATCAATCATTTAGAGATTGGGTTAAATCAAAACAAGACTGGTAATTATGCAGATGCCTTGAGAAATTTCAGCTTAGAAATTGAAAAATCAGCAGCAAATCCTAATCCAATCGCCTTTTATAATCGAGGTTTCGCTAAGTATAATTTAAAAGATTTTCAGGGAGCCATTTTGGACTTCAACAAAGCCTTAGAATTAAAGCCTAGTTACTTTGAAGCCTATGTGGCGCGTGGCCAAAGTTATAGCAAACAAGATAACCATCCACTAGCGATTCAAGATTACAATGAAGCAATTCGATTGAATCCCTTAGAAGGCACAGCCTATTTAAGCCGCGGTATTTCTAAGTACAAATTGGAAAACTTCCGTGGAGCGATTACTGATTTCAACAAATCCCTTGAGTTAATCCCAGACTATGCGCCTACCTTAGCTGTAAGAGCAGATAGTAAATCAAAATTAGGGGACTTCGCGGGTAGTATCGAAGATTATAACAAAGCTATCGAGATTACTCCTAAACGGACTAATTACCTTTCGGGTCGGGCTTTTGCAAAGATGAAATTGGCTGACTATAAAGGGGCATTGGCTGACTTCTCTGAAGTCTTGAAATTAAGTCCTGAAAAAGCGGATGAGTGGTATTACTCTGGCTTATGCAAAGCCTATCTTGAAAATTACCGAGGGGAAAATGGCGAAAAAGGAGCTCTGGAGGACTTCAACAAGGCTTTAGAATTAGATCCGGAAAAAATTGAGGCCGTATATGGACGAGGTTTTGTCAAAGCAAAATTAGGCGACCAACGAGCTGCGATGGAAGACTTCACGAAAGCGATTGAGTTTGGTAACAATGAAAATGCAAAGATTCTTTATACCGCTAAATTAGGCAAAATCCAGTTAGACGAACTTCGTAACGGTTTAGTAGATCGAACAAAAATGAGCGATATGAGTGCTGGAAGAGCGGAAGTGTTCTTCCACCGAGGTTTGGCAAAGACAAAATCAGGGGACCCAAAAAGCGCTATTGAAGACTACAACCGCGCTATCTCCTTTCAACCCTCCTATGCAGCTGCTTATTTCCAACGTGGTATCGCTAAATCTAGCTTAGGGGACCAACGCAATGCCATTCAAGATTGCAATAATGCGATCGAATTAAATGGGAAATTTGCAGATGCTTATTTCGTAAGAGGCATTATTAAACTTGCCCTAAATGATCCTACAGGATGCTTAGACTTAAGTAAAGCAGGTGAATTAGGTTATTCTCCAGCTTATAATGTAATACGCGATTACTGTAACTAATAAAAAAGGCCTTTGAATTTAAAGGCCTTTTTTATGATTAATCAAACCGTAAGTGTTTAACGGATTCTCCGGAATTAGCTAATTCTTCTAAGGCATCAATACCTATTTGGAGGTGTTTGTCGACAAAATTTGCCGTCACTTTTTTATCACTGGCATCCGTTTTTACGCCATCAGGGGTCATTGGATTATCAGATACTAATAATAAGGCGCCATGTGGAATTTTATTTTTAAAACCCACGGTGAAAATGGTGGCTGTTTCCATATCAATTCCCATCGCTCGAATATCTGATAAATAGGTTTTAAATACTTCATCATGCTCCCAAACACGGCGATTCGTTGTATAGATTAAACCTGTCCAATAATCCAATTCGTGTTTCTTGATCATAGAAGAAACTGCTCTTTGTAAACGGAAAGACGGTAAAGCTGGCACTTCTTTAGGCATATATTCATCCGATGTTCCCTCCCCTCTAACGGCAGCAATGGGCAGAATCAGATCCCCAAGGGCTAGATTCTTCTTCAATCCACCACATTTCCCCAAGAAAAGGACAGCTTTCGGACTAATTGCTGATAAAATATCCATTACCGTAGCGGCCATGGGCGACCCCATCCCGAAATTGATGATGGTAATATTATGTGCCGTAGCAGTCTGCATGGGGCGATCGTGACCCTTTATATCCACGCCAAATTTCTCCGCGAACATATCCACATAATTCTTAAAATTGGTCAATAAGATATACTGTCCAAAATCCTCCGAATTCGTTCCTGTATAGCGCGGCAACCAATTTTGAACAATTTCCTCTTTCGTTTTCATATTATACGCTTGGATGTGATGAATTAATAAAGCAAAAAGATTAATTTAGAGGTTATATCGATGAATAGATGATTACATCTCCAGAAATAAACCTAGTCTTTCCTGCCTATTCGTACAAAGTAAAGAAAAATGAAGGAAAACTATACATTTTCGAGGAGATCTCTAAGAAATATCGATTACTGACTCCTGAAGAATGGGTTAGGCAACATTGCTTACACTATTTGGTTAACTACTTAAAATACCCTGCCTCTTTATTCCAAATCGAGGGAGGAATGAAAGTAGATAAATTAAATAGACGAACGGATATCCGCATTTATAAGTCAACTGGTGAGGTATTTATGTTGATTGAATGCAAAGCGCCGCAGGTGGATATTAGTTTAACAACATTACAACAAATTAGCCAATACCAGAAAACACAAAAAGCAGAGTACCTAGTCATTACCAATGGCTTACAAAATACCATTTTACATCATTCAACAAAAACTATCAACGAATTCCCCCCTTATCTATGAAAAAACTACTTTTCATTTTCTTAGGACTCTTATCATTCCCAACGTTAGCACAAAAGAAACCAGCCTTAGTGGTGGGTATTGTCGTAGATCAAATGCGCTACGAATACCTCTATAAATATTACGACCGCTATTCTGACAAAGGATTCAAGCGTCTGATGAGAGAGGGTATTAATTGCACCGACAATCACTACAATTACGCTCCTACAGTCACAGCCGCAGGCCATGCTAGTATTTATACAGGATCAGTTCCTGCCATTCATGGCATTGTAGAGAACGACTGGATCGATGTAGCATCAGGCAAAAAAGTATATTGTGTAGATGATTCTACGGTACAAACGGTAGGAAGCAAAAGCAAAGCAGGCATGATGTCACCGCGCAATCTTTTTACTTCAACGATTACCGATCAGTTAAAGATGGCGCAGAATTATAAGTCGAAAACCATCGCCATTTCGTTAAAGGATCGCGGCTCTATCATTCCGGGTGGTCATACGGCAGATGCCTCCTATTGGTATGATTCAGCCGATGGTTTTTGGATTTCCTCTACATTCTATCTGAAAGAATTACCCACTTGGGTGCAAAAATTCAATGGAGAAGGTAGACCTCAAAAATACTTAAACCAAGGCTGGAACACGTTATATCCCATTACCACCTACACGCGCTCTGCCGAAGATGACAGCCCGTATGAGGGAAGAATTGGGGCAGAAAAATCGTCCACATTTCCACACGATTTAAAAGGAAATAATATGCTAGAAGGATTTCGCAGAACTCCTTATGGCAATAGCTTACTGAAAGATTTTGCGCTAAAGGCATTAGAGGAAGAGAAATTAGGCAAGAATGGAACAACCGATTTCTTGGCACTTAGTTTTTCTTCAACCGATTACGTTGGACATGCGTTTGGGCCTCAATCTATTGAAGTAGAAGACACGTATTTACGCTTAGATAAAGACATTTCAGATATCTTGGACTATTTGGATGCCAAAATTGGTAAGAATCAGTACCTCGTTTTTCTAACAGCAGACCATGCCGTTGCGGATAATCAAAATTATTTGAATAGCAAACGTATGCCAGGAGGAACATTTGATAATGGCAAGTCAGTAAGTGATGCAAAAGCGGCTTTGAATAAGGAATTCGGGGATGTTAATTTAATCGTGGGGGTGGAAAATAACCAAATCTACTTGAATCACGCGAACTTAGACAAGTTCAAAATTTCAAAGGAGGCCGTAGGTAAAATTTTGGAGAAATCATTTAAAAGCCAACCCGGTGTCGCTGAATTCATCAATATGCGAGAAGTAGGACTAAGCCCTATTCCTGCCATTTACCGAGAAATTTTAACGAATGGGTACAACCAAGCAAGAAGTGGCGATTTTATGTACTTGTTGAGACCACAATGGGTTTCAGGTTACAAAACGGGCGCTTCTCATAGCACCGTATACGCTTATGACACACACGTGCCACTTCTTTTCTTCGGATGGAATGTTAAACCAAGAGAAATAAGCCAAAGAACAAATATCAGTGATATCGCAAGTACGTTAGCCAATTGGTTAAAAATTAGCGAACCCACAGGAAGTATTGGAAAAGTAATACAGTAATTATATGAAAATAGCCGTTGTAGGAACCGGATACGTAGGTTTAGTGACAGGGACTTGTTTCGCTGAAACAGGAAACCAAGTGACTTGCGTAGACATCAATGCAGAAAAAGTTCAGCAAATGCAGGCAGGGAAAATTCCCATTTACGAGCCTGGATTAGATGATTTATTCCAAAGAAATACCCAAGAAGGTAGACTTCATTTCACCACTTCATTGAAAGAGGGTATTGATGGAGCGAAAGTCATTTTCTTAGCCCTCCCTACCCCTCCAGGCGCGGATGGATCTGCCGATTTAAAATACATTCTGCAGGTGGCGAATGACTTAGGACCCATCTTATCAGATTATACCGTTATCATCGACAAAAGTACAGTTCCCGTGGGAACCTCTGATAAAGTTAGAGCAGCTATTGCTAAAAACGCTACAGTCGAATTCGATGTAGTTTCTAATCCCGAATTCCTACGCGAAGGGGTAGCAGTGGAGGATTTCATGAAACCCGATCGAGTGGTAATCGGTACTCAATCAGATCGTGCAAAAGACTTAATGTCACGCTTATATGCCCCTTTAGTTCGGCAAGGAAATCCCATCATCTTTATGGATGAAAGATCTGCTGAATTAACAAAATACGCAGCTAATGCCTTTTTAGCGACCAAAATCACCTTTATGAACGAGATTGCAAACTTATGTGAACTCGTAGGTGCGAATGTGGACGAGGTGCGCAAAGGAATCGGAACAGATTCTCGCATCGGGAAACGCTTCTTGTTCGCAGGGATTGGTTACGGAGGAAGCTGCTTCCCTAAAGACGTGCAAGCACTAGCGAAGACTTCAGCAGAAAACGATTATGAGTTTAAGATTTTGGACTCGGTAATGCAGGTAAATGAAAGCCAAAAAACAAAACTCATTCCTCACCTAGCGAAACACTTCAAAGGTGATTTAGCTGGAAAGAAGATTGCGATGTGGGGTTTGGCATTCAAACCTTATACCGATGACATACGTGAGGCACCATCCTTGTACAATATCGATGCTTTACTTGAATTAGGAGCCACTGTGAGTGCCTATGACCCAGAGGCAATGGAACATGTAAAGCAATTAATGGGGGATAAAATTACGTTTACCAAAACCCCATATGAAGCTTTAGAAGGCGCTGATGCTCTTTTAATCGTCACAGAATGGCCTCAATTCAGAACGCCAGACTTTGATCGAATGGATAGCTTATTGAAGAATAAAGTCATTTTTGACGGAAGAAATCTGTATGAATTAAACCAAATGCAGGAACTAGGCTACACCTATTATTCCATTGGCCGCCAAACCATACACTAATATGAAACGAATTTTAATCACCGGCGGAGCTGGATTTCTAGGATCTCATTTATGTGATCGATTTATCAAAGAGGGTTACCACGTCATCGCTATGGATAATTTAATCACGGGCGATCTAAAGAACATCGAACATTTGTTCAAATTAGAACACTTTGAGTTCTACCACCACGATGTTTCCAAGTTCATTCACGTTCCGGGAGAATTGGATTATATCCTGCACTTCGCCTCGCCTGCCTCTCCTATTGATTATTTGAAGATACCTATTCAAACTTTAAAAGTAGGATCATTAGGTATTCATAATTGTTTGGGTTTAGCCCGCGTTAAGAATGCACGTGTGTTGATTGCCTCCACTTCCGAAGTGTATGGTGACCCGAACGTACATCCACAACCAGAAGAATATTGGGGAAATGTGAATCCCGTAGGACCACGTGGCGTTTATGATGAGGCCAAACGTTTCCAAGAAGCCATGACGATGGCGTATCATACCTACCACGGTTTAGAAACACGTATTATTCGCATTTTTAATACCTACGGTCCTCGCATGCGACTAAACGATGGTCGTGTATTGCCTGCGTTCATCGGACAAGCGTTACGTGGTGAGGATTTAACGATGTTTGGCGATGGTTCTCAGACACGTTCATTCTGTTACGTAGATGATTTAGTTGAAGGCATTTATCGCCTCTTATTGAGCGATTATGCTCAACCTGTGAATATTGGAAATCCGGATGAGATAACGATCAAAGAATTTGGCGAGGAAATCATCAAATTAACGGGTACCTCGCAGAAACTTATCTCACTTCCATTACCTACAGATGACCCTAAACAACGCAAACCAGACATTACCAAAGCGCGCAGCATTCTAGGCTGGGAACCCAAGGTGAGTCGTGCAGAGGGATTGAAGATCACTTACGATTATTTCAAGTCGTTGAGTAAGGACGATTTGTTTAGAATGGCGCATCATAAAGAGTTTTAGTCGCGAAGCGGATTAAAACAGTAGTCAAAGAGTCACCTCAAGCGGCGGAGCCACCCTCGGCTTAGTCAATGAGTCCGGAGGAAAAGAGTCCGGAGGAAAAGAGTCCGGAGGAAAAGAGTCCAGAGGAACCTATTTCCTATACAAACAAAAAAGGCGCTTTAAGCGCCTTTTTTGTTAACCAAATCTATGCTCTCTACTCTACAATCTCTACTCTAAAACAGTAGTCAAAGAGTCGCCTCAAGCTGCGGAGCCACCCTCGGCTTAGTCAATGAGTCCGGAGGAAATCAGCCCGGAGGAAATTATTTCCTATACAAACAAAAAAGGCGCTTAAAGCGCCTTTTTTGTTAACCTACTTTATACTCTATGCTCTATAATCTATACTCTATAAAAAAGGGGACCTAAGTCCCCTTTTTTATTAGTTAAAGATATAACGTACACCAAACTGTGCTTGCCATCTTGATCCTAAACCAAAGCTACGTTGGAATGAATCTGTCAATGGTACAGATGATGTTGGGTTACCTTGGTAACGGTGAGGGAATTCAAACGTTGGCTTACCTGTAGCAGCATCATTACCTAAGTAAGATACTAAACCAGCACGTAAAGCTGTTTGATTTAAGCCCCATTGTGACGATGCATAGTTACCTAAGTTAAATACATCCAAAGTGAATTGTAACGTATTTTTCTTACCACCTACATTGATGTAGAAATCTTGGATTACTTTGAAGTCAAAGTTTGCAGCCCAAGGTAATTCAGCACCGTTACGCTCAGCATATTGACCACGACGAGAGTTCAAATAAGCATCTTGAGAGATGTACTTATCTAAATCAGCCCATTGTTGTGCTGCCGTGTAAGTGAATTTCTGAGAAACGTTGTAAGAAATAACTTTGTCTTTCAAGATGATTTCACCTTCTCCACGAGGGATGTACATTAAGTCATTCGCTGTTTGGCCATCACCATTCATATCACCTGAATACGTGTAAGAGAAACGACCTGCTGGAGCAACTGAATACGTAAATCCAAATGTAGTTGAAGCCTTATCGTTCAAGTAATTCAATTTATATGAACCATACGCGTTGAAACGGTGTGATTGCATATAAGAAGAATAAGAAGCTACGTCTTCGTTAGGATCTCCAGACACAACGCGATCTCTCCATTGTGATTGAGCGATAGAACCACCGTCATTCACTGAACGAGAATCAGAGTTTGTGTAAGATAAGGAAGCAAATAAACCATTATCAAATGCCTTAGAAACCGTTGCCGTTAATGCATAAGAATAACCTAATTGTGTATTCTTGATGACAATCGCATCAGAGATGTTTGGATTCAAGCCTGAATTACCCGCAGCTGGAGCGTTAACTCCTTTAACGTTACCATAGATTTGGTTGATCTTCGTATTGGTAGGAACTCCGTTCGTTGCTGTGTAATAAATAACACGGTTATCAGCACCTACCGCTTTCACTTTCGAATCTGGTAAGTTTACGTTTTCCAAATAGACAGCGTTGATATCCTTCGTGTAGATACCTTCCACTGATACTAACCAACCATTACCTAAGCTCTTATCTACCGCTAAGTTAGCACGGAATACTTGAGAGAACTTGAAGTTAGGATCTGTTACCGCTAAGTTATAAGACGTAGGGATAATAGAAGTAGCTACCGCTGGACGGTAAGCATCTACATTCGCGTTGAATGGACGGTTTGTTGGATTTGTTAAACGCTCAGATCCAAATAACACACCATTATTAGACAATTGGTTAGATAACCAAACGTAAGGAACACGTCCAGAGAAGATACCTAAACCACCACGTACTTGTGTAGTCTTATCATCTTTCACATCCCAGTTAAATCCAAAACGTGGAGACCATAAAGTCGTAAAGTCTGGCAATTGGTTTGTTCTTAACACCGTGTTATTACGGAAAGTCAAGCTAGGAACATACGCATTGTTATACTTAGGATCATTATCTACTGGGAATGAAGTTCCATCTGCACGTAGACCGAAAGTTAATTTCAATCCTTTAGCTGCTGTGATTTCATCTTGTACATACAATGAAGTCGTATTACCCTTCATTTCCGCAAATGGGAACGTAGCGTAGTTAGACCAAGATTGTTGGTATTGAACTGCATTAGAAACACCTGTATTTACAGAGGCAATAAAGTCATCTACTGACTTGAATTGGTAGCCACCATAGTAGTTAGGAGCAAAACCATTTCTAAATGCATTCATCTCAAACGCAGCACCTAAGGTAAATACGTGATTTCCTGCATAGTAAGTCAAGTTGTCAGATAATTGGAAGATATCTGAATCCAAGATGTTGTTAGCTGAGAATGGCTCGAAACCAAAAGCAGTTAACTCGTTCAAGTTATTGTTACCGATATCAACTGTAGGGAACGGAGTGTTATTTACAGGTGATTGACGGAAGTCACGCATTTGTGTGTAACCAACAGTCAAGTTATTCGCTAATTTGCTTGAGAACGTTGAGTTCAATTCAGCAATGTACGAATCTAAGTTGTTGTTGATACGGTATAATGAACCTTGGAAAGGTAATACCGTAGCTGATGGGTTACGACCACCTGATAAAGATCCAGATGAAGATGGGCTAACATCAGCATAAGAACGTAGGTAGTTGTATTTCAAGTTAAACTTGTGCTTGTCAGAAATATTCCAATCTAAACGAATGTTCGCTTTTTGTGAATAATTTTCTTTGTCCCAGTTCTCGTAAGCACCTGGATCGTAGTTAAACTTCGATTTCAACAAGCTTTTAATAGCTTCTAATTGCTCAACAGTTGCAACCGATTGGTTACCAGCTGTAGAACCCGCACGACGCGCCACAAAGTTAGATCCTGGTTGAGTTTGTAATTCTTGCTCAAATGATCCGAAGATAAACAATTTGTTTTTTACGATAGCACCACCGATACGACCACCGAATTGACCTCTTTGGAAGTTACCATATTGGTTAGTTACGTCACCGATTTTGTTACCTACTTGGTTTTGGTCTGTACCAAAATAGTAAGCAGAACCAGTCCAATCATTTGTACCTGATTTCGTTACTACGTTGATGTTAGCACCCGTTGCCATACCTTGACGAACGTCATAAGGAGCAATTAATACTTGGAATTGATCAATCGCGTCTACAGAGATTGGAGAAGCACCAGCTTGACCACCAATCGTAGGAGATAAAGCGAACGCATTGTTAAAGAACGCACCGTCTACCGTTACGTTATTGTATAATGCATTACGACCAGCGAAGTTCAATCCGTTTGCACGAGGATCTAAACGAGCGAAATCACCTAACGAACGGTTTAACGTAGGTAAAGTAGTGATAGAGCTGTTAGAAACTGTAGTAGCAGCACCCGTACGACCAGAGTTAATCACAGAGGAACGAGACGCAACCACCTTAACTTCTTCTAGTTGAGCTTGGTTTAATTCTAATTTAAAGTTTTGACGAAGTTCTGAAGCCAACGTCAAAGAAATACCTGATTGAACAGATTCTTTGTAACCTACGAAAGATACAGTCACTTTGTAAGGACCACCTACACGCATGTTAACGATGTTGTAACGACCATCTCCACGAGTGGATGCACCGTAACGAGAACCCGTAGGTTCGTGAACTGCGATTACCGTAGCACCTGGTAACCCTTCTCCTTTTTCATCCACAACAGTACCCGACAAAGCGGATGTTGTAGACCCCTGAGCAAAGGCTTGCCCAACAGGTAGTGCCATCACAAGCGCAAAAAACGCTCCTAATAACACTGATTTAGTAATAAACCTTCTCTGCATAAATTTGGAATTTAGTTATATAATAATTTGAGAAATGATAACACAAAATAAACTAGAAAAATCAAATACTCCAAAATATCTCAAAAAAGTATTTTCACTGAAAATGGGGTAATTCGTTGATATTTAGGACTAATCTTTAAAAAACCTGCAATATCCTAGCAGTAGCAGCCTCTTATAGTCCTATAAATCGCAATTATTTAACAGAAACTTAATTTTTAATTATTTAAAGAATAATTTTGTAGCCTAACTATTTCAGATGTCAGAACAAATCAAATTAACTTCCTTTAGTCATGGCGCAGGTTGCGGATGTAAAATATCTCCGCAGATTTTGGACCAAATCCTTAAATCAGACAAGCCGAAGGCCACCCATCCCCACTTATTAGTCGGTAATGAGAGCCGTGATGATGCGGCGGTATTTGATTGGCAGAATGGAGAGGCTGTTATTTCGACGACGGATTTCTTTATGCCGATTGTGGATGATCCCTTTGATTTTGGAAAAATCGCGGCAACAAATGCGATCTCTGATATCTATGCCATGGGCGGAAGTCCTCTGATGGCCATCGCCATTTTAGGCTGGCCGATTGATAAATTAGCCCCACAAATTGCGGCACAAGTACTTGAAGGTGGACGCGCAGCTTGTGCCGAAGCAGGAATTCCGTTAGCAGGAGGTCATTCGATTGATTCGCCTGAACCTATTTTTGGGCTTGCGGTCACTGGAAAAGTGCGCAAAGAAAATTTGAAACAGAATGATACAGCCACGAAAGGCTGTATGTTATACTTAACGAAGCCATTGGGCGTGGGTATTTTATCTACAGGCCAAAAACGAGGCATCGTTAGTCCTGGAGATTTGGCTCGTGCTGTAAAGCAAATGAGCACATTGAATAGCTTCGGTGAAAAACTAGGACCTTTACCATATGTAAAATCCCTAACGGATGTGACTGGTTTTGGCTTGTTCGGACATTTAGTCGAAATGGCAGATGGATCAGGCTTGAGCGCTAAAATTGCGTTCGAGAACTTGCCTTTGCTCCCTAATATAGATCATTATTTAGACCAAAAGTGCTTCCCAGGTGGAACAGCGCGTAATTTAGCTAGCTATGGCGAGCGTTTAAGCGAGGAGATTTCAGAACGCCAACGCTATATAGGAGCGGATCCTCAGACTTCTGGAGGACTATTAATCGCTGTAGAAGCGGAACATACGGCTGCATTTGAAGCATTCGCACTGGAGAATGGATTTGAATTAAGTCCTATTGGGGAATTAACGGAACGCAAAGAAAAAGCCATTTACTTAGCCTAATGAAACTATTCTATCGCGCACTTGGTGAATCGGGAACGCCGGTTATTATTCTACATGGCATTTTTGGGACCTCGGATAATTGGTTAGGTTTTGGAAAAGCGATCTCTGAAAATCACCGTGTATTTTTAGTGGACCAAAGAAACCACGGACAATCGCCCTGGGGAGACGAATTCAACTACGAGGTGATGGCGGCTGATCTGTTGGAATTCATAAAGGAGCATCACTTAGAAAACCCCATCCTCATCGGTCACAGTATGGGAGGCAAGGTGGTCATGCAATTCGACCTTTTGCATCCAGGAATTGCTAGCCGAATCGTGATTGTCGATATCGCGCCTAAATTCTATCCGGTACACCATACGCACATTTTGGAAGGATTAAACAGCCTTGACTTATCTACATTAGAGAGTCGCCAAGCTGCGAATGAACATTTGAAACGCTTTGAAGAAAAAGAAGGCGTTCGTCAATTCCTTTTAAAGAATCTGTACAGAAACGCAGAGCAGCAATTTGCGTGGAGAATTAATCTGAAAGTAATCACCAAAAATATTGATGTGGTAGGACACGAATTATTCGTTCCTGCTGCCTCGAATACCGAAACGTTATTCATTAAGGGAGCTGATTCCCATTACATTCAACCGGAAGACGAACGATACATTGCGGAAATTTTTCCTAATTTTGAATTAGTAGAGATTCCTGGGGCGGGCCATTGGGTGCAAGCGGATCAACCGGAACAATTTCTACAGGCGCTTCAATCGTATTTATGAAAATTTTTCTCATCCCCTGCCCGATTGCTGAAAATACTTCCTCCGAAGTCCTACCCCCTCAAATCTTAGCGGCTCTTCAGCAGACGAGACATTATTTAGTCGAAAATGTGCGAACGGCCAGGAGATTTATCAGCGAATTGAAACTGGGAATTCAGATAGACCGTTTGGTTTTTGAGGTTTTGGATAAAGACACGCAAGCTAAAACAGTCACTGATTTTTATACAAAACATAGGTCAGTCGAATATATCGGTGTTATTTCAGAAGCAGGTTGCCCTGGGGTGGCAGATCCGGGGGCCTTGGCCGTTTCGATTGCACAGCAACAAAACATCGAAGTAATTCCATTAGTAGGCCCCTCTTCTATCCTATTAGGTTTAATGGGGTCTGGATTTTCTGGCCAAAGCTTCGCCTTCATCGGCTACTTACCCATCGATAAAGCAGCCCGTATTCGCAAAATCGAACAATTAGATAGAGATGTTGCCAAATGGGGTCAAACACAAATTTTCATTGAAACACCGTATCGTAATAATGCGCTTTTGGAAGATCTAATTGCACAATGTGCACCAGATTCCCTAATTTGCATTGCCTGTGACATAACCGCGCCCACAGGTTTTGTCCAAACAAAAAAAGCAGGTGATTGGGCCAAAGCGCAACCTGACTTACATAAAAAACCTTGTATCTTCCTTTTAGGTAAATATATATGATCTTTCATCAAGCCTTTACGTTAAATCCATTTCAAGAAAACACCTATATCATTTGGGATGAAAATGGGACAGGTATCATCGTGGACCCAGGCTGTTATACCTACGAAGAGCGCCAAACATTGAAAGCTTTCATTGAAGAAAAAGGCATCACGATAACCCACATCTTAAATACACACGCACACATCGATCACGTGCTAGGGGTGGAATATTTTAGACAAGAATTTAAGATTCCTTTTTACCTACACCCGAAAGATGAACCTCTATTGAAAGATGCGGCAAATCGAGCACAAGTGTATGGATTCCCGCACTACCAACCCTCTGAAGTCGATGTTTGGTATGAGGACAACCAAGTATTAAACATTGGTGAAATGGAAATCAAAATCTTGTTTGTACCAGGGCACGCTCCAGGTCATGTGGCCTTGTATTTTGAAAAAGAGGGACTTTTATTTGATGGGGATGTGTTGTTTAGACGCAGTGTGGGCAGAACGGACTTCCCACTTTGCAATCACGCTGATTTAGTACATAGTATTCAAACTCAATTATATACTTTACCTGATTCGACGATTGTGTATCCCGGACATGGAGGAAGCACCACCATCGGAGAGGAGAAAGTATCCAATCCTTACGTAAAAGCATGAAAAAAGAAATCCCTAACCTATTAACGCTGGGTAATTTATTAGCGGGTTGCATCGGACTTTGGTTCGTAATGCAGGGCGATTTAGTGAGCGCCTCCTATTGTATATTCATCTCCTTAGTATGCGATTTCTTCGATGGATTTTTAGCACGCGCCTTACAAGCTTATTCTGATTTGGGAAAAGAACTGGATTCCTTGGCGGACATGGTCTCTTTTGGGGTTTTACCTGCCTTTATCTTGTTTTCTTTAGTGGAGCAAAGCTGTGGGGCTCAATGCACTGTGGGTCTATTCGGGTTCTATAAGCCCTTTATGGTGTTTGCATTGGCTTTGATGTCTGCTTATCGTTTGGCTAAATTCAATATTGATACTCGCCAAAGTGACCAATTTATCGGAGTCCCTACACCAGCAAATGGTCTATTAATTGCGTCTTTACCCTTAATTCTACATTTTCAGCCGGAATACAGCGCCTATATTCTTCACTTCAAAGGCCTGTTAATTTATGCGGTGGTGATGAGTTATCTTTTGGTCTGTGAATTGCCTTTACTCGCATTTAAATTCAAGACCTGGGATTGGAAAAGCAATCAAATAAAATTCATTTTCCTTATTTTTTGCATTGCTGCCCTTGTTATGCTTAAATTTGCAGCAATTCCGGTTTTAGTGATCGCATACATCCTCCTTTCCGGCCTTATTTTCCTTTTAAATCCAAACAAATAATGAAATTCTTAGCTGAAATCAACGTAATGCCTCAAAAAGAAATCCTTGATCCTCAGGGAAAAGCGGTACTTATTGGCTTACAAAACTTAGGCATTAACCAAGTGGAAGGCGTTCGTATCGGCAAGCACATCACATTAACGGTGGATGCAGCTTCTGAAGCTGAGGCAAATGAAGTGGTGACTAACGCTTGTAAGAAATTGCTAGCAAACTTGATTATGGAGGAATTTGAGTTTACGTTGACAGCTCAATAAGAGCCTAAAACTGGCCTGTATGCAATAAAACTAGCGTGCAGGCCTTTTCTACTTCTATTCCCTTATTCTGTAAGGCTTTCTCTAACACCTGATTTTCAGTGCCTGGATTAAATATCACCCGTCTAGGTGATAGGGCGGAAAGATAGTTCAAAAGACCCTCCTGATTCGCAGGACCTACATAAAGTGTAACCGTATCAATTTCTGATAGCTCAGGTTGATCTTGCAGAATAGTCAATCCCAATACTTCCCCTTTCTTAATCCCTACTAGAGAAACCTCGTGTCCATGCTGCAAAAGCAATTCCGTCGCGATATAGGCATATCGACTTGGATTCGTACTCGCACCATAGACTAAGACTTTCATTAGAATAACTTTTCTGCGATAGCGCGCACGCTATCTGATTTACTCATGGTATAGAAATGCAAGGCAGGAACACCGGCTTGGATTAATTCTTTTCCTTGTTGAACTGCCCACTCAATCCCTAATTGCTTGATTGCTGCATTATTCGTGCATTTACGTGCCTCAGAAACAAATTCTGCAGGAATCTCTAAATGGAAAATCTCGGGCAAGATATCTAATTGACGTTCTGTTGCTAAAGGCTTCAAACCTGGAATAATGGGTACATGAATACCCATTTCACGGCATTTTTGAACAAAATCAAAATACTTAGCATTATCAAAAAACATCTGTGTGACGATGTAATCCGCACCCGCATCTACTTTTTGCTTTAAATAGCGCATATCCTCTTCAAAAGAAACCGCATCAATGTGCTTCTCAGGATAACCGGCAACACCGATACAAAAATTCGTGGGTAACGATTCTGTTTCTTCATAAAGTAAAATACCCTGGTTCATCGCCACTACTTGCTCCACTAATTCGTTCGCAAAGGCGTGACCACCAGGCTTAGGAACGAAATGAGTTTCTCCTTTTTCTTGATCTCCCCGCAATAGAAGTGTATTCTCAATCCCTAAATAGTGTAAGTCAATGAGGAAATCCTCCGTTTCTTCTTTGGTAAATCCGCCACAAATCACATGAGGAACCGCTTCGATTTGAAAGCGTTGCATAAGGGAGGCGCAGATACCTAAGGTACCTGGACGCTTGCGGATAGGAATATGCTTAGAAACCCCATCCACGACTTTATCGACATATTCCTCGCGGTGGTACGTCACCTCAATAAAGGGCGGCTTAAATTCCATCAAAGGCTCAATGTGCGACATCAATTCGCCCAAATGTTGGCCTTTCATCGGTGGAATGATCTCGATGGAGAAAAGTGTTTTTCCCGCCGCTTCCTCAAAGTATTTAGTAATCTTAGTCATAATTCAATACAGGGCTTAACCATCTTTCTACGTCGTCTAGAGACATTCCTTTGCGCTTCGCATAATCTGTTACTTGATCTTTGGCAATCTTACCTAAACCAAAATACGTACTCTCTGGATGAGAGAAATAGAATCCAGACACCGCAGAGGCCGGGTACATCGCATAACTCTCTGTTAATTGAATCCCGATTTGCTTCTCCGCATCCAACAATTCAAACAAACGTTTCTTCTCCGTGTGATCTGGACAAGCCGGATAACCAGGTGCCGGACGAATACCGTCGTATTTCTCCGAAATCAAGTCTTCGTTGCTAAGAGTCTCATCAGCCGCATAGCCCCAATATTCTTTACGCACACGTTCGTGTAATAATTCAGCAAAAGCTTCCGCCAAACGATCTGCTAAAGCCTTGACCATAATTGAGTTATAGTCATCGTGCTCTTTTTCGTACTTATCTAAAAGCGCTTCGATACCCAGACCCGTCGTCACTGCAAAGGCACCGATATAATCTGTCTCGCCCGAGTTTAAAGGAGCAATAAAGTCACTTAAACAACGGTTAGGAAGCGTGCTTGCTTTTTGGCCTTGCTGACGCAAATGGTGCAACCACTGGCTCTTATCTGAGGATTCGTCTTTGTGTTGAATCTCGTACGAAACTTGTTTGTGCAATCCGTGCTTCTCGCAAGCCACCTCTAGCGCCTTCTCCACGTAATCGTGTAAGATAATGTCATCTCCAAGCGAGTTGGCCGGGAAAAAACCTAAAGCGGCTTTCGCCTGAAGCGATTTATTAGCTATAATCTCTTTCAATAAAGCCTGGGCATCATCGAATAATTTCTTCGCCTCTTTCCCTACCACTTCGTTATCGAAAATGCGTGGGTATTTACCCGATAATTGCCAAGTCGAGAAGAACGGCGTCCAGTCAATGTATTTCGCAATTTCTTCTAAGGAATAATCCTCGAAATACTTCACGCCTAAGAAAGACGGTTGTTTAGACTTAAATCCAGTCCAATCAATACCACTTGATTTTGCGCGAGCTTGATCGATGGATAAGTAATTTTTCTCTTGCTGACGAGCGGCGTGAGCCGTTCTCAATTCAGCGTATTCCGTTTTAATCTCGTTGAAGATTTCTTGAGAAGTCAATTCACTTTGCAATAAACGACCTGCCACCGGTACAGAACGGGAGGCATCTAATACGTGAATCACGGGTCCTGAATAGTGAGGGTCAATTTTAACCGCCGTATGAATACGGGATGTGGTGGCTCCACCGATCAATAAAGGCACTTTGAAACCAAGACGCTCCATTTCTTTGGCCACATACACCATCTCATCAAGAGACGGCGTAATCAAACCGGATAAACCGATGATATCCACGTTATGCTCCTTCGCCGCAGCCAGGATCTTATCGCAAGGAACCATCACACCAATGTCGATTACCTCGTAATTATTACAAGCCAAAACCACGCCCACAATATTCTTTCCAATATCATGCACATCACCTTTCACCGTCGCCATCAAGATCTTTCCTGCGGACGAACTCTCCCCGCCATCTTTCTCCGCTTCGATATAAGGCAATAAATAGGCCACCGCCTTTTTCATCACACGCGCCGACTTCACGACCTGCGGCAAGAACATTTTTCCTTCACCAAACAAGTCCCCCACCACATTCATTCCATCCATCAGCGGACCTTCGATTACCTGAATCGGACGCTCCACTAATTGACGCGCTTCTTCTACATCTTCATCGATGAATTCCGTCAAACCTTTAATCAAGGCGTGTTCTAAACGCTTGTTTACGGGCTCTTTTCTCCAGGCATCATCGACTACTAATTCTTTCCCGGCTGATTTAACCGTTTCGGCATAAGCCACTAATTTCTCTGTCGATTCCGGATTGCGATTCAATAAAACATCCTCGCACAAATCGCGTAACGTTTTATCAATGTCATCATAAACGCCTAATTGACTGGCATTAACGATACCCATATCCATACCCGCCTTAATCGCGTGGTACAAGAACACGGTATGCATTGCCTCCCGCACTAATTCGTTTCCTCGGAAAGAGAAGGAAATATTTGAAACCCCACCCGAAACTTTCGCGTGTGGCAAGTTTTCTTTAATCCATTTGGTTGCTTTGATGAAATCAACTGCATAATTATTATGCTCCTCGATTCCCGTCGCAACCGTTAAAATATTCGGGTCAAAAATGATATCCTGAGCCGGGAAACCTACTTTATCAACTAAAATATCGTAAGCACGTTGACAAATCTCGATACGACGCTCGTACGAATCTGCTTGACCCGTTTCATCAAAGGCCATCACGACCACCGAGGCTCCGTACATTTTTACTTTGTTTGCGGATTCAATGAATTTCTCCTCCCCCTCTTTCAACGAGATCGAGTTAACCACTGACTTTCCTTGCACGCATTTCAAACCGGCTTCAATTACTTCCCATTTCGAGGAGTCAATCATAATCGGTAAACGAGCGATATCTGGCTCTGCCATCAATAAATTCAGGAATTGAGGCATCATTTTCACGCCGTCAATCATCCCCTCATCCATGTTGATGTCCAAAATCTGCGCACCACCATCTACCTGCTCACGGGCAACCGCAATGGCTTCCTCGAATTTCTCCTCGCGAATTAAACGGGCAAATTTCTTCGAACCCGTCACATTGCAACGCTCCCCTACGTTCACGAAATTGGTTAATTCCGTAATCTCTAAAGGCTCAAGACCCGATAATTTTTGGTTGACATTTTCTTCTGGAATCACATGAGGTTTGTGTTTCGCAGCTACTTCCGCAATCGCTTGAATGTGGGCTGGGGTAGTTCCGCAACATCCTCCAATGATGTTCAAGAAGCCATTTGCTAAGAAATCATCGATGATCACCGCCATTTCAGCTGGAGATTGATCGTATTCACCCATTTCGTTCGGCAAGCCCGCATTCGGGTGAGCAGAAACTAAGAAAGGGGATTTATCGTTCAAAGTCTTCACATAAGGACGCATTAGATCCGCACCTAAAGCGCAGTTTAACCCGACTGAAAGCAAAGGCATGTGGGATACCGAAGTCAAGAATGCTTCCGTTGTTTGGCCTGATAAGGTACGCCCTGAGGCATCTGTAATCGTTCCAGAAACCATCACCGGCAAATAAGGCTTAGATGGATTTTGCTTGAAATATTGATCGATGGCAAACAAAGCTGCCTTCGCATTTAAGGTATCGAAAATGGTTTCAACCAAGAGTAAATCTGCTCCACCATCTACTAAACCTTGAATTTGTTCGGTATAAGCAAAAACTAATTCATCAAATGTTACCGCTCTAAAACCTGGATCATTTACATCTGGAGATAAGGAAAGGGTTCGGTTCGTCGGTCCAATGGATCCAGCTACATAACGCGGTTTAGATGGATTCTGGGCTGTAAATTCATCTGCCACTTCCCGCGCAATCTTCGCTGACTCGAAATTTAATTCGTAAACCAAATCCTCCATGTGGTAATCCGCCATCGCAATGGAAGTTCCGGAAAACGTATTCGTTTCTGCGATATCAGCACCTGCAGTAAAGTATTTCGCGTGAATTTCCTTGATTACATCGGGACGCGTGATCGATAATAAATCATTGTTTCCCTTTACCTCGTGCGGAAAATTCTTAAATCGTTCGCCTCGGTAATCCGCATCCGTTAAATTGTATTGTTGGATCAAAGAACCCATTGCGCCATCAAGCACTAAAATCTTTTCGCGCAATACGTCTTTTATATTCGGTCTCTGCATGTTTTAATCGTATTTTTGGACAGATGTTTATGCCAAAAATCCAGCAAATATACCGCTTTTCAGCCTAAATGAGGCCCATTTTTTGAATTTTTTCTAGATCAGCAGGAGAATCAATTCCCACTGTTTCAAATTGGGTTTCAATAGCTTTAATTTGAATACCATTTTGCACCCAACGCAATTGTTCTAGAGATTCAGCCAGCTCTAATGAAGTAGGTTTCAGGGAACTTAAACTCGGAAGAATATCTGCTCGATAGGCATATAATCCGATGTGTTTAAAAAAAGTATGTTTGTTTAACCAATCCGATGGCTCCACCCCTCTTAAAAAGGGAATGGTTTGACGCGAAAAATAAAGCGCGTTTCCCTCTTCGTCGCGTATTACCTTAGGTGTATTGGTATTAAATAAGGTTTCTACGTCGGTTATTTTTTTTATGAGGGTTAAAATAGGTGCATTAGATGTAAATCCAGCAGCCACTTCTATGAGTTGTTCCGGTTCAATAAAAGGCTCATCCCCTTGAATATTCACCACATAATCGACCGCTTCACCTAATCTACCTAGTACTTCGGCACAGCGATCGGTTCCTGTTAAATGCGTTTCAGCAGTCATCATCACCTCAGCCCCGAAGCCTACGGCCACATCAAAAATTCGTTGATCATCTGTCGCAATCACGATTCGGTCAAAACCCTCCACCGCATTTACACGCTCATAGGTACGTTGAATCATCGGTTTGCCACCTAAATCGACTAGCGGTTTTCCGGGAAAGCGAGTGGATGCGAAACGAGCCGGAATAATGGCGACCACCTTTTTGCCATGCATCATATTAATTACGTATTTTCGATAGAATTTTGCCAAATTTGCACATTATTTCCAAACATTCGACCCTTTGTCATCATTTTTCGAACATTCCTTTACTGAACCGATCTGGAGTATCCGCTTTTGGGGAAAGCCGGAAAAGCCTAAATTGTGGGTAGAGACAAGGGGCCAGCACGAAGCGTTTTGGCATTCCGTTGATTTAGATACGAAAGAAGTGTTTTTGCTGGGAAAAGCCCCAGACGATTATGCCCAATTAAACTTTCAGCAAGGGGCTGAAAACGAGGCTATCTTTATCAAATTACAGCGCTCGAAAAACCCAGGAATAGAGTCCATACAAACCTATTCTTTAACACCGCTAAAATTACTTAATGAAGAAAAAACGCGCCCTATAAATACAGAGAATACCTTTTCTTTTCAAGTACCACAACATTACGAGGAGAGCCAGTCGTATTTCAAAGACTTTCAAACATTCTTTCAACAGCAATTCAATGAAAGCATTGCGAAAGGAATAGATTATTTTGAAGGGGAGGATAAGCTATTATTTTCTTATTATCTTTACGATAACGGCTGGAAAAACTACCTTAGGGTATGCAATTTAGCCTTTGACACGATCCTATTAGAAAAGATCGCAGAAGGAGACTCCATCGGATACCAAACCTTTACGCTACTCAATGAACAATTGATTTTCGTGCAGGATAAACTGAAATTGAAGATTTATGAAAAATTATAAACTAACCCTACTAATCGCTTTTCTGTTTGGATTAAATATAGCGACAAAGGCTACTACACTTGATTCTTTGGGATTAAAAAAGGAAAACAATAAGACTTTCTTACTATTCAAAGTAGGCAATAAGCAATCATTATTCTCCATTCTAAAACGCTACAACCTATCTTTAGCTGAGTTCAAATCAGCCAATACAGCAGTAGAAATTCCAGTGAAAACAGGAGAGATTGTCTACATTCCCCTACACTATTTGGACGAAAGTACCACTGTCCCTAAAGTAGCAGACGAGAAAGCGACAAGTGAAAAAGTGGCAGATGTACCTAAAGAAGCAAAAATGCACGTTGTAGGCCCTAAACAAGGCTTATTATCGGTAGCAAATTTGTATAAAGTTACCATGGCGGAGTTACGCAAATGGAATAATTTAACCACTGACCGTCTTCAAGAGGGGCAGCGATTAGTCGTTTCGGATCCAGCAGAATCCAAATCAACAATAGCCGTCGATAAAACAAATCTATTGCCTGCAAAGAATGAAGTGAAATCAGAAACAGCACCCGCTCCGGTTACAGAGGCTCCAGCGAAAGAAAAAGGTCCTGAGGATATCAAAAAGAAAATTGAAACAGGTATCGCAGAATTAATCGATGTACCAGATAATTCAGGTAAATTTTTGGCCTTGCACCGCACAGCGCCCATTGGAACTTTAGTCTTGGTTAAAAACTTGACAAATAACCAAAGTATTTGGGTAAAGGTCATCGGTCGTTTACCGAATGGGGACAATAAAGTCATCATAAAATTATCCCCTAAGGCATTTGAGAAATTGAATGCTGTGGATAAGCGAGTTAGAGCAGAAATATCATATTTACTACAGTAGAATGACGAAGAGAAAAAGGCCCATTACAGCAGGGCACGTAGTTTTTGAGATATTTTTTATTTTATCCTACCCATTTTTAGCGGTTTTCTCGACGGTGGTAACCGTATTAGTTTGGATATTCTCCATCCCGTCTCGGGTTGTTGCCTTTTTTAGTCGAAAATGATCAACGAAAAAATAGCGGCCATCTTAGAAGAGAAATTCGCTTTTTTCAATCATCCGCGCTTCATTGAACACGATCCTATTCAAATTCCACATTCCTTTAGCTCCTTACAAGACAAAGAAATCATGGGTTTTTGGGTGGCCATACTAGCTTGGGGCCAACGTAAAACTATACTTCAAAATGCGCGAACACTCATCGAACTGATGGATGGAGCACCTTACCAGTTTATTTTGGAGCACCAAGCGTCTGATTTAAAACGCTTTGAAACGTTTAAGCACCGCACCTTTCAGTACCCAGACACCCTCTACTTTATTGATTTATTTCAACGACATTACCAACGTAATAATTCCCTAGAAACTGCGTTCAACAGAGGTTTACAGCCGAATGACTTAACCGTCGAAAACGGATTAAATGGGTTTCATGATTATTTTTTCAATTCAGAATGGGCGCCAGAAAGAACGAAGAAACACATTGCCTCTCCTCAGAAAAATTCAGCCTGCAAGCGCATTAACATGTTTTTGCGCTGGATGGTGAGAAAAGATCAGGCAGGAGTTGATTTTGGACTGTGGACGACCATTAAACCCGATCAATTAGTCTGTCCGTTGGATGTACATTCCATGCGGACAGCTGCTCAATTAGGACTAATGCAGGAGGAGAAAGCGAATTGGAAGACGGCTTTGGCACTAACAGAAACTTTACGCCAGTTAGACCCTGCTGATCCAGTAAAATATGATTTTGCCCTGTATGGAATGGGCATCGAAGACAAAACGCTATGGAAATAAGAAACACAAAAACGGGAAACTCCTTAGTCATTGACCTAAAAGTAGGAGCCAGTTTAACCGAGCTAAATTTAGACGGAATATCCCTGATCGATTTACCAGGAAACTCGACTCATGCTTTGTCCAGTAACCCTTACCATCCCAGCGCCTTATTAACACCTTGGGTAAATCGAGTACGCAATGGAAATTATTCATTTAAAGGAAAAAATTACCAATTACCTATTACCGAACCGGCACTAGGCAACGCCATTCATGGTTTATTAGCTAGAGCGCCATTCACCATTGTTGAAAAATTAGAAAATTCCATTACACTGGAACATGCCTACAATGGAGAAGAACCGAACTATCCTTTCCCCTTTACATTCCGATACTTATACACATTAACAGACGATGGGGCATTAGTAATCACTTTTGAAGCCCAAAACACGGGGTTAACACCCCTGCCATTCGCCTGTGGGTGGCACCCCTATTTCCAATTCCCGGATACAACCGTAGCGGATTTATCCATCAAATTCCATCCGACAAGTCGGTTTATTTCTGATTCTCAGATGATTCCTTTAAAGGAGGAAAATCTTCAAGGAAAAACGGAATTTATTTTCAGTCAAGAAAAAGTAGATCACGTATTTCGATTAGAGCCTATGGCAAATCATATCACCGAGTTTGTCGACAAAAAACACCAGCGGTCGTTATTTTTAGAGCAGTCCTCTATTCAATTTCCATTCCTGGTAGTTTTCCAACCGGAGGGTTATAACTCGGTGGCCATCGAGCCCATGACCGCTAATACGGATGCATTCAATACAGGTGATGGGCTGATCGAATTAGCCCCATCTGAAGCCTTTTCAGGACAGATCCGTTTATCCATAGGAAAATAAACCATTCATTCAGCTTTTTTGTACCTTTGTCACATGAGGTGTTACCCACTTTTTATTTTGCTTCTGATATCTGTGCTGAGCCCCGCATTAGGGGATTCTATGGCTGATTCAACTGCAAATAAATGGAAACAAGTGATGACATCTGGGATTAACTTAAATCAATCTAGTTTCAGTGATAACTGGAAAGGTGGGGGAACAAACACGCTGGCTATAGGCTGGTTTTTGAATCACAATGCGAACGTTTCAAATGAATCATGGCGCTTAAATTCGGATCTAAATTTACAAGTAGGATTTCTCCAAAACCGCACCCAAAGTCTTCGGAAGAATATAGACCGGATCGCCTATGAGTTTAAGGCTGGTTATCGCATTAGCCCCAAATGGGACTTTTATGGATCTACGAACTTCCAGACACAATTTTTCAATGGCTACGATTATGGGAAGAAAAATAAAGCGGGCATCCCTGTCGATTCGTTAATTTCTAGTCTATTCGCACCGGCCTATTTAACCTCTTCCATGGGTCTTGAATACCACCCAGACAAGTCGTTCTATACCCGAATTGGTATCGGTAGTTTACGCCAAACCTTTGTATTCGATCAAGCTATATCTAGAGCGGGTTTATACGGTTTAGAAAAACCAGGGGATAATATACGTAATCAATTCGTATTTCAATACCTAGTGAACATAGATAAGGATGTCTGGGAAAACATCAACGTAAAAGCACGTTATTCAGCCCTGATAGACTATTTTAGATTAACTCTATCAAATAGTATTGTCCATCGCTTAGATGCCAATGTAACCATGAAAGTAAATAAATACGTCAGTACGAATCTTCAGATTGTTCTTTTTCGAGATTATGACCAAGACCCTAATTGGCAATTCTCCCAAGTACTATCCATGGGATTGGTCTACCGTATAGAGAAATAAATCTTTATTTCTTCCGATTCAAATACCGGTCATACAACATTTGTAATATCCCATCTTTCAACCCTAAATCAGGTACTAAAATCGTCTTACAGCCGCCTAACTCCATCGCAGTCAAATAGATAGAAGCAGCCGGCACAATGACATCAGCCCGGTCCGTATTTAAGCGCAATTTGTTTACTCTATCTTCAAACGAAAAAGACCCCACATAAGCCGCCATCTCAAATAAGGCATCAAAAGTCATCGATTTGTCTTCTGTGGCAGGTTTCGACAAATTAAACAATTTGGCTATGTTTCCTCCTGTTCCAATCGCCTCAATTTCACCTGAAATCAATCCTTTTTGCTGCGAAATCCAACTCTTCATCTTCTCCCAATCGCCCTCTTTTTCAGTCCCCTCCAATAGGCGAACCGACCCGATCTTAAAGGATTTAGAAGCTAATTTCTCCCGGTTACGGTAGATATTCAATTCCGTACTTCCTCCACCTACATCTATGTGCAAATAGTTTTTCTTCGGATGCAAGGATTGTACGACCACATCATTGATCAATTCTGCCTCCCGGCTTCCATCAATCAATTGAATCTTCATATCCAAAATCTTGTGAATCCGCGTAATAATCTCCGCTGAATTAGAAGCCTCCCGCATGGCAGAAGTGGCACAAATAGCATAATCCTTTACTTCATGCAAATCCATCAACAACTTGTAGGCATGCAATAATTTAAATATCCGAACTTCTGATTCTGGAGAAATAGCACCATCACTAAATACGTCATGACCTAACCTTAGCGCAAAGCGGACATATTCAATTCGCTTAAAACTGATGACTCCCTCATTTTCTAATACACTAGATATTTGAAGACGAGCGGCATTCGAACCGATATCTATGGCAGCAAATTTCATGATTTGGCAGGTTTATGAAGATAAAATCCATTGCCCTGGGCTTCGTAAGAAATCTCTGTACCCAGCACGAATAACAATTCTCTTCGATCAATAATAACTGGAATATTTTCAATTAAATACTCTTCGTCGTTTTCAGTTTTAGTATCAAATCCTAATACAAAAGTTCCTCCACAGGCACCACCCCGCATTCCTACGCGAAGAAATGGTTCTGGAAAAGAGATTAATCGCAGATTTTCAACTGCGGATTCCGTTAAATAAACAGGTGGATTGATTAACATGTATTAACGTGGATGTCGATGTAAAATTAGCTAATTTTAGACTTGAAAGGTAAATAAAAGAGCGATGACGTATAAAATACTTTGGGCAGACGATGAAATCGATTTATTGAAACCCTATATCTTGTTTTTAGAGGGCAAAGGATATGAAGTTTATACGGTTAATTCCGGGGCTGATGCACTCGAATTAGTAGAAACGCAAAAATTCGACATCTTATTCTTGGATGAAAACATGCCTGGAATGTCTGGCTTAGAGGTCTTATTACAGATCAAAAAGATTCGTCCAAATCTTCCCGTCATCATGATTACTAAGTCTGAAGAGGAGGAATTAATGGAAGATGCGATCGGATCCAAGATCGCAGATTACCTTATCAAACCACTGAATCCTAATCAATTATTACTTTCTGTTAAACGTATTTTCGATAAGAAAAGACTAGAAGAGGGCAAAACAAACATTACCTACCAGCAAGAGTTTTTGGCCTTATCGATGCAATACCAAGATCAATTGAATGCCAAAGAGTGGTCAGACATCTACGAAAAACTCGTGTATTGGGAACTAGAAATCGACACAACGGAGAATAAATCAATGGCGGAGGTTTTAAACAACCAAAAAAATGAGGCAAATGCTCATTTTAGCAAATTCATTGAGAACAATTACGAAGATTGGTTGCAAAGACCTGATGCTGAAACACCCATTTTATCGCATTTAATGCTACGTAAACACGTCTTCCCGAAGATTAATGATAAGAGTCCACTCTATTTCATATTGATTGACAATTTACGGTTTGATCAATGGAAAACGCTAGACAAATACATCCAGGAATACTTCCAATTAGAGTCCGAAAACAAGTATTATTCTATCCTACCTACTACCACGGCTTACGCCCGCAATTCCATTTTTGCGGGGATGATGCCATCTGAGATCGCAAAGAACTACCCTGATAAATGGGTGTATGATTTGGGGGATTCGGAAGACGAAGAGGGCTTTAATAAACACGAAGAGTTTTACTTGCAGGAGCAATTAAAGCGATTGAAAATAAATGCTAAAAGTTCTTATCACAAAATTATTCACCAGTACCAGGGAAAACAATTAGTCGATAATTTCAACCGATTAGCGACAAATGACCTGAATGTCATCGTCTACAATTTCGTAGATATGTTATCGCATGCACGTACAGACATGGCGATGATTAAGGAGTTAGCCCCAGATGAATCAGCTTACCGTAGTTTAACGGCCAGTTGGTTCCAGCATTCTCCCCTATTTGATTTATTAAAAAAGATTGCAGAGAAAAAAGGCCGCGTCATTATCACCACCGATCACGGTATGATACGCGTGCAGAACCCGATTAAAATCGTAGGTGATCGGCATACAAACACGAATTTACGGTATAAACAGGGAAAAAATTTGAATTGGGATGTGGCGAACAAAATGATGGTTTGTCGCAAGCCAGAGAACATTTTCTTGCCTAAGCCAAATGTATCCACCACGTATGTCTTTGCAAAAGAGGATAATTTATTCGCCTATCCGAACAATTATAACCAATACGTAAATCACTATAGAAATACGTTCCAACATGGAGGAATCTCCTTAGAGGAATGCATTATACCAGTCATTTACTATACAGGGAAATAATTACAGACTAGAAACAGGGAATATTTTACCTCCCTCACATTTCAAGATTTGGCCAGAAACTTTAGCCATGGTGTTGTAGTCGTGACTAGCCATGATGATAGCCATACCACTTTGATTCAATTCCTTAAACAATTGCATGATTTCTAAAGAAACCTCTGGATCTAAATGACCCGTGGGCTCATCAGCAAGTAATAAGGTAGGATTATTCAAAATAGCCCGTGCAATACTGATACGTTGTTGTTCACCACCTGAAAGACGGTGAATGCGCTTAGTAATAGCCGTACTCATGCCTACGCGCGCTAAAACCTCTTCAATTTTCAAGCGATTCTCGTCCTTGTTTTTATGACCCGTAGCTTCTAGTACAAAGGACAAATTCTTTTCTACATTGCGATCAGTTAGCAATTGAAAGTCTTGAAAAACAAATCCTAATTTACGACGTAGAAAAGGTACTTCTGAGCGCTTAATCGAATTCAATGAATAACCTGCTACTGAGGCTGTACCCGTTTGAATACCAATTTCAGCATAAATACTGCGAAATAAGGTACTTTTACCACTTCCTGTCTTTCCAATTAAATAATAAAAATCCCCCTCATTAATTGTTAAATTAATGTCTTCTAAGGTATTAACGCCCTCTTGTGAAATTGTTACTTGTTCAAAAGATAATACAGACATAAGAATCGCCTTGGTTAATTAGGAGTTTGCTTTAGCGTGATCCGCCAAAAATTGTGCTAAACCAGAATCTGTTAATGGGTGCTTCAAAAGCGCTAACATAGCAGATAATGGGCCAGTCATCACATCAGCTGCTGCTTCTGCACACTTAATAATGTGCATTGGGTGACGAACAGATGCAGCTAAGATTTGTGTATCAAATTCATAGTTATCGTAGATCAATCGAATTTGCTCAATTAATTCAATACCATCGAATGAGATATCATCTAAGCGACCGATGAAAGGAGAAACGTAGGTTGCACCTGCTTTGGCAGCTAACAAAGCTTGCCCAGCAGAAAAAACTAACGTACAATTCGTTTTAATCCCTCTTTCAGAAAAATATTTCAAGGCCTTGATACCGTCCTTGATCATAGGAATCTTTACTACAATTTTATCGTCCAGCTCAGCCAATTCTTCGCCCTCGCGAATCATACCTTCATAATCTGTCGCAATAACCTCTGCAGAAACATCTCCCTCTACGATATCACAAATCGCTTTGTAATGACGTAAAACATTGTCTTTGCCAGTGATTCCTTCTTTAGCCATTAAGGAGGGGTTCGTAGTAACACCGTCCAAAACACCTAAATCTTGTGCTTCCTTGATTTGAGCTAAATTCGCTGTATCGATAAAAAATTTCATAGGTCAGATTTTAAATAACAAAAAAATGGCAAATTCACCGCTACAACCGACCTACCCTTGCTTCGATCAAGACCTGGGGGATTCAGCGGGAGCTGGTAATTTGCCATGACAAAGATGGCAAAAAAGGAGCTTTTTTCAAAATAAATATCGTTTTTTTAGAATAGCCCCCTTAACTTTAAGTAATGAAAAAATCGATTCTATTTTTATGCCTTTTGTTTACTTGGGCATGTTCTACATCAGGTGAATCCTGGTTAGACGAAGCGAAAGTTCGCTTACAGAAAGGAGAAACCGTATCTGCGAAAGAAGCGCTCCTAAAAGCCATCGAGAAGAACCCCGGCCTAGCTGAGGCCTATAATTTACAGGGCGTTATTCTTTTCCAAGAAAAAAACTACCCAGAGGCAGAAGCGGCTTATCGAAAGGCTATTGAATTAAAACCCTCCTTGTATACTGCTCAATTGAATTTAGGGGCCGTTCTAATGGAACAAGGGGTTTGGGACAAAGCTTTAGCTCCCACAGAAAAAGCCATTGTAGCACAGCCCGATTCGAGTGCTGGATATTTACAAAGGGGGATAATTCAGGCTGCGCTAGCACAACCAGAAAAAGCCAAGAATGATTTTAGCGAGGCCATTAAACGCGCACCAAAAGACATTAACGCCTATTATAACCGAGGGAATATTCTATTTCAAGAGGAAGATTATGCCGGAGCCATGGCTGATTTTGCCAAGGCAGCTGAGATTAACCCTCAATTTGGCAAAGCCTATTATGCGTTAGGTCTTAGCTATATTAAATCAAAGCAAAACGATAAAGCGTGCCTAGCTTTTCAGCAAGCTCAAAAATTAAACTATCCTGGTGCTGCTGAAGCAGTCAAAAACCTATGTAATTAAGATGAAAAACCTACAATTCATACTTGGTGGCATTTTCGCGCTACTCTTTTTATTATTTACTTATTGGCAATTAAACGACCCCGATCCCATTTTATGGGTACCTGTCTATGCGACAGCAGTATATACATCGTTGCAGGCTATGCGGGGGAAAACAAATTCAGAGCTTTTGATTGTCTTATTTTGTCTTTCGTTTTTTGCGGGATTGCAATTGTGGATGGAAATGACGGCTTGGGAAGGTTTCTTGACCGATGGATTGAGTATGAAGACTTACAATCAAGAATTAGCCAGAGAGGCTGTGGGCCTTTGGATTGCCACAGGTTCTTTTGCGCTTTTTTATGGATTAGCTAAACTAAAATAATATGTTGGATCTAGGTTTTGTCTCTGCCATTCTGCCTAATAAAAGCCTTTTTGAGGTATTAGATTACGCACAGCAACAACATTTTTCTTGTGTAGAAGTTATGTGCTGGCCGTCTACCTCTTCGGATTCGCGCAGATATGCGGGTGTTTCACATATTTCAGTAGACCAATTATCGACGGAAGATCTACTAATCTTGAAATCGAAATTAGCCCAACATCCAGTCAAAATATCTGCACTTGGTTATTATCCAAATCCATTGGACCCAGATGAAACACAAGCCACTTTTTACCGCGAACATATCAAGAAAATCATTAAAGCGGCAGCAGTTTTGGGTATTTCACGTGTAAATACGTTTGTAGGTCGTGATTACACGAAAAATGTGGCTTATAATATCGGTCGATTTACGGAGGTTTGGCCAGAAATTATTGCGTTAGCAGATTCGTTACATATCAAAATAGGAATCGAGAACTGTCCCATGTTCTTCACAGATGACGAATGGCCAGGTGGCAAGAATTTGATGACGACGCCTAAGATTTGGGATGAATTATTTACGATTATCCCGTCCGCAAATTTTGGCCTAAATTATGATCCCTCTCATATGGTTTTCCAAATGATGGACTACACCTACCCTATCTATCACTATGCGGAACGGATTCACCACGTACATTTAAAGGATATCAAAGTGTACCCGGAAAAATTGAACCGCGTAGGAATTTTAGCAAATCCACTCGAATACCATTCCCCAAAAATTCCAGGACTAGGCGATATACATTGGGGTAAGTTCATTTCTGCTTTAAACGACGTCCGTTACCGAGGTCCAATCGTAATTGAAGTAGAGGATAAGGCATACGAAGGTTCAGAAGAGGATATCGACAAAGCGATCCGAAGCGCGAGGAATCACATTCAACAATTTTTACCCTAAAAAAAAGGGCTTCATTTCTGAAGCCCTTTTTTAATGCAGCGAAAATCGCTTGATTACTTACTCGGTTTTGCGAAGATGGCCGCATCGATTGTTGGATTAATTTCCACTGATACAGTTTCTACTGTCATCGTTCCACCCATAGGGCCAGGCGTCTCTACTGTATGAGGGAAAGCTAAGCCATTCACCATTTTATAGTTAGAGAAACTAACTTCAGAATCAACCTCTTGGCCATTTGCCTGAACTTTCGACTGAGTCTTCACTACAAAATTAGTTGCAGTAGAAACATATACCTTACTATCTTCACCTGATGGCTTCGTAACAGTTAAAAGATATACATCAGCTCCATCCAATTTCTCTTTAGACACCAACTCAATCTTATAGCCATCTTTTTTCGCCATAGTTAAGATAGATCCTAAAGATGTTTGAGAAGCTGCCATTTTAACCTGATCAGCCGGCATATCCTCAGGCTGACCCGTACCACCCATCATCGCTGGACGATTCATCCAGCCCTTAGAGCCGTCCACCACAGTAATAATCTTATTACCCATCACTTCAACTTCTGTACGAAATGATTTTCCAATTACTAACGATGTTTTACTTTCAATATCCATACCCTGAACATTGAATTTATTTTTTACGATTGCCGTTTTCACAGCAGCCCAGTTATCAGCGCCACCCATGGCAGCTTCGTGCTTAGCTAAAATCTCTTCAGTTGATTGCGCAGACGCCATGGACGCCACTAAAATTCCTGCCACTAGGCAGATTAATTTGATCATTGTTTTCATTATAAGGGGGTTTATTTTTCGAAAGATAGTTAAATTATTGAGCTTTTTTTTGGAATGGAACGCATGACGATAAACCAGCCAATCAAAACTAAAATGGCCGCCATAAAAAACGCAGCACCTGGGAATAAGATAGGTGCCTGCTTGGAAGAAAAATAAGCAAATAAATTAGAGGCTAATAAGGGACCAAAAATGGTGGTGATCGACTGCAAACTAGTTAATCCACCTTGCAATTCACCTTGCTCATCCGGTCCTACTTGCTGTGTAATTAAGCTTTGAAGTGCTGGCCCAGCAATTCCCCCTAAGCCGAAAGGAATCATAAAAGCATACATCATCCAAGACTTCGTCGCGTAGGCGAACATAAAAAATCCGATACTATACAAAAGCAAACCATAAGAAATGGCCCGAATTTCTCCCAGTTTTGGCATTATAATACGCGCCAAACCTCCTTGCACAATGGCCACGATTAAACCCACAAAAGCTAATGAATACCCTACTTGATCAGGTGTCCATTCAAATACCTTCATCGTAAAATAAGACCAAGTGCTAGGATGCACTTGACCAGCTAATTGCAAACAGAAAAAACCTCCGACTAAACCAGCGATTACCGGGTATTTCGTCAAATTTTTTAAGGATCCTAACGGATTAGCCCGTTTGATATCAAAAGGTCTTCTATTCGATTTAGCTAGCGATTCTGGTAAAACAAAATAGCCATATATACCATTAATCAAGGTTAAAAAAGCTGCTGCAAAAAAGGGAATACGGTCTCCATAAGCGGCTAACATCCCACCTACAGCAGGTCCAATAATAAATCCTACACCAAAGGCAGCACCCACTACACCAAAATTCTTTGCTCGGTCTTCTGGCTTAGAAACATCTGCAATATAGGCTTGCGCTGTCGTAAAACTAGCGCCTGTAATCCCTGACATGATACGTCCAATAAATAACCAAACGATATTCGGGGCAAATGCTAACACTAAATAATCAATCGTAAAGCCGAATAGAGAGGCCAAAATCACCGGACGTCGTCCTACTTGATCCGACAATCCACCTAAAACAGGCGAAAACAAGAATTGCATAATGGCATAAGAAGCCATTAACCAACCTGCGTATTGAGAGGCAACAGAAATATCTCCTCCCACAAAACCTTTGATAAGGTTCGGTAAAACGGGGATAATTAAGCCGATTCCGAGAACGTCAATTAAAAGTGTGATAAAGATAAATCCAATTGCAGGATCCTTTTTACTCGCCATTTGAATGTAGATTAGGCTGCAATTTAAGAAAAAGGATACTGAATTTTAGCTTTTAAAAATTCCTTACTCGTTTCTGCACAAGATAAGGGTGTTTTACCGGCATCTGGAACGGCATCTAATTCGACTATGGCGAAGCCTTTGAAGTTGATTTTGTCTAAATTAGCGAATACCTCCTCTAGGTTCACTTTTCCTTGCCCTAATTCTACGAAACGGTAGCGAGGCTCGGTTTGGCGCACATCTTTTACGTGTAGCGAATGTAGCACTTTACGGTATTTAAAAACCGCATCCGCCGGATTCCCTCCACCTTGAAAATAATGAGCTACGTCTAAGAGTAATTTGATTTTAGCTGGATCCATGTGATTAACTAACAATTCTACTTCCTCTTGCGTTTCTCCAAACTGGTCCATATGATTATGGTAAGTAGATTGAATACCTATTTCTTTGGTTTTGGCACCGATTTCGTTCATGACTTCTGCTAAACGAATTAGGTCTTTCTCTTCAGGCTTCACTCCTTTCTTACGCAAGGAATTCGTTAATTGAATAGACGTTCCACCTAAGGCTTTTACGAAAGAAGCGTGCTTGACGTGCTGGGCGATGGATGCCTCTACTTTGGCCGGATCAATCTCCACATTTCCACTCGAAAACATACATAATTGCAAGCCTGATGAATCTAATAAGGCCTTTAAAGCGGCTGGATTATCCTTGTATTTTGCGAAAGAATTAGCGCGTAACTGGATTCCCTTGAAACCAAGGGCTGAAATTTCTTGAATGGCCTGCTCATCTTGCCCATTCCAAGTAATGGCTGAATAACCTAAAGAATAGGATTTTTTCGCTTGCACAAAAGACGGCAGCGTAAGGGCTACTGAAAACAAAGAGGATTTAACGAGAAATTCGCGTCTAGTTGTCATAGGAGGAGGTTTTATTATAAAAGCCTCTCCCACAGCTTATTTACTGTCGCTGAATTTCAAATAATCCGCCAACAGACTCAGCTTATCCGTACCGATGTAATCTACTCCGATATCGATCAACGCTTGATACCCTAAAAGGGAATCTGGCGTAGCCCAAAGTCGGACTTTTCGGCCGTTTGCATGGACTTGATCCACGTAGTTTTTGAGTTTTTCCTTCAAGGCCGCAGGAATAGGTCCTTGGCCACCCCAAAAGCCAAACTTCAACATTGATTCACTCTCTAATACCACTTTATTCGTGGGAAAACGCTCATCCGAACGGCCATCAAAGGTGATCCAAGCTGGGGATTCGATGTATTGGGAAGGTTTTGGTCGGTTACCGGAGATCACTATTCGGAATCCTTTTTGTTGGATAATTCCGGCGTGAGGCTTCAGCGCGGCAATGATCAGAGGCAAAGTGGAATCTGCAGAGGTCTTCGAATCAATTAATAATTGATGAAAATTGCCTTCTTTATTGGCTTTTAGAACTCGAATGATAGGATCGATATACAGATCTTTCAAATTGCGATTCAAACTCAGTTGATTCCGTTCGTGCCCCACTAACAATTGTCCATTCACCGCATACACATCCGCCTCAATGGAGCCAAAACCTAGCTGGAAAGCCTCAAAAAAAGGCCTTTCGTGTTCGTAATCATTGTGAGCGTGCGCTTTTGACAATGGACTCTGCGCTTGTAAAGCGAATGACAACAAACAAAAAAGGACGATTTTTTTCATTAGCCTTTCACATAATCCCCGGACGCGATGCGCGTTTTCGGATCGATTTTCTTGTTGTATAAATACGCATAGGTTTCTATTTCCTTGCCTTTCAAGTTTACTTTCACCTGCTCGCGAACGAATAGACTTTCGGCTGGTTTGTCCGTATTGAATTCTTCGTATTCATCTAAAACGTTCAACAATTTGATCGTGTTGGACAATAAATACAATTCGCCTTTTACTTGATCTTTCGCGTTTTCTGACGGGATAATACCCGGGTAATCAGCTACTTGGTACATTTGACCTTGATAAGTCGCCATCCCGATGTAATCCGAATTACGCGCGATTAGGCGATGTAAATCGTTTCCACAGTCGCGGCGCAAGGTTCCGTACACGAATAAGTATTCTTCCACGTCAGGTTCTGGCAGTTTCGCTTCTTCCAAAGTCAATACCAAATCCTCTTGCTCTACCACCGTTCCCTCGGTTAATAAAACATTACCCACAATCCCTTCAAATGGAGCAGAAACGATCGATTCCATTTTCATCGCCTCAATCACATATAGTGGGGCATTTAATTTCACCTCGTCGCCTGGTTTTACCAAGATACGGGATAAACGACCCTGCAATGGAGCACCGATATCGCCTTTTACTTTCGCTTTCGCATGTTGTGCGCGTTCGACTTTGACGTTTTTGTCCAAAATCTTAATGCGGCGTGCCTGGCCATTCAATTCAAATGTTACATTGCGCAGACCAGATTCGTCTGGCTCAGACATATATAGGAACTTTACGATAATCGTCTTGCCTGGCTCAATCGTGATCATAATCTCCTCATCCTGCTTCAAGCCATAGAAAAAGGCTGGCGTAGGAAGGGCAGATAATTCACCGAATAAGGTCGAATTCTTGTAATAGTCTTCGTAGACTTTCGGGTACATTTTGTACGATAAGTAGTCGAAGAATCCGTCTTCAGCCTCTGGGAATTTCTTCGTAAAGGACTTGAAGTCAGCGTCGAAGTCAATCGGTGCTAGATGGTCGTTTGGACGACCTTCGATGGCATGTGCTCCTTTTAAAATGATCTCCTGTAATTGTTTCGGGAATCCTTGGTAAGGCTGGCCTAAGCCGCCTTTGAAGAAGTCTTTGACGGATTCAGGGAAGGATAAAGTAGCGCCTTTGGCATACACATCTTCCGCCGTTAACGAATTCGCAGTCATAAAGATCGCCATATCCCCTACCACTTTCGAGGAGGGAGTTACTTTCACAATATCGCCGAAAAGCGTGTTAGCCTCCGTATAATTACGTTTCAATTGCTCGAACTTGTCGCCCACGCCCAGCGCAATCGCCTGACCACGCAAGTTCGTGTATTGTCCACCCGGAATCTCATTATTGTACACCTCAGCCGTTCCCGCTTTCAATTCTGATTCAAATGGCGTATACATCGTACGCACCGCCTCCCAATAATTCGAGTATTCGTTTAATAAGTCTAAATCCAGGTCTGATGCTTTCTCATGCCCTTGCATCATCGCTACTAAAGAGTTCAAATTAGGCTGAGACGTCAATCCCGACATCGCTCCTAAAGCCCCATCTACGATATCCACACCGGCTTCAATGGCCTTTAAATAGGTAGCTGATTGAACAGAAGCCGTATCGTGCGTATGCAAATGAACAGGTAAATCAACCGCTTTCTTTAATTCGGTTACTAATTTCTCCGCTTGGAAAGGACGTAAAAGTCCCGCCATATCTTTTATACATAACATATGAGCGCCGGCATCTTCGAGCTGACGCGCCATATCCACGTAATATTGCAGATTGTATTTTTCGTTTGTGAAGACGTCGCCCGTGTAGCAAATCGCAGCTTCTGCGATACCCGGCGTACGTTCGCGAACGGCTTTAATTGACACTTTCATCGCGTCAATCCAGTTCAAGGAATCGAAAATACGGAAGACATCAACTCCGGCTTCCGAGGATTTCTCCACGAATTTTTCAATCAAATTGTCTGGGTAAGCAGAATAGCCTACCGCGTTTGAGCCGCGGAAAAGCATTTGCAACAGCATGTTGGGCATGGCTTCGCGGAAATCTTGCAGACGTTTCCAAGGGGATTCTTGCAAGAAACGCATGGCCACGTCGAAAGTCGCACCACCCCAAACCTCCATCGAGAACAATTGAGGGAAAGATTTCGCAAATCCGTCAGCTACAGCTAACATATCTTGGGTACGTACGCGGGTGGCTAACAGCGATTGGTGTCCGTCACGGAATGTTGTATCGGTGAAATAAATTTGCTTCGCATCACGGATGTGCTTCGCAAATTTCTCTGGACCCATTTCCGTCAACAATTGTTTATTTCCTTTCGGGTATTCCGCCATCGGATCCACATAGGGGATGATCGGGATGCGGAATGGAGCCGTTGGCTTCACTTTCACATCTGGATTTCCGTTAACGATAACTTCTCCCAGGTAGCGAATCGCCTTGGTGGAGCGGTCGCGAGTGGGTTTGAAGTTAAATAATTCCGGGTGGTTTGCTATGAATGGAACCGTGCAGTGGCCTTCTTGGAAGACCGGATGCGTGATGACATTGCGCAAGAACGGGATGTTCGTTTTTACGCCACGGATACGGAATTCGGTCAGCGCGCGGTTTAAACGCTCGGACGCACCGCGAAGCGTACGGCCTTTGGCAGACACTTTCACTAACATCGAATCGAAATAAGGCGAAATTTTCACTCCTGGATACGAAGATCCTTCGTCTAGACGAATACCGAAACCCGCTGCGTTGCGGTAGGCGATGATGGTTCCAAAATCCGGTTTAAATCCATTCGCTGGATCTTCTGTCGTGATACGGCATTGGATGGCAAAACCTTTTAGTGGAATGTCCGCTTGGTTTTGGATGAAAATACCAGGATCGGATAACTTATAGTTTTGGGCGATTAGGATCTGTGTCCGGACGATGTCGATGCCCGTCACTTCTTCCGTAATCGTATGTTCTACTTGTATACGCGGATTTACCTCGATGAAATAGATATTTTCGTCTTTATCGACCAAAAACTCCACCGTTCCTGCGTTATAATAGTTTACGGCTTTACCGATGGAAAGCGCGTAAGCGTATAATTTTTGTTTCGTTTCTTCTTTTAGACCAAAAGAGGGGGCAATTTCGACCACTTTTTGGAAACGTCTTTGTACCGAACAATCGCGCTCATACAAATGCACCAAATTTCCGTGCTGATCTCCTAATAATTGTACTTCGATGTGCTTCGGATCATCAATGAATTTCTCGATGAACAAGGTATCATCTCCAAAGGCATTTTTCGCCTCGTTCTTCGCCTCTTGATACGCCTTTTCTAATTCTTCTTCCGTTCTCACAACGCGCATTCCACGTCCTCCACCACCGGCAGCCGCTTTCACCATCACGGGGAATTTAATACGTTTCGCTTCAGATAAGGCCAAAGAATAATCCGACAAATCCCCTTTCGAGTCCTCAATCATAGGCACACTGGCCTTCAAGGCTGCCACTTTCGCCGCTACTTTATCTCCTAATGCATTCATCGCCTCTGGAGATGGACCCACAAAAACGATTCCCTCTTCTCTACAACGTGTCGCCAACACTACGTTTTCCGACAAGAAACCATAGCCTGGATGGATAGCGTCGATTTTCTTCGATTTACACAAAGAAATCAAGCCCTCGATATCCAAATATGGTTTTAAGGGTTCGTCGTCTTTACCGATTTGGTAAGCTTCATCTGCTTTATAGCGGTGCAACGAATAGCGATCTTCGAACGTATAAACTGCAACGGTCCGAATACCTAATTCGGAAGCAGCACGCATAATGCGGATAGCAATCTCGCCGCGGTTAGCGATCAATAAACTGGAGATTTTCTTAACGTATGATTTTGGCATAATCAATAAAGTAGGAGATTCTAACAAAAATGCTAAATATATTGTGAAAATCGCATCGAATACCGCATTTTATTTGGGAAAACTTAAAAAAATACCATATTTATTGGGTTCGTTACCAAGAAAAATAATTCTACCGCCTTCGAGCGATTTTTCTTAACTTGCAGGTCGAACAAAAATTAGTTTTTATGAAACCTATCATCGGCATCACGTTAGGAGATTACAACGGAATCGGACCCGAAGTAATCTTGAAATCCTTAGCCAGCCCGCGCTTGCTAAAGTGGTGTACTCCTGTGATTTATGGTTCAGCGAAAGTATTGGATTTTTACCGCCAAAAATTCGAATTAAAAGAGTGGTCCATCGCCGTGATCCAGGAAGCTTCCGAGGCCAAATCGGGTGAAAGCTTTGTCATCAACTGCTGGGACGACTCCTCAACCGTAGTAGAACCCGGAAAAGAGACTAAGGAAGCTGGAAAAGCGGCTTTTGATTGTTTAGAAAGAGCTGCAAACGACCTAGATCGTGGACTAATTTCCGCATTGGTAACAGCTCCGATTAATAAACACAACATCCAATCCGAGGAATTTAAATTCCCAGGACATACCGAATATTTAACGGATCGTTTCGAAGCAAAATCATCTCTTATGATGCTGGTTTCGGATGGTTTTAGAATGGGCGTTGCTACTGGGCATATTCCTCTATTAGAGGTTTCTAAGGCTTTAAGTACTGATTTATTGCGAACAAAAATCACTTTATTCTTAAAGAGTTTGCAAGAGGATTTCTCGATCGACAAACCTCGTTTAGCCGTATTGGGTTTAAATCCACACGCAGGAGAATCTGGGCTATTAGGCCAAGAAGAATTAGAAATTATTCAACCCGTGGTGGATGAATTTAGAACGAAAGGGAACCTAGTTTTTGGGCCTTATCCGGCGGATGGTTTCTTCGGAAAAGCGCAATTCAAAGAGTTTGACGGCGTTCTAGGTATGTACCACGATCAAGGATTGATTCCTTTCAAATACATTGCATTCGACTCTGGTGTGAATTTCACAGCCGGTCTGCCAGTCATTCGCACCTCTCCTGATCATGGCACAGCTTATGATATTGCTGGACAAAACGTAGCCGATCCAGGTTCATTTTTGCAGGCCTTATTTTTAGCGTTGGATCTCGTAAAAAACCGAATGAATGCGTAAAGTGTTGATTGTCGACGAGGTTCATCCTTCGATGGCAGAAGGGCTAACGAATTTGGGATTCGAGGTAGAGACACGTACAGATTTAACCCTATCAGAGTTTGTATCGATTTTACCGGCTTTTGACGGATTAGTCGTTCGAAGTAAATTCAAAATAACGGCAGAAATTCTGACCGATACCACCTTAACTTTTATCGCTCGAGCGGGCGCTGGACTTGATTTACTGGATGTCGAAGCCTGCCTATCTAGAGGAATCGCAGTTTTCTCTGCAAACGAGGGTAATTCTGACGCAGTAGCGGAACACGTCATCGGACAGTTATTATCCCTTGCGCACAAACTACATACTTCGGACACCGAAGTTCGTCACGGATTGTGGGAAAGAGAAGGAAATAGGGGTTTTGAATTAAAAGGGAAGACCATCGGTCTCTTCGGATATGGAAATATGGGGAAAGCCGTCGCTTCGCGCCTTTCTAGCTTTGGAATGACCATTTTGGCATATGACAAATACGCCCCATCGGCTGATTATCCGGCCACTATGGAGCAGCTTTTTAAACAGGCTGACATCTTAAGTTTACACATTCCCTTGACTTCTGAGACGGTCGGATTGGTTTCCATAGAGTTTTTAGACTCTTTCAAGAAGCCCATTATACTGATCAACAGTTCCCGTGGGCCCATTGCACCACTGGAACCATTGTTACACGGATTACGCTCAGGCCAAATCAAAGGATTAGCACTTGATGTGCTACCAAATGAAAAATTGTCCACTTGGTCCCCGGTAGAAAAAGAGCTTTTCGCCGAAATCGCCGCTTATCCTGCGACCATATTTAGTCCACACGTAGCGGGTTGGACGACGGAAAGTTATTATAAAATCAACGAGGTATTACTCGAAAAAATAAAGTTGCATTTTTCTCTATGAATTACCCTGTAAATCTTGCCGAAAAACTGGGTTTCAACCAGGTAAAAGAGGAAATTAAGCAGCTTTGCCTAAGTCCGATGGGGCTGGAATATGCAGATAAAATGCGCTTTTCGGACCGTTTCCCTTTGGTCAAACAATGGGTAGAACAAGTCGATGAGATGAGCCGCATTTTAGGTGAGCATGGTGGCGAATTTCCGCAGACTGATTACTACGATTTACGTTCTTATCTAAGTCCTCTGCAGCTGGAGGGCCATTATTTGTCAGCAGATGAATGGAGAGATTGGCAACGGGCGTTAACAGTTTTGTATGAAACCATCCGTTTCTTTGCAGCTATCGATTCAGCAGAATACCCCGAAATACACAAAATTACCCAGCATTTTCTCGCCAAAGGTGCGGAGAGCGAGGGAGATTTCAGACAAATCATTCCGATTATTCAAGATTTAGACCGTGTATTTGATGTAAACGGCCAAATCAAGGAAACAGCCTCCCCTGCTTTAGGCGATTTACGACGTAAGCGAATTGCTGAAGAGCAAGGACTTCGTAAGAAACTCGACTCCTATTTAAGCCAGGCCTACAAAGAAGGCTGGGTGAGCAAGGATTTTTCTTTGACCTTACGTAACGGCCGGATGGTGATTCCATTAGCCGCGGAACACAAGCGAAAGATAAAAGGTTTTGTTCAAGATGAATCAGATACCGGAAAAACGGTCTTTTTAGAGCCCGCAGATGCGCTGGCGATGAACAATGAGATCAAATCCTTGGAATCGGCTGAGCGTAGAGAAATCATCCAAATTTTATCGAAACTATCAGATCGCATTCGTCCATTAACACCCTTTTTAGCTCACGCCTTTTCGTGGCTAGGGTTAATTGATTTTATTCGGGCCAAAGCCCTCTGGGGAAGTGCTCACAAAGCCATCAAGCCCACGTTTATTCAAGATAAACCGATGGTTAACTGGACGGATGCGCGCCATCCACTCCTAGAGAAATCGCTTGAAAAAATTGGCAAAAAGATTAAGCCGTTGACCATTCGATTAGAAGACGATCGCCGCATTATGGTCGTTTCAGGCCCTAACGCAGGAGGAAAATCAGTGACACTAAGTACGGTAGGCTTATTGCAATTCTTATTCCAATCAGGCTGTTTAGTGCCATTAGCCGAAGGTAGCACGATGGGCTTCTTCTCCCAACTCTTTTTAGATATGGGGGATGAGCAAAATCTAGAAAACGAATTAAGTACCTATTCGTCTCACTTAAGTAATATGCGGCACTTCTTGCAGCACGTAAACGAGAAAACATTGATTTTAGTCGATGAATTTGGTACCGGTACGGAGCCCTCTTTAGGTGGAGCCATTGCAGAATCCATCTTAGAGAAACTCGCGGACAAAGGATGTTACGGTGCGATAAATACGCACTTTGGTAACTTAAAAAGCCTAGCAGATCGCCAAAAAGGACTCTTCAACGCCGCAATGCGCTACGACACCGAGCACTTAGAACCTCAATTCATCTTGGATATGGGAAAACCGGGTAGTTCGTTTGCCTTCGAAATTGCGCAAAAGATTGGTTTACCTAAGGCTATCATCGAAAATGCACGCAAGAAATTGGGCAAAAAACAGGTGGATTTTGACAAATTATTGTTGGAAACTGAGACGGAGAAGCAGATTTGGGAGAGTAAGAATGCCAGTTTAGCCTTAGCGAATGAGCAAGCTCTATCCATCAAGGAAAACTACGAACGTCTGAAAAATCACGTGCAGGAAGAACAAAAGGCGATGTTGAATGCGGCGAAAGCCGAAGCGAAAAAGATCATCCAAGAAGCAAATCAACGTATTGAGCAGACCATCAGGCAGATCCGTGAGAAAGAGGCCGATAAAGAAAAGACGAAGGAATTACGCGCGGATTTAGCGGATTTTGTACAAAAGGAATTAAAAACGGTGGCTCCAGCGCCAGCCAAAGTCGTTTCCGAAACGCCCGGTATCGTTTATGCCAACTCCCCTATCGCGGTGGGTGATTGGGTAGTGATTAAAGGGAGTGGCGACGAACCTACTTTGGGACAAATCATGGAACTCAAAGGGAAAGACGCGGTCATTTCTCTAGGAGCCATTCGCAGTACAATCAAACTGAATCGCCTGCAAAAAATCGTCGCTCCTAAACAACAAAAGAAAAGTACAGCCCCTCTTCGCGGCATCGATATTAATGATCGAATGGCGCAATTCCAGCTTAAACTGGATATCCGTGGGAAGCGCGGAGAGGAGGTTTATGTCTTTTTAGACCAATACATCAACGATTGCCTCCTATTAGGCGTTCCAGAAGTTCAAATATTACATGGAAAAGGAGACGGAATTTTACGAACTTTAATTCGCGAACAATTAAAGCGATACCGAGAAATTAAAAACATTACTGACGAACACGCAGACCGTGGCGGTGCGGGAATCACCATCGTTACCTTTAAATGATCCGTTTATTTGCCTCCCTTTTTGCCCTCTTTTTCTTGAGCAGCTGCATGTTACAATATGCCGCTGGCCTCACGCAAATCCAACAAGAGAAATACAAAGAAGCGACGTATAACTTTTCAGTGGCTTTAACAAAAGACCCTAAAAACCCCGAAATATACTTCGCAAGAGCCTTTTCACGTGGTTCGATGGAAGAATATTCAGGTGCTATCTCCGATTTAACTAAGGCCATTCGCCTCGATTCCACCAATGCAGATTATTATTTCTACCGGGGATATTTCAAATCCAAACTAGGGAACGATAAAGGAGCCATCAAAGACTTCTCTAAATCAATCATTCGCTACCCTTATTATGGAGAAACGTATTATAATCGGGGTATTAATCTGATGCATTTGGGTTTGATCGATGATGCTTGCCTTGACTTTAAGACAGCGATTGAGTTAGGAGATACACTGTCCCTCAAATACCAAAGATCATTATGTAAATAAAATGGTGAATGGTAAATGGTAAATGGTAGCTCTATTTGCTTTGAAAGCCTCCGAAAATTCGTGTTATTTGTAGCTTATTTTTAAATTTTAACGATTCATTATGTCTATTGCAAAAACCGGCGACAAGGTTGCCGTACACTACACTGGTAAACACACAGACGGTTCTATTTTTGACTCTTCTGTAGGAAGAACACCTCTTGAATTTCAATTAGGTTCAGGTATGGTCATCAAAGGTTTTGATGATGGCGTAACGGGCATGACCATTGGCGAGAAAAAAACCATTGTTATTCCGGCTGCTGAGGCTTATGGAGAGCATTCACCTGAAAATACGGTGACCCTAGAACGTGCTCAAATCCCACCACACATCGAATTAGAACTAGGAGCTTCCTTATCTATGCACCAAGATGGTGGTCAAGTGGTAGAAGTGGTAATCACTGATTTAACAGAAACGCACGTCACTTTAGACGCCAATCACCCATTAGCCGGTCGTGATTTAACATTTGAATTAGAATTAGTTTCGATTTCATAAACTATGAAAAACTTGTTGCGCTCCTTTGCCCCCCATGGGATTGTCCTTTTGGGTTTCTTATTGATCGCTTTTATCTATTGCGGACCCGTTCTACAAGGAAAAGTACTGATTCAACACGATATTCAACAAGCCCAAGCGGCGGCACAGGAGAGCATACATTTTAAGGAGAAAACAGGCGAAGATGCCTGGTGGACAAATTCGATGTTTGGCGGAATGCCTACCTACCAGATCTCTGGTTCTTATCCGTATTCTATTTCGGCCAAAATAGGCTCATTCATTACCAATCTACTTCCTAGCCCGGTAAACATGCTTGTCCTCATGATGGTGGGTATGTATATATTGCTTTGGGCGATGGGAGCCTCCCCTATTCTAGGCTTTGCTGGGGCCGTTTTCTACGCCTTTGCGACCTATAATATGGTCATCATTCCCGCAGGGCATACCTCAAAAGTCCTTGCATTAGCTTATGCTCCCCTCGTTTTAGCGGGAGTTAAACTAGGATGGGGCAATCGAAAATGGCTTGGTGCTGCGCTATTTACGCTAGGCATGGCATTGGAGCTATATGCTAACCACGTTCAAATTACGTATTACCTCTTCTTCATCATTGGATTCTACAAAATCTACACCTTATCACAAGCCATCATTCACAAAACTGTAGGAGAATGGCTGAAGCGCGGATTATTACTAGGCTTGGGGCTTATATTGGCACTAGGAACACACTCGATGCGTCTTTGGAATAATTACGAATATGCCAAAGAAACGACGCGTGGCGCCTCCGAACTAAGCGCCAACAAATCGCGTGGAGATGGTTTAGACCAAACCTATGCCTTTGATTGGTCCTATGGTATTGCCGAAACAGGTACTTTATTGATCCCTAATTTCATGGGAGGAGCTTCCGCTGGGGATTTAGGAGGCACATCCTCTAATACCTACCAAACAATGTCTAACGCAGGTATTCCAGACGAACAAGCCTTAGGATTTGTGGAGAAAGGCCCCGCTTATTGGGGTGATCAAAGCTATACGGCGGGCCCAGCCTATGCGGGAGCCTTGGTGATCTTCTTGTTTTTGTTTGGAGCTTTCTTTATCAAATCAGCCGAAAAATGGTGGATCATCGGATTTACTACCCTTTTCATCACATTCGCTTGGGGTAAATATTTCTTCTTCAATGGTATTTTATTTCAGTATTTCCCCTTGTTTAATAAGTTTAGAGCGATCACCATGGTGCTGTCCTTTGTACAGCTTGGCTTCGTTAGCTTAGGCATTTTAGGTTTGATTCGTTTTATTCAACAAAAATCAACCTGGGCTGAAATCAAAAAACCTTTATTGTATGCCGCCGGATGTAGTGGAGGTCTAGCCTTATTTTTTGGACTAGCTCCTGATTTATTTCTTGACTTCAAAGGTCCTAATTTTGGTGGAGCATTGATTCAAGACACAGCCTTAAATAACCAAATCTGGCGTAGTATCCAGCTTGACCGCATCGAGTTATTTCAATCAGATGCATTCCGTAGCTTTTTTATCGTACTACTGGGTGCTGGCATAATTGCGCTAGCCAGTACTGGGAAAATTAAAAAATCAATTTGGTTAATAGCACTAGTATTACTCGGAATATTTGATTTGACTCCAGTAGCAAAACGTTATTTTGGTAAAGATTTCTTTGTTTCCAAAGCTACCTTGGATGAGCAAATCCTACCTAGTCCAGCTGATCAAAAGATCTTACAAGATTCAACTCATTACAGGGTAATTAATGTGACAACCAACTTCATGAGCGATGCAACGGTCTCTTATTACCATCAATCAGTAGGTGGTTATCATGCCGCTAAATTGCGTCGTTACCAAGAATTGATGGAGAAACAATTCACAGGTAATCCAGGACAAATGAATATCCTGAATATGCTGAATACCAAATATATTTTAAGTCCTGACTCTACCGGCCAATTAGCGCCACAACCAAATCCTAGCGCTCTAGGCAACGCTTGGTTTGTTTCGACGGTAAACGTTGTTCCTAACGCTGATGACGCATTAAATGGAATTGGAAAAATCGATCCACGCTCTGTAGCTTTGGTCGAACAAAAAGACGCTTCCTTTGTCCCAGCAAAGGACTTCAAGACAGATGGCAGCATTCAATTAACGGAATACAAGCCGAATCATTTGACCTATTCATCTGACTCTAAGCAAGCGGCCTTTGCCGTGTTCTCCGAAATCTACTACCGCGGTAACAAGGACTGGAAAGCCTATATAGATGGAAAAGAAACCAATCACGTGCAGGCAGATTATATCCTACGTGGTTTAGCGATTCCGGCGGGAAAACATACGATTGAATTTAAGTTTGCTCCCGTTTCAGTGATTACGGGAAATAAAATTGACTTAGGGGCTTCCATTGCGATGCTTTTATTTATTGCATTTGCATTCTTCCAAGCAACTAAGGCCAAAAAAGAAACCATATGATCTACTCCATGACGGGTTTTGGAAAATCCCAAAAAGAAATCCAAGACCTACAAATTCGTGTCGAAGTTAAAAGCTTAAACTCGAAGTTTACCGATATTTTCTGCCGTGTTCCAAAGTCTTTATCTGCAAAAGAAATTGATATCCGAAATTACTTAACCCAGCAATTAGAGCGAGGTAAAATGGAGTTGAATCTACACCTTCAAAAAAACAATGAGAACGTAGAGCAAAGTATCCTACCACAAGGCCAAATAGCTACTTATTTCACAGAATTAAAACGTTTTGCCTCTGAGTTAGGTATTTCTACTATTGACGAAAATGCTTTGTATTTGCAAGCTATGTCGATGCCTAGTTTAAATGCATCAGATCATTCGCAAGACAACGAAGAAGAAATTGAAGCACTTTGGAAAGTCGTATTCGAAGCAGTACAAGAGGCGGTAAAAGAATGTAAGGAGTTCCGTGCTCGGGAAGGAAAAGTCGTAGAAGAGAAATTCCGCGAATACATCGCTGCTATCAAATCTGGATTAGCCCAAGTACTTGAGCAAGATAAAATCCGTATGCCAGGAATCCGCGAGCGGATGCGCAATGCTCTGTTAGAATTAGGTTTAAAAGAAGATTTCGATAAAAACCGCTTCGAACAAGAGGTCGTTTATTACATAGAAAAATTCGACATCTCTGAAGAAAAAGTACGCCTAGCGACTCACCTTGATTACTTCATTGAAATTCTAGAAGAAGGAAACGGAAAAAAACTCAACTTTATGGCGCAGGAAATCGGCCGAGAAATCAATACCATTGGCTCAAAAGCAAATGATTCCACTATTCAGCGATTAGTCGTGAATATGAAAGATGAGCTGGAGAAGATTAAGGAGCAAACGGCTAACGTTTTATAATTGTGGAGCAATTATAAAAACAAAGCATAGAGCATAAAGCACAAAGAATAAAAGTGGATGTTGCTTCGCAACGATGCAAAAAACTTTTCATAAGCACATTAAAAAAGGGAGCTTCGCTCCCTTTTTTAATACCAACTTTATTCTTTATGCTTTGTGCTTTATTCTTAGAATGATTAAAGCAATACCTAGACACCCCAACCCAATCCCGATCCACTGCTTCATCGTCAATCTTTCTTTGAAGAAAATCAAGGCAGTCACTGCACTTAAGAGAATTACTCCCAAGTTATAAATGGTTAACACCACCGCACCGTTTTGCTGGTAAGCATCTAGGGCTTTTAGTAAGAAATAGAAGGAGAAGAAATTCGGTATTCCCAAAGGGATTGCGGCCAAAACGGATCTTAATGACCATTTAACTCCACCCGTTATCGTCCAATAAACCAAAACTACAGCGGATATAGTCATCGATCCCACTAAAAGCATTAGCGTAAAGGGAATTTTCCCACCAAGTAACTGAACTAACCCAAATATCTTACCATCTTGCTGAACTTGCGCAGCATTCAAATAGTTTAAGGCTGTATTAGTTACGCCATACGCCACAAAAACAGCTACCAGTGCCCAAACAACGGGCTTTTGAACCGTTCCAGCACCTGTTGGACTACAGAAATAAATAGCAGCAAAAGATAAAGCCAAACCTGAGATGACAAAAACATTCAAATCTCCAGTCTTCCAAATAAAGAGATTAACCAGAACTGGAATGACTAAAGAGATATTATTGGCCAAAGAGGTAGGAGCCATACCATTCTTAATTGTCGAATAACCTGATAATAAGAATGTAATCACGAAGCCGACTCCAATGCCTAGGATACCCAAAGAAAAACCCGTAGATGGCCAATGAAATGGAATAGCATCCATTTGATGAAAATACCCAGTTAGAAAACAAACGGGATAGTTTAATAAAATAGCAATGCGTGTATCTATATTAAATTTCGCATGAGCCCGAAAATTCACTAATAGCAATACAGAAAAAACAATGGTCAGAATTAAGGCTACCATTTTACGAGTTCTTTACTAAGTCTTCTAAAAGAGCCACATACTCAGGCGAATTATTTAAACTTTCGACTAATTGCCAGTGCTCACCACCTGCTTCTTCAAATAATTCCTTATACTCCTCACCTACTTCAATCGTGGTTTCTAGACAATCCGCTACGAAAGCTGGCGAAAAGGCTAAAATTTTCTTCTTACCCTCACTTACTAACTTTTTGATGGTTTCATCGGTGTAGGGTTGTAACCATGGGTCTCGGCCTAAGCGGCTTTGGAATGCTGTACCATAAGTTCCAGGCTTCAAACCCATTTCTGCCGCAATTAAGCGAGTGGTCTCATGGCATTGCGCCCGGTAGCAAGTATGGTTCTTCTCCGTGATGGTTTCGCAACAAGTCCCGAAAACACAGGTATTCTTCGTAATATCACCTTTGCGAATATGACGTTCAGGCACACCGTGGTAGGAGAATAAATAGTAGTCGAAGTCGACGTCTTTTTGGTAGTTCGCGGCTTTATCAGCAAAGTATTTGGCAAAAATTGGATGCTGGTAAAAATAGCTCACTATTGAAAGTGATGGCATAATTTGCCAATCGGACATAATTTCCATCACGCGCTCATACACAGATCCCGTGGTAGCTGAAGCGTATTGTGGAAAGAAAGGGATAACGATTAATTTCTTCAGATTTGCCTGATGCATTTCTGACATGACCGACTTTAAATCCGGACTTTGGTAACGCATGGCTAACCGAACCATGTAACCATCGCCTAACCTCTCAGTTAAAGACGCACAAACGTCTTCCCCATAAAACTTCAAGGGAGAACCGCGCTCTTCCCATAATTCTTTATAGATTTTAGCAGATTGAGGAGCTCTAAAAGGAGCAATGATCCCATTCACTAACAAGTAGCGGAATGGATAGGGAATGTCGATCACGCGACCATCCATCAAAAACTCCCGTAAGTACTTACGTACGCTAGGGGTACCCGGATCATCTGGAGTTCCCAGATTCACTAATAAAACACCGATCATAGTTCTAATTAAAGCACAAATTTGTCTCTAAAAAACTAGAATACCCAACCTTCGGGTGTAATTTTTGTTCGGGTATTTGATTCCATACAAGGCACTTTTTCTTGACAACCCACTGATCCAGGAGGACAAGTATAGGTCTCTCCTAGTACGGTAGGGATAATGGGCAATTCCCCTACTGGAATATCCTTAGAGCGATCAATGATGAAAATTTTCTTTTTAACAGAGAATACATTGAAGATACCAATTACTTTTTCTGCTGGATTCGTTGTTGATTTAATATTTAAACTAAATCTTGTTTCTGCCGGTACATCAAACAAAGAACCTGATGATTGAATCTGAGAAATAAGTGATTGATAGAAAGCATACGCACTCCTAGTAATGGAACGTTGTTCTAAACGGAAATAATAGGGCGTCCAATTATCGAAAGGAATTCTAGCTACTTGACGACCCACGACTCTTTGGCCATTGGTTAGTACATCAGAGAATACGTTCAAATCATTGTTTGTCGAAATATCCCAACAATTTCCATCACACATATAATTTAATATCGCATCATTCGGAAAACGAGGTTGCACACAGTCTAATTTCTTGAAATCATAACGTCCCCCATCCGTACAGGTGGCACATAGACGAATTTTTTCAAAGTGTTTCCAATTCCACAAGTAAAAATCACCCTCATTTTGAAAATCTTTAAAATCAAGATAAACAGAGAAACCTGCTCTTCTGATATCAACTTTCGAATATTGCTCTAACGTCTCAAATCGAGTAATTAAGTTTTCAATTTCAGGTACCGCCTTCATTGTTTCAACAGCACTCTCATATGACTTACCCGTTAATAATTGAACATTCAATTTATAGGATGAACCCACTACACCCTTAAAACCTGCGCTAGGATAATAGGTCCCTGTGGGAGTTCCTTCGGTAAACGTAGTTTTAACTCCATTTTGGTCCGTCACATAAACCGTCGCTTTTGAAATAGGCAGAGAGAATTGCGAAGTAAGTCGATTAGATGAACTCGTTAAACGCACTTTACTTAAGGCTGCGTCGTCTGAAATATCTGCTTCTATGGTAGTAAATGAAGTAGCATCGACCTGAACAAAATCCTTAATTGGATTAATACATGCCCAAGCAACTAAGCCCATTAACAAGGTATAAAAAAAAGTATTTTTATATAATTTAGGCATGACTATAAGAATTTAAAATTATAAGTTAACGAGATAAATGGAGAGGCAAATACACTTAGCTCATACGCTCTCAAACCCGCTTTTGTTGATTTAAAAAAGACTGAATACGGATTTTGACGTCCATATAAATTATAAATGGTAAATACCCAGCTACCTTCCCAACGTTGCTTTTTCATAGATGGATTATTGATCGTCCAAGAAAAATCTAAGCGGTGGTAATCACGTACTCGGTCATTATTGCGCTCAGCAAACACTGGAAACTTCTTCCCCCCAATCTCATAAGATCCTGATGGTGATGAAAATGGTCGCCCTGTATTATAGGCAAAAGTGAAAGAGAAACTATGGTGAGTCGTAGGTTGAATATTTAACATCATGTTAAGCGTATGAGGCTTATCATAATTCGTTGCAAACCAATCTCCCCCATTTATGGCTTGAACCTCAGGAAACTCTCCTATCATTTGGTTAAATGCGCGCGCATAAGTGTAAGATACCCAACCTGACACTTCACCTTTCTTCTTTTGAACCATCAATTCCATTCCGTAGGCTTTACTTTTACCAGAAATCAACTGCGTTTCAATGTTCGGATTTAATTGTAAATTAGCCCCAGATACGAAATCTAATGTATTCGCTACATCACGATAGTAGGTTTCCAAAGAAGCTTCAAATACGTTTTCATTAAAGGTCTTAAATAAGCCTAATGATAGAAAATCGCTCTGTTGAGGCTTAATGAAATTATCTGCCGTTTTCCATCTTGAAGTAGGTAATGGCGTCGTGTTATTAGATAATAATTGGAAAAACTGTTGCTGACGGTTATATCCAAATTTCATAGTAGTATTTTCTGCCAAAGAATATTTCATAGTAATTCTAGGCTCAAAACCACCGTAAGAGGCCATTACTTCTCCGTCCGCATAGGTATTTTTACGCAACACGGTATTTAAGGATGGCATCTGCCCTGGCGCATAGACATTTTCAGATCCTGCCCCCATTCGGTAGTAATGTGAATAACGTAAACCGGCCTGCAAGGTGAATTTAGGACTTAGCGTCCATTCATCATCTGCAAATAAAGCTAATTCATAAGATTGCTCGTCCGGTATCTTGACATTGGAAACGCGTGAAATGACGCCTTCATTTAAAGTACCCGGATTAATATCATATCGGGTCGCCGTAATTCCAAAGTTCATTTTATGGTTTTCTTTCGGCTGGTAATCAAAACTAGTCGTTAAGTTTCTGTATAAGATGGAACTTTTCAAGTCAATCGTATTAACGGAATCAGGTGCAAAGGTCTTAGTGGAATAATCCGTTAAAGACCCGCTGACCATCATATTTAACTTAGGGGAAAAATAGTGATTCCAATGTGCCGCTAAATTCGTGTGTCCATAATTAAAGGACGTCTGCTTCGCCACGACATTTTCGATACTAAATAAAGAATCGACCCGGTAATAATCGTGGCTCAAATAAGAGGATAAAGAGATGGTATTCTTCGTATTAGGACGGTAATAAATCTTCGTCGCCACATCAGAAAAATTTGCCCGTAAGTTCTTTAAATAATCCGGTGCAAACCATTTGAACATAAAGTCATTGACAGATAAACGACCTGCAACTAAAACAGATAATTTCTCTTTTATAATCGGTATCTCTGCCATCACGCGGTTAGAAATCAAACCAATGCCTCCTTGCATTTTAAATTTGTCCGTGTTAGGTTCGATCATTTTGATATCTAAAACGGAGGCAGCACGTCCACCAAAACGCGATGGAACACCCCCTTTATATAATTCTAAATCCCGAATCGCATCAGAAGCGAAAACCGAGAACAAACCAAACATGTGCGTTGGGTTAAAGATGGGAGTATCATCAATATAGATTAAGTTTTGGTCCACATTCGAACCCCGAATATTCAGGCCATTCGCGCCCTCACCTACGGAAGAAACGCCAGGAAGAGATTGTAAACTGCGAATCACGTCGACTTCTCCCATCATCGTAGGCAATTTCTTGATCCCTTTTAAACTAAGTACGGTTACACCTAAAGAGGGTGTTTGAATATCACGCTTTGTGGCTGCAGAAGAGACAATTACCTCTTCTAATTGCTTCGTTACATTATTTAACTCAACGTTTAATTCAGTATTCGCCTTAATATAGATTTTCGTACGGTAGGGATTATAACCCACATAACTCACTTTGATCACCCACTCACCGTAGGGTACGTGCACTTTATAGTTACCAGACGTATCCGTGGTAACGCCTGATTTTTTGAAATCGACAGAGATATCAGCTCCTTTTAAGGGCTCGCCTGTAGAGGCATCGATCACTTTACCAAAAATGGCCGGAAGAGAGGTTGTTTGTGCAATGCTTTGATGCGAAAGGACAAATAGAAGTCCAAGGCAAAAGACTCTGGGTAAGAGTTTGATCATAGAATATAGGTTAACAGACGCAATTCTGTAAATAAACAAAAAATAAAGGAGATTCCTTACATGAGTAGCGACCAAAGCGCAGAAATAGCGACGAAAATCAGGGCAAAGGGGGTCAGGACTTTCCAGCACAAATACATTAACTGATCTACCCGAAGACGCGGTAGCGTCCAACGAATCCACATTTGAAGGGCAATTAAGATATAGGCTTTCAACATCAGCCAAACAAAACCAATCAGGGTTGCATAAATTGTTCCAGGCTCACCATTCGTCCAATCTGCTAAGCGAACAGATCCGATATTAGGCAAAGGAGAATACCATGATCCCCAGAATAAAATAACGCCCAATACGCTTACCAAAAGCATCATTCCATACTCTGACAAGAATAACAAGGCCCAGCGCATTCCGGCATATTCCGTGTGAAAACCACCTACTAATTCAGACTCAGCCTCTGGAATATCAAATGGCGCCCGATTCGCTTCTGCTAAGGATGCGATAAAATAAATGATGAATAAGAAGAAAAACAAAGGCATCCGCACCACATTCCAGCTTAAGAAACCGCCAGCTTGTGTCACATCAATACCCAATCCTTTTAATCCGAACAGGTATTGAGGTTCAGCAGAGAATATTCCTTGCTGCACTGAAATCTCCTGCAAATTCAAGGATCCCGAAATGAGAACCACACACAAAAGCGTCAATCCTAAAGGAATCTCATAGGAAACCAATTGAGCCGCAGAGCGAATCGCACCTAACAAGGAATACTTATTATTCGAAGTCCAGCCCGCCAATAAAATCCCCAAACTATCTAGTGAAACAATCCCCATCAAAAGCATTATTCCCATCTCCGTTTGGCTTCCTTGCAAGAAAGTGCCAGAACTTAAGGGGATAACAGCAAATGCACCGAATACGGATAGAAATATAATCCAAGGGGCAAAAAGAAACAAGCGTTTTTGGGCATTTTCAGGAACGATGTCTTCCTTTTGGAATAACTTCAATAGATCCGCAAAAACCTGCAACAAACCCCATTTCCCCACCTCCATGGGCCCTAATCGATCCTGCATAAAAGCAGACAGCTTCCGCTCCACATAAACGCCTATTACGACATTTACGGTCAACAAAAGCAAACAAACGATCAGAGCGATCCACATTAGCTAATCTGATTTAAGGCTTGTAAGAAATCTGATTTTAGGTCCTCTATAGACTCTAAACCGACAGCCACGCGAACTAAACCATCCGTAATGCCTAAGGCTGCTTTTTCTTCCGCAGGTAATTTCGAATGAGTCGTAGAAGCCGGGTGTGTGATAATCGTACGTGTATCTCCTAAATTAGGGGAGATGGAAGCGATTTTTAATAGCTTACTTAAAGCCACTACCTTTTCAAATCCCCCTTTTACATCAATCGTTAGAATTCCTCCGCCATACTTCATTTGGCGTTTCGCTAATTCATATTGCGGATGTGATTTTAAATAAGGATATTTGACGTTATTTAAGGCTTTATGGCCTTCCAAAGCTTCTGCCAAGGCCATCGCATTCTCCGAATGCTTCTGCAATCTTAGATCCAACAATTCCAAACTCTTAGACAACACCCAAGCATTGAATGGAGACATGGATGGGCCTGTGTGGCGCGCAAAGAAGCGAATCTCATCGATATATACTTTCTTTCCACAGATGACACCACCTAAAACGCGGCCTTGGCCGTCAATGTATTTCGTGGCTGAGTGAATCACTAAATCTGCTCCTAAATCCAACGGAGTTTGTAAGATAGGCGTCGCAAAACAGTTATCTACCGCTAAAATCAAGTCTTTCCCCTCTTTCAAAGCCGCCAATTCTTTCAAATCAATTAGCTCTAAACCCGGATTAGACGGAGATTCGCAGAATAAAAATTTCGTATTAGGCTTAATAGCCGCTTTCCACGCATTAATATCTGCCCCCGGAACAAAGGTGCATTCGATACCCCATTTCGAGGTAATCTTCGTCAAAATCTGAATACAAGAGCCAAACAAAGCATTAGACGCGACCACGTGATCGCCCGCTTTTAAAAGACCAGCCATCGAAGCAAAAATCGCTGCCATTCCTGTAGAAAAGGCAATCCCATCTTCCGCATTCTCCAACATATTCATCTTTTCCACGAATTCATCCACATTGGGATTCATGTAACGTGAATAGATATTGCCCGCCATTTCGTCCGCAAATATTGCTCTCCCCTGCTCTGCATCTTCAAAAGTGAAGCTAGAAGTCAAGTATAATGGTACCGAATGCTCTCTGTTTTGAGATCTTTCGGCTTGAATACGAATGGCTTTGGTCTGTTTTTGCATAGTCATCAATTATTAATCTACAAAAATAATAGAATACTTAATAAATACGGCTTCCGTTTCGGACTATTTTCCTGCCCTGATTTTACCCCCTAAGGAAACTAAATTATTTTGAGATAAATGAGTAAATTTCGAAGATTAAAGCCTTGTAAAGAAAACTAATTTAACTTATGAAAAAATTGATTATACCCTTTTTAAGCTTGTTTTTAGCGATTGGATCGTTTCAAATAAAAGCTCAAAAATGGACCAACCTATTCGACGGAAAAACCTTTAAAGGTTTCAAGCAACTCAATGGACAAGCTAAATATGAAGTAAAGGATGGCGTGATGGTGGGCACCACAGTAGCCAACACACCTAACTCCTTCATGGCTACCGAACAAGAATACGGGGATTTTATTTTGGAGTTCGATGTCAAAGTAGACAACAAAATGAATTCTGGAGTTCAATTCAGAAGTTTATCCATCCCAGAATACCAAAATGGCCGCGTTCACGGTTACCAAGCTGAAATCGATCCCTCTACTAGAGGCTGGTCAGGTGGTATTTATGACGAATCACGCCGTGGTTGGTTAGCCCAAAACGAACTGAAACCAGAGGCGAAGAAGGCCTTTAAATTAGGGGATGTTTGGAACCATTACCGCATCGAAGCCATCGGAAGCACAATCCGTACCTGGATTAACGATTATCCTGTGACCTATTTAGTGGATGACATGACGGCGAAAGGTTTTATCGCTTTCCAAGTGCACGCGATCTATGCAGATATGACGCCGGGTATGCAAGTGATGTGGAAAAACATCCGTATCCAAACGGGAAAAGAGATGCAACCTCGTCCTTTGGACAACAGAGTAGTCGTTGAGAATTATACCTTAAACAATGTATCACCATTAGAGCAAGCCCAAGGTTTCCGCTTATTATTCAATGGAAAAGACTTAACAGGCTTCCGTTCAGCGTTTAAGACGACGGCTCCTCCATCGGTTTGGACAGTAGAAGACGGTACACTTCACGTGAATAGCTCTGGTGGTAAGGAATCAGGCAATGGCGGTGATATCTTAACGAATGACAAGTTCTCCGCATTCGAATTAACGTTCGATTTCAAACTGACAGAGGGAGCGAATTCTGGAGTGAAATATTTCGTGAACGAGTCATACAATTCAGGCATGTCAGCGATCGGCTTGGAATACCAAGTTTTAGACGATGCAAAACACCCAGATGCTAAACTAGGAACCGTTGGAAACCGCACATTAGCGAGTTTATATGACATCATTCCATCGAACAAAATTGATGGCCGCTTCCAAAAGAAAATAGGCGAATGGAATCAAGGACGCATCATTGTATATCCAAATAACATCGTTCAACATTGGTTGAATGGCTTCAAAGTGATCGAATATGAGCGCAAGAGCAATATCTTCAAAGTGTTAGTTGCGCATAGCAAGCATAAAGTGTGGGATGGTTTTGGAGCACAAGATTCAGGTCCAATCCTTTTCCAAGAGCACGGAGATTCCGTATTCTACAAAAACATCAAAATCAGAGAAATTAAATAACCTATCTAATGGAAAGAAGAGAATTTTTACACAAAGGTGCCCTAGCTTCTCTAGGTACTTTAGCATTTAGCCCAAAATCATACAGCAAGATTCTTGGCGCAAACGACCGCGTTCGAGTGGCTTGCGTAGGTTTCTCTGATCGTCACCGTGCATCGCATGTGCCTCCTTTTAAGGCTTTAGCTAAAGGAATGAACTTCGAAATGGTCGCATTGTCAGATTTATGGAATCGCCGTAGAGATGAAGGAAAAGCCTTTTTAGAAAAAGAATTAGGCGGATCTATTCAGACCTATAGAAATAATGAGGAATTGTATTCTGCCAAAGGAATCGATGCCGTTTTCATCTCCACAGCGGACTTCCAACACGCATTACACACTATCGAAGCGGTAAAAGCGGGTTGTGATGCCTACACGGAGAAGCCATTAGCTGAAACAATGGAGGATAACCGTGCGGTTTTAAAGGCTGTTAAAGATTCTAATAAAATCGTCCAAATCGGTTCACAACGTCGTTCAGGCGAGAACTACTGGGCAGCAGATGAATTCATTAAGTCAGGTAAATTTGGCGATATTAAAATGGTAGAATTGATGTGGAACGTCAATCAACCAGGTCGCTGGAGACGCCCAGAATTAACGAGCATTTTAAAAGAATCAGATATCGATTGGAAACGCTTCTTAATGAACCGTCCAGCAGACAAATTCGATCCACGTAAATACTTAGAATACCGCCTATTCTGGCCTTATTCATCAGGAATCCCAGGACAGTGGATGTCACACCAAATCGACACCGTACACTGGTTCTCCGGCTTATCTCACCCGAATTCGGTTGTAGCCAATGGTGGAATTTACCAATGGAACGATGGCCGTGTCAATGCGGATACCATGACCGTAGTATTTGATTATGGTCAAGGAAGTAAAGGGTTCCAAGTTCAATTCACCTCTCGCTTCTCTAATGCAGCCGGTGGAACGAAAGAAATTTACTACTCTAACGGTGGTGAATTAAACCTAGACACGAATACCATCTCTCCTAACGGGGGACTTCGGGAGCGCGAAGCCAAAGCGATGGGCTTGCAGGCTAACTTACTACCAACGATGAAAATCGAAGGGGCAAAAGTAGCTACGGATGCAGATACTGGTGGAGACATTTTAACATTCAACCACGTGAAAAACTGGATGGAATGTGTTCGTTCTCGCAAAACGCCTAATGCTCCTATCGAAGCAGGTTACCAACACTCGATCGCAACTATCATGTCCAATGCCGCTTACCGCACGGGACAACGTGTTACTTTTGACGAGAAAACGCAAGAGGTTATGGCGGGCGATAAGGTGTTTAAGTACTAGTCGCAAGTCCGAAGGGAATGAGTCCGGAGGATATTTAGAGTAGAGATTATAGAGTAAAGAGTAGAGATTTTTCAAAATGGGGGCAAAAGCCCCTTTTTTGTTATTCAGAGTAGAGAATGATCTGAAAAGAATAGAGCATAAAGCACAAAGAATAAAGATGGAATCAAAAAGGAAGCAAAAGCTCCTTTTTGATGATTATAGTTACTATTAGATCATACTATTGTATTACTGACTTTATTCTTTGTGCTTTATGCTTTATGCTTTAATAAGATTTTGTAAATTGCACTATAATAGATTTCCCCCTCTATGGCTATCATTTCAACTAAATCAAAAAAAGACCTCTATTTGCACGTCGCGATCTTAGTGACGTTATTTTTAGTGTTGTTTTTTGGTTTCTTTTTTGTCTATTTGCCTTGGAGCACCCACCACGGGGAAACAATTAAGGTGCCTAATTTAAAAGGGATGTCAATGGATAAGATGGAAGAATCCGTTGACGAGAATAACCTAGAGTTCGAAATTGCGGACTGCACTTTTGTGGCTGACAAGCCACCTTTGACCATATTATCTCAATATCCATTACCAAATTCGTTGGTCAAATCTGGGCGCAAAATCTACATTACGATTAATTCAGAAACGCCACCGACCATCAGTATGCCTAATTTAATTGGGCTGTCGGTTAGAAGTGCGGAGCAACAATTAATTATAGCTGGATTGAAGAAAGGCGTTGTACATCAGGTGAATGATCCTCGATTAAAAGAGGTGATCGATATGCAAGCTTTGGGACGTAAGATTACAGCAGGAAGCAGCATTCCGAAAGGAACAGAAGTCGATTTGTATATTGGAAACGGAACATCAGATTCCGAAATTGAATTGCCGGATTTGATTGGAAAACCGTTGGATGAGGTGACAATTATTTTGGCAGGTATGAATTTAAAATTAGGCCACGTAACCTACGAGGCAAATAGTGATTTAGAAGCAGGAACCGTATTCAAACAAACATGCTCCACTTGCGATGGTACTAGTATTCATCCAGGAGATACGATTGATGTTTGGGTAGTAGGTGACGGAAATAACGAATAAGATGGATATTACAATTGAAGAATTAAAAGAACGCCTAGATAAAGGAGAAAAATTGAACTTGTTCGATGTGCGCGAAGAATATGAATTTGATGAGTTCAACATTGGGGCGACTTTGATCCCTTTGGGTGAATTACCGGATCGCTTAGAGGAAATTGCTCATCTTAAAAACGAAGAAATTTTAATCCATTGCCGTTCTGGAGCTCGTTCTGGACGTGCTGCAGCTTATTTAACAGCGGAAGGCTACGCGAATGTACGCAACGTGTTAGGCGGAATGATGGCCTGGCAAGCAGCTGGATATTAACATGACTGCTTCAGATTTCAAAGCAGAATTAACCCACGTAAACCTCCTAGATATACGGACACCCAGAGAATGGGATGACTTCAATCTAGGAGGTTTTCACGTTTCATTGGATACACTTTTAGGGCGCATCGATGAAATTTCTAAAGAGAAAAACTGGGTAATTATCTGCTATAATGGGACGCAGAGTTTGATTGCTTTGCGTTTGTTGAATGCCAAAGGCTTCACGAATATCGATCACCTTGAAGGAGGTATCGAAGCCTACTTAAGCCTCTAATCGTTTCAATATTTCTACAAAAGCCTTTGAAGGATGCAAATAGGAAAACTCATCCTGATTTCTGAACCAAGTCATCTGTTTTTTCGCATAATGACGGTTATTACGCTTTAATAAGCGAACCATCTCCTCTTCATCGTATTCACCCCGAAGAAAAGCATATACTTCTTTGTAGCCTAGAGTTTTCAAGGCGTATAAATGCTGTTTATCCTCAAAGGCACGTGCTTCTTCCACTAAACCAGCCGTGAGCATTTGGTCCATCCGTTGATCGATTCGCGTATATAATTCTTCCCTTGGACGCTCTAAACAGATCTTAATCACTTGAAAAGGGCGAGCAGGTTTTTGAGCTAATCGAAATTCAGAATAGGGTTTCCCAGTGGAAAGGCAGACTTCGAGGGCACGAACGACACGCTGTGGATTTTTGGCATCCACCTGAGCTGCATAAATGGGATCTAATTGCTTCAATTCCGTAAACAAGGCCCAAAGACCCTCTTTTTCCAAACGGCCATTCAGTGTTTCGCGCAAGGCTAAATCAGCTTCTGGCATCACATCCAAACCCTCCATCAAAGCTTTCAAATACAATCCAGAGCCGCCAGTAGCAACTACAACATCGTGCTTTTTGAAGAGTTTTGTCAATAACTTCATCGACTCCCGCTCGAAATCGCCTGGAGAGAAATAATCCTCCACCGAATGAGAATCAACAAAATGGTGGGTTACCCCACCCTGCTCTTCAGCCGATGGCTTTGCCGTTCCGATGGAAAGTTCACGGTAAAATTGACGGGAATCCGCCGAAATAATGTCCGTCTGTAAGTGCTTCGCTAAATCCACACAAAGTGCAGTTTTACCCACTGCCGTGGGACCTACGATGACGAGCAGTATTTTAGATGATTTTTTCAATGATTAATAGGTGTTTTTCTTTCCGTACCATTTACGTCCAGAACTCGCCTTATCGAAAGATCGAGCTGGTTTAGCATCTTTAGCAGCAGCCGCTGGAGCACCCGGACGTGATCCGCCACCACCATTACGTGATTGGCCTTGCGGTTTTTTAGCTGCTTTCTCCACGTGCAACACTTTCATTGGGTATTTGTGCGCTTCCACTACTGGAATCTTCTTCCCAATTAATTTCTCAATGTCTTTCAAATACGCTTTCTCCTCGATATCGCAGAACGAAATCGCAGCCCCTTTTGCTCCTGCACGACCGGTACGACCGATACGGTGAACGTAGGTTTCAGCGATGTTCGATAATTCAAAGTTGACTACGTATTCTAATTCGTCGATATCTATACCACGAGCGGCGATGTCGGTAGCGACCAATACGCGTGTTGTTTGTGCTTTGAAGTTTTTAAGTGCTGTTTGGCGGGCGTTTTGGGACTTATTCCCGTGAATCGCTTCAGCCTTGATGCTAGCCTTTAAAAGCATTTTAACCACTTTGTCCGCGCCGTGTTTAGTACGGGTGAAGACTAGGGCTGTTTTGATCGACGTATCTTGTAAGATATCAAGCAAAAGATCGTTCTTATTGCCTTTGTCTACGAAATAGACTGACTGATTAATGATCTCAACGGTAGAGGAAACCGGTGTTACGGAAACAGAAGCTGGGTTTTTCAAAATACTTCCCGCTAGTTTCACAATTTCTGGTGGCATCGTAGCCGAAAAGAAAAGCGACTGGCGTTTGTGTGGCAAGGCGGCTAATAATTTCTTCACGTCGTGAATGAAACCCATGTCGAGCATGCGATCCGCCTCATCTAAGACGAAATATTCTACGTCTGCGATAGATAAAAGGCGTTGGTTCATAAGGTCCAAAAGACGTCCAGGCGTCGCAATCACCACATCAGCTCCGCTGCGGATGGCTGAGACTTGGGGACTTTGGCCTACTCCACCAAAAATAACCGCATATTTCAAGTCCGTATGACGCGCATAGGCTCTGAAACTTTCACCGATTTGAATCGCTAACTCCCGTGTAGGAGTCACGATCAAGGCGCGGATTTTCTTATTTTTTTGGAACGATTTGTTCTCTTCTAAAAGTTGAATGATGGGCAACGTAAACGCTGCTGTTTTACCCGTACCCGTTTGGGCGCAACCTAATAAATCCGTGCCACGAAGGACAATAGGGATTGATTGGGCTTGAATAGGTGTAGGATTGGTATAACCCTCTTCTTTGAGCGCCTTTAAAATAGGCTCAATGAGGTGCAATGATTCGAATGACATATAACGGTATAAAGATGTGTTATGAGCAATGAAATAATAACAAACATCCTCATAATGTGGCGCAAAGGTACGCCTTTTATTTCACAGATTCGTTTAAATGACCTAATGCCACTAAAACCTGCTTGATCTCCTCCCCTTTTTGGGTACCAATTAAGATGGGGTCACCCTCTTTAAAATAGAGCTGTAAACCCACGTTTCCTGACGTGTTATAGACTAAACCATTTCCCTTAAAGCTGTATTTGATTCCCCAGCCACCGTATTCCATCAAAGGGCTATACGTTCTTACATAAGAAGCGGAAAGAGTATCCCAAGCAAAGAATTTCTCTTTAAAGTGGAATGGAAAAAAGCGAACGAAGATACCCTCTGCAGAAATGCGAGTCGTTAATTTCATTTGCCAACACAAAACAGGCAATAACATCCCTATAACAAATGAAATCAAAAATGAGATGGTTGTAGGAGGTGATACAGTGGCAATGGAGTACATCATAGTAATCCAAGAGCCTATTAATATCAGCCATAACCACCATTGGGTGAAGCGTTGTGTTTCGGTATACATAAGCAAGAATTTTAACTCAAATTTAGCAGAATTAGGCAGAAAATGATAGATTTGCTACAACCTATTTAATAATAATGACAACCAAAAAACAAAGCCTCGCCTATATCATTAGTGCGTCGTCTGTGGGTACCTTAATTGAGTGGTATGATTTCTATATTTTTGGCAGCCTAGCTACGGTTTTATCGACCAAATTCTTTCCAACTGATAATCCCACCGCCGCCTTTCTAAATACCTTAGCGACTTTTGCCGCTGGTTTCGTGGTGAGACCATTTGGAGCCTTAGTATTCGGACGATTGGGCGATTTGATAGGTCGTAAATATACCTTTATGGTCACCCTGATGTTAATGGGAGGCGCCACTTTTGCCATTGGTTTAATCCCCTCATATGCCACTATCGGAGCTTGGGCCCCTATTTTAGTGTTAACATTACGTCTTTTACAAGGACTTGCTTTAGGAGGAGAATATGGTGGAGCCGCAACTTATGTGGCGGAACACGCGCCCACAGAAAGACGTGGATTTTTCACCTCTTGGATTCAAACAACTGCTACTTTAGGTCTTGTCATCTCCTTGGCCGTAATTATGGCAACCAGGTCATCTATGAGCAAAGAAGCATTCGATGAATATGGCTGGAGAATTCCCTTTCTGGTTTCTATTTTGATGGTGCTCGTCTCTCTTTTAATCCGTAAAAACATGGAGGAATCACCCATGTTTGCTAAGGCCAAAGCAGAAGGAAATATTAGCAAGAACCCCTTGAAAGAATCTTTTGGCAATAAACTAAACCTAAAATATGTGCTTTTAGCGCTTTTCGGGGCTACCATGGGACAAGGTTTGGTGTGGTATACTGGCCAGTTTTATGCCCAAACTTTCCTCTTAAAAATTTGTAATCTAGATGATATTCAAACAAATATGATTTTAGTCATAGGACTTTTATTGGGGACCCCTTTATTTGTAATTTTTGGTGCCTTATCAGATAAAATAGGACGTAAAGGGATAATGATGGCAGGTATGATTATAGCCATTTTCTCCTATCGTCCCATTTTTGACCAAATGTACAAAACAGTGGATGTGACGAATAAAACAGTGGTTCCTGGTTCAGAAAAGAGGACTTTAAAGGGTAAAACAACCACGATTACGAAAGAATTTACGGATGGGAGTTCGTATAAAAATGTCATTACGGAAGTTTCTCCAGATAAAACGGAATCTAAGATTAGCATTAAAATAAACGAGAAAGATCAATGGACCTTAGTGGGCTATGTCTTTTTTCTCATCTCGTTTGTAACTATGGCCTATGGTCCTATCGCCGCCTTCTTAGTAGAAATGTTTCCCACTAAGATTCGATATACCTCAATGTCTTTGCCCTACCACATTGGGAATGGCGTTTTTGGTGGATTAATGCCAGCGATCGCGACATTCCTGGTTTCGAATGCACAAACCGCAGGAGTCGTTCAAAAACCCTATTTGGAAGGATTAAACTACCCCATCGCCTTAATCAGTGTGTGTGTAGTTATAGGAATTATTTATATTAAATCAGATAAAAAAGCAGCCTAATGAACCTGATTAAACGCATTTTGGGAATTGTTTGGATCGGTCTAGGAATCGGTGCAGGCATCTATTTGATTTATTTTCAAGCGGTTCCATTATGGACCAAAGGCGGGAATGACCTCGTACCTGCCATTATTTACACCTTTGTTTTAGCTCCCCTTATATCGATTGGAATGAGTCTTTTTGGCTACTATTCCCTTCAGGGAGAATTTAATGAAATTTAATTATGAGAATCACAAGCCTAGAAGATTACCAAAAAACGTATGAATTAAGCGTACAGCAACCAGAGAAGTTCTGGGCAGGCATCGCAAATCAATTTGATTGGATCAAACCATTCACGAAAGTGTTAGACTGGAATTTTGATGATTATTCGGTCAAATGGTTTGAGGATGGCCAAATGAACATCACAGCCAATGCACTAGATCGCCACTTAAAAACGATTCCAGATCAAGCAGCCATCATCTACGAACCTAACGAACCTGGAGATGAGGCCATTACCTTAACTTACCGCGAATTACACGCGAGAGTGTGCAAGTTCAGTAATGTGCTAAAAAACCTAGGCGTGGGGAAAGGAGATCGTGTTTGCATTTATATGCCGATGATTCCTGAACTAGCTATCGCTGTTTTAGCTTGTGCCCGAATCGGAGCTATCCACTCGGTGGTTTTTGGCGGATTTTCAGCCCAATCCATTGCAGATCGCATCAATGATTCGGAATGTAAAGTGGTAGTCACTACGGACGGAGCTGTTCGGGGTAACAAAACCATTCCAATGAAAGAAACGGTGGACGATGCTTTAGTAACTTGTCCATCCGTAGAAAAGGTTATTGTTAAAACACGCACTAAAACGCCCGTTTCCATGATAGGTGGACGTGACCTTTGGTGGGAACAAGAAGAAAACGAGGCGGCTGCAGATTGCCCGGCTGAAGCGATGAATGCAGAAGATCCTTTGTTTATTTTATACACTTCAGGATCAACCGGAAAACCTAAAGGCGTTGTTCATACCTGTGGTGGCTATATGGTCTACACCGCCTATACCTTCGCTAATGTATTCCAATACAATCCTGGAGAAGTCTTCTTCTGTACGGCAGACATTGGCTGGATTACCGGTCACTCTTATTTAGTTTATGGTCCCTTATTAAATGGAGCGAAATCCGTTCTTTTCGAAGGAATTCCTACCTACCCAGATGCTGGACGCTTCTGGGATATTATCAAAAGACATTCCGTTAATATCTTCTACACAGCCCCTACAGCGATTCGTTCATTAATGGGTTTTGGAGATGAACACATTGAAGGGAAAGACCTTAGCTCGTTACGAGTTTTAGGATCCGTAGGTGAACCATTGAATGAAGAAGCATGGCATTGGTATAATGATCAAGTAGGACATGGAAATTGCCCTATCGTCGATACCTGGTGGCAAACCGAAACGGGCGGATTGATGATCTCGCCAATCGCTGGAATCACCCCATTAAAACCGGCTTTCGCGACATTACCTCTACCAGGGGTTCAACCCATCTTAGTAGATGAGAATGGAAAAGAAATTACCGGAAATGGCGTAAATGGTAATTTATGTATCAAATACCCATGGCCATCGATTATTCGTACCACGTATGGTGATCACGAGCGTTGCAAATCGACATACTTCTCTACCTACCCAGGTTTATACTTCACTGGAGATGGATGTATGCGTGATGAAGATGGATACTACCGTATCACCGGCCGTGTGGATGATGTAATGAACATCTCTGGACACCGAATCGGAACGGCAGAAGTAGAAAATGCCATCAATATGCACACGGGTGTGATTGAATCCGCTGTCGTAGGCTATCCGCACGATATCAAAGGACAAGGAATCTATGCCTATGTCATCTGTGAACACCCGACCATCAATGATGATTTAACCCGCAAAGATATCTTAGCGACGGTGACTCGTGTGATTGGGCCTATTGCCAAACCTGACAAGATTCAATTCGTGACTGGCTTACCTAAAACGCGTTCCGGCAAAATCATGCGCCGTATTCTACGCAAAGTGGCGGAAGGCGATACATCTAACTTAGGAGATACGTCTACGTTGTTAGATCCGGGTGTGGTGGATTCGATTATCAGCGGAGCCTTATAAAACATTGGAGCATTATAAAGGAGCTCAGCTCCTTTATAATGCTCCAATGTAGAGTATAGATTATAGAGTAGAGAGTATAGATTTAAAGCATAAAGAATAGAGCACAAAGCATAAAGTTAGAATCGCTTTCAGCGATGAATTCAGCAGTGGTTTGACTGACTAGTAAGGTCAATAAAAAAAGGGATCGAAATTCGATCCCTTTTTTTGTTAAAGTCGCTGCCGCGCAGCTTAGTCAAAAAGTCAACAGAATTTTCAAGGGTAAGCGTTTACAAAATTATTTGTGCAACAAAATTTTAAAACGCTTACCATCGAAAATTACCAAAAATACGTATACAGCGCTATAATCCCCATCACCACAATTACGGCGCCAAGGATAAACGACGGCTCAAGCTTGAACATTTTGGCGTCGATCTCTAAGCCTTTCGGATTGTTCTTGCTTGCTGGATCAGCTAAAGAGATAATCACCATTGAAACCACACAGAAGAGGAACACCCAACCCATACGGTCCATAAATGGAATCATAAACACATCACCATCTTTGAATGCTGTGTAGAACATGCACTCATTTACACCAGTCCAAGCAGGAATGTATTTAGAGATAATTGAAAACGTTACACCTCCGATTAACGCAAACAAGGCTGCATTCGAAGTCGTTCTTTTCCAGAAGAAACCTAAGATAAACAAGGCAAAAATACCTGGAGACACATATCCCGTATATTCTTGAATAAATTCAAAACCACCTTTTTTATCAATACCCATGAATGGCGCAATAACAATAGCTAATATCATGGAAACTACTACCGCGATACGACCAATCGAAACCAATTGTTTCTCAGAAGCATTCGTATTGATGTATTTTTTGTAAATATCTAAGGTAAAAATCGTAGAAATTGAATTCGCTTTACCTGCCATAGACGCTACAACTGCCGCTGTCAAGGCAGCAAATGAAAGGCCTTTTAAACCAGGAGCCAATAGATTCATTAAAACCGGATAAGCATTATCTGGATTTTCAACTCCATTCTTCATCATTTCTTGCTGGAACATGTGGTCTTTGTGCAATAGATAAGCAGCGATACCTGGTAATACCACGATGATAGGCATCAACATCTTTAAGAAAGCAGCGAACAAGATACCATTACGGGCGGTTGGAAGATCTGCTCCCAAGGCACGTTGCGTGATGTATTGGTTACATCCCCAATAATTCAAGTTGATAATCCACATCCCACCGATTAATACGGTAAGGCCTGGAAGAGAGGGATAATTCTTATTATTTGTATCCAATATCATATGGAAATGTTCCGGAGCTTTGGTCAATAAATGATTTAAACCACTCATCATGCCCTCTCCTCCAAAATGATCTGAAACTTTGTTTAAAGCCAAATAAGTCGTTGCTAAACCTCCTAATATCAAAAAGAATACTTGAATAACGTCAGTATAACCGATTACTTTCATTCCACCTAAAGTGATAATCACTGCAAAAACAGACATTCCAATCATACAAACCGTGAAGTCAACACCTGATATGGTTGTGATCGCCAGGGCTCCTAAATATAAAATCGAAGTCAAATTAACCGCGATATACAACATTAACCAGAAAACGGCCATGATTAAACTCACCGTAGGTGAGTAACGTTGCGATAAGAATTGAGGCATGGTGAAGATTTTATTCTTCAAATAGATTGGCATAAAGAAGATCGCCACAATTAAGAGTGTTGCTGCTGCCATCCATTCGTAGGTAGCGATGGCTAAACCTAGTCTGTAACCGTTGCCGGACATACCGATAAATTGCTCTGCGGAGATATTAGAGGCGATTAATGATGCTCCGATCGCCCACCAGGTTAACGAACCTTCTGCTAAAAAGAAGTCATTCGAGTCAGATAATTTGGACTTTTTCTTGTTGTAAATCCAATAGCCGTAACCAGCTACTACCACGAAATAAAAGAGAAATACGAAGTAGTCGAGTGTTTGTAAACCGTTTGATTGCATAGAGTTTTTATGTTAATTAAGGTCTTGAATTGCCTAAATTAACCTTTTTATCGGAATTGTACTAATTCCAAAGCTCCGGTTTCACTAAAACCACTTCTTCCTCGCGATCCACGATGACCATACCGGGTAATAAATCCTTCGTTTTACGCACATACTTTTTCGAAGTAACGATTACGGGACAAAGGGATTCCGTTTGTCTTTTGGAGAAATAAGCCGCTAAACTTGCTGCCTTTTCAATGACGAAAGCCGGAACGGTTCTATTTTGTGGATTGCGAACAATCACGTGAGACCCTGAAACGTCTCGAGCGTGCAACCATATATCTTGCTTCTTGGCATATTTCAGCGTCAAGAGATCATTGTTCTTGGCATTTTTTCCTACCCAAATCACCCATCCCTCGATCTCAAACTGCTTGAATGGCAATTCTTCTGAGGATTTCTTATCTGTCGCTAGAGCTAAAAAGGGTTTTAAGCCTTTACGAGTTTCTACGGATTCCAACAAAGCGATTTTTTGCTGTATTTCTGCGATTTCTTGCTGCTTACGCGCAATGTTTTCCTCCCAATGCGCGAGTTCTTTGGAGAAATTCTTTGCCTTACGGTAATAATTTTCTGCATTAGCAGCTGGACTTAAGGATGAATTTAACTTAATCGTAATGGGCTGATTTCGGTAAAAATCTTCTAACACTACCTTACTTTCGCCCTCCGGAACTAAATGTAAAAAAGCCATCAAAATATTACCTATTTCTTCGAATGGCACATTGGTCTCACGAATGACTTTTTGTTTCTCCAGCTCTTGCAGGTAGAGTTGTGATTTCACCAAATTACGTTCTAAGCCCTCCTGTATTTGTCTTTTCTCCCGCGTGAACTCCCCTACTGAAAAGTGCAGCACATAGAATTGATTCAAGGCGGCAATCGGATCCGTAGTTTGGGAAAGCGGCTCAGCTGATGGAGGGAATAAGGTAAATCCAATGCCTTTGGGCGTGGAAATCACGTAATAACTCCCCTCATCTAGGATTTGAAGCATCTTTTGCAATAGAGCCCAGCGGTCTTTCAGGTGTAGGTTTTCATATCCTTGCGCTGCGAGCCAGGCTTGCCCCTCTTTTCCTAAAGTGGGAAAGAGCGGGAAATATTCTCCATCAGCTGCCTGCAAGGCTTCAAAACTTTGATCAATAGAACGAGAGATGGAATTTAAAGTCAGCTCATCGTCTTTTTTTAGGCGTTTCTGAAACTGCGAATCATATTCTCCGTCGCGGTATAAAATCAAGTTTGCGCGATTTCCAAAAAGCTTAAATACGAGTACGTAGTTGCCTAGAAAATGAATTCCAAAGGCTCTTTCGTTTTCGTACATCTCCACCTCTTGGACTTCGGCTAACAGTAAATCAGAGAAAAGGTCGATGGAATTTCGGCCGGCACGGTGAAAGGAATCCGGAAATTGTAGACTAGAAAATTGGGGGCCGAGAGAGCATTTGATATAGAAATCGTCACCGTTTTGGCGTTCAAAACCCAAAACTAATTCATCCTTCTCCTGCGAAAAACACTGCTTTAAGCGCGCATACATCAATATTTGACGTAATTGCCCTGATAAAATCCGCAGAAAATAATAGTTATTGTGCATCGCTTAGCCTAAATTTATCCTTATGTCATTGATACCCGACTCCTATCTCACCATCGCAAAACCAGCTGAAGGACTTTACAAAGATAAAGGAAGTAAATTCATCAGTTGGGCATATCCGGTGAAAGATTTGGAAGAAATCAAAAGCCAGTTGACTGCGCTGAAAGAAGCACACCCGAAAGCACGCCACATTTGTTATGCCTATCGACTTGGATTTACCCCAGAAGAAGCGAGATCAAACGATGACGGGGAACCATCCGGAAGTGCCGGAAAACCCATTTTAAATACGATTCTCTCTCAAAATCTGCATTATGTGCTGGTGGCGGTAGTTCGATATTTTGGCGGCACTTTGTTAGGCGTACCTGGGCTCATCCAAGCCTATAAAGAAGGGGCAGTCGATGCGCTAGAACAGGCGGAGATTTATGAGAAAGAACCGATGAAAATCCGAAGCATTCAGTTCACGTATGCACAGATGAATGAAGTGATGAAAATTTGCAAAAAACACCCGATTACGATAGTAAATCAGGTAATTGATAACCTTTGTACCTATGAATTGAAGTATGCATCTCGCCACGCGGCAGAGATTGATGCCTCACTAGACAACCTATGAAATCGTATAAAATTTATTTAACCTCGGCTGGAATTCAGGTGCAGGATCAGCAAGGGCTGGTTTGCTCGGTAACGGGGAATTGGGATGAGTTTATTAACCAGTCCCAGTTATTTCAGCATTGCGCATCCTTGAATTTTCAGGACGCCAAAATCGAAACACCCCTCTGCCCTATCGATTCACAAGAAATTTGGGCGGCTGGCGTGACCTATTTGCGCAGCAAAGTGGCGCGAATGGAAGAGTCTAAAGAATCCGGCGGAGATACCTTTTACGACAAGGTTTATGACGCCGAAAGGCCTGAAATATTCTACAAAGGTAATCGCTTGCGGTCCGTAGGGCCGGGCGGAAAGGTACGTATTCGGAAGGATTCTTTTTGGAATGTACCTGAACCAGAATTGACACTTTTTGTCAATAAGCACGGCGAACTAGCGGGCTACAGCATCGGAAATGACATGAGTTCTAGGGATATCGAGGGTGAAAACCCCTTGTATTTACCGCAGGCCAAAGTCTATGACGCCGCCGCCGGTCTAGGACCTTGCTTGTTAGTGACCGATAAACCAATGGCACCTAACACCATCATCGCGATGGAAATCATCCGAAACGGCGAAAGCGTTTTCCAAGGCGACACCGAAATCTCCCAAATGAAGCGTTCACACGCCGAATTAGTCGATTATTTAACCCGCGAAATGTCCTTCCCATCAGGTGTCTTTTTGATGACGGGCACTTGCATCGTCCCGGATCTGCCCTTTACCTTGCAATCCGGAGATAGCATCCACATTACGATTGAACCTATTGGAACCCTCATTCAAACCGTTGCCTAATGAATTATAAAGACGCCTCGATGGCAGAAATCGACTCAGCCGTTGCCGCTGCAAAAGCCGCATTCCCTATTTATCGCCGCATTTCAGATGTAGATCGCGCTGCATTTCTGGTAGCCATTTCCCGCGAAATATTGGCGATAGGTGATAAATTAATCCAAAGCGCTTGCACAGAATCAAATCTCCCAGAAGCTAGAATTACCGGCGAAAGAGGTCGTACAACTGGCCAAATTCAAGCCTTCGCGGACTTCATCTCTAATCCTACTTGGAAAAAAGAAATCCACGATCCCGCTCAACCTGACCGTGCACCTTTACCTAAACCGGATTTATTTCAAACCCAAATCCCGCTAGGTCCAGTGGCCGTTTTTGGGGCTAGCAACTTTCCATTAGCCTTTTCTGTAGCAGGTGGCGATACGATTTCTGCCCTAGCTGCCGGATGCCCTGTCGTTTTCAAAGCACACCCAGCTCATCCAAAAACAGGAGAATTAGTAGGCTCAGCGATTTCAAAAGCGGTCGCATCTTGTGGTTTACCTGCTGGCGTTTTCGCCTTGATTCACGGTTCATCGAATGAAGTGGGTTCTTATTTAGTGCAGCACCCAGACATTCAGGCTGTGGGTTTCACTGGATCGTACCGAGGAGGTAAAGCCTTGTATGATTTAGCCGTTCGCAGACCTCATCCCATTCCTGTTTATGCGGAAATGGGTAGCGTGAATCCTGTGATTTTATTATCAAACAAAATCGCCGAAAATCCGGCTGCATTAGCCGCAGGACTGGCTGGTTCAGTTTGCTTAGGCGTGGGACAGTTCTGTACGAATCCCGGTTTACTCATCTTGCAGAAGAAAGATGCTACTTTTCTAGATTTGCTAGCAGCGGAATTAGATAAATTACCATTGGGCACTTTCTTAACGCCTGGAATCGCATCTGCCTACGCTTCCGGCGTTGCTAATCTTTCAAACCACGCAAAGAAATTAACCTCGCGCGACCTACCATCTCCTGCCCTATTTGTGGCAGATGCGGCTAGTGCAAATCACCAGATTTTGGAAGAAGTTTTTGGACCTTGCACGGTCGCAATTTTAGTAGACGATGAAGCAGAAATGTTGACGTTTATTGAATCAATGGACGGACAATTAACAGGAACCATTCACGGAACCAAAAACGAAATTTCAGACGAATTAATCGATACGCTGTTACAAAAAGTAGGCCGCCTATTATTCAACGGTTTCCCTACAGGCGTGGAAGTTTCTGGCGCAATGGTCCACGGAGGACCTTTTCCTGCTACTACAGACTCGAGGAGTACGAGCGTGGGAACGCAGGCGATTTATCGATTTACGCGGATGGTTTGCTTGCAAAACAGATTATAAAGCATAGAACACAAAGAATAAAGGTGGAATCAAAAAGCGGCAATTGCCGCTTTTTGATTTTCGCTATTCAACCTATCATTTAATTGAAAAATAGATGAAGACATCCTAGGAAAGCACAAAAACACATGTGTTAATTTTGCTCGCCAAAAACCTCGAACTAGGAAGAATACAAATTACATCATGGATTAATTAACAATAATTTCTGGTGGTGGAACTAATCCTTTTCTAATGGCTTCTTCATAACTACTTCCTTCAATAAAAGTTAATTCTTGATTAATGCCCTTCACATTATAAAGTGCAGCATCAATCATAGTGCTGTAGTTAACTAATTGAGCCTCTAACCTGACTAGTTCAGCACCACACTTATGATCATAGCATCCATATTTATATCCCTTTGAGAGGTATTTAAAGAAATACCAATGCTCCTTTTGGCGTGCATTTTTTGCAGGTTTCAGAAACTTTCCAGAAGTCTTTATGATATTATTTAATATACTCTCATGTGTTGAATCCACCAAAGTGCCGAAATAGACAATATCTTTTTCATGAATTTTGCCTTTAGAATCTACTTTAAACAGGTAAAGTCCAAGATCAGAACGACATGATGCATTTTGAGAAGAAAGATAGGCTCCTATAGTTAAATCACTAATTAGCAATTGTCTTGAACTATCTTCAGTTAGTTTAATGGCTGAATTACCTTTATAGGTAAAGGGTCCACTTAATTTGGTTTTACTGTATTGCCCATTCATCAGCAAAGGTAAAACTAAAAAAAACGTTAAATAGGAAAGCCTCTTCATGTTAGTTTTTGCAAATTGTTCCATTTTTTCCTTTTTGGTGGTTGTTGATTGTATTAACAACTTCTTCTCTAGCATTTAACTTTATTTGATTTTTAAAATATTCTGTATTTATAAGCCCTCCAGACCAAATCAACTCGTCAGCATCGTCAGCATACTTTGGAAATCGTTTTTTCAATACGGCTTCAATGCCGTATAAATAATCATATAAGTAATCTCCTGCCATCATTTCATGCTGAAGGTCGTCTTTCCACGGTTCCCCTTTTTTTAATGCCAAATAGGCATGTAATATTTCATGGTATATAGCAACAGCCATATATTCTTGAGAAGAATCTTTTAATCTAGAATTAATTGTAATCAATGCCTCACTATTAGATCTGCGCAAAATAGTTGCATCTGCGTCATCTTTCAAATTTACTCCTTCTGTAAAATAGATAGTTAACGATGTACCTTTAAACGCACTTAACATCCCTAATATATCATATTTAGAATTAATCACTCCATTTAAGGCCTCAAGCAAGCATTTATTTTTAACATTATTCCCAATCGAAAAAAGTAGCACCTCAGAGGGATCAAAATTTATATCATATGAATCACTTGATGGAGCACCACCTCCTCCACCAAAAAAGGAAGGAATTGAAGGATTATAGCTCCCTCCACCTTCACTGTAAATGATAGGCAAATCGGCTAAGGTCCCATACATCGGGAGCCTTTGTCCATAACAGAATACCTCTGCAAGTTCAAGATTCATCTCTCTTACAGTTGAACCATCAAGTCCCCCATTTTTCTTCGCCTTGGCAACTCTTTTTGTTTTGATCAAAACCCCATCACGAATTACTTCATCAAACATATTAAGCACCTGGATATTTATATGAGTTTCATCCTTGGGAGTGTACAGCTTATAAAAGCCTTTTTGAATTCCATTTTCAGAGTAAATAATTAAATCCTTCATTCCTGCTTTTGACATCACAGGTATTTGGTAAGCCTGTGATCTGTCTGGCATTGCAAAGGGTATGGTATATTTCCATAAAACGGGCTCATCAGTAGAAGTCATTTTATTGAAAGCATACCATTGTCTTAATTCTTGATATGGCTCTGATGGCTCCTTCAAAGCCTCCTTACTACACGAATTCAAAACTAACAGAGAGATTAACCCGAATAACAGTTTAAAAAAAAATTCAGGGGTTAAATGAATAACTCGAAATTCACTTGAGGTAAATGGTACTTTGTTTTCCATAATAAAAGATGTTTTTATCTCGATTTTAGCTAGGCCAAAATAGAGGATAGGTGAGAACCATCCATACGTTGGATGATTAAAACAAATTATGATGGGGGAGAACAGGATTATTGAAACAGAAATATTTCAATAATATGAAGTAGAATAGGTGGGCTCAAATCTAAATTGAAGTTCACCACTGAGCCAAAAGTAAACTTATAAACTGGAGAAACAATTTAAATCAAAAGACAGCGTATAGATTATCAATTAACTGGTATTCTTTAAAAATGCTTGCAGAATCAAATTTAAAAGTTCAAAGATTAAAGCTGGAATCCCCTTCGGGGATAATTTCAGAAATGTTTTTCCTAAACGTCAAAAAAGCGGCAATTGCCGCTTTTTTGATTCAATCTTTATTCTTTGTGCTTTATTCTTTATGCTTTAAACTTCAACGATAATATTCTCAAAACTCAACTCCCCTTTCGCATCCAACTCCATCATCACCGCTGAATCTTTCTGAATTTTACCCGATAAAATAGCCTTAGACAATTCGTTCAGCACCGCTTTTTGAAGTACGCGCTTCATCGGACGACCACCATAATTCGGGTCATATCCATCCGTAGCGAGTTTATTCAAGGCTTCTTCTGAAGCTTCTAACGTGATGTTTTGTTCTGCTAAACGCTTTTGAACCTCCTTGAACTGAATCGCCAAAATTTTGCGTGCGTGCTCTAAGGTCAATGGTTCGAACAGCACGACTTCATCGACACGGTTTAAGAATTCAGGACGGACTACTTGTTTCAGTAATGTCATCACTTCTTCTTTGGTCTCTTCCATCACTATCGCATTATTCCAGCCTTCCATCTGCGCCATTTTCTCTTGAATCAAGTGGCTACCGATGTTAGACGTCATAATGATGATCGTGTTCTTGAAGTTCGCCGTACGACCTTTGTTATCGGTTAATCGACCTTCGTCTAATACCTGCAATAAGATGTTCCAAACATCTGGATGCGCCTTTTCGATCTCATCCAATAACACGACCGAGTAAGGTTTGCGACGAACGGCCTCTGTTAATTGACCACCCTCATCGTAGCCCACGTATCCCGGAGGCGCTCCTACTAAGCGGCTTACCGCGTGGCGTTCCTGGTATTCTGACATGTCGATGCGGATCATCGCGTTTTCGTCGTTGAATAGGTAGGATGCCAAAGTCTTGGCTAATTCCGTCTTCCCCACCCCAGTCGTACCTAAGAAGATGAACGAACCGATCGGACGCTTCGGATCTTGTAATCCCGCACGAGAACGACGTACCGCATCAGAAACCATTTCGATGGCTTGGTCTTGACCCGCCACACGTTTGTGCAATTCATCTTCCAAATGCAATAATTTTTCCACCTCCGTTTGCAACATGCGGCTCACTGGAATTCCGGTCCATTTCGCGACTACCTCGGCTACATTTTCGGCTGTCACTTCCTCCTGCAACATCGAATTTTCTCCCGTTGGCTGCGCTTGCATATCTTTTAATTTCTGTTCTGACTCGACTAAACGACCGTAGCGAATCTCAGCTACTTTACCATAATCGCCTTGGCGTTCCGCTTGTTCGGCCTCTAATTTTAAGCGATCGATGGCCTCTTTTTCGGCACGGACCGCATCGAGCACGGATTTCTCTGCTTGCCATTTGGCCTTCAAGGCATCTCTTTTCTCCGATAAATCCGCTAAATCACGCGTTAAGATCGTCTCTTTCTCTTTGTTATTCTCGCGGCGAATCGCTTCACGCTCGATCTCCAGCTGCATAATTTTGCGCTGGATGTCATCGATTTCCTCTGGAACGGAGTCAATTTCGAGACGCATTTTGGCAGCCGCTTCATCCATCAAATCAATTGCCTTATCAGGTAAGAAACGATCAGAAATGTAGCGGTTCGATAACTCTACTGCCGCGATCACCGCGTCATCTTGGATTCGAACACCGTGGTGCAATTCGTATCTATCCTTGATCCCACGAAGAATGGAAATCGCATCAGCGACATCTGGTTCTTCGACTAAAACGGATTGAAAACGACGCTCGAGGGCTTTGTCTTTCTCGATGTATTTTTGGTACTCTTTCAAAGTCGTGGCACCGATGGCATGCAGCTCACCACGCGCTAAAGCGGGTTTTAATAAGTTTGCCGCATCCATTGCTCCTTCGCCTCCGCCACCTGCGCCAATCAAGGTGTGGATTTCATCGATAAATAAGACGATTTCTCCGTCGGAGTCTGTTACTTCTTTGATCACCGCCTTTAAACGCTCCTCAAATTCCCCTTTGTACTTGGCCCCCGCGACTAAAAGTCCCATGTCGAGCGACATCACGATTTTGGATTTCAAGTTTTCAGGCACGTCTCCAGAGACGATACGTTGGGCTAGACCTTCTACAATAGCGGTTTTACCTACGCCTGGCTCCCCTAAAAGGATGGGATTGTTTTTCGTTCTGCGGGATAATATCTGCAAGACCCGGCGAATTTCTTCGTCACGTCCAATGACCGGATCGATTTTTCCGGCTTTCGCTAATTCATTTAAATTCTTACCGTATTTTTCCAAAGACTGGTAAGTACCTTCTGCATGTGGATCGTTCACTTTTCTATTTCCTCTTAATTCTGTGATGGATTTCTTAAAATTTGTTTTGTTGATACCTAGCGACTTCAATAGGTCTGCGACAGCATCTTTGGATTCGATTAAAGCGAGAAATAAAATCTCTACACTGACATACGAATCGCCAAATTCAGTTTTCAACGCCTCCGCTTTCGTCAAAACCTGCTGCAAGGCATTGCTCGCATAAGGCTGAGCGCCTGATACTTTCGGGTAAGAAAAAAGGATGGATTGTAATTTCTCTTGAATTTGTAGAACAGACACGCCATTCTTCTTTAAAAGAAAGGCGGATGTTTGGGTGTCATCTTGCAAGATGGCTTGCAAAAGGTGACCCGTTTCAATGGCTTGCTGGCCATTCTGGCTCGCGATTTCCATCGCGTTTTGAATAATAATTCCAGCTTGTGAGGTGTAATTATTGGGGTTCATATCGGCTAGGTTTTTCCCCTACCTAGCAAATGAATACCCAATTGATAAATTCGGAAAAAATGGCAAACATTTCGCGAAACGAAAAAGAAAAACACGCCAAAATGGCGCATATTAGGCGAATTTGGCTTTAATCGCGTCTTCGAAATTCTTCAAAGCAATTTGCAGATCGACAATCTCGGTGGCGAATTGGGTGAAATCACAGACTTTGGCCTTCAACTCCATCTTTTCACAAATCGAATGCACTTGTGCCGCACCTAAGGTACCTGAATTTCCCTTTAAGGTATGTAGTTCGGATTGAACTCCTTTGCAATTCGACTCAGCATGAGCAGAGATAGCAGCCGTAATCTGTTCTTTGGCCTCTGCGGTAAATTCTTCTAACATGCTTTGGACAAAGGCAGGATCTCCGCCCACAGCGTCCGAAAGCGAGGCTAAAACCTCTTCGTCGACCACAAAACCAGTAGACACCTCGGCCTCCTGAATGACGCCGTGTCCCTCGGACACCCAGCGCGAAACCATCTGAATGATTTGCTGCGCCCGAATCGGTTTGGCTAAATAATCGTCCATTCCGGCTGCTAAGAAGCGCTCTCGATCTTCCTTCATCGCATAGGCCGTCATCGCCACGATAGGTGGTAAAGCGGCTAGATTCAATGCTTTCAGACGACGCGTAGTTTCCATTCCATCCATTTCTGGCATTTGGATATCCATCAACACTAAATCGAAATGAGCGTCTTTTTGCAAAATACCTATGGCTTCCTGGCCGCTGGAGGCCATCAAAACCTCACAACCCGCCTTCATCAAAATCTGACTTGCTACCTTGCGATTTGTGGCATTATCATCCACTAACAAGACACGCGCATGTACGGAATGCAAAGTCCCAGAAATGGAAAGATTCTCGTCTTTCTTTGTTTTGGCCGCTAGAGAAGAATCCCCTATCGCGAGTTTAATCGTAAACCAGAACGTACTTCCCTTTCCCTCCACTGACTCCACCCCGATGTCACCGTCCATCATCTTACAGAATTCGCGAGAAATCGCTAGTCCTAATCCGGTTCCACCGTAGTTTTTCGAGGTAGAATTATCTATTTGTTGGAACGCGTTAAAGAGTTTTTCTAAATTCGTAGGACTGATACCAATCCCCGTATCCGAAACCCGAACCTCTAATTCCGACACATCAGAAGAAACCGAAATGGGTTTCACCGAGATCTTAACGGAACCATTCTCGGTAAACTTCAGTGCATTTGAAGTAAGATTCGATAGAATCTGTAATAAGCGGGTCTCATCAGCCTTCACATACGCGGGCACTTTATCGTCTAGTTTATACGAGACTTTATTCCCTTTCTGATGTGCTAACGGCGTAAATAAAGCCATCAAACGATCGAAAACATCCTCTAGCAGAATATCCGTAGGATGTAAGACCATCTTGCCGGCTTCGATTTTGGCCAAATCCAAAATATCATTCAAAATATGCAGTAGCGTCTCTGACGACTTGCGTATCGTTTGTAAATAATCCCGTTGTTCTTCCTCCAGCGGTGTATCGCAAAGTAAGTCCACCATCCCAATCACCCCGTTCATAGGCGTCCGAATTTCGTGCGACATATTCGCCAAAAACTGTTCCTTCACCTTCAACGAGTGCTCCGCTTGTTCGCGGGCTTCCACTAGTTCTGTTTGGTACTTCTTAATATCCGTAATATCCCGAGCGATACCGGAAACCTCGGAGATAATACCCTGGTCTAAAATGGGATTCAAATAAATCTCTAACCAGCGATCCGTCCCATCTTTCTTATTCAGGCAAAGCTCAAAGTGCTGTTTCGTGCCTCTAAACGCTTGTTTATAATGCTCCTCCATCGCTTTTCGTTGCTCCGGCGCCATCATCTTGAAGCCCATCGTCTCCGAACTAAAATTCAATTGTGGCGTAATCCCGATCTCTTGCTGCAATAAGTCCGCATAGTCGTGATTAAAACTCATCAGCATCAATCGCTTGTTCACAGACCACATGAGGTGAGACGAACTTTCGAAGATGGAATTTAATCGTGCCGTTTCTCTGGCCAAAGCCTCTTCCGCCTGCTTCCTCGAAATCGCAATCGCCACTTGCCCAGAAATAAAGTCCAATAACTCTAGATCTCGGTTCTCGTATTTATTCGCCCGCTCATAGGATTTCACTCCAATGATACCCGTCACGCGATCACCGATGCGGAGGGGAACACAGAGCATAACTTTAGGAACCACCCCATACAAGTAAATCTTCTTCTCTGCCGCTAACTGATGGATCTCATCATCGTGCAAAATCAGCGGCTTATTCGCCATCAACGCATATTCGGTCAAGCCATTCCCTAAGCGTCGCTTCGTAAAGTGCACCCGGGAGTTAAAATATTCATCGATGTAGTAGGGGAAATAGATATAACTCTTCCCTGGATCGTATTGCGCGATGAAGAAGTTCTTCACGTCGATCACCTCGCCTAATTGCTTGTGAATGTTCACAAACAAATCATCTAGATTTGAGGAATTGATCGCTACCTGAGAGATAGAAGAGAATAATTTATTCGCTCGCTCCGCACGGACTTTCGCCGTAGAGTTATGTAGAATACAACGGTATGCCGTAGGAACCCCACGCTCGAAACGACATGTGGCAGATCCTGAAACATAGAGCCTTCGACCATCTTTGCGTTTAAATACGGCGGTAAATTCTGGAATATCCTCCCCTTTCGCCAGCATATCAAATTGAGCTTGCGTCTGATGAGCAAACTCGGGATGGAGCACATCCTGTATTTTTAAATCTTTGGCTTCCTCCTCTGTATATCCCATGGTTTCTAACCAGGCACGGTTTACGAAAAGGAAACGTCCGGTCACCCCGGTGATTTGAATCAGGTCGGTCGTATTGTTAATTAAGTCTTGTAATTGGGCATTCGAGCGAGTTAGGGCTTCTGACACTTTCTTCTTCTCGCTGACATCCTCCCCTATGATACTCAGGAAATTATCGCTCACTACGGTAGAAGCGACTTCTACCCATTTGATGGCCCCTGACTTCGTTTTGTAATTCCGTTCGCGTTCTTCGAATAGACCACCGGTCTGGATCGCTTTGTCAAAAGAGGTACGGCGGATTTCGCTTTCTCCGTCCGGGACAAGGGTGCTAAAAAAGTCCTTTCCATTTAATTCCCCCGGCTTGTAGCCAAGCAATTGATGCGTGTAGGCATTCGCATGCGAGATGGTACCATCGAGCGCCATAACGATGCCAAAAAGCTTCAGGGTATCCAATGTTTTAATCAGGGCCTGCTTGTCCTCCATGCCTTTAATCGAAAATTTTGCTTAAATGTACAAAAAAGGGCTTAATTTTACTCCTTAAACCCCAGAGACCCGGTGCAAGTAAGAGCAAAAAAGAGTTTAGGACAACATTTTTTAAATGATTTAGACGCGGCAAAGCGCATCGTAGATGGCTTACAGCCCGCTGGAGCCTATACGAAAGTATTGGAGATTGGGCCGGGGATGGGTGTGTTGACACAGTTTTTGGTCAAAAAAACCGAATACGAAACCTCCCTCATCGAAATCGACAAAGAGTCTGTGGACTACTTACGTAAGAACTATTTAGAATTTACCGGGCCGCGCTTAATCGACGGCGATTTCTTGCGTTATCCGTTAGAGAACATTTTTGGCGATGAAAAATTCGCCATCGTAGGAAACTTCCCCTATTTCATTTCGACGCAGATCTTCTTCCGCATTTTGGAATACAAAGACCAATGCATTGAGGTGGTAGGCATGCTACAGAAAGAAGTGGCAGTACGCCTAGCGGCCAAGCCAGGAAACAAGGATTACGGTATTTTGAGCGTGCTTTTGCAGGCCTTCTACGATATCGAGTACTTGTTCAGCTTAGGACCGGAGGTATTTACCCCTCCTCCCAAAGTCAACTCCGGCGTCATTCGCCTCGTTCGAAATTGGGACAAAAAACTAGAATGCGATCCAGCGAAATTCAAGTCTTTAGTGAAGATGGCCTTTAACCAACGTCGCAAGACTTTGCGTAATGCCCTCAGAGCCTTGCAATTACCGGAACATCCTTTGCTGAGTAAACGTGCCGAACAACTAGGCGTAGCCGAGTTCACCGAATTAACGATTTTATGGAAAGATAATGGCTACCTAGGCGCTTAATCGATCTATTTTTACTAATTTGCGCTGTTAAATCTAAAATCCCTCAAACCATGGAAGAAGTTAACCCAAATCACCTTCCGTTTGAACTGACTAAAGAGTTCATAGAGGACGTTCGCTTATTGATCGAAAATCAGGCGAATGAGGAGATTTTATTGAAGTTAGACGGCTTATTCCCTGCGGATATCACGCAAATCTTGATAGAGTTAACGACGGAGGAGGCGAAATATATCGTGTTATTAATTGACACGAAAATCGCCGCTGAAATCATATCAACTCTCGATACCGATGACCGCAAGAAATTCCTAAAGAACTTTACCTCTAAGGAAATCGCGCAATACATTAACGTGATCGATTCCGATGATGCGGTGGATATTCTAAATGAACAACCGGTCAAAGTACGTGAGGAAGTGATCGCACTCTTGAAAGACCGCGAACAGGCCCGTTTCATTATCGATTTAATGCATTACGACGAAGACTGCGCCGGTGGTCTAATGCAAAAAGAGTTAATCAAGATTAACATCTCCCAAACCGTGACCGAATGTGTCGAGGAAATCCGCAAGCAAGCGGAGGACGTGGAGAAAGTGTATTCGGTCTACGTGATCGACGACGATGGTAAGTTATTAGGGACGGTTTCCTTAAAGAAAATCATTTTAGCGAAGCGTGGTTCTAAGATCGCTGACGTCTATGAAGATGATGAAATTGTTTCGGTTCAAACCTATGCCTCCGGCGAGGAAGTAGCCGATTTAATGCAGAAATACGATTTAGAGGCCATTCCAGTGGTTAATATTCAAGGCCGATTACTAGGCCGCATCACCATCGATGACGTGGTCGATTTCATCACAGAATCCGCACAAGAAGATATTCAGGTCATGGCCGGTATCTCGGAGGATGTAGAGGAAGATGACTCCGTGTGGTTATTAGTACGATCTCGTCTTCCTTGGTTGATTGGTGGTATGGTGGGTAGTTTTTTAGCCGCTAAAATCATCGATCGCTTCGACGATACCATCTCCCTTTTACCCGCCATTTCTGCCTTTATTCCGTTGATCGGTTCGACCGGTGGTAATGTAGGAATTCAATCTTCTTCTTTAATTGTGCAGTCTTTAGCAGATAAAAGCGGTTTAGATACCACGTTGTGGAAACGTCTTCAGAAAGTACTCTTAGTTGCTTTAATCAACGCATTAATCGCGGCGATATTCGCTTTTGGATGTTCTTTATTAGTGGATTCAGGCCAAATTATGTTATCCATGACCGTTTCCATCTCGCTTTTTGCGGTGGTAATGCTGGCTAGTCTAATGGGTACCATTACCCCCCTAGTATTGAATCAATTGAAGATCAATCCAGCGGTGGCAAGTGGCCCGTTTATCACGACGACGAATGACATTTTAGGCTATGGAGTCTATTTCATGATCGTCTACTTACTCCTGTAATCTTATGATTGCCGTTATTCAACGCGTGAGTCAAGCTACTTTGCACATTGAGGGTGCATTACAGGCTTCCATTCAACAGGGCTTTGTTGTTTTACTAGGCATTCACGTGGACGACACGCCGGAAGATGTGGCTTATTTAGCTGGTAAAATCGCTGGATTACGTGTATTCTCCGATGAGGAGGGAAAAATGAATTTAGATTTACAAGCCATCCAAGGCGAGCTCTTATTAGTGAGTCAGTTTACCTTGTATGCGGCAACTCGCAAAGGGAATCGCCCTAGCTTTTTGGAATCCGCCAGACCTGAAAAAGCCATTCCACTATATGAGCTGATGATTAAATCCTTGTCAGACAAAGTAGGCAAACTAATCCAAACCGGCGTCTTTGGAGCCGATATGCAAATCAACTTGACAAACGATGGACCAGTCACCATCATCATCGACTCTAAAAACCCTTAATTATGACGATTTCAAATGCGCAGCAACAAGTAGATGAGTGGATTAAAACGGTAGGCGTTCGCTATTTCAGCGAGCTAACCAATATGGCGATGTTAACGGAAGAGGTGGGCGAAGTCGCTCGGATTATCGCGCGTCGCTATGGGGAACAATCCGAGAAAGAATCTGATAAGAATAAGGACTTGGGTGATGAGATGGCTGATGTGCTTTTCGTTCTAATTTGTATAGCAAACCAAACCGGCATAAACCTAGAAGAGGCTCTAAAACAGAACCTCTTAAAGAAGACGGAACGCGATGCGGACCGCCACAAGAATAACCCTAAATTAGCTTAGCGAACCGGTATTTGGCTAGATTGAATCTTCTTCGCAATGCCTTTCCCCTCTTCTTTCGACGGGATGTAAGGCTTCAAAATCGTAATTTGCTCTAGTACCGGATTCATTTGCTGAATGGATGGATGACGCACATCAAATTCAGCCTCTCCTGATACTTTATTGAATTCCTCTACGGAGATATTTTGGCGCTTATTACGGAAAGAAGCCAAGTGTGTTAGCGTACTATCCCCGGCTAATTTACCTCCCTCCCAAGAAACCACTGAGCCGCCGTGCGCCCAACCAAATCCCGAGATGGTGAAGTTTTTCGTATTCAATTTCTCCACATCTTGCAAAGGCAAACCTAGATATAAGCCTGAAGCGGTTTTCCAAGCAGAACTTTCACCTTGAATACTTACGTCAGAAATTTTCCCATCGTGAAAGAATACATTCGCTTGTTTAGCCGTCCCTGGGAAAAGGATCGCTCCTTTCAGGGTATCATCCCCTGAAACAATCGATGTGTCCAGAATAACTGATTTAGCGCCGTATTTAGAGACTAAGCCTTTGGCATCAATACACGTCAATACTTCATTTAAGTTCTCAGTGGGGGCGCTCACTTCTGAGTTAGATCCACAAGAAGCCAATATGGCCAAAGACATAAGGAGAATGATTTTTTTCATGGTTACAGAATTATACCTAAAATTACCGAAGCTTCCGGACAGAAGCAAGTTAGAAATATTCCAAATTAGCTACGCAAAATAATTCCAAGCTCTTAGCGTTTATCGAATTATGAGTATATTTGTTTTTGACGTTAAAAATTCCGCATACTATGCTACGAATAAGTTCATTAATCCTCATCATTACCCTGGCGTTTAGTTCAGCCACTCAGGCTCAATTTTGGAAAATAGGTAAAAAAGGAGGTACTGGTTTCAGAAGATCTACCTTTAATCCACATACTTCGATTGGTTTTGGGGCAGGCAGCTCGCATTACTACAGCCTAACGGACGAATTAACAATGTTTAATCGCCTAGTGAATGACCAAAGTCGTTTCAATGTAGGGGGTCATTTAACCCGCCACGTCAGCAAGAACTTTTCGATTAAAGGAAATTTGAATTATATCCGCTTAGCCGGAAATGATTATACTTTTGACAACTCAGCGCTGCTTCCTAAAACACCAGATTTACGTTTCCGTTTTAGAAATGATATCATAGAATTCGGTCTTTCGGGACTTTTGGAATTAAATGGTAACCAACAGAGTTATTTAAAGCGCAATCGATTCTCACCCTATTTATCCGCAGGAATTGCCTTAGTTTCTACGAATCCAGAGCTTTATCAGTTGGATTCTTTAGGTGGTGCTGGTATCCCCGGAGCCTCTTGGCGGAATTATTCTGACGTGATAGCTAGTGATTATCCGACAAATCCGATTCACAATTACAATGAAACAATTCCATCGATTGGATTTTCTATTCCTGTAGGGGTAGGTTTCCGTTATCGGTTGAACGACTTTATGGATTTTGGCTTTGAAGCTAGCTTGCGTACGCAATTAGGCAATCTTTTTTCAGCGCCTAAAAACCAACCGGCACAAACGGAGCTAACCACAAAACTTTTAATTCCATCCGAATACGCGACGAACTTAGTCGATCACTATTTTGTTACTCAATTTCAGTTAATCTTCCATTTAGATCGAAGCATTGATTGTCCACCTTTAAGAAGGTAAAATAAACACACATACTTTGACATTTGAAGAACTCGGGCTCAGCCCACAAATTTTAGACGGTATCAGTTCCATGGGATACAAGACCGCAACGCCGGTTCAATCCCAAGTTATACAACCCATTTTAGCGGGCCGCGACATTTTAGCTTCAGCCCAAACCGGAACCGGAAAAACCGCCGCTTTCCTTTTGCCCATCATTCACAAATTAATTACCGAACCTCATCCAGAGGACCACATTAATGCCCTGATCATTGTTCCTACCCGTGAACTAGCGATTCAAATCGCCGGAAACATGGAAGGTTTAGGTTATTTCACGAATGTGAGCTCGATAGCCATTTATGGTGGTGGGGATGGAAATTCCTTTACGACGGAGAAAACAGCTTTGACAAGCGGCGTTGATATCGTGGTTTGTACCCCAGGTCGCATGATCGCCCACTTGAATATGGGCTATGTGAACCTAAAACACTGCAGTTATTTAGTGCTAGATGAGGCGGATCGCATGCTAGACATGGGATTCTCGGATGATTTGATGAAGATCATTTCGTTCCTGCCAGAAAAGCGCCAAAACCTCCTATTCTCCGCAACCTTTGCGCCTAAGATGCGTACCTTGGCCCAAAAACTATTGCAAAATCCGGTCGAAATCAACATCGCCGTTTCGAAACCCCCAGAGCAAATCGTTCAGGAGGCTTTTGTGGTATACGAGAAGCAAAAGAGTCCGCTAGTGAAGCACCTATTGAAGTTGCAGGATTATACCCGCGTGATTGTTTTTTGTTCCAAAAAGCAAAACGTTAAATCCCTGACGGCTGATTTAAAACGCGCGCGATTCTCTGTTGAGGAAATACACTCGGATTTAGAGCAAGAGGTTCGCGAGCAAGTATTGCAAGATTTTAGAAATAAGAAAACGAAGATTTTAGTCGCTACGGATATCTTAAGTCGCGGTATCGACATTGATGAAATTGAATTAGTCATTAATTACGACGTGCCAAATGATGGAGAGGATTATATCCACCGTATCGGTCGTACCGCACGTGCACAGACGAAAGGAACTGCCTACACGTTCATCACAGAATCAGAGCAACGCAAGTTTAAGACAATCGAAGATCTATTAGAGAAAGAAGTAACGAAAGCGCCTGTTCCGGAGGAATTTGGGGAGACGCCTGAATACAATCCCGCTGCCCAAAAAAGTTCTTTCGGAGGCTATAAGGGCGGGGGCAAGTCAGGTGGATACAAAGGTGGTGGTAAATCAGGTGGTCATTCAGGCGGAAAGTCTGGAGGCAATTTTTGGAAAAAGAAGTAAATGAGAATACTCGCTTTATTATTGTTTTTTAGCCTTTCAGGCTGGGCGCAAGATACTACCCAACACATCATTGCGGGAAGATCGAACGCCAAGATTCAACAAGATAAGCCTTATGTTATCATCATTTCAGCAGATGGATTTCGATCCGATTTTTCGCACAAATACGAGGCAAAATTCCTGCAATCGAAAGAAGCGTCCGGCGTAAAGGCGAGCTATATGCAACCCTCTTACCCATCTTTAACATTCCCAAATCACTACAGCATCGCCACGGGTTTATACCCGGCGCATCACGGCTTAGTGGATAACACCTATCTAGACGTTCATTCAGGTCAAGAGTACCGCATGTCCAACAAGAAAATGGTGGGCGAGGGAAAATGGTATGGGGGAACGCCGCTTTGGGTACTCGCTGAAAAACAGCAAATGATGGCCGCTAGCTTTTACTGGGTGGCGTCAGATGCGAATATTCAAGACACCTACCCCTCCTATTATTACGTATACAACGAGGTCATCGATATCAAAACACGTATCGCACAGGTCAAAAATTGGCTTTCCTTACCCGCTGATAAGCGTCCGCATTTAATCACGTTCTACTTTCCGGAGGTCGATCACGACGCACACGAATTTGGCCCAGAAGACCCGCGTGTAAAACAATCGGTACAATTTGTCGATCAAGCACTCGCGGATTTAGAAGCGGCCATTGCTCCCCTAGGACTGCCCATCAACTTCGTTTTTGTCTCCGATCATGGCATGAAAGAGGTGGACAATGTGAATACCATAAGTAAACCTGCGCCATTGAATACCGCTGCGTTTCAGGTGCCTTGGGGCGATGCTTTGTTACATGTGTATGCCAAAGATCCATCGAAAATCGATTCTACCTACCAGGAATTGAAAAAGGATACTCGTTTTACGACCTATATGATGGATGAAACTCCAGCGCATTGGCATTACCGCAAATCAGATGATCGCTATAACCGTTTAGGAGATCTTTTATTAGTGCCCAAACTCCCACAAGTATTCAACCTCTCTACGCGCAAAACCTCAAAAGGCAAACACGGTTTTGATACTGTTTTATCCGAAATGCGTGCCAGTTTCCAGGCCTGGGGCCCTGCCATCAAATCTGGACTTCAACTAGATGGATTTGAGAATGTGAACGTCTACCCTTTTGTGGCCAAAATCTTAGGATTAACCTACGACACGAAATCGATCGATGGGAATATTCAAGTATTGCAAAAGGCCTTGAAATAAGGCATTACCCCAATATCTCTTCTACATGTTTTTTGATATTTGCCGCAATTTTCTCCGTTGGCAAATCATTCGCATCATTCCCAAAAGGATCCTCAATTTCCTCTGCAATTAATTCCAAACTAGCCAACACATAAAAGATAAAAACCACTACGGGTATCACATAAAAACCTAAAGTAAACACGTAACTGAAAGGCAAGGTCATGACATATATAAAGATGAATTTCTTGATGAAAGCACTGTAAGAGTATGGTATAGGCGTATTCTTAATTCGTTCACAGGCTCCACATACATCCGTAAACGACTGTAATTCTGTATTTATATAGAGCAGTTGATGTCCACTTAAGCTGCCTGACTTGTAAAGATCATTTGATTTTTTTATAATCATTTTAGCCACTTGATTAGGCTTGTGTTTCGTATGATCAATTTCCAAATCCAATCCATCAAACAGCACTAATCCTGATTCATCATCAGCTAAATGTTTTTGAAGTACATGAGCATATAGCGGAATGATTTTTTGATAAAAATGACGATCAATTTCATTATCTAAAATCGACGCTAATTTTAATGCCAAATTGCGACTTGAATTCACTAAGGATCCCCACAATTTTCTTCCCTCCCACCAGCGATCATAGGCCGTATTAGTTCTATAGGCTAGCAACAAAGAGATAACAAATCCCAGCATACCGTGCATAATCGAAATATTCTTCACCTTGCTATCCTCTCCTAAGTGAAAATATTCCATCTCTAAATAACATATAAATCCGGAATATCCTCCAATAAAGAACATGAGAGGCAATAATTGCCTAAAAGTATCTGACTTGTGCAGCTTAAAGATAAAGGCTATCCAGTCTTTTGTATTGTATTGTACCATAGGACTGTAAATTAGGCAAAAAAAAAGACCTGTAAAAATATAGGTCTTCCATTCCATATGCCATTAGCACAATCTTCGAATTAACGACGACTCGCCTTATTCAAAAATGGCACAGGGTCTTCATAACTGCCTTGTTTATAGGGAAAGAAGTTTCGAATAGAAAAATGTAAGTGTGCAGGAGTAGACTTAGCATTACCTGTATTTCCTACTTCACCTATCTGCTCTCCTACTTCCACCATGTGCAATTTAGTCGTCATGATGGTATCCAAGTGCGCAAAATAATACATTTTAAAATCTGGACCCAAAACAAGCACCACCTTACCACCTAGCTTCAGAATTCCATTGTAGATAACAATCCCCCTAGTTGCAGATAAAACAGGGGTTCCTTTTTTGGCAAAAATATCAGATCCCTGGTGCTTGTGCCCTACGCGGGGAGAACCCATCGACTTTTGACTATAATCGTTTCTTGACGCATTTTTCACCGGCATAATAAATCTAGCATCCGCCTGAATGTAGGCCAAAAGAAGTGCAAGAGATAGACCTAGAATGACAAAAAAGACTAGGAATGAAATTTTGATTTTACGACGCATGCAGAAATTTTACTTCTCAGAACGATAAGGGGGTGGTGTTTAGTATTAAACTACAATGGTAAAACAAAAAAGACCTATTCCTAAATCGAAATAAATACCGTTAAATAATTACATATCTTACTATGGAAATTTCTTTGATTATATTATCTAGCTTTGAATTGAATATTAAAATTTAAAATGAGATACTCTTATGGTTGTGGAGAAAAAATAAAAAAAGTGACTTACTTATTTTTAAGACTTACAGTATTATTAAGTTTATTTTTATCCACTTACGGTCAAAATTTCATCCCATTTTTAGAGGAAAATCTTTAATATTCTATATTCAATTCCACTGATTCGACATATGCCTCAAATGAAGAGTATGATTATTCAGTTCTTTCCTTATCGGAAAAATATATTCAGGTTGGTAAATACAAAAATAACAAACTTAAGATCGGCTTATTAGATTCATATTCAGGAAAACTGCTTTTCCCTTTAAAATATGCTGAGGATATTTATGAATTGGAAAATGATTTATTTATTGTTTCAGATGAACATAAAAAAAATTACAGCCAAAACTGCAGATATTGGGTTATTAAGCTCTTTTTTTAATTTTATTTATTCAAAACAAAAAATTAAAATATGAAAATATCGATAAGGGTAATTAAGTTTATTCTCTTAGCCTCAATTATTTATTCTTGTAATGCTCAGGAAAATAAAATTCATGAACATTACGCTGATGAAGCATTTTTTATCCTAGATACAACTTGTAATAATGTTGATATTAACAACAAAAAATTCAATATTTCAATTCAACGAGATAGGTATAACGAAAGGATGCAACCATATTCAGTTGTAGATTCCATTGATGGAACTAATTCTATTTTATACTCCCCAGTTACTATGGTATTTAGGGGCCAAGATAATCTAATTCAATTAGTTCAAAAATATGATTTTTATCCAACTAAACTTTATAAAGGTGTTAGTCAGGATTTATCAAAATCAGGAAGACTCTATTTAGTAAGAAGTGAGTCAGCAAATAATGCATGGGTTTTAAGAACTCATTACTTAGTTTTCATTGATGAAGGAGAAATAAGGATTAGAGAAATCTTTAAATCTGGAACGTTAAGCTTTGTTGCATATAATAAAAATGATAATGAAATTTTAATACTTAATTCTGTTTGGGGAGGAGGAGAAACTGCTTTTGAAAAACATAGACAAGAAATCGTAAAATATAGATTTGATAAGTCTAATTCACTTAGTTCTCAGAATATTGGAATTACTAAGTTTAAATATGGCAATGAAATGACTGATATGACTGCATCACAAGTATTAAATCAAATAAAAAGAAAAGAACCATATTTATTCAGGAATATTAATCTTGATGAATATATACAAGAGTAACCCCAGCGTAACGGATTTGAAATTTTTATGCGAAATCAACTCTCGTCTCGCGTTATCCAATTTGCTACTCATGCCGTAAAAATTCGGCGTTATTCTTTATGTATTATAAATTAGATTCTACTTTTCAATCCGAAGCAGTTAATGCTATATATTTATTACTGTAAGCAAATTAGAATAGGCTCTAAAAAGACATAAATATTGGGGTGGTGTGTACACAACGAAAGTTACACGCAGAATTAAAACCTGTACCAATATCTGTACCTTGAAAACAAAAAAGCCCGTAACACATTGTGCTACAGGCCATTTATTTTATTATCAGTGGTCGCGTAGGGATTCGAACCCCAAACCTTCTCATCCGTAGTGAGATGCTCTATCCAATTGAGCTACGCAACCATTGTCCTTTCGGGATTGCAAAGGTAGAATTTCTTTGGCAAAATGAAAAACTATCCTCTAAAATTTTATAAAAATTATTTCCCTTTGAAGTGAGGAGCCCTTTTCTGCATAAAGGCAGTCACCCCCTCCGCGAAATCTTCGCTGTACCCCAAAATCGTTTGTTCTTCCGCTTCTGAGGCTAGCGTCGCTGCTAAATCCTGATTATAAGCGCGTTGTAAACTAAGTTTCATCAAGGAAATAGCTAAGGTCGCTTTTTTCGAAAAGGCCAAAGCCACCTCGTGCACCTTCCCTGCCCAATCAGCCCCTGAAACAACCTCAGCAACTAAACCAATCTCCTTTGCCTCTTTTGCTCCCACCTTTCTACCGGTAGTCGCTAAATCAAACGCCCGGTGATAGCCCACAGACTGCATTAAAAAGGCGGTAGAACCCGCATCCATCGCTAAACCTATTTGGACAAACAACTCAGAAAAATAAGCATCCTCGTGTGCAACAATATAATCACAGGCTAAGGCTAAACTACAGCCAGCACCCGCTGCGACCCCATTAATCGCTCCAATAACGGGTTTGTTTAAACCACGCAAGGCAGTAATCATTGGGTTGTAGATGGAACGCAACACATTTCCCAGATTAGGATCACTCACTCCGGACTTCAAGTCTGCCCCAGAACAAAAGGCTTTTCCCTCTCCCGTGATCACTAAAACGCGCACCTCATCATCGATCTGCGCCGCTTCGGCCACTTCCCTGATTTCGTGAATTAAACCTGCGTTCAAGGCATTATATACCTCAGGACGGTGTAAAGTCAAGGTCCAGATGGGACCGTTGCGTTGGAGCTTTAAGTAGTTGAAAGTCATAGCTTATGCAAATTCATATTTACGAATTAAATCAAATTCATTTTTCTTTAATCTCAATTCCTCTTCAATATCAAAATCATCCTGCAAACCCATCCAGAATTTCACAGAATTACCAAAAAACAAAGACAAACGCAAGGCTGTGTCTGCTGTCACACGGCGGCGACCTTTTACTATTTCTGAAATACGTGTTTGAGGTATATTAATTTCTTTCGCTAAGCGATAAGCAGAAATACCCATAGGAACTAGAAATTCCTCTAATAAAACCTCTCCAGGGTGTATGTTTTTCAAGTTTTCCATATCAATGATAATCTACAATTTCTACTTCTTCTGCTGAGTTATTTATCCATTTGAAAATAATTCGCCATTGATCGTTTATGCGAATACTATAGAATTCAGATGCAGAACCAGAAAGCTTTTCTAACCGATTGGCAGGTGGAATTCGCAAATCGTTTATATTCTCTGAGGCTTGAATCATACGTAATTTTCTACGCGCAATATCTTGAATTTCAAATGGTAAGCGTTTCGACCTCTCCCCATTCCAAATTTTTAAAGTTTCTTTAGAACCAAAGGTTTTGATCATAATGACGCATCACGTTACTAACTCCAAAGGTAAGTAAATTACATTGAATTCCTAATCAAGAAACTGATTATAAATGTTTCCTCAACCTCGCCACCGGTATCCCCAGTTGATCGCGGTATTTCGCGACGGTTCTGCGCTTCACGACGAAGCCACGTTCGAGTAATAATTGCTCCAAATCCTCATCTGAATGCGGTTCTGAGCTGGGCTCTTGTTCGATGATCTCGCGCAAGATGTTCTTCACTTCTCGGGTAGAGAAATCCTCGCCAGATTCGTGGGTGATGCCTTCGGAGAAGAAGTATTTTAAGGGATAAATGCCAAAATCTGCTTGCACCGACTTCGCTGAGACCACCCGAGAGACCGTGGATATATCCATTTCGATCATGGCGGCGATTTCCTTCATCTTCATTGGCTTTAAAACGGACTCATCTCCCGTCAAAAAGAAATCATATTGCTTCGCAACGATACTCTCCATGGTTTTCATCAAGGTACCTTGGCGTTGCTGTATGGCAGAAATAAACCAAGAAGCGGAATCTAATTTGTGTTTAATAAACGTAACGGCCTCTTTGATATCCTTTTGCTGCTTGTCGCCTTTGTCGTAGGTCTGCAACATTTCTTGGAAAGCACGGGAAACACGAAGTTCAGGAGCGTTTTTGCCGTTGATTTTGATCTCTATCTTGCCGTTTTGATTCGTGATAATGAAATCTGGCTGTAAATAAGGGGCAATGGGAGCGTCGTCTCCCCCACCTGGTTTGGGATTCAAATGGGTGATGACTTGCATCGCCTTTTTGAGCTCCTCTTCTGTGATGGCTAATTTGGAGAGTAAGATATTGAAGTGCTTTTTGGAGAACTCCTCAAAAAAATCATCCACTAATCGAATCGCCAAAAGATGCGCAGGCGACTCTGACTCTTTGCGGTGCAATTGCAAGGAAAGGCATTCTTGTAAAGTACGAGCGGCGATACCGGCTGGATCTAAGGATTGCACTTTGAACAATACCTGCTCTACTTCGTCATAATCCGTTTCAAAGCCTTGGGTGAAAGCAAGATCGTTCACGATACTCTCGATATTACGACGCAAATAGCCGTCCTCTTCCAAGGAACCGATGATTTGCTGGGCTAAAACCTCTTCGCGCTCCGTCCGAACAACGTAACGGATTTGGTTTAATAAATATTCTTGGGTGCTGGATTCGGTGGCCAAAGGGCGTTCACGCGTCTCCTCATTCGGATCATACGAATCCCCGGCCATCTTATAACCGGCATAATCATCTTGCAGATAATCCCCTACTTCCATCTCCTCTCGCTCCAGATCATCTAGAGTTTCGCGGGGTTCTTGCTCCTCATTGTGATCTAAACCTTCTTCTAAGGCTGGATTATCCTCCAATTCCTCCTCAATCCTAGCCGCTAATTCAGCCGTAGGAATCTGCAACAACTTGATATATTGTATCTGTTGTGGCGAGAGGTTCTGTTGTTGATTCTGTTTTAAGGATAATCCCTGCATTGTCTAAATAATCTACACCAAAGATAAGCCGATTTTTAATTACAAATAAATAAAATAAATCGGTTTTTTATCCGTATTTTTGAGGGTTATTGCCTCTATTGAGGCCTTTTTATTAATAATGCCCGAGTCATTTATGCAAATCAAAGAAATACTAGGTTTAACACCCACGCAGCAAAGCATCGTCGTGAAAGGATGGGTTCGTACGAAAAGAGTTTCCTCTTCTGTCGCGTTTATTGCGATCAATGATGGGTCGACCATCCACAATATTCAAGCGGTAGTATCCGAGGGAACAGTTTCAGAAGAAACGTTGAAATTAGTGACTACGGGCTCTTGTATCGCCGTTACGGGTAAGTTAATTGCCTCACAAGGACAAGGCCAAAACGTAGAGGTGGAAGTCGTTTCCATCGAAGTGTACGGAACGGCAGATCCAGAAAAATACCCTTTACAGCCTAAGAAACACTCATTAGAGTTCTTGCGCGAGATTGCGCACTTACGTCCTCGGACGAATACCTTCTCTGCGATATTGCGTGTTCGCCATGCTTTGGCCTACGCGATTCATACCTATTTCAATAACAACGGATTCTTCTATTTACACACGCCCATCATTACCGGGTCGGATGCAGAGGGAGCTGGCGAGATGTTTCGCGTGACGACTTTGGACCCCATTAATCCTCCATTAACGGAAGAGGGCAAAGTGGATTACAAGGAAGATTTCTTCGGAAAAGAGACGAATTTAACTGTTTCAGGACAGTTAGAGGGAGAATTAGGAGCGATGGCTTTGTCCAAAGTTTATACGTTCGGACCTACCTTCCGCGCGGAAAATTCCAATACAACCCGCCACCTAGCGGAGTTCTGGATGATCGAGCCAGAGGTTGCATTTAATGAATTAGTAGACAACATGGATTTAGCGGAAGACTTCACTAAATTCTGTATCAAATACGCCTTAGATCACTGCGCTGATGATATTGCTTTCTTAGAAAAGCGCTTAATCGAAGAGGAAAAGAACAAAAAGAAAGAAGAGCAATCGGAATTAAGTTTGTCGGAAAAATTACGTTTCGTGACAGAAAACGAATTCGAACGCTTGACCTATACAGAAGCGATCGACATCTTGTTGAATTCGAAAGCGCATAAGAATGGCAAGTTCGTTTATCCAGTTGAATGGGGAATCGATCTTCAATCTGAGCACGAGCGTTATTTAGTAGAGAAACACTTCAAAAAACCGGTGATTTTAACGAACTATCCTAAAGACATCAAAGCGTTCTATATGAAGCTGGATGAGGACGGAAAAACGGTTCGTGCGATGGACGTTTTGTTCCCAGGCATTGGTGAAATCATTGGTGGATCGCAGCGTGAAGATGATTATGCGAAATTATTGCAACGCACGAAAGAGGTGGGTATCGAAGAAGAATCCATCTGGTGGTATTTAGAAACGCGTCAATTCGGATCTGCACCACACGCTGGCTTTGGACTTGGATTCGAGCGTTTAGTGCTGTTTGTGACGGGTATGAGCAATATCCGTGACGTGATCCCTTTCCCACGTACACCTAAAACGGCTGAATTCTAAGATGTTTGGTTTAAAGCACGCGATAAATGGACTAGTGGAACTCATCAAAAATGAGCGCAATGCGCGTTTTCATTTGGTGAGCACAGCTGTCGTGATTTATGTGGGCTGGAAAGTAGGTTTTGAGCCGTCGGAATGGCTTTGGATTTCCTTAGCGGTGGCGGGTGTTTGGGTGGCTGAGTTGTTGAATACCTCATTAGAGCGTATCACCGATTTAGTTTCGCCGGAGCAAAGTGAATTAGCGAAGAAAGCCAAAGATTATGCCGCTGGAGCGGTTTTAGTGATGGCGATTTGGGCGATTATCGTCTTCTTACTCGTCGCTGTCCCGCGCATTTTAATGAGTTTAATGCTTTAAGAGCACAGAAATATGAAAGAATACGGATCAAGTGTTCAAAAATTAGTGAATTATATTTTGACCATTGCAGATGAAGAGCAACGGACAAAATACGCGTTTTTGATGGTAGAGGTGATGAAACAAATTCACCCGAATATGAAGGACAATAGTCAAGATTATTCGAAGAAGCTTTGGGATGATTTATACATCATGTCGAATTTCGAATTGAATGTGCAAGGCCCTTTCCCCTCTCCATCCCCGGAATCGTTAGGTAAAGCACCGCGTAAAGTGGCGTACAACCAACACAACTTGCGTTTCAAGCATTATGGCCGTAACGTCGAATTATTAATTCTTCGTGCCATCGCAGAAGAAAAAGTAGAGGATAAGAAAATTTTAGTCGCGTACATCGCCCGTTTGATGAAAGGTTTTTATGTAACCTGGAACAAGGAATCGGTGGACGATGCGGTGATTTGGCAAAACATCAAAGAGATGTCAGAAAACCTTTTAGGCACTATTGTGGATGAGCTTTCGCAAGAAGGATTAGGCCACGCTAAGGTGGCAAATAACGCTAGAAACGCCTATAACGCTCCGGAATACCCGAATAGCAACAACAATAACCGGAACAATAACTACCGGAAGAATAACTTCAGAAGCAACAATAACAACAACCGAAATAACAATTTCCGTAAAAATAAGTAATCAGTTATGGCATCATTTAAAGTAACCGGTGGCCGCCGTTTAAAAGGAGAAATTACTCCTCAAGGAGCAAAAAACGAAGCATTACAGATCTTGTGTGCCGTGGTTTTAACAGCAGAGCCTGTAACCATCCACAATATCCCGAACATTCGCGACGTCAATCAATTAATTGATTTATTAGGCGACATGGGCGTGAGCATGCGTCGTTTATCGGAATCGAGCATTGAATTTGATGCCTCGCAAGTCAACATTGATTACTTAGATTCAGACACCTATAAAAAGAAAGCGGCTGCGCTTCGTGGCTCGGTAATGCTTTTAGGACCCACTTTGGCCCGCTTCAAAAAAGGACGTATTCCTTCCCCAGGTGGAGACAAAATCGGCCGCAGAAGATTGGACACCCACTTTTTTGGCTTCATGAAATTAGGCGCTAAGTTCAACTATAGCCCAGAAGATGGCGGAATCTATGAGGTAGATGCTTCGCATTTAGAGGGTGCGTACATGTTATTAGACGAAGCATCTGTAACGGGTACGGCGAATATTTTGATGGCAGCCGTTTTAGCCAAAGGAAAAACTACCATCTACAACGCTGCTTGTGAACCCTATTTGCAACAATTGAGCAAGATGTTGAACCGAATGGGAGCGAAAATCTCCGGTATTGGATCTAACATGTTGATCATCGAAGGTGTAGACGAATTGCATGGAACAGAACACACAATGCTTCCAGATATGATCGAGATCGGTTCATTCATCGGTTTAGCGGTGATGACACAATCAGAAATCACGATCAAAAACTGCCAAATTCCTGAATTGGGCATCATTCCTGAGGTTTTCAAAAAACTAGGAATCAAAATGGAATTCCGTGGCGATGATATTTTCATCCCATCTCAAGAGCATTATGAATTAGAAAACTTCATTGATGGTTCAATGTTGACGATTTCTGACCACCCATGGCCAGGATTCACTCCCGACTTATTGTCGATTATTTTAGTGACAGCGATTCAAGCCAAAGGAACGGTCTTAATCCACCAAAAAATGTTCGAATCCCGTCTTTTCTTTGTCGACCGCTTAATCGAAATGGGTGCCCAAATCATCCTTTGCGATCCACACCGTGCTACAGTTGTTGGATTCGACCGCAAGCAAACATTAAAAGGAATCCGCATGTCGTCACCAGACATCCGTGCAGGAGTTTCCCTTTTAATCGCAGCGATGTCAGCTAACGGAACTTCGATCATCGATAACATCGAACAAATCGATCGTGGTTACCAAAACATTGATACACGCCTAAATGCCATCGGCGCAGAAATCGTCCGTATCTAATGTCCCTTTTTCCTAAAATCAAACAGACCGTCCAATTGGCCTTACCTATCGTGGTAGGCGAATTGGGCGTTATGCTTATGGGCCTTGCAGATACGATTCAAGTAGGCCAAATGTCCACCGGTGCCGCCGAAAGCCTCGGTGCATCCGGCATGGCGCAGTCCATATTTTTTACTATTGCCATCATTGGGATCATTTGCATACAAATTGTATCCCCCATGATTTCTAAAGCCGTAGCTGAGGGTGATAAAACAGAATGTGGTAATTTATTGCGGGCAAACCTACGGGTAGCTACTTTTTTAGGCTTAATCACCATCCTGATCACGTACCTCGTTAGTTTAAACTACAACTTATTTGGACAGACAGAGGCTAACAAAGCCTTGACCTTACCCTTTTTAAGTTTAATCTCCGTATCCGTTTTACCCATATTCTGGTTCATCGCTTTGAAAAGCTTCATGGATGGATTGCAACGTACTACCGTGGGTATGACAATTACCATCATCGCATTGGCTTTAAATGTATTCGGCAACCATTTGTTGATCAATGGTTTGTGGGGACTACCTGCCTTGGGTTTATTCGGATCTGGCATATCCACCTTACTGTCACGTTTATTCATGGCGGGAACATTAGCTATTTATGTATTTACAAGAGAAGAGTTCAAACCTTACCTGCGAAAAGGACATGTCCATGTGCAGAAGAATGTGTTAGAGAAAAATATTCTCCGCATCGGGGTACCATCAGGAATGCAAGGCTTCTTTGAGATTGCTACATTTGGGATGGCCGTTGTTATGATGGGGTGGATTTCTGTCACAGCACAAGCAGCCCATATCGTTGCCATTAATATGGCTTCCATTACGTATATGATGGCGACAGGGATCGCGGTGGCGGGTGGGATTAATGTGGGAACAGCCATAGGCGAACGAAACCGAGCAGGAATCATCAAGTCTGGCAAAGCAGCGTTAATTCTTTCCCTCCTATTTATGGGTGCCTGTGCCCTATTGTTTTTCTTTGGCCGCGAATACCTCGTCCGGGGTTACACGAAAGAATTACCCGTGATTGCCATTGCAGTTACCTTAGTAGTTTGGGGCGCTATATTTCAACTATTTGATGGTATTCAAGCCGTTTCACTCGGCTTATTGCGCGGCTTGCAAGATTATAAAATCCCCACAGCCATTACCGTTATTTCCTATTGGGGAGTCGGAATTCCACTTTGTTATTACATAGGAATTTACGAGAAAGTAGGTGCCGTGGGCATCTGGGTAGGCTTAACAGCCAGTTTAGTTTGTTCCTCTGCCCTGCTATCATGGCGCTTTTATGCGAGGGCGAAGCGAGTGAAGTTTGAGGAATTAGAAGTAGAGTAGAGATAAGAGATTATAGATAATAGATATAGAATCAAAAAAGGTATACTTCCCTAAGGAAGTATACCTTTTTTATTTTATTCAAATTTAATTACTAATTAATTATTAGTTAAACTGCTTGAAATTTGATTCGTTTAGAAAAATCATAACCTGTGATTTATTATTTTAAATAAACCTAACGGAAAAAAATAAATTAAAGAAATAATTGTTTTCATTTCACTGGACCAAATTGGGGTTTTCCAAGTATAATATAATCCTAACGGGAAGAAAAATACCAAAAACAAAACTATAACCATGTTTCTTCATTCCACCTAAGGTTTTTAAATTTCTTGTTATTTTCCTCTGAATCTTGTTTCGCTTCATCTTTTACCGATGATAGCACTACGCCAACAAAAAAAAGAAAATAACTGATATTACAGTATTCGTAAGAATAATTTGATTTTAATCAACTCGTGATATGGAATTTATAATATTACCACTTTTAAGTTGACCTGCTGTACAAGTAAAATTCAATTTCACTTTTTCACTACTAACTATAATATTGGGAACTACAAGGTCTGTGGGAATCTCAACATCAATATTACATTGATTTCCATCATTGTCAAGATGAAAGAATGAAACGGCGACTGTATTACCTGGGGTTCCATCAACTAAAGTACGCAAAGGGTACACATTTTTTGAGTCATAATAAAATACATCTTCTATAATAAATCCAGTATAATTACCTGTATTGTCTTTAAAATTATTACAATTTTCAATTTTATGTTTTCTGTTTTTTATCTCTTCTTCTTTCTTCTTTCTTTGTTCTTCGCGATAATTATCATTGTCTTTTTGAATTCTAATATTTTCTTTAGCGATTTGATCACGAATTTCTTTCGGCATCGTTAGGGCACGAAGTACTAATAAAATTATTAAGGCAATTAAATATATAAAGAATGATTTCAATTTAGTTTTTTCACCTTTAAACCACAAAAGAGATATGTTTGGTTTGAAAAATCCTAAAAATAGTAATAAGAGAACTAGATATGTTAAAATTCTCACTAAATAAAAAGTATACAACATGACTATATTTTTAATTTTTAAAATTTTTTTTTAAATATAATAATTTTTTATTTACTGAAATTCTCTATTTATCTAACGGTCAAATGTTCTCATTTAATTCAAAAAAAAGAAAAACATTTCCCAAACTCATCCCCTCAATGGATTCCAACTATATTTATTAAGAATCAAATCTTCTGATTAATACCCATCAAAAAAGGGAGCAAATGCTCCCTTTTTTGATGACTGTAACGGTAGAACCCATCTATACTCTCTACTCTATAATCTCTTATCTACGAGTGAATCGACCTCTTCGCCGTAGCCGCTAAACAAGCCTCTTTCATCGCCTCCGTATACGTCGGGTGCGCATGAGACATGCGAGCTACATCTTCAGCTGAAGCACGGTATTCCATCGCAACGACTGCTTCCGCAATCATATCAGCTGCACGAGCACCGATGATGTGAACACCTAAAATCTCATCTGTTGTTGCATCAGCTAACACTTTACATACGCCATCCACATCACCCGATGCAATCGCGCGACCTAAGGCTTTGAACGGGAATGAACCCTCTTTGTATGCGATACCTGCTGCTTTTAATTCTTGTTCTGTTTTTCCCACAGAAGCCACTTCAGGCCACGTGTAGACAACACCTGGAATTAAATTGTAGTTGATGTGTGGTTTTTGACCGGCAATCACTTCCGCTACAAAGGTTCCTTCTTCCTCCGCTTTGTGCGCTAACATCGCACCACGAACGACGTCACCAATGGCATAAATGCCTGGAACCGAAGTTTGAAGAGTGTGCTCATCTACTGCCACACGACCACGCTCATCAGCAGTCAAACCAGCCGCAGCTAAGTTTAAACCATCTGTATACGGCCGACGACCGATACATACTAGGCAATAGTCACCTTTGATTTCGACTTCTTTTCCAGCGGAATCTTGTGCTTTCACCGTTACTTCTTTGCCTTTAACAGCCGCAGAAGTCACTTTGTGTGAAAGGTAGAAATCGGCGCCCATTTTGGCAATCGACTTCTGTAATTCTTTTCCCATTGTCTTGTCCATCGTCGGAATCATGCTATCCGCAAATTCAACGAAAGAAACTTTAGCACCTAGACGCGCATAAACCGAACCTAATTCAGCACCAATTACTCCGGCACCGATAACAATTAAGTGTTTCGGAACTTCTTTCATCTTTAGAGCCTCCGTCGATGTAATGATACGCTCCTTATCCACGGGGATAAAAGGTAAGATCGTCGGCTTAGAACCGGTTGCGATGATAATATTTTTAGCAGAGATCACTTCGGAAGAACCGTCTTCTTTCGTCACTTTCACCGTTTTAGCGGAATCAAATGAACCCAAACCGTGGAAAGTAGTGATCTTATTTTTCTTCATCAAATACGAAATACCTGCATTCAAATTCGAAACCACACCCGCTTTACGCTTGATCATTTGGCCCATATTCACCTTCGGCTTCGCGATATCGATTCCGTGCTCTTCGAAGCTATGAACGGCATTGTAATAATGCTCAGACGAGTCCAAAAGCGCTTTGGAAGGAATACATCCCACATTTAAACAAGTTCCACCCATCACAGCATATTTCTCAACGATGGCTACTTTGAAACCTAATTGAGCCGAACGGATCGCCGAAACGTATCCACCAGGGCCAGAACCAATAACTACTACATCAAAATCTTGCATATAGGCGATTGAAAGCGAATAGGCCCCTAAAGGCCTATCCAATTGATTAAATATCTAATAATAAACGAGCTGGATCCTCTAAAAGCTGCTTTAAGCGAACTAAGAAGCTAACCGACTCACGACCATCGATAATACGGTGATCGTATGATAAGGCTAAGTACATGATAGGACGGATGACGATTTGACCATCTACCACCACTGGACGCTCTACGATATTGTGCATACCTAGGATCGCCACTTGTGGTGCGTTGATAATCGGAGTCGATAACATCGAACCAAATACTCCCCCATTCGTAATGGTGAACGTACCGCCACTCATTTCCTCTAAGCTCAATTTGTTCTCGCGAGCCTTACCCGCTAAACGAACCACTTCTGATTCAATTCCTGCTAAAGATAAGTTTTCCGCTGAACGAATCACAGGAACTACTAAGCCTTTCGGCGCAGATACCGCAATGGAAATATCGCAATAGTCGTGGAATACGATTTCGTCTCCATCGATTTTTGCATTCACCGATGGGTACTCTTTTAAAGCCACGCAAACTGCTTTCGTGAAGAACGACATGAAGCCTAAGCCTACACCGTGTTTCTCCTTGAATTTATCTTTGTATTTACCGCGAAGATCCATCACAGGCTTCATATCGACTTCGTTAAACGTCGTCAACATCGCTGTTTCATTCTTCACTGCCACTAAACGACGAGCCACTGTCTTACGCAATGAGCTCATTTTTTCGCGACGTGTACGTTCTGAAGACGCTGCTGCTACTGGAGCAGAAGCGGCTGGAGCCGGTGCCGAAGCTGGTTTAACCGCAGAAACCGCATCCTCTTTCGTGATACGACCACCTACGCCTGAACCTGCTACCGAAGCAGCGGAGATTCCTTTTTCATCTAATATTTTTGCTGCTGCTGGAGATGGGTGACCAGCTGCATAAGTCGCATCCCCTGAAGAAGCAGGAGCTGCTGGAGCAGATGGCGCTGCTGCAGGAGCCGGAGCCGCCGCAGCCACAGAACCTCCTACGGTGATTCTTGCCAAAATACCCCCAATCGGAACAACCGTTCCTGATTCAGCCACGATTTCTAATACACCCGCTGATTCAGCTGGCAATTCGAACGTCGCTTTATCTGATTCTAATTCGCAAAGTACTTCGTCTAAAGAAACGCTATCCCCTGTTTTCTTATTCCAAACAGAAACCGTCACTTCCGTGATCGACTCCCCTACCGCAGGAACTTTTACTTCTAAAACAGACGTAGGACCCGCCGCTGGAGCTGGAGCTGCTGCTGCTGCAGGCACAGCTGCCGCTGGTGCCGCATCTGCCACTTTAATCGAAGCCGTTGCTCCACCTGCCTCAATCGTACAGATGATTGCGCCGATCGGAAGAACATCGCCTTCTTTCGCCACAATATGCAACACACCTTCCGCCTCTGCAGGCAATTCAAAGGTCGCTTTGTCCGATTCTAATTCGCACAAAACCTCGTCTAGTTTCACGTGATCGCCTTCCTTCTTGTTCCAAGTAGCAACGGTCACTTCCGTAATCGACTCGCCCACAGCGGGCACTTTCATTTCTATAGCCATAATAATCTATTATTCGAATGCTTTGTTAATTAGGTTTGCTTGCTCTACGCCATGAACTTTCAAGAACCCAGTCGCTGGAGAAGCGGATTTTTTACGTGCTACTAAACCTTTGAATTTAGACCAGCCAAATTCACGGATCACATACGACCAGTAGCCCATGTTTTCCGGTTCTTCTTGCACGAAGAATACATCTGCGCCTTTGTATTTCGCTAATTCTGCGTCTACTTGCTTCGTAGGGAATGGGTGTAATTGTTCCAAACGTACAATCGCCACATCCTTGCGCTTATCTTTTTCTTGACGATCCAATAGATCGAAGTATACTTTGCCTGAGCAAAGTAATACCTTCTTCACTTTGGCCTTATCTGCATAACTATCACCGATCACCTCTTGGAATTTACCTTTCGTAAACTCTTCGATAGGCGAAACCACTTTCGGGTGACGGAAGATGGACTTAGGCGACATCACCACTAATGGCTTGCGGAAATCCCAAGTCAATTGACGACGTAAAGCGTGGAAAATATTCGCTGGCGTCGTTAAGTTCGCCACGATCATGTTGTTTTCGGCAGCTAACTGCAAGAAACGCTCTGGACGTGCATTCGAATGCTCTGGACCTTGTCCCTCATAACCGTGCGGCAATAACATCACTAAACCATTCTGTGTACCCCACTTCGATTCGTGAGATGAAACGAATTGGTCAATCATCGTTTGAGCGCCATTGGCGAAGTCACCAAACTGTGCTTCCCAGATAACTAGTGCATCTGGATTCGCTAAGGCATAACCAAACTCAAAACCTAAAACCCCATACTCAGAAAGTAAGGAGTTATAAATCTGCGCTTGCTCTTGACCCTCTTTGATGTGGTTTAACGAATTGTAGTTCTCATTCGTGTTCGCGTCGTGTAATACGACGTGACGGTGAGAGAACGTACCACGTTGCACATCTTGACCAGATAAACGTACTGGTTTGCCTTCTAAAAGAAGTGAACCATACGCTAATAATTCTGCCGTAGCCCAGTTTAATTGGCCTTTTTCGAAATATCCTTTGCGATCTGCAATCACTTTTTCGATTTGCTTTAAGGCAGTAAAACCTTTTGGCAATGAAGTCAAGGCCTTCGCTACTGAATCAATTACGTCTTTTGAGATCGCCGTTTTAGGAGATGAATCGAAATCCGTTTCGTTCGAGAAACGAAGTGCTGACCAGCGATTATCTAATTTCAAGGGAACATACGGTGGGCTCACTTTTTGCTTCACCATATCTAAACGAGCCTGTAATTCAGCTTTGAAAGCAGAATCCATTTCTTCGGCTAATTTAGCCTCAATCTCGCCGTTCTTGATTAATTGTTGTGTGTAAACCTCGCGTGGGTTTGGATGATTCGTGATGTTCGCATACAATGTAGGCTGCGTAAAACGAGGCTCATCTGATTCGTTGTGGCCATTACGACGGTAACAAACCATATCCACAAATACATCGCGGTTAAATTCTTGACGGTATTCTGCCGCCATACGAGACACAAATACCACCGCTTCTGGATCATCACCATTCACGTGGAATACAGGCGCATCGATGATTTTAGCCACATCCGTGCAATAAATCGCCGAACGAGCATCTTCAAAGTCTGTCGTAAAACCTACCTGGTTATTGATCACAAAGTGGATGGTTCCACCCGTTCCGTAACCCTTTAATTTCGCCATCTGAGTTACCTCATATACGATACCTTGACCGGCTACCGCCGCATCTCCGTGAATTAAAATAGGTAATACTTTATCGTAATCTCCGTTATAATGCGCATCTGCACTTGCACGGCAGAAACCCTCTACTAAGGGATTTACCGCTTCTAAGTGCGATGGATTAGGAGCTAATTTCAATGAAATCTCGCTTCCTTTTGGAGAAATATGCTTACTGGAATAACCTAAGTGGTATTTTACGTCACCGTCACCATGAATCTCATGAGGCACATTTCCTTCGAAACCATCAAAAATTGCTTCGTATGATTTGTGCATGATGTTTGCCAAAACGTTCAAACGACCTCTGTGCGCCATCCCGATCATCGCCTCTTTCACTCCCGCATCAGCTGCCACATTGATAATCGCATCTAAACCGGCGATAGTGGATTCACCACCTTCTAGGCCGAAACGTTTTTGGCCTAAATATTTTGTACCTAAGAAGTTCTCAAAAACAACGGCCTCATTCATCTTCTGAAGGATGTGCTTTTTCTCCTCAAACGTAGGCTTAAAAGAAAGTGCTTCCTTCTCGATTTTATTACGTAACCACTCTTTTTGCTGGACGTCGCGGATATACGAATATTCAAAACCCACTGAACCCGCATAGATTTTATGTAAAGCTGCTTGAATCGTGCGCAAAGTCACCGCTCCTAAACCCATGAAAGATCCCGCTTGGAAAACGGTATCTAAATCCGCATCAGACAACGAATAATCCGCCAAATCTAAACGTGGCTTACGATCCTTGCGCTCACGCACGGGGTTGGTTTTAGATAATAAGTGGCCTCTTGAACGGAATGCCTTAATCAATGAGATAACCGCCATTTCTTTCTGAACGTGGCTTGAATCAGCTGAAACAGCGCCCGCAGGAGCTCCTTCACCTAACCAGGTTTGAGAAAAGTCGAAACCTTTGAAGAAATCTCTCCAAGAGCTATCTACTGAATTGGGATCTTGTTTGTACGCCTCATACAAGTCAGCTATGACTTGCGTGTCGGCATTGGCTACGTAGGAAAATGGATCCATAAGTTAATTTTCTAGGCTTTAGGCCAAAGAAATGTTTCAATGTTTTGGTTTAGTACAATCTTAACAATCTATAAATGCTAAAATCTACGCAATTTACTATTTGCTCCGCAAAATACCCCTAATTTTTCATGGGTTTTTTAGCTATAAGTGCACAAATTTCTGAGGTTTTGTAACTAGTAGAAAAGAGCTTTTAAAAATCTTTAATAATTTCAATTTTTTCCTCTAAAATCACCAATAATTAGCCTATTGTTTTAAGGCCTAAATTGCCCTAATTTCCCCAGCCCAAAATCGAGGTCATAACGGAGGAAAATTTGATGAAAACCAGACGCTTCACTGGAAGTAGTCGAACCAAGTGTCGATACATTTTTACCCAGAAAATCATAGGAGTAGCCTACCCTGAAATTCAAACCTAGCGGTACCTCCAGCGAACCTAATAAAGCTGGATCACCAAACTCAGAACCCGTCTGCTGGTACCACAAACCAATACCTAGTTTTTCCTGGTACCAAAACACGGCATTAAAATCCACTTTCGTTTGCAGATCCTTTCGCAAAACGGTTCCCACTTTCAGTGTATGCAAATCACCCACCGGGAAATAATAGGACGCTTGCAAATATAGAGGCGCATCACCCAAGCCATCAAATCGATTAGTAGGCTTCGAAATTCCCACCATCAAGGCTTCTTTTCGATAGGTCGCCCCTATCCCGATACTCCCTAACAACTCACTAGAACCCGATTTGCCTAAAATAGGATATTGATTCACCCCAAGATTGACACCATAACTCAGTTGATTCCCTCTGCCCCAATACTCATGCTTAGAACCCACCACGGCTAATCCTAAATTCGATGAAATAATGCCAGAGGGAGTTGCATAGGATTGATCAGTATTGTAACCCAAAAAGCCTAAGCCCCAGCTCCCCTTTTGCAAAGGCATATCAATGCTCATCAACTGTTGTGAAGACGAGGCGCCGCCTATCGTCTGAAAAAGAGGTTTTTTGCGAAAGATCCCTTTGGCAGAAAAAATCTTCTGCGCTCCTGCATCCGCTGGATTAATGGCTAAGGGGAGAAATGGATAGGCCATCCGCAAAGATTCCTGCTGAGCATTTAATGATAATGAAAGGAATAAAAGTAAGACGAGTTTTTTCATAAAAACTGACAATGTGACACCTCCTGACGACTTGGAATTAAAATTGCAAAAGGTAGACCAAATTTAGGATTATTAATTTTAATAAATATGAAAGAAACAGGTAACATCTCCATTCACACCGAGAACATTTTCCCCATCATTAAGAAATTTCTCTATTCGGATCACGAGATTTTCCTTCGTGAGCTAGTTTCAAACGCCGTAGATGCGTCCCAAAAAATCAAGCGTTTAAGTTCCATTGGTGAATTTAACGGTGAATTAGGGGAGCTAAAGGTGAAAGTGAGTTTTGACAAAGACAAAAAGACGATCACAATTTCTGACAACGGTATCGGTATGACCGCAGAAGAAATCAAGAAATACATTAACCAAATCGCCTTCTCTGGAGCTACGGAATTCGTAGAGAAATACAAGGACCAAGGAGATGACAAAGGTATTATCGGACATTTTGGTCTAGGTTTCTATTCTGCCTTTATGGTGGCAAAAGAAGTAGAGATCATCTCTAAATCCTACCAAGAGGGTTCTGAGGCCGCTACTTGGAAGTGCGACGGTTCTACCGAATACACGATTGGATCAGCCAAAAAGAAAACGCGCGGAACAGATATCATCTTGCATATCGCAGAAGATTCAGAAGAGTTTTTAGAGGAGTTCAAATTAAAGTCGATCTTGGAGAAATACGGCAAATTCTTGCCGATTGAGATTGAGTTTGGCGATAAGGTGATCAATAATCCGAACCCGATTTGGACTAAATCTCCATCTGATTTAACAGACGAGGATTACTTGAAGTTCTACGAGGAATTATATCCATTCCAAGAGAAGCCCTTGTTCTGGATTCACTTAAATGTGGACTATCCGTTTAATTTGACGGGTATTTTATATTTCCCAAAAGTAAAGAACGAGATGCAATTGCAACGCGAAAAAATCTCCCTTTACAGCCGTCAGGTATTCATTACCGATGAGGTCAAAGACATCGTTCCTGAATTCTTGATGTTATTGCACGGGGTCATCGACTCACCCGATATTCCATTGAATGTGTCTCGCTCGTTCTTACAAGCAGATTCGAACGTGAAGAAAATCAATTCGTACATCACGAAGAAAGTAGCTGATAAGTTAGCTGAATTATTCAAATCGGATCGTCCTGCTTTCGAAGAGAAGTTCGCGAACATCGGTTTATTCATCAAATACGGAATGATCTCGGATGAGAAATTCTTAGAGAAAGCAAAAGATTTTTGTCTAGTTCAAGATACGAATAACAAGTATTTCACGTTAGACGAATACAGTGAAGAGGTGCAAGCTGCCCAAACAGACAAGGACGGAAACAAGATTTTCTTGTATACCACCGACGTCGAGCAACAAGATGCCTTTATTCAATCCGCCCAAAACAAAGGTTATTCAGTCATTAAATTGGATACCCTGATCGACAGCCACTTCATTAACACGATGGAGTCTAAATTAGAAAAGACGCAATGGAAGCGTGTAGATGCTGATGCGGTCGACAAATTAATTGATACAGGGATTACCCTAGAAGCGATTTTATCTGATGCTCAAAAAGAGAGCGTAAAGAAAGTCTTCGAAGAAACCCTGAATGACAAACAAAAAGTGGTAGCCGTAGAGGCAATGTCACCCGATGAATTACCTGCCATCGTCACTCAAAACGAGTTTATGCGCAGAATGAGTGATATGTCGAAGACCGGCGGTGGCGGTATGGGCATGTTTGGAGCTATGCCAAACACCTATAACATCACCATCAATGCAAACCACCCGTTGATTAGTAAACTAGCTGATTTGAAAGACGAGAGCGAACAAAAAGCGCTAGCGAAACAAATCTCTGACCTAGCTTTACTATCGCAAAATCTATTGACAGGAGCTGACTTAACAGCTTTCATTAAGAGAACAGTGGGAGGTTTTTAAGACACCTCTTTAAGGCAAATCAAAAGAGCCGCTAATTAAGCGGCTCTTTTTTTATTGTTTACGGACCATCAACTTCTTCGTCGCGACCGGCTTACCATCTACGAGGAGCTGGTACATATAAAGTCCACTATTCAATTCGCGTAAGGAAATTTTAGCACTACGATCTTCTTTATCCAATTCGACTTCCTTCACAACTAATCCTAATACATTATAAATCGCAATTTTAACCTCCTGATTCGTACCAGAAAATTGATAATCTACTTGAGCAAAATCAACGGCAGGATTAGGGTATAAATGAGAAACGAAAATGCGATCCCCTTGAAATAAGTAGGGGTCATTTTTAAATCCGAACAAGGTGGCTAGGATTAAAATTAAAGTGATATGTCGCAATACTATTTTCATTCTCAAATCGTTGAGACGAATTTAGTACAAATTCATATCTCTCTAAGCATTTTAAGGTTTTTTAACAAGTGTCTGATACTCAACTCGCTTGAGGATCGTTTGTAGGGTGGGCTTCTCTGAAATGCGCCAGCGGAAACCGTCTAATTCTTGCAGGTCACCTTTCCATTCTTTAGGAGGCACAAACTTCGCTTCAGGCTTCGTAATAAAGGCAATCTTCTTCACTTTGTTATCTTCAAAAAACAAGTTCATTCGACTACACTCTACCCTATTTAGGCCAGTGGTTACTTTTTTGTCATCGATGACATAATAAATACTTTCCCCATTCCCCTCTACATTCACCCGATTCAATTTAGAATCCTCCTTAAAATGCACCCATACTTTTCTGCCCTTTATTTGATTATAATGGTTCGCAGAATCAATGGAAATAACAAACGACTTGCCGCGCAAACGCATTTCCTTTAGTTTTTGGTTGCCCATAAACAAAGAAATCGAATCCGCTTGGGATTGAGAATCCTGGGTCCAAAGGATCGGTTTTTGGTAGAAATGTATAATCGAATCTTGCACATTATAACCTAATGAATCGCATCGGCCGGAAAGATCTGACTTATAAATGAGGACATTTTTATAGGCAAACAACTTACGAATGGAGTCCTTTTTAATGTTAATCGAAACGAGTGTATCTGCGGTCAAATACAAGGTGTCTTTTTCCATGATGTTCTGCATCCAAGCATGCCCATACACGCGGGTAACACCTGTTTTACCAGCATAACGACCATTATCACCTTTTAAAATCACCTTTTCTTTTTGGCTGATAAATTCCACTTTACCCTTTGCCACACCAATTTGGGTAGGTGAATCATAAAATAAAGTATCCGCTGTCAGAATATACTCATCCGTTTTTGCCGTGGAGCGACCTGTAAAATTAGACACTTTGGAAACCGTATTGTAAAAACCGCGACTAGTAATCACCGTATCTTTTTTCGTCACAATTTCAGTGGGTGCGATAAAAAAGGCTTCCTTTGAGAGCGTATTGTATTTCAATGAATCTGCTTTCACTGAGCCGCCCTCTTTGTCAATCACGCGTACTTTGTCTTTAAATAAAAAGTTTTTGGTAGTCGTATTATAGAACCCCTCTCGACTTGTTAAGGTGGATTTTTTATCTATAATTTTAGCTCCTGAATGGTAAATCGCCATTTTAGAGTTTAGATCGTAGTCAAGTTTAGGCGTATTCAAGATAATCGTATGGTCGTCTAATTTCACCCGACCGCTGATGTATGCCTGACGCATATTCCCATTATATAGTGCTGAATCACCCGTAATTGTCACCGTATCTGATTGAATGATGCGAACGTGACCATAAGCTTCCACATTATTCGTAGTTGAATTCAAGATGGCCTGATCACAAGAGAGTGTGGTAGTTCCTTGTTGTAATAAAACACGTCCTATTAGTGTCTTGCGCACAATTAATTCCTGTTGCATTCCATTCAAACTATCCGCCCGAATGACTTGCAAAAGCTGTCCTTGCGCCTGACTAAAAAACGACAGACTCAGAAGAAATACCAGGAAAATCCAACCTTTGTAACGCATCTTGAAATTGAATCACTAATTTCGTGACTCCATTGAATACGCAATTTACCATTTTTATGCTGGAAGATTTTATCCATTTTGTCCAAAAAGAGAATTTATTCCAACCCGATCAGAAAATTTTGATCGCCGTGAGTGGCGGAATTGATTCCATTGTATTGAGTAAACTCTTTTCTTTGGCCAAATTCAATTTCGGCATAGCCCACGTCAACTTCAGTCTTCGGGGCGAGGAATCGTTAGCGGACGAGGTTTTTGTAAAGAAATTCGCCAAAACCTTTAAGGTGCCCTACCACACCATCTGCTTCGACACAAACGCATTCGCTGCACAGGAAAAGATTTCTACCCAAATGGCCGCGCGCATTTTGCGCTACCAATGGTTCGAAGAAATTCGCGTGAAAGAGGGATACGATTTTATTGCGACGGGACACCACTTACTTGACAGCGCTGAAACGATGCTCATTAATTTAGTCAGAGGAACGGGGATCGCCGGTTTTCATGGTATTCCAATCAAATCAGGTAATTTAATACGACCTCTATCCTTTGCCAGCCAAGACGACATATTTGACTTTGTCGTATCCCATAAATTAGCTTGGCGTGAAGATTCATCGAATGGATCGACCAAGTACCAACGCAATTTTATTCGCCACGAAATTATGCCCAAGTTCCAAGAACTAAACGCAAATTTCGAGCAATCTCTAGCATCCACCAGCCAAAAAATAAAAGGCATCGAAGCCTGGATGCAGGCAGAGTTACAAGCCTTTGTAGACGATTTCTGTACTAGTGATACCACAGGAAATACAACGATTACAATACCGCCTACTTCGCCTAAAATCACCGTTATACTAACGGAGCTTTTACTCCGCTACCATTTCAATTCAACCTCTATTGAAGCTATTTTAAAAGCAGATAAAGTAGGAGCCATTTTTGAATCTCCAAGCCATATTTTAAATATCGATCGCGGACAATGGATTGTTAGTTTAAAAAGTCAAGCTGACTTCAAACCCATCGTCATCTCTGAGGATGATGAAGTTATTCAACTAGGAACCCAAGAATTACATATTTTCATCGAAGAAAGAACAGCTGACTGGAAAGCGATTACAGATCCAAATGTGGCCTGCCTAGATGCAGATACATTGGACTTTCCGCTTGAAATCCGAAAAGTACAGGATGGCGATTGGTTTTGCCCTTTAGGGATGAACCAAAAGAAGTTAATATCTGACTTCCTGACTGACAAGAAAGTTCCTTTAGCCATTAAAAAGAATACGCAAATACTACTTAGCAAAGGTTCAGTTGCTTGGATACTAGGGCAGCGAATCGACAATCGGAATAAGGTGACGGATAAGACAGAGTTGGTGGCGGTGTTTGAGTTAAAAGATTTAAAAACTACGATTTAAAATCTTTTAAAGCATAAAGAATAAAGCACAAAGAATAAAGATGGTATCCCATTCTGGGATAGTATTTGAAATGTTTCCTCCGGACTTCGGACTAATTTACTTCGAAATTTATTCTTTATGCTTTGTGCTCTATGCTTTATCGCAGATTATTAAAATAGCCGGAGGCTATTTTAATAATCTGCGATAAGCCTCCGTCCTAATCGGATCCAACATACTGAGGTAGGTAAAGGCTTGCTGGCGGTCAGCCGGAGGAGCTTCATCCAAAAGGGAAATGATTTCTTCTGATTTGGCATCAAAAAAGACACGAATACTTGCGGCACCAGGACGTAACGTATTGATCTGACGAATTGACTTTAATATTTCCAACATGCCTTTTCGGGCAGCGTCCGGATTTTCAGTCATTTTATCTAAATACAAACGATGATATTCGTAATAGACATCCCGCATCGGTTGTAGGTTTTGATTAATCAAGTTTTCCGAAACGCCCATTCTGCTGCGAACATCTGAGATGACACCCCAGCCTGAACCAGAATTTTGAGCTAGATTAGTTAGATTATTTAACTTCTGAACAAAAGGATCTCCACCTTTAGGTCCAAAAGAATCATATGAATAAGTTAATCCCAAATAAGCATAAAACGCCATCATCGAACTCAGATTATCAGAAAAACTGTTGTCATTATAGGTAATGGGGGTACCTAATTGGTACTTAAAGTTGAAATTCTTATCCACTAAATTCAACAAGACCGTCTCATATGAAGTGCCAAAAACCGGACGTAACACTTGAACACGCGCCGTGGCCTCGATGTCTCCCTGAGCAGAGGATTTCGTTAACAGTAAATTGATATTTAATTTGATTTTTTCTTCCGGCGCAAAATTATCAGATGACCATCTTCGGCCATTCATAAATTCCTGCATCGTTCTTTGTAATTCAGCGTAAACTTGAGAACCTCCACGCTGCTGATCGAGCTGAATTTGCTCGGTACTGATACTAATAGAAGTTAAAAGTTCTTGAGCTTGAACAGCCCAAGAACTTAAAAGGAATATCAACAGAAATCGTAGTGATTTCATGATCGATCTTTAAAATCAGATTGGATTAGTTTTCAGTTGTACCCTCTTCGCGGTTTCTGAAATCAACTTTATCAGCTAAAAAATCATCAATAGCTAAAGCAGATGGCTTAGGCATACGCTCATAGTACTTTGAGATTTCAATTTGCTCACGGTTCTCAAAAATCTCTTCCAAATTATCTACAGACGAAGCGAACTCAGATAATTTACCTGATAATTCTTCTTTCATCTTGCTTGAAATCTGACGAGCACGTTGTCCTACGATCGAAATTGATTCGTATACGTTACCAGTTTTAGCAGCGATCTTGTCTACATCACGTGTAATGATGGATGGATTTGTTGGTGTCTTAGACATCTCTATATAATTTAAGATTGCAAATTTAACGTTAATTTTTAAGAAATACTATTGCGGGCTCGTAGCAATTTTTGAAGTATTCGACTTCTCTTTTTCCTGCAATGCCTTGTATTCTGCTTCTAATTTGGCGATTCGGGTCACCTCATTTTGGCTTTCCGTATACCATTTTTCAGCTGTTTTTAAGAACGAACTTTGTGGGTATTTATCAATGAATTCTAAATAGAACTTCAATACTTCTTCGTAACGTTCCTTTTGTTTGAATTCGACAGTACTTTTTGCCAAATCAAACTGGGAAACCACCTTGAAATAAGCCATCTCCTCATTGTAATCAGAATCAGGGAAGTCGCGTTGGAAATTCGTAATCTCGATAACAGCTGATTTTAGCGAGGCAATATTAAATGGCGAGGTTTTATAGTACAACTTCGCCTTTTCATAGGCTTTCTTTTCTAATTTCTTTCGCAGATCCTTAATCATTAAACTGCAATCCTCGCGGTATTTTGAATCCGGATAATTGTTCAAATAACTCTGCAATTCATTAATAGCAGATAAAGTACCTGTTTGATCCAAATTAAAGTTAGGAGAATCCTTATACAACGAAAAAGCCGCCATATAGATAGATTCTTCCGCATATTCAGAACGAGAGAATACCTCTGAGAATCGCTTAAAATGGGTATTTGCTACGGTGTAATTCGCTAATTCGAAATCACACTTGGCCTGGTAAAAAGTAGCCATTTCCTGTGTAGAATCACCTGTCAACAAAGGCAATACCTCATCAAAAAGAATTCCTGCCTTATCAAAATCTTTCTTATTGTAGTAATCGACAGCCGCTTTATATTTCGTAGGTAAGTTTGCGCTCTTTCTGAACTTCTCAAACTTTCCACACGCACTTAAACCGATTAAGGCGATTAAACAAACTAATATTTTATTTTTCAAATTCATAAGCCCGCAAAGATACGTTTATTTTCTGAATTGTAGGTGATAGAGTTGCGCATATAAACCATCCAAAGACAATAATTCATCCTGCGTTCCACGTTCCTTAATTTCCCCTTTGTCCATCACTAAAATTTGGTCTGAATTCCGAATGGTAGACAGTCGATGGGCAATCACCACGGCCGTACGTCCTTTCATAAGGGTTGAAATCGCTTGCTGAATCAACACTTCCGTTTCAGAATCCACGGAAGAAGTAGCTTCATCTAAGACAATAATCTTCGGATTATGGACCAAAGCACGCACAAATGAAATCAACTGCCGTTGCCCCACACTTAACGTAGCACCACGTTCCTTGACCTCATAATCATAGCCACCTGGAAGTGAAAGAATAAAATCATGTACTCCCACTGCTTTTGCAGCTTCCTCCATCTTTTCTTTCGTAATGGATTCGTCCCCTAGATGAATATTGTACGCAATCGAGGAGCTAAACAAGAATACATCCTGCAAAACAACGGCAATATTTTTGCGCAAAGAACCTATTTCATACGAAGTCAATGGGACGCGATCGATATTAATTTCACCGCTTTGGCAATCGTATAAACGACCTAAAAGACCTATAATAGATGATTTACCCGCTCCCGTAGCTCCCACAATGGCACAGGTTTTACCCGCTTCCACCGTAAAGCTCACATTTTTAACTACCCATTCTGGCTCCTGGTACGCGAAACTAACATCCGAAAATTCAATTTTACCATCGATGTGATCCGCCTGAATGTTTCCATTATTTTGGATATAATCCGTCGAATCCAAGAGCGTCAATATACGTTCTGTCGATACAATACCCATTTGTAAGGTATTAAAGCGATCAGCCAACATACGAATAGGTCGGTAAAATAAGTTGATAAACATAATGAAAGCGGTCAAAGTACCCACTCCCATCTCCTCTTTCACGATATAAGTAGACGCTGCCCACACCACAAGCCCCGTTCCAATCGCTGCAATAACATCAGCTACCGGAAAAAAGACCGAATAGGCCAAAATACCTCGAATATTGGCATCGCGGTGCTCTTCATTAATGCGGTTAAATTTCGCTAATTCTTGCTTTTCGGCATGGAACATTTGAACGATTAACATTCCTGAAATATGTTCCTGTACAAATGAATTTAGATTTGCCACTGCCGTCCGAACTTCATTGAATGATTTCTTGATGTATTCCTTAAATACATAGGTCGAAAAGACCATAAAAGGAACTGTCGCAATGATGATCAAGGTCAAGCGCCAATCCGCATAAAACATCACTCCTAAAATCAGGAATAATTGCAGCAAATCACCCGCAATAGAAGCTAATCCCTCAGAAAACACATCATTCAGTGTTTCAATATCGGAGACTGTTCTTGTCACTAAACGACCAATAGGCGTCGCATCAAAAAAGGCTAATCGCAGATTAACGATCTTTTCATACAATTGAATACGAATATCACGGATGACGGTTTGGCCTAAATAACCAGCTAAATACGAGGTAGAAAACTGTAAACCAGTTTGCAATAAGAGCGCTCCTAGCATCCAACCGAGCATTCTCAATAAATCTGACTGAAAGGTCAATCCTAGGTAATTATCTAAGGTATAGCGTATAAGCAATGGTACAACAGGAGAAATTCCTGCCATACAGAGAATCAAAAAGACCAGAAACCAAAAGCGAAAACGATAGGGCTGAATAAAGCCATACAAACGTTTAATGATCAGAAAATCGAATGTTTTACCGGAATTAGCTTCTTTCACTGTTCATTTTATCGAGGGTGGAAGAGGCCGCACAAGTTCCACAGCCTTTGGCACAGTTGCCTGCATTCTTACCCCAAAACTGATTGTACACCAGGCGAACTAAATAAACGAGCGCCGCAGCAAATACCAAAAAGATGATCCCGTTTTCCATATTAATCAAACCACTTAGACTGCAAAGTTCCTAAAAATTCCGAGAATATGGGACCTGCACCAATAATTTCACCCGTAAAAATAACGTCTTGGCCACCCGAAAAATTGGTCACCATCCCACCAGCTTCTTCGATAATGATTTTACCTGCAGCGACATCCCAAGGCTTCAAATTTGCTTCAAAAAATCCCTCAAAACGCCCACAGGCCGTATAAGCTAAATCAATCGCCGCCGCACCCATGCGTCTTAAACCGTGCGAGGAACGCATAAGTTCCTTCAATAAATCTAAATAGCGGTCTTGGTAAGAGAAATCATAATAAGGAAATCCGGTAGCCAGTAAGGACTTAGAAAGCGAATTTTCAGTCGAAACTTGGATGGGTTTGCCATTCAAATGCGCTCCGTGTCCCTTTACCGCCGTAAATAATTCATCGCGATTCGGTTCATAGATTAAACCTAGAATGGGTTGTTTATTCAGGATTAAACCCACTGAAACCGCAAATACCGGTAATTTATGCAAGAAATTCGTGGTCCCATCTAAAGGGTCAATTACCCAATAGTAACCATCCCCTACTTCCTCGTAATTCGACGAAGTTTCCTCCGCGATAAAGGCCGCTTCCGGAAAAATAGCAGAAAGACCTTGTTTCAATTTCGCTTCAGCCTGCTGGTCTACAAACGAAACTAAATCATTTGTTCCTTTATAGATAATATCCGAACTCGTGAACTGCGATGATTGCTGCAGAATCCACTGGCCGGTCTCTCGAACCAGTTGCGAAGATTCTATCAACACATCGGTTAACGCTTTCATTATTTTTTAGCCACAGGTTTTACGCTTGCCAAAGGTCCTTTCAACCAATCCGCAATAATCTGTTGCGTCTCTTTCAAATACGTATCTTTCGCGTGCTTGTCTTTTTCTTTAGAAACCAACTTCGTGTCTTCCGTTTCAGCACCCGCCATCACTTCCATCACAGCCGCAGCCTCATCTGGTTTTTTCTTTTGGTCATCTAATTCCTTCTTGCGCTTATCGTATTGCAAGGCAATCGAATTCGTTTCCTTTAATTTCTTCCAACGCTCTAAATCCTCTTTCAATTTCAATAGTTCAGGCTTCGTTTTCAAGCGATTTTGGAAAGCTACTTGTAATGATTTAACGGTCGCTGGATTTACTTTTCCCGTCTTCGTAAACGTCGTAGAACGAATCATATCCCAAGGCAATGCACTTGGCTGAGAGCTTTCGCCAAACTCCTCAGCAGAAAAAGCAGATGGTAAAGCGAAATCTGGACTCACCCCTTTGTGCTGAGTAGAGCTTCCGGTAATGCGGTAGAATTTCTCCAAGGTGATTTTCAAGACACCTGGGTTTTCTTTCTCAGAACGAACGAAACGACTTAAATCTAACACGCTTTGAACGGTTCCTTTACCGTAAGATTGCTCCCCTACGATAATACCACGTTGATAGTCTTGAATCGCACCGGCAAAAATCTCAGACGCCGAGGCAGAGAAACGATTGATCAAAACAGCCATCGGGCCGTCGTAGACTAATTCCGGATTCTCGTCGTTTTCTTGTGTGATTTGACCGGTTGATTCCTTACGTTGTACCACTGGTCCAGACGTAATAAATAAGCCTGTTAAATCTACGGCTTCAATCAAGGATCCTCCGCCATTATTACGCAAGTCAATTAACAAAGCATCTATTCCCTCTTTCTTGAATTCCACTAAAAACTTGCGCACATCTGCCGAAGTCGATTTAAAGCCTGCCTCATTATTGCGAGCACCCTCGAAATCACGGTAGAACATGGGTATCGTGATTAAACCGATTTTGATGGTTTTGTCGCCTTGTTTTTGGAACAAAATCTCTTTCTTAGCTGTCTGCTCCTCTAATTTAATCTTCTCGCGCACAATACGCACTTCTGTGGTAGGCGAACCTGTTACACCGGAAGCGGGTAATATCTTTAAGCGAACCACTGTTCCTTTCGGGCCACGAATTAATTTCACCGCATCATCTGTAAACCAACCGATGATATCAACGAATTTGCCATCATCGCCTTGGGCAACACCCACAATACGATCTTTAGGATTCACTAGCTTGCTTCGGTAAGCTGGTCCACCTGGAACTAGGTCTACAATACCCACATAATCACCATCTAAACGAAGTGTGGCACCGATTCCTTCGAAGCTTTGGGACATATCCTTATTGAATTCCTCCGCCGCTTTCGGAATCATATAGGTCGTATGCGGATCAATACTTTCCGTGTAGGCATTCATAAAAATCTGGAACACATCCTCAGATTTCGTTTTCGCCATGTATTTTTCAGTACGCTTGTAGCGTTCCTTTAATTCACGAACAGACGTTGTATCCGCTTTACCCCCAATTTTCCAATCCAATAGTTGACGCTTCAAATCCTTACGCCAAAAATCATCTAATTCTGAAACCGACTTTGCCCAAGTCGCTTTCTCTCGATTAGGCTGATAGGACTCGTCTACGGTAAAATCTGCCGACTTATCTAACTGTGAGTGAATGAACGCATAGCGTGCTTTCATTCTTTTTTGGTAGACATTAAATATCTGAAACGCAGGAGTTAAATCCCCTAGATTAAGTGACTCATCAATAGCAAAACGGTACTTTTCTAACTCAGAAATATCATCTGCAATAAAAAATACTTTGTTCGGGTCCAATTGCTTGATATACGAATCAAAAATCTTCGAAGACAGCGAATCATTGACCGGCACCTTTCGGTAATGGTAATTACTTAAAATCTCAAAAACCTTACTTTCCACTTTACGTTGCAAAGCAGACGGCTGTAAATCACCCTCTTGGTAGTTCACCTGATTTTGCAGGTCTGAGCCATGCATAAACCAAACAACTAATAGGGATAAAGGAATAAAAATGGGAAGTATTTTCTTCATCGGTTTATTTTTCGATTTCTAACAACTCTACTTCAAATATTAAAGCAGAATATGGCTTGATAACTTGTCCTCCGCCACGTACGCCATAAGCCAAATACTCCGGAACAAACAATTTAAATTTCGAACCAACTGGCATTAATTGCAAAGCCTCAACCCAGCCTGGAATCACTCCTGTCACTGGAAACGAAATAGGTTCGCCTCGTTGAACGGAAGAGTCAAATACCGTACCATCGATTAAAGTACCATGGTAATGTGTTTTCACTTTATCTGTCGCTACTGGCTTGGGGCCCGTGCCTAATTTGATGATTTTGTATTGCAAACCTGATTCTGATACGATAACAGAATCTTTCTTTTTGTTTTCTGCCAAAAACTTCTCTCCCGCCTCTTTATTCGGCAAAAATTCTTTCGATTTTTCTAGAGAAAGTGCTTCTTGATTTTTCATCATATAGGCAGAAACAACGTTTTGACACTCTTGTTCTGTCATTTTCAACGCGCCACCTCGGGTAGCTGCCTCGAAACCTTTGGCCACCATCGCTGGATTCAAGGTCACTTTTTGAGATTTAAAATTTTGAGCAACTAACACACCCACGGCATAAGAAACGGAATCAACTTCATTCGCAAATTCTTTCACAGGCACTTTTGTCAGCGAAATAGTTAATTTAGGCTTTGTAGTAGGCTTAGGTTTTGATTTAGTTTGCGCCAAAGTAGATAAAGACACAAGACAAGTCAGAATGGCAAGTAATTTAATTTTCATATTTCGTGTTAATTTAATGTCAAAAGAAAGCCTCGAAGATACAGAAAAAAGCCTCTCTTTCAAGAATTTTAACGGCATTTAACACGTGTAAATTATTTGTCAAAATAACGTTCTTTAAAAAGTCTTATGATTATCGTCTTTTTTTTGAATAAATCATGGGATTATTCAAATTTCATGACTAATTTTGCACCCGAAATTTGATTCAAAATAAATAGTTTAAAAATCAGTTTATAAATTAATAAACCCCTCCATTTTATATGGCATCAGTAAGACCAGATGAAGTTTCAGCCATTTTACGGGAACAATTATCCCAAGCTAAAACTGTCGCAGAACTAGAAGAAGTAGGTACCGTACTCCAAGTGGGTGATGGTGTGGCACGTATTTACGGCCTATCTAACGTACAAGCAGGTGAATTGATCGTTTTTGAAAACGGTCTAAAAGCACTAGCCTTGAACTTAGAAGAGGATAACGTAGGTGCTGTATTATTAGGAGACTCTAGCTCAGTAAAGGAGGGGGATACCGTAAAAAGAACCAACTTAATCGCCTCTGTTAAAGTAGGTGACGGAATCTTAGGTCGTGTCGTTAACACGTTAGGGGAACCTATCGATGGAAACGGTCCTATCTCAGGTGATTTATACGAGATGCCTTTGGAGCGTAAAGCACCCGGAGTAATCTTCCGTCAACCCGTTACAGAACCATTACAATCAGGTATAAAAGCGATTGATGCAATGATCCCAGTAGGTCGCGGACAACGTGAGCTAGTAATCGGTGACCGTCAAACAGGTAAAACAGCGGTTTGTATCGATACAATCATTAATCAAAAAGAATTTTACGATAAAGGAGAACCCGTTTTCTGTATCTATGTAGCGATTGGTCAAAAAGCTTCCACTGTGAAGCAAATTGAGCAAACTTTGCGTAAAGCAGGTGCGATGGATTACACCGTTGTTGTTTCAGCTTCAGCAGGTGATCCAGCTCCGATGCAATTCTACGCTCCCTTTACAGGTGCAGCAATCGGTGAATTCTTCCGTGATACAGGTCGTCCAGCTTTAGTCGTTTATGATGACTTATCGAAGCAAGCGGTAGCTTACCGTGAAGTTTCACTATTATTACGTCGTCCACCAGGACGTGAGGCGTATCCAGGTGACGTTTTCTACCTTCACTCTCGTTTATTAGAGCGTGCAGCGAAGATTAACAACTCGGATGAGATCGCTCGTAATATGAATGACTTACCAGAATCGATCAAACACTTAGTGAAAGGTGGCGGTAGCTTAACAGCTCTTCCGATCATCGAAACACAAGCGGGTGACGTTTCGGCTTACATTCCTACGAACGTAATTTCGATCACCGATGGTCAAATCTTCTTAGAAACAAACTTGTTCAACGCAGGTATTCGTCCAGCGATTAACGTAGGTATCTCGGTATCTCGTGTGGGTGGTAACGCGCAGATCAAGTCAATGAAGAAAGTGGCTGGTACATTAAAATTAGATCAAGCTCAATTCCGTGAATTAGAGGCCTTCTCTAAATTCGGATCTGACTTAGATGCTTCGACTAAATTAACGATCGATCGTGGTCGCCGTAACTTAGAAATGTTAAAGCAACCTCAATTCGCACCACAACGTGTAGAGGAGCAAGTTGCGATGATTTATTTAGCTACAACTGGTAACTTAGATAACGTTCCAGTAGAAAAAGTTCGTGAATTCGAACAAGATTTCATTCAAGTATTACGTGCGACAGAAAATGATACGTTAGTAGCATTAGGTCAAGGGAAATACGATGATGCCTTAACCGCTACCTTGAAGCGTGTGGGTAATGAAGTAGCAGCTAAGTACAAAGCATAAAATTAGAATACTATGGCTTCCTTAAAAGAAGTAAGAAATAGAATTGTATCCGTTAACTCGACGCAACAAATCACGAAAGCCATGAAAATGGTTTCCGCGGCTAAGTTGCGTCGTGCTCAGGATGCAATCCACCAAATGCGCCCTTACGCTCAGAAATTAGCGGAAATGATTGCAACGGTTTCTGCTCAAACAGAGGCAGGCGCAGAGAATCCTTTCACAGAAGTGCGTGAGATTAAACGTGCATTAATCATTGTAGTAACGTCTGATCGTGGACTTTGCGGCGCATTCAATGCGAACGTAGGAAAAGCGACGATGGCTTTAGTACAAGAGAAATATGCAGACTTGAACGCAGCTGGGAATGTGGAGATTTTGGCCTTAGGAAAAAAAGGAGGAGAATACCTTTCTCGTCGTGGATTTAAAGTGAATGAGGCTCACGCTGACATTTTCACTCGATTGAATTTTACGAATGTACGCGAAATCGGTGAAGTAGTTTTAAATGCCTTCACAGAGAAGCAATTCGATGTAGTAGAGGTTCTTTTCAACTATTCGAAAAACGTAGCGACTCAAATCATCCAAACAGAACAATTACTTCCTTTAGTAGCCTCAGAATCAGGCGAAAAAGCAAGTTCTGTTGATTACATTTTTGAACCATCTGAGGAAGAAATCATTTCTGAATTAATTCCAAAGTCAATCAAATTATCTATCTTCCGTGCCTTATTGGAATCGAATTCTTCTGAACACGGTGCACGTATGACAGCGATGGATAAAGCGACTGATAACGCAGGTGAATTAATTAAAGCATTGAAATTAGAGTACAACCGTTCACGTCAAGCAGCCATTACGAAGGAAATCTTAGAGATCGTAGGGGGTGCAGAAGCGCTAAACGCATAAGTATAACAGCTTACCTAACAAGAAAGCCTTTCTTCGCAGAAAGGCTTTTTTTAGCTAAAATGAAAAATAACGTAGTACACAGTACGGATGAGGAACAAGAAACCGCGGTCTTAGTCGCAGTCACTTCCCAAAAGCAAAATGCCGAACAAACGGCTGAATACCTCGCGGAATTAGCTTTTCTAGCTTCTACCTCAGGCGTGATAACGCTACACAGTTTTACCCAAAACCTAGCGAAACCAGACAACAAGACCTACGTGGGAAAGGGAAAGTTTGAGGATATCATGGCCTACGTTATCGAAAAAGACGTGGACATGCTCATCTTTGACGACGACTTAAGTCCCTCACAAGTCCGCAACATCGAATTTAACATCCAGGAATATGGAAAAGAGGTCAAAGTTCTCGATCGCAGTTTGTTGATCTTGAATATTTTTGCCCAAAGAGCCCAAACCGTTCAAGCCCGCACCCAAGTAGAACTCGCGCAATACCAATATATGTTGCCGCGACTAACCCGGATGTGGTCTCACCTTTCCAAACAACGTGGCGGTGTAGGTATGCGTGGTCCCGGTGAAAAGGAATTAGAAACAGATAGACGTATTGCAAACGATAGAATCGCTTTCCTAAAGGACAAATTAGAGGCCATTGACAAGCAATCCTACACGCAACGCAAGAACCGCGACCGCATGGTCCGTGTTTCCTTAGTAGGATATACGAACGTGGGCAAGTCTACTTTGATGCAAAAACTAGCTAAAACAGATGTTTTCGCTGAAAATAAATTATTCGCCACCGTGGACTCCACCGTCCGTAAAGTGGTTTGGGAGGGTATTCCGTTCTTATTAACGGATACCGTAGGTTTCATTCGCAAGCTCCCTACCCTATTGATCGAATCCTTCAAATCTACCTTAGATGAAGTGCGTGAGGCGGATGTGTTATTGCACGTGGTAGATATTTCCCACCCAAATTTTGAGGAACAAATCGAGGTCGTTCAGGGTATTTTAAATGAAATGGGCGTAGGTGACAAACCAACTATCTTAGTCTTCAACAAAATTGACCTCTTCCCCGTCGAAGATATTTTCTTCGAAGGATCCGAAGTAGGCATAGACGGCGAGCCCGAATTGAGTAAAATGGACCGAGTAACTGCCTTTTTAAAACGTACCCATTGGAAAACGAATACCCCTAAAACCGTTTTCATCTCAGCAGAACAACGCAGCAACTTAGCGGAACTTCGGGAGACGATTATGGACATGCTGAAAGATAAGCACATGCAGATTTTCCCTAACTGGCTGGAGGGAAATCACTTGATGGGGCATAGTGATGGGTATACTCCTGAAGGAGAGTAGAGATAATAGATTAGAGATAATAGAGTAGAGAGTAGAGATATTGGCGCTGTAGTTCAACGGATAGAATAGGCGTTTCCTAAACGCTAGATCCGGGTTCGATTCCCGGCGGGGCCACCCAGAGGGAAGCAGAAGAGCGCCCCTTCTAAACGCTAGAGACGGCCGGGGTCGCGCTCGACTCGATTCCCGGCGGGGCCACATGACGCGAAGCGTCAGTCCGGAGGGAATGAGTCCGGAGGACGAAAAGAAGAGAGCGCACCTTCTAAACGCTAGAGACGGCCGGGGTCGCGCTCGACTCGATTCCCAGCGGGGCCACATGACGCGAAGCGTCAGTCCGGAGGAAATGAGTCCGGAGGACGAAAAGAAGAGAGCGCACCTTCTAAACGCTC
>NZ_JBBKXX010000001.1:0-441550 GCF_042715595.1 Aquirufa esocilacus | reverse complement strand
CCGCTAGAGACGGCCGGGGTCGCGCTCGACTCGATTCCCAGCGGGGCCACATGACGCGAAGCGTCAGTCCGGAGGAAATGAGTCCGGAGGCAATAGGCAGTCATCGCTTCGCGATTCAGTCACGACTGCGTCGTTTAGTCGCCTTCGGCTTAGTCCGGAGGACAAACATTTCAAGAGGTCATCCCCGCAGGGGATTCCAACTTTGTGCTTGGTGCTTTGCTCTTTGTTCATTGAAGACGCGCAGCGTCAAACATTTCAAGAGGTCATCCCCGCAGGGGATTCTAATTCTGTGCTTTGTTCATTAAATGGCTAACAAGTCAAAATAGCCCTGAAATTGCATATTCAATATAAAATTTTAATTTTATGGCTATTCTACCTTTTTGAAACAAAACCATGAAATTATCTGAACGGCTCTCTCAAAGTCCTTACTTTTTCAAAGGAAGTAATTCGGTATTTTTTGACTGGTTTTTAAAATTAGTCTATTCAAGAAAAGTTAAGAAAGGGGAATTCATCATTGAAGAGGGAGAAATTTGCGATAAATTGTATTACATCGAGAAGGGGCTTGTTAGAATTTATAGAATTGAAGGAGATAAGGAAATTACTACTTGGTTTACAAAAGAAGGTGATTTCGTAACAACAGTAAATAGCTTTCATTTTGGCCTACCATCCAAAGAGTATTTTGAGGTAATTGAAGATTCAGTAATCTATTATATTAACAAAAAATCCTATTTATATCTAGTTGAAATAAGCTCGAATTTTGCAAAATTTTCAATAGATGAACTTTTGACTAATTTATGTGAATATCAAAATCAATGTGAATTTCTACGAACATTATCAGCCCAAGATCGTTTGAAGTACATTGAAAACAAATATCCATATTTACTTACTAGGGTTAAGCAAAAGTATTTATGTTCATTTCTAAATATAGAAGCAACTTATCTGTCAAAATTGATGAATTCCAAATCAGCTGAAACTGAACAAAAAATCCCTGATTAAAAGAAAACACATTCTAGGGATTACTACTTTATGCTTTATTCATTACATCGGAACATTTATCACACAGCCAGTGTTTATGCTACAATTGAATTTCATTAATTGAACCAACTCTACACCCATTCACTCTATACACGTATCAGTGATTTACCCGAAACTTGGGATAAAGTCTCAGAATCGTGTATTTTCTTGCAGCGACGCTACCTAGGTATTTTGGAGAAATCATCTCCTACTAACCTGAAGTGCAGTTTTGTGGGAATATTCCAAGGAGAAAAACATGTCGCCACAGCATTAATACAAGAGATTGATTTAGCGTTATTGTCTAGCTTTGGGGAGAGAGACAATTTTCTAATAACTCAGGCAAGAAATTTTCTTTTTAAACAATTCGCATCCAAATTACTTATTATCGGAAACAACATGTTGAGTGGCCAAAATGCCTACGCGTGTTTACCTGAAACTAATGAAAAAAAGGTGTTAGAAACGATCAAAGGAATTGGTAATTCATGGCCTAATAAAAACCACCTGACTATTTTCAAAGACTTTACCGAAAATCAACTAAAGCCTTTTCAAACTCCTGCCTTCGCAGCTGACTATCCCTTTAGCTCTCAGCCTAACATGATTTTTGAAATCCGCCCAAGTTGGAAAAAAGAGGCCGATTACGTCGCAGATTTAACTAAAAAATACAGAGATCAATTCAAACGTTGTAGAAAAAAAGGCTATGAACTTCGAAATCAAGAATTAAGTTTAGATGAAATTATAGCCAATGAGGAAACGCTTTATTCGCTCTACTTTCATGTAGCAAAAAATGCCCCATTTAATACGTTTATTCTACCTCCAAACCACTTTTCAACTTTCAAAAAACAAATGGGTGAGGACTTTATTTTACGTGGGTATTATTTGGAAAATCAACTAGTCGGATTTACCACTGTTATTCGACATGGAAATGAACTAGAAACCTATTTCTTAGGCTACGATGATACGATTCAGCGAGAGAAAATGCTCTACCTAAATATGCTATATGACATCATTGGTTGTGGGATCATACAAGGTTTTGAACGTATTATCCTGGGGAGAACGGCACTAGAAATAAAGAGTTCTATCGGCGCAATCCCCGTTCAATTGAACGGATTTATGCGCCATACTTACTCGCTTGTCCATCGAAATCTTTCTTGGATATTCCCGCTATTAGAACCTGAAGCCAACTGGATTCAACGCCATCCGTTTAAAGATTAAACAGCAGACGTATCAATTAAACATTCCACATTAGGGTGCATCCATAAAAAAGAGGCAGGACAATCCGTACCTATTCTACGTTCCATAATCCGCTTAACTGCCTCTTGCTTCCCTTTACCGGTAACTAAAAAGATAATTTTCTTTGATTGCATAATTCCCTCCATCCCCACACACAATCCATAGGCAGGCTCTGAACCCGCTGATAAAGCTGGATCATGAGCTATAGTTGATTCAGCTAATTTGGCTTTATGGAAATCGGGATTCAACGTCTCAGCAGGTTCATTAAAGGCGATATGACCATTTTTTCCGAGACCTAAAATGCAAATATCCAGGGGACCATTTGCATGAATGAATTGGCTAATACGTGTACATTCCGTTTCCACTAAATCAGGAGCAGTATCAAAAGTCGTATATCTATCAGCTGTTATTTCCAAAGGTCCCAATAGATGATTCTCCAAATAGGTCTCACAAGAATCGGGATGACTTAAGGGAATAATTCCCCATTCATCCATCTTAATTACGCGCATTTCTGAATAAAGTTCTTTTTGCTTGGACATTTCAGCATACATCCCAGTAGGACTACCGCCGGTCGCTGCACAAAACAGTAAGGCAGGATTTTGCTGTACATCAGAAGCAATTAATTGAGCTGCTTTTTCGCTCAAAGCACTGTAACTATCTAAATAAGTAACTTTCATTTCATTTATTTTAAAGGGCAATATACCAAATCAACGCTAGTCTTTTGCAAAGATTAAACATGTAATCCTAATAGTAAAATGAGATTATCAGTTTACTGATAATTTATCAATTCAACACAATAACAGATCTGCCTCAATCACCTTTAAACAACCATTTAAGGGTTTTACGCCAAAGTAGAAAATATATTTCAAAATGCTTTTAATTGCTTTTATGTAGCTTGCCTAGGCCTTTGAAAGAATGCCTAACCACTAAAACAATGAATAATAGAAAATACCTAACCCTACCTTATACTTTTTTACTTATCTGTTTAATTCCCATCCAACAGCTCTCGGCTCAAGATTGGAATTATCAGATAGGTTTAAATTCGTCTCATTTTCGCTACCAAAGTCCACTTACCCAAGCACAAAACACCTATCATCCTGAGGCTGGTTTACATTTATCACTTCTCCGCAATGATCGGCTAATCGATACTTCGAAAACTACTAGTCGTTTTTTGCGCAAACTCGATTACCAAGTAGGTCTGGCGATTAACCAATTTAATTCCTTTGGTGAAGCACAAAATATTCCTTTTTCCTACAACACAACCTATGTGGGACTAAAACTGGGCATAGGTATGAAGTCTGCTCTAGGTAGAGGATGGCATGTTTCCTATGCCAGTTTGCTTCATTCAAATAAGCTCGTACTTGGTTCGCAAAAAATGGGCAATCAAGTCTATAATCTTTCAGGAAATGACCAGTTTAATCGCATTCAATTTCAATTAGGTGGGGATGTAAAACTTTCGAAACGAATAAATTCCCAAACGGCCCTTTTCGTTTTCTTTTCAGAGTCTTGGCAATTGAATACCATTCAAAAAGAGGGAAGTCAATTGGCGATAAACCCAAGCACGTTCGGATTTGGCATTCAGTATTCTCCCCTTAAATAGCTATGTATAAATTCATCTACACGATCCTATTTATAGGTATTTCCTTAGTTTCTTTTGGCCAAAAAACGGGTATTAATTACCAAGCGGTCATTCTAGATCCCACTCCGATAGCGATGCCCGGAAATAATTACCAAGGTCAACCTTTGGCAAACAAAAGCATTGAATTAAAATTCAGCCTATACAACGGCGGAATACTGGATTATCAAGAGTCTCAAATGACACAAACTGACGAATATGGATTAATAAATGTCATTATCGGAAAAGGGCAAAAAATAGGTCGTAACTCATTTGATGAAATCAGCTGGAACGACACGCTTAAAACACTTCAAGTGGAAGTCAAATTCCCCACTTCAGCCATTTATACAGAGATTAGTCGCTCCACTCTTCAATATAGTCCTTATGCACTCTATGCTAAATCAGTAGATTACTTAAATATAAAAGGAACACCCACTAAATTATCCTCTTTTCAGAACGACGCTGGATTATTAAATCAAACAGATTTAACGGCACTACGACTTGAAATTAAAAATCAAATCGATCAAATCATTCTCAATGATGTTCCTTTGGCATCCGACATTTTGCCTGGAAAAATCAAATTATCTGGCGATTTAGGCGGCCTAGCCACAGCCCCACTCATCAAAGAAAATGCCATCACACCAGACAAAATTTTAAATGGAGCAGTTCACAGCTCCAAACTACGTGATTCAAGTGTTGTAGACCAAAAGATTGCCTATGGGATAAACCCCGCCAAAGTGGGTCTAGGTCAGGTAAACAACACCTCAGATTTGGCCAAACCCATCAGCACTGCCACACAATACGCCCTCGATGTAAAAGGAAATGTCAAAAAAGTAAACGGCGTTTCTCCGGATGTAAATGGCAATGTGCAGATTACATTGGGCAAAAATTATACTGGACAGTACAACGGAGGCGTATTCATTACTAGCGTTCCACCAATAGATGGGGATGTATTTATTGTTTCCACAGACACTACTGGTTCCAATAATGGAAGAACATTCATTTACCTCACACCTAATTGGAATGAAATTACGAATAACATCGGAACCACAGATGCTAGGTATGTGCAATTAGCCGGAAGTACACTGCAAGGTGACTTGCTTTTCCCCTCTGGAAAAAAAATAACCTTGACTGATTTGCCTAACACTTCGACAGATGCCGCCAACAAAGACTATGTCGATGCTTCTAAAACAGTGGATGCTACTTCCATCATCAACGGAAAAATCAGACTCTCAGGTGATCTAACGGGGACAGCGGCTAGTCCAGAAATTGCCGTGGGAGTGATTACAAATGCAAAAATAGCTTCTGGAATCAGTGCTTCTAAGGTAGGCCTAGGGAATGTAGATAACACATCCGATCTAGCAAAGCCTGTTAGCGCAGCTATGCAAACCGCGCTAGATTTAAAAGCTAGTGTAGCCTCCGTCAATTTGAAAGCAAGTGCGACAGATCTAGCGCTTAAAGCGGATATGACGGATTTGAACTTAAAAGCGCCTATTGCCTCCCCCACTTTCACTGGGTCCGTTGCAGGTATTACCGCCACTATGGTGGGGCTAGCTAATGTAAATAATACCACAGATGTAGATAAACCTATTAGCACTGCCACTCAAACCGCCTTAGACTTAAAGGCAAACATTGCGGATTTGGCATTAAAAGCCAACTCTACGGATGTTGCTTTAAAAGCGGATATTACGAGTTTGAATCTAAAAGCACCTATCGCCTCTCCTACTTTTACTGGGAATGTTTCTGGCATTACAGCTACAATGGTAGGCCTATCAAATGTAGATAATACGACTGATTTGTTGAAACCCATTAGCACTGCTACTCAAACCGCCTTGGATTTGAAAGCCAATTCCACTGATTTAATTGCGGGATTAGCCACAAAAGCAGGCACAGCCTCCCCTACTTTCACAGGAGTCGTTAGCGGTATTACAGCCTCCATGGTGGGACTAGGCAATGTAAATAATACCTCAGACGCCAACAAACCCATCAGTACTGCCACTCAAACGGCTTTAGATTTAAAGGGAACCGTTAAAAAAGTAAATGGTGTAGAACCTAATGCGGCTGGAGAAATCGCGATTTCACTGGGTCGAAATTATACGGGAGTTTATAATAATGGAGTATTTACAACAAGTAATACTCCGGTAGGAGGTGATATTTTTATAGTCTCTGGAGATCCAACGGGATCGAATAACGGCCGGACATTTATTTTTGTTAGTCCTAACTGGAACGAAATAACGAATAATATTGGGACTACAGATGCCCGTTATGTTCAGTTAGCCGGGAGCACCCTACAAGGAAATTTAGTTTTCCCCACCGGAAAAACAATCACCTTGATAGATTTACCTGTACTCAGTACGGATGGGGCAAATAAATCTTATGTAGACGCTTCTATTACATTAGATGCCACCTCTTCAGTGAATGGCAAAATTAGGCTTGCTGGGGATTTAACGGGCACTGCAGTTAGTCCTACCATCGCCTTCGGCGCCATCACAGATGCTAAAATTGCTACTGGCATCAGCGCGACTAAAGTAGGCTTAGGCAATGTGAATAATACGAGCGATTTGCTTAAACCCATTAGCACTGCCACGCAATCTGCCTTGGACACGAAAGCAAGTAGCGTTTCAGTAGCCTTAAAAGCACCGATCGATGCCCCCACGTTTACCGGAATTGTTTCTGGAATCACGAAAACAATGGTGGGTTTGACTAATGTGGATAATACAACGGATGCTCTTAAACCGATAAGCTCAGCAACTCAAACGGCGTTAGATTTAAAAGCCTCCATTACTGCTCTGAACTTAAAAGCTAATGCCACGGATGTTGCCCTAAAAGCAGATATAACAGATCTTAATTTAAAAGCCCCCCTAGCTTCCCCCACCTTTACAGGGAATGTAGCTGGAATTACGAAATCAATGATCGGATTAGGCAATGTAGACAATACAACTGACTTGCTTAAGCCGATCAGCACTGCGTCGCAAACCGCGTTAAATTTAAAAGCTAGCCTAACCGGGATTGAAACGCTAACCAACAAGACCTTAACTACTCCCACCTTAACAGCACCCGTTCTAGGGACACCGGCCTCTGGTGTCGCTACGAACATGACGGGATTACCGTTGAGCTCAGGGGTAACTGGAACTTTACCGGTGGGAAATGGAGGAACAGGTGCCTCAACAGTTACAGGAATTGTCAAAGGAAATGGAACATCAGCCATGACTGCGGCAGTCCAAGGGACAGATTTCAGTTTAGTGCGAGAAGTTTCAGATGAATTTACGGCCACAGTAGGCCAAACAAGCTTTACAATAACACAAACAAAATCTTCTAATTCGACCCTAAAACTGTATATCAACGGTGTCAGAATCTCAAAAGCGGCTATCAGCTTAACAGGAACGACCTTGACCTATATTCCAGCGAATAATGAGACCTATTCGCTAATCGCTGGGGACCGAATTCAAATTGATTATTATTATTAAATCCATGAAAAGATTAATCCTATTAATGCTGCTACCGTTTGGGGTTTTTGGACAATTAACTAAGAAAGGTTTTCGGGATACGAATCCCAACCTTTTCGTAGATTTTAGTGGAAGAATTGGGAGCGGGAAAGGCTTGGAACGATTTGGCAAAAAGACGCTTATGTTTGTTTGTGGGAATAATTTAACCATTGTTCACACCACAGCTAATGGAGTAGCTCCTGTAAATAAAACGGTTACCTATGGTACAGTCAGTTCCTCACTCAGTGGTTCTCAAAAATGCTGGATAACACAAAACCTAGGTTCTACCAATCAAGCCATTTCTGAAACAGATGCCACCGAGGCAGCTGCAGGATGGTATTTTCAATTCAACAAGAAAAAGGGGTATCGTAATAATGGCACAACAACTTCGCCTACATTCCCCACCACAAACACCAATACTGAAACATCCAACTGGGGAGCAACAACGGATCCCTGCACACTAGAATTAGGTACCGGCTGGAGAATTCCTACTGTGACGGAATGGACAAATGTGAACAATACAAACTTGAGACCACAGGCATACGCCGGAGTCTTAAAAATGCACGCAGCAGGCTATTTAAGCACCGGAGTTAATAGTACTTTAACGAACCGAGGTTCTCAGTTTTTTTATTGGAGTTCCACCTATAGTGATGTTAATAATGCGAAAGGCTTAGTCATTTATACAACCCAAACGTACAATCAAATCTCCAACAATGATAAGGATGCTGGGCTTTCTGTTCGATGTATTCGTGATTAAGATGAAGAAAGCTTTCGTGTTTCTCCTATTATCCATGCCACTATTGGGTCAAAAATCAACTGACATTTTTCCCGTTTTTAACCAACCTCAATCCAAAAGAATCTCCATTGAAAAAGTATTGATTGATATCAGAGAAATCAAAAAAAACTACCCTAATCGCTATGCTGCAGCAGTTGATTTTTATTACCTGAAAATTATTGCTACAGGAAAAAACCAATGGATTGAAAAACTGGAAGAGTTTAGCCTAGACCCTGATTGTCAGGCAACCTTTCGGACAAAAATCAATGCACAAATCGAGCGCATCCGCACGCTGCAAGTAGGGGAAAAAGCCCCTGACATTTATTTGGATGCATTCCATCTATACACACATCATTTCGATAAAAAAACCGTTTTAATTCTATTTTATAGTCCATCCTGTTTTCATTGTACCGAACTTTTAGTGGATTTAATCCCTTATTCAGAAAAATGGTCTTTAAGCGTCATCGCCTTACAAGTAGATGAAGAGATGAATCATTGGATCTTTCCCTCTCATTGGATAAATAGTAAAGCGGATGACAAAGTGCGAAAAGCATATGGCGTATTCTCCACCCCTAGCCTATATCTTATCCAAGCAAAAAGCAAACGAATCAGTGCAATTCCAGAAAACTTGACTGAATTAAAAGAATTCGAACCGCTATTTTAGAATAAAATGATTTGCATCATTCTTCTGTGTTCCTTTTTTAGGTAATTTACGATTATGAAATACATAGTCCTCCTTTCGATAGGGATCTTGGTATTTTCTTGTGGAGAGAAGCAAGAAACTAACCTACCAACGGTAGGTCCTATTACCGAATCTATATATGCCTCAGGTGTTTTGAAAACAGCTGACCAATACCAAGCCTATGTGACCGTTAACGGGATCATAAGTCAGTTACTTGTAAATGAGGGCGACTCGGTCCATGTAGGAAGTCCATTAGTCGCTATCACCAATGAAACGCAACGATTTGCCGCAGAAAATGCTTCCCTAGCGGCTAATTTCAATGATTTCTCTGCTAATTCCGGAAAATTAGATGAGGCCAAATTAGTGATTGAAACCGCAAAAAGTAAGTTCCGATTAGATTCCGCTCTGTATTACCGCCAGAGGAGCCTTTGGGAACAGCAAATCGGAACGAAAGTGGATTTCGAAATGAAAGAATTAGCCTTTCAAACGGCTAAATCTAATTACCTATCCGCGATCCAACGATTCAGAGATTTAAAAAGAAGCTTAGAGTTTAGCTCATCCCAATCGAAGAAAAATCTTCAGATTTCTGCCCACCAAGCACAAGATTTCATCTTGCGGTCTAAAACTAACGGAATCGTATATAGCATTTCAAAGTCAATTGGAGAAATAGTTAGCCCACAAACACCCATTGCGGTAATCGGTAATTACCAAGATTTTATTTTGGAATTACAAGTGGATGAAAACGATATATTACGCGTTCAAAATGGGCAAAAGGTAATCGTTACCTTGGACAGTTACAAAAACCAAGCTTTTGAAGCGAAAGTCTCCAAAATCTCAGAGATCATGAATGAGCGAAGCAAGACATTTTTAGTGGAAGCAAAATTCACAAAAGCTCCACCAAAGCTCTTTCCAAACATCACCTTTGAAGCTAATATTTTATTAAACAGAAAAGAGAATGTACTGCTGATTCCTAGAAACTTTTTGAAGCAAGATTCGATTGTAACCCTAGCTTCTGGAGAAGAAAGAATCGTAAAAGTGGGATTAAAAGATTTTCAAAAAGCAGAAATTTTATCTGGCCTAAAAGCTACAGATGAAATGGTGAAGCCGAAATAATGAAATTCAAACTCGTCTACCAGGTCGCTTTTTCTTTGTTGATTGCCCGATGGAAACAAACTCTTGTTGCCGCAATCGGGGTTACCATCAGTATTACGATGTTCGTAACTGTGCTGAGCTTTATGTCAGGACTGAATGACATGTTAGATGGCTTAATTACGAATAGAACTGCCCATGTTCGTATTTACAAAGAGATCCAAATCTCAGAGAAGCAACCCGCGGATTACATCAATCAAAATGGGCACAACTTCGTTTCCTCCATCAAACCTAAAAATGAGTTGTTAGGGATAAATAATAGTAGAATTATTATCTCCTCACTACAAAAAGATGAACGGGTTTTAGGGGTTGCTCCTAAAATTAGCGCACAAGTGTTTTATAACGTGGGTGCGGTGGATTTAACGGGAGCGATTTTTGGCATTGATCCGGTGGAAGAAAATCGGCTTTTTAAGTTTAGTGATTATGTGACATCCGGAAATTACATTGACCTTAAAAACATCCCCAATAGTATTATTTTAGGCAAAGGTGTTGCTACTAAAATGATGGCAAACATAGGTGATGTGATTCAGATTACGACCAGTAAAGGTGATCAAGTGGCATTGCGAGTAGTTGGTATATTTCAATCAGGTATACAAGATTTAGATAATGTTCAGAGTTATTGCTCCTTATCTACCACTCAGAAAATTTTGGGTCAGCCCAGCAATTATATCACGGATATCCAGGTTAAATTAAAAGACATCCTGTGGGCCCCAGAAGTGGCGAAAGAATACCGCCGAATCTATGAATTAAATGCCGTGGATATACAGACAGCCAATTCTCAATTCGAAACAGGTAGCTCTGTTAGAACGCTGATTTCCTATGCCGTAGGAATTACGCTTTTATTAGTAGCGGGATTCGGGATTTACAATATTCTAAATATGATGATTTATGAGAAAATGGATTCCATTGCTATATTAAAAGCAGTAGGGTTCTCTGGAAATGATGTGAATAAAATCTTTATATCGATTGCTTTGAGCATTGGTATTTTTGGAGGAATAATGGGTCTTTTGATGGGTTTCAGTTTATCTTCTTTAATTGACCAAATACCTTTCAATACAGAATCTCTTCCGACGATTAAAACCTACCCGATTAATTACAATCCTAAATTCTACCTCATTGGTGGAACATTTGCGATCGTCACTACGTATTTTGCCGGATTCTTCCCCTCTCGTAAAGCGAGTGGAATAGATCCCGTTATCATTATTAGAGGAAAATAGAATGGATAAGGTCGTATTAGAGGCAAGAGAAATTACAAAATACTTTCACGATCCTGTGACGGTAAAGATCTTAGACAAGGTAAGCTTCCAATTGAAGCAAAGTGAATTCGTATCTGTCATCGGGCGATCAGGTTGCGGGAAATCTACTTTATTATATATTTTATCCACCATGGATACGGATTATGAGGGTGATCTACTGGTAGATGGAATATCGATGCGGAACAAGAAAGAGGGAGAACTTGCCATCGTTCGTAATGAAAAAATTGGATTCGTATTTCAATTCCATTATCTACTAAATGAGTTTTCTGTTCTAAAAAATGTCATGCTGCCAGGCCTCAAATTAGGCCAATTTTCAGAAAAAGAAATTGAACATAGAGCTTACGAAAAACTTAAAATTTTAGGTATTGAAAAAGAAGCTTTAAAAGATCCTAATCAATTATCTGGGGGGCAAAAACAACGAGTAGCTATTGCAAGGGCCCTCATCAATGACCCCTTATTAATTATGGGAGATGAGCCGACAGGTAACTTAGATAAAAAGAATTCAGAAATCGTTTTCAACATCTTTCAAGAACTAGCGGAAGAATACAAACAAACGCTATTGATTGTCACTCACGATAATGAATTTGCGGCTAGAACGACTCGTATCATCGAGATGGAAGACGGTCATATCAAATAAAAAAAAGGAGCAAAGGGTCAATAACCCTCGCTCCCTGCATTCATCTGTTCTATTATTATTTTTAGTGGTTAGGCGGTATCAGATTCGCTTAAACAATAGTAAGACTTTACAGGGGCTTATTGAAATTTAAACCGACTTGTATGTTCCATTTTCGAAAATCCGAACAAAGAAGTCTTAAAAACCACAAAATCAGTTGAATTAACGGCTTTTTCTTTCGGCGTATGCAGAGGGAGATTCCCCAACTAATTCTTTGAAGTTCACAAAAAAAGTGGTCCTCGATTGAAAACCGGACTCTAAACCTATCGCCTCTAACGTAAGCACTTTGTCTTTACCGGCGTCAATTAATTCCTTAGCATGCCGAATTCTCCAGCGCATTCTTTGTTCCAAAAAATTAGACTGTTGTGTTTTCCGAAAATAGTAATTGAAATGATGAACAGGAATATCTAAGGTAGCTGATAGCTGAGCTAATGAAAAAGTGGTTTTCAAAAACGGTTTAAATTCTTCTAGGTACAAATCTAATTTCGTCTCAATTTCAATCAATTTTTCAGCTGACAATTCATAATTAGGGATTTTCAACTTTGCCTCTCGCTCTGCATTAATATAAGGTGCATATAAAAACTCCGGAAAATAAAAGACACTCAAAGAGAGTACTAAATAAGCACCAAGACCAGCATAATTCCAAGACGAATCCCCCTGGTAATTTAATTTATAGTGATTTCCGTTAGGGGCAATTAAAAAGAAATAAGTCAAGAAAAGGATCAATAAAATTTGCAAAAATAAAAAACCTGGAATCCAATAATGCAGAATGAAATTTTTAGCGTTTCGAGGCCTAAGGCGGAAATAAAGCTCACAACTGTAAAATACATAGACCGTGCTCAGCAGTAACTTAACATAAAAATGAAATCGGGAGGAGATAAAAAAACCTAGCTGCTGCTTGACCACCTCGTGAATATCAAATTTGATTAATTCCGCAATGACAATTTTATGGGCAAAAGAAGTCAATGAATACGGCAACATATCGAATAGCTGCAGTAAAAAGGGAATAAAATGGAATAAATCTTTCGACCTAAATCGTACATTTTGCTCCAACATCCCTCGCACATAAAAATAGGCCAATGGATAAAGTAAATAGAAAAAAGCATCAAAATTACCGAATAAAACAGCCACAATTTCTACATGCCATTCCACAAACAAACAATAATGCAGGAGGGTGAATAAGCCGAAAATGAGGAAATAGAAAAACAGGAATCGCTTCGGACTTTGAAAAAAAGGCCCGGAGGATTTTAATAGTAAAAGCAGGATAATGAAAAAGCTCATGAACACAGCGAGGCTATGTCCAAACTTATAAATTTCGTGCATTAAATGGTTAGGTATGAGTGGTTACAGGTATTCTAACGAATGTACAAAAATACCCCCACAATAAATCAACCCGCTAGGTATTTAATCAGGGGTATTTTTCGCAACAACCAGACGATTCCTCCAGAAATCAGAAGACAAGCAAGCGCCGTCAAAGGGACCCCGATACTAGGGTGAAGCATTTCGCCGTATACACCTGCTTTGGCTAAATAAAACAACACGATAATGTGCACTAAATAGATACCATAACTGTGAGAACTAACCCAATCACGAAAAGGAGCCAAAACAACAACATCCGGGTTTTGGTACCTGAATAAAAGAAACAATCCGATGGTAGCTAACACCACACTTGGAGAAAAATTCGCATACAATAAACCATAAAACTTACCACTTTGTGCTGTAAAGTAATACGAGCCCAACATGGTCCATAAAGTACCCGTTAGAAAAAGGGCCCAAGCAATCCTTTTAATCCTGCTTGAAAACTCTTTCGTACTCAAGTAATAACCCAGCACTAAATAGCCCACATAACCCGTGAAATCAGTCAATGCAACCGGTAATTTCAGATAAGGGAAATGGGGATTATTGAATAGGATGGTTAATCCCCATATTCCGATAAAATATTGAATATGTGATTCCGGCGCAGATCTAATCCAGCGACCGATAATAGGTATAAATAAATAAATCCCTATGATCATATAAATGTACCAGAAATGGTACGACGCTCCGTTAAAATATTGCTCCCCTAACCAGGTCAAACCATCTGAAAACCCAAAAGCTTTCCCGCGTAATCTCACCTGCCAATTAAACAGCGAAAATATCAAATTATAGAAGAGGAATGGCAAGACAATGCGCATAAAACTCTTCTTCAAAAAAGGCACAATGGCTTCCTCCCTCGGTAATAATAATGCCCCAGATAACATCACAAAAATGGGCACCACATAGCGATAACCTCCATTATATAGGTTTGCGATCCACCAATAATCTGCTGGCACCTTGGTAAATCGAAACAAAATCGTCGCTGACGCATGAATTAATAGTACCCCAATGGTAGCGTTCACACGAAGGTTATCTAGCCAGGTTATTTTCATCTAATTAAACGGCTGTTTGTAGTGACGTTGCTTCGTGGCAGCATAAAGGGCATTAGCAATCGAACCACCGGTAGGAGGCAAAGCTGGCTCCCCTAATCCCGTAGGTGCGATTCCATTATTCACAAAATGGGCATCAATCACCGGGACTTCATTTCCTCTGATCATTCGATACGTATTGAAGTTTTGAGGACTAGCGACGCCAGCTTGAAAATTCAATTTGGCATACATCGCATGCCCCATACCATCAATAATCGCTCCTTTTACCTGGTTTTCTGCTCCACTCAAATTAACTACCTCACCACAGTCTGTTACTGCGGTTACTTTCGTCACCGTTGGCTTGCCTTTTTCTACTTTGACCTCCGCGATTTGAGCTACATAAGATAAGTGCGAATAATAAACGCTAAAACCCTGATGAACACCTGGTTTCTTCTTCCATTGCGCCTTTTCAGCGACTTGCTTGATTACTTCTTCAAAGCGAGCTGGCTCATAGGTTATTTTACCGACAGGTTTTGTTTTTACTTTTTCCAAAAGGTCCAAACGCATCTGAATAGGGTCCTTTCCTGCTGCCTCAGCTACTTCGTCTAAAAATGCCTGTTCCGCAAATCCTAAGAAATTCGTGATAGGAGCGCGCCAAGGACCTGTGGTTACGGCTGATTTTTGATCTAGCGATTCAATTAACACATGCTCAATAGCTCCCACAGGGAAATTATCTTGTCTAGTTGAGTTACCCGCATTTAGGCCTACGCCTCGTAAGGCAAAGGCGATCATTTCACCATTGGCATCTAATCCAGCTTTAAAGCGATAACGTACAGCTGGACGATAAGTTCCTCCCATCATGTCATCTTCTCTTGTCCACATCACCAAAACGGGCTTTTTAATCATGCTTGATAATTCAGCTGCTTCCAAGACGAAATCATTGCTTAAGCGACGGCCGAATCCTCCGCCCATTTTGGACAATTCTACCTGAATTTTATCCACTGGAATTTTCAATAAATCCGATACGGCTTTTTGAGCTGGCTGTGGTACTTGGGTAGGCCCAGCTAATAAAACGGAATCCGCTTGAACATCTGCAAAGAAATTCATCGGTTCCATCGGGCTATGAGAGATAAATGGACATTCATAAGTAGCTTCGATTACTTTCACAGCAGAAGCTATTGCCACTGAAAAATCGCCATCCTTGCGCATTACTTGCGCTTTATCAGATTTCATACCCTCGTCAAACCATTTTTGATGGGTATCCGTACTTTCCAAAGGCAGTTCTGAACCATAGTCGCATCTCAAGCTGGCACGAGCCTGCAAAATGGCATAGGTGTTTTCTCCGACGATGGCTACTTTGTTTTTAAAAGAAACAACGTCAAGAATGCCTGGCATTTTTTTCACGTCCTCCGCTGAAAAGGATTTCAGTGTCGCACCAAAAGGTGGTCGCACAATCTGAGCGAAAACCATACCCGGTTTTCTAATATCTATTCCAAACAGCGGCTTACCCGTCACTACATTTTTATTGTCTACCCCTTTTACCCGGGTTCCGATAATTTTATAGTCCTTGCGATCCTTGAAAGTTACTTCTGTAGGTACTGGTAATTTAGAAGCGGCTTCCGCTAGGGAACCATAAGAGGCTTTTTGACCCGCTGGACCTAACACGAAACCCTTGGATGTTTTACATTGTGCTACCTCCACTTTCCATTGATCCGCAGCAGCTTGCATCATCATCTTTCTGACAGTCGCCCCCGCCTTTCGTAAACGTTCCCACGAATGTTTCAAAGCGCCACTACCGCCGGTCAATTGACGTTCGAATTGTTTCGTGTCTAAGTTTGCTTGTTCTACTTGAACCTGCGCCCAATCTACATCTAATTCTTCGGCCACCACGACCGGAAATGCGGTTTTTATACCTTGTCCAATTTCTGGATTAGGGGAATAAAGAATAATCTTTCCAAGACTATCAATCGAAAGAAAAGCATTAAATCGACCAGCCGAAGCCACCACTTCCATGGAGGATGCATCCGCCGAAAACCAATCAAAACCTAACGTAAATACGCCGGTAAAGAGGGCTGTTTTTTGAATAAAATCGCGTCTTGATGTTTTCATTTCTTACTTTTTTTAGAGGCTAATTTTACAGCTTCTTGTATACGGTGATAAGTTCCACAACGGCAAATATTTCCGGACATTCCATCCACAATTTCTTGGTCAGTCGGATGCGGATTCTTTTTCAAAAGTCCAGCAGCAGTCATAATTTGTCCCGCTTGACAATAGCCACATTGCGGCACATCTAGTTCATCCCAAGCAACTTGGACTGGGTGTTTTCCGGCAGGATCAAGTCCCTCAATGGTGGTTATTTGTGCATTGGAAACGGCAGAAATGGGCAAAACACAAGAACGCGTCGGCTCCCCATTTACCCAAACAGTACATGCACCACATTGCGCAATTCCACAACCATACTTTGTCCCTAAAAGAGCCAAATGATCTCTTAATGCCCACAATAAGGGGGTGTTAGGATCGATATCTAGGGATATTTTTTTCTTATTTACCGTGCAATTTATCGCCATCGTCTTATTTTTTCTTTGTCAATTCTTTAATTCTAATATTTCTGAACTTTAAGGGAGAACCATGACCTAAAAACCCGATATGGCCCGTTTTGTTTAACAAACCAGGATGTTCTTTATGATCAGCGGTTCCCTCTTTCGTAGCTGCAGTAATATCGCCATCAACTATTACTTCCCCATTTAAAATCACTTTGATTTTATTGCCTTGAGCAATTACTTCTTCCTCATTCCATTCCCCCACTGGTTTTAAGAAACCTTGCTTCGCTGGAATGATTCCATAAACGGAACCGTGGTATTGATAAGGTTGAAGTTTCGCATACATGGGCGACGTATTATCCAAAATCTGTAGTTCCATACCTACATAGGCTGCATCACCCTCTAATGGAGCCCGAATACCTAAACCATTATTGGCTCCAGGCGTTAGTTGAAAATCAAATTTCAAGTGAAAATCACTGAATTCTTTTTTGGTATATAAATTACCTTTTCCCTCTCTAGTAGGATCTATAACTAACTCTCCATTCAAAGGATAATAATCCGTCGTATTACCGATCCAATTAAATAAGGATGACCCATCAAAAAGGGCTACAAAATCAGCCTCAGGAGCAACATAACTGGCCTCTGGCGTCAATTCTTTCACATAAATATTTCGGTATACAATGTGATTTCCATGGGCTTGTAATTCAATCGCATCTTTCCAGAAAATCGGATTTTTACGATCCCAATAATTTTCCAAAATCGCCTTGTCCACCACTAATTCTCCATTCAAGTACACCGTTACCCGCTCACCTTTCATGATAATTCGGAATGTATTCCATTCGTTAATCGGATTATCGGCTACTTTCAGAGGATTACGGGGATTTATTTGATTGTTGTATAATCCTCCTGAACCCACTTGGGCTCCTACTTTTGTCAGTGCCGTATCCCAAATCTGTACCTGCGGAGATCCCCGCAAATAGATACCAGCATCGCCCTCTTTTTCGATTTTCCAATCCACATACATTTCAAAATCTTGGTAGTCTTTCACCGAACACAAATTATCTCCGTGTCCTGTAAAATGCAGTTCCTCCCCTTTTGCTTCCCAACCGGAACGCATGATTTCATCTGCTTTCACTTGCAGCATTTCTAACGTATCTGCGGATAGCGTTCGCCTCTTTACTGGATTTGCCACCAAACCTTTCCAACCCCGTAAATCCTGGCCGTTGTACATCGTATAAAAGCCTCGATCTGCGATTTTAAAGGCCTCATTCAATTTTTCACGAACAGCAGGATCAGTAATTTGCCAAAATACCTCCTGCACCCATTCCTTTGTCATCTGACCCCTGAAATCTGGATTAGCTAGATAGAGTGCTGCGAGTCCATCCGCAGCGATTTGACGCACATTAGGATCCTGTAACCCCAAATACAATGTACGCATGGCTGAAAGTGAATAGCATTTTGCAAGCCCCTTAAAGATTTGCTCCCGCGTCTCTAAGTTCGATGTTAAATCCAAGGCATTTCGGTAGTTCAACACCTGCTGATCTACATTTTTAAACAACTTTGCATTGATTCGAGCGTAAGCGCGAATAGCTTCTTCATTGTTAGTTTTCTTGGCAACAGCATACAACCAAGGAAGATTTTCGATTTCTTGAACAAATGGAATCCAATTCGCTTTTTGACTGGCTTGCAGGGCGAAACCCGTTATTTTACTATTTAAAGTACCATCTCGTTTGGTGATGGTAGTCATAGCTTGCTGCAAAGCTGCCACTTCTAGCGCTAGTTCAGCTTGCCCTAGTTTTCCTGCAATGATTTCAAAATCAGCTACCCCAACCCAATAGGGCAAGGCATAAAAGCCACTGGCTCGTGTCGCTGAATTAGATTGAACGGAACTCCAAACCAATGGTTTTACTTCTGACCATTGACGAGAGGATCCATACACAAGCAATACGGATTTTTGGGCTAGGCTAGAGTTTTCATAGTTTGTTAAGGCCTTTTTAAAGAAATCATTCGCTTGTAACGACGTGCAATAATCAGCGATTTCAAAATTAGCCTCTGTTGATGCGGCTAACATTGTCCAAACGGCAGGCAAATTCGATACTCCACCCACTTGTAATAATGCCAAAGCTTTTTCCTTAGCATAACCTGCAGTAATCGCCGGAACAGCCCAAGTCGCTTTATATGTTCCAATTGCTTTCACGAAGGCTTGAGCGTGTGTAGTATCCCAAGATTTACTTGCCGCTTTCAAAACCTGAAGATCCCGTGGCGCGCTCAAATAGTTCTTCAAAATAAAGGCCATCACCTGTGGTCTTGAGGCTGCATAACGCTGTAACCAAACAGCTGCATCTAAATGAGCCAATGTTTTCATCTCCGCATTTTCCGTCAATCCAACCGCCAAATAGGCCAATAATTCCGCCTTATTTTTCGAAATGGATTGAATATAGGATTCTGTTACTTGCGTGGGATCATAGGCTCCCTTTAAGACATAAGCAGCTGATTTAAGGCTTTGGAAGTCGCTTTTTTCGGCTAGAGTACGTAAGCGATTTTGCTCCACACGGCTCGCATCTTGAGCAAATACGGTGGAACTAATGAATAAAAATAGCAGTAGATATCTCATCGTTTTATAAAATATAAGGTGCGCGCATCGGTTGGTCTATCAGGCGATTTGCCTCCTCATCTCCCACAATTACTTGATTGATGGGGTCAAATTTCAAGTTGCGGTGCACGCGCATCGCGATTAAACCAAGGTTAATTAAGGTACACGAACGGTGCCCGTTATCTTCGTTCAAGGCAAATTTCTTGCGGTTCTTAACAGAATCGACAAAGTCCGTTTGCTGCATTACTGGATCAGGGAACTCTGCTAATTTTTTAGCTAAATCAGGGATATCCGACTGCATGTTGCGGTATAATTTCCCTTTTGGCCCCTCGACATATGCCACTTTTTCGTCTTTCGCTTCTCCATCTAAAACGATTTGACAGCCATCCGCATAGGTAAAAGTAATGCGATTAAAGATGCCCACTGCGTCTTTATCTTGCACGGGAGCATCCACTTCGATATACACAGGCGACTCATTATCTTTTCCAAGCATGTATTGAATAGGATCCAAATAATGTTGACCCATATCCCCTAACGCACCGCCATCATAATCCCAATAGCCACGGAATGTTTGGTGGGTGCGATGTACATTATAGGGTTTATAGGGTGCAGGACCTAACCAACTCTCGTAATCTAATTCTAATGGAACTGGTTGAGGTGTTAAATCCGTCTTACCTACCCAGTAAAATTTCCAGTCAAAACCGGTGTGCTTACTCACCGTAAACTTTAGAGGCCAACCTAAAAGTCCGGAATCCACCACCTTTTTCATCGGTTTTACGGTGGTATTCATACCATAAAAATTTCCCTCAAAACGGAACCATGTATTTAATCGAAAAATACGCCCATGCTGCTGAACGGCCTCTTTCAAGCGCTTCCCCTCTCCTATGGTTCGCGTCATCGGCTTCTCACACCAAATATCTTTTCCAGCTCTAGCCGCATCCGCCGCCATAATTCCATGCCAATGCGGTGGAGTGGCCACGTGTACAATATCTACTTCTGGTAATTGAATCATTTCGCGGTAATCATGAAATGACTTAACTCCTTTTTCTACTTTATCTAAACCGAGCTGTAAATTTTTCTTGTCTACATCGCAAAGTGCAACTACTCGCGTACCTGCATAAGGTATGTGTCCACGTCCCATACCACCCGTACCAATAATAGCTTTTGTTAATTGATCTGAGGGTGCTAAAAAACCCTTTCCTAACACATGGCGTGGCACAATACTGAATGCAGCCAAACCTAGAACAGATTGTCCTAAAAATTTTCTTCTTGAAACTGACATGATTAAACAGGTTTTGAACTAAATATAGTAAATATTTACTTAATCCTAATCCTGTCGCCTAACTGAAGTGCAGAAGATTTTACCTGGCGATTCTTTGCTTGTAAAGACTTAACCGTCACGTGATAGCGCGCGGCAATACTGTAAAAGGTATCCCCTTTTTTTACAGTATGAAAAACGGTTGAAAGAACTATTTTTTTTCTTGGCACGAGTACTTCTACCTCTACTGAATCTTTCACTACTGTGTCCTGGTTAACAACTCTTTTCCGAATAGATTGAATTCCTCCGTCTATTTCAGCTTTCAAAGCACGTACATCTACCTGAGGTTTTAACTGATTCAAAAAAGCTAGCATGAATAGTTTTCCCTGCAATTGATATCCCGCTTTATTCAAGTGTAATTTATCTTTCAAAAAATAATTACTATCAAACCAAGGTTGAAACGAATTAAATCCACCCATCACCTTATTTAAATCATAAAATGAACTCTTCCATTTTGACTGCGCTTCAATGATTTCAATCTGCTTTTTAGGAATTCTATTTCTGCTTCTCGTGTCTGGCGGACTCGTTACTACGATCGATACAGATGGCAATAACATCCTTATTTCATCCAAAAAACGACCTACTTGTTTCGAATAATAGGCCACATCTAAATTTCCATTATAGGCTTCATTCGTTCCATAGGAGAAAATAACTACATCTGGATTGATTAATTGTAATTGTTCTTTCCAAAGTGTAGCATGTTGAATCAAATGCGTGAATTGGGCCCCCACTACACCCAATGAATGGTATTCAAAAGAAGCCGTTGAACTGACAAATTCTATTCCATGAAATTGAAATTCACGCGCCAATGAATCATGCTTAATCAATTTTAATTGGATAGTAGAACTTTTGCCTTTTCGTTTAAACCGCACATAACCTAATTTACCCTCCCCTTTAACCTTATCTAATAAGGTAAAATCACTCCCTAAATCTGGTTGATAAGAAAGGCTATCCAACTGATACCAAATTTTCACTTCGGAGAAGTCTATTAGGGCATCCCTTAATTGAAAAGAAATAGAAGCTGAAGAATCAACTGTTTTAATGGAATAACCTGTAACACCCAGCTCCAACTTGGGTTTTGTGGATAGGATATTATCACCCACCCATTGACCGGCTGCTTTTGATTTATACCATGCCCCATCTACACTTTTAGCTAGGGAATAAGGAAAGGTAATTCCGGTTCCATTTAAGGCAGCCACAGTTGACAACTGCGCTCTAATTTGAGCTGAAAAATGACCGATTTGAATATGCGAATCACCAATATGAACAATTTTGATTGGTCTTTTATTCCAAGCTTCCTTCAATTTCCCAAAGGCCGGGTCCTCCACAATTTGATTGCATGGCAAACAAACAACGGTTGAGTCAGTCTGTCCCAAAACAGAATAAGCGACAAAGAGGAAAAAGAGGATCTTTCTCAAAATTGGAAATAAATAAATGGCTGAACTACTTCATCCCTAAACTGAATAATTAATTGCAATGACACGAACAAGAAAAATATCCAAAAGAAAGCTGGAACAGCATACAGACGTTCAATACTCCATTTCTTCCAATTTAAAGGAATTAATACGATGACAAATACCGCTAGAATTAATAGCGATAGCTCGAAGCGGGAGAACCAAAAACCCTTGAAATCAACCCATTCAGTATGGTAGCCAATTCGCTGTAAAATTTCTATGGCAGACACAAAATCATTTGCTCTGAAAAATATCCAACAAAACGAAACAAAGGCAAAAGTGGATAACCAACCTAATCCCTTAAGCATAAAATGATCAGGCAATTTATCTTTAATCAATTTGTGCGCACCCAATGCCATACCATGTGCAAATCCCCAAAACACAAACTTCCAAGATGCCCCATGCCAAAAGCCCCCAATGAGCATCGTAATTAATAAAAATAAATAGGTATTCAATTCTCCTTTGCGATTTCCGCCTAAGGGTATGTAAATGTAATCCCGAAGCCAGGAAGATAATGAAATGTGCCATTTACGCCAAAAAACAGTAATGTTCGTGGAATTATACGGATTCTCGAAATTTTCTTTTAATCGATAACCTACTAAAAGAGCTAATCCAATGGCAATGTCAGAATAGCCGGAGAAATCAAAGTAGATCTGAAAAGTATACGCAATCACACCCAGTAAGTTTTCTCCTCCTGAATAAAAAGTGGGAGTAGCAAAAACCATATCCACGTATTTTGCTAGATAATCTGCAATGAATAATTTCTTAATCAAGCCTAAAATTATCCGCACAAAACTTTCCTTAAATACGAGTGCAGTTGGTCTAGCGGGATGATTTACTTGTCCCAAAAAATCACTTGCCCGAACAATGGGACCTGCTACTAAATGAGGGAAAAAGGTCATATAAAAGGCATAATCTAGAAAATTAGAAGATGCCTTAATTTCGCCTCTGTACACATCCACTAGATAAGAAATAGACTGAAAAGTATAGAAAGAGATACCAATCGGTAAGAATAAATCAACAAATTCAAGATGCGTTAAAAGAAGCGTATTCGTATTTTCTATAAAGAAATTCGCATATTTAAAATAAAGCAAGAACGAAAGACTAAACAGGATGGCAATAATCCCGATTAATTTCTTGGGTAACCCCTCTTTCTTCTGAATCCAATGGGCAAAAATATAATCAAAGGTGACTTGGGTAATAAAAAGAGCCAAAAAAGGTCCACTCGATTTGTAATAGAAAAACAAACTAAAAGCGACTAAATAACATTTGCGAACAATGTTCCAGTCAAAAAGTAGGGCATAAAAAAAGACAAAAATTCCAAAAATAAACAGGAATGAAAACTCGGTAAAAAACCAAGGTTCTTTGGTAGAATACAAAAACAAATCCCGAATTAATTGTTCAAAAGGTATCCCTTTTAACAGCTCAATAACCTCTAAATTCTGCAGCATTAAATACAATGGTTCTAAATTTTCTAGGATAGCCTACTCGAGTAGGTGGCATCATCTTCATTTTCCATCTCGCAGAAGTTTGTATCCAATTAGCGATATTAGCCATCCAAATACGATAGCCAGAAAGAGATGGGTGTCGTCCATCTGATGCCTTAGGTAGTACTAATGATTTAGATGAAAAAAATGCGGCTGAATCAGCAGCAGCGCGGAATGCATCTGTTACCACAAAGTCTTGTCCCCAGTTCGTAGGTCCAATCCAGGCATAAGGCACTTTTCTGAGGCGCTTGTGAAACAATTTAGCCATAGCCTTTCTATTAGCTGCATCCCTAGCTAATACTTCATTCAATCCAAATAAGACAAAAATATAGGTAGGCTTATATTTCGCAATTAGCTTAGAAATCGTATCTCCTTTGGCAAAATTCACAGAGGTGGCAGAATACCATTCAATAGTAGCCACTAATTTGTGGCCATTACTTTGACAATAATCATTCAAAACATTTTTCATTCCTCCTGCCTCAGAATCCCCTAATAATAAAATCCGATGATGAGTAGAATCGTTTATGGCACTATCTGCCTTGATAGTAGTGGGAAAAGAAGCTATCTCTTCCACAATCGAATCAGTTTTTGTTCTAGCTGATAGCGCAACGGTATCTTGAATTTTCATTGAAAGGGAATCAATTCCTTTAGATTCAGTCAATACTTCCTCGACTGAATCCGCCTCATCCACCTCAGATTGTATCACTTTTCTCAACTCAAATCCACCTAGGGATAATTGATATGGAGAATAAGCATACATAAATAGTAGCGCATTTACGACTATAAAACAGAGCCCTGCCCATACTAAATAACCTCTATTTGATTTCATTATACTACTTTACAGAGGCAATGCCTCTTTTCACTAATTTTGTCCAAACACGGCCATTAGCCGCATATTTAGCTTTTGCAAGCGCTTTCACCCACACCATGGGATCCGGGTTTCCTTTTAACTTGTCGTAAAATTTCTTCCGGGCTACTAATTTACAAAAGGCCACAATGCTATCTTCTGGTTTATCATAATGTAGATAACTCGTCTTATATACCTTTGAATAGCGTCCACGAATACCAAAATAATTATTTAAATTTTTTGCATGTTTAGAGGTACCAAAACCAGATTCGCAAACTCCAACCCCCAATATCAGGTCAGATGGAATCTGGTATTGGTTTGCCACTGAGTCTACAAACTTGCGGTACTTTTCTACATTACCCGGAGTAGCACCCCAGCAATTTAATGTGAATAAAAGACCAATAAATAAGCTGAAATTTTTCATAAGTGTACCATTAACGTTTAGGTATTTTAATTTTTTCACCCTCCTTTAAAAGGTCCTTTTCAGTTAATTTATTATACTTAAGCAAGTCTTTAATAGCTACTTTGTATTTTTTCGAGAGACTATAATAGGTGTCTCCCTTAGCCACTTTAATTTCAGTGGGATGAGATTCTGACTTATTGTCGCGCTTTTGTTTTTTAGGCAGCAAGGCTACAATCTCTAGGGAATCTGATTTTATTACCTCTTTTACCAGCTCTTTTTTGATAATAACAGAATCAGCTGGCTGGGATACTTTCAATACTTTCTTCGGTTTATTATCCGTATAAACCCGTTTCAAGTGATTATCGAATATTTCAATATCCATTAACTTATCTGTTGAAATTTGATCTTTTTCAAATTGATATAACCAATCATACATTTGTTTGGCATAAAATACACGCGCAAATTCACCATGCCCATAATTGGGAAAACTTGAAAAACGAGTCAAGTTTGTTTCGCAACAATTTTGAATCGCATTATAAACTTTTTCTGACTCTGAATGTGGCACAGCAGCATCATTTTTTCCATGCATAATCCACAAGGGAACTTTTGCTAAGGACTCTGCCATTTTTACATTACCGCCACCACATAAAGCCATAGCAGCCGTTACTTCTTCCGGATAAGTTCCCACAAAATCCATCGTCCCATATCCTCCCAAACTCATCCCCACCACATATACTCTGCATTTGTCAGTCGGGTAATTGGAATGAACATAATCTAATAAAACTTTTAATTTATCAGGTGACCACGATTGGCCGGATGGTACCTGAGGAGCTATTACATAAGCATCTACCGTTCGTCCTCTGTGAATTATATCATCAATAATTCCATATTGTTTTACCTTATTTAAATTATTACCTGATAAGCTTCTACCATGTAAAAATAAAATAACTGGTTTGATCTGATTTTCTTTGTTTTCCGGTTTATGCAGCAAAAAATTATAGGTATTTTCCACTTGAGTAAAGGGCACCACTTCTTGCGCCTTGAGGACAAGGCTTGCCCAAAAAATCAGACCAAAAACAAGTGTAATTCTCATTTATATAATTTTAAACTTGTAAATTTTATTACCCCTTGAACCGATGATCAATTGATCATCTAGGACGGCTGGACTCGCTTCAAAATTACTCCCTAGATTTTTAACAAAAATCTTCTCGCCCGTCAAGCCATCTATTAGATAAATATTACCAACTACATCCCCAATTAAAACAATGGGTTCCCCTTTCTTCGTATAATACCCCACAGGAGAAGACCAAGAATAGGCATTTAATTTAGTGGTAAACCGAACTTTTCCCGTTCCTTTTTCTAAGGCGATTAAATGTCCAGAATGACTATTTCCTGGCTGAGAAATACTGACATAGAGTAAATCATTTGCCTGGTGTTTACCCAGCAATGGAGTGGACAACATTCCACCGTTAAAGGTTTTTTCGCCTGCAAAGACAGAATGAGCGGGCATTTTATTTAACCAAACTTCTTCTCCCGTAAGCGCATTCAATTTCCTCAAAAACGAGAAACCCGTAGCCCCTTGTTTGTCTACCTCACAACCAATGTATACGTAAGGTATCCCCTTTTCTTCTTCTAAAACGATGGTAGCATCTGAATCATCTACATTATCAAAATACCAAATTGGTTTTAAGTTAGATAAGTTCACACAAACTACGTTACCTTGGTTATCTCCAAAATACCCATAGTTTTTATAGACCGCCATACTCGATTCAATGCCCAGCGAAGATTTATTCGGTTTCTTAGAATGATAAACTAACTTCGAATGTAATTTATACTTCCCATCTAACATTCTAAACTTATACAACATGCCATTTTCACCTGGCCAAAAATAGTAATTTCCCACCTTTATGGGAGAACTATCAAAAGCTCCCCACCCCCTGTGAGCATCGCGATCAATACCGGAAACGAAAGTGTTTAATTTCCCTTTAAAAACATCAAAAATCCGAAACCCAAATTCCCCCGTCTCATTAATTCCTTGTCCAACAAATAAATGACCTGTATAATCCGGGTCAAACATCGCCGTTCCTTTAATGGGATTATACGTATCGAGCGACGGCCTAACTGGCTGTCCATTTTCAAAATTCAAAAAATAAACTTTGCCACATAATGAACTAATAATTACCTCCTTGTTTGCCTTGGGTTTGTGAGCTAAGGCACTTGCTGGTATACCCTTATAATCCCAATTAACCAATAGAGGCTGGCCCGTCCACCCATTTCCACCACCCCATACACCAAATTTTGTTTTCTTCCCATCATAAGAGGTAGAAAACTCCCACTCCATCTTAACGGCTTTCGGCCTTTCATTTAAACGTCCCTCGGAAACCATATCCCGACTTAAAGCACCTCTAAATCCTAAAACACCCTTTTCGGCATCATATTTAGACGTTATACTCCCTAACCCAGGACCAGCAGAATCCACTAATTTGATTTCATAGGTTAACTGATCTGTTACACTTTTCAAAGAGACATCAGGTAATAACGCGACTGTATCGCGTTTGACCTGAACGACTTTTTTTACATCCTCTTTCTGATTACAAGAAAGAAGTGAAGTAAAAACAAAAGAAAAAATCAATAACCTCATCTATTTAAAATTGTTATTCCGTAAAGCTCTAGCTGCATTTTGATTTCCTAACCCCGCTGCCCTTTTGAAGGCTAATTGAGCGTCAGTTAATTTATTTAGCTTCAAATAAGTATAGCCTAAATTGGTATAGAATATTCCCATATTTTCGTTCGAATCATATTGACTTGCTCCTAAGGTCGTCGCTTTTTTATAATCAGCTGCTGCGTAGGTATACATTTTCAATTCCCCGTAACAGATCCCCCTTAAGTTGTAAGCGTAAGCAGAATTAACAGGGATTTCACCTTGGAATGAAGTAGTTATATCATCAATGGCATCACTATATGAGCGATTTTCCATTCGACAAAATCCTCTTTCTAAGTACCATTGTGATTTGCTAAATTCAGTAGAATTTAAGTAGATGATTTCAGACGCGGCATTGATAGCTTCTGTCCAATTCGATTGCCCTTTATAGAGTTCAAATTTCAATGACAATGCCCTGTATTTCTCTGAATTGTTTGCATAAAGGATAGCCTTGTCAATATATTCAATTGCATTATAGTTGCTATTTTGATCTTTGTAGTTCTCCGCAATTCCAAGTAATGCATTGAAATTATTAGGGGATTTGCGTAAAGCTTTCTGATAATCTAGTAATGCTTCGCTATACTCTTTTGCAATTCTGTGTCCATTTCCTGAGAGCACTAATTGCTGTGCATCATAGGCAGAAAAATCAATTTTCTTGTCAGCATACCAAGTCAGAAAATCAACAGAGGCATAAATCGTAGCGCCTTTATAAACTAAAGTCAAGTATTCTTTATAACGGAAAATATCACTAATTTCCCCCTCTAGCAATTTCATTTTATTGGCTTGAATAGCGTATTCGGTTAGTTTTCCAGCCCGATTAATCAATACTACCCGATCATTATCTAACCAGGTCATAATGGCAACACCGTCCATAATTGTTTGACCTGATTTTGATAGTAAAACAGCGTTAAATTCTTCGTCTGATATTTTAGTAACAGCAACCGCTAGACCATTTCTAAACGGAGTAATGTAATCATAGACGAATGGTATAATTATTTTGCCATTTTTATCAATGGATCCCACTTTTTCTCCAATGGCAACATTGGCTAAACCACCTGCAAAATCTCCAATTGAGTTCGTGTAAACGGGGTCTAAATTCAAAGATTTTGTTTCCTTAAAACAGTTAACAAAAACATAATCTTCTTCCTCTGGATCCATTGGTACATCACCCTCCCCCATTTCATTCAGATCAGGTATAATATATTGCCCTAATACCGTATCATATGGCCGAGGTAGTGCATCAACATTATCATAAACCGTGGATATAACCAATTTGCCCTCTTTATTGATATACCCTATCTTTCCTGACAATTTAATTTGTACTAAACCCTCAGAAAATTGACCCACTTCTTCATATGCTAAAGGACTGATTAATTTGTTTGATTTTAGGCCAAATAAGTAATAGGTCGGTTTGTCAGCATAAGGTGTTTTGTTTAAGGCAAAAATGTCCTCCCCCACATTTAGTATACTTTGTTTGTCAAACGGAATCATTACTCGCCCCAATGAATCCAATAGGCCCTCTTTTTTCTCAGCATTTTCTGCAACAAAATAGCCCGAACCTACTGAGCGCAAAGAATTATAAATAGCTGGAATAGCAAATTTTCCTTGCGGGTTTAAAAAGCCATATTTTCCTTTACTCATAGCAATACGAGTAAAGTCAATAGATGCGCAAGGAATACTAAGTAATTGGCCTTTTGAGTTCGCTAGATTGTATACTTTTTTATCTGCACTCACGATGAATTGATCCGGTCCAATAGCGTAAAGTTCTCTGTATTTATTTTCCATCAGAACTTTGCCTTTCAAGTCCATTAAACCCATTTTAACGACTTTCCCTGTTTTAACTGAAGTAATTAACATGGAATCACCTAAAGCATCTAAATCATCAAAAGTAGGCTGAATAACGGTTTCACCTTTGCGATCCATCATGCCCAACTTACTGCCTAATTGAAAGATTAAATGAGAAGAACCCACAGGCCAAAAACAATCATAGGTAGCCAAAGTAATAGATTCACCCAGCTTATTAACAACCCCTTTTTTACCTAAATTGGATACGACAAACAATTCCTTATCAATAGGCTCTATGCTCTCATAAAGTGATTCAGATACAAAGGCTCTGCTTTTAGGATCATACAATTTATACTTTAGGTTCGATGTCAAATAAGGAACGACTACTTTAAGTCGTTCAATAGCTACCAATGCGTCCCCTTTTTTATCACTGACCGGGTGTGCTCTTAAAAACACCTCATATCCAACACTTGAATCTTCCTTAACCGTACTTATCCAATCAAAAGTCTCAATTTTTTCTAATGCTATTTTTCGTTTATCTGACTTAGGATACGAACTTACGAATGAAGTAAAACTTTCTTTCGTATTTTCTTTTATGGCTAGATCCCAATCCAACAACTCGATAGCTAATTGTGCCTTATCGACTAAATCGGAGCTGGGGTATTTACGAATGAAATCCCGGTAGGCTTGCTTTGTGTTCAAATTACTCGCGTCGTTGTAAGCAATAAACCACATTTTACCTTTTGCAATCGCTAGCTTTTTAGAGCGAGGGAATTTATCAATGAATAGCTGGTAAGAAGCAATAGAATTCCCTTTTAAAGCAACTGCATAATTAATCGATTCTATACTATCTTTTGCTACAAAAAACTCATCTGAATCAGGGTATTTTTTGGTAAAATTACTATAGCCTATTTCCGTATTTTCGGCTAGCGTAAGATCAAAGGCTACTTTATTCCGTAATAATTTCGCTTCTCCGACATGCGGACTTTGGTAATGATTTACAATAAACCAATTAAGATTTTCAATAGAATTATCCTTTTTGCAAAGGCCATAGAGACGATCATCTAATTCTTGACCAATAATAGGAAAATCGGAACTACAGATTTGCAACTCTTCACAAAAGGAAGTTTTCTTTTTTTCATCCGCATCTTCTGCGAACATTGTTTTCGAAAGCTGCAACAAATGAATAGCCGAATCAACGTCCGCTATACTTTGTGCCATTTTGGATTGTAATAAATGTCTAAAATAGATAGACTCATATTTAACTCCTACCGAAGTTTCATAGGTAACGATCCTTTCCAAAGCTTTATCATAAGATCCTTTCTCAATGTAAGCTTTCGCATTTTTTAAATGACGTTCTTGCGAAAATCCGCTAAAGGTAATAAAAAGCAAAAAGGATAAATAGAATAAAAAACCCCTCATCAGTATATTTCGTTTATTAAACGCGAAATCGAATTCGCAGCCTAGTATAATCCATTTTAAAATTAACACTAATTAAATTTTTCTCATAATTTCGCATTAACAATCAATTCTTATGAAAATATCAATACCCTACTTCGCACTCCTTTTAGGATCTTTATTTTTAACATCTTGTGAGTCTAAAAAGGACAAATCCTTAGCCGATTCATTGGCGGCAGATTCTTTAAAAGCCAGCCAAAAAATCGAGATCCCTGATTTCAAAAAAAGTTTTGAGGGCTCCATCAACAATAAATACCAGATCACCATGTCTCTCACCAAGACAGGGAAAGTATTAAGTGGTAGCTATGCCTATGCGTCCATGGGTAACTCCTTTAATTTGTCAGGCACTATCGAAGACGATGGGACGATTGTTTTAAATGAATATTCTGCCACCAACGTTCTTCAAGGTATTTTCAACGGCACTTACCGTCCAGAGGGAATCAGTGGAACTTGGAAAAAACCGACTAGTGATAAATTAATGCCTTTCTTATTGACTGAAAAAGCCCCTACAATCAGTGACGCATCCGCTTCTTGCATGGAAACTGAATTTGAAAATGAGGAGGGACATGGAACAAAGAAAACCTGCTTATTTAATGATTTTAAAACAGTGAGTACCGGGTATGCGAATGATCGCAATGGGAAAATGTATTGGATCTATGAAATTTTCCAAAACAAGAACGGAAAATACGTTAAAATTCAAAACTCCGCTTTGTTCAATGTTGAACAAAAAGAGCTATTGAAATTAATCAACGAGCGCATCAAGCGCGACTTTACCGTTTATTCGACTGAAGCGGAAACAAGAGATTGCTTTAGCGACTTTGGTAGCCTGCCAGTCTATAAAATGAATGATTTAGGAATAGATTTCAATAATGATGAAATCACATTTCATATCGAATTTAACCTTCCTGAAGCTTGCGATGCGGTGGGTGGCACCTCGGTAACCTTTAAAATTGCCGATATTATAAAGTACTTGAATTAAGCACAACGGTCAAACTCCGGGCGCCATGAGCCCCTATAACGAGAGACTGCTCGATGTCAGCCGTCTTCGATGGACCGGCTAAAAACAAGCCAAATCCGGAATTCATATTACCTAGTTCCTCATAAGCAGCATGCATGTGAGGAACTATTTTTTTGACATGGATCACTAAATGTTGACAAATAAATGGTGCCACTCGATGAGGAAATGCTTCTTCTGTTAGCCAGATTGCCCCGTTCTCTGCTACTCCAAATTCTCCATCAATCTCCAACACCTCCACATCCGCTAGACTCAATCCATCCATGGTTTTATCATAACGTCGACGACCTGGAAATTCGATTTCCAATTCTTCAGCAGTCAAAACACGCGCTCCTACCACCTCCAAAGAAGCTTTAAAATCAAAATCATCCGACGCCCCTTTAAAGTCTCCTGGATGATTCACTGGTTCGAGTGCCTCCATTTTTCCTAAAATTTGTTCTCTTGCGCTCATCGTTTCTTGTACCATTCTTGAAAACTCTCCTTGGGCGCTATAGGCATCTCCCTTTGTTTATACCAAGGATTTAATCTTGTATTCAACACTCCCGAAAATCTCCGCACTAACGCCCCCCCTATTCGGTAAATCACCGGATGAGCTAGGGTGAAAGCCATCAATTTCATTCCGATAGTTTTGCTGGACGGTGCCAATCCAGCTGCCATTAAGTCTTGACGCCAATACCATAATTGCTCGTGGATATTAATTTTGACAGGACAGACATTAGAACATGAACCACATAGGGTGCTTGCAAAAGGTAAATCTGCGTTCGATTTCTTATCTATATTAGGAGCTAAAATAGATCCAATCGGCCCCGCAACGGGCTGGTGATAACTATGTCCCCCGCTTCTACGATAAACGGGACAAGTATTAAAACAAGCCGCGCAGCGGATACATTTCAACGAATTCATGTATTTCGGATCGGCGAGTTGACGTGTGCGGCCGTTGTCTAACAAGACGATGTGCATTTCTTGACCCTGCTGAGGTTTTTGGAAATGAGAGGAATAGGTCGTAATTAACTGACCCGTGGCGCTGCGTGCAAGCAATCGTAAAAACACAGCTAGATCTGCACGTTTAGGAATAATCTTTTCAATACCCATACAGGCAATATGGACTTTCGCTAAATGCGCTCCCATATCCGCATTTCCCTCATTCGTACAAACGACGAATTCGCCTGTTTCTGCCACAGCAAAATTCACTCCGGTAATGGCCACTTCCGAGGCAAGGAAGTGCCCGCGCAAATGCTGACGGGCTGCCTCTGTCAAAAACTGAGGATCCTTGTTTCCTTTTGGTGTACCTAAATGCTGATGGAATGTCTCCCCCACGTCCTCTTTCTTCAGGTGAATAGCCGGCAACACAATGTGACTTGGCGCTTCCTTTCTGAATTGAACAATGCGTTCACCTAAATCGGTATCTACGACCTCGATACCTTTTTTTGCCAAATAATCATTGAGATGGCATTCCTCCGTCAGCATCGATTTACTCTTCACTAGGACTTTAGAACCTTGTTCGGCAATTATTTGGTGTACAATCGCATTATGTTCCGCTGCATCTGCCGCCCAATGCACACGTATTCCATTCGCTTGCGCTTTCGCTTCGAAAGCAATTAAGTATTGATGTAAATTTGCTAAGGTATGATCTTTGATTTGAGAGGCGTGTTCACGCAAGGCTTCCCATTCTGGCAATACCATCGCGGCTTTATCACGTTTTTCGCGGACAAACCACAAGGTTTCATCATGCCAATCCGTCCGGTCCGTATCCGCAATAAATTTCTCCGAAGCTTCAGCGTGGCTACTCATGATTCAATATTTCTACGATGTGTTTCACTTGGATATTAGAACCTTGACGGCGTAAAATCCCTTCCATGTGCATCAGGCACGAGGTATCCGCTCCCACAATATATTCCACCGCATTCGCATCGTGTTCCTTAATTCGGTCCTGCCCCATCTTCACCGAAACGGCTTCTTCAGTAACACAGAATGTTCCACCGAAACCGCAGCATTCATCTACCCGTTCAGGTTTTAAAATTTCAACACCTTCCACTAGTCCCAATAGATCTTCTAATTTCGAAAAAGGCTTTTCATTGCGCTCTGTCATGGAACTCAAACGTAAACCACGTTGTCCGTGGCAACTATGATGCAATCCAACCCGATGTGGGAATTTTGCAGGCAAGTTCGAGATCTTCAAGATATCCGTTAAAAACTCACAAATCTCGTAAACCGAATTCCGTATTTTCTCCGATGGATGATGCTCTTTTAGGTGTAATACGCAAGAACCGGATGGCCCCACGATGTAATCAAAACCGGCAAAATTGTGAGTAAAATTAGTATCACAACCCTCCGTGGATGAGGCAAATCCTGAGTTTGCCATCGGTTGTCCACAACAAGTTTGGTCTTCAGGAACGATCACCTCGCAACCCAGTTTTTCCAATAATTCCAAACTCGCCACCGCTACTTGTGGATAGAATTGGTCAATATAACATGGAACAAAAAGGGCAACGCGCATCCTAATACCGTTTCAATTGAATTAAATTTTGGGGTAATTCCCCATCGTAAACCAGTAAAGCAGCCCCTAAAGCACTCGCTTGGGCAACTTCTGCGGCATACACTTCTACATCTGGAAAGGCACGTGCTAGTAAGCGCATGTACCATTCGTTTTTACTAAAACCGCCATCGACAAGCAATTGTTTGACCGGTGCCTCTTTCAGCAACAGGTTCAAACTACTGATTTGTTGGCCTACCAAATCTACCATGAATTGGTCATATGCCGAAGCCAAATCTGTAAAATCAGTTAAATCTCGTGAGGCGAATGCTGATTCAAAAACGGAAGATGCTTTCGGTTTTAAGTCATACACTTCGTTTGAAAATTTCAAATCGGTAAATGATCCGCCAAAATGCGCCTCCATCCGAGCCACCTGCTCTTCATGAAAATGTCCCCCGAATAAGCGAGAGGCCTTCACCGGTTTTCCGTTTGGCTGTAAATAAGACAAGACATCTTGTTCTAATTCCTCAGCGCTTAACGGAGATTCATTGAAAGGATGCATCGCAATGCACCAAGTACCCGTGGATAATAGTACAAATTCATCCGAAACCGTGCGCAAATAGGGAACTAACGCAGCGGAGGAATCATGCAGTCCGAGACCATAATGAATTCCATCTATGTCGATAAAACCTGCAGCAGAAATAGGAGCTAATCGATCTTCAAAAGAAGTGACCCAAGGATGGTATTGCCCCTTGTCGAAATCCCATAGAGCTGTATGGCAACCGATGGATGTAATCTCTGATAAAAACTTACCCGTAAAAAGGGATGCGAGGTAATTGGGAAAATGAAAGGCTTTGAATACCTCCGACCAAAAAGGCTTTGAACGAGCCGCATATACCTGCAATCCCGAATTCAGATTCCCTAAAATGGGCGACGCCGTTCTACGGGCAAATTCCGCCTCACCTCCAAAATCTGCATAGGGAAAAGGCTCTGAAGCTGGTTTCAAATAATTATACAAGGGCGCCACCGGCTCCCCCGTTCGATCCACATACACAAACGAAGCACCATAGGCAGAAAAATTCAAGCCGATGAGTTCAAATTCAGGCATTTGGCAAAGCTCCATAAACGTAGCAACAATCCATTGTTGAAGTGCCGGCAAATCCTCACAAGGAAATCCATCCTCATCTACCATCTCCGCAAAATGCTGTTGTTTCTCAAACACAATCTGAAACGAAGTATCCCACAGAAAGACTTTTTTATTCGTCTTTCCAATGTCAAATACCGCGATGACAGGTGTTTTAACGCTCATATTATAATCCCGTCGCTACCGTTTTCGCACCGCGAGACTTGATAAGTTGTTCTCGCATTTTCGCCTGACGGAATAAGGCAATCGGATCCAAGGCTCCGCCTAATTCCAAACGTGCTTGCGCCACTAATGCGCGTACATCCGTACGGAAAACAGCCTGTAAAATCTCTTGGCAACGCACCACATCATTCGCTTCGCGTGCTGCCTCTAAAGCTTTTCTATCCACTAAAAGCGCCTGTGCATAGGCGATTTGAATCGCTTCCACCGATTGCAATAAATCTTCTAACGGATCCTTTACATTGTGTGAGGCGTCGATCATCCATCCTAGGTCTTTCGCATGATTCATTCCTTTCGCGTCCATCCCATCCACTAATTCGTTAAAAATTAGGAACAACTGATAAGGTTTGATTGAGCCAGCCGTCAAATCATCATCGCCGTATTTCGAATCGTTGAAGTGGAAGCCGCCTAATTTACCCTCCATCAATAAGATCGAAACGATTTGTTCAATGTTGGCATTGGGTAAATGGTGTCCTAAATCGACCAAGGTCTTCGCCTGCGGTCCTAATTTATTCACCATCGAATACGACACACCCCAGTCACCCACGGTCGTCGAATAGAAGTTCGGTTCGTAGGCTTTGTATTCCAAATACAAGGACCAATCAGCCGGTAAAGCCGCATAAATCTCCCGTAAACTATCCACCGTGCGCTCATAGGCGTGACGAAAGTTCAGTTGGCCTGGAAAACAAGAACCATCTGATAACCAAACGGTCAATGCCTTAGATCCAAGAGAGACCCCCTGCTTAATCACCTCTATGTTATGATCAATCGCCTGTTTCCGAGTTGCAGCAGAAACATGTTGCAAGGATCCGAATTTATAGGAATGCGCTTGATCCGCTTGATCTTGAAAGGTATTTGAGTTCACCGCATCGAATGCCAAACCAAGTTGGGCAGCTAGCGTGCGAATCGCGGCGGGATCCGTAGGGATATCCCAAGGAATGTGCAAAGAAATCGCGCCGGATGACTGATTCAGGGCGTGCAATAAACCCACATCAGCGATTTTCTCTTCCAAATTACGCGGTTCGCCTCCGCCGGAGAAGCGACCGAAACGCGTTCCTCCCGTGCCCAAAGCCCAAGAGGGAATCGCAATTTGAAAATCCTTTAATTTCTGCAAAATGCCAGCTGGCAAGTTCACCTCGGATTTCAAGAAATCCAATCGACGGGTATGCCCCGCCAATAAAGCATCGTTATGGTTCGAAATATTCATTGTCATCATTATCTTAAAAATCCTGCGGCTACACCACCATCCACGTTTAGCGCATTTCCAGTCGACTTATTCAATAAGCCACCCACGAATGCGAAACACGCGTTTGCTATATCATCCGGTAAAATAGATTCATTTAATAGCGTTCTTTTAGCATAATAGGCTGGCAATTCAGCCACGGTGATGCCATAGGCTTTCGCGCGACCTTCGGCCCATCCACCTGCCCAGATATTGGAATCTGCGATCACCGCATCTGGATTCACCGTATTCACCCGGATGTGATCCGGTCCTAATTCAGCGGCTAACAAACGTGTCATGTGAGCCTGAGCTGCTTTCGCACTGCCATACCCGACGTTATTAGGTCCCGCGACAAAGGCATTCTTCGACACGATGTTAACAATATCTCCGCCTAATCCTTGCTTACGCATGACAGCAATCGCCGCCTGCGAAACTAAGTATTGGCCCTTCACTAAGATGTCATATAATTTATCCCAGTCGGCCTGCGTATGCTCCAGGATTCCTTTTGAGATGGATATTCCCGCATTATTCACGATCAAATCTACCCCACCAAAATCCAAACAAGCCTGCTTCATTGCTGCCTCGATTGATTCTTGATTCGTTACATCGGCAATGACTGTCGAAACGACGTCTTTCCCAAATGAGCTAATAAACTCTGCTTTGGCCTCCGCCAAACGATCGGCATTCACATCATTTAAAATCACGCAAGCGCCTTCTTGAGCCATCTTTTTGGCAATCGCCTTACCGATTCCCCCACCTGATCCAGTCACAAATGCGACACGTCCTGAAAGTGCTTTTGGCTTCGGCATGCGTTGAAGCTTTGCCTCTTCTAATAACCAATACTCGATATCAAAAGCCTCCTGACGAGGCAAAGAAGTATAGGATGAAATCGCCTCCGCACCACGCATTACATTGATGGCATTGGTATAAAACTCAGCGGCAACGCGGGCTGTTTGTTTGTCTTTGGCAAACGTAAACATCCCCACACCCGGGTATAAAATCACGACCGGATTTGGATCGCGCATCGCCGGTGAATTCGCGTGCTTGCAGGAATCGTAATACGATCCGTACATGATGCGATAATCCTCGAACAAGGGCGTCAAGGCCTCCACAGAAACATCCGATCCCAAGACCAAAGGCGAAATTTTCGTCCGCAAGAAGTGATCCGGGCAAGAGGTCCCTAATGGTGCCAAACGATCTAAATCATTCGAATTAATGAATTGTAACACGCGCTCATCGTCGGAGAAGTGTCCCACCATTTGAACGTGCGACGAACAGAACCCACGAAGAACAGGTGCTAAGGCAGCAGCCTTCGTTGCACGCTCTTCCGCAGAAAACGAAGTCATCCGTGCCCCACCAAAAACAGTAGCCGTTTTCGACTCAATATATTCCGCACATTTTTCAATGACCTCTAAGGTATTCACGTAACATTCGTAAGACGTATCGCCCCAAGTAAATAAGCCGTGTGAGCCTAACATGATGCCGCGCAATTGCACACCGCGCGATGCTGCTTCGTCTAAACAGGTTTTTAATTGCAAGCCTAAATCGAAGCCTGGTCGTTGCCAACCTACCCAGCCGATTAATCCGCCAAACAAGTCTTTCGTGATTTGCTCGCCATCTTTTGACGCAGCAATCGCAATCGCCGCATCTGGATGCAGGTGATCGATGTGTTTGAAAGGTAAGAAGCCGTGCAAAGGTGTGTCGATGGACGGGGCTTTGGACGACAAATCAAAAATGCAATGATTGAACAATTCCACCATCTCATCTTCGTGTTCCAAGCCACGATAGACATTCGTCAACGAACGTAAACGATCCACGTACAAAGCCGCACAGCCTGACTTTTTCAAGGTACCAATGTCGCCACCGGAACCTTTGATCCACATCACTTCGGTTTCTGAACCCGTTAAAGGGTCTTTGTCCAACAATTTCACCGAGGTATTTCCCCCGCCGTAATTCGTGATACGTAAATCCGCGCCTAAAATATTCGAGCGGTAGATGAATAAGTCGACTTCATTCCCTGCGAGTGCCGCTGCTTTAGCGTCGTCCCAGAGATAAGATACGTGTTTGTACATGGTTCTATTTTTTTCTTAAAACTACAGAGGTAAAAGCGGCTAACCGTCCTATCCTACCTAGGGATAGTCAAATTATTTTTGGGTATTTATATTATTTTTTCCAGGCTTCAAGGGGTATTTCTTTCCTTGCCAAACAAAGCTCCCACTAACCGTTCCCGGCAATGTTATTGAAGCGCTTCCCGGCTTGTACTGCACCTGAATTTCACCCTGCGGATGAGGCACAATACCCTCTGCTTGCGAAAGTTCACCTAAATGCGGCTCGATTTTTACTTTAGCAAAAGCCGGCGCATCTGAATCCACTCCTAATACAATACGAAAGAATTCGATGTTCGGGCTAGAGCCCCAAGCGTGACAATCCGATCGCGATGTAGAAATATCCGATGTTTCCGCCCAGGTTGTCAATCCCATGTCAATGTTTTCCTTCCAGATAGAAAGCCATTTCAGGTAGTCGTTGCCTTTTCCTGCTTTGGCCAAAGCTAAATGCAGATAATACTTAAAATAGATCGTCGCCTGTGCCATATTTTTATCAGCTAGCATTTTATCTGCCACATCGGTAGCCGGCATTTCTGCTAAAATCGCTAACGAATTCGCATGCTGCGAATACTTATCATGTACCTCCGTATCGGCATATAATCCGCGGCCTGCATCCCAGTATAGTTTTTGCAACACAGGCTTTAACGCTTTCACTTTCGCTTCGTACTTAGCCGCCATCTCCGGATACCCAAAATACCGTTCTAGTTCAGCCGCATTTTGCAACACCCAACTATACTGAAAATCAATTACCGCCGAACGACCCGATGGTCCTACCGGCGCAATTCCCCGTGGCCACGCATTCACCCAGTCAGAAAACGTCCAATAAGGGATATTCTGCAAGGTCCCATCTGCCCCTTCGAAACGGGCAAAATAATCCAAGATGCCGCGCATGCCGGCCAATTTGTTCTTCAAAAATTGAGGATCTTTTCCATAACGCAAATAATCATGCAACATCCCGATGTACCACAAGGAGAACGTCGGAATTTGTTGGTGCAAGTCTGTAGGATAGCGACTCAACGTAATCCCCTCCGCAATACGCGAATGATCCATGTGGTCGAGAGCCTGACGCACTAAACGCTCGTCTCCCGCGTAATATAAACTCACAAGCGCCTGAATTCGAGCATCGCCAATGTACTGCAGTTGTTCGTAATAGGGACAATCCATGTAGGTTTCCATGGCACACAAACGTGCTGTTCGGAATCCTACATCGAGTAACTGAGGAATCAATGGATTATCAGTTTTCAATGAAGCCTTTGCCTTAAAAGGGAAACCCGTAAATACACTCTTGAAATCCTGTAAAGTCAAAGCCTCCGCTTCTGTCTTCACCGTCAAACGCACATAGCGAAAGGTACGGTAAGTCATCGATTCAAAGGTATGGTCAGCCCCATCAGCGATTAGGCTGTCTTTACGACCTAACCAATATTTGTTATCGATCTCATTCCGATTCCCTTTGTGATTCCCATTCTTCGTCGTAGTGCTTAGCGCTTTCTTTTCATAGAGTCCCTCCGCGTAGGTGAGGCCAATTTTGGCATCTTTCCCTCCGCTAAACTTTAATTGGGGATAAGCATTTGTTAAGACCCCTTGATCGATCCAAAGATCCACCGAAGTATTTGGCATCACCACTAATGCGCTACCATGAATTAAATCGCCCTCGCCTTTGCGAATGGATGCAAACCGTTGTTCCTTCATTTCCATCGATGGAATCGCAGATGGATACAACATCCAGCCACGCGCGTCAATGGACGCTCCTTTCGTTAATCCAGGACCTAAAGATTTCGCAGAAATAAAAGGCGACCAGCCTTTGGCATAGTCTTGCAGTTCTCCTGCACCAGCCACATAATAGCCTGGGACGCGAACGGCCAAAGGGCTTATTCCTAGATTCTTAGCCACTTCCCAGCGAACGTTGGTATTGAATGCGGCAAAAGCCTCCTCATCAGACTGCAAAATAAATCCTGTCGCATAAGATATTTGGGCTTCGGACTTCCCTTTCCCTTCATTCCAAACCAAAGCCTCCACGGTATTCTCCCCTGCCTTCAAGTAAGGCGCAATGTCTAGTGTCTCAAAGTTCCAGAAATACAAATCCCCTCGTGCCGGTCCTGCAGATACCCAGGTCCCATTCACATATAACTTATAGCGATTATCACCGGAAACGTGAATAATACATTTCTCTGGCTTAGCTAACAAAGGGACCTTGTGCTGAAAGCGGTAAACTCCGTAGTCCTTCAACCCAACTAAGTTATACGCGTTCGCTGAATTTTCCGCATACGTAATCCAGGAAGCCTTCCACGGTTTATTCCAAAGTTCTGGTTTCAGATTTTGGGTATTGGCTGCAGGGCCTACAAGTAAAAGGAATAGGAGGAATTTTTTCATCGGTTTAGAAGATATGCGTTAAAAAAAAAGACGCGACAAGCGCGTCTCTCAAAATCTATTTCTTTTTCTTCGGTTGCGCCATATCCATATAGTCTACGACCAAACTACTCAAGGCTTTCACCCCCACTTGGAAATGACCTTCATCTAAATGAAAGTCTGGCGTGTGGTGTCCAGCTACTTCGTCTGCTTTCTTGTTATTTGGTCTCGCTCCTAAAAAGAAGAAGAAGCCAGGAACTTTTTGTTGGAAGAAAGAAAAATCCTCTGCCCCAGTGTGAGCAGGAATCACGCGCACTTTATCTTTCCCATTTACTCCTTGCAACGTAGGTAACATTTTCTCAACTAATCCCGGATTATTATACGTCACTGGATATCCTGTACCTATGGTCACATCAGCTTTTCCACCACCACTCTCAGCGATGTTTGTTGCGATGTCCTTAATGCGTTGGTGCACTAATTTGCGCTGTTCTACTCCAAAAGTCCGAATCGTTCCGATCATATGCGAAGATTCTGGAATGATATTTTGGCGAATTCCACTGTGAATGGCACCCACAGTCACAATCGCTGGGTCTTCCGTAATATTTACGGAACGCGAAACGATGGTTTGCAAGCCCATCACGATTTGCGAGGAAATAACAATCGGATCGACACCCGTCCAAGGACTCGCGCCATGCGCTTGCTTTCCTTTGACTTTAATGTCAAGTTGATCAACGGCTGCCATCGTGGCACCTGGCTTGTATTCTATGACCCCATTTTCAGATCCAGAGGCAACGTGTAACCCAAAAATAACATCGACTTTCGGATTTTCTAAAACACCCTCCTTCACCATTAATTCAGCTCCTGCTAGAATGGTTTCTCCTTTATCGTTGTAAACACCTTCTTCAGCTGGTTGAAAAATAAACTTCACCGTACCTGCTAAATTCGCTTTTTCAGACGCCAAAATTTCCGCCACCGCCATCAAAATAGCCACATGAGAATCGTGTCCACAGGCATGCATCACACCCGTTTTTTGGCCATTAAATTCTGTTACCACTTTCGACTTAAAAGGCAATTCTCCACGCTCTGTTACCGGCAAACCGTCCATATCAGCACGTAGTGCTACGACAGGCCCCGGCTTTCCTCCTTTTAGAACACCCACCACACCAGTAATACCCACTTTCTCTTGCACCTCGATGCCTAGAGAGCGTAAATGTGCCGCTACAATTCCGGCGGTGCGCACTTCCTGGTTTCCTAGTTCTGGGTGTTCGTGAAAATCACGGCGCCAAGCGATGACCTTATCTTTCAAGGCATCGGCTTTTTGAGCAATAACAGGTTTTAAAGAAGATTGTGCATCCGATAGAAAGGGTGCAGCTAATAGTAGTCCTAAGGCAAGTTTTTTCATTTCTATTTTATTTATATCCCCATCCGCGCATGATCGCGATGTTTTCTTTCATACAATCCAATGGTTTTAATCCTTGGTAGGCTTCTTGTTCGATGATAAAGTGTTTTGTTCCACCTTCCTTATCGCCTAATTTAACTAAGGCTTGTACATCGATTTGACCGGAACCTTTCCCTAAAACAGTAGATTCGAATTTCTCATGTCCTGCCGACGAAGGCACCTCGTCCTTCACGTGCATCGACACGAAACGACCTGGGAATTTCTTCATCACTTCTGCAGGAATACCGCCACCGTTGATCATATTACCTATGTCTAACTGTTGCGCCACGAGCGTAGGATCCGTGTTATTCAACATGATGTCGTACAATAATTCTCCCTCTAATTTCTCCGAGAACTCGAAATCGTGATTGTGGTAGCCAAATCGCATGCCGGATTTTTGGCATAATTCCCCTGACTTATTAAAGATATCCATGTACTTCAACAACAGGTTTTTATCCTTGCGAATCCCCATATCGATGGACGGACTAATCACTAATTCCTGACCCATAACCGCGGCATCTTCTACCGTATATTTCCAAAGATCTGTAAAGTCATTTTTCGCATCATCCCAGTGCAGTTTACCCATCACCGTATGACCTGAGGGCATTTTCATCCCTAAATCATCCAGACGCTTTTTAAATTCCTTCGCCTCCCAGCCATAAAATTTACGACCGATATAGTTTGCGTGCTCCACATATTTGTAACCCATTTCTGCCAAAGCATTCAAGGTAGCTTGTGGATCCTTGCGCATATCATCGCGCACGGAGTACAATTGTACCCCTACTAATTTCTTGTATTTAACTGCTGCTAAAGCTTGCAAAGTAGGGGAAGCAAAGGCTAAAGCCCCCAGTCCCATCGCAGAATTGCGTAAAAAGGAACGTCTAGATTGATTCATATTTGATAGGTTTATTTAGAACTTCAAGCTACAAATTCTATTTCTATTTTACAAAATTCACGTAACTTCGAAAGATGATGCAGCCTCTCGCAGAACGAATGCGCCCCACTACCCTGGATGAATACATCGGTCAAGAAAAGGTCGTGGGTCCGAACGCGCCTTTGCGAAAAGCGATTGAGGCGGGGCATTTGCCGTCTTGCATCCTTTGGGGGCCTCCAGGCGTGGGTAAAACGACGCTTGCAACTTTATTATCTGGCGCCTTGAAGCGAACGATGTATTCGCTTTCTGCGGTGCAATCAGGGGTAAAAGAAGTGCGGGAGACGTTAGAGCTAGCGAAGAAGAACCGGATGTTCGAAGCGCAATCACCCATCCTATTCATCGATGAGATTCACCGTTTTTCGAAATCCCAGCAGGATTCCCTATTAAATGCGGTGGAGAAAGGGATCGTCACCTTAGTAGGCGCGACTACAGAAAATCCCTCTTTTGAGGTTATCTCGGCCTTATTATCGCGTTGCCAAGTCTATGTGCTAGAATCGCTTTCAAATGAGCACCTGCATACGATGCTTAACAAAGCGATCGCTACGGATTCGCTTTTCAAGAATAAAAAAATTACCCTAACGGAGACTGATGCCTTATTCCATTTTTCGGGTGGTGACGGTCGTAAATTATTGAATCTTTTCGAGCTATTAATTACCACCGAGGGAGGAAACGAGCTCGAGGTAACGAATGCCTTAGTTACCGAACGATTGCAAAAGAACCTAGCGCAATATGACAAAGATGGCGAGCAACATTACGATATCATTTCGGCGTTTATCAAATCGATCCGCGGATCTGATCCAGATGCGGCGGTGTATTGGTTAGCGCGGATGTTAGTGGGGGGAGAATCCTTAGAGTTTATTGGTCGTAGATTGTTAATTTTGGCCTCGGAAGATATTGGTTTAGCTAATCCCAATGCGCTTTTATTAGCCCAATCTTGTTTCGATTCCATTCGAGTGATCGGTAATCCAGAATCCAGAATCATTTTATCTCAGACGGTTATCTATCTAGCCACTTCGCCCAAAAGTAACTCCGCCTACAATGCCATCAACAAAGCCATGGCCTATGTGGAACAGACAGGCGATTTGCCCGTGCCGTTGCATTTACGCAATGCGCCTACGCGGATGATGAAAGATTTGAATTATGGAGCTGATTATAAATACCCACACGATTTTCCGGGCAATTGGGTGGAGCAGAATTACTTTCCTGAGGTTCCTTCGAGACCGATCTTTTACAAACCGTCTGAACAGGACAAAATTAATCGTGGCACTCCATCAAAATAAGCGCCCCGCTCTCGTACGAAATTTTCACGATTCCATCTTCACGCGCCTCATTGCTCGAACTCGTCTGAGTTCCCAGGCGCAACTCAGGGTGGTTTAAATCGTAGACTAAACCGGATGATTTTACTTGAAATGCTTCGCCATAAGGCATAAGTGACAGCGGAGTTCCTGCCGGATACCACTTTTCAAACGTGGGAGGTAATAAATAAGAGGTTGAATAATCGTCGAAGAACACAATCTTCAATTTTCGACCATAGCGCACTAGCGAATGAAAATTATTCAGCGTGTGATCCATCCGCTTTCCAGACGCCCAAACGACATTGACAGCTGGGTAACCCTCCTCTAGTAAATATTCAAAAGCTTTTTCTAAGTCTGTCAAATTTTGATCCGGCGTATGCACCTTCTTCAAGGGATAATCACTGTAATCCGCTGCCTGCGCGTGATCGAAGTCGCCTAACCAGACGTCTACTTTGATGCCTAGCGAAATGACTCTCTCCAACGCCCCATCCAGAACCACCACCGTAGGCGACCATTCCAATAATTGTTCCACCAAATCCAACGAGCAAGCCTCCCCATTCGCGATGATCAGCGCGGGTTCTTGTTTGTCTCGGATGATGTGGTGAGAAGACATATTAGGCTTTGAAATCAGACTTACCGCCAGATTTGGAAATTAATTTGGTCTCTTTGATGACGATACCTTTGGAAACCGACTTACACATATCGTATACCGTTAAGGCTGCCACAGAGGCACCTACCAGGGCCTCCATTTCCACTCCTGTTTTGGCCTCCAAACGACAAATACAGGTAATCACAATCTGATCCGCTAAAACTTCCGTCTCAAACTTACACGAGTCCAAACCCAAGGGATGACATAAAGGGATCAAATCAGACGTCTTTTTCGCTGCCATCGTACCGGCAATCACTGCGGTTTGAAGAATGCTACCTTTCTTGTTTTGCCAACCGGCTGCCTCGAAATGTTGCACAATTTCGGCCCCTAAATACACATTGGATTGGGCTTTCGCTTCCCGAACTGTTTCGTTTTTCGAACTCACATCCACCATTCCTGGGGTGCCATCCGATTGCAGGTGAGAAAAGTCAATTGACATAGCTGATTTGAAATTTAGAAGACAAAAATACGGGAGAATTAGCAAAAAATAGCGAAATTTAACAATTACGTAAAACAACAAACATGATCAGCCCTTTAGAAGCCATTGAACTCCTTAAAAACATCACCATTCCATTTCGCACCGAAAAATTACCTTTGGCGAAAACCTTAGGGATGAATATCGCCGAAAAAATTGTGGCAGATCGTGACTTCCCTCCTTTTGACCGGGCCATGATGGACGGTATTGCGGTAAAGGATATCACCGCACCTACGTGGAAGATTGAGGGTATGTTATTTGCAGGAGAACCGGTGAAAGCGATTAAAAAGATGGATGGTTCTTTGGAAATCATGACAGGCGCTACGGCCCCACGTGGCACGGAAGCCATCATTAAAATCGAGGATCTAAGTATCGAGAAAAAAATTGCGACTTATATAGGTAAAACACCATTAGAAAAAGGCCAATTCATTCACCTGCAAGGTGCGGATGCACCAGCTGGTTCCGTTTTAGTGAAGAAAAGAACGAAGATTGGGCCAGTGGAAATTGCGATCGCAGCGACCGTGGGTAAAGCCCATATTGAAGTAGAATCGAAGCCTCACGTGCACATTTTCTCTACAGGAGACGAAATCGTAGGCTTGCACGAGACACCGAAAGATCACCAGATTCGCAGTTCGAATGTGATGATGTTGAAGTCGGTGTTATTGTCCAAAGGTTTCAAAGCAAACTCAAGTCACCTACCTGATTCAGCGGAAAAAATCAAAGCTAACATCGATAAGGTGTTGGAATCAAATGACATTATTTTATTATCAGGCGGCGTTTCAGCGGGAAAAAAGGATTTAATTCCAAGTGTATTAGCCGAAGCTGGATTCGAAACTGTATTCCACAAAATAAGCCAAAAACCCGGCAAGCCGATGCTTGTGGCCACTCGTTCTGACGGAAAAGTTGTTTTCGCTTTCCCTGGAAATCCGATCTCAACGCTGACTTGTTTCTGGGTCTATTTCTTACCGTGGGTATCCGGCGATTGGGCTGAATACAACGTGAAAGAAATCAAATTCTTACCTAAACCCTCTGCGGAATTAGATCAATGGATCCCGGTAGAGAATGGAGAAGTATTAGCGCATAATGGATCAGGGGACTTAATTAATTGGTCTCGTGCAGATGGATTGGTTTGGCAAAAAGCCGGTGACAAAGCGAAGAAATTGCCCTATATTCCACTCAAATAAGCCCGTATGGAACTGAAACTACATACTTTCGATTTGCCTTTAAAGCACACGTTCACGATTACGCATGAATCGCGTGACGTGCAACCCACCCTGATAGTGGAGCTGAGTTGGCATGGAAAAAGTGGTTTTGGGGAAGCGACAGAGACGCCCTATTACGGGGTGACCATGGCGAAAATGAAGTCACAGATCGAGTCAATTCTTAATTTATTGCCGCACGATATTTTACCGCATCCGAGTGATTTTTGGGCGATGATGTCCAAAAACCTATTAGACGAACACCCTTTCGCACTTTGTGCGCTGGACGTAGCCTATTGGGATCTTTGGGGTAAAACGCACAACAAACCGCTGTATGAGATTTGGGACTTAGACATCTCCGAAAATCCCATTACGGATTATACGATCGGGATCGATACGGTAGAGAAGATGGTGGCCAAAATGCAGGAGACTCCCTTTCCCCTGTATAAAATCAAATTAGGTACGGACGACGATTTAGAAATCGTAGAAGCCTTACGTAGAGAAACAGACGCTATTTTCAGAGTAGATGCAAATACCGCTTGGACGCCCGAACAAACCATCTATTTCGCTCCTGAATTAGAAAAACTGGGCGTAGAATTCATCGAACAACCCTTGAAAGCCGATAACTGGGAAGGGATGAAGCGCGTATTCAAGGAATCTACCTTGCCCATTATTGCAGATGAAAGCTGTATTTTAGAGTCTGATGTAGAGAAATGTGCAGGCTATTTCCACGGCATCAACATCAAATTAATGAAATGCGGTGGCTTAACGCCTGCCCTACGCATGATCAAAAAAGCTAGAACACTAGGACTAAAAGTCATGGTGGGATGTATGACGGAATCGACCATCGGATGCTCTGCCATCGCGCAACTACTCCCCTTACTCGATTACGTTGATATGGACGGCTGCTTATTAGTGGATGACCAAATTTCGACAGGTATTACCATCGACTACGGCGTGGTTTCTTATGCTAATTTACCTGGAACTGGAGCCACCTTATTATGAGTTATTCATTCACAGAGAATCGCATTCCAGGCCGTAAAATAACCTATAAAGGTGCTGGTTACCTTTGGCTTGGCGGCACGAATTACTTGAATATTGGTTCCCACCCCACTTTTCAAAAGGCCTTAACGGATGGAATTAAACAATATTCCCAAAACTTTGGTAGCTCCCGTCGCAACAACTTACAATTTTCGATTTGGGAGGATTTCGAACGTGCTTTAGCCGCTTATTTTCAAGTAGAAGCCGCAGCCCTCTGTTCTTCCGGCCTAGCTGCCGCCCAAATCGCAGTCCAATACGCCCAACAAAAAGGATTCACCTTAAACCTAGCACCTCAGGCACACCCTGCCTTATGGCGCCATCCACATACACCCTTCGCTGGAAGCTATAAAGATTGGATCTCCAGCCATCAAAAAGGCCAAATATTTGCCTCTGATGGCATCGGATCTCCTTGGATTAACAGCTTTGATTTCTCTTTTGCCACTACCATGAACCCAAGTGATTATTTGATCGTAGACGAGTCACATCGAGCTGGAGTGCAAGATATTCACATTCCCTGTTCTGGAAATCTTTTGCAAACCGTTTCGCTCTCCAAAGCCTTCGGATTACCCGCTGGCGTCATTTTAGGTTCCGCTGCAGGCATAGAAGAGATTAAGAAAGATTCCTTTTGGGTGGGTTCCTCGCCTCCTAATCCCGCCTTTTGCTATGCTGGATTACAATCGATGGAGGCTTATCAGGAGCAAAGCCTGAAAAGCAAGGCATTAGCAGATCGCTTCGCAGACAATCTAAAGGGATTTGATGCCCCTGTGACCTATGAACCGGGTTATCCCGCTTTCTGTTCCAAAGCTCCAGGCTTATTCGAACACCTAAAATCAGCTGGCATATTAGTGAATCATTTTGCCTACCCAGACATCACGGCACCTCCCGTTTGTCGCGCCATCTTACCGGCATGCCTCACATTAGCAGATATTGACACCATCACAGATGCCATCAAAAGCTATGCGTAAAATTCTATTTTTCCTATTAATCACCGAGATGATCAGCATGAGTACATTCGCTCAAAAACCCGCCAACATCCTGGAGCAATTATTGCTATCTAACCCGGATAAATTCAAGAAACTAACGGATAACCCAGAAAAATACCGTCTTCAGATTCTTTACACGCAGATAGATCGCGATGCAAAAAACAAACCGACGCTGACCACCTATTCCTACCGCTCAGATTCGAACGAATATTTCTATCCTGCCAGCACCGTAAAATTAGCCGCTACTGTTTTGGCCTTAGAAAAATTGAATGCTTTAAAAATTGATAAATCAACCACCTTTCAAACCCTAAAAAACCGACCATCTCAACTCGAAATCAAGACTGATTCCACTTCAAAATCAGGTTTACCAAGTGTGGGACACTACATCAAAAAGATTTTGTTAGTGTCGGATAATGAAGCCTATAATCGCCTTTACGAATTTTTAGGCCAGCGGCCTTTCAACGAAACGATGCTTTCTAAGGGATTTAAAGGAGTTAGACTTACCCATCGTTTACAAACACCCCTACCTCGCCTAGAGAATCAATACACAAACCCAATAAACTTGATGGACGCATCTGGCAAAGTCATCTACCAGCAAGCAGAAACCTTTAACAACAAACCCTATAGTGCGGCAACGCCCATTTTACTAGGAAAAGGAACGATGAATGATGCGGGTGTGGTGGAAAACAAACCATTGGACTTTAGTCTAAAAAATGCGTATCCATTGCAGGCACAACATGATTTCCTTAAAAGACTCCTGCTTCCAGAGGCATTCCCAACAAAAGATCGATTCAATCTCAAAAAAGAAGATTATACTTTTCTTTACCGCTATATGTCGATGTATCCGACGGAATCGAAAGAGCCAATTTACAAAGATGAGTTCGCGACTTATTGCAAATTCTTGTATTATGGATCAGAAAAAAATGCCTCTTTGAATCCCTCGATGCGCATTTTTAACAAGGTGGGTGATGCCTACGGATTCTTGCTAGACAATGCCTATGTGGTGGATTTTGACAAGAAAGTCGAATTTATGGTAACCGCAGTTTTGCTTTGCAATGAAGACGAGATCTTCAATGATGAGAAATATGATTATGATACAATCGGATTTCCCTTCTACAAAAACCTAGGTCAGGTCATTTACGATTACGAGGTGAAGCGCCCTAAAAAACAGCAACCGAATTTAGATCACCTGCGATTCGACTATTCAAACTAAGCTTTTCGTTTCGCATAATAAAGTACACCGATACCAAACAAGACGGCTGGGATAGATAGAATTTGGCCCATATTTAAGGTCAAACTATTTTCAAATGAACTCTGATTCTCTTTTAAAAATTCATAAAAGAAGCGGAGCGTAAATACGAAAATCATAAAAATACCCGTCAAAAAACCCGCTGGTGTCTTTTCTTTTTTCAGATTCCACAAATACAGAAGTATAAAAAACAAAAGTAGACATGATAATGCCTCATACAATTGAGAGGGATGGCGAGGTACAACAAAGGCAGCTAAGCCACTCGGATTGAATTCATAATCCCGTAAAAACTTGAATCCCCAAGGCAAATCAGTAGGTTTCCCAATGATCTCTGAATTCATCAAATTCCCGAAACGAATAAAGAAACCAGCTAACGCAGCCGCAATAACAATCCGATCAGTCACATACAAATACGATTGACCTTTGTGTTTTCTAGTGTACAAATAAAAAGCGGTGAAAAGACCTATGGCAGCCCCATGAGAAGCCAAACCTGAAAAGGGAGGTGTAATCATTTGGATGAAAAACCGAACCGGATCTGCTAAAAGCAAGGGGAACTCGTAAAAGAAATAATGCCCCATTCGGGCTCCTACAACCGTTCCTACCATCGTATATAACAATAGTTGATCGGCTTGTTCAACAGACCTACCCTCTTTTTTGAACATATAACTTACGACCTGAAATCCGGCCAAAAAGGCTAACGCAAAACACAATCCGTACCAACGGATTGGAAAACCAAAAAGGGTTATAATAGTCGGATCAGCGTTCCACTCAATAAATAATAAGCTCATAGCATTCTAGTCTTTCGACCAAAATTAAACATTATTTCTTTGAGTTCTTTACAAAAACTTGGATAGTCTTTTTAATAAACTTCGCAGGATATAAGCGATGAGGGAAGCCTAAAGACATGGCTTGAAAACTACAAAAAACGAGTAATAAAAGAAGTAATTGACGTTTTTTCATTATTGATTGCTGAATCTTTTACAAAGATATAAAACAAAAGGTACTTTGCAATACAAGGTACTATAATTTATCAAGTAAATGATAATTGACCCTATAGATGCCTAAGTGTCTCAAAAGGTTGCATATCTAAGCCTTTTTTATGTTCTTAGAGTATGCAAAACATTGAACCCTCTTTCCAATGGGAATCGATTTACGTCGCCGCAAGGGATAAAAAGTCTCCTTTCTTTGGTAGACATTATTCTGAAACTACCTATGAAAATGATATTTATGGCTATTACATCCATCCGCTTTGGGATGACATAGGCTCAGAAACGCTATTTTGCAAGATTCTGTACACGGATTATGTGGAGAAGTATACAATCATTGAATTATTCGGGGAATGGAATGATACACTACATAACGATGTCATGCATTTGAAAAGAACGGTGGTGGATCATTTTGTTGATGCAGGGATTAAGCATTTCATTTTAGTAGGTGAAAATGTGTTGAATTTTCACGGATCTTTTGAAGATGATTATTATGCCGAATGGTTTGAGGATGTGGAAGATGGATGGATTGCGGCGATGCATTTTGCACCTTTTGTAGAGGAAGAATGGGCCAAATATAAGATTGACTACTACCTGAATTTTGGCGGAAACCTCCAAATTCCGAACTGGAGAACACTAAAACCGGAGGTGATATTTTTTATGATAGACAAACTACTAAAAAGACGATTAAATCCGTAAATTCGTCTAAACCTATTATACCTTATGAAAAAAATATTCCTATTGACCTTGCTGTGTGCAGGTCTATTCTCTTTTGCTGTTAACGCTAAAAAAACAGATAATCGTTATTTTGAAATGCGCATCTACTATTGCCATCCGGGCAGATTAGACGCTTTAATTCAACGTTTTACGAATCATACCACCAAGATTTTTGAAAAACATGGCATGACAAATGTGGGCTATTGGATCCCTACTAACAATACCGATAACGCACTTTATTATATTTTAGCCTACCCATCTAAAGCAGATCGCGATTCATCTTGGAAGCATTTCAGCAGCGATCCTGAGTGGAAAACAGTTTCAAAGAAATCAGAAGAAACCGGTAAAATCGTCGCTAAAGTGACCAGCATATTTATGAATGCCACTGATTTTAGTCCCAAAATCAAACCTTCTGGCGGTCCAGTAGATCAAGTATTTGAATTACGAACCTATAGCCAGTTGCCTGGCCGAAATCCAGCTATTTTAGCGCGATTCAGAGATCATACGATGAAAATTTTCAAATCACACGACATTAAAAACATTGCGTACTTTACGACCATAGAAAAAGATCCAGCCGTTCAAAGTAAATTAGTTTACCTTGTTGCGCATCCATCAGAAGAGGCTGCGAAAGCGAATTGGGGGGCATTTGTTAACGACCCAAAATGGAAGCAAGTATCTACTGATTCCGAAAAAGATGGCAAAATTATCGAGAAAATCGAGTCGATCTTTATGACCCCTACTACCTTCTCTACTATCCGTTAAGAAAATGAAAATCGTTAAAAAAGCACCGCTCCTATTCCTAGGTGGGATGATTAGCCTTGTTAGCTTAGGCATCCCTAAGATGATTCAGCCGAAAAAAAATACTGCTGATTCCGTTCAAACAAATGTATCTACGCTACAAGTACCAGAAGGATTAGAAATAAAACCTTTTGCGGCAGAACCAATGCTGATTAATCCTACGAATATCGATGTGGATTCGAAAGGTCGGGTTTGGGTGTTAGAGGCTTATAACTATCGACCTGGAATCAATGGAAATCCGACAAACCCGCAAGGGGATCGCATCGTGATTTTAGAAGATACGAATGGGGATGGGCAGGCAGATAGCCGTAAAGTATTTTACCAATCGCCTGAGCTTAATGCGCCTTTAGGGATCGCGGTCTTGGATTCGATGGTCATCGTGTCACAGAGTCCTTACATCTGGAAAATGTTCGATGATAATCGGGATGGCAAGGCAGACCGTAAGGAAGTCATGTTCTCTGGAATTGGGGGTGATCAGCACGATCACGGGGCGCACGCGTTTACGTTTGGGCCAGATGGGAAATTGTATTTTAATTTAGGGAATGAGGGTAAGCAATTGTTGGATGCCAAAGGTAATCCGGTCTTGGATCAAGATGGTGACCCGATTGGACCTAAGAAATACCGCCAAGGAATGGTATTCCGTTGTAATTTGGATGGAAGCCAGGTAGAGGTTTTAGGGCATAATTTTAGAAATAATTACGAAGTGGCGGTGGATTCCTATGGGGGACTTTGGCAGTCAGATAATGATGATGATGGAAATAAAGGAGTCCGTATTAATGCCGTTTTCGAGCACGGAAACTATGGTTATGTGGATGAAATGACTGGGGAAGGTTGGTCAGTGAATCGGACGAATATCGAAAAAGAGATTCCTTTGCGTCATTGGCATTTAAATGACCCGGGCGTTGTCCCTAATTTACTGCAAACAGGCGCCGGTTCTCCTACGGGAATGATCATTTATGAGGGTAATTTATTGCCTTCTATCTTCCAAAATCAAATGATTCACACGGATGCGGGTCCTAATGTGGTTCGCTCTTATGCTACTACTCCCTGGGGAGCTGGATATGAGGCCAGAATAAATAATCTAATTACTTCGCGCGATCAATGGTTTAGACCTGCTGATGTGGCAGCGGCACCGGATGGTTCTCTTTTTATCGCTGATTGGTACGATCCAGGCGTAGGTGGACATCAAGCGGGCGATCAGGCCAAAGGTCGTATCTACCGAATCGCACCTAAAGGACACGCGTACAAAAAAACAAGCTTTGATTTAAGTACCCCCGAACTGGCTTTTAAGGCGCTAGAGAATCCAAATTTAGAAATCCGTTTTCTAGCCTTTCAGGCATTGAAAAAAATGGGAGATAAGGCTGAATCCGTGTTGGAAAATGAATTTAATACGAATGAAAATCCCCGGTTTAGAGCCAGAGCATTTTGGGTTTTAAATCAAGGATCACGTTCGAATGAATTTATCCTAAAAGCGTTCGATCAATCGAATCCAAACCTGAAAGCGATGGCGATTCGAGCAGCAAAGCACAAACCTTTCACGGAATGGTCTACTCTAGCGGCTAAAGCGGCAAAAGATCAACACGCCTCTGTTAGACGTGAATTAGCCATCGCCTTGCGCCACCTTTCTGGAGATGAAGTGAATAAATTATGGGCGAGTCTAGCGATGCGCCATAACGGAACAGATCGCTGGTATTTAGAGGCACTAGGTATCGGTGCAGATGGCAACTGGGACGAGCGATTTGCAGCTTATTTAGCGCAGAAGCCTGAGAATTCGAAAGGTTTTGCTGATGTCGTTTGGAGAGCGAGAACGGAAAAAGCATTGCCTGCTTTAATCGACTTAATCGGAAACACGAAGTCATTAGCCTATTTCCGCGCCTTGGATTTCATGCCAGGGGAGCAAAAATCAGAGGCTTTATTTGGACTGATAACGGGAAAATTCGCTAACGATGTAAACGCACAATTAGAGGCTGTTCGTCACATCAAACCAGCCTACATTGCTTCACATCCTGAAGTAAAAACGATGCTTTCTACCTTGCTTAAGCAGATTAATGGCAAGCCATATCTCGAATTAGTCGATTACTACCAGCTAACAGAAGAAAGCCCACGTATTTTAGGGATGATTTTAGCTCGAACAGAAGCCTCCAAATCAGGCCAAGTATTGTATAATCTACCTGGAGGAGCAGAATTAATACGGTCAACATTCTTAGCGGGAAAAGAAGCGGAACAATTAGCTTTAATCGAGACGTTGCGCTGGCAAGGAAAAACGGAATCAGCACAATTATTATATGAGGCCACAGCGAACCCTAAACTTAGTAAAGCCGTCCAAATGCAAGCCGCGCGCGTAATCGGTAATGCCTATCCAACGGAAGAATTTGTCTTAGATTTATTAGAGAAGAAGAAAATAGCCGCAGCTTACGTTCCTCTAGTGGTAGAAAGTCTTCAAAAAGCGTGGAGAAAGTCGATTCGAATGAAAGCGAATAGTTATTTAGACAAACATCAAACTGAAACAAAGAAAGCTCATCCTGCAATGTCTGAATTAATCAAAATGTCTGGGGATGCAGTTAAGGGAAAGGTCGTCTTTACGAATTCATGCGTCATGTGCCACGTGGTCAATAATGATGGCATTGATTTTGGACCAAAACTAAGTGAAATAGGCTCGAAATTATCGAAAGAGGGAATGTATATGTCTATCCTGCACCCAAATGCCGGTATCGGATTTGGATATGAGACATTTGAGATAAAGACTAAATCAGGGGACACTTACCAAGGAATCATTGTTTCTAAGAACGAAACGGATATCGTGTTGCGTATTCCAGGCGGAATCGTTAAAAGTTTTAAAACATCTGCCCTAAAATCCTATAAGCAAGTTCCTGACTCATTAATGCCTGAGGGTTTAGCCGATGGCATGAGCACTCCTGAGTTAGTAGATTTAGTCGAATATTTGTCCACTTTAAAGAAGAAATAAGATGAAGCGCCGTGATTTCACTTCGCTCCTAGGAGCTAGTCTATTAATCCCCTCCTTTTCTAGAGGCTCATCTATTGTCCGAGAAAAGCCTTTTGAATTGAACTATGCACCACATTTTGGGATGTTCAAAAACCATGCCGGACCTAGTGAACTCGATCAATTACAATTTATGTATGACCAAGGGTTTACAGCATTGGAAGATAATGAATTAATGGAAAGGCCTATTGCTCTACAAGAGAAAATTGGCGAAAAACTAGCCAAACTCAATATGAAAATGGGCGTGTTCGTCATCAAGTTCGATGGTTTTTTCGATAAACAAACAATGACGACAGGCAAAAAGGAATGGACTGATTTATTTCTAGCTTCTTGTAGAAAAGCAGTGGAAACCTCCAAGCGTGTGAATGCGAAATGGGCGACTGTTGTTCCAGGTAATTTCACGCGTGATTTACCGATGGGAATTCAAACAGGACACGTGATCGACAACCTAAAACGTGCGGTTGAAATTTTAGAACCCGCGGGATTAACGATGGTTTTAGAGCCATTGAGCGACAATTCAGACTTATTTCTTCGCTATTCCGATCAGACATACAGTATATGTCGCGCGGTAGCCTCCCCATCCTGCAAGATACTTTTCGATATGTACCATATGCAACGAAATGAGGGTAATTTGATCGCTAACATGGACAAATGCTGGGATGAAATAGCCTATTTACAAATTGGGGATAATCCAGGGCGTAAAGAACCTACGACGGGCGAGGTGAATTACCAAAATATTTTCAGGCACTTAAAACAAAAAGGATATACCGGCGTTTTAGGCATGGAACATGGAAATTCAAAGCCTGGAAAAGAGGGTGAAATGGCTTTAATGGAGGCGTATCGCAAATCAGATGTCTAATTTTTTGGATTTATCAAAATTAATTTAGACATTCGCTTAATTATCTAATTAAGATGGACGCAAAATTTAAAGCAATTAACGACCCAACCCGGAGAGAGATATTGCAATTTTTGGTGAATGGACCTCAGAATGCAGGAAAAATTGCTGATCAATTTGATATGAGCAAACCTAGTATTTCACATCACTTGGATTTGTTAAAGCAAGCAAAACTTATTCAAGCAGAGAAAAAAGGGCAATTCATTGAATATAAACTGGATAAATCAGGCTTTGAAGTTATACATTCTTGGTTTCAATCTTTCTCTAAATACTTTGAATTCCCTAAGCCTAAAATTAGAATCGAAATTTAATCTGTTTTATTATGTCTCTTCCATTGCCCAGCACTTTTCAATTTTTACAATCACATCTACCCGCAAACACGAAAGGACTCGGAATCACTACGCTATCCAAACGTAATTTTTTCCAATCTATTGGGGATTATTTTGCTGAAAAGTCCGGCAAAAATCGGGTTTCGTATGTGGCGGTGGGAGATAATTTTATCACCCAACTTCATTTCCAAGGAGAGACTTTGATTGCGGAAAATACGATTAATTTAACCCAATTAGACCACTTTTATGTGTCAGAGGGTCAAACCGCAGATGGGATAATTCACCATTTGTCATGCGACGCTACCGTAGTAGTTTCAGCCAAGAAGATGGTAGATCACCACATCAAAATTCTTCCTTGCCTATTAGGGGAAAACGCAAGCAATGTTCAAGCGATTCAAAGCATCCAATGGGCGCAAGAATCTAAGAAAGCCTTAACAGAAATACTTAAAGGCTGGCCAGCACAAATTGCGAAACAAAAAGAGGACGCTAAGGTCTAGTTATTCGGAGACTTTTTCATCGACTTTTAAGTCAAACAACTCCTTAGAGGTGATAGCCACTAAACTGACGAGTACCATCGTTACTCCTGCGCCTATCAGAACAGATGGAACCGTACCAAAAAACTTGGCAGCAACCCCTGATTCAAAAGCTCCCATTTCGTTCGAGGTACTCACAAAAACACCGTTCACGGACGAAACTCGGCCCCTCATTTCATCAGGAGTATAGAATCGAAGAACGGTTTGACGAATGACCACAGAGATAGAATCAAACGCCCCTGTGAAGAAAAGAGCCGTCACAGAAAGCCAAAAATTCGTTGATAACCCAAATACAAAAGTCGCGAGTCCAAATCCTGCAATCGCTAGAATCAAGTTTCTCCAAGCGTGTTTCAATGGAGGAAAATACACCAAGGTTACCATCGTCACCACAGCGCCCACAGATGGTGCAGCACGTAGTATTCCTAAACCCTCCGCTCCTACTTTCAGGATGTCCTCAGCAAAGACAGGCAAGATGGCGATTACACCCCCAAACAAGACAGAAAACAAATCTAATGAGATTGAATATAGAATGATTTTGGTTTTAAATACATACGCAATCCCCTCTCGTAAACTGTGCCAAATCGATTCATGGTGAACCGTTTTCACCGGAACAGGGCGATTTTCTATTTGAAAAATACAAAACATGACACCCAATAATAGGGCGATCACGGTGATTAATGAACCGGATAATCCCGCGTAGGCATATAAAAAACCGGCCACTCCAGGCCCTAAAATGGAACCCAATTGCCAGAAAGAACTATTCCAAGTGGCAGCGTTGGCAAAAACTTCCTTGGGCACTAGGAATGGGTTTAAGGAAGAAGCGGCAGGGCTGAAAAAACCTTTGGAAAGGCCAATTATAAAGATGACCGCATAAATAGAATAAATATGAAAATCCTGATCAGCTGACTGCAATTGCGTACTGGAATACAATAGAAAGACAGAGGAGGCAATTATCAAGGAAAGTGTGACCTGCATAATCTTTTTCTTATCCCGATTATCCGCAAAATGACCACCAAACAGCACCAATGAAATAAACGGAACAGCTTCCGCCAAACCAATTAAACCCAAAGCCAATGGATTATGCGTTATCTTATAAATCTCATAGGCCAAGACCACTTCTTGAATAAGCAAGGCAATCGTAAAGAGCGTGTTTCCCGTTACATAAGCCCTAAATTCCGGAAATTGCAAGGCTTTGTACGCGTCTTTATGTTGAAAAAATCCCATGTAGTAGATAAATAAGTGGACTCCAAAACGCAAAATCTCCCCAAAAACGTTTGGCTTCTGACAGAGAGGAGCGAGATAAAAGGAACGTTATCCCAAATGTAACCAAAAAAGGCAAGACGATGAAGAGATCCTGCGTTGCCGCATAGATCCCACTTAAAAGACCAATCAGAATCCATTCCGTTTTTCGCAATCGAGCTGCATAAAAATGGCTCTTGGACTCGATTAAATTAAAAAAACATAGATTTTGATAGGCAATGGCAATCAAAGGCAGTAGTAAGAGTAGTGACTTCGGTTCACGAATCCAAACAACTAATCCTACGCCTAAACCGTACAAAATAGCTGTAACCAATTCTTTTTCTGAACGAAGTATACCTTTGTGCCAGCAATATCCATAAGCAATTAAGCAGAAAAATAAGGCAAATCCGGCAAACAAGACACGACTGCTTTGAAAAGGCAAAAGACAAACAATTGCGAGTCCAATTATACCAATGATAACCCAGAAGTGTTTCCGAAATTTTAAATGATACAGGTGCCGTTCATCCCGTACAGGCTGTAAAAAATTATCAATCTGCCTATCCACGAGGTAAATAAACCAAACCACCAACGCTAATAGAGACGCTTCTGCTACAGCGGGATAGGATTTAAAATAAACGTCAAATAGGAAAAACTGGTACAAAATAGCCCCGATGACAACTTCTATAGATAAATACTTAATAAATCGCATCCTTACATCGTATGACTTGAACCTCCATACCTACCTGAATTTCCCCCACAGAAATGGGTACAAATTGCTGACCAAAATAGACTTTGTGATTAATCGTGCGAAACGAAGCCAGGGCTTTCAAGGTCTTTTTATCCGATTCCCCAGTCAATGGATCTACATTTACGAGAGGACAACGGGCGCAAGGTTTGGCACCCGAAAGTAAAACCTCCCCTATCTTGATTTCAGCCCAAGTATCTTCAACAAAAGGCTCTAGCGCTGACACGATGATATTCGGTCTAAATCGCAGCTGATCCACCGGCTCATCCAGCTGTTCTTGCAAGGAAGTATACGAACCTGAACTGACCAAAAGTAGCGGCAGAGAATCCGCAAAGGAGGTATTTTTAGCTTGCTTAGTCTGGTATTTAGCTTTCATCACCCGCGGTTTTTCAGCTGTTATTCTCACTAGCTTCACTTCCTCAGATAAAGCCGTTGAAAACCACTCTGACCAACCCTCCGATACCTCTTGAGCTAGTAATTGATCGTCCCAAATTTCAACGGAAATCCAATCACTTACTACAGGCTCCCAAACTAATTCCTTTTCTAAACCCGTCCCGGCATCTCTCACGATAAAACCATTCGCAGATTCCCTAAGTACGAATCGGGTCAATTCTGGTCGTGTGCGCTGAGTGATAAATTTACCCTGTGCGTCCACTAACATAAAGCGACGATCGCCCCGTAAACCCTCATTTTCAACCACAGCTTTCGATAAAGAAACTGCTCCCAAAGACTTGATTGGATAGATATAGAGTTGAGTGATCATAAAGCAAATGTATCACATTCTATGTAAAAAGCCTTATCCCTACTTATAGGCTTTGGTCTTCCTAATATGGCTTGATTTTGTTAAGTTTGTTTTATTGATTGAATTAACCTATTCCTATGAAACCTTTTCGCCTAGCCTTATTCGCTCTTTTGTCCCCTATTGCGGCACAAGCACAACAAATGTTGACTTTAGAAGACGCGATTCAGCAAGGTATAACGAAGCAATATTCCATACAGATTTCTAGACAGAGAGAACGAATCGCTGCCAATGAAAATAGCCTTGGTAATGCAGGATTTCTGCCTACAGTAACGGGGTCCGCGTCAAAAAACTATACCATCTCTGGATTAGATCAATCGTTTTTTGGTGGTTTACGTCCACCTTTAGTTCAATCGGGTGTAAATTCAAACTCGGGCAATACCGGGGTAGCCATGGCATGGACGTTATACGATGGGCAAGGAATGTTCGTGTTGCGAGACCGTTTTAAAGAATTACAAAACCTAGGCGCAAAGCAAACAGAGTCGAATATTGAAAATTTAATCGCCTTAATATCAACTACCTATTACGATATTATCCGCCAAAACCTTCGCGTAAACAATTTCAAAAAAGGCCTTGAAATTTCCAATGACCGTCTAAAATTAGCCAAAGATCGCTACGAAGTAGGACAAGGTTCTAAAGTGGATTATTATTCTGCTCAGGTCGATTATAACGAAGACAAAGCGCTCTTAATCGCTCAAGAGCAATCCTATACGAACACTAAAATTGGTTTTAATACCCTATTAGTAAAAGAATACAAGGCTGATTTTCAAATTGTCAACAACATCGACTTGTTACCCAAATTGACATTAAATGAATTAAAAATGAGTGCTTTATCGCAGAATCCAACCTTGATCGGAGCGATTTTGAGTAAGAAGATTAGCGATTTGGATACGAAGAATTTACAGAGTCAGCAAAAACCTCAAATCGATTTATTAGCGGGATATAATTTGAATACCGTAGCGAATGGTGCAGGATTTGGCGTAGAAAAAGGAAGTAGTAATGTATTCAACTATGGATTGAGAGCAACGATCAACATCTTCGATGGTTATAATCAGAAACGCAGAATTCAGAATGCAAAAATCAATGCGGAAATAGCGGCATTGCAAGTAGAAGATTTGAAAAACGCCTTATTGTCTACGTTGGAAAAGACCTACGTGACGTATGAGAATTCGATGAATCTAATTCAGTTAGAGACAGAAAATTATACGATTGCGAAGCAAAACATTGATATTGCTTTTGATCGTTTTAAAGTGGGTATTGCCACCTCTTATGAGTTACGTGAGGTACAACGCAATGCAGTTGCTGCAGAGACTCGTTTAATTGAAGCAAAATTCGCAGCAAAAGCAGCCGAAATTGAATTAATTCGATTGAGCGGAAACTTGTTGTAATTCCTCGTTGAGTTGTTGCTGGTAAAGTTCGAAATATAGCGTTTTATCCGCCATCAATTGATCGTGAGATCCACTTTCAACAATTGCCCCATCTGATAAGACAAAGATACGATTCGCTAATCGAGCGGAGGAAACACGGTGGGAAATAATCAAAGAAGATTTGCCTTTAGTTACCACTTTCAGGTTTTCTAAAATGGTATGTTCTGTATGCGTATCTACGGCAGATAAACAATCATCAAGTATAAGCATTTTCGGATTTTTTGCCAAAGCTCGAGCGATCGACACGCGTTGTTTTTGACCCCCTGATAGCGTAATACCCCTCTCCCCTAAAATCGTCTCGAATTGATCAGGGAACTCCATAATATTATCATACACATCCGCTTGCTTTGCCGCTACTTCAATGGCGTCCTGCGATAAAGCATCATTACCGAAGCGAATATTTTCCGAGATACTCGTCGAGAACAAGAACACATCCTGTGGCACAAATCCCACAAAAGAACGCACCCAAGCCATATCCCAGTCTTTTAAGGAGATGCCATCTAATAAAATCTCCCCAGCACTTGGATCATAAAAACGCGCCATTAATAAAGCAACAGTCGATTTACCAGAGCCCGTTTGGCCTAAAAGGGCAACTGACTCCCCTGCCTTAATCATTAAATTCACCCTCTCTAAAACGAAGCGATCTGAACCTGGATAGGCAAAACTGACATCTTTGAATTCCCAATTACCGATAATCTCTTGGCGAATTTGCTTTCCAGTAGTTAATTCAGATTTGGCCTCTAAAAACTCATTAATCCGCTTCTGCGAAGCAGCCGCCCGTTGAATCTGCGAACTTGTCCAACCCAAAGCTGTCACCGGCCACGTCAACATAAACACATACATGATGAATTCGGTGATATTACCCACCGTCATCCGACCTGCGATTACTTCCGTTGATCCAATGTAAACGACAAGAATCGTTGAAAAACCGACTAAAAGAGCGATTAATGGCGTAAATAGCGAATCAACCTTAACTAAGCCTAGCGACTTAGCGCGGTAAGCGGAAGAGGCTTCCGTAAAAGAATCCACCGATTTTTTCTCTCGAACAAAAGACTTTAACACCCGAATCCCAGAAAATGCTTCCTGCGCAAAAGTGGAAATCTGGGATAGCGCCGCTTGGATTTCCTCTGATTTGCGGATAATCACCGAATTCACATAATAAATACTTATCGACAAAATAGGCAGTGGCATCAAGACATACCACATCAATTTCTGGTTCACCTGCCGCATCGAATAAATCACTAGAATAAACACCGTAATTAAATTCAATCCGTACATAATGCTAGGCCCCACATACATTCGAACTTTACCCACATCCTCAGATATGCGCGCCATCAAATCACCTGTATTTTGCTGGCGATAGAATGACAATGGCAATGTTTGGTAATGCGTATATATCTCATTTTTCAATTCAAACTCGATGTGACGGGACATCACGATGAGGGTTTGGCGGACTAAAAAAAGGAAAACACCTTTTAAAATGGCCATCAATATGATCAGGCCACCATAGAAAAATAGGGTAAAACCGAAGATTTCATAAAACGCTTTCTGTAGGCTAAAGCCTTTGAACAGAAAATAAATATCGATGGTTTCTGTCACTAAATCGAGAGCGTAACGAACCAATTGTGCAGGAAAAACACCGAAAAAATTCGAAAACAAGGTAAAGATAATCCCTAGGAAAAGCAGCCATTTGTATTTCCAAAAATACTGATTGATATGACTGAGTGCTCCCATAGATAGATTAATTGACAACAAAGATAGGACCTTTATCAATTAAAATTCTTAATTTTGGGATTCAAAACAAGACGCTCTTTTATTTCGGATGGTTAACAGGAGATTACTACGTGTCAAAGCATTTCAACAATTGTATGCTTTTTATACACAAGAACGTGCCCAATATCAATTAGCTTTTGATGGTTTAGCGACCATTTTTCAGCCTGATTTATCTTTAATGGTCGCGAAAGAGGACCAAATGCCTCGTTTAGAGGGCCTGCGACAACTTGCCGAAATTCAATTAAAAGAGTATTTCCAAGAAATTACTTCCGAAGAAACGATTCCAACAGAAGCGCAAGATGCGGCTCAATCTGTGTATAAATTGTATCAAGCGAATGTGAAGCAAATCGCGAAGAAACTGAAACAAGATATGGTGAGCGAGGTTGAATCCATCAACAAGCAATACCTGAAAATCTTGTATTATTTGCAACAACTGCCTTTAATCGCGCTTTGGGATGAAAATAGACGTTTATTAGAGAACAACACGAAGACTTCTCTTTTGGCAAAAAATAAGGTTTTGTATATTCTTTCCAAATGGGGTGATTTACAACGAGCCTTCGAAAAGAACCACATCGGCTGGTCTGAGGATGAAGAAAATTTAATCAAGAAATTATTTATTGAGAACATCTTGACCGATGAAACATTCTTAACTTACCTACCTACAGCAGGTAAGAAGTTTGAGGATGATTTAGCCTTTGTCATTTATGTATTGAAAAATTTCCTTTTAAAACACGAGTCTATGACAGAGTATTTTGAGGAAAAAGATTTAAATTGGTCATTGAATAAGGACGTGGTGAAGAGTATGGCGAATAAGACCTTTAAGATAGAGGCTTTAGAGGACCTAAGTTTACAACCACTCGCCATCCAATGGGAAGACGACAAGTTATTCTTTGAGGAATTATTCGATTATAGTGTTTCGGAAGACAAGCAATTAAGCGCTTGGATTGGGGACCAAACGAAAAACTGGGAATCAGATCGCTTAGCGGTAGCGGATTTTATCATTCTTAAAATGGCTTTGGCCGAGATGGTGAAATTCTCTAGCATACCAGTAAAAGTGAGCATTAACGAGTACATCGAACTAGCGAAAAACTATTCGACACCTAAGTCTGGCCAGTTTATTAACGGTATTTTAGACGTAGTTTCGAATCGCCTAGTTCACGAAAAAGTGATTACTAAATCAGGTCGAGGATTAATCGACATAGCTAACAAATAAAATGAGCAAATCATCTAGATCTTTTTGGGCTTTTGTAGTAGGCGCTGCTGCAGGAGCTGTCGTAGGTATCTTATACGCTCCAGATAAAGGAGAAAATACCCGCAGTAAATTATATTTCCAATTGAACAAATACCGTGATCAATTAAAGCAATTGATTAACGATATCGTGGATGGAAAAGAGGTTATCGAGACCTCTGCTAAATCCGAAGGCAAGAAAGTTGTTCAAGACGCGAAAATCAAGGCAGAGAAATTGCTAGAGGACGTGGAAAAAATGATGACTCAGATTAAGGCCAAATAAGATGCGTGCTACCCTCCTTTTATTCTGTCTGTTGGGGATATTTTCCTGCACGAACGAGCAAAAAGAGGCGAACAATGCAACGGAAAATGCCATTCCGGCAGCTTTAAAACCCAGCGCAGAAAAACAACCCGTCCTGAAAGTGGATAATCCATCTGTCTCACTAGGACGAATAGTGGAGGGGGATAGTGTTTTTCACACGTTTAATTTTAAGAATACCGGCAACCTACCCTTGAAAATCATCTCAGTGAACGCCTCTTGTGGGTGCACCACACCTAAATGGAGTACAGATGCCATTCAACCAGGTAAAAAGGGATTCATTCGCGTAAAGTTTGATTCGAAAGGAAAAGAGGGCAAATTGCAAAAAACGATTACCGCCTACTGTAACACGCTACCAGCAGAAAACAGAATGGCCTTTAAAGTAGAAGTATTACCTAAATAAAAAAATCATGTTATTACAAATGCAAAACTCAAGTTATTCTTCCATGATCCTTATGGGGGCTGTTTTCGTCGTATTTTATTTCTTCATGATTCGCCCACAACAAAAAAAGGCGAAAGAAGCAAAGAAATTTATTGAGGAATTAAAAGCTGGCGATAAAGTGGTGACCATTGGTGGAGCGCACGGAACCGTGGTTACGATTCGCGAAAAGACGATCGTAGTCGAAGTAGATTCAAGCAAAGGAGTTCGGATGGTTTTCGAGAAAACGGCGATCTCTAAAGATGCTTCATCTCGCTTAGAAGAATAAATCAATGCATACAGGCCTGAAACCTTTCATCGGAATTACAGGCGGAATAGGATCCGGCAAATCAACCATTTGCCGGATTTTTTCTTGTCTAGGGATCCCGGTTTTTGAAGCAGACAAAGTAGCCCGTGAAATTTGCGAGAAAGATGCTGCAGTGAAAGAAGCTATCATCGCGGAATTTGGCCCTAAAGCCTATCATCCGGACGGTTCCTATAATCGAACTTGGATAAAAGGTTTGTTACAGAAATACCCCGGAGACGTCGCTCACCTCAATGCTATTATTCATCCCGCTGTTCGATCTCAAGCATCAGAATGGATGTTGAATACTCCAGAAGCCCCGTTTTGTCTTTACGAATCTGCCCTCATCACACCGCGATCTAAGCCTGATCATTTAGACCAAATAATCACAGTAGATTGCCCTCTACCAGAGCGCATTCAAAACGTCCAAAAAAGAAGTCTTATGAGTTATATGGAAACCATGCAAATAATCGATTTACAGCCACAACCCAAAAACTACCTTTGGGGAGCAGATTTTGTTATTCAAAATGGAAAGAACGACCGCGTATTTCCACAAGTGATGAACATACTGAAAGCTTTTACCTGTTTTGTGCTTTTAGTAGCCGGCCCAGCAGCTTCAGCGCAATTACTTGACGCCCCTGGGCAACTAAAGGCGATGACTTTTAATGTGCGTTTGGACACGGAGTCAGATGGTGCAAACCAATGGAAATACCGCACAAAGCATTGCGGGGAATTAATTCGCTACCATGGGGCAGATATTATCGGATTACAAGAGGCCTTCTTACATCAAATCACGGATTTAGAAAAGGAATTGCCTGGTTTTGGGTGGTTCGGGAAAGGACGTGATGATGGTAAAGCAGAGGGAGAATTTTCTCCTTTGATGTACCGAAAATCCAAATTTAAATTACTCAAAGAAAGTACTTTCTGGTTATCTGATTCTTGCGACAAAGTAGGATTCGGGTGGGATGCTGCTTGTCGAAGAGTGGTCACATGGGGACAATTTCAGGAGATTAAAACAGGCAAAAAATTCTTTGTTTTCAACACACATTTCGACCATTTAGGTAAGGTAGCGCGTAGAGAAAGTGCGAAACTTGTCTTACGAAAAATCGCCGAAATCGCAGGTAAATCTCCGGTAATTTTAACGGGGGATTTTAATGCTACGCCTGACGATGAGCCCATTCAAATTTTAGTGGATGATAAAAATCCTGCACATGTGATCGATGCAGAAAAAATTAGCAAAAATGGACACTATGGACCATATAGCTCATTTAATGGATTCACAAAAGAACAAGAGGGAAAGCATATCGACTATGTTTTTGTCAAAAATGGCCCAACAGTTCTTCAACATACCACCCATAGTGAGACCTGGGAAAACAAATATCCGACGGATCATTTTCCAGTGAGTGCTGTCATTAGAATCCCCTAAAGCATTTGGGAATTATCCCTTAAAAAGGTAAATTTGATTATGGAAAATTTTATTGTTTCAGCGCGTAAATACCGCCCTACCCTATTCGATTCAGTGGTAGGCCAAAGTCATATTACCACCACCTTAAAAAATGCAATAAAGTCAAATCATTTGGCTCAGGCATTCCTTTTTTGTGGCCCAAGAGGAGTAGGTAAAACGACTTGTGCACGTATTTTAGCTAAGACAATAAATTGTGTTGATTTAGGCAGTGATGGAGAAGCTTGCGGTAAATGTGCCTCTTGCCATTCATTTCAAGAGAACACCTCGTTAACCATTCATGAATTAGATGCGGCATCGAATAACTCTGTAGATGACATTCGTAACCTGATCGATCAAGTACGTTACCCACCTCAAAGTGGAAAATACAAAATCTATATTATCGATGAGGTTCACATGCTTTCAGCTGCGGCTTTTAATGCATTCTTAAAGACCTTAGAAGAACCTCCATCCTATGCTATTTTCATCTTAGCGACAACAGAAAAGCACAAGATTTTACCTACGATACTATCCCGTTGCCAAATCTTCGACTTTAATCGCATTCAATGGAAAGATATGGCAACTCACCTCGCTTCCATTGCTGAAAAAGAGGGGATTAAGGCAGAACCTGCCGCTTTAGAATTAATCTCGATTAAAGCAGATGGGGGTCTTCGGGATGCCCTATCGATGTTTGATTTAAATGTGACTTTCTCTACCGATAATTCGTTACGTCATGCGGATGTTCTGGAGAATCTACACATTCTAGATAGTGATTACTACTTCCAGTTAACAGATTTTTTTGTTAACCAAAACCATACCGATGCGCTCGTTTTATTAGACGAAATTATGCGCAAAGGCTTTGATGGCCAGCAGTTTATCGCCGGACTTTCCGAGCATTTCCGTAATTTATTGTTCGCTAAAGACCCGAAGACGCTTGCCTTAATGGAATTGAGCGAAGAAAATCGCGCGAAATTCCAAGCGCAATGTGCGAAGACCTCTGCGTCCTTCTTATTGTCCGCTATGAATTTATGCTCGCAATGTGAGATTCATTACAAAGCAGCCAAGAATGCAAGACTTCATGTCGAATTAACCCTCTTAAAAATCAATTACTTGCCGTCGGTTTACCAACCAGCTTCGGCTCAACCTGCGGTGGAGGGTGGCGCCGGAAAAAAGTCTGAAACTAAACCGATAGCTACGGCTGCGGTTTCGGCAGCTCCAATGGCAACAGCTGCGGTTTCGACCGCTACGGCTGTGGAAACTTCGGATCCGGCAAAGACCGAGGCTCCCCATTTTGTAGCTGAAACGCCCGTAGTCTCAACTACTATCGTGGCTCCAACAGATTCACCTTTAACGGCGATAGATTCACCAGTAGCTCCCACACCTGCTCCTACCTTGGAGACCACTCCTGCCCCTAGACCAAGCAGTCACGGATTGCGTAGTGCTAAAAAAGTAGTAAACTCTAATGTGGCTGAGAATACCGAAGAAGCTAGCACGCAAGGAAAAACACAGAATGAGACCTTTACTTTTGAAGAACTGCATTCAGTTTGGAAGCAGATAGCAGATGGATTCAAACAAGGAAATTTCATCAATAAATACGTGATGATGAATCGAGAAATCAGTCTTGTCGATTCGATTATACACATGAAAGTGGAAGGTGAAGTTCAAATTCAACAATTTAACGATTCCTTAAAGCTTGAATTAATTACTCAATTAAGGGAAAAACTAAAGAATGATTCGATTGACCTTAGTTTAGATTTGATTGTCAGCGATGTTAGCGATAAAAAATTAATCTACACGCAATCAGACAAATACGACTTCTTATCAAATAAGCACCCCATTTTGGTAGAAATGAAGCAACGAATGGGATTAGATCACGAGTTTTAGCGGATTTGGCCCTGGCCTATTCCAATCCATTTCTCTGTGACTAACTTCTCTAATGCAAACGGTCCACGAGCATGCAATTTTTGGGTAGAAATACCTATTTCAGCTCCAAGGCCAAACTCCCCTCCATCTGTAAATCGCGTAGAGGCATTCCAATATACGGCTGCCGCGTCCACAGCAGAAAGGAAATAGTTCGCTTCCACTTCATCTGAAGTAACAATTGCCTCTGAATGTCTGGAAGAATAAGTGGAAATATGCGATAAGGCTTCTTGAAAATCATCGACAACTTTTATCGAACAGGCAAAATCTAGAAATTCACGACCAAAGTCTGCTTCTTTAGCCACTTCTAAGAATGGATAGTTTAGCGATTTTAACAGGGGATGCGATGTATTATCTGCATACACTTTTACCTTATAAGAAGTGAAAGGTGCAACGAGTTGCGTTAAAAATGCAGACGCGATCGATTTATGTAAAACAATCGTATCGAGTGAATTGCAGACAGCTGGCCTAGAGACTTTGGCATTCACCACAATGTCTACTGCCATCGAAATTTCTGCGTTAGCGGCCACATAGGTATGACAAACGCCAGCCCCAGTTTCTATCGTAGGAACTAAAGATTCTTTTCTTACCCGTTGAATTAAGGCCTCAGAACCGCGGGGAATTATTACATCGATAAATTTAACAGCTGTTAGCAACGCAGTCACTAATTCGCGATCAGTAGGCATCAAATAGACCACATCCGTGGAAATACCATTTTGAACAAGTGCCTGGTGAATCAAATGCACTAAAATGGTATTGGTATGTATGGCGTCAGAACCGCCACGCAAAACCGCCGCATTTCCAGAGCGAATACATAAGGCTGCTACATCGATTGTTACATTAGGCCTAGACTCAAAGATCACCCCTACTACTCCAAGTGGCACAGTAATTTTAGACAATTCTAAGCCATTCGGAAGTGTTTTTTTTGACAACACCTGTCCCGCTGGATCTGGTAATTGCATCACAGAAATAACACTTTCTGCTAAATCAGAAAGTCTCTCTTGCGTTAATTTTAATCGATCTCGCATCGGGTGATCGATGGCTAACTGATCTAAATCCTTTTGATTCTCCCGCAAAATATCCGCTGACTTTTCATGAATTAAAGTAGCAATGTCACTTAGAACAGCATTCCTAGTCTCCCCACTAGCCATCGCTAAAGACGATGAGGCAGAACGAGTTAGTTGAAATTGTTCTAGTACGGTAGACATATTATTTGACAATGTTTAATCTCCATGTTTGCGTGGTTTCCTCCGAAGAACTCCACTGAAATAGATAAATCCCAGATGACAAACTCGTTAAATCCACAGGATAAACGTGTTCTCCAGATCCAAAATTAAGGGTTTGGGAGGAAATCAACTGACGACCTTGGCTATCCAATAGTTGATAATTTACCACTCCAGGTTTAGCCAGACTGAATTTCCAATTAAATAGTCCATTCGAAGGATTCGGATATAGGACGGAAGATTTTTCTAGTACTTCGTTTCCTAGAATAGGACTATCAAACAATGCCATTTGAGCATCCAACCAAGTCAAACGTCCCTGAATCCAATTTTTCAACCAATTCACTTCGTCGTTTAACGTGGCGCCTACATAATAATTAGGCCATATTTTTTGACCCATTAAAGGGTATTTTTGAAAATTTCTAATGAGCGGATCCTTGAGAGCTACTTGCGCTGAGTCAATGGAGGAATAAATAGAATTAGTAGTCAGAAAGGTGGATCTGACTGACTTCCATCGAGTCGCTAAAGCCTTTCTAAAGCTCGCATCTTGAATTAACTTATTCCACCAAAAGGGAACCTGCCAATAATCATTTTTACCTCCCTCATTTTCCATGGCTTTGTAGACAAACCCATCCGTTTTCCAGCCATTTAAATAATCAGCATTACCCAAGGCAATATTAAAGTCCCAAGCTGGACCCATTTTTATTTTACCACCAAGTGACTCCTTATCCTTGTATAAATAGGTACTTAAACGATAGCCATCAACGTTTCTGGTCACTTCATTCAAAATAAAATAATTGACAAAAGAGGGCATATCCATATAATTCCTGAAACTTGCTTTCGGGTCGTTCATATCCTCTGTCATCAGTTTTTGCTCCCAATTATTGATGTAATCTCGGATATAGATTAACTGTTGCTGCGTGATGATGCCGTATTTAGGGTATTCTATTTGGAATTCACATTTTTGAGTAGCGGAAATACCTGAGGTAAAATTACTCTTCCAAGTAGTAGACGGAGAACCACTTGACTTATCTATCTTCAGTAAATATCCACCTGTTACATCATCTCCCGTATTTTCTGTCGGATATAAATCAGAAATGGGCACACGGCTTTTCCCTTGCTTAATTTTCTCCATTAAGACATAAACACCCCGGTATTCATCATTAACAATAAGTTCGACAAACTTGGCTTTACTATGTAATAATCCGAGTCGTCCAGCTAGATTTTGGGAAATAAAGTCCCGCATAAATGAACGATCATTATAGGACGCGTTAAGTACCCAATCCGATTCTTCCGGCATTTGAACGAGCGACATTTTCTTCGCTGTAAGCCCTGTTGAATCAGTCCATAACTCAATACCATAGGGCTTTTTCACATAACCTGGTAGAAAGTAAAAATCAGCTTGTGAAGTCGATCCACGGTATTCCACACCGGCTACAGTGGAAATAGTAGGCGTACCAGAAAGTTGATTTAATTGACCGGGTCCTTTGTCATAAATCTCCAGCTGAACGGGAACCTTAGGTTCATCTTGAATCACCCGTGTTTTCGTATTAAAACGAATAATGGGAAGATTAGAGACACTCAGGCTTTGGCCCCAAAGTAAAACGGGACACAGCAAAATCAATAAAATAATCTGGATTTTTTTCATTTAAAAATCATAACCCAAAGACAAATACGTCATCGGAGATTTCACTTCTTTATTTTCTATACCAAAAGCATAATCAAACTTCACAAAATAGCCGAAAATTGTAGCACGAGCCCCAAAGCCATATCCTACTAAAAATGGATTACGGTAATCCGTCACTGTAGCTCGGAAAGGATTCATATTACCTCCATAAACATTCGTATTGAAGCCATTGGATTTAGCAAATGGACTTGAGCCAGACCAGGCTGTTCCCACATCCGTAAAACCCACTAATTGCACTGTATTTAAAAGTGATGACGACTCCATGGAAATCAATGACCTAACTGGCATGCGTAACTCTACATTCAACAATAAATGACTATTCCCACTTAATTTATTTAAAGCAAATCCTCGTAATGGGGCGATAAAATGACTCATAAAGACATCCCGCTGGGCTAAATTAGCTAAGCCAAGTGGAGAATCCTGTGTCCGTGTTTCTTGTTGATTAATTAACCAATTATCCACCCCACCTAACATAGAGGCTTGGGTTCTAGATCCCACTTGATGGGACGCAGAAAAACGAGTTGCCAGGAAAAAGGAGTTAGTTAACTTTTTATAATAGCGCGCATCTATACCTAAGCGCACAAAGTCGCCCTCATTCATTACTTCCTTATTGACTTCAGCTAACACACTCAAGCGCATTCCTGTTCGAATATTTTCCATCATCGGAACGGTGTTGTCAAATACATAATTCACTGATGTTCCAGCATAACCAGCGTATTCCTCTCTATTAGACAACGAAAATTGGCTAAATAAACGGTTAGTTGCATAGGATCCCGTAAAAGTAATTCTACTCAACAGACTAAATGGATAAGTCGCACTTAAGGCAAATCGATTATGACGAATCTTTTGAGATTCTGATTCCGTATCTTGACCTAACACTTTGCGGTCGTATCGAAATTTCCAATCTAACTTGTTTGCTAGATAGCTATATTCACCCCAAATATCCGTGTTTCGCAAATTTGCCGTCAGAAATACGCCCGCCTTAAAAAGGTGATTTTCTAACAAATCATTCGCTTTCAACTCGTAACCATACCCCAGTCCGCGGATAGGGTCTGAACTAAATTGCCCTTCGGAGCTATTCATCACCAATGAATTTTCGTAGTCCAATGGTCCAATTAACTTACTCGGTTCTTTTTTCAAGCGAATACTTTGTTGACGATCTAATCTAGCTCGTCTCGACTTTTTGGCTAAATCGGATGTTGTTTCTGTCGGAACAACCTCAAGCGTTTTGGCTAAAACAGGATCTTCAATCGTAGGAATCCAACCTGAAGTATTCATTTCATCAAGACTATTCCAGGAAAAACGCTGAACTTTATCCTCTAAAATCGCTTTTTCTTTACTGGAGATTCCCGTAGGAGAAATTTCAAAATTATCCCAAGACACTGAGCGTATAGATAATTGCTGGAACGTTGAATCGGCTAATGAATAACGAATTAGTCTATTCCCTTGACTCTGTGCATGCAAGAAATAAGCGATAGAATCTGACCTGAATTGAAAGTTAGATACTGTACCTGAGGTAGAAAACAAGCGGGTTGGATTTTCAGGCTCGTCAGGATTCCAAACAAAAGCAGAGGTAAAGGGTGCTACCGGGGCTGGCAGTGAATCTATATAGCGATCCGTTAGATATATAACCCGATTATCCGGCAATAAATGAGCCTCTTTCTCATCAAAAGCGTCTTTAGTCACCGGATTTAAGCGATTTCTCTTCAAATCATAGATTCCTACATCCACCTGGCCTTTTTCTAAAACCCGAACTAACATTTTAGCCCCGTTCTTAGACATTTCCATATCCAGATACGATAAATTAGCAACTTTCTTTTTGTCCTCGCCCTTTAATGCTCCCGATTTATCGACTTGAAATAGCTTTATCCAACTGTAGCCACGATCTGAAAATAATACAGCTAATTGATTCGTCCCAAACCAAGATAACAAAGGTCCTTTACCAGTGGAAAGCCTGTTTACATCTTTCAACCCCGATTGTAAAATAACGTGTGTTTTCTTAGCTCCTACCGTATGAAAATTAACACTATACCGGCCAGATTCATCAGATACCCATACCTCATGTAAACCATCTGGACTAAGGCGATAGGAAAGCAGGGTAGATTGAGCTGGAACAAATGACTCTTGAGCGAATATTTTCTGTGAATTAACCTCTAATTGCTTCGCATCATTTAAATAATAATCAAACCAATCTTTTAGGAACTTAGCGAATGGCTTCCGAATGGTACTAGCAACACTGGATTGTTCACTACGAATGATACGCGTTAAATTCAAAATATTACCAATGGATTGCTTTCCATAAGTTGCTGCGATATATGCCCAAATCGATTGACCTAAAAGTTCCGCTTCTTTCCCTTTAGCTAAAGGGAGTTTTCGAATTTTATTTTCACTGATAATTTGATAGGTAAATCTGCGCATCTCCGGCGTATCCCCAGAGGCAATGTAAGCGGCCATTCCTAACACATACCAATCAGAAACAGATAGTAAAAGTGAATTTTGTAACACATCTCTCACACTTCCACCATAAAGCAAGTCCTGAAGATAAACCCTAACAACTTGCTTAGTAAGCTCTTGCTTAAATGTTCCTAAATTATCTTTAAAGGGGATTTCTATTCGAAATTTGGCCAAATTTTGTTCCTCCACTTCCTTCGCATTCGCTAATGAAATCCCTCCATTGCTTTGCAACCACGTTTCATGGTTTGGATAAAGGAAAATCTTAATTTTTTGAACAGGCGAATACGAAAGTAATTCTGTCACCCGCACAAAATCGGACTCCAAATAAGATAAGGATGCTTTAGCTAAAGGCTCATTTTTGTCTAAGTAATACACCTCAAAGTTTGAGCTGGCGACAAATTTCCAAGCGAATTTTTGGTATTGAATCCGGTGATTCTCAGAAATCCATTGTGCTCCTTGAGCTTTAAGCTCCTGAGAGGCTAAAGACAAGATCAGTAGGACGGAGAAAAAGGATTTTACACTACGCATTTGGCCAAAAGACTTTAAAACCAAATTTACAGATTTAAACGGAAAATAAATGATAAAATCGACGAATTGATGCGTCCGGATGAACAGTAGATTTTACCAGTATTTCATCGGTCCATTGTTTGGCAAAATAAGGTGTCAAAGAAACCCCTTTTGAACCAAAACCATTAAAAATACCCGCTTTTACCTGCGAATGAAATCCCACAAAGGGACGGCGATCCTGCGTTGCCGGCCTAATACCCGTCTTCTGTTGGATTAGCTCAAATGAAGAACAACCCATCAAAGATAATTTTTTCGATAATTCCTCCAATGCCTCCGGCGTCGTCTCATTCGTAAACTCCTTCCAACCATAGGTGGCTCCCACCTTAAAATGCCGAGACCCTAGCGGCAATATAAAGCCATTTTTGTTCAGAATATAGTCCTCAGATGGCTCCATAGAGCTAATTTCCATTAACTCCCCTTTTGCCGGCAAGAAAGGCAAACAAGACCAAAGTGGATTTTGCTGACCATGAAAACCCTCACAAAAAATTGCCTGATTCCCTATATACTCGGATTCGACCAGTAAGTCTTTTGAGACAAAATAGTTGCGAGACGCTTGTAATAAAGCAGCAACATCTACCCATCCTGCCTGTTCCACCCAAACACCCTCCTCTTCCCAACGTAAATAATCGTGGTGAATCTGGTCTTTTCTTTCTTCTAGCCAGTTCTTCATCTCCTCATTGGCAAAAGGACGAAAAAGTGGCATAGGGAAGAAGAAACGGGTTGCCAGCGTTTTCTCTAAGCGGGGGTAAAAATCAAAAAGGTAGGGGAATAATTCGTCTGCCAGCCAAGTTTGCTCTAATTTCCGACCTGTTACTGGATTAAATATACCTCCTGCAGCCTGAGAGGAATTAAAATGCGTGATAGGTGAATCCCAAATTATAAATGGAATACCGGCCTCTAAAAAATGATGGGCTAATATAGTGCCAGCTAAACCCTGGCCTACAATGAGAAATGGATTAGCGCTTTTCACCTTGCACGCGTCGAACGTGATCTAAAACAAACTCAACCTGTTCATCCATGGAACGATAAGAAGTATCTAAATCAATGGCATCAGCTGCACGCTTTAAAGGACCCTCAGAACGATTTGAATCTATCTCATCCCGCTTGCGCAAATTCTCTATAATCTCATCTAAAGGAAGATCCTCCCCTTTTTGCAGTAGCTCTAATTTGCGGCGCTGCGCACGAATATGCGGCTCTGCCGTCATAAATATCTTCAATTCAGCCTGTGGAAACACGACCGTTCCTATATCACGACCATCCATCACAATCCCTTTCTTTTCACCCATTCGCTGTTGTTGAGCGACCATTGCATGCCGCACCTCTGGAATAGCTGCCACTTGGCTTACTAAATCCGAAATATACATTTTGCGAATTTCTGCCTCCACATTCTCTCCATTCAAAATCGTATCGGAGGCTTGTTTCGTTGGGTTAAATTGAAAAGTAATTTCTACATGCGCCAAAGCGTCTTTCACCGCAGACAAATCAGCTAAATTTACTTGTTGGCGATGAAAATAGAGCGCTACCGCCCGATACATAGCTCCCGTATCTAAAAAAGCATAATGCAAGGTCGCCGCAACATGGCGTGCCGTTGTACTTTTTCCACAAGAAGAGAAGCCATCTAAGGCAATAATAATATCAGACATTGACAAATTGATTAATCGCCTCCGCAACAGCCTCTGGCGCTTCGTAGGTCCCTTGATGGCCTACGTTTGGTAAAATTACAACCGATTTCGTTACAAAACGAGTAATCGACTCCGGAGAAATCAATGCGTCTTGCTCCCCTAAGATAAATAGAAATGGAATTGTTATCTGCTGTACAAAAGAAGTGAAATCTTTTCGATCTCTCATTGCCCTTGTCGCCGCAATTAAACCCTCCGCAGGTAACGTGCGATAACGTTCAGCTAAATTTGCCAACAATTCCATATCAGAAAATGCAGGACCAAAAAGATTAGGCAAAAATGGCCCAATAAAAAAAGACGTTCCTTTTTTTGCGAGTAAATCAGCCGTGCGATCTCGGTTGACTTTCTTTTCGGCAGCATCAGCCACAAAAGTGGAATGCAACATCACAACTTTCTGTATTAGCTCTGGAAATTGAGAGGCGATTTCTAAGGCAATATAGCCTCCCATCGAATGCCCCACTAGGATAAAAGGGCCGTCAGAAGGCAAGAAAGAAACTATTTTACGCGCATAATCTGCGAGTGTGGCACAATCTGTCCAGGTTGCATACGCTGGACAAATAGTAGGAAACGAAAAAGTATGGAATGGCAAAAAGTCAGCCCATACTCTTTCATCTTCCCCAAAACCGTGCAAAAATACGAGCTGAGTAGCTGGCATATTAAGCGACCACTTTCATTTGATGAAATACGGTTCTTTCAAACTTTGATTTGGCATAGTTCAAATCCACCTCAAATTTTTTCATTTCTGTCTGAGAGGGAATTTCATACATCGCATCTGTCATAACTGCCTCCATAATGGAGCGCAATCCACGAGCACCTAATTTATACTGCATGGCTTGTTCTACCATGTAAACGAGTGCATCGTGTTTGAAAGATAATTTGACACCCTCCATATCGAAAAGCTTCTCATATTGCTTCACAAGGGCATTCTTAGGCTCCGTTAGGATCGATAACAAAGCTGTCGTATCTAATGGATTCAAATAAGTAACTACTGGGAGACGACCTAGTAATTCAGGTATTAAGCCAAATGATTTCAAATCTTGTGCCGTCACATACTTCATTATCTGATCTTTCTCGAATGATTCGTGGAACGTATCATCGCCAGAGAAACCAATCGGACGCGAGTTCAAGCGTTTTGCAATATGGCGATCGATGCCATCAAAAGCTCCACCACAAATGAACAAGATGTTCTCTGTGTTAACGGCGATCATTTTTTGGTCCGGGTGCTTACGCCCTCCTTGCGGTGGTACGTTTACAATGGATCCTTCTAATAATTTCAATAATGCTTGCTGAACCCCTTCACCCGAAACATCACGCGTGATGGACGGATTATCTGATTTGCGCGCAATTTTATCTATTTCATCGATAAAAACGATACCACACTCCGCTTTCTCTACGTCATAATTTGCAGCTTGCAACAAACGCGTCAAAATCGTTTCTACATCCTCACCCACATAACCCGCTTCCGTAATAACGGTCGCATCGGCGATACAGAATGGAACTTGTAGCTTTTGGGCTAAGGTTCGAGCTAAATACGTTTTACCCGTACCCGTCTCCCCTACCATCAAGATATTCGACTTTTCAATCTTCACCTCGTCATTCGATGGAGCCTGCATTAAACGCTTGTAGTGATTATAAACCGCTACAGACAAATGTCTTTTCGCCTCCTCTTGACCGATGATATAGCCATCTAGGTATTCCTTTAAATCCTTAGGCTTTACTAATTCAAAAGAACGATTGACCGTCTTCTTTTTAGGAACCCCTAATTCATCCTTGATTACATCGTGTATATGTACCACGCAGGCACTGCAAACGTGTCCTTCGTTACCTATAAACAGCACTCCCCCGCTACTTTCAATCTCGTTTTTAGGACGACCACAAAAAGAGCAAGATGATTTTTTATTACTAGCCACTAGACAGTTCTCGTTAAAATCTCATCAATTAAACCATATTCTTTCGCCTCTGCCGCTTTCATCCAATAATCGCGATCTGAATCACGTTCGATATCTTCGAATGATTTACCTGAGTGTTTTGCCAGGATTTCGTATAATTCTTGGCGAATTTTAACGATTTCACGAGCGGTAATTTCGATGTCACGTGATTGACCTTGCGCACCACCGGATGGTTGGTGAATCATGACACGTGCATGCTCTAAAGCAGAACGCTTGCCTGCTGCACCACCCGCTAATAATACGGCACCCATGGAGGCAGCAAGTGAAGTACAAACCGTTGCCACTTCTGGACGAATGTAATTCATCGTATCATAGATACCTAAACCAGCGTAAACAGATCCGCCTGGGCTATTGATGTACATCACAATGTCTTTTTTGGCATCCGTAGACTCCATAAACAACAATTGTGCCACAATGATATTGGCCATATAATCATCCACCGGAACACCCATAAAAATGATACGGTCCATGATTAGACGAGAGAATACATCGATTTGAGCAAAACGCATTGGGCGTTCCTCAATGATGTATTGTGTCATATCTTCGATTTGGTGCATCGGGCGACTGCCGATGTTATTCATATATTGATCAACCGCAAGACCGTTCAAGCCTCTGTGGTGAACCGCGTACTTACGAAACTCTTCTGATGATAACTCCTTTGGATACATAGATTTCAATGTTTAAAAATCAAATTTAGACTTTTTTAGAATTTATACTACCTAGAACACAAATATAAGAACCTTTGTTCACAGAAAACCCCGCAATGTGCGGGGCTTTCAAAAAATATCAGGACAATTTTAAAATTAAAGCGCTGCTGCGATTTCTTTAAACTTGTCTACGTCGATTTTCGTCACTTTGTGTGGAACGTTTGCCACGATCGCAACAGATACTTTGTCCGCGAACGCTTGGTTGTATAAGTTCATAAAGTTATCTGACTTCGACTTATCGCTCAAGTAACCCATCGCGATTTTTTCAATCATTTCTTCGATACCTGGCTCGTTAGACGATAAATAACCGCCAAACTGTGCACGAACCATATCTTTCGCTTTCTCTACTACCTCTGGATATTCCACTTTCACGTCGAATTTCTCAGCGATTTCGTTCTTGATCAAGTTCCAACGCATATCTTTCTTCACATTATCAAAATCTTGATCGATTTGTTCTGGAGTGAATTTACCCTCGTTGATACGGATCAACCAAGTGCGTAAGAATTTCTCAGGTAAGTCAATCTTAACTGCGTCTAAAATTGCTTTCTCCGCGTCAATACGCAATAAGTATTCAGCCTCACGCTTGTAGTTCTCTGTAACGATTGTTTCTACTTGCTCGCGGAATGATTTCTCATCTGTCGCTTTTCCAGCCCCTAATACTTTGTCAAAAAACGCTACGTTTAATTCCGAAGGAACTTGACGTGTGATATCTTCCACTACGAATGAAACCTCTCCTTTCAAATCAGCAACTTCGTCTTCTTTCTTTCCTGTTGCTAAAGCTAAAGCTTTCGCATCTACGAATACTTTATCAATCGCAAATTTCAATGTATCGTCTTTTTTCGCACCGATGAACACTTTCTTCGACTTATCGTTGATTGCGTGCATGGGGATCGCAGATTTCTCAACCCAATCACCATGTGTGAAGGTTCCGAAAACTAAATCACGGTCTTCTACAGCATCTGGATGAGTTTGATCGCCAAATTGCTTCTTCAAGTTTTCAATCGTTTCTTCGATTTCTTTCTTGTCTGCTTTGATTTCGTACGAGTTGATTGATTTGATTTTGGCCAAATCCACCGTAAAATCTCCGTGGAAACCTAAATCATAGTGGAACGTAAATTCCGTATCTTTTTCCCAGTCGATCGCATCTGCCTCTTCTACAGCTGGCAAAGGCTCTCCTACTAGGTTCAATTTATTTTCTTTGATATAATCAGAAACTTCATGACCTAACATGTGGTTGATTTCGTCTACTAGAGCAGATTGACCATATAATTTCTTCACAAGAGCCGCTGGAACCATACCTGGACGGAATCCTTTGATGGATGCTTTCTTGCGATAATCTTTCAATTTTGCCTCTACTTTTTCCGCGTAATCTGCTGGAGATACGACTACAGTCAAACGACCTTCTAAATCTCCTGCCTTGTTAAGTGAAATGTTCATTTGTTCTTATTTATAATTAGCCTTTAAAATAAAACCCTCAAAACCTTTTTGGTGTTGAGGGCTTGCCATTGGTACGGGTGAAGGGACTCGAACCCCCATGCCTCGCGGCGCCAGATCCTAAGTCTGGTATGTCTACCAATTCCACCACACCCGCGAATTTGGAGTGCAAAGGTAGTCAGCAATTTTAAAAATTCAAAAGCTTTTAAATATAAATATTGGATTAACTTTGGGCAAAAATAAACCTCCTATGAAATTCAGTCGCTGGTATGTGGCATTAATTGTATTCCTATTAGGAATCATTGCGACATTCATCTACTTAACTGAAACCTTTAAGTAGCTATGCAAGCACTCGATTGGATCGTTTTATTGGCTACGATTGGTGGAATTGTGGCGTATGGCAGCTGGAAAGGAAAGCAAACGAAGCATTCCTTACAGGGTTTTCTGTTAGCAGATCGAGAACTTCCCTGGTACCATATTTTACTTTCCGTGATGGCCACGCAGGCTTCAGCGATTACTTTCTTATCCGTTCCAGGCCAGGCATACCACGATGGAATGCGTTTCGTGCAGTTCTATTTAGGATTACCCATCGCGATGATTATCCTATCGGTGACCTTTATTCCGCATTATTTTTCACTAAAAGTATACACGGCCTACGAGTTTCTAGAGAATCGTTTTGATGCCAAAACCCGGGTGCTCACCTCCCTCCTCTTCCTAATTCCGCGTGCCTTATCCACCGGTGTAACCATCGCTGCTCCCTCTATTATACTTTCCACCTTATTAGGCTGGGATTTAACCTGGACCAATGCCGTGACAGCAGCTATCGTAACGACTTATTGTATGCTGGGCGGATCTAAAGCCATTTCCTACACTCAAATGTTGCAAATGGCCGTTGTTCTCGTCGGGATGGTTTTCGTCGGCGTTTATATTGTTGCTCAGCTTCCGGACGAAATCGGCGTCAAAGAATCCTTGCAGATTGCGGGTAAAATGGGCAAAGTAAATCTAATCGATTGGAAATTCGACTTGAATAATCGCTATAATATTTGGTCTGGAATCATAGGTGGCTTCTTTTTACAGTTATCGTATTTCGGTACGGACCAAAGTCAAGTAGGCCGCTACTTATCCGGTGTTTCTGCTGGTGAGATCAAAAAAGGCCTTTTAATGAACGGATTCCTCAAAATTCCGATGCAGTTCTTCATCTTGTTAGTGGGTATTTTAGTATTCACCTATTACCAATTCAACGCACCTCCTACTTTTTTTAATAAGAATACGGAGGCGGTTTGGGCTACAGTTCCAGGACATCAGGCCATTGATCAGGAGAAAGGAGCGATTTTCGAGGCTAAGAAATCAGCCATTCTACAAAAGGATTATTCCCTGTTGAATGACTTAAATAAACAAGCTGCGGCCACTCAGGAAAAAGCGGTGGCTCTTTTGAAAACAGCAAAACCGAAGACAGAGGCTCAAGACACAAATTACATCTTCTTACACTATATTATCAATCAATTACCGATCGGGATTGTGGGCTTCTTAATTGCCATGATTTTACTTTCGTCGATGGGTTCGATGGCCTCAGCTTTTGGGTCCTTGACTTCTACTTCGATGGTCGATATTTATGAACGATTTATCGCGCCTGATCGCGGAAACCAGCATTATTGGTGGATTTCGAAACTCATCACCTTAGGCTGGGGGGTACTTTGTTTAATCGTCGCGACTTTTGCGGTGAATATGGGGAGCCTGATAGAAGTGGTTAATATCTTAGGATCTTGGTTTTATGGTACCATTTTAGGCATATTCCTATGTGCATTCTATTTGCCTAAAACTACGGGGACGCAGGTTTTTATTGCCGCGCTCATCGCTGAAGCCTTTGTGATTTATGCTTGGAAAGTAGAGTGGATGGCCTTTCTTTGGCTAAACGTATTAGGCTGCTTATTGGTAATGGCAATTGCCTTTATTTTAAGTCTTATTGGGGGTCCAAAACAGACATCGAAAACTTCACCGGAATAACGGGTTTCTCGTCGAACGAACGCTCCTTTTTGATGGAGTCAACCACTGCCATCCCTTTGGTAACTTTGCCAAAAACGACATATTTCCGGAAAAAACGACGGGCTTGTTCTGAATCTGTCACAATAAAAAACTCGGTGGGAGACGAGGATTGTAGGGGATTCCCCTCATCGTAGCGAGCCATCGCAATAGTTCCTCTTTCAGGTCGCAGCTCATCCAAATACTCCGCCGGAACCAGGTAGTTCAAGCGATCAAAATATTCTCCACCGCCCTGAATTCCTATCTCGTAGACATTGCGGTAGAAGTAGCGGTCTTTGAAATAGCCCATCTTCACCAGGCGAATAAAGTTCACCGAATGCAAAGGTGTTCGGTTGTCTAATTCTAGTTCAAATTCTCCTAAACGGGTTTCCACCTTTATCTTGCGCTCGGTGTTCTGGGCTGCTTGGGCCTGCAATTCCTCTTTTACTTTGGCCGGATCAATCCGCCAATTGGGCTTGCAAGCAAAAATCAAGAAAGAGAATAAGATCAGGTAACGCATAAAAAAAGGGGGCCTTTCGAGCCCCCTAATTTAATTAAAAATCTAGACTAAGCGTTTGATGTTTTCTTTCCTAAGAAATAAAGTCCCGCAAAAGCGACAATTAGAATCGCTGGGAATAACACCATTTGACCCATCGTTGCTTGACCAGCAGCTAAAGCCACCGCATCTCCTTTTAAAGTCTTCGCTGCCTCTGCTGTATTTGCATCTAACCATTTACCAATAATAGGTTGGAAGATTGAAGTAGCGAACATACCCATACCGCCCATAATTGAAAGCCCAAATGCACCTGATCTTGGTATGTTTTCAGCCACATATCCAATCATAGTTGGCCAGAAATAACATACACCTAAGGCAAAGATAATTGCCCACAAATAAACTACTTGTAGTTTTACCAATTCTCCCGTTTGGGTAAAAAATGGTATATAACCGTTTACATTACTCATCAAATAGACACCCAACGCAGTTAGTATGGCCGAAACGAGTAACACGCCAGCAGCGTCTAATTTATGAACTATAGGGCCTGCGAAATAACGACCCACCGCCATTAAACCTGTTACAATCGCTAAAATAATCATTGGACTCGCTCCTGAGGTGGACATAATTGGTCCAATCCATTGTTCAGGACCGAATTCAGAAATCGCCGTCAGTGCCATGCAAGCTAACATGAATAAGTAAAGTGGGGAAAACATCGCTTTTAAATTTTCTCCCGTAGATGCACCACCCTCTACTTTTGCGACAGGGAACGTTTGACCAAAGAATAATAAAGCATAAATGACTGCCGGAATTAAGATTGAAGCAATTTGCAATTGCCAACCCATATTATGCTCTGTCATATATTGAGATAAAAGCGTTGCAATGACGATACCCCCTGGGAACCACATATGGAACCTATTTAACATCTTTGTTTTATCCTTACCCTCGAACATATCCGAAATCATCGGGTTACAAGCGGCTTCTACCGTACCATTACCAAATCCTACAAAGAAAGTTGATATTAATAATGTCCAAAATCCACCGGAGAAAATCGTCATAACTAGACCGATCACGTGCGTAAAGAAAGCTACCCAAATGATTTTTTTAGGACCTAATACATTATACAATGGCCCTCCTATAATCATGGCGATAGGAAATCCAAGGAAAGCCATTTGGTTAACATAACCTAATTGCTCGTTATCTAATTTGAAACTAACACCTAATTGTGTTAAAACACCTGCCCGAATACCGAAAGCCATGGAAGTCGTAATGAGGGCAAAGCATGAAGCCAAAAATAATCGATTGGCATTAACCGTTTGATTCATAATTGTTTGAGGTTTAGTTAATAAGTTTAGATTGGTTATTCTTTAAAAAATTAAATTCTTCATTAGAAAAATCGTAACAAAAAAACAAAAAGTTTTTGGGATAATGGCATGTATAGGGATTTATTTTTGATAATATTTTAAAAAAAGAGCGATTTAGAGGCTATAAAACCAAATTTTGCTCTATTTTTGTAACATATCTAAATCTATAATAATTATGATTCAAGGAGGTTCTGCTACACAGGCAAAATCACGCCAAAGTAGGAAAATCAGAATGGGAATGATCGGCGGAAGTCAAGAAGCTTTCATCGGTGCAGTTCACCGTCGCGGTTCCCAATTAGACGGAGAAATCGAATTAGTTTGCGGCGCATTTAGTTCCAGCGCAGAAAAATCAAAAGCTACCGGAGAATCCCTTTATCTTCCAGAAAACCGCGTTTACGGGTCGTATGAGGAGATGATTTTAAAGGAGAAAGAATTACCAGAAGGCGAGCGCATGGACTTCGTTTCCATCGTAACGCCTAATCACGTGCACTTCCCTGCCGCTAAAATGGCGTTGGAGAATGGATTCCATGTTGTTTGCGATAAGCCAGCGACCTTGAACTTAGCGGAAGCGAAAGAATTGAAGAAAATCATCGAGAAGTCAGGCTTGATTTTTGCTTTGACCCATAACTACACGGCTTATCCGATGGTGAAAGAGGCAAAACACTTAGTAGACAGCGGTCAACTGGGTGAGATTCGCAAGATCATCGTGGAATATCCACAAGGTTGGTTAATCGACCTTGTAGAGGCAACAGGCCAAAAACAAGCGGCTTGGAGAACAGATCCAGCGCGTTGCGGTGCCGCAGGTGCTATTGGTGACATTGGAACGCACTGCGAGAATTTGATCGAATACATTACTGGATTACATATTAAGGAGCTTTGCGCGGATTTAACCATCTTCGTAGAGGGCAGAATGCTGGATGACGATGGCAATATCTTGATCCATTATGATAATGGGGCGAAAGGTATTTTACATTGTTCTCAAATCTGTAATGGCGAAGAGAACGATTTCAACTTCCGTATCTATGGAAGTAAGGCGGGGATTACGTGGCACCAAATGGAGCCAAATACGATGGTGTTTAGGACGCGCGACGAAGGAGCGCGGATTATTCGTACAGCCGTAGGCCAGCTATCTCCTGCCGCTAATGCGCATACACGTCAGCCTGCGGGACACCCAGAGGGCTACGTAGAGACTTTTGCGAACATCTACCGCAATTTTGCTTTTGCATTAAGAGCAAGATGGGAAGGAAAAGCACAAGATCCTTTATATGATTTCCCAGGAATCGACGAGGGTATCATGGGAATGGCTTTTATCGAAAATGTAGTGAGATCATCTCAAGACAATACAAACAAGTGGACAAAATTTGAACTATAATATAACCATGACGAAAATCAAAGTTGGAATCGTAGGAACCGGTTTTATCGGACCCGCACATATCGAGGCATTACGCCGTCTACCTAACATTGATGTAGCTGCGCTTTGCGAAGTGACCATCGAATTAGCGGAAGCGAAAGCAAAGCAATTAGGCATCGGCCGTTGGTATACGTTTGAAGATCTATTGAAGCAAGAGGATATTCAGTGTGTACACATTTGTACGCCTAACTTCTTACACTATTCGCAGTCGAAAGCGGCTTTATTAGCGGGTAAACACGTGGTGTGTGAGAAGCCTTTGGCAAAAGACCTACACGAAGCGGAGGAATTAGTTGCATTAGCAGCTAAAACGGGCTTAGTGAATGCGGTTCACTTCAACCTTCGCTACTATCCTTTAGTACGTCAAATGAAGACGATGCGCGAAAAAGGTGATTTAGGCGAAATTTATTCGATCATCGGTAGCTATTTACAAGATTGGTTATTCTACAATACAGATTATAACTGGCGTTTAGAGCCGGACAAATCTGGTGATTCACGCGCTATAGCCGATATTGGATCTCACCTATTAGACGTTATCGAATACATTACAGGTTTGAAAACAGTCGAAGTAATGGCAGATTTCAATACGGTTCACAAAGTGCGCAAGAAGCCTTTGAAGCCAGTAGAGACGTATTCTGGCAAAATGTTACAGCCAGAAGATTATGCAGATGTACACATTAATACAGAAGATCATGCGAACGTTTTATTGCGTTTTGACAATGGAAACCGGGGTTGTGTAACTGTTTCTCAAGTTTCAGCGGGTCGCAAGAACCAATTGAAATTAGAAATTTCAGGTTCAAACAAAACTTTCGCGTTTAACTCAGAGTCCCCTAACGAAATGTGGATCGGAAATAGAGATCAAGCGAATCAGGTGTTGATGCGTGATCCTTCTTTGGCCTACCCTGAAGCAACAGCCTTAATGACCTTCCCTGGAGGACATAACGAAGGTTTCTCTGATACGTCAAAGCAATTATTCAAAGAAGTATACGCCGCTGTAGAAGCTGGAAAACAACCGGAAAATCCAAAATACCCAACTTTTGCTGACGGGTACCGGGAGTTATTAATTTGCGAGCGCATCTTAGACTCAACGCGTTCTCAACAATGGGTAAAAATCTAAACCTTCAGAACATATGAAAACGATTCAAGGGCCAGCGATATTTTTGGCACAATTTATGGGCGACGAAGCCCCTTTTAATACCTTAGACAGCATCACCACTTGGGTAGCCTCTTTAGGTTACAAAGGGGTGCAGATTCCTTCTTGGGATTCGCGTTGCATTGATCTTCAAAAAGCTGCTGAGTCGAAGACTTATTGCGATGAGATCGTAGGAATGTTAGCCGCCAAAGGCTTGCAAATCACCGAATTATCCACCCACCTTCAAGGTCAATTAGTCGCGGTTAACCCAGCTTATGACCTTGGTTTCGATGCATTCGCTCCAGATTCCGTGAAAGGAAATCCAAAAGCACGCACCGAATGGGCGATCCAACAATTAAAATACGCAGCTAAAGCGTCTCAAAACCTAGGTTTAAATGCCCACGCTACTTTCTCAGGCGCTTTGATGTGGCACACGGTTTATCCTTGGCCACAACGTCCAGCTGGATTAGTAGAGCAAGGTTTCAAAGAATTAGGTCGCCGTTGGTTACCGATCTTAAATACATTCGATGAATGCGGAGTAGATTTATGCTACGAGATTCACCCAGGTGAAGATTTGCACGATGGCGTGACATTCGAAATGTTCTTAGACGAAGTAAAAGGTCACAAACGCGCTAATTTATTGTATGATCCATCGCACTTTGTGTTACAGGCTTTGGACTACAAACAGTACATCGACTTCTACCACGAGCGCATCAAAATGTTCCACGTAAAAGACGCCGAGTTTAACCCAACAGGAAAACAAGGGGTGTACGGTGGTTACCAATCTTGGATCAACCGCGCAGGCCGTTTCCGCTCATTAGGCGACGGACAAGTCGATTTCAAAAGCATCTTCTCTAAATTAACCCAATACGGATACGACGGATGGGCAGTTTTAGAATGGGAATGCTGTATCAAAGATCCTGTTCAGGGGGCTACAGAGGGTGCGCCGTTCATCGCGAGCCACATCATCAAAGCAACCGAAAAGGTCTTCGATGATTTCGCAGGAACCGGAGCAGACGAAGAGTTCAACAAAAAGATCTTAGGTCTATAAGTAAAAAGCCCCTGACGAGTCAGGGGCTTTTTTTATCCATTTATGCTTCCTCTCGAAACACATTTATAAACCAAGCTGCGGATAACAACACCACATTCTTGACAATGTATTGCCCTGTCAGGGTCAGCGAGAAAAAGGATTGCCAGGTATCTTCTACCAGAAATATTACCGGCAAAAAGGTCGTAAACAAATGTCCTAACATCACCCAGAAAGCGATTTTAGTCAAACGAGGAGACAACCACAACATTCCAATCGCACACTCCCCTATGCCTAAAATCAACAGGAACGTCTGAATGCCCATAAAAGGCTCCAACGTAATATTGAAAAGCTTCGTCACTAAACTTTCTGCTGGAGAAGTGCCTAACACTTTCAAGAATCCAAACCAAATATACACCACCGCAATCATCGCGCGGTTTAACCAAGCTGCCGTAACGAGGGCTTGCAGGCGTGTTTTGCTAATTGTTACCATGGTATAAAAATTAAAAACGATGTGTCACCGTCGCTGAAATGAAATAGTCTGCAAAGGCAGCATCCCCATGCTTATTATTCACCCAATCACTTGCACTTTTGATACGATTACGCTGAGTGGCGATCGGCAATGAAACGAAAAACGTATTCTTCGCTGTCGAATAACTGATTCCTGGTTCGATCGAGAAGATATAACCTGGACGGCGGAAACCATCAGAACCTCCGATTAAATCGTAAGCGGGAACACCTTCGATTCGAGCGCCCAGGGTAGCGCCGATACCTGCTTTGGGAGCCAAAGCATAATTCAACCCTACACGACCTGCATATTGATCTGCCACTGACATATAGCGAACCATTTCATCAGTCACCACTTTGTCTGGTGCCACATTCGCAGCATCATTCACATTCCTAGGATTCGACATATAGAATCCATTATAGTAAAGAGACGTCCGACTGAACAATTGCTGGTATCCTTGAATCTCCAAGTTAATTCCCACACCGCCATCGCCTAATTGAATCGACTGATCCACTGGCTTTTCAATCGTATAATCCGATCCATCACTAGCTCTTCTATGGAATTTATCCATCGCTTTTGAATCACCTGTAGGCAACTTCAAACCAAGACCCACAGAAAGGTTCCCTTTCATATGTTTCAACGGATCCAACAACCAGTAAGAAGCAGTCAGACGCGCATCTCCGATACCATTCGCCATGGTACCAAAACGCTTTTGAGCGGGATTTACATTCAATGCATTTCCATAGTGCTCATAAAGAGAGGTTCTGTAATTAAAGTTCAACGGTAAATTAACCGCTAACAAAAGACGATCTGTTACTGAATAGGTTACACCTAAATCGAAACTTTGGGAATCATTAATCACATTGGTACCTGCCGCTTCACGTGCTGGCTGGTAATCAGCCCCTACATAATGTTTATAAGAATGTAGACTTCTAAAGCCTAAAGAAACTTGCCATTGGCCTGGATGCATCATCGAAGTCGAGTTGGCACCCGTACCCACCGAACAGCTCATATGACGAACCGCTACACAACCTTGACCAAAAGAACTAAACGTAAATACTCCTACACATAGGAGTGCTAAAATAATATTTTTCATTTTGCTTAATTTTTAAAATAATACACGATGTCCCGGGACAGATTTGTCCTAGGCTAAAAAGGGGATCAAAGAAAAATTAAGCTTGCCGTGGCGGCGAGAAAAAATCAGACGAGAAGTCTTTGGTAGGTAAAACAGAGTGAATGGGCGCCTCCATCGAAACAGGCCATTCGATAATATAGAATACCCAGCCTGAAGACTGAGCACAATATTCTTTCACTAGGGTATTGATTAATTTAGATTTAGCTGGTGTAGAACCTGGCTCATCGGTCAGGTGTTCATTTACCTGCTCCGCCAAATCAAAGAAGTTTTCACGGGCATTTCGGTCCTTTACCATGACCGTTACTAATGTGTCATTTTCTACCCTACGCTCTTTCATTTCGTAGAATTCATCGCCTTGGCGAACAGAACCCTCTACTTCTTCTGAAGAAACCCAGTCTGTTTGATAGGGTAAATTGATAGGGATTTTAACGACTACCGTCTCTTCCGTTTCTGGATCAACGGCAACCGTATTGCCTTCTGATAAATACTGCAATGCAAAACCGCCTGCTTGGTAAAGCAGCACAGAGAATAGCATTATGGCAAGTATTTTTTTCATTCAAAAGCAAAAATAGGCTATTTTTCGATCACAGTGCCTAATTCTTGAGAAATATTTTTTTGAATTTCCTTCAACCGGATGAATTCAAGCAATACTTCATCCATTTCCGCTGCATCTGCTTTCAAAGAATCCAATTTGCTTAAGATTTCCTGCAAATGTTGGTCATTATACACCTTTCTAAGGCGCAATACATTTTTATAAGCTAAATCCTCTAACAACTCTTCATCCGTATTCACCCGAATCTCATGCTTGTCTTTCCATTCAGAAGACAATGCATGCTTTTCAGAGGAGATATTAATCGAAAAAGATTGAATCTCTTCGTCCGTGTGGTGCAGAAAGAAATCAGGTTTAGGCGCACGTTGAGCAGCAAATTCCTGTTTACAAAGGTCCAAAATACGAATAAATAAAGGCGTTTGGAAAACCGTACCTTCTAATTCATCGATCAAATAATGTACGACCGTTAAACCCGGAGCCTTTTCTGGATTGATTTCCAAATGCCCATAATTAATCAACAAACGAACACATTCTAATTCTTGGTAATAGGCTAAATTCTGAACTTGCGCCGGCTCGTCATCATCCGCAAAAGTGGGCTCAATCAATTGACGCACCTCTGCATATTGCTGTGCAGATATTTGCTGAGGATCTTGACTAGCACCCTTCATCTTTTTCAGCTGAATCTTATTCAATTCCGCTAATAGGACATCTTCATCCATCCGCATCATCGTCGCGGTCTTTTGAATGAAAAGACTGCGTTGAATGGCATCCGGAATTTTCGAAATGGATTGCACCATTTCCTTAATCATCTCGGCCTTCTTAAAAGGATCGTCGCCTGCTTCTTCTTTGAACAGATTCGCTTGGAACGAAATCACATCCTTGGCCTCTTTCTTGATGTAGTCAACAAATGCCTCAGAACCGATCTTGCGCACAAAGGAATCCGGGTCATTTCCCTCAGGAAAAACGACTAAATTCACCTGCAAACCTTCTTCTAAAATCAAATCCATCCCACGTAAAGCGGCCTTGATACCCGCAGAATCCCCATCGTAAAGAACGGTGACGTGCTGGGTGAAGCGACCTATTAACTTGATCTGCTCGATGGTCAAAGACGTACCCGAAGATGCTACTACGTTTTTAATTCCCGCTTGATGCAAAGAAATCACATCCGTGTAGCCCTCTACTAAATAGCAAACATCTTTTGCCCGGATCTCATTCTTCGCTTGTGAGATACCATATAAAGTGGCTGACTTGTGGTAGACTTCCGTTTCCGGAGAGTTCAGGTATTTCGCCTGATTCTTGGCGTCGTTGCGCAGAATACGCGCACCAAAAGCGATGATTTTACCCGACACATTGTGAATCGGGAATATGACGCGGTTACGGAAGCGATCGTAGACCTTTCCGTCGTCATTCTTTTGGGTGACTAAACCCGCTTTTTCAATAATTTCCTGAGAAAAACCCTGTTTGAGGGCAGCCTTTAAGAAAGCATCCCAGGCTTCTGGGCTGTAACCTAAATCGAATGATTGAAGCGTGGCATCCGAGAAACCGCGTTCCTTGAAATAAGGTAAGGCGATGGATTTCCCTTCGTCTGTATCGTATAATTGTTTCTTGAAAAATTCTTTCGCGTATTCGAGGATGATTAAAAGACTTTCGCGCTCGTTCTGACGAACCAGCTGGTCGTCGGTCATTTCCTCTTCTTGGATGTCTATGCCGTATTTTTTGGCCAAATGACGTAAGGCCTCTCCATAACCCAGGCCTTCCATATCCATAATGAAACGCACGGAATCACCGGCTTTACCACAACCAAAACATTTGTAGATTCCCTTTGCAGGGGAAATAGAAAAAGACGGCGTCTTCTCTCCGTGGAACGGACAGCAAGCCCAATAGTTTGCGCCTTTCTTCTTAATCGTCACATAATCCCCGATCACGTCTGCCACCGCAGCCGTTTGCTTTATTCGCTCGACGGTTTCGGGATCAATACGCATATTACAATAATAAACCGGCTAAAGTAGCTGATAAATAAGAGGCCAAAGTTCCGGCAATCAAGGCTTTAAAGCCTAATTTAGCTAAGTCTGAACGACGAGATGGAGCTAATTCTCCGATACCCCCGATTTGGATAGCTACCGATGAAAAGTTCGCAAAACCACACAAGGCAAAACTCGTGATGGCGATCGTCTTAGGATCCAACGTTGCTTTCAAATGCACCATATCTAAATAAGCGACGAATTCATTCACCACCATTTTCTTACCCATCAAGGCTCCTGCCACTTCGATATCCTGTGCTGGAACGCCCATCGCAAAAGCAAATACAGAGAATACTTTTCCTAAAATCGTGTTCATCGATAATTCTGGATAGTTAATCCAAGCACCAATATGTCCTAACCCTAAATCCACTAAAGCGATCAAAGCAATAAAACCGATCAACATCGCGATCACATTCATCCCCACTTTCAAACCCTCACTCGCACCTGCCGCGATGGCATCGACTAAATTCGCGTGAGTCTTAGACAATTCTAATTTAACTTCCCCTTCCGTCTCCGACTTCTCCGTTTCTGGGAACATGATTTTAGAAATCACAAGCGCACCCGGCGCAGCCATCAAACTTGCCGCTAATAAATACGCTGCTGGAACTCCCAAGGAGATATAAACGGCCATTACACCACCCGCGATGCAGGCAAATGAACCCGTCATCGAAGCCATCAGCTCCGAATTCGTCATGTTTTTTAAATAAGGCTTGATCATAATTTGAGCCTCTACCTGGCCTACAAACGTGGATGCCACATTTGAAAGCGCCTCTGCCCCACTCACACCCATTAACCAGTGAACGCCTTTCCCGATAAAGGAAACCACCCGCTGAAGAACGCCTAAATGGTAGAACATATTCACTAAAACAGACACAAAGATGATCGTAGGAACTACTTTAAAGAAGAAGATATAATCATTTCCGGGACCAAATGCCTTAATCATCAAGTCACGATTCACTAAAGAACCGAACACGAATTGTGCTCCTTTATCCGCTTGACCTAATAAGGTATTGATGGAATCACCTAACCATTGGAAGGGGTTTTGGCCTGTCTCTGTCTTTAAAATAAACACCGCTAACAACACTTGCATTAAAAGACCTACGCCTACCGTCCGGTAATTGATCGCTTTTCGGTTATTCGACATCAAAAATGATACGCCCAAAATCAATACGATACCGAGCAATCCTGTAAATCTTTCCATGTGTTGTTTATTGGTGTAATTCGCCTATTTTGATTCTAGTTTCGTATCTAGGCTAACTGTAAATTTATCAAAAGCTAGTTCGGCAACCAAATCCTCGTCTTTGATTTCGTAAAATTTCGTATGGATATCAAAAGGTACATCGCTTTCGATTTTCCAATAGGTCCCATCCTCCTGCATCTCATACGAATTTTTCGTATCCTGAAGATTCCAGTCTAAGATAGTAATAGCCAGATTCTTCGCGCGTGTATTCACTAATTCAAATAAGGATTCAATACGTCGGTCAAAGCTGCGCACCATCACATCCGCGCTTCCCCCATAGATTTTAGGATCGCCGGCATTATGGAAATAATACAAACGCGTATGCTCTAAATACTCCCCTACAATCGATTTAATAAAGATATTCTCAGACAAACCATTGCGTTGAGGACGAATACAGCAGATACCTCTCACGATTAAAAGCACTGGCAAACCTGCTTGCGAAGCCTTATACAGCGCTTCCATCGTCTTCAAATCCTGTAAAGAATTAATCTTCCAACAAACACCGGCTGGCTTACCCTCTAGGTGATTCTTCACTTCATTTTCAATCATCTCGATCAAGCGATTCCGCATATCACGCGGCGCCGTAATTAAATGCTCGTAATGGGTAGGCATTGAATGCCCCGTGATTACATTGAAGAACTCTGAAATATCTTGTGTAATACGCGTATCCGTCGTTAAAAGGCCAATATCGGTATATAATTTAGCCGTATCCTCGTTGTAATTTCCAGACGATAGATGGGCATAACTCACCACGTGGTTGCCCTCATTCCGAATCACTTGCAACAATTTCGTGTGCGTTTTCAATCCCGGAATACCATAAATCACGAAGCAACCCGCTTTCTGCAATTTCGTTGCTTCCTTAATATTATTCTCCTCATCAAAACGAGCCTTCACTTCAAACAAGACCGAAACGTGTTTTCCTTGTTCCGCCGCACGCAATAAGGCACTTGAAATTCGGGAGTTTTTAGAAATACGATACAGGGTGATCTTAATCGCTAAGACTTTAGGATCATCAGCTGCCTGCTCCAATAATTGAATAACTGGTTCGAAATTATTGTAGGGATGATGCAATAAAATATCCCCTCGTTTAATCGTATCAAATATGTCATCAATCACCACTGATTTCAGACCTAAAGCCGGTACCACAGCCGGATTTACAGCCATTTGCGTCTTAAATTCTGCGTGCTTTAGTATTTGCCAAAAAGACGTAAAATCCAGAATCGAATTCTTGACAAAAATATCCGAACGATCTAAATTCCAACGCTTCAACATCTCGGTTAACAAGAAATCCGAATGAAATTTCTCCACCTCCACACGCGTCACACGACCCAAACGACGGTCCTTGATCTTCTTCTTCACCTCATCCACAAAATCCGTATCTGAATCCTCGTGTTCCACTAAATCAAAATCTCCATTACGTGTGATGCGGAACAAAGTCGTCGATTCAATTTCCACATTGCGGTACAAAACTTGCAAATGGTGGCGTATAATCTCTTCAATCGGGATAAATAACACTTTATCTTCCCGTTCAATCACGTAGAAACGCTTCAAATTCAACGGAATCTGCACAAAAGAGATCTTTTGTTCCTTCTCGTTTCGCGTCTTTTTCTTGTCTGAAAGGCCTACCGTTACAACCCCAAATATTAAGGTCTTCGCTAGCAAACTCGGGAACGTGTGCGTATGATCGAACACCATCGGTGTTAACATTGGATAGATGGTCCGTTGGAAATAGGTCGCCACCTCTTCCTTTTCGTCTTCGTCTAAATCATCTAAACAAGCTAATAAAAGCCCATTTTCCGGAAATAACGGCAAAATTTCCTCCATGAAAAGACGGTGCTTTTCCTGGGTAAACTCCTGCGCATCGTTAATGATGGCCTGCTTAAAAGGCACCTCACGCAATCCACAATAATCCGTTCTTTCTTTCCCTAAATCGATGTAATTATACAAGGAGCCCATTCGGATGGTAAAAAACTCATCTAAATTAGAGGCCGTAATCGCCAAAAATTTCAAGCGATCAAAAAGTGACTTAGACGTATCACGCGCTTGGTCTAATACGCGCTCATCAAACTTCAACCACGACAAATCACGCGAGATGAATTTTGATTTCGCGATGGTATCGTTCGACTTTTGGGTCGATTTATCTACCTTCCGATTTTGCTCACGCGGAGCCATCAGATTAATCTTCCAATTCGTAGGCGTAAGTAATGACAAAAGATTCCCGGCAAGGGAATCTTTTGACTCATCGTGTTTCAGTATTTTATCTAATTCACTCATATTATTCTGTAGGAACTTGATTTTTGATGGCTTGGTAATCAGAACCCAAACGCCCCATTTCTGTGGCCAAGAATTTCTGAAGTTCTAAATTAAACAAGCGTTTGTCCTCCTCTGTTAAGGAATTGTAAAAGTCTTTCAATTCTTGATTGATCTTCTGCTTTTCCTCCAACGTCTCTGCGTGAATGCCACGCAAATGGTACGACTTAAAATCAAAATTCATTCTAAACGTCTACTTTAGCGTATTTAGCATTCTTCTCAATGAAGTCACGACGTGGCGCTACTTCATCTCCCATTAACATAGAGAACAATAAATCAGCTTCGATCGCAGATTCAACCGTCACTTGCTTCAAGGTACGAGACTCTGGATTCATCGTAGTTTCCCACAATTGCTCCGCGTTCATCTCTCCAAGACCCTTATACCGCTGTACGCCTACGTTGTCTTCTTTTCCACCACCTGCTAATTCTTGAATCGCTTGGGTACGTTGATCCTCTGTCCAAACGTAACGTACTTGTTGTCCCTTTTTCACTTGGTACAACGGTGGTTGTGCAATGTAAATACATCCACGATCCACTAGTTCACGCATATAACGGAAGAAGAACGTTAAAATCAAGGTACGAATGTGACTACCGTCAACGTCCGCATCGGTCATGATGATCACCTTGTGGTAACGTAATTTATCCATATTCAACGCACGCTCATCTCCATCTTTTCCGAAAGAAACGCCTAGCGCGGTAATCATATTCTTAATCTCTTCGTTTTCGTAGATACGGTATTCTTGTGCTTTCTCTACGTTCAAAATCTTACCACGTAAAGGCAAGATCGCTTGGAATGCACGGTTACGACCTTGTTTCGCCGTACCACCCGCTGAATCCCCTTCGACAAGGTAGATCTCACATGTTTCAGGATCTGAATCCGAGCAATCGGCTAATTTACCTGGTAACGAGTTCGAACCTAAAACCGTCTTACGTTGAACCATTTCACGCGCCTTACGAGCAGCGTGACGCGCTTGAGCAGCTAAGATTACTTTGGCAACAATTTGACGAGCTTCTTTCGGGTGCTCTTCTAACCAAGACTCTAACATATCAGACATCGCTGCAGAAACTGCACCAGACACCTCACCGTTACCTAATTTGGTTTTTGTTTGGCCCTCAAACTGAGGCTCCGCCACTTTCACCGAAATTACAGCTGTCAAACCCTCACGAAAGTCATCCCCCGCGATATCAATCTTCAATTTATCTAAGGCACCTGACTTATCTGCGTAGTTTTTCAAAGTACGTGTCAAAGCACCACGGAAACCCGCTACGTGCGTACCACCTTCAATCGTGTTGATGTTATTGACATACGAAACCACATTCTCCGTGTAAGAGGTATTGTAAACCATCGCCACTTGAACTGGAACCCCATTCTTATCACCTTCCATGTAGATAGGCTCAGAAAGTAATGGCTCACGCGTAGAATCCAAGAACATAACGAATTCGCGAAGACCTCCTTCAGAGAAGAATTCTTCCGTTTTCGCCACGCCATTCTCATCTAATTCACGCATATCTGTCAATTGAATACGGATACCCGCATTCAAGAAAGATAATTCACGTAAACGACCCGCAACTGTTTCATATTTGTATTCTGTAACCGTGAAAATCGTCTCATCTGGCTTAAATAATACCGATGTACCTGTACGATCTGTTGTCCCTACCTCTTTTACTGGGTATTGCGGAACCCCGATTTTATATTCTTGTTGGTAAATTTTACCATCACGGCTATAAACCGTTACTTTTAAATCTGTCGATAAGGCATTCACACAAGAAACCCCCACACCGTGCAAACCACCAGAAACTTTGTAGGTGTCTTTATCGAATTTACCACCGGCGTGAAGCACCGTCATTACTACCTCTAGAGCAGAACGCTTCTCTTTTGTGTGCATTCCCGTAGGGATACCACGACCGTTATCTTCTACTAAAATGGAATTGTCAGTATTGATCGTCACTTTGATCATATCGCAATGACCAGCTAATGCCTCATCAATTGAGTTATCAACTACCTCCCAAATCAAATGATGAAGACCTTTAAAACCGGTATCACCAATGTACATGGAAGGACGCTTACGAACCGCCTCTAAACCCTCTAATACTTGAATATTATCTGCACCATAATTTGCCCGATCCTGAGCTGATGTATCTTGTGCTTCTGACATAATGTAATTTAATGTGTGTTAAAACGAGCTTTTTAATCGCCCGAAAATAGTGTTGATTCTTAACCTTAAAAATAAAGTTTTTAACTGAATAATCCTAATGTTTGAAGTGACGAATTCCCGTCATGACCATAGCTAAATCATTCGCATCACAGTAATCAATCGAATCTTGATCCTTAATCGATCCACCCGGTTGCGTAACGGCCACAATACCCGCATTTCCAGCAATTTCAACGCAATCAGGGAACGGGAAGAACGCATCCGAAGCCATCACCGCACCGTTTAAGTCAAATCCAAATTCCTTTGCTTTATCGATTGCTTGCTTTAAGGCATCTACGCGAGAAGTTTGACCCACTCCTGAAGCCAATAACTGGCCATCATTCGCTAAAATGATCGTATTCGATTTCGTATGCTTACAAATCTTTAATGCAAACGCTAAAGCACGCTTTTGCTCATCTGTAGGAACACGTTTCGTCACCGTCTTGAAATCTTCTACGCCTTCCATCACTAAGTCCTTATCTTGCTCTAAAACACCATTTAACAAGGTCTTGAACATTACTTTAGGGAAAGCAACTTGGTTACGCTTCAATAAAATACGGTTTTTCTTCGTCTTTAAGATTTCCAAAGCCTCCTCCGTAAAGTCCGGCGCAATCAGAATCTCACAGAATAAAGGGTTGATCGATTCAGCTGCAGCTTTGTCCACGGTATTGTTTGTGGCTAAAACACCACCAAAAGCCGAAATAGGATCGCAAGAAAGTGCCTTATCGTAGGCCTCTTTAACAGTAGTTCCTGTCGCCACGCCACACGCATTCATGTGCTTAATGATCACGAAAGCCGTTTCTTTAAATTCGTCTAAAAGAGAAAGGCACGCATCTACGTCTACTAAGTTATTGTAAGACAATTCCTTACCGTGTAATTTATCAAATAAAGCCGCTAAATCTCCGTAGAATTTACCTTGTTGGTGAGGATTCTCTCCGTAACGCAAGCCGTGTGCTGGCAAGGTCGTGTAGTTAGCTAAATCCGCTGTTTGGCCTGCAAAATAACGTTGAATCGCTCCATCGTAATGAGATGAAACCTGGAAAGCCTTTCCAGCAAAACTTCTACGTTCTTCTAACGTAGTCGAAGTAGAGCCGTGTGCTGCAAAAATCGCCGCTACCTCCGCGTATTGATCACGAGAAGAAACGATTAATACATCGTTAAAGTTCTTCGCTCCACCGCGGATTAAAGAAATACCACCAATGTCTATTTTCTCAATAATATCCTCATCAGAAGCTCCAGATGCTACTGTTTCCTCGAATGGATACAAATCAACCATCACTAAATCTAAGGCAGGAATGTCGTATTGTTTGGCAACCTCCACATCAGACGCTAAATCACGACGGTGTAAAATTCCACCAAAAACCTTCGGGTGTAACGTCTTCACGCGACCGCCAAAGATCGACGGATAACCCGTTAAATCTTCTACTGCAATCACTGGAATACCTAATTCTTCGATGAAAGACTGCGTCCCTCCCGTAGAATAAAGTGTCACTCCGTTTTTATGAAGTTCTTGAATGATGGGCGCTAAACCGTCCTTGTAATAAACCGAAATTAAGGCTGATTGAATTTTCTTAACTGACATGGGGCTTGATAAAAAATGAAGCCTCAAAGGTACGAAATTCAGCCCAAAAAGCCGTCTATTTTTTAGCCATTTTTTGGTAGCGCAACAAGCCCTCTAAATAATAGTAATCCGCATAGATTAAGGGCACATCAATCTCCGAATTCAGCGATTTCGCTCCCACGCAATGCTTGATCAAGAAGTGATTATTTTCTCCCAAAGCCGCACGGTACGCTGGAGACGAAAGCGATTCCAACATCTTCACCGCATCTGCTTTATAGCGCTTGCCTTTTTCTCCTGAATAGGTACTCAATTCGAGCAAGGCAGACGCCGCAATCGCTCCCGCAGAAGCATCTCGTTCTTCCGTAGGAATATTAGGCGCATAGAAATCCCAATAAGGAATTTTATCTGCCGGCATATTCGGGTGATTTAAGTAGAAATCAGAGATTTTTTGGGCGAAGTCAAGGTATTTTTTGTCCTTCGTGTTGCGGTACATTTCTACGTAGCCGTACATTGCCCAGGCGTGTCCACGCGTCCAAGTAGACTCGTCTTGGTAGCCTTGGTGTTGTTTTTTGGCCAAAACCTTTCCGTCCACATCATAGCAAATCACGTGATAGCTCGAATAATCCGGTCTAAAGTGGTTCTTCATGGTATTATCCGCGTGAATAATCGCGATCTCCTTAAAACGCGGATCCCCCGTCTCACGCGATGCCCAGAACAACAATTCCAAGTTCATCATATTATCGATGATCACCGGATATTGATAGCCTCCTTTGAAACCATTCCAAGACTTAATTAAACCAATTTTGGGATCGAAACGAGTCGCTAGAGATTTGGCAGACTGAATCAATACCTTCTTGTATTCCGGATCTTTTGTTAAACGCAAACCGTTCCCGAAAGAATCATACATCATGAATCCCAAATCGTGGGTCCCCGTATTGAATTGCTCTTTCTTCACCGCCGCCGTCCATAAACGAGCTGCTGCTTCCCATTTCGGGTCTTTTGTCTTTTCATACAAGAACCAAAGTCCACCTGGGAAGAAACCTGAACACCACCACTTGGGTGGCATATTTCTGTACATCCCATCTTGTTTAGCTGAGTGCACCGTCGTGCTCGTATCTGGCTGTGCCGCTAGCATCAATTGGTATTGCTGACCAGCTAAAGCGATTTGTTTATCTACATCTATTTTCTGCGCGAAAAGGGAGGTGGAGATTAATGCGAATAATAGAGTTAATTTTTTCATAGGTTTATTATTTTAAAGAATAGAGCACTCTTTTAAAGAATAGAGCATAAAGCATAAAGAATAAAGTTGGTATCTCCTCCGGAGATGAATTTAGCAATTTTTCCTTCGGACTCATTCCCTCCGGACTTTATGCTTTATGCTCTATGCTTTATTATTTAATTACCGCCCCATCCAGCCGCCATCGACGGTCAAAATGGTTCCGTGTACATAGTTAGAGGCGTCTGATGCTAAGAATACCACCGGACCCTTAAAGTCTTCTGGTTCTCCCCATCTTCCCGCCGGAATTCGTCCTAAAATAGAGGCACTGCGCTCTTTATCTTCACGCAAAGCCGTCGTATTATCAGTGGAAATATAGCCAGGAGCAATCGCGTTCACATTTACTCCTTTCCCAGCCCACTCATTCGCTAAAGCCATCGTTAAACGGGCAATACCGCCTTTACTGGCAGCATAACCTGGCACATTAATTCCGCCTTGGAAACTCAATAGAGACGCGGTAAATATAATTTTACCACTGCCTTGTGCAATCATCCTGGAGCCGATTTCGCGGCTCAAAATAAACTGCGACGAGAGATTTACTTCCAAAACCTCATCCCAAAACTCATCTGAATGTTCCGCTGCCGGATTACGCAAAATGGTTCCTGCGTTGTTCACTAAGATATCGATACGGGGATAGTCAGCTTTCAACTGTTTGATGAAAGCATACAGCGAATCGCGATTTGAGAAGTCAGCTTGGTAAGCTTTGAATTTGCGGCCTAAAGCTTCCACAGCGGCAGAAACCTGAGAACCCAACAATTCTAAATTAGCCGAAACCCCAATGATATCTGCACCTGCCTCCGCTAAACCGAGCGCCATCGCCATTCCGATTCCTCGCTTACAACCCGTGACTAGCGCTATTTTTCCTGTTAAATCAAACGTGTTTTTCATAATTATTTCAAATGTACGGCAGAATCATTGATTTGGTAAGTGTGATGTTTCACTAAATCCATCATGGCTGCTCCAGCTAATAAAACGGGACCATAGCCGTGTGCCGCAAATGGTGAAATTGGGCGGTGATAGTAGAAAGCAGGATCCCAGGCTAAACCTGTCCCTACGCAAGTCCCTTCCACCTGGCCTTTTTCATTCACTTTTGTATTCACTGCATTCCAACCTAATATCGCTGCAGGACCATAAGTTTTAGGGTCGAGCCAGCCTTTGTTGATACCTTTGGCAAGAACATAAGTATAAATCGCCGTACAAGATGTCTCTAAATAGGAATCATTTTTATCCAATAATTGATGCCAAAATCCCGTCCCATCCTGCAAAGCCATCAGCCCTTTCAAGTGGCTTTTCAACTGAGCTAAAATCTCCGGACGAGCCGGGTGATTTGCCGGCAAATACTCCAATAATTCGCAATTGGTTAATAAGGCCCAGCCATTCGCGCGGCCCCAGTGAAATTCCGGATGCTCCGTGGCGTCGACTAAATAACCGTGCATGTAAATATTCAGGTTTGGATTAAACATCCGCTTTTGGTAAGCTTTGAATTGAAAAACCGCCTCTTCGTATTCCCCTAATTGCAATAAAGCTGGAATAGCCATATAGACATCATCAAGCCACATCGTGTGATGTAATGGACGAATCCGGACCAAGGTACGATCCGGCAATCGGTGCTCTTCTTTCAAGATAAAATCCGAGGCACGCTTTGTGATGTAAGACATATCCGTCGTAAATCCGGCTTTTTTCGCCTTAATCACCGCCATTCCCATCGCTCCGATGTCGTCCAAAGCGCGCGGGTGAACTAGCCCTTTCAATACGTGTGATTGTTCCGCTGGAATCTTTATCGCCTCCGGAACACCCGAATTTATCAGATTGAGGCGATTAAACACATAGTTCTTGTATTTCACATCCCCGGTCACTTCTGTTAAAGCCAACATTCCGGAATAGGTCACGCCCCATTCATAGGAAATCGGACGAAAATCTCCCTTGCTAAAAATGGCATTCGCGTTATATGTTTTCACTTCTGCGCCGGACGTCTTATCCACAAAACGATCAGGAGTCGCCGTTTCTAAATAAGTGAAGACGCGGTCGATGGTTTTTTGGATATTTTCAGCCGTAGGTGCACCGTAAGGTGTAGGATAATCTGGTTGTAATGCGTGGAGAGGCGCCGTGGCATCGGAAGCGGAGGTGATGTTTTTTTGGCCAAATAAGGAGCCAGAAATCAACAACAAAAATAAGGTATAGCGCATAAAAAAGGGGTCCTCCCTATTAAAGCAGAGAGGACCCCAGAATTACTATAATCAAAAGACTATTTTTTCATTTCAATACCCGAGATCTGCACGACGATTTGTTGTTCGGTTGCTTTCGGGTTTACCGCCACAAAATACAGATCGTGAGAGCCTGAAGTGGCTTGAATGGCTACTTTTTGCGCAGACGGACCATTCATTCTTCGAGGCGCTTGACCCGCAGGTGCCGCTGGAGCTGCTGACGGTGCAGGCGCTGTTGTAGCTGCAGGCGCTGAAGCTGGAGCCGCAACTCCCGTTCCTAGTGGAGCACCCTTTCCTGGCGTTGCCGCTGCTGGAGGAGGTCCACCAAATCCACCTTGTGACACTTCGATCGGTGCTGTTTGGCCTATCACCGTTCCCGTAGGAGAATCCAAACGAATTTCAATCACACCACCCGCTGCGTTAGAACGCGCTTGCGCTGAAGCTGAAATTTCAATTGTTGAGATTCCAGTTAGATCTAAATCTTTGTAGCCTAAGTGTGGATTTTGGCCCACCATGTTCGTCGAACGACCTGGCGTGATTAATTGCAAAATGCCTTTCGTCATATCTGCTTTCTCCACGTTCAAGGCTGGGTGACGTAAGAACAACCATTTCTCCGATTGAACTGGAGCCATCTTCTTGTTTCCTTTATCTAAATAAGTCGCACGAACCACAAATACCCCTTTCGAAGAAGATTGATCCGCTGGCTTTTTCAAACCTAAGGTTCCTGAAGTGGCGATGGCATTACTTGCTTTGGCATCTCCTAAACTTAAGATATAGTTCACCATCGCTTTCGCATCTGCCTTAGAAATACTTGGGTGCGCAGACATCGCGTGTTCGCCCCAAACGCCCATTCCACCAGCAATTACCTTATCAGAAAGTTTCTCTACCATATCTTGGCCTTTGTATTTCTCAGCCACTTCTTTGTAAGATGGCCCTACAGAACGTACAGACATTTGATGACAAGATTTGCAATCACTTGCATTGATTAAACGAAGACCTGCAGAGGCAAATAAATCGCTATCAGCCTTACGGTGCGATTGCGCCATCTCGATCGGATCGTAACCTGAAGCTACATAATCCACGGTCGCAGCAACTGCCTCTTTGGCAATACCTTTACCTAGCGTTCCGTCTTCTTTATCTTCTACTTTCACTTCGTATTTCAAAGGCTGCCCCTCGAAATAGAATGATTTGTTTCCGTCCACCGCGATATCCACTACTGGAGCTTCGTTACCTACTAAGATTTCCAAAGAAGCCGTGTTCGATAATCCTTTCGGATCTGCCGCCTTCAAAGTCACTTCATATTTACCCGCATCTCTCAATTGCAAGGTCGGATTAGCACCTGATAAATTCTTCACGAATTTGCCGGTCTTCTTGACTGTCCACGTATACGTCAACTTATCTCCGTCGAAATCTTTCGTTCCATCTGCAGATAAAGTCGTTGTAAATGGAGCAGCACCTGCTTTCTTAGCTGAAGATGCTTCTACATACGGCTTGCGATTTCCACCTTGGTATTCAATCTTTACTAAACGCGCATTCTCATTTCCGCGGAACCAAGCCGAACCATATTCTAATACATATAAGTCTCCTTCTGGACTGAAGTCCATATCGATCGCAGATCCAAAAGTTGTAGATGGCATAAAGCGCTCCATCGACTTGTAATCCCCTTTTTCATCCATGGTAACTGCCATAATCCAGCCACGCATAAACTCCACGATTAACCATTTTCCCTCGTAATACGATGGAAATGCCCGTTTCGCACCCGCAAAATCCGCCTTTCTAAACACAGGACCTCCCGTCGCTGAACGACCGGATGAACCTACTAAAGGAAACTCCTCTGACGTTCCATATGGATACCAAATCATCGCCTTCGTTGCCGCAGGTAATTCACGTAAACCAGTGTTATTAGGGGATTCATTCACTGGAGCCGCTGGGTTGAATTTAGGTCCAATCGCCATCGTCTCAAAATTTACATCCGCATAGGCTTTATTATCACCAATGAAATATGGCCAGCCGTAATAACCTGGACCTTTGGCCTGATTAAATTCATCATACCCGCGTGGACCTTTTTCTGAATCTACCGATGCATCTGGACCTACTTCGCCCCAATACAAGAAACCTGTTTTAGAATCGATGCTAGGTCTCCAAGGATTGCGGTGACCCATCGTATAAATTTCTGGCTTCGTCTTAGGCGTACCAGGCGCAAATAAATTGCCTTTTGGAATCGAATAGGTGCCATTCGCCTCTGGGTGAATGCGTAAAATCTTTCCGCGTAAATCATTCGTATTCGACGCACCGCGTTGATCATCCCAATACGCTTGACCCGGACGCTCATCGATAGGAGCATAACCATCTGAATTACTGTTACTTGTATTATTTCCTACGGTTAAGAACAGGTTTCCTGATTTGTCAAAAACCATTCCACCACCCGTGTGGCAACATTCCTCCCGCTGTGTAGGAACCTCCAAAAGCACTTTTTGTTGCTCTACTAATAACTCATCCCCACGCAATTCCATACGTGCTAAAATGTGCTTCGTTTCCGTTGGATGCGCATAATAAAGATATAGCCAGTGGTTTTTGCTGAAATTAGGGTCCAAAACAATACCCATCAATCCCTCCTCTGCCACACGCTCTTGACCCAAACGGTTCTTGTATTTCGTGTTGACATTTAAGTGAGCGATTGTCTTCGTCTCTTTGGTCTTCGTATCATAAGATTTCACATCTCCCTTGCGTTCCACAAACAGGATACGTCCATCTGGCAAAAAGGTAAACTCCATGGGTTCATCTAATTTGTCTACCAAAACAGACTTCACAAAACGATTTTCATCGGGGGCCTGCGCTAAGGCAGTTAGATTAATAAATGCTAGCGTGACAGCTAGTAATAATTGCTTCATAGCATCGAAAGGTTTAGTATTTTACAAAAATGATACAATAATCGGATTTTAAAAATTGTTGAGTGGAAAATGAGACGAAATCCCGGTTTTTAAAGCACAAAGAATAAAGCATAAAGAATAAAGTCAGCAGGGAATTAGTCCGTAGGAAACAGTTCAGAATTCATCCCCGCAGGGTATTCCTACTTTATTCTTTATGCTTTGTGCTTTATTCTTTATTAATATATTTACAAAATGAAATCACTCCTCTTCCTCCTCCTCTTCATCCCTTCCTTCCTTTTCGCTCAAACAAATAAAGACGAAAACGACATCAAGTCTGTCCTGCAAACTCAGATTAAACTGTGGAACAAGGGGGATATCGAGGGTTTTATGGAATACTACGAAAAATCCCCTGATCTAAAGTTCATTGGAAAAGCTGGCGTCGTGTCTGGCTGGGAGGCTACTTTACAGCGCTATTTAAAATCTTATCCCAATCGCGAGACGATGGGCACGTTAGATTTTGACATTCAAGAAGTAGATATTACAGCAGGAAAAACGGCTTGGGTATTAGGCCGCTGGCATTTGACAAGACCGACCGTGGGTGATGTGGGTGGCTATTTTACGTTGTTGATGAAAAAAATAAACGGGAAGTGGCTGGTGGTGAGGGATCACACTTCGTAGTCCGTAGGAAATTAGTCCGAAGTCCGTAGAAAAAATATTTCATAAATACTTCTAATCTTATTTCCTCCGGACTCCCTCCCTCCGGACTATTTATCTCTACTCTATTATCTCTAATCTAAACTCCTTCGGACTCCCTCCCTCCGGACTAGATTGTCACTCTAGAGAAAACATAAAACATTTCCCCCGCAATCTGCCTCGACCTTGCATCGTATTGTGCAGCCTCCTCGGTGGTGTCATCAAAGGCTTTGGGATCCTCATAACGTACCGGAATGCGGGCTTCCGCACCTGGGATGAAAGGGCAATTTTCGTCTGCGTGTGAACAGGTCATGACTGTCGCAAAAATGCCGTGTGGGTTGATGACATCATCATATAATTTCGAAAAAAGAATGATGGGACGCGAATCCTGCGTGTGCAAGGCGAAATAGATGGGATTAGAATGCCCGTGTTTAGAGACAATGAAACCCATTCGCTCTAGCGAAGCTACGGTGCGTTCGTTACAAGCCGTCACCTCTACCCCTCCAGAATAACATTGGGCGGGGATTTGGAAATAGTCTGCGGCGGTTTGAGCCCAGACTTGTGAGAATTGAGAGCGGCGCGAGTTGTGCGTACAGATGAAATTCAGTCGAATCGGCTGCTCTTTTTTGCGTTTGTCTTTGATGTAATCAATCAAGACTTGTAGTATTTCTCGGCGCTCGGTTGGAATTTCGAGTGAGAGAATTTGTTCCAAATTTTGGTTTAATAAATCCTTCATATTAGCAACATCCTGAGCCTGGGGTACAAGCGTTTGCGGCTTGCACTTCGGCGATTTTTAATTTTGGTTTTTCAACAGCCTCTGTCGCGGGTGGCATACAACATGCTGAGGCGTCCTGTGAAGCGTAGTGTGGGTCATTGAATTCTGCGTCTTCGTGGAAATAATACACTTCCCATTGAACACCGTCAGGATCTGTAGCCCAGAATTTGTCTTGAACGGCGAAGCAGCAAGAGGTTCCGATTTCTTCTTTCGAAACAATCCCTTGTTTTCTTGCCACTTCTAAACGGGCATTCATCTCTTCCGAAGTTTCTACTTGGAAACCTAAGTGACCGAAGTTTGCTTGAACGCGCTCTGGATTTTCGATAAACGAGATAATCAAGGAGGGGCTATCTAACACATATTTCGCATAACCTGGCTTCACTTTCGTGGCTGGCTGACCGAAAAAAGTCGAGTAAAAATTCACCGATGCCGCTAAATTGCTGACATACAAGGAGACGTGCATTCGTGGAAAAGTGGACATATTAACAACAATTAGATTTTTGTGCGACAAAATAATGTTCGAAAAACTCCCCAAAAAGCTGACTAAACTCCGCCCACTTTTCCCGGTTAATGCAATAACAAACCGAGACGCCTTCAATCGTTCCTTGGATAAATCCCACCTCTTTCAATTCTCTTAAATGTTGAGAGACGGTAGCCTGAGCTAGACCTAATTCTTGGACAAGATCTCCGTTGATACAGGTATTGGATTTCACCAAATACTGTAAAATCGCGACGCGTGCGGGATGTCCGAGTACTTTGGCCATCTGAGCGATCGCATTTTGTTCCTCTGTAAAGAGGTCTGTTTTGGTGATTCCCATTTTGCTTGTTATTATATTGCAATATTACGATGAAACAACTAAATAAAAAAGGCCGAAGCCTATTTTATTTTAATCTCTATAATTCAAAGCCGGCTTGCGATCACCTAAAAGAGCCTTGTATTTAAATTCAGCGCCTTTACGCTTCGACCACTCGGCTTTAGCGGCTTCTATTAAAGCTGGGTTTTTAAATAAATCAATGGCCGTCCCTGCAATCGTTTTGGCAGCCACCATCATTCCTTTTTTACCGATGCTAGTGCCCCCAGCCGCTACTGCTTGCCAGCTATGCGCGGTCGTTCCTGGCACCCAAGTAGCGGTTCCTAAACCAATCGTAGGAACTACCCAGCTCACATCTCCCACATCCGTCGAGCCTCCGCCACTTGGATCTGGACGACCCGGAACTACGGAAGAAGTAGACGCTAAATCAGTCTGCAACATGCCTGGCGTTTGTTGAATTTGTTTAGCGAAAGCCAACTCGGTTGGATTTAAGGTATATCCTCCCACGTTGGCCAAATTCGAACTCATCAGTGCGGCTAACTTTTCGTTTGGCAAAATCTCATACACCCCACCGATTACTTCTAACTCATAGCGAGTTCCTGTACCTAAAGCAGCACCTTCCGCCGCTTTTTCTAAGCGATTCCACACATCCATCACGATATCGCGTTGTGGAGAACGCACGTAATAATAGACCTCCGCATAATCTGGAACGATATTAGGCGCCTTGCCCCCGTTCGTAATTACGTAGTGAATACGCGTAGAAGAGGGCACGTGCTCGCGCATCATATTGGCCATAAAGTCCATCGCCTCCACCGCATCTAAAGCAGATCGTCCTCTTTCTGGGGAGGCCGCCGCGTGCGATGAAAGACCGTAGAAGCGGAATTTACCTGTTTTGTTCGCCAAAGACGACCCCGTCGAAACCGAATTCGCATCGCTCGGGTGCCAGTGCAACATGACATCGGCATCATTAAATAATCCTTCGCGTACCATGTATACTTTTCCGGATCCTCCCTCTTCCGCCGGACATCCGTATAATTTAATCGTCCCTTTGCCACCCGTTTCTTTTAACCATTCTTTTACGGCAATAGCTGCAGCAGACGAACCTGTCCCAAATAAATGGTGGCCACACGCATGCCCTGAGGCTCCTCCCAAGGAGCGTTTAGTCGGAATGGAATCCTGAGATAAACCTGGCAAGGCATCGTATTCGGCCATAATTCCGATCACCGGTTTTCCTTGACCATAGGTCGCCACGAATGCAGTAGGAATTCCTGCTACTCCTGTTTCAATCGTAAAACCAGCTTGTTTCAGGGTTTCCTGCAAAAGAGCAGAGGATTGTTTTTCTTTATATCCGACTTCGGCGAAGTTCCAGATTTTCTGTGCGATCGCACTGTAATGCGATTCTTGTTGTTGAATTCTCGCTAAGACTTTCTTTTTGTCTGCGTCTTGTGCAAAAGCTTGTAGGCTAACTAAAGCGAATAAGAGTATTTTTTTCATAATTGAGGTACAATGAACTTAAAATTAGCAGGAAGAACTTGGAAATCAAATTGATCTGATGTTTGGACTTCTCCGTCAACCTGGGCACTGAGGACCCGGCTGGTTTTAATGCTGATCTTTTTCGTTTGAGAGAATTCCACAATCGGTAGATTCAAATGCTTGCCTGATTGTATAATGGGCATGTAATAAAGCCGCTTCCAAACCGGTATCGGTTGACAATATAAAACATCGAGCAGGCCATCTTGAACTGAGGCTTTGGGGAAGAAATGAAAACCTCCACCTGCCCTAGAAGAATTGAAAACCATACAGAGGAATACCTCGCGGCCGCCTAGAATTTGATAGGTTTTAAACTTTAATAAATTAGGGATAGCGGCTAAATAATAACCCAGGCCGCCTTTAAAGTAGCGAATGGAATCCATCGATTTCAGCACTTCTCCCTCAATCCCAATACCCACGCCATTCAAGAAAAGTTGCCCATTGCAGTCCCCGGCATCGAATGCTTCCACGTGACCACTTAATACCGCATCTAAATGTGCACGTCTCGATCGATCTCCGTATAATTTCCAATAAAAATCATTCCCCGTACCACCTTTAAACAGCGCAATAGGAATATTTAGAGCACGGTATTTATTCACAAAATAATTAAACGTTCCATCGCCTCCCATCACCCATACTTGATCAAATTCATCTAGCAAAGTGGGCCATTCTTTCGCAAAAAGCTGAATTTCCCAATCCGATTTCTCTACCTTTACGGTCTCGATTACCCAAGAAAAATAGTTCGCAATGGCAACGGTCTTCTTGAGAGGATTGATAAGAAACGCTATTTTTTGACTCATAATCATAGAATTGTTTAAATTTAACATAAAATAAATCAATATGTCAAATTCACTTCCCACTGCCATCATTACCGGAGCCTCTCGTGGAATAGGCCGAGCGCTCGCCTTATTGCTAGCCAAAAACAACTTCCAATTAAGTTTGGTGGCACGCAATAAAGGGGAATTGAAAGACTTGGCCGCAGAAATTACCGAGATTGGACATCGTCCACTTTATTTCGATGGGGATGTATCCGATGAGGCTTTTGTCTCGGATGCAGTGGAAAAAACAGTGCATACCTTTGGACATATTGATTTTGTGATCAATAACGCGGGGATTGGGGCCTTTGGCCCTACTGAATCCTATACTGCGACACAATGGGATCAGGTGTTTGACACGAATGTAAAAGGAACTTTTTTGTTTTGCCAAAAAGCCCTACCGCACCTAAAAGCCGCTAAAAAAGGCCACCTTATCACGATTGCGTCTGATGTGGCGAAACGTGTTTTTGATGGAGGGTCACTTTATTGCGCCTCTAAATATGCACAGCACGCGTTCACTGAAGCTTTGCGTAAAGAGGTTAGACGAGACGGCATCAAAGTAAGCACGATTTATTCTGGATTAGTGGATTCTCATTTTCATGCAGATCCTGCAGGAGATCCTTCCCACGCAGGTTGGTTGAGCCCAGAAGATATGGCCAATAGCATCTATTATGTGATGAACCAGCCAGCGCACGTGGTGATCGATGAGTTGATGATTCACCCGCTTAACCAAGAATACTAGCCAAGAATTTAGGTCAACAGTGTAGGACAGTTTGCAGGTCTTGTGTAGAATAATTAAATTTAATCTACTTATAAACCTATCAGACATGTCCAATTGGAAACCCTCTTTAAGTTTTAGCCAAATCGTCAACATGAACGTTGGCTTTTTTGGTATTCAATACAGCTTCGGATTGCAACAAAGCGCTGTCAATCCGATCTATGATTTCCTGGGGGCTAGTCCGGACGAAATACCTCTTTTAAACCTGGCTGGACCTGTTACTGGTTTATTAATCCAACCTTTCATCGGTGCGATGAGTGACAGCACCTGGCATCCTAAGTGGGGACGCCGCAAGCCCTATTTCTTTATAGGCGCTCTATTGTGTAGCATTTGCCTTTTACTCTATCCTTTCTCGTCTTCTTTGTGGATGGCCGCGAGTTTATTGTGGATCTTGGATGCTGGGAATAATACAGCGATGGAGCCTTACCGTGCCTTTGTCGCTGATAAATTAAATGACGATCAACAGCCTACAGGATTTCAGATGCAGAGTTTTTTCACGGGTTTTGGCCAAACCCTAGCCAACCTATCCCTCTTCATCTTCCCCATGATCTTCATAGGCAAGACTGGTTCTTTACCAACCTGGGTATACGCCTCTTTCTTCTTGGGGGCCGTTTGTTCCATAGGATCCATCTGGTGGAGTATGCACACCGCTATGGAAATTGAACCGACAGCTGAGGAATTAGCCGAGATTCGTTCGCGCAAAACGAGCGTTTTAGAATCCATTTTTGAGATATTTCACGCGATCGGGGAAATGCCCAAAGTAATGTGGCAATTAGCGTTAGTGTACTTATTCCAGTGGTATGCGCTTTTCTGTTATTGGCAAAATTCCTCGAAGAGTATTGCTTTATCTGTCTGGAATGCAACGCCTAAAAGTAACCCAAAATTATACGAGGAAGCCGTTTCCTGGACAGGTTTAGTGAATGGCTGGTATAACATCGTCACTTTCTTATCGGCTTTGGCTTTAGCTGGTTTCGCTAAGAAATATGGGGCCAAATCCGTGCATATGATCTGCCTCATTTTAGCCGCCGCTGGTTTCTTAGCTTTCCCTCACATTGAAAATAAGAACTTGTTATTCTTTGCTATTTCTGGCTTCGGAATCGGCTGGGCAAGTATGATGGGAATCCCTTATTTACTGGTGGTTAGCGATATCCCTAAGGAGCGGTACGGGGTCTATATGGGTATCATCAATATGATGATTGTAATCCCGATGATTCTACAAAATATCACCTTTGGTTACATTTTAAAGCATTTTTTAGACAACGATCCCAGAAATGCGATTACCTTTGCAGGAGCATTATTAGCCATTGCAGCCCTAGCGACTGCCTTTATTAAACCATCCCCATCTAAACAATCCGCATGAGTGTCATTTGTATAGGCGAAGCCTTGATTGATATGATTTGTACTGACAAAGGTTCTAGCCTGTCAGACGGTCAAAATTTCTTAAAAAAACCAGGAGGAGCTCCCACAAACGTAGCAGCAGCCATCGGCGCCTTAGGCGGCGAAGTGAGCTTGAGTGCAAAAGTGGGGAACGATCCTTTTGGACGCCAAATGATCTCCGTGATGCAAGATTTCAACGTGAACACAAAACACGTTCACTTGGACTCGAAAACGTTCACGACTTTTGCCTTCGTTTCCTTGATGCTTGATGGAGAGCGTGATTTTGTTTTTAACCGCGGCGCAGATGCAGAATTAACCCAAGCAGAAGTAGCGGCAATCGATTTAACCGGTGTAAACATCGTTCACTTTGGATCTGCGACAGCCTTCTTAACTGGACCGTTAAATGCGGCCTATTATTCGTTAAAAGACCGAGCAAAAAAAGACGGCAAAATCATCAGTTTTGACCCGAATTACCGCCATTTATTGTTTGGCGATAAAATACCGTCCTTCATCAAGCAAAGTATGATTTTCTTGAAAGAAGCGGACTTTACGAAGCTATCTGATGAAGAAGCGATGTTAATTACCGAAACAGAAACGCTAGAAGAGGCGACTGAAGCCTTGTTAGACATCTGTCCTGGTGTATTCGCGATTACCTTAGGAAAAGAGGGGACTTTATTGGGATTGGCAGGCAAAACCTACATCATTCCAAGCATTCCAGTAAAACCAGTGGATACAACCGGTGCAGGAGATGCCTTTGTGGGTGCGGTGCTTTATCAATTAGATGGATTAAACATCCAGGACCTTGATTTTTCTGCTTGGAAAAATATCGTAGAAAATGCAAATAAGGCAGGTGCCAGAACTTGTGAATACCTGGGAGCCATGGAAGCCTTCAAGAACTTAAACAATAGTATTTTTAATTAATAGACTGTGTACAATTCCGCTCTTCAAAAACAAGCGAATACGCTTGTAAAATCACATAAAATTAAGGATGCTGGCTTTCAAGAACGTTTGACAGCTAATCTAGATGATATCCATAACCACTTTAGAGCGATTTATGGGGACAGTCCATTATTCTCAGATTTAATCCAAACCATTTTTCAAGCCTATACAGAACGCAGTCAGGAACTGAAAAAGCGGGATGAGGAGAAAGCGAAGAAAGAGGAGAATTGGTTTTTGAGCCAGGATCTGGTGGGAATGAGTTTATATGTGGATCGTTTTGCTGGAAAAATCTCCGATTTACCAGCGAAAATCCCGTATTTAGAGAAATTAGGCGTGAATTTTCTTCACTTGATGCCCTTGTTCAAAAGCCCAGAAGGCGAGAGTGATGGCGGTTATGCGGTGGAAGATTTCCGCGTGGTGGAGGAGAAATTAGGGACGATCGAAGATTTACGCGAGTTCCAAAAGGCCCTGCAACAAAAAGATATGTACTTGATGATCGACATCGTGTTAAACCACACGTCGCATCACCACGAATGGGCTAAGCTCGCGAAAGCAGGAATTAAAGAATACCAAGACTATTTCTACATGTACGACGACCGTCGCATCCCTGATGCGATGGAAGAAACGATGCCGGAGATTTTCCCAGAAAGTTCTCCAGGAAGTTTCACGTACGACGAGAAAATGGACAAATGGGTGATGAGCGTTTTCCACCACTATCAATGGGATTTGAATTATACGAATCCCAAAGTCTTCGTAGAAATGCTAGCGAACGTATTTTACTACGCAAACCTTGGCGTAGACGTGGTGCGCATCGATGCGCCGGCTTTCATTTGGAAACAAATGGGAACTGCCTGCCAAAACCTTCCAGAAGCCCACCAATTACTACAATTAATTAAAATGTGCGTGGAAGTGGCTACGCCTGGAATGGCTATTTTGGGCGAAGCCATTGTGGCTCCAGCCCAGATTATGGAATACTTTGGAACGGGTCGTTTCGCTACACACGAATGCGATTTTGCCTATAACGCCACTCAAATGGCCGTTCAATGGGATGCTTTGGCTACCGGCGATATCCGCGTGATGCGCACCGCTCAAAACGAGTTAGTACGCAAACCGAAAGGCGCGACCTGGTTAACTTACACCCGTTGCCACGATGATATCGGCTTAGGTTATGACGATTGGATGATCCAGCACGCTGGATTCAACCCATACGATCACCGCTCTTACATCAAAAACTATTACAGCGGTGGCATCGAATCCCCAGCCACTGGAGCCTTATTTGCAGTAAATCCCAAAACACAGGATGCGCGTCTTTCAGGTTCGTTAGCCTCCTTATGTGGTTTAGAAAAAGCCATCGCCTCTAAAAATCCTGCTGCTATCCAGACTTCTATCGATAAAATCACGATGATGCAAGCGCAAAGTCTATTTGTAGGTGGTGTACCGATGTTGTTCTATGGCGATGAAGCCGCTTACACAAACGATTATACGTATTTACAAGATCCAGGCAAATCATATGATAACCGCTGGATGCACCGCCCTATCATTGATTGGAAAAAGAGTGCGACGATTGATAAAGCGGATTCTATCGAAAATAAAGTATTCTCCAACCTTCAAAAATTAATCAAGCTGCGTAAATCACTAAAAGTGGTGGCTGACTTGAAAAATATTCATTGGTTAGAGGTGCACAACAATTCAATCATCGGTTTTGAGCGCTACCTGAATGGAGAAAAAGTCTATTTCTTATTCAACTTTAGCGCTGAGCCACAAGAGGTGACCTATTATATGTTAGGAGCCTATGGAGAACGGGCGACAGTTATGAAAGACTTATGGTCAGGCAAAACGGTTCAGATCGGGATGGATCACGATCATTTGGCTTTTGCGCCCTACCAATTTTATGTCCTAAAATAAAAAAACATCCCCCAACAGGGGATGTTTTTACAGAATCAAAATTCAATCATTAAACACTAAAAAACCGTTAGGCGGATTATAAAATTGCGTCCAAAGCCTTCTTGCTGATTCGAAGGCTTTCGAAAGCGTCTTTCGGGAAATCGTGTTCTACAAAGAAATGCTCCAGGCCTCCTGATTTAGCTGCATCAAAAATGCGCTTGTAGTTCACTACACCCTCTCCCACTGGGAGAATATTTTTAAATTCTGAGTCGAAGTCTTTAATATGGCATAAAGGGAAACGTCCTGGATGTTGTTTGAACAATTCCACGACATCCACTCCAGCTTTAGAAGCCCAACCCAAATCCAATTCAAATTTCAATAAGTCGGCAGGAACTTGAGAGGCGAATACGTCAAAAGGTTTTTGGCCTTCTACAGCTTTAAATTCTGCATCGTGGTTATGGTAACAGAACGTAAGTCCTGCTTTCTTTGCTAATTCTCCTGCCTTGTTTAAGGTTTCCACTGCCTGAGCAACTTCTTCTTTTGTATCAATCGGAATATTGGCGCACACGAGGTATTTTACACCTGCCTCCGCTGCATTATCCACCGCTTGCTGCGCATCATCGCGCAAATTAATCATCTTAGGGAAACGCGACATATCCATTCCTGGACGAGGTTTCAAGGGCGCTCCCACCACGTGGTGTGAAACCCAATTCAAGCCTAAATCCTTGTTCAAGGCCATAAACTCTTTGCCTTTCATCCCATAAAAACCGGGTAACATCGAGAAAGCTGATTCAATCTCCGTGTAGCCTAGTTCCGCAATCTTCTGCAAATTCCCTTTTACATCTTGGTCAAATTTCCCAAAAAAGGTAAACAACTGAATACCCACCGGACGATTGGTAAACGATTGTGCAGACAAGAAACGAGGTGCTAAAACGCTAGCCGCCAGAAAAGCGCTAGACTGCTGAAGAAATCTTCTTCTCGAGTTCATAGTTGATAAGTTTAGAGGTAATAGAACAAAGTTAATGTATTTTAATGATACAATAAATTATTTTTTCCATTTTTCTCCAAAAATCGTCTTGAATGTCAATTCGCTGGCCTTTACTGGACTATTATTTTTATGCCAAGCAAAGTCGCCTCCATCCTTATGGCAATCCACATAATACACGCGATGACCCCAATTCAGCACTCGGTCACCTGACTGGTGGATAGGTGCGTCCGCCATATTTTTATCAAAGGAACAATTCAAAAGATAAAACTGAGCCTCGCGGTGGTAACGACCTAATTTATATCCGGGATCTCCTAGAAAGCGACAGTTCTTTAAAACGGTCTTCGCCCCTTGTTCGCCAGAGCCGTCATGCCAAATCGCCGCACTCGTATTATGGCACACAAAGGTGCAATTCTCAGCCAAAGCATATCCACGCGGACAATACAAATCCACTCCCCCTTCAATCAAACAGTCATTCAAATAATACATCCCCGCATTCACGTCCCAAGGACTTACCGTGTCACCGCCACCTGATCGGATGGTACATTGTTCGAAAGACAAACGGGTGGCACCAGGCATCGTACGAACTGCAAATTGATGCCCATCTACTCGCACGATCTTCTCCCCCTCTTTCTCCCCTTTCTCCCTTGGTAAGGCATATTTCTGCACTGTCGTGGTCGTCTCCTTTCCTGCCTCGTTCAAACAAGGAATCGATATATCTTTCGTCGCCGTGAATCCATATTCATTCATAATAGTCATATTCCGAAATGACAAATCGTGCCCTTTGATATTCAACACTCCAGCACCATAATCATCTGGATTTGAACAACGCCAAATATCCCGCGCAATCGTCTCCCGCAACACCATGCCATCCCTGCTTTCCCCTACAAAAGACAAATGGTGTTTCAATGAATCGATGAATACCTTTTCTTGGTAATTGCCATTTTTAATGAAAATCTCCTGACCAGGACGAGCCACATCTACTGCGGATTGTATCGTCTTGAAATCTAGCCCCACGACTAGACGTTTGCGCATAAAATGATCCATCCGGTCCACCACCTGCTTAAACCAATGGTTCATTAACACGAAGGTGTGATGGGAATTTTCGAACGTGTGATACTCCGTATGTATCCCAAAATCGGCCATTTTTCGCATAAAATCGTCCCTGCCTGCATGCATCCGCTCATCACTAGAATTCAAAAAAAGTACGGGAGGATCGCCTTTCGTCACATGACTCAAAGCGGAAGCCCCCATCCAGATTGCCTCGCCCTCTACCTTATTATACCCAAAATAATGAGTCGCTGCTGAGATACGCTTGCTATCGTCTCCCTCCCCTGACTCCGGGTGAATAAAGGCCAATATCCCATCGATATCAATGGACCCGGCTAATTTGACTCCTTTGCCGTAGGTATTTTCATCTTGAACGGAACCTAGGAGCGCAGCCATTTGGCCCCCAGCTGAATAACCACCCACGTAGATTTCTCCCACATTCTGGCGTTTCGAAACCCATTGCAAGGCAGCTTGAGCATCCAGCATCGCAGCTGGGTAAAGAGCTTCTGTAGACAAACGATACTCGACTAAAAAGACCCGGCATCCGCGATCTGCTAAGGCTTTTGCTAAAGGAATATGCTGTGAACGATGACCTGTTCGCCAGCCACCTCCATGAAAAAATACAAGAGTGGGTAGCTTGCGAGAAGTTGATACAGCATATTCATCCACGACCAATTTCCTCGATTCTATCACTTTGTACACTGAACTTTGCCCTTTGACCTTTGCACTTTGATAATCCGCTAGACGAATCGTGGGATCCTGTTTCACTACCATTTGCAAGGCAGCATAATTCGTAAAGGACGTATCAGGCTTGCCGGTGATGCCTGATTTGTTTTGGGCTTGAAGACTCAAGGAACCAATAAGCAAGAAAATAAGGAGAAAGCGCATAATTTGTAAAGGCGAAGTTTCGATTATTCTAATCATTCTTCCTAATTTACGATTCTAAATCGATTAACATGAAAAATATACGCGTGCTCGTGGTGGGTTGCGGAAACATGGGAGCCTCTCATGCGAAAGCCTACCAGAATGTAGCCGGATTTGAAATCTGTGGACTCGTTTCCCCTGGAAATAGCAAGGAAGCATTAAATGAAGCTTTAGGTGGGGGCCAAAAGCTGTACAGCGACTATTACACCGCCTTATCAGACTCCAAACCAGATGCAGTTTGCATCTCCACTTACCCAGATACCCACGAAGCCTATGCCATCGCCGCATTAGAAGCTGATTGTCACGTTTTCTTAGAAAAACCAATCGCCGATTCATTAGCTGGCGCTATTCGGGTGGCTGAAGCTGTTGAAAAAAGTGGCAAAAAACTCGTAGTAGGCTACATTTTACGTCACCATCCGTCTTGGATCAAGTTCATCGAAATCGCTAAGACGATGGGCAAACCATTAGTCATGCGGATGAACCTAAATCAACAATCCCACGGCTACATGTGGGATGTGCACCGTAATTTGATGAAATCGCTAAGCCCTATCGTCGATTGTGGTGTCCATTATATCGATGTGATGTGCCAAATGACGCGCTCCAAACCAATGCGTGTTTCGGCCATCGGCGCGCGAATGACAGAAGATATTCCGGCAGGCAATTATAATTACGGTCAATTACAGATTCACTTTGAAGATGGATCCGTGGGTTGGTACGAGGCTGGCTGGGGTCCGATGATCTCGCAGAATGCGTATTTTGTTAAGGATGTTTTTGGGCCAAAAGGTTCCGTTTCCATCGTCGCAAAAAATGCCGGCGGCGAGGGCAAATCAGATGATGTGGAATCACACACGAAAACAGAATCCCTACGGGTACACCACGCAGACATCGATACTAAAAACGAATTCACGAAAGAAGACGAATGGGTTAACCTAACCGATGAACCAGACCACCAAGGTCTTTGCGATCGTGAGCAGGCCTATTTCCTACAGGCCATCAACGATAACATAGATCTAACAGATCACGTGGAGGATGCAGTAAATAGTTTACGCATCGCTTTTGCGTGTGATGAGTCGGTGAGGACTGGGGAGATGGTGAAGCTGTAGTCCGAAGTCAATAGGAAGGGAGTCCGGAGGGAGGTAGTCCGAAGTCCGTAGGAAGACTAGTTTAGACTCATTCCCTCCGGAATCATTCCCATCGGACTATTTAAAGTAAAAAAAAGGTCTCGAATTTCATTTCGAGACCTTTTTTTTACTTTAAATAAGTCGCTAACCAACCCTGAATTTCCGAATAGTGGAACTTCGAGTTATCTGGATTTAAAATCCAGTGATTTTCGCCAGGGAAGACGATTAACTTGCTCGGAATTTGAAGACGTTGGTGAATGCTCCAGTTTTCCAAGGTATTGTTAATAGGGACGCGGTAATCATTTTCGCCTACCGTTAACAACATAGGCGTTTTGAAGTTCGCGGCGAAACGCATCGGATTTTGTTCCTTCCAGGTTTTAGTAGGCACCCAAGGAGCTCCTCCATTCATCAATTCTCTACCCCAAATCACATCCGATGTTCCCCATTGGGCTTCCGAGTTCACTAAACCCGCGTGTGAAATCAAACATTTGTAATGTGACGTGGTCGCTTGCATCCAGTTCGCCAAGTGACCTCCGTAGGATGCGCCACCCGCTGCTTGTTTGGTTCCATCGATATAAGAGAAGCGTTTGATGGCATCGGCCGCTGCTTCTTGGATTTCTTGTCCTGGACCTTTGAATGGGTCATACTGAATATCTTGCGCGAATTTCTCGCCATACCCTACTGATCCAGTATAATCTGTCATCACGATTACGTAGCCCGCTGATCCTAAAATGTAGGGATTCCAACGATATCCAAATACATCTTTGAAAGAACTAGCTGGACCACCGTGCATTAAAACAAAGAGTGGATATTTCTTCGAAGCATCGAAACCAGTCGGCTTTAACACCACTGAACGAATCATTTTACCTCTGGAAGATTTAGTCCAAATAACCTCCGGCTTTTGTAAATCCAACCCTGCTAAAACATCCTCATTCGCTTTAGAAATGGCTTTCAATGAACCATTTGCTGAGACCCAAACCTCTGGCGGAGTCGCAACGTTTTGGTATTGATACGCAAAAATACGCGTATTAGTGGACAAACTTAGACCTGTATAAGATCCCGTTTCAGCTCCTAAAACTGCCTTAACCGAACCATCAGCGACTGAAATCTCAACGATGCGATCCACGCCTTGGTCTTCGATACTAGCAAAAATGGTTGAACCCGCTATTTCCATACTATTGATGGGACGATCGAGGGTGGCGGCTAGCTCTTTTTTGGCAGTCAAAGAAGATGCATCAAATCGGTAAATGCGATTCAGGTAATACAATTTATTTCCGATAGCAGAACCCGATGCAATCAAGTATTTCCCGTCTTCCGTATATTCAGCAGAGGAGTAATCCGTCTCATCATTTACTAAAACCGTTTCTTTACCACCTGAAAGACTAACGGCATAAATATTTGATTTAGCAGATTGATAGGCAGTTGTGTTGTATTCCGTAGTTGCCGTAAACACCACTGACTTACCGTCAGCACTGAAGTTATAAGAACCTAAACGAAAACCTGGAGAATTCACGAGTGATATGCTCGCCATTAAATTCACCGGCTTTGAACCAGACTTTAGGTCCATCGTGAAGATGTGCCCTTGTTTTTCATCTAACCAAGAATCCCAATAACGAACGGGAAATGATTGATAGACACGTGCTTTGGTCTTAATTTTCTTCTTTTCTTCCGCTAATTTCTTACTAGCTGAATCCGTGAAAGCGGTAGGAAAAACACGGCTGGAGAATATAATGCGTGAGCCATCTGAAGAGAATTTAACATCACTTACGCCTGTGGAAAGTGTGGTTAAACGTTGGGCCTCACCCCCCGAAAGCGGTAAAACGTAAAGTTGAGGGGCTTCGTCGCCATCGCGTTTGGCAATGAAATAAATCTTATCTGAAGCAGCAGACCATTGGTAATTGTCTTCGCCTCCTTTTGAATTGGTTAATTTTCTGGGCTCTGTAGAACCATCCGTGGCAGCAATCCAAAGGTCTGACGTTTGTTCGTCCAGATTATAAGAGGTTTCGATGCGGGAATAGATGACATGGCGACCATCTGGTGAAATTTTAGGAGCACCTACTTTCTTCAGCTTGATCATGATCTCATGTGACATGGGCTTTTGGGCGTCCACAGAGAGGCTAAATGCTAAAAAGCAGGATAAGATTAGTAACAATTTCTTCATATAGGTAGTTTAGATTCAGTAAATTAATTAATTTAATGTCACATCAACCTTTTTCAAATGAAAAATAATTACTTACAACTCGTCCTTGCAGGCTCATTGCTATTCAGCGGCAGCCTTTATGCGCAAGAAAAACCGGGAAAATTTATTGACCGCGACAACATGAACCTGAGCGTAAAAGCGGGTGATGACTTCGTGGAATATTCTAATGGACCTTGGGTTAGAAAAAACCCGATCCCAGCCAAAGAAACACGTTGGGGCGCTTTCAATCAATTGCGCGATTTCAACATCAATGCGATTAAAACGATTTTAGACGAAACCAAAGGCACGAAAGCGGCCGCAGGTTCAGTCGAAAGAAGAGTCGCTGATTTTTATGCGGCAGCAATGGACAGTATAGCTATCGAAAAATTAGGCTACACTCCTATTCAAGCGGATTTACAACACATCGCAGGTTTGCAATTCAAGTCACAAGTAGTGACTGAAATCGCGCGTTTACGCTCTTCAGGGATTGCTTCTCCTTTATTTGGTTTCTACATCGGTCAAGACCGCAAGAATGTAGAGAAAATGGTACCGCAATTAGGACAAGGTGGAACATCACTTCCGGATCGCGATTACTACTTAAAGAATGATGCGCGTAGCCTAAAGATTCAAGAGGCATTCAAAAAATACATAGCGACTTTGTTCACTTTAACTGGAACTCCTGAGGCACAAGCGAAAGCGAATGCAGAAACGGTTTTCCAATTAGAGAAAAAATTAGCAGAAGCGCAGATGGCTCGTGTCGAAATGCGTGATCCGTACAAGACTTATAATAAGTTTGCCTTTGCTGATTTCAATCAAAAGACACCTGCCTTTAACTGGGCATTGACTTTCCAAGACTTTGGCACATCTGCACCAGATTCTATTCTAGTAGGTGCCCCTAAATTCTTCGAGGCAGCGAACAAATTATTGATTGAAACGCCCGTAGAAACGTGGAAGACCTATTTAACATGGAATGTATTGCGTAGTAGCGCAGGATATTTAAGCTCTCCATTCGTGAAAGCGAGCTTTGCGTATTCACAAGTATTATCAGGCCAAAAAGTACAAGCCCCAAGATGGCAACGCATGTCAGCGATGACGGACGGAACCTTAGGTGAATTATTAGGTCAATTGTATGTAGCTAAATACTTCAAGCCAGAAGCGAAAGCAAGAATGGTTGAATTAGTGGCTAACCTACGTAAAGCTTTCGCTGTACGCATCAACAGATTAGATTGGATGAGCGCGGAAACGAAAGAAAAGGCTTTGGCCAAATTAAACGCCTTTACGCCTAAAATCGGGTATCCTGACAAATGGAAAAACTACGATGGCTTAGAGATTTCTGCTACGGAATATTATGGAAACTTACGTCGTGCAGGTGCTTGGGGCTTCCAAGAAAACTTAGCGCAATTAGGCAAACCGGTGGACAGAAGCAAATGGGGTATGACGCCACCAACGGTGAACGCTTACTATAGCCCAGTGATGAACGAAATCGTATTCCCAGCAGGTATCTTACAATTTCCATTCTTCGCAGCTGACGCAGATGACGCAATCAACTATGGTGGAATCGGTGCCGTAATCGGTCACGAAATGTCACACGGATTCGATGATTCAGGTAGCCAATACGACAAAGACGGAACTTTACGTAACTGGTGGACAAAAGACGACTTAGCGAAGTTCAAAGCGAGAACAGAACTTTTAGGCAAGCAATTTGATGCGTACACCGTACAAGACACGATCCACGTCAATGGTAAATTAACGATGGGCGAAAACATCGGTGACTTAGGTGGCTTGAATATGGCTTATGAAGCATTCAAAATGACGAAGCAAGGTAAGTCAACGAAGAAAATCGATGGCTTCTCTCCTGACCAACGCTTCTTCTTAGCTTGGGCACAAGTTTGGAGAGGTTCCTCTCTTCCTGAAACAGAGGCGCAACAAGTATTAACAGATCCACACTCACCTGGTCAATACCGCACCATCGGTGCTCCAGTGAATATGGATGCTTGGTACAAGGCTTTTGATGTGAAACCAGGCGATAAGCTGTATAGAAAGCCAGAAGATCGGATTAAGATTTGGTAAAATTAGTCCGGAGGAATTTAGTTCGAAGGAATTTAGTCCGGACTCTTTCCCTCCGGACTTCTTAAACAAAAAGGAGGCAGCTCGTAGGGCTACCTCCTTTTTGTTTAACCTTATTTCCTTTTTTTCGCCTTACTTGACGTATTTTTCTAACCATTGGAATTGCTCCCATAGCAAGTGTAAAACGTTTTCTTTCCCGCGGTAGCTATGTGCTTCATAAGGTAGATAGACAAAACGAGTCGTTCCTCCGTTTCCTTTCAAAGCAGCGTATAAACGCTCCGAGTTAATTGGGAATGTACCCGTGTTATCATCTTGCTCACCGTGCACTAATAAAATCGGTTCTTTGATTTTATCTGCGTAGCTGAATGGGCTCATTTCATAATACAATTGCGGAGCTTGCCAGTAAGTACGGTCTTCGTTTTGGAACCCAAAAGGAGTCAACGTACGATTATATGCCCCACTACGTGCGATACCTGCTTTAAATAAATCGGTATGCGCTAATAAATTCGCTGTCATAAAGGCACCGTAACTGTGACCACCTACTGCCATACGCTTACGATCTCCCACGCCTAATTGAACTAAATGGTCAATCGCCGCCGAAGCATTTAAACGTAATTGATCAACGAAGTTGTCATTCGGCTTTTTAGAAGCATCCGTCGACACAATCGGCATCTCCGCATTGTCTAAAATCGCATAACCCTGAGTCGCATAATAGATAGGCGAAGCCCAACTTAAGGTCGTGAAACGGTCCTTGCTACCGCGAATCTGCGCTGCATCTGCCGCTGAATTAAATTCACGTGGATAAGCCCAAATCAATACTGGCAATGGACCATCTTTTTCTTTATTATAGCCTTTAGGCAGATATAAATCGCCCGTTAAGTCTACGCCATCCGCACGCTTGTATTTGATTTTTTCCTTGGTAATACCCACTAAATTTGGATACGGGTTTTCAAATTGGGTCAAAGCCTTATCCTGCGATGGATTTAACAAGTTTTTGATAAAATAGTTAGTCACCTCTGTTTGGGATTCCTTTCTACTTAATACGATTAGTTTGTCTGCATCAATCACTTCTTCTACTTGCTCAAAGTAGCCCGGTTTAGCGCGCCAAATAATCTCATTCTTTTTCGTGGCTAAATCAAACTTCGAGATAAAAGGAAGATCACCTTGATCAGAAGAACCCACCGGGTTGTTCATCAAAATTTTAGTCCCGTTATCTGTGAATTGAATCACCTCGCGACCTAAGGCATTTTTCGTTAATACCGGACTTCCTGGATTCTTGTAGGCATCCGTTAGATTACGCTCGTACAAAACTTCCATTGATCCATCCGCAGAAGAATAACGGCTTACTTTGGATGTCTGCTTTCCACGTAATACCTCAGTCACTAAAGCCACTTTATTATTTCCCCAAATCACCCCAGCATACCGGGTCTTCGTCTTAAATAATTCTTTGGCCTCCTGTGTAAAGGGAGCAGATAAAGAATAAACGGCATCGTGAAATTCTACCTGCTTTTTAATGAATCCACTATCTAATGGCATGGCATACACTAAGGAAGCTGGCTCATCATCACGCCAATCAAATCCTCGCGGCACATTTTGCACGTTGTCGTTTCCTGCTGGAGCGCTCTCCGCAGATGGTAATTTCGCAATTTCTTTGATCGTTTTTCCGTCCAAATCTAAGACTTTCACCGTCGTAGGGAAACCATAGGCCGGTACGGCATACGAGAAAGGCTTTGCGACTGACCGCGTTAGAATGTAACGACGATCCGGCGATAGTTGGAATGAATTATACAAGGCAGGCTCCCCTATTTTCTTGTTCACGCCATTTTTATAAACCACTAATTGTGCCTCTGCATAATAAGAGAATAAACTCTCATCATAAGGAGATTTAATCAAATCCTGGAACGTCGGTCTTGGTGCCGCTTTTCCTACATTTTGTTGAATGGTCGGTCCTTTAGGCGTAATCGGACGTTTAGGAGCTCCGGCCGCCTCATGCGTGGTCACCTTGTATAGAATAGTTTGATCGTCTACCCAAGTAAAGGCATTCCCCAACACTTGATTTAAAGGAACACTATTGATGCGAGTTGCTTTCTTTGAAGCGATATCAATCACATATAAATCCACACCGTTTACCTCGGTTTGTGCAAACGCAATTTTCGTTTCCGACGGATTCCAAGCAATGGATCCGGCAGCTAGGTTTTTAGGTAAACCGGCGATTTCTATTTTCGCACCAGTACGAATCGTTTGCAAGGTAATGCTGCTGATGGGACTTTGGCGAGACGGAGAAAAATTCAAGGGATTCAAGCGGAGACCCGCAATTTTCATTTCTGGTTGACCTAGTTCCTCTACCGTAGGATAGGAATTACGACCTAATAATAACAAGTATTCTGCCTTGGAATCAATACGAACTAAGGGCGTGGGTTTCGCTAACAATAAGTCCGAAATCGCTTTAGGAGGCAATTGATAGGAATCGTCCTGCGCATACGAGGCAGAAAAGGATAAGACGCTAAGCGCCAAGATTAAGAATGATTTTTTCATAGGATAGATTTAAACAAAAAAAGGTGGCTAATAAATTAGCCACCTTTAAATTACAAAATAAATTATAATGGATTTTGTACGATCGCTGGATTTGCATTAATCTCACGACGAGGAATTAAGAATTCCCAACGCACATCACCTGGAGCTACATCAAATAATAAAGCTACAGAAGCAATGGCGTTTGTACCATTTCTATTCAATGCTGCATTTGTGCGCTTCAAGTCTAAGAAACGGTGTCCTTCACCCCAAAGCTCTACACGACGCTGAACTAAAATTTCATCAATTAAAGCAACACCCGTTTTAGTTGACTTCACATAACTAGCGTCACGTGTTTTTACTAAGTCAAACAATACTTGCGAAGCACCTGCAGCATCGTTTAAACGAGCTTTTGCTTCTGCTTCAATTAAATACATCTCAGCTGCACGCATATATGGAACATCTCCCATAGCTGAAGTAGATGGCGTACCTGGCAATCTGAACTTTTGATTCAAGAATTTAGGACGAACACCTCCTGGAGGCACAATAGAGTTAGCTGTAGTAGGTGTCTCAACCCACATTTTAGCTCTTACATCTGTAGCTGGAATTTGCTTGTACAATAAGCTATTAATAACCTTAGGGTACGTTCTAATTACAGTAGAGTTGTAGTTACAAGAAATGTACGAGTGGTATCCACCGAAATACTCCGTTTGATCTTCTAAGTGATCAAAGCCCCACATCCATTCTGAATTCGCAATATCTTGGAATCCATCTTGGTACATAGTAGCCGTCATCGGAACATATCCCGCACGTGCTTCTGCTGCAAACTTAGCTGCATTAGCCCAATCTTGTTGCACTAAAGCTACTCTAGCTTGTAAACCTTTCACCACACTTAAATTGATGTGTGATTTGTTTAAGCGTGAGGTAGTTAATAAAGCCGCAGCATCCGCTAAATCTTTGTTGATCTGTGCGTATACTTCTTCTACCGTATTACGAGGCTTTCCTTCCGTAGTAGGTTCTAAAACTAAAGGAACACCTAATTGTGCATTAGGCTTAGCTGTTGCATCGTAACGCTTACCGTACAATTGCACTAAGTTGAAATAACCAAAAGCACGTAGGGCTAAAGCTTCTCCTTTCAATGCATTACGATCAGCCGCAGGACCTACCGCCTTGTCTAAATTAGCAATACCAATGTTCGCGTTACCGATGATACGGTAATACATTTCATATGGGAATTGTACCAATGTATTCACATCAGAACGGTGTGCTGTCCAACGCGTCTCTCCTACGTGCCAAGAAGCTGCTGTTGTTCCTAAAACCATATCCTCTCCCATGTGATCAAGAATAATCATCATCGCTGGGTGACCAGAGTGACCTTGAGAACTCAAGTAACGTACGATAAACGAACGGTAAATACCGTTAATAGCAGATGCTGCATTCTTAGTAGTAGCATATGCTGAACCTGCATCAATACTAGCCGTAGGGGTAGTATCTAAATAAGTTTCTTCGCAAGATGAAAGTAATAATGCGAATACGAGCGAAAAGTAACCTAAATATTTCTTTTTCATGATTCTATATTATAAAGAGAATGATAGACCTAAAACTAATGACTTCGCAGGACTGTAAACGTTGCTGGTTGTACCTGCAAAGTTCTGCTGAACGTTCATTCCACTTCTACGAGATAACATTAAGAAGTTTTCACCACTCACATATACCTGTGCATTGTCGATTTTCAAACGATTCATTAACGACTTAGGTAAACGGTAAGATAAAGTTACCGTACGAATGTTCATAAAGCTTCCATCAATTAACCAACGGTCAGATGCCGCATCAAAATCCGCTGTTCTACCAGCATCCATACGTGGAACGTTAGTCACATCACCTGGATTTACCCAACGCTTCAAGATATCCACGTGTTTTGCATTGTGGTAACCTGCACCCATTAAACCAGCATAGGCTCCATCATAAATTTTACCACCAATTTGGTATACCATCAGAGCAGATAAAGAGAATCCTTTGTAACGTAAAGACGTATTAACAGATCCAGTCAAATCAGCGATAGATGAACCATTATACCAATAACGTGCGTTAGCGATGTTATTCGTTAAGGTGTCACCGTTAGCAGTGATACGAGAGTTAGACGCGACATAAGAGATAGCGCGGTACTCAGCCACACCCGTTTCTGGGTTAACTCCTTTGTACTCACGTAACCAATAGTCATATAATGAGCTACCTTCTTTTAATTTCTTCGTACCATCGATGATCTCCTTGCTTTCTGCAGGCATCTTCGTGATCTTGTTCTCTAACTTCGTTGCATTGAAATCAACATTCCAAACAAAATCCTTCGTACGAACTAAATCTCCAGCTAACTGCAATTCGATACCACGGTTGTACATCGAACCAATATTACGTGTCTCTGTTCCGATACCCACTGATAATGGAAGAGGTACAGCAAAAATCAAGTTAGTAGACTGACGATCAAAATATTCAATCGTACCAGAAACACGGTTCTTAAATAAACCAAATTCTAATGCCACGTCAAATGCCGTATTTGTTTCCCACTCTAAAGTCTTACTACCTAAAGAAGATTGTAAAATACCTGGCTCAGTCGCATTATTCCAACCTAAAGCGTACAATGGTTGCCATGCATAGTTACTGATACCACCATCGTTACCTGTTTGACCCCATGAACTTCTTAATTTCAAGTTATCGATAAAAGTCAATTCCTTGATGAAATCCTCTTGATCTAAACGCCAAGCTGCAGATACTGAGTAGAAATTACCCCAACGCTTATCTTGGTAGAACTTAGAAGAACCATCACGACGAGCAGAGAATGAAACGAAATATTTCGAATCAAAATCATAGTTCACACGAGAGAAATAACCTTCTACGCGACGAGTGTCATATTGTGATGTTAAGTTAGTTGTGGTCGTAAAGTTGATCAACTCATAATTACCATCTAAGATTTGCTGAGAACGAGAACCGTCTAAGCTATTACTCACTAAGTTGTAGTTTTCATGACCAATTAAGGCATCTACATTATGCTTACCATATGAGTGATTATACGTTAATAACTGTGATAAGTTATAGTTCGTAATATTCTCAAAGGTGTTAGAAGCACGACCTGCTGGAGCGCCATCACCAATTTCTGGGTTACCAAAAACGATCGAGTTCGCATTGGTGATATCCACACCCACGTTGCTAGTAAACTTAAAATCTTTCAAGAAAGAAATCTCTCCAAAAGCACGACCACCTAATAAGTTTCTACGGAAGAAGTTTTCATTCAATTCCGTTTCTGCTACTACGTGACGACCACCATATTGTGGACGGTTAGATAAACCTAAAGCACTTAAGTTGCCGTAATCATATCTGTTTCTACCATTTTCCAATTTCAAAAATGAACCTGGGCTAGCTGGATCATACGCGTAAACTGGGTAAATAGGTGCCATACCACGTGTAAAGAAGAATGGATTCACGAATGAGGTTCCACCATCAGCCGTAGATTGGTTTGAAGTCGTTACGGTTGTGTTCATGTTAGCACCTACTTTGAACCAATTGTTCATTTGGCTGTTCACATTTAAACGCGCTGTAAAACGATCATAATCAGATTTGATCTGATATCCCTTATCATTTAAATAAGATACAGACAAGAAATAGTCTGACTTACCGTTCGAACCAGAGAAGTTAGCACTTACTTCATCACGAATACCTTGACGCATCACGGCTTTTTCCCAGTTTAAATCATCTGGGTTATAAATCATTTGAGCAGACGCGTTTAATTTACCGTCTGTACCTACTAACTGTGCAAATGGCACATTGTATACATTATATCCTGTTCCTACAATAGCACCTAAACCAGCAGACGCTGTTGCATTTGCTGTTGCGATTGCCACAGGGCTAGTCGCGCGGTAAGCTAAGTTATTACGATTCGACTCCCACATTAATGGATAATAATCCGCAGCACCTACGCGATCATATTCAGGTAAAGCACGCGTGTTAAAACCTTTTGTGTATTTAACATTGATCGAATTTTTTCCTTTCGTACCTTTTTTCGTAGTTACCATCACAACCCCGTTCGCAGCACGCGCACCATATAAAGCAGTAGAAGCCGCATCCTTTAAAACAGTGATTGATTGAATATCATCATTGTTTAAGTTTGCAATACTAGCTGAATAAGGAACTCCGTCTACCACGTATAAAGGTGCATTAGAAGAAGAAATAGATCCAAAACCACGAATACGAACGTCAGGAGAAGAACCTGGCTGACCACCAGTAGACGTTGTAGTCACACCAGCAGAAATACCTTCTAAAGCTTGTCCAATGTTTGTAATAGGTCTTACACCTAACTTTTCTGCACTAACAGAAGCAGATGAACCTGTAAATGAGGCCTTTTTAGCAGTACCAAAAGTCGTGATAACAACTTCCTCTAAAGTAGAAGTAGCAGACGCTAATGACACATTGATAACTGTTCTGTTACCCACCTTTACCTCTTGTGGCGCATAGCCCACAGAACTAACAATTAACACAGCATTAGAAGAAACGCTTAATTTAAAAGCACCATCCACATCTGTGTTAGTCCCTTTACTAGTTCCTTTCACGGCAATGTTAACTCCAGGTAAAGCTGAACCATCATCTCCGGTCACCTTTCCTGTGATTGATCTGTCCTGGGCAAACAATGGAATCATTGCCGTCAGCCACATGAACATACTTAATAGTAATGTTTTTTTCATAATGTCTTTAGTTTAAACAAATGATGATTTAATAATAGTTTGGCAAATTATTGCTTAACAGATTAGTAAACAAGATTTAACAATAAATTGTTTTTATCTACTTCATAAAAAAAATAAAACAAAAAAAAGGGCAACCCTCGCGGGTTGCCCTTTTTACTCCTTTCTAAAAACTAGAATTAGTTTTTATCCCAGAATAACTTCGTAGTTACTACGTCACCACCGATGGCTGCTGCAGCCGCTGTGTATGAAGTACCATTTAAAGTTTGTTCTGTATTAGGATATGTTAAACGTGTAGGGAATCCAGATTTTGCATTTACTGGTGCAGTAATCACTGGATAGTCTAAACGACGTAACTCAGTCCAAGTCTCGTAAGAGCGGTTGTAAAGAGCGATCCACTTTTGTGTACCAATTTTTTGCTTCCAGTTACCTGCTGCCGAAGTATAAGCTACTTCTGGTTGAGCTAAATAAGCCGCTGCATCAGCTGCAGAACCACCCCAATATAGGATAGAAGCAGTGATCGCGTTGTTGTAGTGTGACTCAGCTGTACCAGCTACATTAAATCCTCTTTCCTTTGCTTCAGCGCGTAAGAATTCAGTTTCAACGTAATCTGCTAATACGTAAGGAGCATCCGCTGCAACTACTTTAGCACCAGCACGAGAGAAATCTACGTACGTATTTACTTTTCCTACGATACCACCAGCATAGTTACCAGCGTTGTTAGTAGAGAAGTAAGCCGTTTTACGTGGATCATTCCATCCCGTTAATTTATCCATTAAGTCTTTCGCTGCGATATAATCTTGACGACCACCTAATACGATATCCACGTGTAATGGATTTTGATTAGGAGAAGCAGACAAATAAGTGAATAAACCGTTATCTGTAGATGCTGAGATAGCACCTGCATCAGAAGCTTCAACAGCTGTTTTTGCAGCACTAGCATTTTCATCAGCTACAATCATAGCTAATTTCATACGCAATGTGTTTGCAAATTTCACCCACTTAGTTACTGAACCTTTGTAAACAACATCTTCTCCAGAAGTAAATCCAGCTGCAGATGCATCTAACTTAGCGATATCAGCATTCAAACGAGTGATTAAGTCAGCTGATACTGTTTTAGCATCATCATACTTAGGGAATAACTTTTCTGCATTCAATGCCTCTGTGTAAGGAATATTTCCAAAAGAGTTCACCAAAATACCGAAAGTATATACTTCCATAATATCCAAGATCGCTAATTTGTTCGCTTTCTCTTTAGGAAGTAAAGAAGCATCTGCATTGATTAAACGAGATGATTCACGTAAATCAGCTAATACATCACGGTACATTGCGTTCCACCAAGTGTTAGGAATAGCACGTGTTTGGAAATCGTATTGAGCTTCATCTTGGTATACGGCCATAGCCCATTGGCTGGTCGTAAAACGGAACACGTTTGTGTTCACACTAGCAGTAGCTAAGTTCCCTGCAAGAGACTTAACTGCATTCGAGAACAAAGTAGGTGCAGGAATAGCTGCTGGCTTCTTAGTCTCTACGTTTAAGGATGCAAGATCCTCTGTACAAGCTGATGCAAGAAACAAAAGCGGTACAAATACTAAAAATATTCTTTTCATCTGTATCAAATTAAGGATGATTAAAACAATAATTTCACGTTAAATCCAATCGAACGAGTCGTAGGATACGCACCTGATTGATATCCCTGCACGTTACCAGCAGAAAGATTCTCTTCAGGATCAGAGTGAGGAAGGTTTTTGTGAATGATCCACAAATTACGTCCGTACACTGATAAATCAACTCCTTTTACTCCACCTAATTTAGCTACAAGCGCGCGAGGTAAAGAATAAGTAAGGTTTGCTTCACGTAACTTCACATAACTAGCATCGTAAACGAATGCATGTTGTGGATTGAATGCATAACCATATGTACCGTAGTAGTTATCTACACGAATATCATTAGGCGTACCATCTGCTTTCACACCTGGCATGATCACACCACCACCAGCAGAGATATCTGCACGAGATGGGTTTCCTTTGTCATTCAATAAAGCTGACTCTTCTAATACACCCGTAGCAGCACCATAGTACTGATCTAATGAGAATACAGAACCACCAGACTTCACGTCGATCAAGAAGCTAAATGTAACGTTCTTATAACGGAATGAGTTGTTGATACCACCAATCCAGTTAGGATTAACATTACCGATATTGTTTGTAGTCGTTGTAGTCATGTCATAACGTCCATTAGATTTCACTAATTTCTCGCCATTTACATACTTCCAAGTTCTACCTTTCAAGATACCGTAAGGCTCACCTACTGTTGCGTTCAATGTAACACCACCTTGGAATGAAGCTAATTGTAAGTTTTGGCTTTCATTGTAAAGGCTTAATACTTTGTTACGGTTACGTGTAAAGTTCACGTTAACATTCCAAGCGAAATCTGCTGTCTTGATAGGAGAACCATAAAGACTGAATTCGATACCGCTGTTTTCGATGTTACCTGCATTTACATAAGTCGAGTTATAACCTGTTGATGTCGTAACAGAAGCAGGTAAAATTTGATCTAATGTATTTGTGTGGTAATACGTTGCATCAAAACCTAAACGGTTTTGCAAGAAAGCCATTTCTAAACCAAACTCTTTAGAGATTGTTTGCTCTGGCTTCAAGTTAGGATTGTTTTGAGTTCCTGGAACTGAGAATAAGATCGTAGAACCAAACGGTGCAGGTTGATCATATACATTAGAGATTGATCCCCATGGAGCATCATTACCTACCGTTGCATAGTTAGCACGTAACTTACCAGAAGTTAACCAAGGTAAATCTTGGATATGGTGAGAGAACAACCAAGAAGCTGAACCTGCATAGTATAAGTAGGCGTTATTAGCTACTGGTAACGTAGACGACTTGTCTTGACGAACAGTTCCGTCTAATGTTAAGAAGTCTTTGTATGTTAACGTAGCACCACCGAATAAACCAAACACTTCACGTGGGTTATACGACTCAGATGGAGCAGAAACTGTTCCTTTAGAGTTAGCAATTGAATATAAACCTGGAACGATCAAACCACCATTTGTAATAGCGTAGATAGAACGGTTTAACGACTTACGTAAGTTCAAACCAGCTAATGCTTTTAAGTTTAAATCTTTCGTTAAGTTTTTGTCAAAATTCGTAATTAAATCATAGTTGATTTCTTCGAAGTGACGATCATAACGAGAATACTCAGCGATATCCGTAGAACCTACAGCGATACGCTCCTCTTGGAATTCATCATACGTATCCATTGTGATACGACCCATTACGTTTAAGTAATCAGTTGCTTTGTAGTTCAACATCGCATTTCCGAACATACGAGTACGTGTATCGTTCTCCTTGTTTTGGTAACGAGTCCAATAGTAGTTATCTGTATAGATAGGCTTCAATCCAGCTGCAGTAGATGGATCAGACCAGTTCCAAGTAACGTTCTTGTTGTTACGGAAATAAGCTTCTTTTTGCTCAACGATATCTACGTTAGTTTGATACCACTGACGGAAGTTTTGATTCACGTTCAATCCATCATAACCTGTACCATAACGACCTAAACCTTCTACTACTGAGAAGTTAGCCGCTGCAGAAGCAGTTAATTTAGAAGAAATAGCATAGGTACCTGACAAGTTCATGATGTTTTTAGACACCTTAGAATTAGGTAATGTTCCACGATCTTCGTTACGAGTAAATCCTAATTTGAATGTACCCTTATCAGTTGCACCATCTAATGAGATATTTGTATTGTTAGAAATAGCTGTCTCATAGAATTTATCTGGCGTATTAGCTGCAGCAACCCAAGGCTTAGATTTTAAGTAGTTTGGACCAGCAGGATCAAAAGCATCCCAGTGGTATACTTGTAAGCTAGGATCGAATTTCGTACCATATGAAGCATCTTCAGATGTAGGTACAACTAAATCATCTTGTCCGTCACCGTTCGCATCAAAATAGAAGAAACCATCTTTTTGGTAAGGATCAGAATAACCAGCACCATATTGGTTTTGGTATTTAGGGAAAGTAGAGCGATCAATCGTTCCTACAGATAAACCTGAGTTGATTGTCAAACCTAAACCTTTCTTCGCTTTCTTAGAAGTGATCATGATCACACCGTTAGAAGCACGAGAACCGTAAAGAGCAGTTGCCGCAGCACCTTTCAATACAGTCATTGACTCGATATCATCTGGGTTAATATCCGCAGCTGCATTACCATAGTCATAACCACCACGACCTGTACGTTGGTTAGAAGTGTTAGTCACCGAGTTATCGATTGGCACACCATCCACAACGAATAAAGCTTGGTTGTTACCAGTCAAGGACTTAGAACCACGGATTACTACGTTAGTAGAACCACCGATTGCATTACCTTGTGTGATTTGCACACCTGATACTTTACCAGAAAGTTGTGAGAATGCGTTACCAGAACGAACACGAGTTAATTCCTCGCCCTTTACTTGCTGTGCAGCATAAGGTAAAGAGTTCTTCGTACGCGTAAGACCCAAAGCCGTTACAACAACTTCGTTTAACTCAGAAGCATCTGAAGCTAAAACAACGTTGATTGAACTTTGGTTTCCTACTGAAACCGTTTGAGCTTTGTAGCCCACAAAACTGAAGACGATAGAAGCTCCATCACCTACTGTAATTTTGTAAGTACCATCTGCTGCTGTGGTTGTACCACGAGATGAACCTTTTAGGCTGACACTAACTCCCGGAAGAGCCGCACCATCCTCTGAAGCTGTAACCTTACCGGTTACTTGCCTTGTTTGAGCCATTGATGTGCTGAATACAGCCAACACCAATACCCCAAGGAGTAATAGTTTTTTCATGTTGTTGAGTTTAATTAATGAAAAAATAATAGAATAAGTTTGGCAAATTAGGACTTTTACAATATAAATGCAAACATTTGGCACAAAAAAAGAGGCACCATCTCAGGATAGTGCCTCTTTCAATAAAAATTAAAAATTCTTATTTAGGATTTGTCGTAGGTGCAGAACCTGCGCCAGCTGGATTATTCGCTAACTCATTGTTAGGAACATCCCAATAATCTAAATAACCATATTTAATTGTAGCGTTCGTAGAGACAGATGAACCATCTTTAGAGATAACCACCGCACCAGTGCGACCGCCATCTAATACGCCCCAACGACGAGCATCGTAGAATGATAAACCACGGAAAGCTAAAGCCACACGGCGTTCTTTACGTAATTCCTCTTTTACAACAGCAGCATTTGTAGAAGTGATCGCAGCAATTCCAGCACCTTGGTAGGCACGAACCGCATTAATGCTTGCAGCAGCACCTGCTACATCACCTTTCCATAATTTAGCTTCTGCTTTCATCAACTCATTTTCTTCGTAAGAACCTAACAAGAAGATTTCTGCATTTCCCGCTGTACGGTTAACATAGGTATAAACACCTGCTAAACCATTACCACCGTCTTTGATTGCATAACGCGTATTGAATGCGTTACCACGGTCAGAGTTACCTACCCAAACGGTATAAACTTTGAAGTTTTGAGCTAAACGCTGGTCACCCGCATTGAAATCCTGAATTAAACGCTCAGAGATTTTATACGTTCCACCTGATGCGTTAGAACCTACTGCACGAGCAGCAACAGAGTAGTTAGAAGAACCAAAGATATCTCCATTTGCGTTCGTGTTACCAGCAAATACTGGATCAGAAGCACCTACACCTGCATTAGTCAACGTAAGAATAGCATCCCACTGAGCTGCAGTCATGGTAGCAGTTGAAGTGTTAACTAAGATATTACGCGCCTTCATGGTGTTCAAGTTTTTGATCCACTGACCAGCAGTAGGAACCGCACCTTTCTCCGTTTGGAAGAAATCCGGAATTAAAGCCGTAACGATCTCCTCAAAATCTCCTGATGCACCTGATGCATTTACAGCTGTTGCTGCTTTATCAAAATTAGCATTTGATTCAGCAATCATCGCTTCTTTCGTTACATACGTATTGTTTGTAACCGATGGAGTGTTCACAATTAAACCCGCGTAGTATAATGAACCAAGACGAGCATACGCTAAACCTTTCCAAGTGTAAGCCCATGCCTTGATTGCATTTTTCTTTGCTGTTGCATCACCTGTAAATGTAGTCTTATCCACTGCATCTAAAATAGTGTTACACGCATTATTTAATTGGTACATCATCGCCCACTCATGCCAACCTGGGTTACCACCTTGTTGTGAGTTCGTGTTCACTGCACGCAATAAATTCTTTTGCAATGCAGGGCTATTTGGATTAGCTACTTGCGTTCCATTATCTAATGTAACCATGTCTGGAGAAGACAAGTTATTCATGTACGTGTTCGCTGCTTCAGCTGAAACAACATCACCCATTAATTCATGAATACCTACTACACCATTGTAGAAAGCTCCTACAACACCATCATAATACTTATTACCTGCAGAAGTAAATCCGTTTTTGTAAACAGATCCTTGTGCTAAAGCAACGATACCAGCCTCAGACGAAGCCGTCGCAGGAGTAGGCTGATTTGGATTTTGGATATCCAATTGATCCTTGCACGACATAACCGATCCAGCTAAAAGCAGAAAGGAAAGCGCGGTTATTTTTATGTTTTTCATTTTTTTCAAATTTAAATGATACCTTTTTCTCAATTCTGAATTAGAAACCAATGTTCAACTGTACTTGGTATGAACGTAAGTTTGGCATCGTATTGTGATCTGTTCCACGATCCCAAGCAGAGTTAACTCCACCTGAAGAGATCTCAGGATCTAAACCAGTATAGTTAGTTAACGTATACAAGTTACGTCCTGAAGCTACTAATTGTAACTTACGGAATGATTTCAATCCGAATGCTTTCACTAAATCAACACCTACAGAAAGGTTACGTAAACGAGCGAATGAAGCATCTTCGTAGAAGTAGTTCTTCGTACCGTTACGAGAAACCTCTGCATATACCCCACGGTAGAATGCAGACCAAGCACCTGTTTCACCATTGATCGTGATTGGTTGTTGGTAATCAGAGTGGATACCATCACGGTACATCCATTCTTTCGTTTGGTTGTATACGTGTGCACCTTGGATCAAATCAACTTGTAAGTTGAATGAAACGATACCTTTCCAAGTTAAATCTGTAATGAATGATGCATTGAATGCTGGATTAGGATCACCGAAGCTATATTGTCCTGAAGAGAAATAAGGAGCTTTAGTTGATTTCTTAACTACCCAACCATTGCTAGCTACTTCGTATTGAGAACGAGATGCCTCAGGAATAGCTACCGTACCATCTGGCAATACAGCATCTAGGCTATGGATACCCATGAAACCGTATAGTTGGCCAATTTTCTCGCCAGCACGTAAAACGTAACCAGTAGAACCAGCACCTGAAAGAACAACTACCTCAGCACCACCACGAACCGCTGTGATTTCTGAAGTTTGCTTTCCAAAGTTCGTCGTGAAATTCCAAGTCCAATCTGCATCTCTGTAGATCTGAGCGTTTAAGCTAGCTTGTATACCATTTGATCCTAAAGAGAACGCGTTATCTTTTACCGTACCGATACCTGTAGAAGGCGCAGCATCTACTTCAAAGATCGCATTGTCTGTCGAACGCTTCCAGTAAGAAGCTGATAAATTCACATTGTTTAACCAAGCAGAATTTTTACCTAAGTTCAAACCGATATCTGTACCAATTTCTAATTCTTTAGAAATCTCTACGTTCAAGTTTGGATTAGATTGAGTTAATGGGAAGAAGAATGCATTTCCACCACCAATAACACCTGTATTCAACGTGATATAACGGTCAAAAGCTCTTGGCTGAATACCCGCCTCACCATAAGCTGCACGTAATTTGAAATCTTCAACAGTCGTGCTGATCGCAGAGTTCTTGAAAATTCCTAATTCAGATACACGTAAGTACGCATCTCCACGAGGGAACGTTTGCGGAGTAGACGCAGCACCGAAAGCTGACGAGAAGTCCGTACGGAAACCACCTGAGATACCACCAATTGTACCATAGTCAAAACGTTGTGTTGCTAAATAACCATACGTAATAAATGGCTCTTTGTAATCACGGTATACTTTTGTTTCAGCTGCTTGTGAAGTATTCACTGGCGTGTAGTTCGGCATACCGATACCGTAAGAAACATAAGACGTATTCAAACGATTTCTGTAGTCAAATGCCACTTGCGTAGTTGTACGTAATGGAATGTTGATGTTGAAATCTTTTTGGAAATCTGTTTTGAAAATCGCAGAACCCAAGAAGTTTTGCAATGAACTAGCATTTTCATAACGGTTCAACTCACCTGTTGCATCATTACCGTTAAAGTTATAATACCAGTATTGTTGATCCATGATGTTTTTGTTACCTGTTTGATTCAAGTACGTGTAAATCGTCTTGTCTGTTTGGTAGTTAACACCATATTTCGCGTCTAAAGACACAAACTTGTTGATCTCGTAGTTTAAGTTCAAGCTTTGAACGATATCGATACGATCTGAATTTGTCTTCGTGTAATAGTTAACCGCGTTCGGGTTGTAACCATTCACACCTACTGCATCTCCCATATAACCTGGGTAGTTTCCGTCAGCATCTTTCCAATCATAATCCACGAATGGACGAGAGTTGAATACAGAATAGATGATTGAACGACCAGTTCCATCGTTAATCGTGTTCTTTGTATACACTAATTGTGTAATAGAACGCAATTTCAAACCTTTAGCTAATTCGAAACCCAAGTTAGCTGTCATGTTCGTACGGTTTAAACCACCTACGTTTTTGAATGGACCCGCATTATCAGAGTTTGATAAAGAGAAGTTGAAATCACTTTTCTCAGAACCACCTGAAATAGATAATGAATTGTTATAGTTCGTTGTAGGAGTAAAGAACATACCGAAGTGATCATAATACTTCAAGTTCTTATCGTAAGGCTTGTTGATCTGAACCGTAGGGTCAGTCGAAGCAAAGATTACGTTTTCTCCATATGAACCATAGATAGGATCTAATGCCAAAGGTTGGCCAGAACCACCAATTACTTCATTATTAGCATTGGTTTTGAAACCGTGCTTGTCTGCTTTACGCAAACCACCTACGTTTAATGGTGTAGAGTTGATAACAGATGAAGCGAAATCAATATTCACTTTACCTGCTTTACCTTTTTTCGAGAATAATTGAATTACCCCGTTCGCACCTTGTGCACCGTAGATAGTAGCAGCTGCAGCACCTTGGATAACCTCCACTTTCTCGATGATATTTAAATCGATTGAGTTAAGGTCAGTTGAACCTACCTCAACTCCATCTAATAAAATCATTGGAGAAGTACCCCGGTTAATCGTGTTAATACCACGTAAAACGATACTAACTGGTTGACCTGGCATACCATTTCCAGAAGAGATCTGAGCACCTGCAATTTTACCTACTAAAGCTTGATCTACTGAAGCAGTAGGAACTGAAGGCAAATTTTTAGCTGTGATCGCTTGTACATCGATAGCGGTCGAACGCTTATCGATCGCAGAACCTGTACCCGTTACAACAACCTCTGATAATTGACGCGTATCTGTCGCCAATTTAACATCGATTACCGATTGGTTACCAACTGCAATTGTTTTTGGGTTTAATCCTACAAAAGAGAAAACTAATGTAGCTGAACTTGGAACAGATAATGAATAATTACCATTCACATCTGACTGAGTTCCTTTGCCTGTACCTTTAATAGCTACAGTAACACCTGGAAGACCTGAACCGTCCTCGGCCGAGGTCACCTTTCCTGAAACTTTTCTATCCTGAGCAAAAAGACTCGCTACAGATAGCATTGTAACCAGAAAAGTCATGAGTAAATTTTTTTTCATGAACATTTAAGTTAGGGTTGAAAAAAGTTGTTGATAAATAAATCAATCGTGCGAAAATTAACAAAATGTTAATAAACAAACAATAAAAAAAATCAAAATAGCGAATATTCGATCGGAAAAATGAGAATAATCAGTCTTTAATACTGAAAAACAATTGATTAAGCGTATAATATTTGGAATAATACAAAATCAGTATGTTGTTAAAAATTTTGTATTTTTTTGATACAATAGCACAATTACAAGAATTGATTCAAGATCATCACACCAGCTAAACCAGTAATCGACACAATAGTCTCCATGAGGGACCACGAACGCAATGTCTCTTTCACTGTTAAATTGAAGTATTCTTTAAATAGCCAGAAGCCCGTATCGTTCACGTGCGAGAACATCAGACTACCCGCACCGATGCTCAAAACCATTAAGTTTGCGTTTACTCCACCTGAAGCCACTAAGGGGTAAATCATGCCCGCAGCTGTTAAACCTGCAATAGTGGCAGAACCCAGGCAAACGCGAATAATCGCCGCCATCATCCAGCCTAAAACAAGGGGATGAATAGGTAAGCCACCTAAGTAGGACGCAATTTCTTTGCTGACTCCAGAAACCAATAGAATCTCTTTCAAGGTTCCTGCACCCGCAATGATCAACAGAATCATGGCTACGTCTTTTACTGCCTCTCCATAGACATTCATCACCTCTTCGATTTTCTTTCCTCTACGTATACCTAAGATATAGGTAGCCACTAAAATAGCCACTAACATGACCATCGCTGGATCAGCTATAAATTTCACTACAGGAGAATCCGGCAATTGAACTTCGGCGATGGTGGTGCCTACTAATAAAAACACAGGAAAAAGGGCTGCAATGAAGCTGGCCGTTTTACTGGGCAGATTCGTTTCATCTACTTCAGCTGCTGCGAATGATTTTAAGGATTTGACGGGGAGATGGGCCAAAGTTTTGGCAAAAATAGGACCCGCCAAAATAATCGCCGGAATCGCCACCATAATTCCCAGCATCAACGTTTCCCCCATATTCGCGTGAAACTGGGCTACCAAAGCTGCGGGCGACGGATGCGGGGGTAAAAAACCATGCGCCACGGACAAGGAGGCCATCATAGGTACCCCAGCCATTAGCGGCGGAATCTTATATTGCTGTACTAAAGAGAAAATCAAAGGAATCATCAAGACAAATCCCACATTGTAAAACAAGGGAATCCCGATCACGAAACCTGTCAGCATCAGACCCCAAGTAATATTTGAAAGCCCAAAAAGATCAATTAAAGTACCTGAAATCTGTTTAGCAGCACCAGAGGCAGCCACCAATTTCCCAAGCATCGCTCCTAGCACAAGAATAACAACTAAAGACCCTAGCGTATCTCCTAGTCCTTTTTGGATGGATTTAGCGATATCAGGCAACGGCAAACCGAAACAAACGCCCGCAAAAATGCTCACGAGCAAAAAGGATATAAACGAATTGACCTTCCAGTACGTGATTAACAGTACTAAAAGGCCAAGACTAGCAATTACAATCAATAAAGTCATAGAGTGAATAGGTTATCACTCACAATTTAGCATTAAGCATTAGAAATCGCCATATGTTTCCTCTAAATATTTCTGCATCACTAAGATATCTTCTTTAGAAGTTAAGTCTGGCACATTCTCTGCTAATGGAATCGCGAAGAACCCTTTGCCCTCTCCTTCTCCAAACATCACCACAGAGGTAGGCAATTCTTTTTCATTACGCACTGGGTGGAATGGAGTTTTAGCCAAATAAGGTAAGAAAGTGCTCGCCTCAAACACAAACACATTCATACTCACGCCTAAACGACCTTGTTTCGCCATCAATTCTTCAGCCTGCTCTTTGGTCGGCTTCTCGATAATCTCCAATAAATAACCCTCCGCATCCGTGCGAATCAAGGCAAAAGCGGAGATACGCTCCTCTGGATACAATAAACTATCGCGGTGATATGAAATCAAGGCTTGAGGAACTTCAGATGCCCAAAGTGTCTTCAACGCATTCACCGAATACAAGTTATCCGAATTACACACAATCACACGACCCTTTTGCCAGTCCGCATGCTGCGATAAAGCCTGATACACCGCATCTGCCGTACCCGCTGGTTTTTCACGATCCGCTGCAATTTGTTGACGAGCGAAAACGATTTTCATTCCCCAAGTCGCGTCTTTCGCCATCAATGACTCGCAATATTCTTGAGAAACATTGTCCGTCGGGTGCAAAAGCAACATCACCTCTTCGATTCCAGCGAGATGCGCATTGTATAATTGATAGTCAATTAAGGTCTTGCCATTCTTCCCTACTTGGATCATCCCTTTAGTCACTGCATTCGCTTGTGCCACTAATTTCGGATCTAAATCACTGTTCTCCTCCGCTAAAGCTTTCTTCATGCGAGAGGCCATACCGCCCGCTAAAATCAATAATCTCTTTTTCATCTTATTTTCGTTGTTCCTTTATCTACTGTAATAATATAGGCCTTTCCTCCCACTTTCTCTATCGCCTCGACCACTTTTTCTGGGTTATTAGGGGCATAAGCAAACATACATCCGCCACCACCTGAACCGTTTATTTTTCCTCCCAAAGCTCCTGCCTCCAAAGCCGCCTGAATCATTCGATTAATCTTGGGCGTGGAAATTCGTTTATGTTCCCGCAAATTTACTTGATGTTCATTTAATAAAGAACCTAATTTCTCATCAGACCAAGCTATTTTTCCTTCAAACATCGCTTTCGCTTCTAACAACAAATCTCGATCACTAATATTCGACTGTAAAAGCACCCATTCATCATCTGTCAACAAGTCTCGGTATTTCGCGGGATCATTTTCTGTCGCTAAATCAAAATCCGGGTATTTCGCTTGGATTTTTTTCATCCCACCTAACATCCCAAACTTCACGTGACTCAAAATACCTAAGGTATCTTTAGGCTCTTCTGAATCCCCTAGAACAAAAGTTCCTAGCTCTCTAGCGTAGGTTTCTATCTGAATTTCTGGGACGCTAGCTAAATAAATCACATTCCCAACGGCCGTCGAATACTGGTCCATCATCCCGCCTGGCTCTGAAAACTCGAGCACCTCCGCTTCATAAGTGATTTCGCCTACCTGCTTTTGGGTATAGCCTAATTCGTAGATTTCATTTAAAAAATTCACCCAAGAAACGAGCAAAGCGGACGAACTAGACGTCCCGGAATTGATGGGAATATTGCCACTCACCGTTAATTCCATACCTTTGTCTAAGCGATGTCCCTTTCGTTGCAATACGTTCAGCACACTCTTGAAATAATCTCGCTCTTTTGTGTAGGCTAAGGGATAATTTAGCTCGAAAGATTCTTCCGCTCCTACATCCGGCAACGAAAAATGCACGATGTTATCCTCTCTAAAATCACCCTCGATTTGAATGCGTTTCGATATAGCGGCTGCAATCACAGGCAATCCTAAATAATCTTGGTGTTCGCCAAAAAGACATATACGACCTGGTGTTGATACGATCATCTTAAGCAGGGTGTTTCGTTAAATAATCTAATTTATAAGCCCACGTGGCTGCGATGTTTTCAGCCTTCGTAATCGCCTCTTCTGTCTTAGGTCCTTCGAACAAATCGCGTAGTGTTTCTCGGAACATCCCTAACCAACGCTCGAAGTGAGCCGGTGTAATGGGATGAATCTGATTAATCTGTAAATGGGGTCGCATAGGAGCTCCTTTATAGGATGTCCCCTGAAACAACAACATCTCCCAAAAATCATACATTTTAGGGAGATGCGTCGAGAAATCCACGTGCATCACTTCCATAAAAACCTTTCCTACTAAATCATCTGAGGGCATTTTAGCATAAAATGCATCCACAAATGTTTTAATATCAGCTTTCGAAGTGATGTCGTTTTTCATTACTTTATTTTCACTTTAGCCAGCAATTGATTGGCTACTTTCGCCCCTTGAATCACACCTTGGTCTAAGGCAGGACGGAAGTGAATCCCTCCATACAAACGAGACACAGAAGCTTCATCTGCGGCTTGTTTAAACGAGGTGAATTTACGTGGCGGCAAACCGTATGGAATCTCCGTAGAATCATTAAAGGCCACATTATCCCCATATAATTTCGTCAATACCGTAGCGGCTGCACTTGAAATAGTACTATGTCCAGAAGTATATTCTGGGAACGGTGGCGTCTGCAAAATCGGTATCCATTTTTTATCAATGCTATTATTAATGACGGTCTCCGGACGAATTCTAACGGAACGGTATTTCTCATCCCAGCAAGAAATAAAACCATCAAAAATAGACATCGAAGTCATCGCAAAAGCCTCAGCCACTTGAATATGAGACTTCTTCAATTGACGAGATACCTGACCTACTATACCTAACCAGTGACCACCCGGTGACATCTTCTTCGTAGCAAACATCGCATGACCCGTGATGTTCATTTTAAAAGGATTGCAATCCCAGAAATTAGCAATATCACGTTGCTCATTGGTTAGATTTTTCACCGTATTATACGATTCCATCACCTCTTTGTAGTAAGGAGTTCCGGGAGTTAAATCAAATTTAGAAGGTATGGGAGCCTGAAATTGCCCAGATGAATCAAGACCCACAGGACGAATTTTAGTCCAATACGGCTCGACAGCATCCATATATGCGGGCGGTGTTGGCGTCCACGTTCCTGGATCATTTGTCACCGTGAAACGGAAACCTCGAGTTTGTTTGTAGTTATCTTTTGACGCGTATTTCATGACAGATTCAGCAATCGAATCTCCTAAAGCAATGGAACGCTCATACACATCATCTGGAATACCCGTGGCTCTATAATCCTCCTCTAATTTCTTGTCGAATTCCTCATATAATTCTTGTGCAAAAGTCAATTTCTTACCCACGGATAAAAAAGCACGAGTAGAAGCTAAAGGGTAACAATATTCTTGACCTTTCTCCGGTTGCGCTACTTTTTCGAAACCATTGATTTGACCCACTAAGGAATTATACCCTTTCTCCCCATGAATAGCCGCCTCATATCCGGCGATACTTGCGTACATGTAAATACGGGAAGAAACCGGAGGAGCGAAAATATCGTGAATGATACTTTCGGTTAACATCACTTCCGCACGAATTAAAAACTCAGGATTGGAAGCCGCTTTTTGGTAGTCTTTATTCGAGCTAGAACAAGCTGCTACGAACAATACAGCGAAAAGGAAGATAATTTTTCTCATGTAGGGTTTGATTAACCTCACAAAGGTACGAAAAACGCTCATACATTTCGCTGACGAAAATCAGGATCTGGCCAAAATTTCTTCCGCCGCTTTTCTACCTGATGATAGCGCACCTTGCAGCGATGGAAATTCCAAATAATCCCCGGCTAAAATGATGCCTTTAGCTGCTCTTTTAATCGCTTCGTAGTCATCCACTTTTTGCAAGGAATGAGGAATGTCAAAGCTGTGAATGTAGGTCAATTTTTGCCCCGGCAATTGCTTTTCAAGCGCCTCTTTCACCTCTTTTTCCGTACTATTGTGAAGACTTGTCGCGGAATACAAATCCTTTCCGGTAGGAGCTAATCCCGATTTCACGTCCGTCAAACACGTAAAATGGAGCAAATGTTGCTCTCCTACTAAGCGCAATAGGGCTGGTTCTTTTGCTACTTTTTTCGCAGAAAAATAGAACGTCCTGGAACCTAGAATTTCTGGTACCTGCAACCCAAAAAGCTTTGCAGCCACCGGTAAATCCACCGCTAAAATAACGGCATCCCCCTCTATAATTTCACCCGACTTCAGGGTAATGGTAGTGGGCGAAATGGCCACAATTTCTTGATTTAACCGAAGTTTATCAGTTGGCAAACTTGCGGCCATCTGATCAGGTATCGCCTGCATTCCCTCCGCAGGAATTGCCGCATTTCCGTACAAAAATTGCTGTAAATAATAGAAAAATAAAGACGCCGGTTGCGTCAGCGTTTCTTGCAAAAAGACACCTTGAAAAAACGGGATCAAGAACTCATCCTTGAACCGATCAGAAAATGCATAGGATTCGATTAACTGTTGCGTTGTTTGCATATTCCCATCTAAGGCAGATACATTTCCCTGTAATCGAAACCAAATTCTAGCCAGTGAAAAAACATCTATGAATGTCAGGATATCGGATGAAAACAAATCGAACGGCCTACGTAACGGATTGAAAAATAACTGATCTTTGATCATGGCACCAGACTCAAAAAATTGCAGATCAAGAGCAGTCAGATCTAAAGAGCGCTGCACTTCCGGATAAGAGGTTTGCAGTACTTGAAATCCTTGGTCTAAAATAAATCCATCTTTTTTCGTCGATGAAACTCGCCCACCAAAAGTGGCTTGCTTTTCAAACAAAATGAAGTCTGTGTTGTTTTGATGTAAAATATTGGCTGCTTGCAAACCCGCAATTCCACCACCAACAATCAAGATAGGTTTCATAGATAAATTATATTTTTTAAAACACTGCAAAATTAAAATTGTTTAACATTCTTTTTATTAAATTGCAGTTTATAAATACAATAATCCTGAATGGAGTACCTAATTAAGGAAGAAGGAGAGTACCGTTACATCGATGAAGGACAAGGCGAAACCCTTTTATTACTTCACGGATTGTTTGGCGCATTAAGCAATTGGGCTGGAGTGATTAATCACTTTAAGTCAAATTACAGAGTCATTATCCCGCTGATGCCCATTCACGACATGCCTATTAAGGAGGCTGGTTGCGAGGGATTAACGGTTTTCATTGAAGGTTTTGTGAACTTTAAAGGTTTGAATACTTTCAGTGTAATAGGTAATTCATTAGGTGGCCATGTCGCACTGATTTATACTTTGCGTCATCCTGAAAAGATCCAACGTTTGATTTTAACAGGTTCTTCGGGTCTTTTTGAAAACTCGATGGGCGGCTCTTATCCAAAGCGCGGCAATTACGAGTTTATCAAAGAGCGCGTAGAATACACTTTTTACGATCCTAAAACAGCGAGCAAAGAATTAGTGGATGAAGTATTCGAAATTACGAATAGTATTCCTAAAGTGATGCGCATTATTGCCATTGCGAAGTCTGCACAGCGTAATAATATGGCCAAAGATATTGTACATATCAAGGCTCCTACCCTATTGATTTGGGGTTTAAATGATACGATTACACCTCCAGAAGTAGGGCACGAATTCAATCAATTAATTCAGGGATCCACCCTGCGATTCATTGACAAATGCTGCCACGCACCTATGATGGAAAGGCCTATAGAGTTCAACGAAATTTTAACCGAGTGGTTAAACCAGAACCCCGTCTAATATGTTGATGCTATCACACCTAAATTATGATTTACCGGTGTTGCGTTTGACAGATTCAGTCGCAAAAGCGTTGAAATCATTGCGCGCACAGGGAGTCAATGCTTTAGCTGTGGTAGAAAACAAGCAATATATCGGCTTAGTTTCAGCAGAAATCTTAAGCCTGGCATTATCTCCAGAGCAATCCTTATCTGACTTAAAAAATCATTTCTCCAGCTTCAGAATGGAAGAAGAAGAGGATGTCTTAGCCAGCTTGCCATGGTTCGATGCACCTAGTGCAGATATTATCGCCATTACAAATGCTGACAGCTTATTTAGGGGTTATTTGACCAAAGTCGAAGTAGGAAATCTCCTGTTGAACTCAGGCGTTGAAAACAAAAATGGCGGAATTATCCGGATTCCTTTTCAAGCTTCTCGCGATAGTTTGAGCACGATTATCCGAATTATAGAAGAAGAAAATGGCTTTGTAGTCCGCAGTTTTTTCCAAGAACCGAATGTGGTTTTACAGGTTCAAACGGAGGCCTTCGGCAAAATTATTTCCAACCTAGAAAGACATGGCATTTTTATTGAAAAAGCCTTTGTTTTTGGGGAGCAATTAGAAGTAGATCAAGATCGTTTTGATCATTTAATGCGTTTTATTAACCTATAATGAGTGTACAATTAGCCATTCACGGAAAAACATTTTCGGCTGAAACTAAGCCCTTAATGGAGAAAATGTGGGCGGATATTTGTGCTAAAAACTGCCAACCCATCCTCTCAAATTTCTTTAAAAACCACCTACTTGAACACGGTTTCTCGGTGGCGGAAGTACCCAGTTATTCGATTGAAAAAGGATTAGAGTCTGCAGACATGGCTTGGAGTATCGGTGGAGATGGAACTCTATTGGAAACTTTGACACAAATAGGTGCCAAAGAAATTCCCATATTAGGTATCAATACGGGCCGATTAGGCTTTTTAGCTACCCTATCACCCCCAGAAATCAGTTCCGCATTAGATACCGTTTTACAGGGAAATTACCGTATTGAAAATAGAAGTTTAGTTTCAGTACAATCAGATGTTGACTTTTTTGATGGCAAAGGTTTTGGCCTAAACGAAGTGGGAATCATGAAGACAGATACGTCTTCCATGATCACCATTAAAGCCTACGTAGACGGAAATTATTTGAATTCCTATTGGGCTGACGGACTGATCGTATCCACTGCCACTGGATCCACTGGTTATTCACTAGCGGTGGGAGGCCCTTTAGTTATCCCGAGTTCCGATATATTTATCATTGCGCCTATGAGCCCGCACAATTTAAACGTACGGCCGCTCCTGGTTTCCAGTTCAGCCGTTTTAACTTTTGAAGTTAGCTCTAGAAGTAAAAACTTTCTTATCTCTTTAGATTCGCGCTCCAAAGTCATCGACAGTCACTTCAAAATTGAAGTCAAAAAAGCCCCATTTTCGGCAAAATTGATCAAAATTCCAGGGGATGATTTCTTGCAGACGCTGAGGAGCAAGTTGAATTGGGGACTAGATGTCAGAAATTAAAAAAGAGCTTAGGCTCTTTTTTAATTTCTGACATCTAAAGAATAAAGCACAGAGCACAAAGAATAAAGATATTGCAGAAAAACATTTCATTAATCCATCCCCGCAGGGGATCCCAACTCTATTCTTTATGCTTTGTGCTCTATGCTTTACAATAATCGCTTTAATTCGTTGAGCTTAAGCAACGCCTCAATCGGCGACAACGAATTCACATCTAATTCCTTTAATTGATCCTCGATTTTTTGGAGGCCCTCCGGAATTTCTGCGCCAAAAAGACTCATCTGGTAATTAGCCTTCGGCATCTCTTTCAGCTTATCGATATTGTCTTCTAACACATGATCTTTCTCCAGGTTTTGGAGAATTTCGTGTGCACGTAGAACAAGGGAAGTAGGCATTCCGGCTAATTGAGCGACGTGAATACCAAAGCTATGGGCACTACCGCCTGGTAATAATTTGCGCAAGAAAATGATTTTATTGCCTACTTCTTTCACCGAAACGTGGAAGTTTTGGATGCGCGGAAAATCTTGAGTTAACTCGTTTAATTCGTGGTAGTGGGTGGCAAATAAGGTTTTGGCCTTATACGCAGGATGATTATGCAAGTGTTCTGCGATCGCCCATGCCATTGAAACACCATCATAAGTCGATGTTCCGCGACCAATTTCGTCCAACAAAACGAGGGAGCGAGACGATAGATTATTCAAAATCGCCGCCGTTTCCGTCATCTCAACCATGAAAGTGGATTCGCCTTTGGACAAGTTATCCGAAGCTCCCACGCGCGTAAATACCTTGTCCACTAAACCCAAAGTCGCGGATTCAGCCGGAACGTAGGATCCCATTTGAGCAAGCAATACAATCAAGGCTGTTTGACGCAATAGAGCCGATTTACCTGCCATATTGGGGCCGGTAATCATCATAATCTGCTGCGTTTTATCGTCTAAATAGATGTCGTTCGGGACATAATTTTCGCCGGCTGGCAACTGTTTTTCGATGACTGGGTGACGACCACCTTTGATATCGATAATCTCCGTTTCGTTCAAATACGGACGCACATAATTGTTCTTCTTCGCCACCGTAGCAAAGGAGGCTAACACATCGAGTGTCGCAATTCCAAGCGCATTTTGCTGAATCTGAGTTATATACCCTAATGCTTCAGACACTAATTCTTGGAATAGTCGGAATTCAATAACGGATATTTTATCTTCAGCGCTGAGAATTTTCTCCTCGTAAATCTTTAATTCTTCGGTGATATAACGCTCTGCATTCACTAAAGTCTGCTTGCGAATCCACTCCGGAGGAACGCGGTCTTTGTGCGCATTGGTTACTTCTAAATAATAGCCAAAAACCTTATTATAAGAAACCTTCAAAGAAGTAATTCCAGTGCGTTCAATTTCGCGCTTTTGGATATCGGCTAAGAAGTTCTTGCCAGAGCTTGAAAGCCCGTGTAATTCATCTAATTCCGCTAGATAGCCACTTTTAATCATCCCCCCTTGGTGCATTAACACCGGTGGATCTTCACGCAAAATCGAGTCAATTTTATCGACTAATTCCGCGCAAGTATCGAGGCTGTTCGCAAGACCCGAAAGGCTCGGTGAGGTAGAAGCCGATAGCAAGGTTTTAATCTCTGGAATCTGTTGCAAGGCCTTCTTCAAGGCATTTAATTCACGCGGATTAATGCGGCCTGCGGCGACTTTGGAAATCATCCGCTCCACATCCCCGATAGGTTTCAATAAGTCAGATACCTGATCTAATAAACTCGAAGAGGAAAGTAAACCTGCCACGCCTTCTTGGCGTTGCTCGATCGTTTTTAATTCTTTCAAGGGCAATACCAACCATTTACGAAGTAAACGACCGCCCATCGCCGTCAAGGTTTGGTCGATGAGTGCGATTAAGGGAACTCCCCCCTCTTGAGTCGGATGAATTAGTTCCAGATTTCGAATCGTAAAACGATCTAACCAAACGTATTTATCCTCCTCAATTCGTTGAATTGAAGAAATATGACCAATCGAGCGGTGCTCTGTTTCGGCTAGGTAATGTAGAATAACCCCGGCAGAAATAATGCCGAGTGGGCTATTTTCAATCCCAAAACCCTTCAGGTTTTTGGTCTTAAAATGCTGTGTTAACAGCGGGTAGGTGAATTCATGAGTAAAAATCCACTCCTCCATCGTAAAGCTGTGAAATTGTTCTCCAAACGCATCGATGAAGGCATTGCGATGTTTTTTGGGATACAAGATCTCGGCCGGCAAGAAACTTTGGACTAACTTCTGAATATAGGCCAAAGGCCCCTGCGAGCACATAAATTCTCCCGTTGAAATATCAAGCAAGGCAATTCCGTAGGTCGAAGATTTTTCTTCTACAGAAATAGCCGCCACGTAATTATTGCGTTTATTATCTAATACTTGGTCATTAAACGAAACACCCGGCGTCACTAATTCCGTTACCCCCCGCTTCACAATTCCCTTAACGGTCGCCGGATCTTCTAATTGATCACAAATGGCCACTCGCTCGCCTGCACGCACTAATTTAGGCAAATAGGTGTCCAAAGAATGGTGTGGAAAACCCGCTAATTCCGCATCGGCATTTCCATTATTACGGCGCGTCAAAACTATCCCTAAAATTTTCGAGGCTTTCACCGCATCTTGGCCAAAGGTCTCGTAAAAATCCCCCACCCGGAACAATAAAATGGCCCCTGGGTATTTCGCCTTGATTTGATTAAACTGCCTTGAAAGTGGGGTTTCCCCTTTTTTCAATGGCTCCTCTCCGTTGTCTGCTTTCCGTGCCAAATATTTCTGATCTAATAATGACAAAAATAAACCAATTTTTCTATTTTTGATTTCTCTAAACCAGATTAACAAAATGATTAACTCCTCTATTTACATTAAATCTCAACAAGAGGTTTTCGATGTAGTGATCGTAGGTTCCGGTGCGGGTGGCGGTATGGCTGCACACACGCTGGCAAAAGCTGGAGCAAAAGTGTGCATACTAGAGGCTGGACAGCCTTTTGACCCCGCCGATCCGAAAGACATGACCCAAATGAAATGGCCGTATGAATCGCTTCGCCGTGGAGCGAGTTCTTCGCTACGTAATTTTGGTGATTTCGATGCGGCTTATGGCGGCTGGGACATTGAGGGCGAGCCTTACACCCGTAAAAATGGAACAAAGTTTGATTGGTTCCGCTCTCGGATGGTGGGTGGTCGTACGAACCACTGGGGACGTATTTCCTTACGTTTTGGTCCAGATGATTTTAAAAGAAAAAGTATCGATGGCCTAGGCGATGACTGGCCGATCGGATATGACGATATGAAGCCTTATTACGATAAGGTAGACCAAATGATTGGGGTTTTTGGAACAAATGAAGGCCTAAGAAATGATCCAGATGGCTATTTCTTGCCTCCTCCTAAGCCTCGTCTACACGAATTAATGATCAAAAAGGCGAACAAAGCCTTAGGCATCCCGACCTATCCGTCGCGTATGTCAATGTTGACAAAACCGATTAACAATGAGCGTGGTTCTTGCTTTTATTGCGGACAATGTAACCGTGGTTGCTCTGCCTACGCAGATTTCTCGTCGTCATCGGTATTAGTAAAACCAGCTGTCCAAACCGGAAATACGACTTTACTTCCTTTCGCCATGGCGCGAGAAGTAATGACTGATCCAGTGACAGGCTTAGCAACAGGTGTTTCTTACGTGCACACCGGCACGATGATGGAATATTCGGTTAAAGGAAAAATCGTTGTTTTAGCGGCGTCTGCTGGAGAAACAGCTCGTTTATTATTGAATTCAAAAAGTGCACGCTTCCCGAATGGTATCGCTAATTCAAGCGGTGTCGTAGGAAAATACATCAATGACTCCACTGGAGCTTCTCGTTCCGCGATTATTCCGTCTTTATTTGACAGGAAACGCTATAACGAAGATGGTGTGGGTGGAATGCACGTGTATACCCCTTGGTGGTTAGATAACAAAAAATTAGACTTCCCTCGTGGCTACCACATCGAATACGGTGGTGGTATGGGAATGCCAAACTACGGTTTCGGCTGGGGAATCGAAGGCCTAAATGGTCGGGAGAATTTCAACCGCGATGGTATAAAGAAAGCGGCTGGTGGATACGGAGCGACCTTGAAAGAGGATTACCGCCGTTTCTATGGTGCTTACGTCGGTTTTGCAGGACGTGGGGAACCTGTGCCTCGCGAGGACAACTATTGTGAAATTGATCCGAACGTCGTGGACAAATTCGGTATCCCAGTACTTCGTTTTAATTATAAATGGAGTGATTACGAAGTAAAGCAGGCCAAACACATGCAAGACACCTTCGAAGAGATTATTCACTCGATGGGTGGCGAGGCTTTAGGCAAGAAACCAGGTGCGCAAGACAATTATGGTTTAGCAGATCCAGGACGAATCATCCATGAAGTAGGAACGGCTCGTATGGGTAACGATAAGAATACGTCGGTTCTTAATTCGAACTGCCAAGCACACGACGTGAAGAACTTGTTCGTGGCAGATGCCGCTCCATTCGTATCTCAAGGCGATAAAAACGCGACTTGGACGATTTTGGCATTATCCTTACGTACATCTGAATACATTATCGATCAACGCAAAAAAGGCAACCTGTAAGATGAAAAGAAGAGACTATTTAAAAAATATGGGCTTAAGTTCACTGGGCTTAGCCGTTTTCAATCCAGATGAAAAAGCGATTGAGAATTTAAATTTGGGCAAAGTTCCGGTCAAAAGACCGAACGGACGTACGCAAGAAGAAGCAGAACAAGAAGCAGCATTAAAAGCGGAAGTATTCTTGAACGCACACGAATTAGCAACGATTACCGTGCTATCTGATATCATCATTCCGGCAGACAAGAAATCTGGCAGTGCGTCTCAATCAGGCGTAACGGCCTTTATCGAGTTTATCGTCAAAGACAAAACGGAATTCAAGACACCTATGCGCGGTGGATTGCGTTGGTTAGATGTAGAATCGAATAAGCGTTTTTCTAAAAACTTCATCGATATTACTCCCGCTCAGCGAATTAACATCGTAGATGATATCGCTTATCCAGGTAAAACGCCGAAGCATTTAACGCAAGGAGAATCATTTTTCACTTTGATGCGCAATTTAACGGCAACCGGATTCTATACGTCTAAAATCGGTATCGAAGACCTCGAATATAAAGGGAATACTCCGAATCAATGGAATGGAGTTCCAGACGATGTATTAAAACAATATGGTTTAAGTTATGACGCCTAGTCGTTTCGTTAGACCTACTATTTTTCAATCCATTCCAGGCCTCGTGGCGGGTGTAAGCACTCGCCACGGCGGCTTAAGTGAAGCTCCTTATGCTTCTTTAAACGTAGGCGTTCACACCGATGATGACCCAGCGGTCATCGAACAAAATCTTTCGCTTTTCTGCACGGATTTAGGCATTTCACCAGTCGATTTAGCCCGTTCCTACCAGGTGCATGGCGATAAAATTTGGGTGACTGGCAGAGCGGGATATCAATCTGGATTCGATGCGATGGTTTCAGTTCAACCCGGTGTTTTTGCTGGGGTGGGAATTGCGGACTGCACGCCTATTTTATTAGCTGACCCTGTTACGCGCGTTTGTGCTGCGATTCACGCCGGATGGAAAGGGACAGTCGCACAAATAGTGCATAAGACAGCGAAACGCATGATGGAGAACCGCGGTTCTAATCCTGCAGATATACTGGCTTACATAGGCCCCTGCATTAGTTTAGCACATTTTGAGGTGGGTAATGAAGTGGCTGCTCAATTTGATTCCGCTTTTAAAACGCGCAAAGGAGCGAAATGGCATGTAGATTTAAAAGCAGCGAATGCGGCTCAGCTACAAGCGCTAGGGATTCAACAAATTGAAATAGATTCGGCCTGCACCGTGGAAAATAATGCGGACTTCTTTTCACACCGAACAGAAAAAGGTGTAACGGGCAGAATGCTTGCCCTAATTGGTTTTCAAGTTACGTAGGAACATTTGGCGATTCAAATTCTCCTTAGGCAAGAACTCATACGCCTTCTTATAATCTTTCTTCTTAAGATCTCCGTTCTTGATGGATTTAATAAAATTAATCCAAGCGAAAGGATTCGTAAAGGCTAACATAGGATCGTTAAAGAAATTCTTATTCGCCTGGGAAGTTATCATCAAATCTGAGAAATTTTTAAAGTTCGAAGATGCTCCCATACCAGCTTGCAAAGCAAATACGTTTAATTTGGACTGCTCTAAATTTCTTCTAACCGTTTCACGCTCTTTAGCATCGCGTAATTCCATCGCTAAGAATGCCTGCTTAAACTCATCTTCACTCGAATGTGGAAAGACTTTTACCTCGCGAAGCATGGTAGTCATCTCCTCCATCGGAATAATGACCTGGTGCACTAACTCCGTATCACGCGGCACGATATAGTATTTTTTCTTATATCCGATGTACGAAATCACCAAACTATCCCCTGGAAACACATACATATCTACTTGTCCGAAATTATCGCTTAAAGCACCGCGACCCGCTTGTGGATTAAAGATATAGGCCAAAGGAAGGAACTCTGAATTAGTTGAAGCTACCACACGTCCCTGAAATAACACTGTTTTGTCTTGCCCTTGCGAGAAAGCAGCTAAGGATACCAAGCAGAAAGCCAGTACACCTAAGACACGAACAGCTAATCGTTTTTTCATAAAGCCGAAATTAAACAAAAAATGAATTCGGTTCTGTTAAAGCCTGTTAAAGCTTCGCGTTTGGAAACAATTTCAAGAAAGTAATAATAAACGGAATCGATAATAATAAACCATCAAAGCGATCCAAGAAGCCTCCATGACCTGGAATAGTGTCCGCAGAATCTTTGATATTGATACTTCGCTTGAATAACGATTCTACTAGGTCTCCATAAGTACCAGCCACCACAATAATGATGCCAATTCCAAACCATTGCCAAGACTCATAATTCGTATAATAAATCGACAATACGTAAGCTACAATCATGGCTGCAATTAAACCACCGATACTTCCCTCCCAAGATTTTTTAGGAGAAACGCGTTCAAACAATTTCGTTTTGCCAAATTTAGTACCTGCGAAATAAGCGCCAGAATCACTTGCCCATAATAAGAAAAGGCAACCTAAAATAATTTGAGGGTCGTACGTTTCATTCTTCAGAAAGGCCAATACCGTCAATAAGGCAAAGGGCAGCGCTACATAAATAATCCCTAGAAAGGTGTAAGCGATGTTTTTGAAGGGCTTTTCGTCATTTGCTTTGTATAACTTAATGAAGAAAATTAAGGCCAATAAGGGTGAAAGAATGTAGTAATTCGAGTAAGCAATCTCCCCTTTCTCGATAAAAAAGGTTAACAAATGCAGTACTACACCACAAAAAGTTCCGTAAAATGTGAGCGGCAAATTATCGCTAATGCTTCCCACTAATTTGTAAAATTCCAGCTGTGCTGCGACACCAATTAATAGGAACAAGCCTAAAAAAGAATAATCACTAAACAGCACACAGAAAAGCAAAAACGGCACAGCAATGATGGCTGCGATCACGCGTTGTTGCAAATTAGACATATCTCGTAAACCCATAAATTCTATTTTTCTAACCGAAAGCTATGCAGTCGACGCAGGTAAAACACCACTAAAGCCAAAGAAATCACAACAGACCACCAAGGGGTAATTTCACTCACTTTCTCTGGATCTATATCAATTTGTTTTTGTTGGTACAAATAATGCATCGTCAAAGTCCAGCCATTATTAAATAGGTGTGCCACAATAGGGAGCCAAATATTTCGATTCCAAACATATAAATAACCAAAAAAGGCACCTAATAACATGCGCGGGAAAAATCCAAAAAATTGAAAGTGAATAAAGCTAAAAATCCCTGCGGACAACCAAATAGCTATATGGTGATTCCCAATGTAGCGCTCAAAAAGCGATTGTAAAACGCCTCTAAAGAATAATTCCTCCCCTAGCGCCGCTAAGCCCGCAATAACTGCCATACCAATGGCAAAGTCCATTGGACTTTGAAAATCAATCAAAAATTTAGTCAATTCCGCCATTTGCGTTTCCGAGGCCCTCATCCATTTCTCTGTATCCTCAAAACCAGCTGGGAAAACAAGCGATTCATTCCATTGAATAATATATTCCATTAATGGCATTCCCACCAATAAAGTAATAATGGTCCACAAAAAAAGGCGATAATCCGGAGTGGGTCCCACGGAAAGAGAATTCAAATCCCGCTTTTCTGACCAGCGCAAATAGGCCCAAGAGCTTACCACAAAGGTAAAGAGTGCCGAAAACCACTGCAAAGCCATCATCGCACGGAAAGCTCCCTCGTAGTTTTGAGGATGCGCCATAAAATCTAGCACTGATTTTTGGAATAGAATTACATCCTGCGTAGAAAAACCTACCATTAAAACGACGGATAATAAACCGATAAATTGACCTATGAAGCCACCCAATAAGAAAAATCCAAATAATATTAAGATTTTGGACAGCAATCCGATGTAACGTTCGGGGCCTTGAAAATTGTTATCTACCATAATGCTCGTAAATTTACGGAATTTTTAATCAGAATGGTAAAGATAGGTAACATCGAGCTGGGCTCATTCCCATTGCTTTTGGCTCCCATGGAGGACGTGTCGGATCCACCGTTCCGTGCGGTTTGTAAAGCAAATGGCGCTGATTTGATGTATACGGAATTTATTTCTTCCGAAGGACTGATTCGGGACGCTGCTAAAAGCGTACAAAAGCTCGATATTTTCGAATACGAACGCCCGATTGGGATTCAACTTTTTGGTAGTTCCATCGAGACGATGGCCTCATGCGCAGAAATCGCCACGAAAGCAGGTCCTGATTTAATTGACATTAATTACGGCTGCCCGGTAAAACAAGTGGCCTGCAGAGGCGCCGGAGCGGCCTTATTGCAAGATATTCCTAAAATGGTGGCGATGACCAAAGCCGTTGTTGATTCCACTCATTTACCAGTAACAGTTAAAACCCGCCTAGGCTGGGATGATTCCACCAAGAATATTGAAGATGTAGCCGAAAGACTGCAAGACATCGGTATACAAGCCTTGACTATTCACGGCAGAACCCGTGTTCAAATGTACAAGGGAGCTGCTGACTGGGAATTAATCTCGAAAGTGAAAAATAATCCACGGATTAAGATTCCCATTTTTGGTAATGGTGACATCGATTCGCCTGAAAAAGCCAAAGAATACCGCGACCGCTACGAAGTGGATGGCATAATGATCGGACGCGCGTCCATCGGCTATCCTTGGATTTTCAATGAGATTAAACATTATTTAGCTACGGGGGAACATTTGGCACCTCCTACCTTACAACAACGTCTACAAGTTTGCCTCGATCACCTCGACTTCTCGATCCGCTGGAAAGGAAATCACGGGGGAATAGTCGAAATGCGCCGCCATTACGCGAATTATTTCCGCGGAATGGACCATTTCAAACCTTTCAGAACTCGTTTAGTCACTACCTATGAATTCGAAGAAATCAAAGGGATTCTAAACGAAATCGCAGCGCATTACGCTGGAGAACCCTTACACGCCTAATGGAAAACAAGCAAAAATCCCCTTTATTACTAGTTATTTTGGCCTTTACGGCCCTATCCTTAATCTGGGGAAGCTCTTTCATCTTAGTGAAGAAAAGTTTAGTCTATTACAGCTCACCACAAGTGGGAGCTCTGCGCATATTTGCTGCCTTTATTTTTTTTATTCCCGTGTTTTTAAAGCAAAGACACGAGGTAAAAAAGGAACATTGGAAGAGTTTTTTATTAGCGGGCTTGACCGGAAATTTAATTCCTGCCATCCTGTTTTCCATCGCCGGTAAGCATTTGACATCGGCCTTGTCTGGCATGCTAAACGCTTTCACACCCTTATTTACCTTGATCGTGGGAATTCTCTTGTTTAAACAGGGTTTTCAATGGCGTCAGATGGTGGGAATTATACTAGGAATCGCCGGTTGTTTCGGATTGATTGTAGGTGGCGAAGGATTCAACATTGATTTTAATTACCACGCACTTTGGGTGGTGTTAGCTACCTTCTTGTATGGTTTTAACCTTCATATCGTGAAGACCAAATTATCAGGATTAAATCCCTTCACCTCTACGGCAGGCATCTTTATGGCGATTGGACCACTTTCATTGATCCTATTAGCCTCCACTGGATTCTTCTCTCAAGCCATCGAATGGTGGCCATTTTTAGCGGCTTGTTCATTAGGCGTTTTCGGCTCTGCGATCGCGATGGTTTTATTCAATCAATTGATCAAATGGACGAACGCGATTGTGGCTAGTTCTGTTACCTACATCATTCCGATCGTAGCCGTAGGTTGGGGCGTGTACGACGGAGAACAAGTATACCTTTCGCAAGTGGTTGCGATGATCGTGTTGTTAATCGGGGTTTACGAAATCAACCGATCAAAGGCTTGATTTTGATTCGATTATTTTTGATTCAATAATGGGTCCGCGCTCCCCTATGCCATTCTCGTTGAAAGCTTCAATTTGGAAATAATAGGTCTTGCCACGATCCATAGATTTAAAATAGTATTCATTTGCACCAAAAACCTGCACAGAAGTATACATTTTATCAGGTGCAATCCCAGAATAGATGACATAACCTGTAGCATTAGGTTTGTGCCCCCATTTCAACCAAGCACTGCGCGAATCATGTTCCCCGCGCAATACCAATAAATCCTTGATGACCCCTGGCTTTTCACCGTGTCCAAAACCAAAGGCCCGAATCCCCGAAATCGCAAACTTCCCTGCCGCCATATGGTGATTCACCAGCTTTAAATAGCGCACTTCCACTGGCTTCTTTAATTCAACATAATCGTGAGGAATGTCTGTTTTATTCGTAGACTTATCGATAATCAACTCCCATTTCTGGCCATCCTTGCTGCCTAATACTTGGTATTGATGGTAAATACCATTCATTTTCCCTAAGAAACTCGAATCAACATCTTGATCCGCATAGTTCAATTGCAAGGCTTTCAACGTAGAAACCTCTCCTAAATCCGTTTCAATCCACTCCCCTTTCTTCGAAGAGGCCGCAGACCAATAAGTTTTCATTTGCTCATCGACCGCAAAATTCGCGGAATAACCCGGCAAACTCGAAGATACGCGCACCGGTTTATTGTAATTCAACAGCATCCAACCCGTAAATAAATCCGACGGCGTATCCACTTTTTTGGTAGGCATATAGTAGGGATAATCGCCATAGGCGGTATTCGTATACATGATTCCGTCTTGATCAAAATACGTAGGCCAAAGTCCTAACCGACGCTCAAAACTATTCTTCACCGCAATCGTGATCGTAGATACATGCCACCAGTTGCCGTATTGTCCCTCAAATGTCGCTCCATGCCCTGCGCCTCGTGTAAATCCACCCGGTTTGAATGAAAACGGGTTGTGCGCTTGGTAAGTAAACGGACCCATCGGATGATCCGCCGTATACACGCCATCACCGTAGGCAGAAAATTCCGTCCCCGGAGCGCCGTATTGCAAATAATATTTCCCCTTGTATTTATTCATCCAGGCTCCCTCCATAAAGGGCTTTAAGAACGTATTGTCTTGGTATTCCCCAAAACGCTCCCAGCCATGCAGCTCGTCATTTAATTTAATCAAGTCCTTGCGTTCCCCGATCGGCTGCAAAGTCTTCCGGTCTAATTCTTGCCCATACATCGGATAAAAATTACTCGAACCGTGGTATAAATACAGACGGTTGTCATCATCTAGAAAGAAAGCGGGATCCCAGGCACCCGCCGTAAAAGCGTGAACAGCTTCTTTCCAGGTATCCGTTTCTGGTTTTTGGGAATACCAAAGCGTAAAATCTTTTGCGTAAGTGGAACCGATCACTAACAAACTGTCACCTAACGTAAGCGTCGCAGGTGCACACAATTCATCATACACTTTGTGATAGGGTTGCAAGAAACGGCGGGAAACAAAGTTCCATTTCAGCATATCCGAACTCCACCAATAGCCCCATTGGTTCGTGGAAAACAAGTAGTATTTGCCTTTGAAATACGAAATCACGGGATCTGCTGTAGCTCGGTGACGCCCCTGTTCTGAGAAATTAGGTATGGGGGTAAAACCGTAATCCAAGTTCATCGGGTTGCAATAAGTGGATGGCGATGAAGCGGTTTGCGCGCCGGCTGAAAAAGTAAAAGACAAAATAAAAAGCAACAATGCTGGAACAATTTTCATAGTTTTGAGGTCATATAGATGCCAGACTTATCTGGCTCATTTTCGATGAACAAAGTAAGTAAATTTCAGGGAATTATTTGGGCGGCAGTGTTGATAACACTGTGGATCGCGAATTTAGCCTATTGGATAGACGCTGATTTTAGCTGGTCAAATCCCTGGATCTATGTTGCGGTATTGATTCAAACTCACTTGTATACCGGATTATTCATTACGTCACACGATGCCATTCATGGGGTGGTATATGCTGAGAATCCTAGTCTGAATCACGCTATCGGACGTTTCTGTACCATCCTTTTTGCCTTTAACGATTATAGTACTTTACGTGCCAAACACCATTTGCATCACGCCCATGTGAATACAAACGAAGATCCAGACGTACATCAAGGGCCTTTCTTATTCTGGTGGTTCAAATTTATTTGGCAATATGTGACATGGAAACAAGTGCTGGCCATGGCGATTACCTATAATGTGTTGAAGATCTGGTTTCCGATGTGGAATTTGATCTTGTTTTGGGAAGCGCCCGCGATCTTGAGTACACTGCAATTATTTATTTTCGGAACCTATTTACCGCACCGGGGTGAACACGCAGCGGACAATAAACAGCAATCAAGAAGCCAAAGCAAAAACCATATTTGGGCGTTTATTTCCTGCTACTTTTTTGGCTACCACTTCGAACACCACGCGCATCCCTATTTGCCTTGGTATAAATTACCCAAAGCCAAGGACGAAAGCCTTGCCTAGACCTAGATTTTTCCTAAATTTGCATCGCACAAAATCGACATAAACGAGCTCCTCATGAAAGAACCTAAATACAAACGCATTTTACTAAAACTTTCAGGCGAATCTCTTTCGACAGATGGAGAAGTGATTGACCCAACCATTCTTGGTCAATATGCCGCTGAAATCAAAAAGGTGCATGATTTAGGTGTTGAAGTAGCTATCGTAATCGGTGGAGGAAATATCTTCCGCGGAGCTAGTGCAGCGAAAGCAGGCATTGACCGCGTACAAGGCGATTACATGGGTATGTTAGCGACCGTAATCAACGGCATGGCGGTACAGGCTTCTTTGGAAAAACAAGGATTGTACACGCGGATGATGACAGCCATCAAAGTAGAAGCGGTTTGCGAACCTTTCATTCGCCGTCGTGCGATGCGTCACTTAGAAAAAGGACGTATTGTGATTTTTGGTGCAGGAACAGGTAACCCTTATTTCACGACAGATTCTACTGCCTCTCTTCGGGCCATCGAAATCGAAGCAGATGTGGTGTTAAAAGGAACGCGAGTAGACGGAGTTTACACTGCTGATCCAGAGAAAGATGCGACGGCAACTCGCTATACGCATTTGAGCTTTTCGGAAGCGATCTCTAAAGGCTTGAAAATTATGGATACCACGGCATTTACTTTATGCCAAGAAAATAACGTACCCATCATCGTGTTCGACATGAACAAGGACGGGAACTTAGCTGCCTTAGTATCGGGTGAGGATGTAGGAACATTAATTAGTTAATTGATAAAATGGAAGAAATCGAATTCTATATTGACGCAACAGTCGAAACCATGGACGGTGCGATCAAGCACTTAAACATTGAATTATCTAAGATTAGAGCTGGTAAAGCGAGTCCATCCATGTTAGATGGATTAACCATCGATTATTATGGTATGCAAACGGCTATTTCAGGGGCTGCTTCAGTGACCACTCCAGATGCGCGTACGATTGCGATTAAACCTTTTGAGAAAGGAATTTTCGCGGAAATCGAGAAGTCTATCCGCAACTCCAGCTTAGGTTTGAATCCAATGAATGATGGGGAAATCATTCGTTTATCGATTCCTCCGTTGACTGAAGAGCGTCGCCGTGATTTAGTGAAGCGTTGCAAGCAAGAAATTGAGGTCGCTAAGATTAACATCCGCAATGCCCGTCAAGACGGAAACAATAGCATCAAGAAATTAAAAGGTGATGGCGTATCAGAAGATGCAATCAAAGAGGCAGAAGATAAGATCCAAAAGAAAACGGATGCCTACATCGCGAAAATAGACCAGGTCTTCAACGAAAAAGAAAAAGACATCATGTCAGTATAATAAGAAAGCCTCGAAATTCGAGGCTTTTTTTATTCTTCCATTCCCAGCGCATAACCCGTTTCTAACATCCGTCGAATATCCATTTTGGTAAAATGTTGGATATCGATGCTTAAAGGCTGCTTAGGTCTGATAATCGTCAACTTCACTTCTGAACGGGACATTTTTAAATCCGCATTCAAAATCTCATTGACCGCAATATCCATCACCCGGTCGACTAAGGCTAATAGATCTCCTGAGTCAAAGTCCCCGCCTTCGATCATCTCCGTGTGGCAGGTGATCACTACTACTTCTTTGGCACCATCATTGATGGCCTTTTGCAAGGGCGCCACGTCCCGCAAACCTCCATCTAGGTAAGATTTACGCTTCTCCCCCTCAATCTTCACCACAGGCATCAATATGGGCACAGCAGAGGAGGCCATTAAGTAGTCTTGGAAATTTTCAAAGCTGGGATCCACGTAATGCATCGAGCCCTCCATGATATTCACGGCACCTACTTTCAATGCGACAGGGCTTGCCTGTAAATTCCTAGAATGCAACACATCAGATAACAGTTGTCGTAAAGGACTGGTATCCACTAATCCGCGAAACTTCTTAGTTAAAGCCGTCCAACCTAATTGAAAAATGTTAAACGGCTTCGATAAACATGCTGGATGCGTAATGCGTCGCTCCCAAAAATCCCATAAATCCTGTGCTGCCTGAGGGTAGGAAATAGGCAATCCTGAATTTGCTTGCTGACCAAATTGGTTTACTAAATAAGCCGCATTTAAACTTCCCGCAGATACACCATAAATAGCATCTGGCTGATAACCTTTCTCAAAAAGCGCTTTGATAACGCCCGCTTGAAACGCCCCTTTGACAGAACCACCCGCTAAGACTAAAATCTGACTCATAATACCTTATTATCCACAAATCTGATTAAATTTACACAATTTACTGATTCAAACAATCCACATGTCCTACTCCATTTCTTCCATTCAAGCGCCCATCGATGATTCGATGAAAGCATTCGAAGGGAAGTTCAAAGCTTTCATGAAGACAAAAGTGATGTTGCTCGACACCATCATGCATTATATTGTCCAAAGAAAGGGAAAACAAATGCGTCCGATGTTCGTCTTTTTGACCGCAGGATGTATGGGAGAAATCACGGAGAAAACATTCAGAGGCGCGGCACTTATCGAATTATTACATACCGCTACGTTAGTTCACGATGACGTCGTAGATGACTCGAATTACAGACGTGGATTCTTTTCCATTAATGCGATTTGGAAGAATAAGATTGCCGTTTTAGTGGGGGATTATTTACTTTCTAAAGGCTTATTGCTTTCTGTGGAGCATGAAGATTTCGATCTATTGAAATCAGTCTCCACGGCCGTTCGCGAGATGTCTGAAGGTGAATTATTGCAAATCGAAAAAGCGCGAAAACTGGACATCACAGAAGACGTCTATTTTGATATTATTACGAAGAAAACGGCGACTCTTATCGCCGCTTGCTGTGCGGTCGGATTTCAATCTGCCGGCGCTGGTGTGGAGATGGTAGAGAAAGCTCGGTTGTTTGGAGAAAAAGTGGGTATTGCTTTCCAAATAAAAGATGATCTGTTTGATTACGGGGATGCGGAAATTGGGAAACCTTTGGGAATAGACATTAAAGAGAAAAAGATGACATTGCCCCTAATTTATGCCCTGCAAAACACGGATAACTCCACTAAAAAGCACATCATTCAGTTGATCAAAAAAGAGTCAGAGGATTCCAATAAAGTGCGCGAAGTCATCGAATTCGTGAAAACAACAGGAGGTCTGGCCTACGCTAACCAAAAAATGAATGAAATCGCAGAGGAAGCCCGTGCGATATTAGCCACCTTTCCTGCTTCGGATTACCGCAACTCTTTGGGTGATCTGATTAGCTATACGATAGAACGCAATAAATAATTTTCGAATAATCCATAAAAAAAGGGAACCATCTCTGATTCCCTTTTCTTCAATTTACTTTCCGATTAACGTGGGCCCCCGAAGCCTCCTCCGCCACCACCCATACGCATGCCTGGCATACCCATTGGTTGTTGTGGAGCAGCTGGAGCCGCATCGCCTTCGCCTTTCGTATCGTCGTTATTCACTGATTTCTTTTTCTTCGTAGGACCAAAGCTCATTTTACCAATACGGTAAGAGAAATTGATCTTAAAGTTCATGTTACGCAATGTATTCTCGCTCACCTGATTAATTACAGGAGTCTTTGTTTCGCTGCGAATGACAAAACCTTCTGGAGTGAAGAAATTCTCCGCACCGAATCCGATACTTCCTTTTTTATTCTTAAAGTCTTTCTTAAAGCTCAAGCTATAAATTCCAAAGCCCCCTTGAGACCCTTGTAATTGAACTTGATTCACTCGGTAAAAAGAGAAAATTTGAGCTCCCCAACCATTTCCGATGTTGTAATTACCAAAAACACGGAAGTTTGTTTGCAAGCCTTCATTCTTCGCATTCAATAAAGGATCTGGTACATTATTAGCTAATACCAAATAGGAAAGATCTCCGCCACCACCAATCATTAATTTATTAGAAAGGTTCACATTCAAGTTCACGTTCATACCATAGGCATCCTCATTACCAATATTTCTAGAGGTCGTTTTTACCGTATCGCCAAACACTTCTCTAATTTGATTGATCGCACCCGTCGTATTACGAACAAAGAAAGAAGTAGAAACATAGGTTTGTTTCACGAATTTACTGAATGAAACCTCATAGTTATTCGTGTATTCTGGCGCCAAATTCGGATTACCTGTAGAAATATTTAATGGGTTCGTTGCATTCACGTTTGGATTCAAATTTTGAATTCCTGGACGTTGAATACGGCGATTATAGCTAAATCTCCAAGTACCTGACTTAAATGTTTTAGACATATTGAAACTAGGAACTAAAACGCCATAGGCTGGAATTACGGTATTTTGACCTTCTTTCTTCAAGAAACTAGCTGAAATATCAGTATACTCATATCGAGCACCCGTCTTAATACTCCACTTATTCTTAGTAGTTAACGTATAAGAACCGTACGTGCTGTAGATGTTCTGATTATAATCAAACACGTTAGATGGCAAAATAGCCGAGTTCACTTGCGTATAAATACCTCCTGAAGTCCCTGTGAATGACTTGTAATCTGATGTCACATTACGAAGAATTCCTTTTCCTCCAAACTCCAATAATTGATTCTTGCCCAGTGGAGTTTGGTAATCCATTTGGAACGTAGCCTCCTCATTGTACGACGTATTCTCATTCTTAATCGAGCTCATAATTTCACTCATCGTCGACTTAGGATTTAAAATCAAATTGTAGAAGTCATTCGCACGGTTATTGCGGCTGTACATCGATAAGATAGAGAACTCTCGTTGCGCTTTTTCAAACGTATGCGTGTAATCAATGTTCACATCCACGTTTGCAGATTCATCCAATGAATTCGTATTGCGAAGAGATGAAACCACTCCGTTTCTGATTTGTTGCAATCCATCTTGCCAGTTATTACCGTTGCGAAGACCAAAACGAACACTTGAAGTAATCGAATTATACTTGTTCATATCCCAGTCAAAACCTAATTGGTAGTTACCAAATAAACCCTCACGACGTGATTCAGCTGTCTGAACGTTCGTTGTCTGCAATCCATTATTGGTGGTGATTTGTGTACTTTCAAACTTCCCGTTCACATTGTATTCCGAACGGCCAAAACCACCTAAGGATAAGCCCCAATTCTTGTTTCTAAAATTTCCGTTCAATGATAAATTAGAACCACGAATACCCGCTGAAGAATCAAATGACAAGGTTAAACCTTGTAAAGTGTTTTTCTTAGTGACAATATTAATAATACCCGCTGACCCCTCTGCATCATACTTAGCAGACGGAGACGTAATTACCTCCACTGTCTTGATCATGTCTGCTGGAATTTGACGTAAGGCATCCGCAATATTGGAAGCCATAATCGTAGAGGGCTTATTGTTGATTAACACTTTCACACTCGTAGATCCACGCAAAGAGGGGTTACCATCTAAATCGACTGATAACATCGGTACCTTTTTCAAGACATCCGTTGCATCGCCGCCTTTATTAGAGGCATCTTTTTCCGCATTGTACACTGTACGATCTACACGCTCTTCGATTAAAGCACGTTGACCTTCTACCGTTACTTCGGAGAGCATCTTAGAACTAGGTTGTAATTTAATCACCCCTAGGTCGTGGTCGTCATTCTTTTCTGACACAGATACAAAAACCGTTTTGCTTTCATACCCGATAAAAGAAACAACGATTTTATACGATCCCACAGCTACTTTATTCAGGGTAAATTTACCCACGCCATCAGCAACGGTTCCGTCTACTGGTTTATTTGTTTTGGTATTGATTAGGGCCAAAGTGGCGAATTCCACTGGCTTTGAATCGGTCGAATCCAATAAGAATCCGATGATTTTTGCACTTCCTTTAGGCGCTGCTTGCGCAGTTCCAGGAATCACTACTTCTTTCTTAGGCGCTGCACCAAAACCGCCCATTCCACCAGGAATCTGGGAAATAGCCGTTAATGATAAACTCATTAGTGCAAATAGCGTAATTACTTTTTTCATTGTTTGTTGTTTAAACATCTTCATTTAACGAATGCAAAATTTGTACATTCTATTTAAAGGTCTTCTTTTTTGCGACCAAAAAGGGTAATTTGTAGTCCAATATGACGTTTCAACTCCATACCCCCAGGCTCACTTTAATTCCCTTAGCCAACCAACACCTTCAAGTTTGGCATGAATCGGGCCGCAAAGATCTGGAAAAAATACTAGATCTACAGCATAACCCCTGGGAAATGGAATTGTTCTACGAAGAGGAAACCCAGCAAGCATTACGTGATTATTGGATTCCTCAGACAGCAAAATTTCCGCTGGACTACTATTGGTACACAAATTGGGAAATAATCCTAAAGGCCTCGTCCTGCTCTGTGGGGGGAATCGGTTTTGCAGGATTGCCAGATGATCAGGGAACTACAGAGATCGGTTATGCGCTGGATCAGAAATTCAGAGGACAGGGAATTGCTACCGAAGCGGTGCAGGCCTTATGCGATTGGGCTTTTCAAGATTCCGGATTACGTATTATTCGTGCGGAAACACCGGTGAACAATGCGGGGTCGCAACGGGTTTTGGAGAAAAACGACTTCCAAAAAACAGGGGAGAAAACACTGGCACTCGAAAACCCGATGCAAGTTTTCACCTGGGAACGCCTTCGTTACTGATCTTTTTCAGTAATTTTACTGAATTGCCAATGTTAGACAGCTAAACGCATGCAAAATTTTACTTCGGTTAAAGACGCTTACAATATTCAAAACTTAGTCAATGAGGCTTTGTTGATGAAGAAGACCCCGTATGCTGATAAGCACATTGGGAAAAACCGTACGCTCGGCTTATTATTCTTCAACTCGAGTCTTCGGACGCGCCTTTCTACCCAAAAAGCTGCTCAAAACCTCGGAATGGAGGTTATGATTATGAATGTGGGAGCCGATTCGTGGCAACTAGAAATGAACGAGGGCGTCATCATGAATGGTGACAAGGCGGAACACGTTTCAGAAGCAGCCGCTGTCGTAGGTTCGTATTGCGATATCGTAGGGGTGCGTAGTTTCCCCGGTTTAGTAGATAGAGAATTAGATTACAGCGAACAGGTGTTAAACCAGTTCTTGAAATATACGGGACGTCCATTCCTTAGTTTGGAATCAGCGACGCGCCACCCTTTGCAGTCCTTGACGGATTTAATTACCATTAACGAATTCAAAACTGTTGAACGCCCTAAAGTGGTGTTAACTTGGGCTCCGCATGTGAAAGCCTTGCCCCAATGTGTGCCTAATTCCTTCTCGGAATGGATGAATCACGCGGACGTGGATTTTACGATTGCACATCCGAAAGGCTATGAATTAGCCCCTGAATTCGCTGGAAATGCGAAGATTTGCTACGATCCTAAAGAGGCGTATGAGGGTGCAGATTTTATTTATGCTAAAAACTGGTCATCCTACCAAGACTACGGAAAAATACTTTCTTCCGATCCCGCTTGGATGGTGGATGCCGCGAAAATGAGCCTTACAAACAACGCGAAATTTATGCACTGCCTTCCGGTTAGGCGGAATTTAGTGGTTGCTGACGAGGTGATTGATTCCCCTAATTCGATTGTGATTCAACAAGCGGGCAACCGAGTTTGGGCGGCACAGGCTGTTTTAAAGGAAATGATTTTAACCATCATGAGAACGGAAAGCCCTTATTTATTCTAATGTCTGCTAAACCCACCCTTCAGGTAGTTAAAATAGGCGGAAATGTCATCGACAATCCTTCCGACTTGGCTAGCTTTTTGCAGAACTTTGCTTCTCTGACTTGCCCTAAATTGCTGGTGCACGGAGGGGGTAAGATTGCCACTCAAATAGCAGCTTCGATGGGTATCGAGAGTCAAATGATTGAGGGTAGACGTGTGACAGACGAAGAAAGCCTTCGTATTGTGACGATGGTTTATGCGGGTTGGATTAATAAATCGATTGTGGCCGAATTACAAGGATTATCCTGTAATGCTTTGGGCTTAACTGGACCGGATGGCAGAATCGTGCTATCGAAGAAAAGAACTGCAACACCCATTGATTATGGTTTTGTGGGCGATATTGTTTCGGTGAATGCCGATTCATTGTCAGGATTAATTGCCGCCGGATTCTCTCCCATCTTTGCTCCGATTACGGCAGATGCTGCAGGTCAACTATTGAATACGAATGCGGATACGATGGCACAGGCTTTGGCTATAGCCCTCAGCTCAACATACGAGGTTACGTTAACGTATTGCTTTGAAAAGAAAGGCGTTTTATTGGATTCTAGTGACGACGATTCAGTCATTAGCTCCATCAATCCAGCCTCGTTTATAGACTTAAAAGAAAAAGGAATCGTCTCGGCTGGGATGATACCGAAATTAGATAATGCCCTTAAGGCGATCTCTGCCGGTGTTTCCGTGGTGCGTTTATGCCACGCAGATAACCTGCAGAAAACCGAAATAGGAACGAAAATTAGTGCCTAACATGTACCAAGAAAGTCAATTTCTAGCCGCAAAAGACCTATTAGCTCAGCTAATAGCCTGCCCCTCTCTTAGTAAGGAGGAGCAAGGGACGGCGCAGATTTTGGTGGACTTTTTCATGGCTCAGGGCATTCAACCAAATCGCTTAGGAAATAATGTGTGGGCAACTAATTTGCATTTCGATGCATCTAAGCCCACGATTCTATTGAATTCCCACCACGATACGGTAAAAGCAAATGCGTCTTGGACCTTTGATCCCTTCAAGGCGACAGAGAAAGAGGGGAAATTGATCGGCTTAGGATCGAACGATGCAGGCGCTAGTTTAGTTTGCTTGATAGCGACCTTTATCTCTTTTTACGCTGTAGAAAACCTCGGCTTCAACCTTCTGTTAGCCGCTACCGCGGAGGAAGAAATATCAGGAACGGGTGGAATTGAAGCTCTTTTAAATTCAGGGGATTTACCTCTAATCGATTTTGCGATCGTGGGCGAACCCACGGATTGCGCCATGGCGATTGCGGAAAAAGGCCTGATGGTGGTGGATGCGAAAGTAAAAGGAATTGCAGGGCATGCAGCTAGAAATGAGGGAGTGAATGCGATTTACTTGGCTTTAGAGGATATACAACACATTCAAAATCATTCTTTCTCGAAAGTTTCTGATTTATTAGGACCGGTAAAAACGACGGTAACGGTTATCAACGCAGGCAAACAACATAACGTGGTTCCTGATACTTGCGATTACGTGATCGATTGCCGAGTGAATGAATGTTATTCTTTGGAAGAAGTGCTGGCAGAATTAAAAACCATTGTTCAGGCGGAATTAATGCCTAGATCGATGCGATTAAACTCCAGCAGAATGGAGGAAACACATCCGTTAGTAAAGGCAGCAAAAGGTTTAGGCATCAATTTATTCGGTTCACCTACCCTTTCCGATCAAGCTTTATTAACGATACCATCAGTCAAAATCGGTCCCGGACACTCCGGCAGATCGCACACGGCAGACGAATATATTTTCTTGGATGAACTGAAACAGGGCATCCAAACTTATCAAAATCTCCTTACAACCCTAAGCATTTAAGATTGTGGCAAAACTTTGGCAAAAAGAAAATCAGACGACAGACGCTAAAATTGAGAAATTCACGATTGGGAATGACCCCGTGTACGACTTGCAATTAGCGCGCTATGATGTGCTGGGGTCACTAGCTCACATCACGATGCTTGAGAAAGTAGGTTTGCTGGGTGCGGACGAATTAGGCCCTTTGTGCGCTGAATTGAAAGCTATTTATGCCCAAATCGAAGCCGGCGATTTTACTATCGAAGACGGAATGGAAGATGTGCATTCCCAAATCGAGTATTTGTTAACGCAGAAATTAGGTGATCAGGGCAAGAAAATTCACGCAGGGCGTTCAAGAAACGACCAAGTGTTAGTGGATTTGAAATTGTTTATGCGGGCTGAAATCCAACACATCGCTGACGCGGTGGAGCGTTTGTTTGACTTGTTAATCGCCAAAAGCGAAGCCCACAAAAACGATTTATTACCTGGCTACACGCACTTGCAGATTGCGATGCCCTCGTCTTTCGGACTTTGGTTCGGAGCTTACGCAGAGAGCTTGGTAGAAGATATTGAATTACTAGAGGCAGCCTTCCGTCTAGCCAACAAGAACCCATTGGGTTCTGGCGCTGGATATGGATCGTCCTTTCCTTTGGACAGAAAATACACCACGGAATTATTAGGTTTCGAATCGCCGCACGTGAACGTGGTGAACGCGCAATTATCGCGGGGGAAGACCGAATTATTTGTCTTAACGTCCATTGCACAGATCGCCACGACGCTGAGCAAATTAGCGATGGATGTGTGTTTGTACAATTCCCAAAACTTCGGCTTCATCGAACTCCCTAGCTCTTTAACGACAGGAAGCTCCATTATGCCGCATAAAAAGAATCCAGACGTCGCGGAATTATTGCGTGGAAAAGCCAACAAGTTGAAGGCATTACCGAATCAATTACAGTTATTGACGAGCAACTTACCATCGGGATATCACCGCGAATTCCAATTAACGAAGGAGTTGTTGATGCCGGCGATTGAGGAAATTTTGGACGGTTTAGAGATCACGCACTATATGGTGAGCCATCTGAAAGTGAAGAAAGACCTGTTAGTGGACTCGAAATACGATTTATTGTTCTCGGTAGAAGAGGTGAATAAATTAGTCGTGCAAGGGGTTCCCTTCAGAGAAGCCTATCAAATAGTGGGGAAAAAGATCGAGGACGGCGCTTTCGATGGCAGCACGCGCGAAATCAATCATTCGCATTTAGGCAGTATTGGCAATTTAGGTTTGGCAGAAATTCAAGACCAAAAAGAAATCGCTTGGAAGCGTTTTGGCTTTGAAAAAGTGAACAAAGCTATCGCTGCATTAATTTCTTAATATACTTTCCTAGAATATCGAATTCTAAGTTCACCTGATCACCTACACTTAGTTGATGAAAAACAGTGTGTTCGTAGGTATACGGAATGATGCAAACGGTAAAGGAATCGTCCTGAGAGTCTACCACGGTTAGACTTGTGCCGTTCACACAAATGGAGCCTTTTTCGACCGTGACGTGGCCGCTACTTTTTGGATAGCTAAAGCTGTATTCCCAACTACCTTGTTGATCTTTGATTTCTGTACAAATTCCAGTCAAATCCACATGTCCTTGTACAATATGCCCATCGAAGCGAGCATTGGCGGCCATGCAACGTTCTAGGTTTACTTTTTGGCCTATCTTCAAATCACCCAAATTCGTCTTCTGCAAGGTCTCATCTATCGCCGTTACACGGTATTGCTCTCCTTGAATCTCTACGACAGTCAGACAAACCCCGTTGTGTGCGAGTGATTGATCCACTTTCAATTCCTGCGTGAATGGACATGTGAACCAAAATTCCACATTCGTTCCTTTTGCTTCTGTCTTTACTAGCGATCCCATCGCCTCCACAATACCTGTAAACATCTGATTTATTTGCTAATTTTACGTACCCAAAATTACACCCATTCCTATGAAATTCAACAAATGGTTCCTCTTTCTGATTCCCATCATCGCCATTCTTGCCTATTTTAGCATTCCTAAGGCAAAACCAGTGAATGAAACGGGAGCTGATGTGCTGAAAATCCGTCGAGATAAAGACTCTGCCTTAAAGGACGACGAGGAATCCCCCATTAAAGATAAAGCGACCTTCAAGGGTCTGAAGTACTACTCTTTCAACAAAGATTATATCGTCGATTTCGTCTTAGAAAAAGCCGAAAAAGCGAAAACCGTAGAATTAAAAATGACGGATGGAACGACAGAAAAGTTGATTTTATTCGGAAAAATCAAAGGGGAGCTAGGTGGATTTGCTATTTCTCTCGTATTATATCAACACGATGACGGGAATTTCTTCCTGCCGTTTAAAGACAAAACCGCCCCCACAGAAACCTATGGAGGCGGACGTTTTCTAGATTTACCCCTAACAAATGTAAAAAACAATCGGTTGCGGGTGGACTTTAATCTAGCGTATAATCCCTATTGTGCGTACAACGAAGATTTCGCCTGTCCCATTCCTCCCGCAGAAAACACCCTCCCGATTCGCATCGAGGCAGGTGAAAAACTTTTTAATTAACCTGGTGTAGCGAAGCTGCACCTGATAAGTCTTTTGTGATGACTGGACTTCCTTTGTATTTCACGTGAGATGCACCCGAGGCGTCTACTTTCAAAGATTTCTGAACATGCACGGAAGCACTGCTTGCACCAGAAGCTTCCACATCCACATGACGTGATAAGAATTCCAACGCTTTCAAGTGACTTGCACCTGAGGCCTCCACTTTCAAATAATCGGATTGCCCAGCGATTTTACAATCAGATGCGCCACTTAATTCTATCGTTAACTTATCTGTTCTAAGGCCGTCAACTGATCCTTTCGCAGCTCCAGAGAATAATAAGCGCATCTCTTCTTCATTTGAAAACCCTTGCAAGTCTACCTTACAAGCACCTGTAAATTCACCACTTTCAAGGCGAGGCAGAGTGATGTTAATGACTACCTTAGACCGACTATTATTCCAACTCCAAGTCCAATTAGTTCCATATCCAATTTCTAATTTACCGGCAGAGGTAGTCACCTCTAAATCTTCAATATCTTTTTCTCGTCCGGTGACGGAAACGGCATGCACATTCCCTTTGTGAACATGCACTTCGAAAGCACTCCCTAACTCGATGGATTTGAAATTAGCTACTTTGAATTTCTTAGTAACGATAGCAGGATCTGCGAATGAACTAAAAACGACTAAAAAGGCGGCGAATAAAGACAAGATTTTTTTCATAGATTTTTTAATTTGTTGCTAGATGCTTTCAATACTAAAAAGGTTGCACCTTATTTATTCACATTCCATTTATAACTTACCCCTTGGCTTGTTTTATTTGAAAACGTGGAGCTTTCAAATTTCTTTCCCTGCACCATTTTAGAGACATTCACCTCCATTTTTGCATATTTATCGATGGCTACAAAAGCTTTCTCCACCGCAAAATCAGTTGCAATTAATTCTGCAGAATCAAATACACTCGCATTCAACTGATTCCCACCACCTTTTAAGGTAAGAGAATGAAAACCTCGTAAAATCACCTCCAAAGTAGACGTAGTAAAACCCTCTATTTCCGTACTTGCATTACCACCTAATTCCACTTTATTCAATTCAGGCACCACAATTTCCACTTGAATCCCAGGCTGAATTTTATCCAATACCAATACATTATTTTCTACATGAGCCGAGCTCTCCAAGGCTTGATTTCCTCGGTAAGTAATCTTAGGAAGATCGCCTCTTGTGATTTTAATCTGAGAAGACTCGGAATTTAACCCCCTAATCGAACTAAAGTTTTCCAAATCTTTCGTCATGCTAAAACCTACTTTCTCGTCAGAGAAATCCTCATTCTTCGATTCGTCCTCTTTGTGAGGCGTTCTGTTTAGACAAATCAAGCCCTTATCAGCTGAAAATGTCCAAAGCGAACCGATAAACAAATCCTGCCCCTCTTCGTGGAAGTAGCCTGATTCTAGGACATTGTCCATGTAGTAGGCGAAATCACGTGTCATGCTAAACGATTTGCCATAGGGGATCATAATTTTTACTTTCAATCGTTGCGCACGAAATTTGGAGTTCCGTAGACCAAAATGGGTATCAAAACGTAAATCCTTACCTTTTTGCAGGTAATTGTACTGAATCATTTTGGCATTCGCCTCCGCTTCTTTACGCGTCAAACCCTGCGATTTTGCGTACGTAATTACCTGAATCGTCTTCCCATCATAGCCCTCAACTTCAATATTCGTGCGATTAAAACGCTCCTCGTTATAATCGTGATTATCTTCCTCCTCCTCAAAATCAAATGTAAATTCTTCGACTTTTTCTCCCAACATCATTTGCCAGATCGTCTCGTTGTCTTTTTTGTCGATATCTAACAAATAAGTCGTCGAATCAGAAACCGCAATTTCCTTCACCTGATTGTAGGAGGCTGAACGTTGGAAGTTACGTCCTACAAAAGGAACCGCAGCAAACAATCCGATCCATCCTACGATCACCATCGTTGTGGAAACAACCTTATAGGTCTTGTTGTAGAATTTGCGATTCGCCAATAAGGAAACACCAGCGATGACAATCGAAACAAACATCGGTAAGAAAGCTAGAACCAAAGCCGGCACTGTCCAGAAAGGAAAATCTTTTGCGATTAAGTAAAGCGGTAGTGGACCCATATGAACAAGCTGCCCCTGGTCAATCCCTGTAAATCCAAGCGAACACAAAGCAACGATAGCAATAATAAATGCAATGCCTAAAATCAATAAAATAATGCCAACGAAAATCTGTACAATCCAGCGGATCACGTTCAAAGGTCCTTTCAAGGCTGAGAAAACCGTGGCAAAAATGCGGAAAGGGAAAAGCAATACTTTGGTTATAGTTTTTTCTTCTGTCTCATTGGGCTGAATACTTTTCTTTATATTGTTCTCAATATTCTCCAAGGTGATAGGTTCCCCTGTCATCTCCATTTTATCTTTCATACTCTTCGCCTCCGGTGTAATCGCTAAAATAACAATGTAAGCTATCACACCTGAGCCAAATAGCCCTACAGACAATACGGCCAAAACACGCAATAAACCTACATCCCAACCCGTATAAGCTGCGATACCAGCCATCACACCCCCAATCACCTTTTTCTCTGGATCACGGTAGAATTTGCGGTAGGATTTATCGTCATCTGGATTCACTTCACCCGGGACAGCGGCCCAAACAATAATATAAGCCCAGAAAACAATGTTACCTACATGGAATAATGGAAAACTAGCACTTAATAAAGCTAATAAAACCAAACGTACCCAGATCGGATCCACCTGAAAGTAGCGAGCGATACCTGCAGCTACTCCCCCTATTTGCTTGCGCGTAATGTCACGACGGAATATTTTAGGTCCCTCATTAGATCTTGGAGCAGTATACCCCTCTTTTTTATCTTCCTCTTCTTCTACTTGCTTGAAATCTGCAATAGTACCTAAAGAGGCAATTAAGGCATCCACATGCTCTTGTGAAATGGCTTCTGTTTTCTCCGTTTCTCTAATATTCCAAAATTTCTCTGCGATACTTGATTCAATATCGGCGATAATTTCTTTCGAACCCTCAAAAGAGGCGAAATAGGCATGGATGGATTTTAAATAGGCATCTAAGGTTGCATAAGCATCCTCTTCTATGTGGAAGACAAATCCTGCGATGTTGATTGATAAAGTCTTTTTCATGTAGGTTATAGTTAAGCCTGCGGTGAAGCGTTGGAAATTTGGTTAACGGATGCTTGTAATTCATCCCAAGTAGAGGACATTTCTGTTAAGAATTCCTGTCCCTTATCTGTTAATAAATAATATTTTCGAGGAGGCCCTGACGCTGATTCTACCCAGCGGTAGTCTAAAAATCCTGCATTTTTCAGGCGGGTTAATAAAGGGTATAAAGTACCCTCCACGACCATAATTTTAGCGGAGGTTAATTCAGATAACATCGTGGAGGCATACACCTCTCCTTTTGAGATAATTTTAAGAATACAAAATTCTAGTATTCCCTTTCTCATTTGCACCTTGGCATTTTCAATATCCATCGGTTGTTTGTTTAATTTGACAATGCAAATATAGACAAGGTACTATGCAATGCAAAGTACCTTAGAAAATTTATTTGTGAATTTGGATAAACGGTAGGTAATTTGTGATGAACGCACCCTTTTGAGGGTTAAGTATTATGAAGCCATTAAAAGAATTTTCTTTGCCCTTAGCCTTTTACAACCGGGATACCTGGTTAAAAGTGGCCTTTTTCGCGGTCAGCGTCGTGATGGCGGGTTTCTCTTTATACTTTACGGATGGCTTAGTAACGAAACTGGAGGAGCGGGAAAAACAGCAAATCGAGCTGTATGCTGAAACTATTCGCTATGCCTTGACGAGTGATAATAACGCAGATATCAATTTCTTTTTCGAACGGATTAAGAAAATAAATGAGAATAATACGATTCCGGTGATTTGGAAAGATGGGTCCGGACATTTGAACTCGATTAATATCCAAATTCAAGAAAGTTTAAGCACCGAACAAAAACAAGAGATTCTACAGCAAAAGCTGCAAGAGATTATTTTAGAAAATAACAAACCCATCGAAATGGACATGGGTTTCCAGAAAGAGTATATCTATTATGGTAACTCGCAGCTCTTAAAATTATTGCGTTACTATCCTTTATCGCAGCTATTAGTGGTTTTGATTGTTGCTTTTTTAGGGTATATCTTCTTGTCCTATTCTAGAAGAGCAGAGCAAAATCGGGTTTGGGTGGGTTTAGCCAAAGAAACAGCGCATCAGCTAGGCACTCCCCTATCTTCACTGACAGCTTGGGTTGAATTATTGCGAAATGAACCGCACATAAATCCAGAAATCGTCGTCGAGTTGTCCAAAGATATTCAACGATTAGAGACGATTACGACACGTTTTTCAAATATCGGATCTACACCCGTCTTAAAACTGGAAGACATTGAAGCAGTCATTCAAGGATTTATCAGCTATTTAAAGATCCGTATTTCATCCAAAGTAACCATTGAGATACATTCGTCCTTAGCGGCGAATCAATTAGCTAATATCAATAAATACTTGTTTGAATGGGTCATCGAAAATATTTGTAAGAATGGAGTGGATGCCATGAGTGGACAAGGTCAGATGCGGATTGAATTGAAAGAGGGCAAGAATAATGTGATTCACATTGACATCTCGGACACAGGGAAAGGCATTTTACCTAGTAATACCTCCAAAATTTTCTCCCCCGGTTTCTCGACTAAGAAGCGCGGTTGGGGATTGGGGTTGACATTGGCGAAACGGATTATCGAAAATTACCACCAAGGAAAATTGATTTTAAAATCGACAGAAATCAACAAAGGTTCCACTTTCCGCATTACGCTTCCTAAACCCGTCTAGATGACTGATCCTAATATTGTTTTTGGCTCTGCTTTATGTATTATCGCTATTGGTTATGCCTTGAAAAGCGCGGGATTTATACAGGAACATGACGGTAAATCACTTTCTAAATTTCTGATGCATACCACTTTTCCAGCATTGGTTTTTTCGACCATGATTCGGGTGAATATTACATGGGATTTGATTTACCTTCCCTTGATTGCGATGCTATTTGGGATGTTTTTGTCCTTTTCCGCTTTTCATCTATTCAAAAAAACAGAGCCAGAAAACCGAGGGGTAATGACTATTGGGAGTGCCGGATTTAATCTAGGTATCTTCGCCTACCCCCTCATCGAGGGAATTTTCGGTATTCAGGGATTGACCTATGCGATCATGTTTGATCTAGGAAATTCTGTGGTCAACTTTTTTGTCAACTATGGGATGGGAAACTATTTCAGTCGTGGCCCCAAAAACGACAACATTGCTGCTCACATTTTCAAACGTATCATTTCGCTTCCTCCTTTGCAGGCGATGGTCCTAGGTGTGGTCGTAAACTTGCTTCAAATAAAATTTCCTGTTTTTGCACTAGATCTCATTTCTACGATTGCATCAGGGAATAAACCCATCGTATTGTTACTTATGGGTATTTATTTCAGCGTGCGCCTATCTAAAAAATCGTATTATCGTGTGTTCCAGGTATTAAGTTTGCGTTATGCCATGGGGTTTTTAGTGGGAGGGATTTGTTTTTATCTACTACCCTTTGACCTCGGTTTTCGCAACCTATTAATGCTATGCCTCATTCTTCCCGTGGGCATGACTGTCATTACGTATTCAGACGAATTGAATTTAAATACACCACTTGCTGCTTCTTTAGTGAATATCTCACTTGTTATTAGTTTTGCGATTATGTGGATCATGGTGACAGTTTTCCACATGAGCGCTATTTAAACGATTTTTTTTGGTAATTTTATGAAACATTGGCTTATTGAACTAGTTTAGTTCGTAACCAATTCGCTAAAATTATGGTAGTCCCTTACAAGAATCAGTCCAAAGGAAAAAAAGAACAAGTCGCTGACATGTTTAATTCCATCTCCCACAAGTATGATTTCCTAAATCATCTATTAAGTGGAGGGATTGATATTATTTGGCGCAAAAAAGCCATCAAATTATTGCAAAACAAGGGTATCAAATCGGTTTTAGATATCGCTACCGGTACGGGAGATTTTGCCATCGAGGCCTTAAAAATCAAGCCTGAGAAAATTGTAGGAATTGATATTTCGGAGGGCATGTTAGCCTTCGGGGTAGAAAAAATCAAGAAATTAGGCTTAGATAAGATCATTACACTGCAAAAAGGCGATTCAGAAAAAATACCTTTCTCAGACAATAGTTTCGATGCGATAACCGTTAGTTTTGGTGTGAGGAATTACGAAACATTGGACAAGGGATTGAAAGAGATGTACCGCGTTTTAAAGCCAGGAGGTCATTGCGTGATTTTGGAGTTTTCCAACCCCAAAAGTTTCCCCATGAAACAACTCTACACTTTCTACTCAAAATTTTGCCTACCTGTCTTGGGTAAATTAATTTCCAAAGACCCAGCCGCCTATACCTACCTTCCTGAATCCGTTCAAGCTTTTCCCGATGGACAAGATTTCTTGACTATTTACCAGGAATGTGGATTTATCGATACGAAATGGATCCCAATGACTGGTGGAATTTGTTCCATCTACCTAGGGCACAAAAAAGCTAAAAACGCATGAAAAAAGGTCACTTAATCGGTTTTATTATCGCATTCTTACTTGGTTTTACCGCCATGGGCCAAGGAAAAAGATATATTCAGGTACATGATGAGTTTTATGACGAGAAACCTCTTCACTTTGGCTTCATGTTCGGTTTAACTTCTAGCAATTATTATGCGAATGGATTTCCGAGTGTGTTAGTGAACGATGTAACAGGTGAACCACTTTCTTTATCTTCCCCTAAAACGTTTGGGTTTCAAATCGGAGGAATTGTCAATTATGCGCTAAGCAAACATGTAGAACTAAAATCAGGCTTGAATATCGCCTTGTACGATCGCCAAATTCAATTTGCGAACGAAGACCTTATTTCGAGAGAATCAACCTGGTTAGAGATTCCGATGTTAGTCAAATTTCGTTCCGTTCGACGCCAAAACCACCGCATGTATTTACTATCTGGCTTAAAATTAGGCTTAGAAGCGAACGTAAAGAAAAAGAATACAGCTGTAACAGCCAATACCTCTGAACTTTCATTAGAATATGGAATTGGATTTGAGCGTTTCTACCGATTCTTTAAATTCTCCCCTGAAATTCGCATTTCACATGGCTTGAATAATCTTTTTGTTCCACCAGGAACCACTAACAGTTATTCAAAATTAAGCCAATTGAATTCTCATACCATTAGCTTGATTTTCAACTTCGAATAATTATTTCAATCCCGTCTTCGCTTTCTTGGGATCCACAATGGTTTCGAAAGAGCTTACGGCTGAAACTCCAAACCAGCCAGTACCTTGCAATTTCGAGGCAGGGTTTGTATTCTTAATATTAGTGGGAATGTTAGCCGCTGGTCTAGAAAACAAGCCAGCGTTATTCAGTTCCAAACGAGCCTGAGAGTAGAAGTTAAATTGATCCTCCGATATCGACCATAACTCCACTCGAATCTTATCATTTTCTACATACAAAGAGGGAGAAATAGAGCGTCGAATAGGCAAAATAAACATCAATCCATCCGTCATTGCGCCTTTTTGGAAGCCCGCATCATAGATCAACGTTAGATTGGCAGGATCATTAAACAACACCCCGTTGCGGTAGGTTTTAACCCGATAGCAATCACCAGCACCTCTTATGTCACGTGCATAAAACTGGGCATCATACCCATTCTTAGGACTATCATTCGCACCTTGACGGCCAGTCGCCTCGTCATATTGGTACAAAATCGAATCAATAGCTGGCACTCGATTCATTTTAGCGGAAGCTGAAATAGTTTCGTTTTGCCATTTTACTTGTAAAGTAAAAATGGTACCTACTTTACCGATAGTGGGTTGCTGTTCACTTGGTTCCCAGACATAAATACCACTTAAGGCTACTTTCTCCTTGAAAGAAAATAGATTCCCAAGTGTATCAGAAACAGTTACTTGAGCTCCTCCAATTTTAGGAATACTTGCTTGATCAAAATAATCTTGCGAGCGCGACAACATAATCTGTTGTGGTGCGCTTAAATTAGTCAAATTTGCTTCCACCACGATGTAGTGATCCGAATCAGGACTAGGCAAGGTAACTATCTCTTCGCAAGAAGTTAAGGCCAAAAGAATGAAAAATAAGTAAAATAGCTTCATCTTAAAACGAGAAATTATAGGTGACGGCAGGAACAAAAGAACCGATGATAGAGAGTTGAACAGCCTCGGTTTGGACTGAATTGTCTTCATTAGGTCGGGTATAAATCGAGAGGGGATTCTTTCGATTATATAGGTTATATACGGAGAATACCCACTCTGAACTACCTTTTCCAAACAAGGCTTTCTTGTTTTTCTTCGTAGCTGAAATATCCAAACGGTGGTAATCTGGCACCCGTATGTTTCCCCGAGTTCCTGGAATCGTTTGAGGATAGGCAATCCCATCAAAAACATATTTTTGGGCTGGAACAGTATAAGGAACACCTGTTATATAGGCAAAATTAGCCCCAAAAGACCATTTGTCAGATAAAGAATACTGACCAACCAAATTTAAAGTATGGGTACGATCATAGCGATTTGCATACCATTCATTGTTATTTAATCCCTCTATCTGACGTTCTGTTCTAGCTAAAGTATAACTGGCCCAACCTGTCAGTTTTCCTACGTTTTTCTTTAAAAAAAACTCGATTCCATAGGCACGGCCCTTTCCGAATAGCAAATCTTTTTCAAAATACGGGTTTAAGAACAAGTTCGCCCGATCCGCATAATCGATTTGATTTTCCATATCCTTGTAATATACCTCCACAGACGATTCATAATTATTACCATCTGGGCCAAAATTTTTAAACAAGCCTAAGGCTAGTTGGTCTACAATTTGGGGTTTGATATTATTCGTCGATGAAGTCCAAACATCTAAAGGGGTAGATGCCGCCGTATTCGACATTAAGTGAATATATTGAACTAAGCGATTATAGCTCAACTTCACCGAAGACGATTCATTCCCCGTCAAATTTAGAGCAAAACGCGGCTCCCAGTTTCCATAGGACGCTACCACAGCATCCGGATCCGTTTGATTTATTTTTAATAAATAACCAGATGGATTCTCCGTGCTTACCGCCACAGGAATTCGATCATAATACTCCCCATTCAAGCTCTTATAATCATAGTGCGAGTAGCGAACGCCGTATTGAACCGTTAAGCGCGAACTAATTTTCCAGTCATGACCAATATAAGCTGAAGCTTCCACACCTTGCTTATTCGCTTGTCCAAACTCTCTTTTCTCCCCATTCGAAGTAGCATTTGCCTTACCAGGAGTAAAATCATACGAAAGTAATTGCCCTCCAAAACTAATGGTATTGTCCGGTCTTACGTAATACGTAAAATCAGGTTTGATACTAAAATTTTCAATGTTAGACGTCCATTTAAAGGCATCATTGGGGCGTTTGTTTTCAATATCAGAATCCAACATGTAATCGTAATTACTATAGAATGCTGTCGCGTTAAGGAATAATTTATTAGAGAAAACGTGATTCCAACGTGTTGTTAAGGTTGTATTTCCCCAATCAAAACCAAAACCAGTTCCAAATACATCACGTCCAAAGTATCCGGACATAAAAACGGTATTCTTCGAGTTGATGGTATAATTGACTTTGGCAGTCAAATCATAAAAACTAAATTTAGAATTCGCGTTATTTCCAGTTAAAAAAGGTTTTGCTAGAACATCGATATAAGAACGACGTGCCGCCACAATAAAGGACGCCTTATCCTTTACTATGGGAGCTTCGATAGATATACGCGAAAATATTACCCCAACCCCTCCATTCACTTCTAATTTCTTCGCGTTACCCTCTTTCATTTTCACATCCAAAATAGAAGACGCGCGACCACCATACATCGATGGAATGCCACCCTTGAACAATTTCACATCTTTAACCGCATCTGGATTAAAGACAGAAAAGAAACCAAAGAGATGAGAGGAATTATATACCGGAGCATCGTCTAATAGCACTAAATTTTGATCAACTCCTCCACCTCGGACATTAAAGCCGGAGGCTCCCTCGCCTACCGTAGATACGCCAGGTAATAATTGGATAGCCCGTACCAGATCAACTTCTCCTAAAAGAGCTGGAATTTTACGAATGGTTTTGATGTCGACTTTGTTAACAGACATTTCAATCCCTTTCACATTCTCATCATTTGCACGTGCTTTGACAATAACTTCGGCTAATTCCTGAGAATCAGCTACTAATTCCACCGAAATCTCTTGAGGTTTAGCCGCCACAACAACTTCTTGCTCGCTCTTTTTAAATCCTGACGAAGAAAAAACGAGTGTGTATTTACCTGTAGGAAGCGTTAAACTGTAAAAGCCATAGGTATTAGTGACGTTACCTGTTTTTAATTCCTTTACATACACACTAGCGCCGATGAGTCCCTCACCACTAGACGCTTCTTTTACGTAGCCACTAATGGTAGACTTTTGGGCATATAATATACCAGGTAAGAACAGAAAAATAAGGAAAAGTAATTTGCGCATAATTTTAAAAACTCAAAGATACGGGTAAATGTTTTTTCTCGTTGTTAAATTATGATAAACGGGGAATGAGGTATTTTTTTACCATAATCGGAAACATATTACCATTATGTAATTTATATTGAATAATTATTTACATTTGTCAAAAACCTATCAACAATGGATTTACAAGTATTCGGGCAAATCATCAGAGAAAAAAGGAATGCCATCGGATTAAAACAGGAAGAACTTAGCATACGAAGTGGTGTGGCCATCAAAACTATTCACAGTATTGAATTAGGCAAAGGCAACCCAGCGATAAAAACCATATTACGGCTATTCGACACTTTATCCTTAGACCTCCTCGTTGTCGCTTCTAAAAACAATCAAAAATAAGATAATGGAACAAGAAATTAGCTTCGAACGCATTCCAACACATATTTTTTTAGATTCTGATTTAGCCTCTAAATCAGTCGCGAAAGAAATTGCGGATCTTATTCGCAAAAATAACCAAGAAAAAAAACCTACCATTTTAGGACTTGCCACTGGCTCTTCGCCCAAAAAAGTATACCAAGAACTCATCCGAATTCACAGAGAAGAAGGCTTGAGTTTTAAAAATGTCATCACGTTTAATTTGGACGAATACCATCCGATGGAACCGGATTCCATACAGAGTTATGTCCGATTTATGAAAGAACAACTCTTCGACCATATTGATATACCGGTAACTAATTACCATTTACCTGACGGAACGCTGTCTTTAGAAAAGATTCCGGAGTTTTGCAGAGACTATGAAGCGAAGATTGAACGCTTGGGAGGTTTTGATTATTACTTATTAGGCATTGGCCGCAATGGACATATTGGTTTTAATGAACCCGGTTCTACTATCAATTCAAAAACACGTTTAATGACGTTGGATATTGCGACGAAAATAGATGCATCGCCTGATTTTGGTGGCCTACAAAAGGTACCCAAAAAAGCCATCACGCTCGGAATCGACAGCATTATGAAGTCCAAGAAGATCGTCTTATTGGCTTGGGGAGAACATAAAGCAGATAGTGTAGCCAAAGCCGTGGAGGGCACCGTCACCTCAGATATTCCCGCATCCTATCTTCAATTACACCCGAACGCATCCTTTATCTTAGATGAAACGGCGGCATCTATGTTAACCCGAATTAAAACTCCTTGGGTCGTGGACACCGTGAAATGGGACAGAAATATGATCAAAAAGGCGGTGACTCATCTCTCTTTGACCCTACAGAAACCCGTCTTAAAACTTACATCGAAAGATTATAATGAACAAGGCTTATCTGAGCTTTTGTCTTTGTATGGCCAAGCATACGAAATCAATATCGAAGTATTCAATTACTTACAACACACCATCACAGGCTGGCCTGGCGGAAAACCGAATGCAGATGACACGCACCGCCCAGAGCGCGCATTCCCTGCGAAGAAGAAAGTATTAATCTTCAGTCCGCATCCAGATGACGATATCATTTCCATGGGTGGCACATTCCAACGTTTACACGACCAAGGTCATGATGTACACGTAGCCTACCAAACGACGGGCAACATTGCTGTAGCTGACGACGAGGCACTTCGTTTCGCAGAATTCGTAGTGGATTTCAATGAAAAATTCGAAAGCCCGAACGCCAAAGCAAACCGGATTTACAAGGAGGCGATCAAATTCCTCAAGAATAAACCGGATTCAGAAATTGATATTCCGGCCGTTAGAGAAATCAAGGGCTTAATCCGCAAGGGTGAAGCAAAGAATACTTGCCGCTTCGTGGGGATCAAAAAAGAGAACGCACACTTCCTAGAAATGCCTTTCTATGAAACAGGAACAATTCGCAAAAAACCCATAGGCGAAAAAGACATTCAAATCGTAATGGATCTCATTGAGGAGATTCAACCACACCAAATTTATGCAGCCGGCGATTTAGCGGATCCACATGGCACACACAAAGTCTGCTTAGACGCCATACTAGAGGCTGTAACGCGCTTAAAACACCGGGAATACATGAAGAACTGCTGGGTATGGCTATACAAAGGTGCATGGGCAGAGTGGGATATTGATCAAATCGAAATGGCCGTACCGATGTCTCCAGACCAAGTATTTAAAAAGAGAATGGGTATTTTCAAACACCAATCTCAAAAGGACGGGGTTGTATTCCAAGGAGACGATTCAAGGGAATTTTGGCAACGGGCTGAAGAAAGAAACCGAGCAACGGCTTCTCTCTACAACGCCTTAGGCCTTGCTGAATACGAAGCCATGGAGGCATTCGTACGCTGGAAATTCTAATCTTATTTTAAAGCGGCATATAGGATCTCCGCGGCATGCTTCGCATGCCGCTTAGTTCCATCGTGAATTTGATGGCGACAACTGGTTCCAGAGGCTACAATATCTACTTCTTCTGGCTGAGATCGTACCGTAGGGAATAAAACTAATTCCCCTATCTGCATAGATAAGTCGTAATGTTCTTTCTCATACCCAAAAGATCCCGCCATTCCGCAACACCCTGATGGGATTAATTGCACTTCGAAATTCTCCGGTAAAGAGAGAGCCTTTTTAGCTGAAACAAGGGACGAAATAGCCTTTTGTTGGCAATGCCCATGCAATTTCATCAGTTTCTTTTCTGTGCTAAATGCCGCAGAGGTGATGCGTTTGGCATCTGCCTCTCTAGCGATAAATTCTTCTAGTAATAAAGTATTTTTAGCTAATTCTTGTGCCTTTTCTACCCATTCATCCGACACTAAATCCGGATATTCATCGCGGAAGGTCAAAATGGCAGAGGGTTCTATTCCCACCAATGGCGTATTTTCTGTGATTAAAGAGGACCATAGGCGTACATTTTGCATCGCTAATACGCGTGCCTCATCTAGCATTCCTTTGGACAAATACGCTCTACCTGAAATCGGATGCGGAATTATCTTCACTTCATAACCCAAACGCTCAAGTAATAAAACAGCCGTACGACCTACTTCAGCATCATTAAAATTCGTAAACTCATCGACAAACAAGTAAACTGACTTATCCTGAATGGGCGATGTACGTGACTTTAACCAAGTCCAAAGTGTTTGTTTCGCCATTAATGGCATCGTACGATCTGGGTGAAAACCCACGAGGGAATTAGAGATACGGCGAATTACCGGTGTTCCCATTACCACATTGTATAAGAAAGGCACATAGGAAGCTATATTAGATAGCTTTGCAAAGTTCCCTACCAGCCAAGAACGTAAAGGAAGTCCCTTTTCTTTTTGATACTGGTACAAAAACTCCATCTTCAATTTCGCCACATCCACATTTGATGGACACTCAGCCTTACAACCTTTGCAAGCTAAGCAAAGATCCATCACTTCCTTAATCTCCTCATGAGCAAAGCGATTAGGCTGTTCTGAGCGCGTTAAAAACTCTCTTAAAATATTCGCGCGCGCTCGAGTTGTTTCTTTTTCATTTCTAGTCGCCATAAAGGATGGACACATAGTCCCCCCTGAAATAGGCGTTTTACGACAATCTCCAGAACCATTACATTGCTCCGCATGTTGCAAAACATCCTGATCCTTGAAGCGGAAAGCTGTTTTAAATTCAGGGGTTTGCTGACCAGCTTCGTAACGCAAAAACGTATCCATCGGAGGTGTATCCACAATCTTATTAGGATTAAATATCCCCTTAGGATCCCACCAAGACTTCAATTCCCGCATCAATTGGTAATTCTCCTCTCCTACCATCCAGGGAATAAACTCCCCTCTTAAACGGCCATCTCCGTGTTCCCCAGATAGTGAACCTTTAAATTTCTTTACTAAACGAGCTATCTCCTCCGCAATATGACGGAATTGCTGATGCCCTTCTTTTGTCTTCAAATTAATGATTGGACGCAAGTGCAATTCTCCTGATCCTGCGTGCGCATAATGCACGCAATACAGGTTATTGGCTTGTAATATTTCGTTGAATTCAGCAATGAACGCTGGCAAATCATTCACGTCTACAGCCGTGTCTTCGATTACGGCCACCGCTTTTTCATCACCAGGCAAATTAGAAAGTAGGCCTAAACCCGCTTTTCTCAAGTCCCACACCTTCTTCACATCGCCTCCTGTCACATAGGGAAAATGGTATCCTAATCCTGCCTTACGCATGGCTGCTTCGCATGCCTGCGCTTGAGAGGCTAAATCTTCGGCTGAATCAGAACGCAATTCTACGACCAGAATAGCTCCTGGGTCGCCCTCTACGAAGAAGCGATTTTGGCGTTGTTCTGGATTCGCTTTGGTACATTCTAGAATATAATGATCCATCAACTCAGAGGCAGATGGATTGAATTGTAAGGCAATCAAATTTGCCCGTAATGCTTCGTCAATGGTATTAAAATGGCCACAAACCAAACCTAAATGAGCTGGTGGCAATGGATCAACGTGCAGTTTAATACGAGTGGCAAAACATAAAGTTCCTTCGGACCCACTGATCAACGAACAGAAATTAAAAGGCGCCTCCGTTCTTTCAAAAGCTTTCGTGTTTAATAACATATCCACGGCATAGCCTGTATTTCGACGATGTATGCTCGGCTTTGGAAACTCGTCAATAATATTTTTCTGGTGTTGCGGATCTGATAAGGAAGCAAGCGTCTTCTCATAAATTCCATGCAGACGAGAACCTTTTTCTAGTGTTTTAATCGTCTCAAAGGGATCTTCCGCCTTAAAATGAACTGGCGTACCATCTGAAAGAAATCCTTCCACCTCTAACACGTGATCCCTCGTGGAACCATACGCCACGGAATTAGAACCGCAGGAGTTATTTCCCACCATTCCACCAATCATCGCGCGGTTAGCAGTAGAAGTCTCTGGACCAAAAAACAATCCATGCTTTTTTAGCTCCACATTCAAAACATCCCGCACTACACCTGGTTCCACCCAGACATAGGATTCTGCCACGTTAACCTCTAAAATTCGGTTGAAAAACTTGGATACATCTACTACTAGTCCATTACCCACCACCTGGCCCGCTAAGGATGTGCCTGCTGTACGTGGAATCAAGGGAATGGAATGTTGGTCAGCAAATCGAATGATCTTCTCTAAATCCTCCATCGTCTCGGGAATAACCACCCCTAAAGGCATCTCCCGATAGGCCGACGCATCCGTTGCATACAAAGTTTTCATCACGGTATCCGTGTGAAGCGTTCCCTGCAAGGTGCTGCCTAAAGTAGATAAGATTGTTTCCGTGATTTGCGTCGCCATGATTTATTTCTTAAGCTGCAATTTACACAAAGCACTGATTAGTAGCAATTGAGCCACAATATAAGTACTCATAACTACCGAAGATATCCCCAGAAAAGAATAATAAAACTTCCCAAAAGCCAAAACGCTATCTGAAACCACAAAGAAAAATGCGCCCAGAACAATGGTCTGATTCCTAAGGCGAATCGCAAAGTACAGCATCGATCCCAGCGCAAACGCGTATAGGGTCACCGGAATCTTCATCCCTCCCGCTAAATACGGGTTTAAAAAGGCTAAAAACGAGAATACGTAAATAAGCACCCCAGCTAAAGGCTTTCGTGCAAAAACGGGTACCCAGGCCTCATCGGAAGCTTGTTTAGCAAAAAGGCGAATATAGCTCACCTGCATAATCAAAAAGGACCCTAAACCTAACTGGAAGTACAAAGGACTATCGCCTGGGAGCATTAAAAACACATCCCCTAGCAAAGCAAAAATGGCTGTAAAGAAAAGCGCCGGCCTCGGATTTTCCATAGCGATATGTCCCATCAGGAGAATCAAAAGCAAGGGTTTCGACACAAGTCGAACTTCTGGATAGGAAGCAAATAGTAACGGAGACAATAGCTCAATGACCGCATCGAGCCAGAACAATTTAATGAATATGTTTTTCATCTGTGTCTTTTTTTAAAAGCAAAAAGTCACTCAACAGTAAGGGCTGAGTGACTTTTCGTTATTTAATAGCAGGTGTGGATCAAGATCCGCATGCCTCACATGCCTCTGGGTTATCCAAAGAGCAAGTCATATCTGCTTTATTTTGTTCTGCACTGTTATCAAAGCTAGCTGCCGCTGCTTTCGCTGCTGCCTCTGAGTACACTAATTCAGTTTCGTTCACTAAATTCGTTTGCTCGATAGCTGGCTCTGCTTGTTTTTCCACAGTAAACTTGATGGCATCCGTTGCTGCTTTTGTACGTAAGTAATACATACCTGTTTTCAAGCCTAGCTTCCAAGCGTGGAAGTGCATCGAAGTTAATTTACCGAAGTTCACATCTTGGATGTGGATATTTAAACTTTGAGACTGGCAAATGTACGCTCCACGATCTGCAGCCATCTCTAGGATAGTCTTTTGCTTGATCTCCCAAACCGTTTTGTATAAATCCTTCAAGTTTTGAGGAATTTCCGGAATGTTTTGAACGGATCCATTCGCGATGATCAATTTGTTCTTCATGGAATCATTCCACAAGTTTAACTTGATCAAATCTTTCAACAAGTGCTTGTTAACGATCGCAAATTCACCTGACAATACACGACGTGCGTAGATATTAGATGTGTATGGCTCGAAACATTCGTTGTTTCCAAGAATCTGGCTCGTTGAAGCCGTAGGCATAGGAGCTACTAATAACGAGTTGCGCACACCGTTTTCTACTACTTTCGTACGTAAATCTTCCCAATCCCAGTTTCCTGAAGATGGAGTCACATTCCACATATCGAATTGGAATACCCCTTTCGAGATAGGAGAACCTTCCCAAGTAGAATAAGGACCCTCTACTTTCGCTAATTCCATCGATGTTTCCATCGCTGCGAAATAGATTGTTTCGAAGATATCTTTGTTCAATTGTTGCGCTTCTGCTGATTCAAATGGCATGCGTAACAAGATAAACACGTCAGCTAATCCTTGAACGCCTAAACCGATAGGACGGTGACGCAAGTTCGAGTTTTCTGCCTCTTTAACTGGGTAATAGTTTACATCGATGATCTTGTTCAAGTTGCGTGTCGCAATCTTTGTCACATCGTATAATTTCTTGTGATCGAAACGTAAAACACCGTTTTCGTCAGCGTTCACATATTTAGGTAGCGCTAAAGAAGCTAAGTTACAAACCGCTACTTCATCTTTCGCTGTATACTCTATGATCTCTGTACATAAGTTCGAAGACTTAATGGTACCTAAGTTCTTTTGGTTTGACTTGTTGTTCGCGTGATCTTTGAACAACATGTATGGTGTTCCTGTCTCTGTTTGAGATTCTAAGACCTTAAACCACAACTCTTGTGCTTTAACAACTGTGCGTGCTTTACCAGCCAATTCGTATTTCTCATACAAGGCTTCGAATTCAGCTCCGTGTGTATCCGCTAAACCTGGACACTCGTGAGGGCAGAAAAGAGACCACTCCTCGTTATTCTCTACCCGCTTCATGAATAAATCTGGAATCCATAGGGCATAGAATAAGTCACGCGCACGCATTTCTTCTTTACCGTGGTTCTTCTTCAATTCTAAGAATTCGAATACATCCGCGTGCCATGGCTCTAAGTAAATCGCAAAGCTACCTTTACGTTTTCCACCTCCTTGATCGACATAACGAGCCGTATCATTGAATACACGTAACATTGGGATAATACCATTCGAAGTACCATTCGTACCCTTGATATAAGAGCCTGTAGCACGGATGTTATGGATGCTTAATCCAATACCTCCAGCAGACTGAGATATCTTCGCTGTTTGCTTCAATGTATCGTAGATTCCTTCGATCGAATCGTCCTGCATTGTTAACAAGAAACAAGACGATAATTGAGGCTTCGGAGTACCTGCATTGAAGAGGGTCGGAGTCGCGTGAGTAAACCAACGCTCAGATAATAAATTATAGGTCTCAATCGCTGCTGCAATATCGGTTTGATGGATACCTACCGCCACACGCATCAACATGTGTTGAGGGCGTTCGGCAATCTGTCCATCTAGCTTTAGTAGATAAGATTTCTCTAGGGTCTTAAATCCGAAATAATCATAGCCAAAGTCGCGGTCATAGATGATTGCCTCATCTAGTTCAACGGCATTGTTCTTAATAATGTCGTATACCTCTTTCGAAAGAAGAGCTGCATTCAAACCCGTCTTAGGATCGATGTACGTGTACAAGCGTTTCATAGTAGCTGAGAACGACTTCAACGTATTCTTATGCAAGTTAGAAACTGCGATACGAGCCGCTAAAACTGCATAATCCGGATGCTTTGTCGTCAAAGAGGCAGCCGTTTCAGCCGCTAAATTATCAAGTTCAGTTGTCTTAACGCCATCAAACAAACCAGTGATCACTTTTCTAGCAACCTCCAATGGCTGAACAAAAAATGGATCTAAGCTGTAACTCAGCTTTTCAATTCTGGCGGTGATTTTGTCAAACTTTACTGATTCGCGACGACCGTCTCTTTTTACTACGTACATGTGTATCTATCTATTATAATTTAAAACTTGTAATCTATATAAATGTTAAAACCAACCCAGCAAAAACAGACAATAGATTCCCTGCGTTAAGAGAATTTTTTTCTTAGCTTTTGGACTCTTTTTGCGTTAACAAATTGAGTGTGTGGCGGTTTTGTTTTTATGCTTTCCTAAACCAAAAATTGAAGCATCTTTGGCTGATTGTGCTCTTGGTAAAATTAGAAAAAAAGGAGGCTCCGTGCAAACTATTTTTTGGCCAAAAAAAATATAAAAAAAGGTCGTATTTGAAATACCACATACAAACCCCCACAAGTCAATTCATTAGCCGTATCCCTTCTTAGAAAAGTGCTATAAAATTATTTTTAAAAAAATTACGATGGAAAAATCGCGCGGAAATATCTAAAATTTTTGTTAAGGTAAATAGTTGGAAAATAAAATACATTCTGTAATTTTGCATCCCTTATTGTAAGGTCCAAATATCCCCTTTGGAAAACATTATTTAAACAGGACGGCAGGGAATCGTCTATTATCCATTATCATGAAAAAAGATATCCACCCAGAATACAAAGAAGTTGTATTTCACGATCTATCAGCAGATTACAAGTTTTTAACTCGTTCATGTGTTGCTACTACTGAGACAACAGAATTCGAAGGAGCTACTTACCCAGTATACAAATTAGAGGTTTCATCTCAATCTCACCCGTTCTATACAGGTAAGAACGTATTGTTAGATACAACAGGACGTGTAGACAAATTTAACAAGCGTTACGCGAAGTAATTTTTCTGACGACTATACAAAAAGCCTTCTTCCATACTTTGGGGGGAGGCTTTTTTTATCCTAGATTTGTCCTATGCAGCTTACAGTACATCTATTCGAGGATTTGGCGCTTCAGACCGCTCTACAACCGCTTACTCAGCACCGAAAAATAGCTGATTTATGGGCTGGAACGAGTACCCTAGAAAGCAAGTGGCCTACCCGTGTTTCGAATGCAAATCAGGCGGATATTCAGGTACTCAGTGCTGTTCTTCCTTTGGCTTCGACTTTAGCCTTATTAGACCAGTTGCCAGAGGATAGTTCGTATGTAAATCAGGGTCGTATTTTGGCCCAAAGAGGACAGGGAAAATACTACATCGAAATTCAGCTTCCTTTCCTCCAGCATCCAGAAGATTTACTAGCCCACCAAGCCGAGTTTTTGAGGGCTGAAATCAAGGGGAATAATCCTGCTCCCGGAAACAATACGTTTATCTGTTCTGAAAACATCTACATTCACCCCTCAGCACAGGTGCAAGGAAGTATTTTAGATGCCAGCAATGGGCCCATTTATATAGGAGAAGAAGTAAACATACAAATAGGGACACTGATTCAGGGTCCTGCGGCGTTCCTAACAGGCGCAACGACAAACATAGGAGCAAAGATCCGACCAAACACCACGATAGGCCCAGGCTGCAAGGTAGGTGGCGAAATCAACCAGTGTATTTTCTTCCCATTTAGCAATAAGGCGCATGAGGGTTATTTAGGCAACTCGATTGTGGGATCCTTTTCAAATTTAGGCGCATTAACGACCGGCTCTAACTTACGTAATGATATTCAGCCCGTTTCTATTTACGATTACTCCCTAAAGGGGCTACGCAAGACGGGAATGAAGTCTGTAGGTCAAATCATCGGCGACTATGTTACCACCGGTGTGGGAACTCATCTGAATACGGGAACTGTGATCGGAAGCCATTGCAATCTTTCGAGCATTGGTTTTCCACCGCGTTTCATTCCCTCCTTTAGCTTTGGAGAGTATCCAGCGCTGAAGTCATTTGACTTCGAAAAAGCGTTTGCCTCTGCTTGCGCTTGGATGCAATTAAAAAATCAGGAAATCCCCGAAAATCTCCGCCAAAGCATGGATGAAATTTGGAAAGCGGACACATCTTTCCGAAATTAGTTCTTTCTTTTACAAAAGCCCTATTCATGCGATTTCAAGACATTCCAGGTCTGAATAAAACCAAGAAAACATTGTCGCTTGCGGTGCAAAATCAACACATCGCCCATGCACAATTATTTGTTGGCCCATCAGGAGGAGCTCAGCTCGCAATGGCGCATGCTTTTGTTACCTACTTATTCTGCAAGAATCGAACAGAAACTGATTCCTGTGGTGTTTGCCCCAGTTGCCAGAAATTGCAGCGTGGTGTTCATCCAGATTTAGTCTATGTCTTCCCGACCGTTATCACGAAGAAGATAAAGGATGCGGAATCAGATGCATTTTTGCCTGATTGGCGAAAATTTATACAAGAATCCTATTTCAGAACCTTGCCCGAATGGCTGGGGTATATGGGGGCAGAGGGGAATCGCCAAGGAAACATTCCGGTGGAAGAAACCCGAAAATTGATACAAAAAATCAGCCTAAAACCGTTTGAAGCCCCCTTTAAGGTCGTGATGCTTTGGAATCCAGAGACACTAAACGCTGCCGCAGGAAATGCGTTATTAAAGACCTTAGAAGAGCCACCTAGTTCCACTTTATTCATTCTTGTTTGTGCGGAACCAGACAAATTATTGACTACCATCCTTTCCAGAACCCAGCGGGTGAGTGTAGGAGCGGTAGAGGTGGAAGATTTAGCCGATTATTTAGTCCAAAAAGCGGACATAGATGCCGAAAAAGCGCACCAAATCGCCGTGAATTGTGAGGGAAATATCTCTGAAGCTTTGGAGAAATCAAACTCCGACAATCTTAGCACGACCACTTGGTTTGCCGAGTGGATGCGGGCCATTTATGCGCGAAATTTAACCAAATTAGTTCAATTAGCGGACCAATTCGACGGTTTAGCTAAAGAAAACCAGAAAGGCATTTTAAGTTACAGCCTCCATATTTTCAGACAATGTTTGTACCAAATTTCGGATGCGAGCAACTTAATTAAATCGCTCGAAAAGGAAAAGGCCTTTGTAGATAACTTCTCGAAGACCTTAAGTACCGATAAGATCGCGGCGATGACGGAGAAAATATCCGAAGTCCACTACCATTTAGAGCGCAATGCTCGAGCCAAAATGGTACACCTGGACTTATCACTGCATTTATTACGCGTTTTCCACACGAAAAACTCCTAATATGAAAACGATACGCATTGGTACTCGAAATTCGGCTTTGGCACTTTGGCAAGCACACCACGTGGGTGCCTTACTAGCCACGCAAGGATTAGACTATGAAATCGTATCGATCACCACGAAAGGAGACCAAATTTTAGATCGTTCACTCTCTAAAATCGGTTCAAAAGGAGTTTTTACAGAAGAATTAGAAGCCATGTTGTGTACGGGCGAAATCGACATTGCACAGCATTCAGCGAAAGATTTACCATCACATCTGCCCGCAGAATTGGAGTTAATCGCTTTCACGGAGCGAGAGGCGGCGCAGGATGTTGTTTTAAGCCTAGATCCGGCGAAGACACTCGCATCAAGTGAACCTTTGCGCATCGGAACCTCTTCTACACGTAGACGCGCTTTCTTGAGTCATTTCTACCCACAGCATATGGCAGTAGAAATGCGGGGGAATCTGCAGACACGGTTAGAGAAATTAAAAAACGGTGATTGCGATGCAATGCTGCTAGCTTTTGCTGGCGTCCACCGGATGGAAATGGAATCCTATATCACACAACACCTAAGTTTGGATCAATTTGTCCCGGCGGTAGGTCAAGGATCGGTAGCGATTCAATGTGCAATTTCTTTAGACTCAAGCATTAAAGCTATTGTTCGTAAGGCTTGCAATCATCCTGTTACGGAGGCTGCCTTGTTAGCTGAAAGACATTTATTAGCCCATTTAGAGGGTGGTTGTAGCGTTCCTGTATATGGACATGCGCATTTCAGTGGGGATAAATTAACGCTACAAGCAGGAGTTTTAAGTCTGGATGGGGTTGAAAATATTGTCCATTCCGCTCAAGGAACGGATTCAGCCTTACTAGGCAAAGAAGTCGCCATGGAGCTCATTCATCTGGGCGCACATCAATTATTACGAAAAATCAGACAGCAATTAGGGTCATGAAAAAACGCATATTAATCACCGGGTCCAATGGATTGTTAGGCCAAAAACTAGTCGAACTGCTACGCCAACAACCTAGTGTCGATTTAATCGCCACCGCCCGTGGAGCAAATCGTTTACCCATAACCGATGGCTATACTTATGCATCCCTTGATATTACAGTTCAAGAAGAGGTGAATACAATTTTCGACCAATACAAGCCCGAGTTAGTGATTCACACCGCTGCAATGACCAATGTAGATACCTGTGAGATAGATCGTGAAGGTTGTGATTTATTAAACGTGGATGCGGTGGCATTTATCATTCAGGCCTGCGAAAAATACAATAGTTATTTATGCCATCTATCGACTGACTTTATTTTTGATGGAGCATCTGGTCCTTATACCGAAGAGGGTGTAGCAAATCCCATCTCCTATTACGGCGAAAGCAAGTTAAAAGCAGAGCAATTATTGTTTGAATCAACCATTCGCTGGAGCATTGCACGCACCGTTTTAGTGTATGGCATTGTGCCGGATATGAGCCGATCAAATATTGTGCTTTGGGTAAAAAAATCCCTGGAAGACGGCAAAACGATCCAAGTTGTTACGGATCAGTTCCGCACTCCTACGTTAGCAGAAGATTTAGCGATGGGTTGCTGGTTACTTTCAAAAGACGAAGTGGAAGGTATTTTCAACATCTCCGGATCAGATTTCTTAACTCCTTATGAGATGGCAGTCATGACAGCAGATTATTATGGATTAGACAAATCCTTACTGCAAAAAGCTGATTCATCTACGTTCCAACAAACAGCCAAAAGACCAGCTCGCACAGGTTTTGTACTCGATAAAGCAAAAAAAGTCCTAGGTTATGCACCTAGAACTTTTCAAGAGGGTATCGCCATTATGGCGCAGCAAGTAGCTGATTTAGTCTAACGCTTCCGGATCTTCCATCATTTCATCCGCCATCGGATTAACCACCGGCAGATCCAAAAGAACAGGTGCTTCCTTTATCTTTCCAAAATCTTTATTTTCGTCCAATAAGGTAGTCCAAAGTAAGTCTTTTAATTCTTGAATTCCCTCCTGTGTCACCGATGAAATCAATAATACGGGAATATCTTTGGGCAAGCTTTCGCGCATTTCCTCTTCCATTTCAGGAATCGAAAGATCCATTTTAGAGACCACAATCACCCGGCGTTTTCCTAATAATTCCGGATTGTATTTCTCTAATTCGCCCGTTAAAATTCGGTATTCCTCTCCCCAGTTTTCAGCATCCGATGGAATCAAAAAGCATAAAATAGAGTTTCGCTCAATATGGCGTAAGAATCTCAATCCCAAACCTTTACCCTCAGAAGCTCCCTCGATTATACCTGGGATATCTGCTACCACAAACGACTTTTCATCCCGGTATTCGACAACCCCTAATTGAGGCACTAACGTGGTGAAAGGATAGTCCGCAATTTCAGGAGTAGCAGCAGAAAGAACCGATAAAAGTGTTGACTTTCCCGCATTCGGGAAACCCACTAAACCTACATCAGCTAACACTTTCAATTCCATCACCACCCATACATCTAGTCCAGCTTCACCCGGTTGCGCGTGGCGAGGAGATTGATTCGTGGATGACTTAAAATTGTGATTTCCAAGACCACCTCGGCCCCCTGGAAGAACTAATATCTTTTGGCCTTCTTCGGTTACTTCCGCGATAAACTCATTCGTTTCCGCATTTTTCACGATGGTTCCTAAAGGAACTTGAATGAATACATCTTCTCCTTCTGAACCGGAACGACGTCCGCCTTCGCCACCATTTCCACTATCAGCAATAATATGCTTCTGGTATTTCAAGTGAATCAATGTCCAAAGTTGCGTACTTCCAACTAGGTATATATGACCTCCACGACCGCCATCGCCACCATCTGGACCACCTTTAGGCACGTGTTTTTCCCTCCGAAAGTGGGATGAACCGCTTCCTCCTCGGCCGGAACGTAAATTGATTTTGACGTAGTCAATAAAGTTAGATGTCATTCTATTTTGTTAATTATGCTTCGATAATAGCGATGATTTGAGAGAAAATCTCCTCAATTTCGCCAATACCATTAATTCCTGAGAATTTATTTTGAGCAGCGTAATATCCAGCTACTGGAGCTGTTTTTTCGCCGTATTCTTGCACGCGTTTGCGAATTAATTCTTCGTTTTGATCATCTGGACGGCCTGAAGTCTTACCACGTTCTAATAAACGCTGTGTTAATTCCTCTTCGCTCACCTCTAATGCAATCATGTGATTAATCGCTAATTGATGACCTGCTAATAAGTTGTCCAAAGCTTGAGCCTGCGCCTCCGTTCTAGGAAAACCATCAAAAATAAAACCCGCCGCCTCTTTATTCTCGTTCAATTTATTCTCGATCATTCCGATCACTACTGCATCCGGCACCAAGATACCTTGATCCATCAATTTCTTTGCTTCCAAGCCTAAAGTAGTACCAGCAGAAATCTCTGCACGCAATAAATCACCTGTTGACAAATGGATTAAACCGTATTTCGCAATTAATTTTGCGGACTGAGTGCCTTTGCCTGCCCCTGGAGGCCCAAATAAAACAAGATTAAGCATATAAATGTGGGTTAATTATTTCGAACCACAAAGGTAATCAAATCAGAGGCAAAAGCAGGGATTTTCTGCTATATTTGGCATAAAAAAAAGAGAGATGCTTTCAACAAAATTCGAAGAGATAATTCAGAAAAGACGTTCCAATAGACGCTATGACCCCACGGTAAAAGTGGATGATGCCGTCATCGAACGAAGCTTACAACGTTCCATTTTATCCCCTAATAGTAGCAATATGCAACTTTGGGAGTTTTATTGGATCAAAAGTGAAGAAGAAAAGAAAGCATTTCACCAGCTTTGCCTAGGACAATCTGCGGCAAAAGATACCGCCCATATGGTCGTATTTGTAACTCGTCAGGACCTTTGGAAACAAAGAGCGGCTTGGAACTTGAAATTAGTGCAAGATTCCATCGAAGGCGAACCCAGCAAGATGCAAAAAAGAGGCCTAGAATACTACGGCAAGCTTATTCCATTATTATACCGCAACGATATCTTTGGCATTTCTACGTTCATTCGCTGGAACATCTGTTTCTGGATGGGATTGAAAAAACCGATGATGCGTTTTGGTGGTAAGGCTGATCAACGCGTGATGGTCCACAAATCATGTGCCCTGGCAGCACAAACCTTTATGTTATCAATTGCGGCAGAGGGCTTCGAATCTTGCCCCATGGAAGGATTTGACGCACAGCGAGTGAAGAAACACTTAAATCTACCTGCTGGAGCAGAAATCAACATGGTCATTTCGGTGGGTAAAGGAACGGAAGAGGGAGTATGGGGACCCCGTTTTAGAGTTCCTTATGAAGAAGTGGTACACGTACGCTAATTGCAATCTACGTCTACAATAATTTGAACGCCTTTGAAAGCTGGCTTCGTGCTGAGGGTATCTAACTCCTCCCGAAGCTGCTTTTTGAAGGCGGCTAACGCCACGCCTTTCTCTAGTTTAATCAGAATTTCCATCGCATATTGATTCCGAATGCGTTCGATCAAGGGTTTCTCTGGACCTAATACGCGACCATTCCCGAATTTGGCTTTTAACAATTGCCCCAAATCTTTCGCCGCCGATTCTACATTGCGTGCTTCGTAATGGCGCATCACCAGCTTAATCAAACGTGTAAATGGAGGATAATGGTAGCCCTCTCGCTCGATCATTTCGTCTGCATACAATTGTTCGTAATTTCCCTCCTGAATATACGTAAACAAGCGATGTGTAGGTTGATTCGTCTGAATGTACACCTGACCCTGTACTTCACGGCGGCCGGCACGACCGGCCACTTGAGTAATCAGCTGAAAGCCTCTTTCATGGGCTCTAAAGTCCGGAAAATTGATAATCTTATCTGCATCAAAAATAGCCACCAAAGAGAGCCCATCGAAATCAAGGCCTTTGGCTACCATTTGGGTTCCTACCAAAATATCCACCTGCCCTTTCTGAATCTCCGTAATTAAGCTCGTAAAGGCGGTCTTAGAACGCGTCGTATCTAAGTCCATACGGGCTACACGTGCATCTGGAAGATGCAATTGCAATTCTTCCTCGAGTTTCTCCGTGCCATATCCCATCGTTTTTAATTGAGCTGAACCGCAAGCCCCACAACGATGCAATAGAGATTCGTGGTGGCCACAGTAGTGACAACGCAATTCTTGTTCCCTAGCGTGATAAGTTAAAGACACATCACATTGGTGACAAGTCGCAATCCAATCACAGTCTTGGCATTGGAGATAAGGGGAATAGCCACGGCGGTTTTGAAACAATAAACTTTGCTTCCCTTGCTTCAAATTATCTGCCAACACTTCAATCAAATCCACCGAAAATCCGCCTTTCATCTGCTTCATCCGATTCGCATATTTCGTATCGATTAAATGCATCGCCGGTAATTGAGCTGCTCCAAAACGTTCTTTTAAGACCACGAGGCCATACTTATCTTGTTTGGCCTGATAATACGTCTCCATCGATGGCGTCGCAGAACCTAGCAAAACTTTTGCTTTCTGCTGATGAGCTAAGACAATCGCCACGTCCCGCGCGTGGTAGCGTGGTGCCGGATCTGCTTGTTTAAAGGAAGTTTCGTGCTCTTCATCTATAATAATCAATCCCAAATTCTTGAATGGTAGAAAAACGGAGGAACGCACGCCCACCACAAAAGGATATTTCCCCTCCACGATGGATTTCCAAACCTCCACCCGCTCGTTATCCGAGAATTTCGAATGATAAATCCCTACCTGCTCCCCAAAAATCCGCTTTAAACGAACCACAATCTGTGTCGTCAAGGCAATCTCTGGCAGTAAATACAGGACCTGATCTCCATTCGCTAAAGCTTCCTGAATCAGCTTAATATAAATCTCTGTCTTCCCTGAACCCGTAATTCCATGTAATAAAACGACATCCTTTTCCTGGAATTGACTTAAAATTGAATGATAAGCCTTTTCCTGTGGGGCATTCAAGGTAAAGGTAGAGGGTACAAAATTTTCATCTGCTTCATCAAAACGTGAAACGACGATATCAAAAATCTCAAAAACCTCGTTCTTCACTAAAGTTTGCAGGGAACTTTCTGATAATCCAACTTGGCTAAAACTATTTTTTGCGAGACCTTTTTGGTTCGTTTCTGGGCTTCTTAGTACCGGAATGTATTGCAGATAATGCAAGAGAATGGCCAGTTGCTTTGGCTTCTCCTCCAGCGATTGAATTAAATCAGTCAGGACTAATTTGTCCTCAAAAGCAGTTACCAAACGCACCTTGCGCTGCACTTTAGGGGTGTAGCGGTCTTTTAGCTCATCAAAAATAATCACCGCATCTTTTCCTACTAAGGCCTTAATGAGGTGATAGGGACTTTTGACTTCCGCAAATTTGGCTAACTCATCATAAGTCAAAGCACCTTTATCTCGGATTTCTACATAGAGGGCTAATTCTTTATCCGTCAACGTTTCAGGGCTCGAAAATTCAGGATTCGCTTGCACCTTAGATTGACTCGAAATCTTCAAACCAGCCGGTAAAGCGACCTGAAATACCTCCCCAGGATAACACATATAATAGTCAGCCACCCACTGAAAAAGGGCGATTTGAGAAGACGTAACCAGGGGAGAATCGTCTAAAATCTCCAATAAATATTTCGCTTGGTATTGCTTCGGCGGGTTATGATGAACCGAGACAATAACACCCGTCAAGACTTTCTTCGTCCCAAAAGGCACCACCACCCGCAATCCAGACTGAACAAATTCCGCCCATTCCCGAGGTACCCGGTAGGTAAAATACCGAGGAATGGGCAGCGGAAGCAAGGCATCCACAAAAACCGTTTTCTCCTCCCCTATTTCCATCGCAAGGTTTGAATCAGGTGAATAGCATCTTCTTTTAAATACCGAATAACCGGAGCCAATGAATCATTTTTCATTGCCGTATTTAGATACACTGCCCCCCGCAAGAAATGCGTCGTACTATCCGTCACAAAAAACTGAAAAGGGGTAGCCACCTCACCCTCTAATTCGATCACAGTCGCTTTGCGGCCATCACGTGTCGTCAAAATCGCATCCTCAATCCGATTTGCTTTCATTTGGTGTTTAGAGGCTAAGATGTAGGAATCTCGGATCATCTTATCCAACTTCTTGCGATCGCCGCCTACTGATTTATAAGTCAACTGGATAAAAGCATCCCAACGAGGATAATAGATATACATCCAATGGGGTTCCGCTAAAGCAAAGGTGTCCTTTTTAACATTGGCTTGCTTAGACACATCAAAACTGAACGGGTGGCCATTTTCAAGAGCCATGTATTGATGAGACGGAATAGCTATCAAAGGGAATCCCTTGGGACGCGGCAAGGAGGATTTATCTTCCACTGAAGCAGTCCCACAAGAAAACAAGGTCAAGATACAACCTAGGAGAAAAAGACGCATATTCGCTTATTTTAAACCGTAATACGCTAAGATAGGATTTTGTATGGATTCAAACACTTTTTCCCTCAAAACTGGTAAATCTTCCATCGTCAAACCCTTCGTTTCAAAGGGCGGATGAATTTCCACCTGCAATAAACCTGGACGCATCATCAGTGTATCCTCGTCCATGATTTGATGGTTGTTATGAAAGCTCATGGGAACAATAGGCACCTGTTGTTGAATAGCCATAATAAAGGCTCCATCTTTCAGTGGATTTGCCATATAGGGGAAATTCTTAGAGATAATACCGCCCTCAGGAAAGATAACAATACTTCGTCCAGCTTGCAGTGCTCGAATGGAGCGGTTTAATGAACTCGCGCGACTATTCTTATCACTTCTATCCACTAAGATATTTAAACGAGCATAGAGATAGCCAAAAAGCGGAATTTTCTTCATTGCATTCTTCCCAACGAAAGAAAAATAATGGCGAATAATCACCACGACGAGCGCAATGTCCACATAGGAGAAGTGATTTGCACAGAACACATAGTTCTGCATAGGATCTGGCTTAAAGTGATGAGTCACTTTGACCCGAATTCCTGCAAAAAGAAAAAAGAGTTGCCCCCACAGCCCGACAAGCCGATGAGCAACTCTTTTCCATGATCGTCTTTGAAGACAAATAAAGATCAATGGGTATAATAACAAGAAGATCAATACGAATACTAATCCTGCCCAGAAAGTGTATAGCCCTTTTAAAAGTGATGAAAGCAAAGAACTTTTGTTTTTCATAATCTAAACGAGCGCCCTAAATCTAGGATTTACTCAACTACACCTAATTGAACTGTATTTGTTTTCTTGTCTTGATTCGCTGGAACAGATAATGTCGTCACGAAGATATCTCCTTTAGACAACAAGTTATCTTGCTTCAATTTGTCTACCATCGCAGCTACTGTTTTCTCTGCGTTACCCGTACCTGGATCGTAGAAGAACACTCGCGCTCCCCACAATAGGCCCATCGTAGACATCAATTCCTTATTCGATGTAAACACGAATAAATCTGCCTTAGGACGGTGAGCTGATAAACGGAACGCTGTATAACCTGAATTCGTGATACATAAGATCGCTTTTGCTTTCGAGTCACGTGCTAAACGACATGCACCTGCAATTAAACGATCTTGCAAAGCTACATTTTCAGAAGTCGATGCACTTAACGAGTGATTCTTAAAGTAAATCGCCGCTTCGTTACCTTGTACGATTTCAATTTCATTTTGTTGTTGCTCCACCACTTCGTGAATGTGAGCCATTGTTTCAACCGCTTTCACGGGATAAGCACCAGAAGCTGATTCTCCACTCAACATGGTCGCTGAAGCACCTTGCAATACCGCATTCGCTACGTCAGACGTTTCCGCACGCGTAGGAACAGGATTAGTGATCATCGACTCTAACATCTGTGTAGCTACGATAACAGGCTTACCTGCCGCCGTACACTTCTCTACCATTACTTTTTGTAAGTAAGGCACGACTGCGCCGTCCATTTCTACACCTAGATCACCTCGAGCCACCATAATGGCGTCAGTTGCTGCGATAATCTCATCTAAATTATCAATCGCTTCTGGCTTTTCAATTTTCGCGATTACACGCGTATTCTTACCATAAGCTTTAATCTTCTCTTTAATATCCCAAATATCACTCGCCTTACGAACGAAAGATAACGCTACCCAATCCACTCCGTGATCAAGGCCAAAATACAAATCAGCCTCATCTTTAGGGGTCAAACAAGGTAAAGATACCTTAGTACCTGGAAGGTTAATTCCTTTTTTAGATTTCAAAATACCACCGTAGATCACCTCTGTCACTACTTCTTTCTTCACTTTATCAACCGAAAGTACTTTTACTTCTAAGTTACCATCATCCATTAAGATTCGCTCACCTGGGTTCACATCTAAGTACATCGATGTATACGTAGTACCTACTTTTTCAGATGTTCCTAACAGATTTTCATCCATGGCAAAGATTAACTGTTGGCCGGCTACTAAAGGCACGCCATTATTCTCCACTAATTGTGTACGAATTTTAGGACCTTGTAAATCTTGTAAAACCGTTAAGTTCAAACCCATTTCTTCTGAGATAGAACGAATCGTTTTTAAACGCTCTAAATGATCCTCATGTGTTCCATGGGAAAAGTTTAAGCGGAAAACGTTTACGCCTGCCTGAGCTAATTGGATTAATGCTTCTCTTGATTCTGATGTGGGACCTACTGTGGCTACAATTTTTGTCTTGCGTTGATACGACATAATATGGATTAGATTCTATTAACATTGCAAGTTACATCTATTACACAAAAAAAACCACCAAAAGGTGGTTTAAATTGTATTAAAATAAGATTTTGAGGATTAATTCTCCCACATTTCTGCTTCTTTATCCTGCAGCTGTTGCTCTAATTTTTGTGATTTCTTTAAGGCCTCTTTTTCATTAGGGAATTGATCAAAAATATCTTTATTCGCCGCATTTCCTTTCTTGATAATGCGAGCACTGAAAAAGCGTAAATCAAAAGCATCAGCCATGTTTCTGTGTTGCATTTCATTTGTAGAATTAAACCAAATACAGTTCGGGTTATTCTTAAAGAACTTATATACGTCTTTAAAACGGAATGAAGCAACAGCATCTTCTAAACCCGCATCCGAAGCAGAAGCTGGAATTTTTAGCGTGATCGCTTGAATATCGAAATACAAACGAGAGCGTTTACGATCAATGATCGCATCTTCTTTAATTTCAAGAATGGACAATTGCTTAGGGATGTAATAATCTACTCCTGCAACGATAGGCCCTTTATCGAAATCATCCACCACTTTTTTCTCTGCAGTAGAGCTAGCTGCTTTCTTCGTACCCCAACCATCATCAACCCCATCAGCAGCACCTGTAGTCGCAGCTGGCTTAGCTTCTCCACCAAAACCTGCTGCAATTTCCTCTGCTGTTAAACCGCCGTTTTCTAACTTTCCTTTGATTTTTAAGCGATCAATAAATTGATCTAAGGTTAACTTAGTATTTAAAGAGTCGTTTGTATAGGGAGTCAAAAGACCAGCCTTAACACCCTCAATTAAAAATTTAGAAATTTGATTGTTCTCGGCAAAAAATGGCTGATTAATTTTCTCGTTCAAATCCATTCGACGCCAAATTTGGGCACGGTATTGAACATCCGCCTCATCAATCGGATGGGCAGAATTAGGATTAGGATTAGAGGATGCTTCTTGAGCAAAAATGCTCATAGAAATCAAACAGAATCCAGCCAATAAAATATGCTTCAACTTCATATAAATACGATTAATTCAATGGAATGACTTTGACGAATGAAAATGGTATCGTTTCAATACTTCCTTTGAAATTCTTACGTTGTACTCCTTTCACTTCAATCCGATAGCGGTCACCCGTTTGTGCTTGACTTGCTAAGGAAGAAATAGATCCTCCTCCTGGCAGGGTAACTGAGGCTACCCGCTTCGTGCCACGTGCAAGCGCCACTTCTATTTCAGATACGCGGTAGTTTGCGTCGTCTGGATTAGTTGCTGCAAACGACTCATCTGCGATAGCTTTTGCATTCACAAAACGTAATCCAGCAGCATTTTCACCACTTTTATCATTCAACTCAGATCCTCCGCTTCCTACAATTCGAATCTCAGGTCTTGGGACACGACGAACTCTGAATGTCTCTTTACCCAATAAGGTTCCCCCATTATTAATATTTAATGTTACCGTAGAGGAGGTAGGAACAATCGTCACTTTGCCTTTATTAGTTCCTGCAATTGTCTCTCCGCCCTCTGCTGTAAAACTTGGATTCCAAAGCGCACCTAATCCAGCACTCGCCACACTTAAACGGTTCGCACAACCTAAGTAAAGTGCAGGTAAAGTACCTGTCTCAATATTATAAGTGGGCTTTAATACAAAATATTCTTTGGTGATTGTTTCCGTTTTAGGTCCCGTAGGGCTCATGTAAGAAACCGACGCTGTGTAGGTCTTTTTTGCCAAACCGTTTGCATCAAACCCGCCTCCGGAAGTTTTAAATTTAATTTGTCCACGTCCATCCACAACCTGTACAGAAGAACCATTCAGACTCATACGCGGTGTAAATCCACTAGAGGTCGCTGCAATGAACACCTCCGCTTGGTACTCCATACCCGCCACTACCGTATTGGCATTGGCAGAAACTTGAGCAAAGACTTTATCAAACTTAATTTCCTTAGCTCCCACTTTAGCCGCTAATTGATTTAACACTTCCGCTTCATACCGACGAATCTCTGATTGCTTTTGAGATAAAGTAGCCAAAGCTGCTGCCACTGGCGTATGCTCAAAATTAAATTCAGCGAAATCCTTATTCGCTTGATTCGGATCTTTTTGCGCAGATGGAATATCTTTTGCCTCTAAAGCTAATGAGGGGAATTTAGTTCCTGGATCAGCTGATGCAGTTAGCTCCTTTATATATTTATCAAACAAGGGAATCAACTTATAAGCTTCCCCTTGTTTAGTTCCACCTACCATTATTTCGTAGATCTTTTCCTCTTCTTTCGGGTTTTTGATATTACCAGTTTCGGGATCAATACCACCAGCCGCTTCTAATACCTGGCCTTTCAAATTTTCGATGTGACCTACCAAAGCATCAGTAATACGACGCACTTCATTCGCTTTTTTCAATACATCGGCATAAGCTGCTGGATTCGGGAGATCTTTAATTCGCTCCTCGATACCTTGCACCATACCTTTACTTTTGCTCAAGGATGATTGATTCGCCATTTCCAAGCTACTATTCAATAAGGCAAACTTCTGCAATAAGGCATCACTAACCTGCAACGCGAGCAAGGCAGTTAACACCAAATACATCATCCCGATCATTTTCTGCCGGGGGGTCTCTTTTAAACTTGCCATAATTAGCCTTTCATAGCTGTTAACATACTACCATATACTTGATTCAAAGACTGAATGTTTGCGTTTAATTTCGCTAATTCTGCCTTAAATAATTCTGCATCTTTTTGAGTCGCAGCAATGTGCTCTACGCTGCTATTCACGTTACCATAGAAACCGTTGATCGCTTTCATGTGCTTGCTAGCTTCTTGAATTTCCGCTTCGTATACTGCGTTTAATTTTTCCAAAGACTCTCCAGCTTTCGCGTAATTTTGCGTGTATTTAGCCGCTTCAGATGAAGATGCTGAAATAGTCGCTAATGATTGTGACGCCTCAGAAACGGACTTGTTTAATCCACCTAAAGACTCTGCAGATGAATTTAATGATTTAACGAAATCTTGCGTAGCTCCTGTAGCTTTAGAAATCTCAGATAAACTGTTGGCTGTATCCGTTAACGATTTCAAACTTTTGGTTAAATGAGCTACTGCCTCAGCATCTAAACCTGGAACATCACCCGTGTGACGTGCCGCCGCAGGACGAGGAGCCTCTCCAGCTAATTCAGGATATACCTTTTCCCAGTCGTAATGCTTTTCTTCTTTAGACTTCATGTAAAGAACACCAAACAAAATAAAGATAGCGGCCTCTGTAAACATACCTACCATCAACATTTCGTTCGCACCTGACCAGTGCAAGATTTTAAATAAAGCGCCCACAATTACAATAGCGGCACCAAAACTGGCAATTACATTAATCGACTTTTCCATTTTGTTAATTCTTAATAATAGATTTTCGTTTTTCTTATCTCGATGTAGGGCGCCCTAAGTAACGCATCACACATCTGAATCCTACATAGGACCTTTTGTTTTTCTCATATTCAAAGGTACGTGTACCCGTTTCTAGATAGTAACCCATATCTTTCCAAGATCCTCCACGAACTACCTTACGTGGATTACTCGCATCACGGTTAATAGAGTTCAAATCCCAAGTGACAGCAGAGGCATTTTCCTCGAAAGCATCTTCACACCATTCAGCCACATTACCAGCCATATTATAGAGGCCATAGTCGTTTGGACTGTAGGCATTTGCTGGAGCAGTATACTCATAACCATCCGCATCATAATTACCGCGGTGCGGTTTGAAATTCGCTAATAAACAACCTTTCGCATTAGCTAAATAAGGATTCCCCCAAGGGTATTTAGCCGAAGCACGTCCACCGCGAGCCGCCCACTCCCACTCTGATTCGGTAGGTAAAGTAAAACGAGGAAGATTAGCCAAACCTTGTGATTTACGGTAGGTATTCATCAATTTAGAACGCCAATCGCAGAAATACTTCGCTGCAGACCAATTAACACCCACTACCGGGTACATATCAAAAGCTGGGCTTGAAAAATAGTTTTCTGTCATAGGATCGCCATACGTAAAATCACGTGTTTGGTACCCTGGCATTTTCAAATCTTCTGCCCAGCGAGTGGTGTCTGGATAGTAGTCTGCCATAATTTTTGTTTCTCCCAACGTAGACAAAGAGTCCTTAAGAAGCGTTTCAACAAATTGACGGTATTCGTAATTTGTTATTTCCGTATCATCCATGAAAAAGGCTGACACAGTAACACGGCGCGGAAAATTGATGGCTGCACGAGAGGGATCTTCATCACCTTGTCCCATTAAATAACTGCCCGATGGAACTAATACCATTCCAAAAGGAGTGGGTTGAGACCAACCCTTGCGATTGACTGCAACGATTTCTCCGTTAAAAACGCCCGGATCCTCCGTTGCTGGCTTGAAAAACAAGCCTTTTAAGCCTTTAGATTTTGTAGTTGAGTTGGCCGATTTACTCGAACTCAATGTTTTACCTCCTGTACTACTTTTAGACCCGCAACTCTGAATCGCTACGGCAATAACAAGTAAAGAAAATAACCAGACTAACTTTTTATTCAGATTATGAAAATTCATACACCTATTTAAATTTCTGTTTGCTCTAAACGTTAAGGCAAATACTATATTGCCTCTAATCAAAAATAAACTCGTCACAGAATTTACAAATTCCCCAAATTTAAAGGAATATTCTAACAAAAGAATAGCTTTCAACATAATTTTCCATGATCCCGCTATAAAATTCGGAACCTGGGAGTACGTATAGGAGCTGGCTTTTGTTTACTTGTTCTTTCTGGAATTCGGAATCTCAAAAACACTTCATGCGATAAGGGCTTCTTGTTCAATGAATTAGAAGTTGTAATATCAATTGCATAGCCTATATCCAATTTGTTTTGGAGAATAGAAACTCCCAACAAACCCATCGCTGCATCGCCATTCCGATAAGCTGCTCCCGCATAAATAAGTTTATTATAAAAGACCCGGGCGCCTCCCTCTGGGACGAATTGACCACTATAATAGCGAACTAAACCATAAGGCAGTACGTCAAAATAATCACTCAAAGGTATTTCCCCACTTCCATGAAGTGCCAATGCCCGTTCTAATGGCATAGAAGCAGTCGCACCATTAAAATCAAAGGCTGGGGCCGTTAAATGATCTGCCGTAATTCCTACTTGCCAATTTTCTCTTGAATAAACGACACCCAGCCCAAAGTCTGGTTGTGTTTGACTAACAGGAGAACCTGAAACTAAGTTAGCCACTGGATCATTCGGATCTCTGACCCGAAAGGCACGACCATCAAAGGCTTTCGTTTGCAATCCTACTGATAATCCAAAGGACCACAAACCCTCAGGTCTGCTCAAATGATACGATCCCTGAAATTGAATTAATTGCTGTGAAACACCTGAGGGAGTTTTGTCTGCGTAAAATTGCACGCCAAGTCCTGCTTGTTTGGCAATACTAAATGAACCAGAAACCCAGGTGGTACCAAGCGTCCCAGATCCGTCATTAGAAGTAGTATAGCCTGTCCATTGGTCTCTGAACTGAAGAGCAACGTAATTATTTGACTTCCAGCCTGAATAGGCTGGGTTTACAATGTTTGAATTAGCTGAAAAGATGCTGAATTGTGGACCCTGCTGGGCAATAACTTCAGAGTTCGTTAACAGCATGATTACCCCTATTAGAAGAGAGAAGTATAGCTTATTAAGTTGACTCTGAATAAATGCCATTCGTTGGATGAAAATTGCTTGGCTAAAAATAATAAAAAAGCCTCAACGAATGAGGCTTTTTTATTATTTATTTACTTGCTTAATGTAATGTTCAAGTGCACCGGTCATCGACGGCGCATTGGGCATAGGCGCTTGAATATCTACGATTAAACCTGCATCGACCACCGCTTGTGCCGTAGTAGGACCAAAAGCGGCTAGACGCGTGTTATTTTGTTTAAAATCAGGGAAATTATGGAATAAAGAGGTGATTCCTGATGGGCTAAAAAACGCAATCACATCATAGAATACATTCTCTAAATCTGATAAATCTGCCGAAACTGTTTCGTACATCACCGCTTCCGTAATTTGAAAGTCGTTTGTACCCATGTAATCTGGAAGATCTTTTTGACGCTTATTTGAACAAGGGAACAAGAATTTTTCTCCCTTGTGTTTCTTAATTATCTCCAATAAATCTAGAGCAGTGCGCGTACCTGTAAATACCTTGCGTTTACGGATAACGATATATTTCTGCAAATAATTCGCAGTTTGCTCCGTAATACAGAAGTACTTCATATCCGTAGGAACTTCCTGCTTAGCCTCTTTGCACATACGGAAGAAATGATCAATCGCATGGCGGCTAGTAAAAATAATAGCCGTGTGCTGAAGAAGTTCAATTTTTTGCTTTCTAAAGTCTTTATAAGCAATCCCTTGCACTTCGATGAAGGGTCTAAAATCAACCTTTACATTGTATTTTTTTTCAATCTCGAAATAAGGGGATTTAGCATCTGCAGGTGCAGATTGAGTAACTAAAATACTCTTTACTTTCTTTAAACGACTCGTTTCTTCGGTTGCAGTTTTACTCATAATCAAACAATTTGGACCAGAAAAATACTAGTCTTAAAAATCAGAGTGCAAATATACGACATTTTTTCTCAGAAAATTATCCCGCCCTAGATGTAGGTAGGAAAAATTAATTCCCTGATACCAAACAAGATAATCTGTCCTTCGATAATGACCAAGTAGATGAAAAGGAACAAACGCGGAAAGGAAAAACTCCTTTGAAAGGACTGAAAAAAATAGAAAAAACGGAAAATGAAATAAAAGTCAACTAGATATAAGAAATAGGTAAAATCAATCGATGTGGCAGGCCCACTATAGACTGAATACAAACAAAGGATAGCAAACAAAGCGGTAAAAAACTGCAAATTAGTTTGTAATGATTTAAAATAGTGCACGTTAGCCAACCCCTTTAATTTAAAGAGATCCGTAAATAAATAATAGACAAAGAACCGGGAAATAAATAGGATAAAGGACAACCCTAATTTGGAAAAAATAAACAGGAAACTAGGCCAAATTGTCACAAAATTATCTGCATTACTAAAGAACTCTTCTTTTTGTGCCGTCTTAAAGCCGATCAAATAAGCCAAACAGGAGGTTATTAAGCTCAAGGTAAACAGCACCAGCAAATTAGGTAAAGCAAAGGGACGCCTCATCCAAACCTCATCTTTCACCTCCCAGCGAATCCAATCTGAATACCGATAAAACGAGGCGAAAACTCGAGGGTAGGCCGCAAATAATAACCCCAAACAGGTCATAATAACGAGTAGACTCAATAAAAAGAAGTTAGAAAAGGGAGCACCGTACCTCGTTTGAAGAGAAAAGAAATCCGCTTTTTCTGTTACAACTACCTTTTCATCCCGCTCCAAAGAGAAATCCCCAGGCAATCCCTCTAAATTTTCTGCGTAAACAGTAAAAATGACTTTGTTCTGTAAGCTATCTAGAGGCAAACGATAGGTCTCCCCTTTCTTCAAAGCCTTAAACAAGGTTCCTTGCAGAAAAAGGTGGTAATTTTCTTTCGGATATATGGCTAGATAAGCTTTGGGGAAATCTTGTGGATGCAATTCCAAGGACTTCGAATGGTAATTATAATGTTTCGAAGAGACATAGGGCAAGAAACTTTTCCAAGCCTCTTGGTAAACTAACCAATCACGCTCAAAAGTATACACTTTCTTCCAGGCAGCCTGGCTGCTACCTGAAAGGAGTAATAAAGCCCATAAAAAAAATCTGCTCATCGTTTTCCGAGATGGAATCAAATGAGCAGATTTTAAAAAGAAAGGAATCATTCCTTGAAATTAATTCAAATTATTTCGCAGCTAATGCTTTGATCATCGTCTCGCCAATATCCGCTGGAGAGTAAACCACGTGGATTCCACACTCTTGCATGATCTTCATCTTCGCTTCTGCTGTATCATCAGCACCACCGATGATCGCACCTGCGTGACCCATACGACGTCCTTTAGGAGCTGTTTGGCCAGCAATAAAACCAACGACTGGCTTGCGGTTACCATCTGCTTTAATCCAACGAGCCGCTTCCGCTTCCATACCGCCACCGATCTCACCAATCATCACGATACCTTCTGTTTCTGGGTCGTTCATTAATAATTCAACTGCTTCTTTCGTTGTTGTCCCAATGATAGGGTCACCACCGATACCGATCGCTGTTGTTTGGCCTAAACCTGCTTTGGTTAATTGATCTACTGCTTCGTACGTTAACGTTCCTGATTTAGAAACGATACCTACACGACCTTTTTGGAAGATAAAGCCTGGCATGATACCTACTTTACATTCGTCAGCCGTCATAACGCCTGGGCAGTTAGGTCCGATTAAACGAGTCTCGAAGTTCGAGATATATTCTTTCGCCACAATCATATCTTTCGTAGGGATACCCTCCGTAATACAAATAATGACTTTAATTCCTGCATCCGCAGCTTCCATGATCGCATCCGCAGCAAATGCTGGTGGAACGAAAATGATGGATGTATCAGCTCCTGTAGAAGCAACTGCATCTGCTACTGTATTAAAAATAGGGTGATCTAAGTGCTTAGCGCCACCTTTTCCGGGTGTAACACCACCTACCACTTGGGTTCCGTAAGCGATCATTTGCTCCGCGTGGAAAGATCCTTCAGTTCCGGTGAAACCTTGAACAATAATTTTTGAATTCTTATTTACTAAAACACTCATTTCGTAGGGGTTATAATAACGTAGGCGAAAAATTTTTCCAAAGGTACAAAATATTGATAAAAATTATCAAAATCCTGATTGATAGACGAAATAAAAATGCGAACAATTTTTTTTGCGTAAATTCGAACTTTGATGCCTTTCCTATGTTGAAGCACCTTCATATCCAAAACTACTCGTTGATCGAACAGCTCGACCTGCATTTGACAGGTGGATTGACGGTGATTACCGGGGAAACAGGTGCTGGAAAATCCATCTTATTAGGTGCCATTTCCTTATTATTAGGCCAAAGAGCGGACAGCAAAAGCCTCTTCGATGCCACCAAAAAATGCATCATCGAAGGCCAATTTTCGCTAGAAAGCTTCCCGCATTTACAAACCGTTTTTGAAGAAGAAGAAATCGATTTCGAGGAACCTTGCTTGATCCGCCGAGAAATCAATCCACAAGGCAAGTCCCGCAGTTTCGTCAATGATACGCCTGTTACACTCGAAACCTTAAAGCGAATCGGCAATGAATTAGTCGATATTCACTCTCAGCAAGATACGTGGTGGATGTCCCATCCGGATTTTACGCTGGATATGGTGGACGCTTATGCGCAGAATGAGGGATTGAGAAAATCGTACATTTCTGCCTATTCCACCTGGTCATCCAGTGTTTCCGCCTTGCGTGCCTTAGAACAAGAATCCACAAAAGGAACCCAAGAATTAGATTTCATTCAATTTCAATTTGATGAATTGAGTAAGGCGCAGCTAAAAGAGGGCGAATATGAAGTCTTAGACACGGCCGTCCAAAAATTGCAAAACGCGGAACAAATTCAGGAGAAACTGGCTGTTTTAGCTCAGGCACTTAGCGTCTCAGAAGTTTCAGCGCTACATCAGAGTAGAATTGCTTTGCAACAAGCTACCGCATTGAGCAAATGGGGTTCCACTTTTGCGGACTGGAAAACACGTATTGAATCCATCTGGATCGAATTAAAAGATTTAGGAGCTGAAGTCGAAGGCGAGGCGGAAGATTTCGTTTACGATCCGGTAGAATTAGAACAAAAACAAAAACGATTAGACTTGCTCAATCGTTTACTGCAAAAATACCAAGCGTCCACGATTACCGAATTAATCGAATTAGTCGAATCACTCGATTGGCGATTATCTCAATTTTCATCAATGGACACGCTGATAGCAGACGCACGCGCGCGAGTGGATGCTGATTTTATAGTCGCCACTTCAGCAGCCGATGCCTTATCCTCGTCTCGCTCTACCGTTTTAGACGCGATATCCGAGGCCCTTGTCGTTTCCTTGCAGTCCTTAGGCATTCCGAATGCGAATTTGGCTTGGGAAATGACTACTAAAGAATTAGCTGCGAACGGCTCAGACAAAATCCAACTACTCTTCTCTGCAAACAAAGGCTTAGCCCCTAAACCATTCAAGCAAATTGCTTCAGGAGGCGAGATGAGTCGCTTAATGCTGTCAATTAAGCATTTGTTAGCGAAGAAAAGAGCCTTACCTACACTAATTTTGGACGAAATCGATACCGGTGTTTCCGGAGAAATCGCCATCAAAATGGGACAAATGCTCAGTCAAATGAGTCAAGGACACCAAATCATCGCCATCACCCATCTTCCCCAAATCGCAGCGGCGGGATCCAAACACTGGTTTGTCTACAAGGATCACGCGGGATCGAAAACTGTTTCTAACCTTCGCGAGTTAAGAGATGAGGAACGCGTTGAAGAAATCGCCAAAATGATCGGTGGCCAACAAGGCTACCGTGATTTACTTGATAATGTTCGAAATTTAATCCAATCACACGAATGAAAAAGTATATCGCGCTCAGCCTTTTATTGCTAGGCTGTTCACAAGCTGAAGAAAAACTCAGCGAAGAATTACAAGCAAAAGTCCTCGGCTTGCATGATGTTTTAATGCCTAAGACGGAACAAATCGTTTCTCTTAAATCTCAACTAGATAGCTTATCTACTGGTGTTGACTCCGTTCAAGTCAATCAATTGATAGGGGCATTAGACAAAGCAGACCATTCCATGGCGGACTGGATGCACCAATTTTCCATTGATAGCTTAGGAAAAATGGATGTGAAGAAAAAAGTAATTTACCTCCAAAGTCAATACCAACAATTAACAGATCTTCAAAAACTGACAGATTCTACCCTCGATGCAGCTCAAAAATACCGTCCTTAGTTTACTGCTTTCCATCATCCTATTCTCTTGTTCTCAAGAGAAAAAATTACCCTTTTTAGGTCCTAAAACGGTGAATGTAAAAGGCGATACGCTGTATCACCAAATCCCATCCTTTCGTTTTTTGAATCAGGACTCTGTTTGGGTAACCGAAAAAGACGTAGCAGGCAAAGTATATGTGGCGGATTTCTTTTTCACCACCTGCCCGACGATTTGCCCTAAAATGAAAACGCAAATGTTGCGGATTTATGAGCGTTACAAAGAGCGTGACGAGGTTCGCATCATTTCACACAGCATTGACCCTGATTTCGACAACACCTCCGTACTAAAGGATTATGCGACTCGCTTACAGGTGCAAGCACCTAAATGGAATTTATTAACGGGCGATAAAGCGGCCACTTATAAACTAGGCCAAAAAAGTTATATGGTTTCTGCGCAAGAAGACCCGAACGAAGCAGGCGGGTTCGTACACAGTGGCGCCTTTATTTTAGTAGACAAAAACAGACATGTTCGAGGCATTTATGATGGCACTGTGGAAACGGAGGTTAATCACTTGCTGGAAGACATGGAAGTGCTTTTAAAAGAGCAGTAGAAAGTAATGGTGAATGGTAAATGATGAATGATAAATGATTTTTTTATTCACCATTTACCACTTACCATTTACCATTGAATACAGAATATGAAAAAACTAGCTCCACTACTCATCGCTTTTTTCTTTTTCTCTTGCTCAAGCAAGGAAGAAATCACCCAACAGCAATATTCCATCGAAGGAATGGGTCTGTATAAAACGCATTGTGAAAATTGCCATCAAGCAGACGGTTCAGGGTTACGTGATTTGTATCCATCTATTCAAAAATCAAATGTAAGCCCGGAGGTTTTGGCCTGCTTGATTAAAAATGGGAAAAAAGGGAATGGATTTATGCCCGCTAACGCAAAACTTCAAGCGTTGGATATTGCTGAATTGATTACGTTTATGCGAGAAAGATGGGGAGGCAAAAAACAGATTTTCCCGGCGGACAGCGTAAAATTAGCTTTAAAAAATTGCCCCTAATTGGTGGGCATTCCCTCGACTGCAACGACTGAGTTGCGTATTTGACGCAAGGAATATGAAGAAAAATCTTGTGCAGCATCCAGTCCCACACCATTGACTAATTCGGTCCTTGTTCTAAGCTGTACAGCCTTGTCTGTAAAAATACGTTTCTCGACCGGCAACCAATTAAATTCATCCGTCTTCAGTGTTTCTTCTTTTTCAATATTATGAATCACCACGTGACCCATTAATTTGTACGTGTTTTTTTGGCGAAAAAAATGGGCTGAATCTCCACGTACTTCAGAGGTGATTTTTCCTTTTTTATCATAAAACCAAAGCTTCACTTCTTTCGGATAAACGCGATCCTCTGACTCCAATGTATATTGAATACCCGTGACCATCCGAACCACTTTTCGAGCAGAATCTGAATACATCATATCGATCCCAAACAATTCAGATTTAGGTCCTACATAAATCGCTTTGGAATCATCCGACTTTTCACGACAGGAAAAAAAGGTGCTAGTAATCAAGAGCAAAAAGAGTAAGCTCGAATTGCGCATGAGAGAAAATTAGTTGATTTTCTGCTTTTGGAACCAAAGATCACTAAACGTCAGACCTATGGTCAGGCGATGGTATTGCTCTTCTATGCCATTCTCCGTAATTAAACCACGGCGACCCACTTGATAGGCCAAATTCAAGAAAGACAAATTACGAAGTGGAAAAGCTACACCGAAACTTAAATTCTTATCTACAGCATAATTACCATTTCCTAAGAAATCATAGGGAGTTTTTTCATAAGAAGCTCCCATTCGATAGGTGGTCCGTTTAAAGAAATTAGACACTGATTCAATATCTGGTATATACTCTCCACCAACAGAAACTTTGTGAGAGGCAGGCAACGTAGCTGAACGACCTAAATTATTATTTACTTTACTCCAATCAGTATACGTATAATCAACTCCAACCATCCACTTAGCCGCCTTTTCAATACTAAAACCGATTCGATTAGCTACTGGAATTTGTTGCACAAATGAAGCTGATTTCTCCAAGGTATCCGCGTTTATTACTGTTAAACCAGAAAGATCCATGGTTGCAAAGCGCTTAACCTGATTCGCTTTCAAGGTAGAACTTAAATCTAAGGTAGCACCAAGGTTTAAGAACATATCGGGCTTCAACTTAGCTCTATAGGCAAAACCTGCCTTGAATTGAAAGTCAGAATAAGACGTTAAATCTTCTAATTGTACTTTATAATATTGACCATCAGACATATTCTGCGTGGCTACATTTCTGTTCACTTGCCCAAACAAGTAATCCATTTGCAAGCCCACATACAACTCCTTGTAAACACGTACGCCATTCGAAATGGACACCTTACTCACGCCACCACTTCCTTTATAACTATAGATTAAGCTATCCACCCCTAATAAATTCAAGCGACGGTAAGATCTAGTTTCATATTCTACCGCTGAATGAGGACGAATTCCCACAGACATCGTCCAACGATCTGTAATAGGTAGTGTTAAATTTAAGGACTGGTAATTACCACCAAATACTTTCTGTTGTTGACGGTAATCTTGCAAAGTCTTGTATTCTGTATTGACACCTACTTCTAAATTTGTCCAGCGATTACGGGCTAACAAGGCAGGATTGACCACATTTGTGTAGATACCGTTCGAATTAGAAACACCGATACCACCCATCATCATTTGGGTCACGTTCTCACTTTTTTGAATCTCTCCCATACCTAAATACGAGTAAGGTGAATTCAATATTGTCTGTGCCCAAACAGCAGGAGCCATTGACAAGAACAACACGATTAGCAGTGAACGAAGTGTTTTCAGAATATTTGTAGGCTTATTCAAAGAAATAAAATTCATAAAATTAAAATCCTCCCAATCGGGAATACTAGTGTGTAAAGGTCGTAATTTTATTTCACATTCGACTAAGTTATTAGCTATATTTGAGCTCAAAATTACAGACACATGATTGATGAATTAAAAAACGGAATATACTGGGACAATTCGGCCTGGGATTTAATCGTATTTGGAGGAATTGTACTCATCGGTTTTATCTTAAGACGTTTTTTCTCTAATTCTTTTTCAAAAATAGTTTTCCGTTTCATTCCAAACGAATTGATTTCCATTCAAGATTGTGTTCAATTGATTCGAAAACCCTTTGAATTACTCATTTTCTGGATCTTCTTCTTTTTTGCCATCCAAAACTTACACATTCCATCTGCCTGGCATATTCAGCCGATCGAGAATTTTGGACTACTTTACCTGATTGAAAAAACCTTTGAATCTGCGCTCATCTTTACCGTTACCTGGCTAATTGTTCGATTAATGAAAGTGGTCATTTTAGTTGCACAAGAAAAATGGAATGGAGCAGATCAAAAATCTAAACAACAATTTATTCCTTTCCTGAACGATCTTTCGATGGTCTTTATTATCACAGCATCAGGATTTGTTTTTTTGGGCCGAATCTTCGAAGTAGATGTGGTAGCCTTAATTACGGGCTTAGGAATTGGTGGTCTTGCATTAGCTTTGGCCGCCCGAGAAACACTTGAAAACTTATTCGCCTCCTTTACCATTTTCTTAGATCTCCCTTTTGTAGTCGGTGATAATATCCAAATCGGGGCCATCAGCGGGGACATCGAAAAAATTGGCTTTAGAAGTACCCGCATCAGAGGAGCAGATGGCAATTTAATTTTAGTACCAAATCGCCTTTTAACTTCACAATCACTGGAAAATATGAGTGAGCGGGACTACAGAAGAGCAAAATATACGATTCAGTGTGAGTTAAATACGAAGCCAGCACAAATTGAAGCGGCCATCTCAGCGATTGAAGCATTCATACAAGAAGATCCATTGTGTAAGAAAAAAGCTCCGAAAGTTATTTTTGAGGGCTTCGGGGCTTATTCTATTGATATATCTGTTACCTATTTCGTACAAACCAAAGACTTCGCTAAGTTCCAAGCTTCCAAACAGGCGATTAACTTAGGAATTTTAAAGGTGTTAGAGAAAGAGAAGATTGTGATGGCTAGGTCTTAGCGGCGGGAGGAAATGAGTCCGGAGGGAATTAGTCCGTAGGAAAGCACAAAGAATAAAGCATAAAGATGGCATAAAAAAAAGGGAACCGAGGTTCCCTTTTTTAGTAATATAGTCCGAAGGAATATAGTAGTGATTATATTGGTGTTTAAAACTATAAATCATTGCGCAGCACGATTTCTGTTTTAAATAACAAATAATCATCCAATCAACTCCTTGAGATCTTCATCATGAATCATCTTTCTTTCATCCGCCATCAATAAAAAGCGGGTGTAAATCTTGTCTAATTCTGGTTTTTCAAAATCAAATCCTAGTAATGTCAATCGGTGACGCAAGGCGGCACGGCCTGAACGAGAGGTTAATAAAATAGCTGAAGAAGAAACTCCAACGTCCTCTGGATTCATGATCTCATAGTTCTGTGCGTGCTTTAAAAAACCATCCTGGTGGATTCCCGAGGAGTGCGCAAAAGCATTTGCTCCCACAACTGCTTTGTTAGGCTGCACGTGCATGCCCATTAAGTTAGACACTAATGTACTCGTTGGATATAAATATTTTGGGTTAATACCCGTTGTAAATCCTAAATCTTTGTGCACGTTCAGGATCATCGCAATTTCTTCCAATGACGTATTTCCTGCGCGCTCTCCTATTCCATTGATCGTTACTTCGACTTGGCGAGCACCTGCCTGAATTCCTGCTATGGTATTTGCCGTAGCTAATCCTAAATCGTTGTGATTGTGCATCGAAATCGTAGCCAAGTGTATGTTATCTACGTTTTCGTATAAATATTTGATTCGCTCGTGCATGACGTGCGGCAACAAATAACCCGTTGTATCTGGCAGGTTAACGACTGTTGCGCCGGCTTTGATTACTTCGCGTGTTAATTGTGCCAAAAAAGCTAAATCCGCCCGACCCGCATCTTCCGCGAAGAACTCGACGTCTTCTACAAAGGATTTGGCATACTTCACAGCCCAAACGCCACGCTCGATGATTTCCTCGCGAGTCGAATTGAATTTATGCTTGATATGTACATCGGATGAACCAATTCCTGTATGAATACGAGGCTTGCGAGCTGTTTTCAAGGCAGCAACAGCTGCGTCGATATCTTCTTTTTTAGCACGAGTCAAGGCGCAAACTGTGGGTCCCTTTACGGCGTCACAAATGGCTTGAACCGATGCAAAATCTCCAGGAGATGAGATAGGGAAACCTGCTTCTATGATATCCACACCTAACAACTCAAGCTGTAAAGCAACTTCTACTTTTTCCTCTCGGTTTAATTGACAACCGGGAACTTGTTCGCCGTCACGTAAGGTAGTATCAAAAATCTGAATGCGGTTAATCATCTTGTTTTAGGTGTTTTATTTCGTTGTGAAATTACAAGAATTCCTAGTTGGAAACAAGGAGATAAGAGATTAGAGAGTATAGCGTATAGATTAAAAATCTTAAAATTCGGGCAAATAAGATTATATTACTATTAATAATCCTAAATACTTCAATAAAAAAGACCATTAATCTAAAATGGAAAACGACGTCAGAATATAAAATTTTGCATTTTTTTAAGAAGATGCGAGAGATTTGATCTCTGGAAAGCGTTTTGGATCGAAATTTCCACCAGAGATGACACAAACTACCGTTTTCCCCTTGATTTCCTCCGCCATTTCTTCGAGGCCGGCTACGCTCAAAGCACCGGCTGGTTCCACGATCATACTGCGAAGTGCATACAGATCAAGCATCGTTTGACAGAGGGCTTTCTTAGAGACAGCTAACATGCGAGTTAAACCTTTGGCACAAATCGCAAACGTCTTAGCCCCCACTTGTTTTACAGAGGCACCATCCACAAAGCGATCAATTTCTTCCAATACCACTACTTCCGAAGCCGCCAAACTCTGTTGCATCGATGGCGCTCCGGCCGGCTCCACCCCTACGAGGGATGTCGAGGGAGGCAAAACTAACGAAGCCCCAGCAGCCAAGCCGCCTCCACCTACCGCCACAAACAAAAAATCAGGCGCCTCCGGCAAAGCCTGCAATATCTCCAAGGTCACCGTAGCTTGACCCGCAATAATATCAAAATCATCAAAGGGAGGAATATAAATAGCGCCATTGGTCTCGCAGAATTTACGCGATGCCGCAAAGGCCTCATCATAGGTTTCCCCTACCAGGTAGATGCGCACTTTTTCCTTACCGAAAAAACGAACTGCCTCCACCTTCTGCAAAGGCGTCGACTTAGGCATAAAAATATGAGCTTGAATTTCGAGTAAAGCACAGGCTAAAGCAACTCCTTGCGCATGGTTACCTGCAGATGCAGCCACCACCCCTTTCGATCTTAACTCAGAGGGAATGTTGGAGATTTTATGGTAGGCTCCCCTAATTTTATAGGAGCGAACGACCTGCAAATCTTCACGCTTTAAATAGATATTTGCCCCATAGCGCGCAGAAAGAGAGGCCGAGAATTCTAAAGGTGTCTCTGAGATGACCCCCTTTAGCTGCTCCGCTACTTGTTTTATTTCTATGACGCTAGGAACGTGTTTTAGTTTGTTGAATTCCATGCGCCCCAAAATTAACAAAAAAAGGGTAGACAATCGCTTGTCTACCCTTTTTCAAACACTAGAAAAAACTAGTTGTTTTCTGGACGTAAGCTACGTACCGCAGCACCCGCTCTCCACATTTCCATATCTGCCATTTCTTTCAATTCAGCATCTAATTTCACGCGGTAATCCGGTTGAGAATTCAAAGTAATCGAACGCTCTGCTTCTGCTTGTGTTTTCACTGAGTTGTATAATTGCTCAAATACAGGCTTAGTAGCGTCACGGAAAGGCTTCCACCAATCCAATGCACCACGTTGTGCTGTAGTAGAACAGTTTGCATACATCCAATCCATTCCATTCTCAGCTACTAATGGCATTAACGATTGCGTTAATTCCTCTACTGTTTCGTTGAATGCTTCAGATGGAGAGTGACCGTTCGCGCGTAATACGTCGTATTGTGCAGCGAAGATACCTTGGATAGCTCCCATTAATGTTCCACGCTCACCTGTTAAGTCAGACGTTACTTCTTTGTAGAAATCCGTTTCGAATAAATAGCCTGAACCCACACCGATAGCCATCGCGATACATTTCTCACGCGCTTTTCCTGTTGCATCTTGGTAAACAGCGAACGAAGAGTTCAAACCTTTACCAGCTACGAATAAACGACGTAATGAAGTACCTGAACCTTTAGGTGCAGCCAAGAATACGTCCACATCTGCTGGAGGAACGATTCCTGTTTTCTCTTTGTACGTGATACCAAAACCGTGAGAGAAATAAAGTGACTTTCCAGCCGTTAAATATTTCTTCACTGTAGGCCATAATTCGATTTGAGCGGCATCCGAAAGTAGGTAACAAATGATCGTTCCTTTTTCCAAAGCTTCTTCGATTTCAAATAAAGTCACACCTGGAACCCAACCGTCAGCGACAGCTTTGTCATAGGTTTTACCTTTACGTTGACCTACGATTACATTTAGACCATTGTCTTTCATGTTTAACGCTTGTCCTGGACCTTGAACTCCATATCCGATCACAGCGATCGTTTGATCTGCTAATACTTGTCTAGCTTTCTCTAATGGAAACTCTTCTCTTGTTACGATGTCTTCAACAACTCCACCGAAATTAATCTTTGCCATTTTTTTGTTATTTAATTTATATTCTTTGTTCGATTATACGATTTCCCAATTGCCTTCTTCCGGCAAAAACTCTACTAAGCCTTTCTCCGTTTTACCCACGGCAACACGACCAGACTTAACGTACTCTAATATTTCCCATTTTTTCAAATAGGTATAAAACTCTTGAATTTCTTCTTCCGAGCCATTCTTTTCCACGACTACATAATCTAGGCCAAAGTGCACAATCTTCGCATTCCAATCTAAATTAATCGTCTTCACATCCACTGGTGTACCCCCTAGCGGAGTGGCAATCTTAAATAAGCCGATTTCGTTAAATACGATTTCGTCATCTAGGTAACCAAACACTGCGAGAACGTCGGTTACTTTACGGATTTGGCGAACTAATTTTTCTACAAATTCCCTGTTCTCCTGCTTAATCACAATCGTAAAACGAGATACGCCTTTACGCTCTGTCTCAGAAACCGTCAAACTCTCAATATTTACCCGGCGACGCGTAAAAATGATCGTGATTCGATTTAATAAACCGACCGTGTTCATTGTAAAAATGGATATGGTATAATTCGTCAACATAAGATTATTCTAGCCTGATACTTGTTACACAGCCACCCGCAGGTACCATGGGGAATACATTTTCCTCTTTTTCACAAACGATTTCTAACAGATACGGCTTATCTGACTTCAATAAAGTATCTAATGAATCACTCAACTCTACCCGATCCGAAACGGTATGACCCGCGATTCCAAATCCTTTCGCAATCGTAATGAAATCAGGGTTCTGCAATTCTACAAATGAATAACGGTTCTCAAAGAACAATTGCTGCCACTGGCGCACCATGCCTAAGAAATTGTTATTCAAGATGATTATTTTCACCGGCAAACCGCTCTGCGCGATGGTACCTAGTTCTTGCAAGGTCATTTGGAAACCACCATCACCGATGACCGCTACTACTTCGCGTTCTGGTACCGCAACCTTCGCACCAAAAGCCGCCGGCAAGGCAAAGCCCATGGTTCCTGCGCCACCAGAAGTAACAATCGAATTACGCTTTTTGAAACGGTAATAGCGATTCGTAATCATTTGGTGTTGCCCTACGTCTGTTACGACTACGGCTTCTCCTTTGGTTTTATCTGACAACAAATTGACGGCCTCACCCATCTTGATCTTATCCCCTTCGTGGAACAAGTCCTTCTTCGTGATTTTTTCGTATTCTTCGTCGTCGTATTTCTTGAATTCAGCTCTCCATTCGCTGTGGTCCGCCTTGTTCACTAAAGGCAATAAGGCCTGAAGTGCCGCCTTCGCATCCCCCACGACTGGAGCATCTGCCTTCACATTTTTATCTACTTCACTCGGGTCGATTTCGATGTGCACCACTTTCGCTTGCTTCGCGTAAGTCGCTAAGTCACCCGTAATACGGTCGTCAAAACGCATACCGATCGCGATTAATACATCGCAAGAGTTCGTCAATACGTTCGCACCATAATTTCCGTGCATACCCGGCCAGCCCACAAATAGCGGGTGATCTGCATCCATCGATGACATCCCTAATAGTGTTGTCGCTACCGGAATGCCCGTTTTATCCACGAAATCATTTAATTCTTTCTCTGCTCCAGCGATTAACACACCGTGTCCCGCTAGAATATAAGGTTTCTTAGCACCATTAATCAATTTCGCTGCTGCCTCCACGTGTTCTGCCTTCGGCTCCACGCGCGGTTTGTAAGAAATGATCGAAGTACAAGGAGTATATTTAAAGGGTACGGTCATGATATCTGTCTGAGCCGTACGTGTAATATCAATTAAAACGGGGCCTGGGCGCCCTGTTTCTGCGATATAGAAAGCTTTCGCCATGATCTCTGGAATCTCATTCGCATCCAGCACTTGGTAATTCCACTTCGTTACCGGCATGGAAATACCGATCAAATCGCATTCTTGGAACGCGTCGGTTCCTAATAAATTTCCTTTTACTTGCCCTACAATACACACTAAGGGAGTAGAATCCAGCATCGCATCTGCGATAGGTGTAATTAGGTTCGTAGCCCCAGGACCAGAAGTTACCATGCAAACTCCCGCTTTGTTTAGCATGCGAGCATAACCTTGAGCGGCATGCCCTGCACCTTGTTCGTGGCGAACTAAAATATGTTTTAAGCGATCTTGGTAATCATAAAGCGCATCATAGGTAGGCATAATGGCCCCACCAGGGTAACCAAAAATCGTGTCCACACCCTGCTCTACCAATGATTGCATGATAGCTTGAGCGCCAGACAAAAATTTCTTTTGGCTAGGTTGATTAGCTGCTTCGGTTTGAGTTTGGGTTTGTCCCATGGTTAACAATTTTCAAAAATTCTGTTTCAATGGTTTCGAAAGCTCAATTTAAGCCTTCTGGATAGATAAAAAAACATTTTTCTTATAAATCCGTCACACATCCCTGACTAGCAGAAGATACGTTTTTAATATATTTACGTAGAACGCCTTGCTTAAACGGAGACTCAATAGGCTTCCAATTTTTCTTGCGTTCTGCTAATTCTTCATCCGACACGTGCAATACCAAGGTATTGTTCACCGCATCAATCGTAATCTTGTCACCATCTTTCACTAGGCCTATCGGACCACCTTCTTGCGCTTCTGGCGTCACGTGACCTACCACAAATCCGTGTGTACCTCCAGAGAAACGACCATCCGTGATCATCGCTACCGAGTTTCCTAATCCTGCACCGATAACGGCTGAAGTAGGTTTTAACATTTCTGGCATACCAGGACCACCTTTAGGACCTTCATTACGAATCACGATGACGTGACCCGCTTTGATTTCCCCTTTTGAGATATATTCGATGACCTCTTCTTCGCGCTCACATACTTTGGCAATACCCTCAAAACGTTCGCCTTCCTTCCCAGTAATCTTCGCCACGGCACCGCCTGGAGCTAAATTGCCGTACAAGATCTGCAAGTGACCCGTAGGCTTTAACGGCTGCGTGATTGGATAAATAATTTTTTGTGTGTCAAAATTCAAGTCAGGAGCCTCCGCAAGGTTCTCCGCCATCGTCTTTCCTGTCACCGTCAAACACTCTCCGTGTAATAAGCCCACACTGTGTAAATATTTCAAAATCGCTGGCATTCCACCGATCGCTAACACATCTTCCATGTAGTATTTACCACTTGGCTTTAAGTCTGCAATCAAAGGCGTGCGATCTGAAATATCTTGGATATCTTTCAAGGTAAACGTGATTCCAGCGGCGTGTGCGATCGCTAAATAGTGAAGCACCGCATTCGTCGAACCTCCTAAGGCCATCACCACCGTCATCGCATTCTCGAATGCCTTGCGCGTCATGATGTCACGTGTACAGATGTTTTTCTCTAATAACACTTTCATCGCCGCGCCTATCGCTAAACACTCCTCTTTCTTGCCTTCGTGCGTGGCTGGATACGTCGATGAATTAGGTAATACTAAGCCCATCGCTTCCATCGAGGAAGCCATCGTATTCGCTGTGTACATACCGCCGCAGGCTCCGGCTCCCGGGATTGAATTGCGAATAACGCCTTCATAATCCTCGTCTGAGATAGTTCCTGCATATTTTTTTCCCAAAGCTTCGAATGCCGAAACGATGTCTAATTTTTCTCCTTTGTAAGAACCGCTGCGAATCGTTCCGCCGTAAACTAGCATCCCTGGGCGATTCAAACGCGCCATCGCCATCATGGCACCTGGCATATTCTTATCACAACCTACAACTGCGATGACGCCGTCGTACCACTGTGCCCCTACCACATTTTCAATCGAATCTGCGATGATATCACGTGATGGCAAAGAATAGCTCATCCCGTCATTTCCGTTTGTCATTCCGTCTGAAACCCCGATCGTGTGGAAGATCAAACCGACCATTCCGTTCTCTTGGATCCCTTTTTTCACGTGAACAGACAAGCCATTCAAGTGCATGTTGCAGGTATTGCCTTCGTAACCTGTACTTGCGATACCGATTTGGGCTTTGTTCATATCCTCGCTTGTTAAGCCGATACCGTAGAGCATCGCTTTCGCAGCGGGATTAGATACTTCCTGAGTTAATGTCCGTGAATACTTATTTAATGACATAGGGTTTAAGAAATTTTTTCAAACAACAAATATACGCAATTCGATTTGTAGACAGGTTAATTATGCCAAAGAATCTTTGGCAATTATAGAAAAAGCAAAATTAATTATTTGTTTTCTCCTACCTGCTGTCTCCACATCGCAAAATACAATCCTTTGCTCGCCACTAAATCGTCGTGCGAGCCCTGTTCTACAATCTGTCCTTTCTCGAGCACATAGATCCGCGTCGCGTGCATCACCGTAGATAAACGGTGCGCAATCAAGATCGTAAGGTGCTCCGTATCAACGGATAAAGAACGAATAGTTTCGGAAATTTCTTCTTCTGTCAAAGAATCCAACGCTGAAGTCGCCTCATCAAAAACCAATAAATTAGGGTCACGCAACAAAGCGCGCGCGATACTCAAACGCTGCTTCTCGCCGCCGGACACTTTCACGCCACCCTCCCCGATCAAGGAATCTAGTCCTTTATCGGCTCTCGCTAAAAGCGTTTGGCAGGCTGCCTTTTCTAACACGGCCATACATTGTGCGTCTGTCGCGTTCGGGTTAACGAACAACAAGTTCTCGCGAATCGAGCCCGAGAACAATTGTGTGTCTTGGGTTACAAAACCGATCTTCTTACGCAACTCATCGAAATCAATCGCGTCACTTGGTTCGCCGTTGTAATATACCTGACCTTTTTTGGGTCGGTATAAACCTACTAGTAGCTTAACTAAAGTCGACTTTCCGGCGCCTGAAGGCCCCACGAAAGCAATCGTCTCGCCGCCTTTTACGGAGAAGGTGATTCCATCCAACGCTTCCGTCGTGGCGGACTGGTGTTTGAATGTAACGTGATCGAACTTCAATTCCTGAATAGAGGAAATCGCCTTCGGGTTTGTAGGCTTCTTCTCCGATGGAATACTTAATACTTGCTCGAAATTTTGGAGCGATACTTCTGCCTCACGGTAGGTATTCACCACATTACCAATCTCTTGTAAGGGATTAAAGAGGAAGAACGAATAGATGTTCAACGAATAGAATTGACCAATCGTAATCTTTCCCTCATATATCAAATAGATCAATACGACCACCATGAGCATACGCAACAAGTTTACGCAGGTTCCTTGAACAAAGGCCATCGAACGCACGTAGCGCACTTTCTTTAATTCTAATTTCAGGATTTTCTCCGTCGTCGCATTTAAGTGGGCGATTTCTTGTTCTGCTAAACCCAAAGATTTCACCAGCTCGATATTGCGCAAGGATTCTGTCGTAGATCCTGCTAGACCCGTCGATTCTTTCACGATTTCGATCTGAATCACTTTTATTTTCTTACTTAATACGGACGATACGTAACCGATTAGTGGACCCGTGATTAAGAAAAGGGGCATCACCATCCAATGCACCGAAAAGGCATAGACCGAGATGAAGATCAAGGCGATGATGGATTGGAATAAAATGTTGATTCCTAAGGTGATCAGCTTTTCAACGTCGGTACGGACTTTTTGGAGTTTACCCAAGGTCTCGCCCGACCTTTGGTCCTCAAACGTCTCATAAGGCAACTCCAAAGAATGGCGAATTCCGTCTGAATAGAGGTTTGCGCCTACTTTTTGGGTGACCGTATTGATGAAATAATCCTGAAAGTTTTTCGCTACCCGGCTCACGAAAGCCACGCCCACGGACGCTAAGGCCAAAGGCCAAATCGCAGACACGAACTGGTCCATCGTGTGCGTATTCGAGCGGTACACCGCCGCCACATCATCGATGATCTTCCTAAAAATGTAGGGATCCATCAAGGAGAAGATCTGGTTTGTGGCAGCCAGGGCTAGGGCCCCCACCACGCGCCAGCGGTATACTTTTAAATAATTCAGTAATAATTTCATATTTTTTTTAGAATCTGCATAAAGCCATTTCCGCCACCGTCTTACCGATAGATAAGGACGAGGTCGCCGCCGGACTAGGCGCATTCAATACATTAATCACTTTCGCGTCTTCCACGATCGAGAAATCATCTAATAATCCCCCATTTCTGTCGCAAGCTTGAGCTCTGACACCCGCGCCGCCTTCGACTAAATCATTGATTTGAATCTCCGGAATCAAAACTTGTAAAGCTTTTGTAAAGGCCTCTTTCGAAAAGCTGCGGTACATTTCGCCCAAACCAGTTTCCCAGTATTTCACCGCCACTTTTTGAAAACCTGGCCACGTTAACGTTTCCCAAAGCTCTTTCGCATTAATCCCTAATTTCTTATAACCCTCTTTCTTAAAGGCCAAAACCGCATTCGGTCCTGCCTCCACGCCACCTTTCATCATGCGGGTGAAGTGAACCCCTAAGAACGGGAAGTTCGGATCTGGCACCGGATAAATCAGGTTCTTCACTAAGTATTCTTTGTCTTCTCTCAACTTGAAGTATTCCCCGCGGAACGGCACGATGCGCACGTCCAAGGGTTCTTTTTGGGTCATCTGCGCCACTTTATCCGAGTAAAGTCCGGCACAGTTGATGACTAATTTTGCTTCGTAGACTGACTTCGTCGTCTCCACGATCGAAAAGGTCAAACCTTTCTTGATATCAATCACTTGCTCACCTAAGTGCATCTCGCAACCCTTGATTTGGGTTCCTACGGCTAATTTCGCAGCGACTGCTCGGTAATCCACGATACCCGTTTGAGGAACGAACATCCCTTCTACACCCGTAACATGCGGCTCGTATTCGCGCATTTCTGCTAGGCTCAATTTTTTCAAACCATCCAAGCCATTTTGTTGACCTCTTTGGAACAAAGTCTCTAATTGCCCACGTTGTTCCTCCGTCGAAGCGACAACGATTTTTCCGGTCAATTCAAATGGAATGTTCTCTTTCGTGCAATAATCGATCAATTGATGGTAACCCTCAATGCAATTCTTTGCTTTCAAAGAACCCGGTTTGTAGTACAATCCTGAGTGGATTACGCCGGAATTATTGCCCGTTTGGTGCATCGAAACCATGTTTTCTTTCTCAAACAAAGCGATATGAAGATCAGGTCTCGTTTCTAGTAAACGGTGTGCCGTTGCGAGGCCCACGATGCCGCCGCCTACAATGATTACGTCTAATGCCATAAATTGAAATGTTGAACAACAAATATACGGTGAATCGATGGTAAAAAGAATTATTCGTAGCTTTGAAGTATGAATCCCCGGATCGAACAATTGTACCAGATTTCCAAAGCCCCTACTCGGACCATTTTAGGTCTCATGTCGGGTACATCCTTGGATGGTTTGGATTTAGCTTTAGTACGCTTCACGGGTTTTGGACTGGATACCTCATACGAAATTTTGCACTACGACACCCGCCCTTATCCGGCAGATTTCAAGGAATCAATTCGTTCGGTTTTTGCCAAAGAAAACATTCATTTCCCCACCCTTTCGACGCTTAACGCGCAAATTGGACGTTTGCATGCTTCGCTTATTTTAGAAGTTTTAGCTAGCTGGGGTGTGGATGCATCTGAAGTAGACGCGATTGCCTCCCATGGCCAAACCGTGATGCACCGTCCCGACAGAACAGGCAAACTCCCGCATTCAACCTTGCAAATAGGCGACGGCGATCACATCGCCCAGTTAACAGGTATCATTACCCTTTCCGACTTCCGCCAAAAACATGTGGCAGCCGGCGGCGAGGGAGCACCATTGGCTATGTTTGGCGACTATTTCTTGTTCTCGGAAAAAGGGGAAAACAGAATTTTACTCAACATAGGTGGCATCGGAAACTTCACTTATTTGCCTGCTTCGGGTGATCCAGCTGGCATTTTAGTAACAGACACCGGCCCTGGAAATACCTTGATTGACGCAGCAGTTCGCCGTTATTTCAACAAAGCGTATGATGATGGTGGTGCCATCGCCCTCTCCGGAAAAATCGACGCTGGAATTTTAGCCGAACTCATGAGCCTGAGTTTTTTCAAGGATTCATTCCCTAAAAGCACTGGCCCGGAATACTTTAATTTAGACCTGGTTCATGCCTCGATCAGCCCAGCTGATTTAGTTGCGACCTTAACAGAATTCACCGCCCAAAGCATCGCCCTCGCCATGAAAACCTATATTCCATCTGGCATTGATGGTACCGTTTACGTCAGTGGTGGTGGCAGCAAAAACCCCGTGATCATGGCCCGTTTAGCCAATCTTCTTCCTTTCCGCGTCTGCGAAAGCGATGAGCTAGGTATGCCATCTCCGGCTAAAGAGGCGGTTCTGTTTGCTTTGTTAGCAAATGAAACATTAGCTGATTCGCCTGGAGCGGAGAGGTTGGGGGACTCGCCGTGGGAAAATTTTGGAAAAATATCTCTGTAAAAATCCTACGGATTTTTACAGAATGGTGAATGGTAAGTGGTGAATGATAAATGAAATCCTTCGGACTCATTTCCTCCTGACTGACCAAATTAGAGTAGAGTTTACAGAGTAGAGAGTATAGATAATGCCCTCCGGACTAAGCCGCGCAGCGGCGACTCATTTCCTCCGGACTGCCGACTGCCGACTGACAACTGACGACTAAGCCGTGAAACGGCACGATATATGAAATACAAATTTACCGATTCCATCCTTTTCGAGGATTCAGATTTTATTGTGATTAACAAGCCCTCGGGCATCTCAACGCTGGATGAGCGAAAAGATGATTTGGCGCCGGCCATCTTGCGTTTAGCGAAAGAATATTCGTCTGATGCACAGGTGGGACATCGTTTGGACAAAGAAACATCAGGTGCTTTAGTCATCGCCAAAAATCCAGAGGCCTACCGCCACATCTCCATGCAATTCGAGCACCGCGAAACGGCGAAACGCTACCACGCAGTCGTGGAGGGGATGCAGGATTGGGATGGATTTTTAGTCAACTTGCCCATTTTGCCGTTGAAAGATGGAAAAGTGGTGATAGATCGGGCCAAAGGAAAGCACGCCGAAACCTGGTTCAGAACACTAAAAGTATTCCGGGGCTATACCTTAGTCGAATGTATGCCTATCACCGGACGCATGCACCAAATCCGCATTCACCTAACCTGCCTAAAAGCACCTATCGTTTCCGACGCGATGTATGGTGGCCCAGAAATATACTTATCCGATTTGAAACGTAATTTCCATTTGAAAAAAGACACAGAGGAACTTCCTGTCATGCGCCGCGTAGCCCTGCACGCCCACAGTTTGTCTTTTAATCTACTGAATGGCGACCCGATCACGGTCGAAGCACCTTATCCAAAAGATTTCAATGTGCTGGTTAAGACTTTGGAGAAGTATTCGTAATTTTGCAACCCTGGCTCCGTAGTTCAATGGATAGAATGTAGGTTTCCGGTACCTAAGATGAAGGTTCGATTCCTTCCGGGGCTACTCCATCAAAAAAGGACATTTCGAAAGAGATGTCCTTTTTTATTGGAGTACTGAAATATTTTATTGGTTTAACTTAAATAAGAAAACCATTTCAGATGGATTTAAAAAATAATTTCCATCCATAAATTTATCTTGATTTCTTGCTAGGTAAGTACCAACGCCTGTAGATATATAGTTGGTAGCATACTTCATGTCATTTAAAGAGATTGTCGAGATTTTTTTCTCATATATTTGTTCTGCTTGTATGCCTTTCATTGAACCTGGCGTGTAATATGAATTCTCAGGAATGCCACCGGCATCAAATAAATCCAAATGAAGTCTATTTAATTGAATACCACTTAATGCTAAATAAGCCTCATTTTCTAAAACAACCACTCGCCAAATAATGTCCCCTTTTTTTGTGTTTTCTCGATTATTATTAATATCCTCTGTTGCTAATTCAATTTGAAGCGCACTTCTAAAATTGCTCTTAGCTTCTGAAGAGCCCAACTTCGTAACATTATACAGAAAGGATTCACTTTCGCCATCGGAATAAGTTAAAGTCACTAATTTATTTTTCAATATTTCTAACTTGGGCATTTTGGCTATAAACCAATCAAAATTTTTCTTTTTTAGAATCTGTTCAAATTTAATTGAAGAATTAAATTTAATGTTGGGAGAAATTCCATAATAAGACAAACTAGACACATCCAAAAACTCTGTTAAATTCAAAACCTCTCCTCTAGAAACTGGAGAAGATTCCTTACTAAAAACTTTTTGGCCTAAAACAACCTTACTTAATGAAAAGCTAAATGTGTTGTTATTTATAGGTGTTTGATTCTCGAAATAAGAATTGAGGAAATCACTTGTTTGAGCTTTTGCATCAAGTGAACTGATGGCTAGTAAACATAGAGCCGAAATAATTGTAAATAGGTTTTTCATTGTAAACTATTTTAGTGTTGTTAAGATTTATTTGCCTATGATTTAAATTTATACTAATTGTATAATTTTGACAAAATAAATTTATTTAGCGGTTGATAAACCTATGAAGCGACTCTAGGCAAGACCATAAATTTGGCAAGATGTATTAGACCTTGAAATTTAAAAAGCATATAGTAGTAAAGTACTTAGAGCTAACATTTTGCCTCCTCCTAAATGTAATTGACATCAGACAATGGCTGATATGTGAAAAGGTGGGTCCGTCACGCCAGGGCCGCATCCGACTCGATTATTTCTGGTGCTACTTCACAAAAAACAAACCCCTCTAAATTCTAATTTGGAGGGGTTTGTTTTGAGGTCAATTTAAACAGTTATTTTACTCGATCGTAAAGGTAAACGTTGGATGGATCAGAAGGATCCTTTCTTAAATATGCGGACTTATCTTTATTTAAAAAGAGATAAAAAGTTATGATTTGACCATTGTTTATATTTGAAATTCTATAAACTCCAGTTGCTTTACCCACAATAATATAACCCTCAGGAAAACTTTTAGACGTTCCTGGATCAGTATTTGTAATAGGGGTCCATTCCAAATTTTGAAGTTTATATCCAAAACCATCATTGGGATACAAACAAGTGTACTTTGAACTTTCTAAAGTGACTTTTTGGATTTTGTTATCTCTTTTAGTTACCCAATCACCATAAAACAACTTTGGGTCTAATAACACCTTTACACTTGATGTGTCAACCTTGCTGTCGTCATCTGTTGAAACAGCCTTAATTGTTAAAGATTTAGCAATTTCATCATTACTAATTGTTAACATCCCATCGTTTGATATTGAAGTTCCCTTTGAAACAGGCTCCACAATAGTCCAGTTTAAGGTTGTATCCGGAGATCCCGAACCTTTAACAAGCCCTTTTAACTGAATAGTCGAACCTTTTACTACCGATTCCGGTGGAGAAACTATAGTGACACTTTCAACATTCGAACAAGAGAATAAGAAAGAAGTAATAGAAGCTAAAAGAAAAAATCTGAATGAATTCATCATAACCGTTGTTTAAGTTTATTATTAAAAATCAATTTATAGTAGGGTTAAATTATTAACTAAGAAAATTTATTAAACGGTCAGCAAATTCAATTAATATCTATTTTTAACTACATTACAGAATACAACCTAAGTACTCATGAATCAAATAGACAACAACTGGGTAGCCGCCCACACGAAACACCGATTAGGTAAGGGACATAAGAAAACGTTTGGGCATGTGCTAGTGATTGCGGGCAGTCCGGGCAAAGTGGGGTCAGGTATTTTATGTGCTAGAGCGGCCCTGCATGCAGGTTGTGGATTAGTTACGGCGATGATTCCGGAAGAGGGCATTGCAGCTTTGCTAGCAGGAAATCCTGAAATCATGTATAGCACGGGTAAATTACGCGAAGTAGATCTGAGCAGTTTTGACGCGATTGCGATTGGGCCTGGAATTGGGTTTTCTGAAGAGGCCGTTAATAATCTTCGCTATTTATTAAGAACTTACCTGGGGCCATTGGTCATCGATGCAGATGCGCTGAGTATTTTAGGATTGAATCCTGACTTATTGAGTTTATTAAATGAGCGACATATTCTGACTCCGCACATTGGAGAGTTTGCGCGGATTCAAAAGTTTTCCGGAAATAGTGAGCAACAGAGTTTTGCTTTTACGCATGCTTATGCGACAAATCTGATTTTAAAGTCCTCTCCTACTTTGGTTTCTTTGCCCTCCGGGCAGCAATTTGTGAATACCACGGGGAATGATGGAATGGCGACCGCGGGATCTGGGGATGTGTTAACGGGAATTACTGCAGCTCTTTGTGCTCAGGGCTACGAAAATGCAGATGCAGCTTGTTTAGCAGTGTATGTGCACGGTTTGGCGGCTGACATAGCAATTGAAACGCAATCAAAATCGAGTTTGGTGGCGTCAGATATTATTGCAAATCTAGGTAAAATTAGGCTGTTGGATTAGTACCTGTGGTAGACATCGGGGAAGTACTTTAAGGTCCCTGCGGAGTCAAAATCGACAATGGTATACCAAATAACAACGAGATAAGGATCTTTAGAGGCGACGGAGACAACTTTTGTACGTTTCTTTTGAATATCAGCTTTAATGACTTCTTGCTTGACGTTCAATACTAAAGAGGCTAATTCTAACGGCTTTTCAACGCGAACGCAGCCATGGCTAAAGAAGCGATTTTCTTTGGCAAAAAGATGTTTAGAATCGGTATCGTGTAGATATAAAAAGTAGGGATTATTGAATTGAAATTTCAAAGACCCTAATGAATTCACATTTCCACTATTCTGTCTCAGTGTAAACGGAAAGTTTTTACGACTTAATCCACTCCAATTTACCGCAGCAGGATCAACTACTTTATGAGTCGAATCTAACACCCGGATATGATGTCTTTTTAGGTAGGCTGCATTCTTTACTATCTTTGGCAACATTTCCTGTGTGGCGATATTACGAGTCACGTACCAAAAGGGATTCACCGTCATTTGGTTCAAAGAACTCAAAAGCGTAGAAGTAGGGGTCTTTTTCTTTCCCACGACCACTTTCATCGTCACTTGTTTTTTGCCATGATCAAAGGCCTGAAGTGTAGCAGAGGGAATATTAACAAGGATGACTTTATACTTCTTTTTTAAGCCCTCCAACCATTGGTAATTATTCGCCGCAATGAGCAATTGCCTCTTTTTCCAAGGGTCTTTTTCCAGCGCTAAACTGCGCCTAATTTCCTGCACCTCCGCACTTACGGTGCCTACTGTATCCACGACAGGCACAAAGCTTTTATAGCGAAAAGAGGGTGTGTAAATTTTTTGTGAAAGGGCACAAAAAGAAATAAGCACTAGTAAAACCGTTTTTAATCCACTCATGTAATCAGAAAATCAGACGCCTTAATCAATTGATTAGGTAAGTGAAATTACCTGCATTCAGATGAATAACCAAAAACTTTGAACACGATTAATTTAACGGTCAAAAAAGCCGCTTATTTCGACTGAAACAAGGTTGGGTGTACCTCCTCAAATTTCGTATGATCCTGGTAAAATTGTGCGATTCGTAACAAAGTTCCTTCATCGTATAGTTTTCCTACAAAGGAAATACCCGTAGGCAAGTTGTTTTTTGCATCCAATCCCGTAGGCACACAAACAACTGGATGCCCCGTTAAATTAGTAATCGCAGATTGATTACCGCCTCCGCGCGATGGGCAAATAATCGCATCGTATTGCGAAACGACTTCGTTCACTTTTTGCATCAACAAATAGCGGTGGCGTTGGGCATTAATGTATTCTACCGCTGGCACAAAACGAGCGGTTCTGAATTGGTTGGGCCAGTCGTATTTGGTTTGGCGGGTGAGTTGATCGTCTATGTTTTTACGCGTCATCTCATCAAATTGTGCGGCGCATTCTGCCCCGATAACGACATCCATGATGTTAAAGGGATAGGCTTTCTCATCTGGAAATTCAACTGGAATCAATTGCACGCCTTGCTTTTTCAGGTCTGCTAATACCCTCCATTCGCTGCGAGTGGTGTCTTTTATTTTGTCAAAATAGTTTTTGGCGTACGCAATCTTCATTCCTTTTATCGGGCGATTTGCCTGGTAATTAAAGGGCATATTAACTGCTGCCAAATCCTTTCCATCCGTTCCGTGCAAGTAATGAAAGACGATCGCCGCATCGTTTGCGGAACGACAGATAGGACCTACTTTGTCCAACGAATAACTTAGAGCCATTGCTCCTGAGCGAGAAATACTACCAAATGTAGGACGCAAACCCGTCGCACCACAAGTCGTGGCGGGCGAAACAATACTCCCCCAAGTCTCCGTACCGATCGCGAAAGGAACCAATCCCGCCACCGTTGCTGAAGCGGAACCAGCGGAAGAACCAGAGGATCCATAATTCAAATTCCATGGATTTTTCGTTCTACCAGCGTACCAATAATCACCCATCGCTAATGCTCCAAGCGTAAATTTTGCGACTAAAACGGCACCGGATTCTTTTAATTTGGCATATACATACGCATCTTCATCGATCACCTGATCCTTGTACGGAGCTGCGCCCCAAGTCGTCTTCGTGCCTTTTACCGCAAACAAATCCTTCAAGCCGTAGGGAATTCCGTGCAACAAGCCGCGGTATTTACCCGCCGCGATTTCTTTGTCCGCCTGACGCGCCTGGGCTAAAGCTAAATCCTCTTGCATACTAATCACGCATTGCAATGTAGGGCCGTGCGTCTTAATCCGCTCGATGAAAAATTGCGTTAATTCTACCGAAGTAATTTGTTTCGTTTTGATCAAATACGCGAGCTGGTCAATGGAGTAGAAAGCTAACTCATTCCGGTTTTTCGGCAGCGTCGCTTTCACAGATGGCCAAATCACCGGACGCTGGGTTTGATCAAATTTCATGCCGGGAAGTTTTGGACTTTGCCAAAGACTCAGCGGCACATTATTATTTAAAGTTAACGCATGCATCGCTTTGTAATTCGCTAGATTATCTACCACATCCGAATAGAGTGTATCTAATTCTTGGGTGGTAAATTGAATATCAAATAAAGAGGCCGCCCCGGATAAATCCGATTTTGTTTGTGCAAAAAGGGGGCTAGCGAACAACAGAAGTAGCGCGATTTTTTTCATGTTACTGGATAACAAGTTTTGCTTTTGTATTGTTTAATTCAATGAAATATAGGCCCTTGGGGAAGTTTTGGGTGGATAAGCTAGTGGAATTGGGGCCTATCGTTTGAGGCAAGGTTTTCTGTAGCACTTCACGACCCGCAGCATCCACAAAACGCAATATCGTTTCATTCGCCTTGTCAGTATTCCATTCTACTTTCACCACGTCGCGGGCCGGATTCGGATATAATTTCACCTGTTGAGTTTCGTCCTCCACTCCCATGATATTAAAATCAGGAGTTGACCAAGGCACTAAACCTAGATTTGTGGAATTCCAAGCCAAATTCGTCAGCAAATGAAATTCTCCCGGCAATAAATTCATCTTCGCCTCCGCGTCTTTCACCTCGAAAGACTTACCACTAAAATAGTCGTACCAAAGGCCTGTTTTGGGGAAACTCGCAGAAACAACTTGTGAATTGACATCCGGATTAGCTAAAACCAACAAGTAATCCGATCCTTTTGTTAATAAATTCCGCTTCACCGCAGATAATGATCCCACCGTGAAATCTGTCGTGGTAAAAATGGGCTGAGACGTTTTCAATGTCCCTAATTGCTGGTATACTTTCAACAATTTAGCACGCTCTGAATCCTGCGCATATGTCCATTTTAATGGCTTAGTCCCCGTGCGACCATTTGAGTTGATCGAAACATCGTAGCCTAATTCTCCAAATTGCCAGATCATTTTAGGTCCTGGAATCGTAAAGAAAGTGGCCGCGGCCATTTTCATTCGCTCCAGTTTTTCTTGCGCCGTAAAGACTTTTTTGCCACCATTCGTCACTTCGACCATCAAACGCTCCTCATCGTGAGACTCGATGTAATTCATCACACTCGGGTTTGTAAAACCACGCATTTTGTACGAGGAATTACTTAAATCTTGGGTGTAGCCTTGCGCAACACGGGCCATATCGAATTTGCTATTCCCCCACAACAACATCCCGTAATTACCTAATTCATTCTCCTCATTATTTGCCGCAAAATGCTCTAAAACGACATAAGCTGACGCATCATAGGAACGAATTTTATCATAGATTCTTTTCCAAATCTTGACGCGGGACGCGTCGTATTGTCCCCAAAGATCGACATTTGAACCAGAAGGTGTTTGGGTGAAACCTTTGGACAAATCGAAACGATATCCATCAATTTTATATTCTTCCAGCCAAAACTTCGTCACCACATCCACCAGCCATTGCGTATGCGCACTCTCGTGATTAAAATCAAAGAAAACGCTGTAAGGATGCGTTGCCGTTGGATTAAAGAAAGGACTCGTAGCCGTAGGTTTCGCTCCATCCCAATACATCTTCACGTAGGGATTCTCGTAATCCGCCTGGTTCAAGACGATGTCCATAATGACCGCAATCCCATGTTCGTGGCATTTATCGATCAAATACTTCAAGTCGTTCTTTGTCCCATAAGCCTTGTCTGGCGCGGTATAAAAGATCGGATTATAGCCCCAAGAATCATTCCCGGAGAACTCCGCCACTGGCATTAATTCCAGCGCATTAATCCCTAATTTCTTTAAATAACCTAGCGAATCCGCTACCGTTTTATAGCGTCGATCCGCCACAAAATCACGCACTAACAATTCATACACGTGTAAATTAGACGAAGCAGGACGTGTAAATGAAGTCGTCTTCCAGACGTATGGCGTCGCACCTGATTCAAACACCGAAACGATCCCTTTTGCTCCGATGGGGTATTTTTTCAGCGATGGGTAGGTAGTTGCCGAAATGTAAGTATCATTGTTTGGATCCAAAATCTTCTCCGTTAATGGATCTGCCACCGCTAATTTCCCATCCACCCAAAACTGATAAGCCACTTCTTTGCCGGCTTCCTGAACTCCCAAATCAATCCAATAACGCAAGCCATCCGCAGTCCTTTTCATCAAGTAGGCTGGCAAAGCTGACCAATTCGAAAATTCTCCGATCGCATAAACAAACGAGGTCGATGGCGCATAAAAACACAGCACCACTTTGTTACCTACATAATTCACACCATCTTTAATGCCAGCCGGCAATGCTTCCGTCACGACTAAAGGCTTGGTTAAAATTCGTACTGAATCTTTAATACTGGAGGTTCCTGCAGTCCCCTCTAAAATCAGCGTATGCAACTTGCCTTTCTCAGTTCCTAAAGAATAAGTATAATTAAGGGAATCTGCTGAAGAAGCGTAAGCTAAAACCGTTCCAGCCGACTTCAAACTAATCGATGAGGTCGCAGAAAATTTCGCGCGTATATTAACGGAAGTTCCTGCCTCCGCTAAAGTAAAAGACTCCGTAGGAGAAAGCCATTTCAAAGCATAAGAACCAGCATATAGCTTCAAAATAAAATCCTCCGTCTGGGCTTTTCCATCGCCACTTTTTAATAACAAACCCAGCTTAACGATGGAATTTCCAGCGGGTACGTTGAAATAGGTGCGCGGATTTAATTTAATGGACCATTTGTCGTTGCCTAAGGATGTCATCTTTCCTTTTTCGAACGGAACGCTGAAGTTAGTTTGGCCAGCGGGCTGGTATTTAAAGGCGTCGCCTGCATCCGTATCGCCGGCTCCAGACCATAAAAAGACGTCACTCGTTTTCCCTAAAAGACCAGAAGCCCGCGAATCTTTCGCGAGCTTCAAATCAAAAATTAAGGTAATCTCTTTGTCTCCCGTGGGAAAAATTTCCTCCGTCGTTACTTGCGCAAAGGCAGAGAATGTGAATAGTAAGAAGAATATAATTCTCATCGGATTTCAAAAATTTGAGCTGATTTACCAGGAATACGGAGTGTTTTGCCGAAAACCACATCCGTTGATTCCATCACATTATGGGCTTTTGCTCCTGCCGGCAAAATTTCTTCGTAATGGCTTAAGTCGATAGCACGTGCATCCGCATTCTTGTTAAGAACCACCATTACTTTGGCCTTATCTGTATAGCGGAAATACACGTAAACGCCGTTTCCTTCGCCTGAATTCTCTGGACCAAAATGTAACAATTTGCCCTTATGAATCGCTTCAGCACCTTTTCTCCAGGTTAAGATTTTCTTAAAGTAATCTTGCATCGCCTTCTCGTCTGCCGTCATATTCGCACCAGTGAACGCGTTCTTCACATCGCCAGCCCAGCCACCTGGGAAGTCCCCGCGAATCTCGCCGTGTTCAGAAGATTTCGGATTTGACATCAAAATTTCCGTACCATAGAATACCTGCGGAATACCGCGTGTTGTGAAAATATAGGTCATCGCCATTTCCAACAATGCTTGATCATGTTTCACTTGAGTATAAATACGAGACATATCATGGTTATCTCCAAAAACAACCAAGTTATCAGGGTCTGCGTAAATTAAATCATTCGAAATGACGCTGTAGATTTTGTTCAAACCTTTACCCCATTCCTTATCATTTTCGTTCATTGCCTCCGAAATCGCATTCTGCAATGGGAAGTCCATCAAAGCCGGCAGAGATGATTTATAGCCATCGCGGTTCACTTTTCCACGCTGCCAGTACGAGGTGATGATTGGATTCGATGACCATTCCTCCCCTACTAAATTCAAATTAGGATATTCGTTTAATACGGCGTCAGACCACATCGTCGCAAATTCCTTCGTCGAATACGGGTAGGTATCGATGCGTAAACCTCCTAAATGTGCATACTCAATCCACCAAATCGTGTTTTGAATAATGTATTGCTGCATAAACGGATTCTTTTGGTTCAAATCCGGCATCGCAGGAACGAACCAACCTTCCGTCTGTAATTTAGCATCGTATTTTGACACGTGTGGATCTTGAACGGTCTCACGGCGGTGTGTAGTAGAGGTGAATTTCCCACCAAAATTAATCCAATCCTTGAACGGCTTATCTTCCATCCACCAGTGGCCATTTCCACAGTGATTCAAAATAATATCTTTGATTAGATACATCCCATTCGCCTGGGTCTTCATCCCCAGTTCACGGTAGTCTTCATTCGTCCCAAAACGGCGATCAATCTTATAATGATCTGTAATCCCGTATCCGTGATAACTTTCTAAGGTTTGGTCATTTTCCACCTCAGGCATATTCCAGATAGCGGTAAAACCCATATTTTTTATGTAGTCCAAATGGTCTAAAATCCCGCGTAAATCACCCCCATGGCGATCATATAACGCGCCTCTATTTAATGACATATCGCGCATTCCAGCCACTTTATCATTTGCTGGATTACCGTTCGCAAAGCGGTCTGGCGTAATTAAGTAAATCACATCTTTCGTAGAATACGATGGACGATTCGCTGAATTTTTCGCACGTGCTTCCAGGCTATAATTGATGGTATGAATTACGGCACCATTCTTTTTTATAACTAAAGGATATGTTCCTGCTTGGGCTCCCGCCTCCACGATTAAATCTACAAATAGGTAATTAGGACTATCCGCATTCGTTACTTTTTTCACGCTCAAACCTTTCTTCGAGGATGTCACCACGCCACCACTCAGGTCTTTGCCTTTGATCAATAATTGTAAATTCGGGTTCTTCATCCCTACCCACCAGTTCAGGGGTTCAACACGTAAATCTTGAGAAATCAGATTAAAGGAGGCACAAAATAATAAGCCTAGAAAAAGGACTTTTTTCATAAATGTAATTGATAGTGAATGATTGAATAGCTTCGATAGCTGTGAAACGAAAATGGTCAAAAAACGTGATACACCGGAATCATCCCGGAAGAATCCTATAAACTAGTTTAGCCGATAAGTAAAATATGCCCGATAAATTTGGTAATATACCCGTAATTAAAGATATTTGCTAGGTAAATTAGGCCCAAAGCCTCTTAGAGTCGATTATTTAAATAATACAAATATAAATTTTATCTTTTATGTGTGGAATCGTAGCGTACATCGGAAAACAGCCAGCATTTCCCGTTATTTTAAAGGGTTTAAAGCGCTTAGAATACCGTGGATATGACAGTTCAGGTATTGCACTATTCGGTGATATGGTGAACACATTCAAGAAAAAAGGCCGCGTAGCGGAGCTGGAAGCTTGGGACGAGGAAATCATTTCAGAAGCGACAGTTGGTATCGGACACACGCGTTGGGCAACCCACGGTGAGCCATCTGATGCGAATGCGCATCCGCATAGCTCGAACAGTGGTCGTTTGACTTTGGTACATAACGGTATCATCGAAAACTACGCTTCTTTAAAACAAGAATTAGTCCAAAAAGGCTACACATTCAAGAGTGAGACTGATACCGAGGTTTTGGTGAACTTCATCGAAGATATCCAAATCAACAACAATTCCTCTCTAGAAGAAGCCATGCGCATAGCATTAAAACGCGTAGTGGGTGCATACGTCGTCATCGTGATGGAAGAAGGTTTCCCTAATCGCTTGATCGCAGCCCGCAAAGGTTCTCCTTTAGTAATCGGAGTAGGAGAAGGCGAACATTTCTTAGCCTCAGATGCCTCCCCTATTATCGAATACACAAAGAAAGTAATCTACGTAAACGACTACGAATTAGCCATCATTTCGCCAGATGAAATCATCTTGAAGAACTTAGGTAACGAGCCGATTACTCCGTATATCCAGCAATTAGACATGGAATTAGCCCAAATCGAAAAGGGCGGTTTCGACCATTTCATGTTGAAAGAAATTTTTGACCAACCTGGCAGCTTAACGGATTGTTTACGTGGCCGTTTGGATATGGAGAACTTGACCTTGACTTTGGCAGGAGTGGAAGAGCACATGTCCGTTTTCTCTCAAGCAAAACGCATCATCATCGTGGCTTGCGGAACGAGCTGGCATGCCGGTTTAGTCGCAGAATACATGATCGAAACCCTTTGCCGCATTCCAGTGGAGGTAGAATATGCGTCTGAATTCCGTTACAGAAATCCAGTCGTAGGCGAAGGCGATGTATTAATCGCTATTTCCCAAAGTGGTGAAACAGCCGATACCCTAGTGGCTATCGAAAAAGCGAAAGAAGCAGGCGCCTTTATTTTTGGGGTGGTAAACGCGGTAGGATCATCCATCGCCCGTTTATCTCACTCCGGCGCTTACACTCACGCTGGACCAGAAATCGGAGTAGCGAGCACGAAAGCTTTTACTGCGCAATTAACGGTATTAGCGATGATGGCTATCAAAATTGGTCGCGAGAAGAAGACAATTACCGAAGCAGAATACAATCGCTACCTAGCGGAACTGGCTTTGATCCCAGAAAAGGTAAAAGCCGTATTAGAAACACATGAGTCTATCAAAGAAGTAGCGAAGCATTATGCAGACGCACGTGACTTCTTGTTCTTAGGCCGTGGATACAATTTCCCTGTGGCCCTAGAGGGCGCCTTGAAATTAAAAGAGATTTCCTACATCCACGCGGAGGGTTACCCAGCAGCAGAAATGAAGCACGGTCCTATCGCCTTAGTGGATGAAAACTTACCCGTATTATTCATCGCCACGAAAGATGCGTACTACGAGAAAATCGTTTCGAACATCCAAGAGATCAAAGCCCGCAAGGGAATGGTGATCGCGGTTATTTCTGAAGGCGATACCTTAATTCGTGGAATGGCAGACCACGTCATGGTGGTTCCGGAAGTGGATGAATTGTTAGCACCACTTGTTTCGGTGATTCCTACCCAGATTCTTTCTTACTACATCGGTGTATTAAGAGGATTGGATGTAGATAAGCCGAGGAACCTCGCTAAAAGTGTGACCGTAGAGTAAGATGTAGCTTTTCTTACAATTTCACAAAATTATCTTCCAGTCTTACATTGAAGTTTATCTCTGCCTTCATGGCAGAGAAAATCTTCAAGATCGTATCTATTGTCGCACTATTTGTGCTACTTTCTAATTTAGAAATTTGCGCTTTTTGCACACCCACTAGTTTACCTAACTCCTCTTGAGTTAAATTTCGTTCGCGTCTAGTTGTTTTGATCATTTTTCCCAAAACCTCCATGCGCAGCTCATATTCATACTCATCTCGCTCACTAGAACCAATAGGCCCTATGTGTTTGTCCTTCATTTCGCTAAGCGAGTAGGTTTTTGTTTTAGGGGTTTCCATTTTAGTTAAAGGGTTTATTTAGAAAATATTTTTTTCTTAAATCGACAGCTCGCCTAATTTCGCTGGCTGGAACTTTATCTGATTTTTTTATAAATCCGTGGGTTGTGATGACTAAGGTTTCTTTATTGTTTGATTTATCCCAAAACGCTAATAATCTGAATTGCAGTCCAGCAAAAACAGTCCGAAGTTCCCAAATTTCCGTAGTCAGTTTTTTTGAAAAGCTTAGCATCATTCGTCAGTTCAGCCAGATCGATATTATAAAGTATCTTATTCGCAGATTTGGAATCTAACTTAGCTAAAAACTGATTCGCCTCTTCTAAAAATCTCGTTTCAAAATACCTCATCTATTTTCCATTTACAAACCTAGCAAAGCTATGCAAAGTTTCCAAATTTAGAAACCAGTAAATTGATAAAATTTTACCGTGGAATAATCCCAAACTTCTCCATCTGGCGGTGCATCACCTTAAACCAGATAGGCGGAAACAAGGCCAGTAAAATCATTCCTGGATATCCGGTGGGCATTTGAGGAGCCTCTTCCATATGACGCAAAATTTGGTATTTTCTAGAGGCCAAATAATGGTGATCGCTGTGACGGCTTAGCTCAAAAAGGGTTAATCGCCCCATGATGTGATTGCTATTCCAGCTGTGCGCTGGCTTCACGCGTTCATAGGTTGTTTTAGCAAAATCACGCTGTAAACCATAATGTTCAATATAATTCACCGTCTCTAACAAGGCAGCTCCTATAAAAGCCGCGACTAAAAAGCACACGAGAACGAAACCACCGAAAAAATAATACACTGCTCCTATGAGAGAGAATTGAATCAACTGAAACAAGGCCATTTCGTTGAAAATCCGGCTTTTAGATTCTGTTATCGCAATCTGCCAGGCTTTCTTTTGGGTTCCTACGAAAGTCTGAATCCAGAAAGCATATACATGCTGTTTATAAAAGGCTGTACTCGGATCTTCTGGGGTCGCCACGTGTTTGTGATGTCCTTTATTATGCTCAATAAAAAAGTGCATATAAAGGCTAGTAAGTAATAAGATTTTGGCCAGAAACTGCTCGAATTTACTAACGCGATGACCTAATTCATGCGCCGCATTAATCCCAAAAGTGCCACACAACAAGCCCATCGCCACCACGCGACCCATCGTATCCAAGAGAGACGACTCTGAACTCAAGCTACCTAAAAACAGCAACAGCGCTCCAATTTGCAAAGGAACCGTCAGCCACAATACGATATCAAATAGGGTGTTTGACTTCGCTTCCAACTCCTCCTGCTCTGACAAATTTTTCCCATCTGGTTGAATGAGCAACTCTAATAGGGGAATACAAAAAAAGAGGTAGGCTAAGGGAATCCAACAATAGATTCCCGTCTTCGTAAACGCCATATACGCCAATAGATATAAAAAATAGGGAGTGATGTAGCGGAATGGACGAAACATAGCAGAGGGGTTTTCGACTCAAATATAAAAAAATCAGGACTTCTCAGCCCTGACTTTCCACTTAATATAAGTTTTTAACATTTTGAACCGAGTTCCTAATTTCAGCTCTTTCGGATTCTTTAAACTTGCGACTAAAGTTGAGGGCAAGATTTAAGGTCGCTTGGACCGTCACATAATTTTTGGTAGCCATGTCCGATATTAATTTGGCATTAACATTTAACATGACATTACCGATGCGAGGGCGAATTCCTAAAGTGAATGTATAGAAATCATTTAAGGACGCGGGCCTATTTGTTTTTATATCAACGATATCGCCTACGATTTTTCCAAAATTCAAATTACACATACGCAAGGTATAAAAGGAAAGTTGCGGCTCAAACACTGTCGATTTAAATCCTAAGCCGGCATCAAATTGTGAGGCACCTGGAACTGCTGAAACAAATACTTGATTTGGATACCAAACTGCTAAGCGAATTCCTACAGCATTTGCCGTATAGGTGGGTTTACCGTCTAGGCCCTCTTCCTTTTTAATTCCTGTTTTTCTGTACAACCCAATTTCCCCTACACTAGAAGCGGTAGCAATCTTATAGTTATTTATATCTGAAGCAGGTAAGCTGTAAAAATTAGAGATTAAACCTCCGCCGATTTGCAATTGCCAGGTCATGGGACGCTGCGATTTAATTTCATTGACTTTCAGTTCAGTCAACGCATCTACGACGAACTGCTCTTTGTTATTTACCTCGTTCATATTGCGTAGTGGATATTCTTTCTTCACAGATAAGATTAGTTGATAGGCATCCACAAAACTTTTGTTCGAAATCTTATGATCAATTTCAATCACCTTATCTCTAAAAATATTGTCATCCACTCTTCTTTCAATAAAGTCAAAACGATTACTATCGAAATACCTGAAATCGCGAATTTTATTAATCAAATATTTAGCTTCCTTATAGTCCTTGCTATTTACGCTAGCCTCCGCTTTCGACAAATAAGATTCAAAAGCATTTTTGATCAAAATATTTTTCGTCTCAAAATACTTAGCTACGAAGCTTTTGTCTAAAGACTCCAATGCTTTTATAGACTCCAATGCATATAGGTAATCATTCGAAGCTACTTTGTCTTTATAGTCATCCGCAATGGCATTCAATGCGGCTTCCCTTTCATTGGCCAACGTTGTGTTCCCCGGATATTTAACAGCTAATATTTCAAAATCGGCGAGTGCGCCTCGAAAGTTCTTACTATGCAGCTTATCTTTTGCGTCAATTAAATCTTTCTGAAATTGACCTGATTCTACAATCGCCAGCATATCAGTTAATTTATTACCCAAAGTATATACCTTATTGATTAAATCTGCATCATCCCCTACTCGTCCTGGCTCTAATACATTTTGAATTTCGATTAACGTATAAATGTCGTTTTTTCCTTTCAAGAACTCATTATATTTCAATTGCAATGGTCTTCCCTCCTTTAGCGTTATCGAGCTAACTTCACTGACTAACTTATTGATTTCATATTTGATTTTGCCAAAATTCTGCTCTAAAAATTTCGCCTTATCTACGTATATCAAACCAAACAAAACATTGTTACGATTATCTTCTTGAAAGACTAATTTAGCATCGCTAAACGTCAAATCCGATTTGATGTTGCTATTGAATTCAAAGTTGATTTCTTCTTTCGTACTATTATTCCGAGCATCATTCGTGTCATTAATGCTCAATTGAACAGACTTAGACTTGTTCTCCACTTTAACGGTAGAAATGATCTTATTGGCCAACGAGGATCTAAGTTCGATTTCCAACTTTCGCTTTACTTCTTCGATCGAGGATTTCCCATCACGGATGGGAAGCATGGACCGAAAGAAATAATTGTCTTCCCCAATAATTCGCTCAACTGCCATTTCATTGCGTAAATCAACCTCTTGACACAAGCCCACAAAACTGATCGAAAACAATAACAAAATGCTTAAAAGTACTTTCATTCTAGCGATCAATTTTATTCATTTCACTTTCAAAAATTTCACGGAATCTTATCTTATCCGCTTCTAATTGGAGTTTTTTGTTGTTAGACATAGATTTAGTGGCACCCTCTAATAAACTCTTTTTTGAAACCTCAATCACGACCCAGATATCGTAGATGTTATTGGGCTTCAACAAGACTTTTTTGTCTAGGACATTAATCATAGACAAGCTTTCATTCGTGATGACACGACCTTGTGTTTCAAAAGAAGACGTAAATTCATTTGAATTCGCATCAGAAATGTTTTTACTGTAATCTTCCGTTACATTTTTCACTAAACTGTTTATTCTAGTCGCCAGATTTGTTTGTGCATTCTGCATCGCAATTTTCTCAGCTAAAGTAGAGGATGCGCTTTCTCCATGTGCCACCACACGTAAGAAATCCGTATTGGATTTAAATTCCTTTTCAGAAAAAGGTAATTTGATTTCTCTTGATTCCTGCACTTTTGCAAGCGGTACACTACTTGAACAAGAGGAAAAAATAAAACCAGTACCCAATAGGAATAGGGTAACAATAGAGAATTTAGATACTTTCATAACTAATCAGATTAAGTTGAAATTTTAGGAAGTTAGTAATTTTAGCAGTAAGCAGAAAAAAATATTTATTTAACGGGTAGACAAAAATAAGTCAATTCTTATTCTGTTTAGTAATTTTAAACCAATGGATATTTTAGAACTCCGCGATTTTGCATTAAGTCTTCCTGATTCGGAGGAATGTCAGCCGTTTGGACCTAACCACCTGGTATTTAAGACGAAAGGAAAAATGTTTCTCTTATTGGACTTGGTTTCTTCGCCTACAACGATAAATTACAAGGCAGTTCCAGCAGATATTTTGGCCCAAAGAGAAGAATTCCCCGACTCCGTTTTCCCGGGTTACCACATGAACAAGAAACACTGGAATACGATGTATTTAAATCGCTATTTACCGCTAAATAAAGTTTTGGAATTCATTCATACATCACATTCGCTGATTAAAAAATAAAACCTTTTTCTGTTTTCGGGTGTTTACAAACTATGCCTGAAAAAATTATAGAGGTCCGCCACCTTTCGAAAAAATTTGGATCGTTCCAAGCCGTCTCAGACGTAAGTTTTTCTGTCTATAAAGGCGATGTATTTGGCTTTTTGGGTCCAAATGGTGCAGGAAAAAGTACTAGCATTCGCTGCCTGAATTCGCTAATTAAACCCGATAGCGGGACGTTAGAAATTTTTGGCGAATCAATTACGACCCACAGAGAATCCATTCTAGGACGTATTGGAAGTATTATCGAAAAACCGGATTTCTATAAATATTTATCCGCTTACAGAAATCTAGAAATATTCTCCCGCATCTCTGGCAAACCCTCTTCTAAGCAAGAAATCTACAAGATGTTAGATTTTGTGGGTTTAGGTGGACGAGAGCGCGATAAATTTGCTGGCTTTTCACACGGTATGAAACAACGTTTAGGTATCGCCCAAACCCTGTTACACAATCCCGACCTGATTATTCTGGATGAACCCACAACAGGTTTAGACCCACAGGGGATTATTGATATCCGGAACTTGATTTTGCGTTTGAAAAACGAGCAAAACAAAACGGTGTTACTTTCATCTCATAATTTGGCAGAAATCGAACTGATTTGTAATCGAATGGTCATCATAAACAAAGGCCGATCCATCGTTGAGGGAAATGTAAGTGATTTAATGAATGGCGAAAATTTAGTTTTACGTTTGGAAGCCACTCCCATGACACAGGCAAAAAATGTTTTGCTAGCTTGGAAGCCGTCTCTTTTATGGGACAACATTGGCGATACGGCTGTTCAATTCCCCATCGAAAAATCGGAAATCCCCTCTCTTACAAAACTTCTTGTGGAGCAAAACATCGAAATTTATAGCCTAGAAGCGAAACGCACGCTGGAGGATTATTTCATCAAAATCGTGAACCAATGATCCTACTGAACAGCATATACAACGAAATAATTAAGATTGCGTTGAAACCTAGAAGCTATTTAGGACTCGCTGCTATCACCGTTTTAGTGGGTGTCATCCAATTTGCTTTGAAAGCGGATGGGATGTCGATTATCTCCTTTGTAACCTCCTCTTTTGAACAGACATTGAGCTTCGAGGGCAATGTATTGAACGGAAATCTGGTTGCATTCATCATTTTGCAGATGCTAATTGTCCAAATACCCCTACTCATTGCCCTGGTTACCGGTGACTTGGTTTCTGGCGAAGCAGCCATGGGCACCATTCGCATGTTGGCGACCAAACCGATTTCCCGCATTCAATTATTACTCTCCAAATTTATTGCCGGAGGCATCTACACCTTGCTCGTCATTTTATGGCTAGGAGTTATGTCTGTAGTGCTAGGAAAGGTACTTTTCGGGACAGGTGACATGATGGTATTGAATTCGGATGGACTCGTCATTTTACAGGAGGCCGATATCAACTGGCGTTATCTGGGTGGATTTACGGTGGCCTTTTTAGCCTTGTTTACTGTCAGCTCATTGTCTATTTGTCTGTCTTGTTTTACAGATAATTCCATCGGACCTATCGTAGCGACAATGGCTTTAATTTTGCTCTTTACGATTATAGGCACCTTAGATGTACGCGTTTTTGACCCGATTAAACCGTATTTATTCACCACACACATGGCATCATGGCGCTCATTTTTCGAAGATCCTCTGCCGATATCGGATATCCTGCGTTCTTGTGCCGTATTAGTGGCACACAATGTGGTATTAATTTCTGTTTCGCTGTACACTTTTCACCGTAAAGACATTCAATCATGATTCGCCTGCTTTTCCTATTCCTTTCTTTCTCCCTTTTTGCACAAGATGCGAATAAGACGCTCGTGCAGGTGTTAGCTCGAATGAACAAAGTGCGCGATTACAAAGTAGAGGCGCAAATCAAATCTGATATTCCGCTGATAAAGATCATGCCTGCTAAGGCTACCATTTATTTCAAGCAGCCAGAAAAGTTCCGGATGATCACAAAGGGGATTGCCATTTTGCCCAAAAAAGGTTTCACCGACTTAACTGCCCTACTAAAGAACAAGGCTGCATACAATGCATTATTCACCGGATTCGAGGTCATCGATGGCGTAAAAACAGAGTCAATTACTTTATTGCCCACGGATGATTCAGGTGAAATAGTATTAGCGAAAATCTGGGTCGATCCTACGTTAGACCTGATTTTAAAATCCCAAATCACCTCTCGTAGTAACGGAACCGTACTTTCCACCTATGTATATGGTGCTGAAAAAGGTTTTGGCCTGCCATCAGAATTGAATATCACCGTAGATGTGAAAAAATTCAAAATCCCGAAAGGCGTCGTAGTCGATATCAACCGCACCGCAGTTGTACCGGTAAATACGCGCAAAACAGGCCAAATTCGCCTGTCATTAACTAACTACGTCATCAACCAAGGAGTAGAAGACAAAATCTTCAAGGACTAACACTCCTTTCTTGTACTATATTACCGGTAGCTTTCGTTCTTTTTTCGTAATTTAGATTTCTAAATCGAGTCGAAAATGAAACGAATCATAAGTTGGGCGCTTTTATGTTTGTCATTAACAAGCAACGCACAAAACTGGCAGCTGACTGGCTTTAAGAAGGCTGACGCAGAAAATCCGATTCTTTCACCTTCCCTTGAGGCGCGTTTCCTCGATCCCATCACTAGTAAAAAAGTAGGCTGGGAAAACAAAAACGTCTTAAATCCAACCGCCCTAGTTCGCGACGGCCTCGTTCATTTATTGTATCGTGCACAAGATTCTGTAGGCACTTCCCGCATTGGTTTAGCCACTAGTGCAGACGGTGTTCATTTTAAAAAGAATTCTGAACCCATTTTATTCCCAGCAAATGACGCTTTCCGCGATTTCGAATGGCCAGGCGGCATTGAGGACCCACGGATTGTAGAAACGGAAGACGGAGGGTATTTTTTAACTTACACTTCTTACGACGGCAAATTCGCACGGCTGTGCGGCGCGTTTTCAAAAGATTTACAAACCTGGGAGAAAATAGGCCCCCTTTTTACCTCTGAAAAATATTTAAATACGTGGTCTAAATCTGGGGCCCTAGTTTCAGAACAAAACGGAGATAAAATCGTGGCCAAAAAGATCGGAGGGCTGTATTATATGTATTTCGGCGATACCGATTTATTCCTAGCGACTTCGAAAGATTTACGTCATTGGGAGATACTGGAGAATGCAGAAACGAATGTTCGTTTATCAGTTTTAAAACCACGTGCGGGTTATTTTGACAGCCGTCTAGTAGAACCAGGGCCTTATGCACTGCTTCGAAAAGAGGGAATTGTGTTAATCTACAACAGCTCAAATGCGGCGAATTATAACGAGTCGCGCTTCCCCAAATTCACCTATGCCGCAGGACAAGTGTTGTTCGATGCACAGAAACCGTATAAGGTGATTGCTAGAACGAATGAACCCTTTATTTGGCCTAACCAGCCTTATGAAAAAGTGGGTGAGGTAAACGAAGTTTGTTTCGTAGAGGGTTTAGTACCCTTTAATGGGAAATGGTTTCTTTATTATGGAACCGCCGACTCTAAAATCGCTGTTTCTATCAAAAAATGAGCTCATTAGGATTACATAGCGTCCACCACATTGCCATCATCTGCTCGGATTATGCGCGTTCTAAGGCCTTTTACACGCAGGATTTAGGACTTGAAATTATCCGAGAAGTATATCGTGAGGAACGCGATTCGTATAAATTGGATTTAGCGCTGAACGATCACTATGTGATTGAATTGTTCTCTTTCCCTAACCCGCCCGCTCGACCTTCGAGGCCGGAAAGTTGTGGTTTGCGGCATTTGGCATTTCAAGTAAATAACCTGGACTTGACGGTGCAGGAATTAACCAAAAAAGGCATCACATCGGAGCCCATTCGCATCGATGAGTTCACTGGGAAGCGATTTACCTTTATCGCAGACCCGGATGATTTGCCCCTTGAATTTTATGAGATATGAATAGAATTGATAAAAAACCACTTTCAAAACTCGGATTCGATTTCGTCACGCCTGCTTTCTTAGAAGAGGGCCAAAGCGAATTCGACCACCGCAACTCCAACATCGACTTAGGGGCTTACCGTGCTCTAGCGCCGCGGGAGATTAGTATCCTAGAAGCGAACTTGAACGAGGCGGAAAACTGGAAAGATGTGTGGGTGAAAGAGGGATTTAATCCGTACTTGGTGAAGAATTGCCGTTTTTTTGGCATTAACCGCATCGGTATTTTAGAAAGTTGCTACTTAGAATTCAAAAACCTGCGTATGCCGGTGGGGCTTTATAATAGCACTTTGATTTCCTGTGATTTTGGCGATAACGTAGCCATTGATCGCGTGAACTTATTGTCTCATTACCAAATCGGAAACGAAGTAATGATCCTCCAAGTGAACGAATTAGCTACCACGGCGACGGCGAAATTTGGTAATGGTATCGTAAAGAAAGGCGAAGAAGAGCGCATCCGAATTTGGATGGAATTAGGCAACGAAAATGGAGGCCGTAAGGTGATTCCTTTCGTGGGCATGAAACCGGCAGATGCTTTTTTATGGACCCAAGACCGCGATGACACCTTATTACAAGCGAAGTACAAAGAAATGACCATCCAAGAATTCTCGTCTAAGCGCGGATTCTATGGCCAAATCGGCGACCGCACCGTCATCAAAAATACCGGTATCATCAAAGACGTCAATATGGGTACCGATACCTATATCAAAGGCGCGAATAAATTAAAGAACTTAACCATCATCTCGAACGCAGAAGCCTCCACCCAAATAGGGGAAGGCTGCGAAATCGTGAACGGAATCATCCACGAAGGCTGCCGGATTTTCTACGGCGTAAAAGCCGTGCGTTTTATTTTGGCAGCCCACTCGCAACTGAAATACGGCGCTCGTTTGATCAACTCCTTTTTAGGAAGTAACTCGACCATCTCTTGTTGCGAGGTACTAAATGCCCTTATTTTTCCAGCCCATGAACAGCATCACAATAACTCGTTCTTGTGTGCAGCTATCGTCAAAGGCCAAAGCAATATGGCAGCCGGCGCGACTCTCGGTTCCAACCACAATTCGCGTGGAGCAGATGGTGAGTTGCAGGCGGGACGTGGGTTTTGGCCTGGCTTATCCGTGGCCTTAAAACACAACTCGAAATTCGCCTCTTTTAACTTGATTTCGAAAGGAAATTACCCAGGTGAAATCCACAATCCACTACCTTTCTCTCTCATTGGAAACGATGACACAGAGGGCGGCTTATTGATCATCGCCGGTTATTGGTTCCAATACAACATGTATGCCCTAGCGCGTAATGCTTGGAAATTCGCTGCCAGGGACCAAAGAACGAACAAAGACATGTTACTTGAGTTTGATTTCTTAGCCCCAGATACGGTGTCGGAAATCTTGCAAGGAATTCAGCTTTTAGAAAAATGGGTATCCGATTCACTAGGCGGTGGCGACGGAAAAGCCTGGCTAAATGACCCAGCGAATGCGTCGAATCCACTGGCAGTTTATGCGACTGGCATTGAGAACACGAAACGTAGAACGCGTATTGCTAAGGCCCATAAAGCCTACCAGATTTTCCACGACCTATTGTATTACCATGCGGCCAAAGAATGGTTAGCCACTTCTGAGCGTCACCCATCAGCTTCTCCATCTGCGCTTTTACAAGCCACTTTGAAAAACGCTACAGCGATTCAAGTTTGGGAAAATTTAGGCGGTCAATTAATTCCATCCGGCGTCATCCAGGAGATGAAAGAAAATGTTAAATCAGGCAAAATCACTCGCTGGAAGCAAGTGCATGAATTCTACGAAAAACAGGCTGCGCTTTATCCAGAGCAAAAATTTGAAAATGCCCTGAATGGTTTATTGCAAATTAATCCAAAAGCGTTCGAAAATATCCCTGTGTGGATTGATCGCGCTATCTCGACAGCTGATTTCTTAACGGCAGGTATCGAACGATCTCGTTCAAAAGACTACGAAGATCCGTTCCGCTTAGCGATGTTTGGCAATGCGGCAGAACTCGATGCGGTGATCGGTGATGTGAAAGAGAATGAGTTTATTCAGGAGGCAAAAATGCGAGCGATATCCTTTAGAGAAAAACTAGAGGAATTAAAGAATAAAGCATAAAGCACAAAGAATAAACGATAGGATTAAAGCATAGAGCATAAAGCACAAAGAATAAAGATGGAATCCCCTCCGGGGGTACATTTATGAAACATTTCTGAATACATAAAAAAGGGGACCGAGGTCCCCTTTTTGATTCAAATTTTGTGCTTTATTCTTTATGCTTTGTGCTTTAAAATCACTCTGCAAATTACGGTTTGTTAGAGTCAACAACCAACCTCTGCTCTCTATTCGCAATTTCCCAAGCCATGTAGAACACAAGGCGGCCTACTTTTTGGATTTGGTCAAATTCAATCTTATCTACCTCATCACCTGGCATGTGGTAATCATCGTGCACCCCATTAAAGAAGAATGCTACTGGGATACCGAATTTAGCAAAGTTATAGTGATCTGAGCGGTAGTAGAAACGGTTCGGATCGTTCGGGTCATTAAAACGGAAGTCTAATTCTAAACCTACGTGCTTCTTGTTTTGCTCGATTAATACCTCGCGTAATTGAGACGATAATTTATCAGAACCGATCTCGTAAATATAATCTGGCTTACCTTTGTGCTCGTCATCATAACGACCAGTCATATCTGTGTTTAAATCGACAACTGTGTTCTTTAATGGGAATAAAGGATGGTTTGCGTACCATTCAGAACCCAAAAGACCTTTTTCTTCACCCGTCACTGTCATAAATAAAATACTACGACGTGGACGTTTTCCTTCTGCCGCTGCTTTACCAAAAGCCTCCGCTAATTCCATCACCGTCACGGTTCCAGAGCCATCGTCGTTTGCGCCGTTGTTGATTTGGCCATCGGCAGAAACACCAATGTGATCATAGTGAGCTGTTAAAACAACCAATTCTTCTTTCTTATCTGTTCCTTCTAAATAACCTACCACATTATACGTATCTACCGGCTTCTCTGTTCTTTCGATAGTTACTTCGATAGGAGCCGCTTTTAATTTCGAGGCAACCGTTTTTTTTGCAGTGGCTAAAGATGCCTTGTAAGCTAATAATTCCGCTTCGGTCGTGCCTAAGATTTCAGCAGCCGCTTCGGAAGAAATTAATAATACCGGAGCTTCGTTTGCCGCAGAGGCTGCATCAGCAAATGCCATACGCTCGTTTCCGAAACGCTTCATCATCACTTGGCGCTGGCGTACTTGATTGCCAAAAGCTTTCGTATCGCGATCCGCGATCAAAATCAACCCTTTCGCTCCAGCCGCTTGTGCACGCTTTAATTTTTCTTTCCAGCCATCGCCTTTTCCGAAAACAGATGGATCTTTTGAACCAGACAGTACATAAAGTCCAGCTGCGTCTTTCGCCTCGCCCTCGAAAGCTAATACGTATTTGCCTTTGGCATTTAATTTGTCAAAATCCGTGTAGCCACCTTGCTGTACTCCAAAGCCAGCAAATACGACAGGAAACTTGGAATTAGCTGCGACAGGCGCTAAGGCATTCGCCATCATTTCGCTTAGGTATTCGTATTTCTTTCCTTTGGCAGAAATAAAAACGTTAGACCAGGCGCGGTTGACTAAGTCCACTTTTTGGAAATAAGACCCGTTCACCGGCGCAATGCCTGATTTCTTAAATGAGTCTGCAATATAGTTTGCAGCCACTTTCTGCTCTGGCGAACCCGTATTACGACCTTTCAAGCTATCTGAAGCGATAAAAGTCAAGTGTTTTTTCAGATCATCCGCGCGAATGGACAACGCGTAAGGAACTGGATCTCCCTGAGCAATAGCACTCATCGGGATTAATTTAGTAGCTAAAAATAGCCCTAAAACGTAGATGTTAGTTTTTTTCATTTGTTGAAACAAAATTTAAGAAAGCGAAGTTAAGAATCTAAAAATAAATCGCTAAAAAAAGATTAAATTTGTGGCGATTTTATAATCCAAATTCTCAACATTCATGACCCCAAATTACACTTATCAGGAAGACTTTTCTTTACGCCATAACAATGCAGAAGCAGCAGATATAGCCGCTATGCTAAAAACCATTGGCGTAGACAGCTTAGAAACGCTAATTCAACAAACTGTTCCTGAAAAAATCCGCTTAGCTCAAGGGCTTAGCTTGCCAGAACCGAAATCAGAATTCGCGTTTTTGCGTGATTTTAAAGCAGTAATGGGCCAAAACCAGATCTTCAAATCACACATCGGTTTAGGTTACTCGGACACGATTGTGCCTACGGTCATTTTGAGAAATATTTTAGAAAATCCTTCTTGGTACACGGCCTACACGCCTTACCAAGCAGAAATCGCCCAAGGTCGTTTGGAAATGTTGTTGAACTACCAAACGATGATCATCGACTTAACTGGCATGGAATTAGCGAACGCGTCCCTTTTAGATGAAGGAACAGCGGCAGCGGAAGCCATGACGATGTTATATGGCCAAAGACCAGCAGAACGCAATCAAGCTGAGGCTTATTTCGTTTCTGAACTTTGCCTTCCACAAACCATCGACTTATTAAAAACGCGTGCAGAACCGATTGGTATCGAAATCGTCGTAGGCGACCACCGCACTTTCGACGTGACGGACGCGCGTTTCTACGGAATGATGTTACAATACCCTGCTTCTAACGGTGAGGTATTTGATTATAGTGCATTAATCGCAGCTGCGAAAGAAAACGGCTTACAAGTCGTAGTCGCCGCGGATTTATTAGCCTTGACTTTATTAACGCCTCCAGGTGAAATGGGAGCTGATGCGGTCGTGGGTGTTTCTCAGCGCTTCGGGGTACCGATGGGCTTTGGAGGACCGCACGCCGGTTTCTTCGCAACGAAAGAAAAATACAAGCGTAATATTCCTGGACGTATCATCGGTGTTTCAGTGGATGCAGAAGGAAACCGTGCTTTACGTATGGCTCTTCAAACACGTGAGCAACACATTCGCCGCGAAAAAGCAACCTCTAACATTTGTACTGCACAAGTATTGCTTTCCATCATGGCCGCTTCTTACGCGATCTACCACGGCCCTACAGGCTTGAAGAAAATCGCCGAAAAAGTATACGGCTTGACGGAATTACTAGCGGTTAACTTACGCAAACTTGGATTTACCTTAGAAAATACGAACCACTTCGATACGCTGACGATTCAGACGGGAGCGCAGACGGCGGACTTACGGGCTTTGGCAGAAAAAGCAGAGCGCAACTTACGTTATACGGCGACTACGACGAGCATCTCTTTAGATGAAACAACGCAGGAAGCAGACGTAATCGAGATCATCTCGTTCTTCGAGACATTAAAAGGCGCGAAAACAGCTGAGAAAACTGTCACTTGGGCAATCCCAGCAGCCTTGACGCGTACTTCGACTTTCTTAACGCACAGTGTCTTCAATAAATACCATTCTGAGCACGGAATGTTGCGTTATTTGAAATCATTGGAATCAAAAGATTTATCGATGGTTCATTCGATGATCTCGTTGGGTTCTTGTACGATGAAATTAAATGCGACGACGGAAATGATTCCGGTGACTTGGCCAGAATTAGGCAAGATTCACCCATTTGCGCCGGCTTCTCAAACGAAAGGCTACCAACAATTAGTGGAGGACTTAAATGAGTGGTTATGTGAGATTACTGGTTTCGCTAAAATGTCGATGCAACCGAACTCGGGAGCTCAAGGCGAATACGCTGGTTTGATGACGATTCGTGCGTACCACGCCTCTCGCGGCGATCACCACCGTAACATTGCCATTATCCCGTCATCGGCACACGGAACGAACCCTGCTTCTGCCGTAATGGCCGGAATGAAGGTGATTGTTTCACCTTGCGATGCGAACGGAAATATTGACGTGGCTGATTTGAAGTCCAAAGCTTTGGAACACAAAGACAACCTCTCTTGCTTAATGGTTACCTACCCAAGTACCCATGGGGTATTCGAGGAGACCATCCAAGAGATTTGTGAAATCATTCACGAAAATGGTGGTCAAGTGTATATGGACGGCGCAAACATGAATGCACAGGTAGGATTAACCTCCCCTGCGCGCATCGGAGCGGACGTTTGTCACTTGAACTTACACAAAACTTTCTGTATCCCTCACGGGGGTGGTGGCCCAGGCATGGGACCTATCGGCGTAGCGCCACAGTTAGTTCCATTCCTACCAGGACACGTTCATGACGGAACTTCGGGTGCGGTTTCTGCGGCACCAGTGGGATCAGCTAGTATTTTGGCGATCTCATACGCGTACATCGCGATGATGGGTGGTAAAGGATTGACTACGGCGACAGAAACGGCAATCTTAAATGCGAACTACATCAAGGCTCGTTTGGAAAAAGAATTCCCTATCCTATATACCGGTTCACAAGGACGTTGCGCTCACGAGATGATCGTGGATTGCCGTCCGTTCAAATTATCCGCTGGCGTAGAGGCAGAGGATATCGCGAAACGTTTAATGGATTACGGTTTCCACGCTCCTACCCTTTCATTCCCGGTAGCTGGAACCTTAATGATCGAGCCTACAGAGTCTGAGAACAAAGACGAGTTAGATCGTTTCTGCGATGCGCTTTTGAGCATTCGTGCGGAGATTCGCGAGATCGAAGAAGGCAAAGCGGACAAAGCAAACAACGTGTTAAAGCACGCGCCTCATACACAATCAGCTGTTTTAGTAGGCGATTGGGATCGTCCATACTCACGCGAGAAAGCGGTATTCCCGCTGGCTTATGTGAAGGCGAACAAGTTTTGGCCTACAGTTTCTCGCATTGACTCCGCTTATGGAGATCGCAACTTGGTTTGCGCTTGCGAGCCGATGGAGAGTTATATGTAATTTTACGTTACGCGTTACATGGAAGGCGGTCCCTAGGGATCGCCTTTTTTAATGCAAATAAAATTTAGTATGCTTGCATAACATAATTCCTTTTATTTATATTTACGCATCGAGATTTAAAAACGTAGATATGAATCGTGCCATTAAAAAAGTAGCCATTTTAGGCTCAGGAATTATGGGCTCTAGAATAGCCTGTCATTTCGCAAATATTGGGGTTCAGGTCCTTTTATTGGACATTGCACCCCAGACTTTGAGCCCAGAGGAAGAGGCCAAAGGTCTTCGTTTAGAACACCCTTCGGTACGTAACCGAATCGTCAACGCAGCATTTCAACAAACTATAAAAGCAAAGCCCGCATCGCTCTATGCAGCGGGCTTTGCGAATAACATCAAACTAGGCAACTTCGATGACAACCTATCCGAAATCAGTTCTGCGGACTGGATCATGGAGGTAGTCGTAGAAAACCTAGCCATCAAACAATCACTCTACGAAAAGGTAGAGAAGTTCCGCACGCCGGGCACCTTAGTTACCTCTAATACATCGGGTATTCCGATTCATTTGATGTCAGAAGGCAGAAGCGATGATTTCCAAAAACATTTTTGCGGAACCCACTTCTTTAACCCTCCTCGTTACCTACGTTTATTCGAAGTGATTCCTGGTCCTAAAACGGACAAAGCGATTATCGAATTCTTGTTAAGCTACGGCGAAACGCAATTAGGCAAAACAGCCGTTCTTTGCAAAGACACTCCAGCCTTTATCGCAAACCGCATCGGTGTTTATTCCATGATGCAGACGATGAAAGTCGTGGAGGAATTAGGTCTTACGGTGGAGCAAGTCGATAAATTGACCTCCAAAGTCGTAGGTCGTCCTAAATCTGGTACGTTCCGCCTTTCGGATGTAGTTGGTTTAGATACGACGGTTCACGTAGCGAACAATTTGAAAGCTGCACTCGTAAACGACGAAAGCAAAGATATTTTTAACCTACCGGTGATGTTACAGCGTTTGATGGAAAACAAATGGCTGGGCGACAAAACGGGTCAAGGATTTTATAAGAAAACCAAAGACGAAAAAGGCAAAACGGTCATCCTGAGCCTGGATCTACATACGTTTGAATACCGCGCGGCGGAAAGAGTCAACTTTGAAACCTTAGATCGCTCAAAGGCGATCGATAACCTAGCAGATCGCTTCGCGCTTTTATTAGCGGGAAAAGATTTAGCCGGCGAATTCTACCGCAAAACTATCTTAGATGGTTTCCGTTATGCGTCAAATCGAATTCCAGAAATCGCAGATGATCTAGTCAAAATTGACCAAGCGATTTGCGCGGGTTTTGGCTGGGAAATGGGAATTTTTGAAACCTGGGATGCCATCGGTGTCGTGAATGGTATCGAATTAATGAAAGTAGAGGGTCTTGCACCGGCGGCTTGGGTAACGGAGATGGTGGAAGCAGGCCATACTTCTTTCTACAAAGTTGAAGGCGGTAAGCGTTTGTTCTACGACATTGCGACTAAGAAATACCAAGCAATTGCAGGAGCGGAGCAGCAAATCAATTTGCAGATCTTAAAGCCGACGAAGACTGTTTCGTCAAATGATGATATGCACATCGTTGATTTAGGCGATGGCATTTTAGGCTTAGAATTCCACTCTAAGATGAACACGATGGGCCAAGGAGTGCTGGAAGGCATCCAAGAGGCAATCGCGACGGCGGAAAACGATTTCCAAGGTTTAGTGATCGGAAACGAGTCGAACGAAGCATTCTCAGCGGGTGCGAATCTAGGGATGTTGTTCATGTTCGCAATGGAGCAGAAATTCGACGACATAAACAACATGATCGCGACCTTCCAAGAAACCATGATGCGTGTGCGCTACTCCGGTATTCCGGTAGTGGTGGCACCACATACGTTAGCGCTGGGTGGTGGTTGCGAGATCAACTTACACGCGGATAAGATTGTCGCTCATGCGGAATTATATATGGGTCTAGTGGAAGTGGGAGTCGGTTTGATTCCTGCGGGTGGTGGAACGAAAGAGATGGCCTTAAGAATGGGCGATGCACGTCGCGCAGGCGATGTGGAGTTGAACCGTTTGCAAGAGGCCTTTATGAATATCGCAACGGCACGCGTGAGTACTTCGGCGCACGAGGCGAGAGAGATGAATTATTTACGCGCTCAGGATCGCATCGTGTTGAATCGCAACCAGGTAATATCGGAGGCGAAAAGAGAGGCTTTGGCCTTAGCAGATGCAGGATATGTCCAAAAAGCGAGACGCAACGATGTCTGGGTGGAGGGAAAACAAGGTTTGGCCCTATTCAAAGCAGGCATCCAAGGCATGTTAATGGGACGTTACATCTCAGAACACGACGCCTTAATTGCGAATAAATTAGCCTACGCGATCTGCGGTGGCGATTTAGATGCACCACAAGTCGTGAGCGAAACGTATTTACTCGACCTAGAAAGAGAGGCTTTCCTTTCACTATGTGGCGAGAAAAAGACCATGGACAGAATCCAAAGTTTATTAGGTGGCGGTAAACCACTCAGAAATTAAATCGTACGAAGATGAATGCATATATCATAGCAGGTTACCGCACAGCAGTTGCAAAAGCCAAAAGAGGAGGTTTCAGAACGATGCGTCCAGATGATTTAGCGGCGGAAGTCATTAAACATTTGATGAAGCAAGTGCCTAATTTAGATCCGGCACGTGTCGACGATTTGATCGTGGGCAACGCCATTCCCGAAGCCGAGCAAGGGATGCAAATGGCGCGCTACATTTCCCTATTATCACTCCCTAAAAACGTTCCAGGTTTCATCATCAACCGCTATTGCGGTTCTGGTTTAGAAGCGATTGCTTTGGCCTCCGCTAAAGTGGCTTCTGGTATGGCCGATTGCGTTATTGCAGGAGGTACCGAATCGATGACGATGTTACCGATGATGGGCCACAAAACGGTCTTGAACTACGGAATCGCGAACGAACATCCCGATTACTATATCGGAATGGGTCTGACGGCAGAGGAAGTAAGTAAGAAATACAACGTGACGCGCGACGAGCAAGATGCGTTCTCTTTTGCTTCTCATATGAAAGCATTGGAAGCTCAAAAAGCCGGCAAATTCACGTCGCAAATCGTTCCAGTAGAAGTAACGGAGAATTATTTCGATGCCAAATCAGGTAAGAAACAATCCCGCAGCTGGACCGTGTCACAAGACGAGGGTCCACGTGCAGATACAACGATCGAAGCTTTAGGTAAATTAAAACCGGCATTCGCGATGGGCGGAACCGTTACCGCGGGTAATGCATCCCAAACTTCCGATGGAGCGGCGTTCGTTTTAGTCGTTTCAGAGAAATTAGTCAAAGAACTACATTTAGAGCCTATCGCTCGGATGGTTTCCTATGCGACAGCGGGGGTTGAACCTAGTTTGATGGGAATTGGTCCGGTAGAAGCGATTCCAATCGCCTTGAAAAAAGCGGGTTTAACGCTGAAAGATATTCAACAAATTGAATTGAACGAGGCGTTTGCGGCACAGTCTTTGGCTGTCATGAAAACCCTCGATATCGATCCAACTATCGTGAATGTGAACGGCGGAGCCATTGCTTTAGGTCACCCACTGGGATGTTCTGGCGCTAAATTATCCATCCAATTATTCAACGAAATGCGTCTACGCAACCAAAAATACGGTATGGTCACGGCCTGCGTTGGTGGCGGTCAAGGGGTAGCGGGAATTTACGAATTGCTATGACCCCACAAGAGTACATTGAGTTAGAGTCTGATTTTGGAGCACATAATTACCATCCACTGCCGGTCGTTTTAGAACGCGGTGAGGGGGTACATGTGTATGATGTAACGGGGAAAAAATACCTGGATTTTCTATCTGCCTACAGTGCGGTAAATCAAGGACATTGTCATCCCCGTTTAGTCAAAGCCATTTCAGATCAGGCCGCACGTTTAACGCTCAGCTCCCGTGCTTTTCATACGAATCTATTAGGTTCGACAGAGAAGAAATTAGCCGAGAAATTCGGCTACGAAAAGGTCCTATTGATGAATACGGGTGTGGAAGCAGGCGAATCTGCCATCAAATTAGCCCGCAAATGGGCTTATGAGGTAAAAGGCGTTCCGGCGAATCAAGCGGAAATTATATTTGCGGAAGGAAATTTTTGGGGAAGAACGATTGCGGCGGTTTCATCATCAAATGATCCATCGTCTTATCACAACTTCGGACCTTTTGTTCCGGGTTTCAGTCGGATTCCCTACAATGACTTATCAGCTCTAGAAGAGAAATTACAAAACCCAAATGTAGCGGCGTTCATGGTGGAACCCATTCAAGGCGAGGCTGGCGTTGTCATTCCATCGCCGGGTTATTTGAAAAAAGCAGCTGCATTATGCAAAAAACACCGCGTGCTTTTCATCGCGGATGAGATCCAAACCGGCTTAGGGCGCACAGGTGCCTGGTTAGCCTGTCACCACGAATTAGTGCATCCAGATATTTTATTGTTAGGCAAAGCACTTTCGGGCGGATTTATGCCAGTCTCCGCGGTGCTCTGCAACGACGAGATTATGCTCACCATTAAACCTGGTGAACACGGTTCGACCTATGGTGGAAATCCATTAGCCTGCGCAGTCACGAACGTAGCCATCGATATCATCGAAGATGAGGATTTAGTCGAAAATGCGGCGATTCGAGGTTTGCAGTTGTTGACGTTTTTAGAAAGTCTACGCGATAAAACCGCCCTCATTAAATCAGTCAGAGGAAAAGGGCTATTGTGTGCCATCGAAATCGATACCGACGAAGATAGCCACGTGGCTTGGGAAATCTGTTTAGATCTGATGAAAAAGGGATTGCTAGCGAAACCGACCCACGGCAATAAAATCCGCTTAGCTCCTCCCCTCACCATCACCGGTGCAGAGATGGATCAAGCTTGCAGCATCATCGATAAAGTTTTTCTAGGCTATTAAGCGATTTCGAAGCAGCGCATCGAGATTCCGCCGTACACGAGTTCATCGTACGTGAAACGCACGGTCTCCTCTTTACGGGCCAAAGCCAACGCATACAACATCGGAATGTAGTGATCCGGTGTGGGAACAGATTTTAATCCGCCTGGCGCACGCGCATAATCCACTAAACTCGAGATATCCTTATCCAGTAATTTCTGCATCGTCCAGGCATCAAATTCCTGTGCCCAATCATAGGCGAAATGTTCCTGACCCATCGAGAGATTGGGGATACTCGCCTGCAAATTGTGTACGATATTTCCACTTCCCACGATCAAGACGCCTCTTTCCCGTAAGAATTGTAATTCTTGGGCGAGGGTGACGTGATAGGCCAATGGCTGAGAATAGTCAATAGACATCTCAAAACAGGGAATGTTGTGATTCGGGAATAGATGGCAAAGTACGGACCACGCGCCGTGATCTAAACCCCATTCGGTGGTTTCTTGGATTTTTTGGGAGCCTGAAGCGAGCATTTTCGCGGTTTCTGGGCTTCCCGGTGCTGGGTATTGAAATTCGTGCAAGGCACGTGGAAATCCACCAAAATCATGAATCGTCTCCGGCATCGGCGACGCTTGTACTTGGGTAATACCGCGCGTTAACCAGTGAGCAGACACGACTAAAATAGCTTTAGGTGGCGCAATGGATGCCCCTAGCGTATGTAATGAAGCGGTAAAGGGATTGTCTGCCAGTGCGTTCATTGGGCTTCCGTGCCCAATGAACCAAACTGGCTGTATTGTAGATGACATTTATTAGCGATTCATGGAAACTAAGAACTCTTCGTTGTTCCTCGTCCCTTTCATTTGCTGTTGCAAGAATTCCATCGCCTCTACCGAGTTCATGTCGGACATATGCTTGCGCAAGATCCAAGCACGTTGTAGCACCGCTGGATCCATCAATAGATCCTCGCGACGCGTTCCAGAAGCCGTCACATCGATCGATGGATAGATTCGGCGGTTCGCTAACTTGCGATCTAATTGTAATTCCATGTTACCCGTTCCTTTGAATTCCTCAAAGATAACTTCGTCCATTTTAGAACCAGTCTCGATCAAGGCAGTTGCGATGATGGTTAAAGATCCGCCATTTTCGACGTTACGCGCTGCTCCGAAGAAACGCTTAGGTTTGTGAAGCGCATTGGCATCCACACCACCAGATAAAATCTTACCAGATGATGGAACCACTGTATTGTAAGCACGTGCAAGACGTGTAATCGAATCTAATAGGATAACGACATCGTGACCGCATTCCACCATTCTTTTAGCCTTCTCTAAAACCAAATTAGCCACTTTCACGTGACGCTCTGCTTGCTCATCGAAAGTAGATGAAATTACTTCTGCACGCACGGAACGCTGCATATCCGTTACCTCCTCCGGACGCTCATCGATCAATAAGATGATCAAATACACTTCTGGGTGGTTGCGGGAAATCGCATTAGCTATGTCTTTCAATAAAACCGTTTTACCCGTTTTAGGCTGGGCAACGATCATACCCCTTTGGCCCTTACCGATAGGCGCAAACAAGTCCAAAATACGCGTCGAATAATTATCCGGCGTCGAAGACAAGTTCAACTTCTCCTCTGGGAACAAAGGCGTTAAATATTCAAAATTGATCCGGTCCCGAATCTCATCCGTCGTTTTACCGTTTACGGACTCAATTTTCAACAAGGCGAAATATTTCTCCCCCTCTTTAGGCGGACGAATCTTTCCTAAAATCGTATCTCCCGTCTTCAAACCAAACATTTTGATTTGTGATGGCGACACATAAATATCATCTGGAGAAGCCAAGTAATTATAATCAGACGAACGCATAAATCCGTATCCGCCCTCTTGCATAATTTCTAAAACTCCCTCATTTTCGATCAAACCATCTAATTCCTTGATGACTTGGTTGTAATTCGAACGTGGTTTGTGGTGATGAACGGGTGCTGGTGCTTCTTCTTTCGGTAATTTATCAACATCGACAGGCGCATCTGTGGGAGAAACCTCGTCTTTTGTATTTTCAGTGCTGGTGATGAAAGAAGTGTCTACTATGAATTCTTCTGGAGCTGCAATTTCTTTGTATTCGATAGGTGCTTCAGATGGAGCTTCCGCTTCTGCTTGCATTCCCATTGGTAACAAAGGGGCTTCTTCGTTGCTCTTCTTAATTCGTTGACGCTTAGGCCGTTCGTTTGATGATGAATCTTCTTCTTGTGCTTTTTTTACTCTTTTGATAGGCTTATCTTCCATAAAGGGGGAATGATTAATTAAGATTGACAACAGACAGTTCTGTCAGAATGTGTGTCAAATGAGAAAATTAGGGGACGTTTACTCGTTGAATTGTCAGAATCGACATGCAATACTACGGTATTAGCAGGGAATTGTCAAGGTTTTAGGCCAAAATTTGGGCTTCAAAATCAATTAAATGATAAAATACACGTCCACAGCGATTATTTCGTAGTTTTGCAGCACAAGAATCTATGGAAAACATTCAGCAGCAGCTTATTGACCTTTTGGAATCCCGTCGTAAAGAGGGCTTATTCAGGCAATTATCCGTACTGGATAACCGCACGGATTTTTGTTCGAACGATTACCTCGGTTTAGCGGGTGATCCCGTTCTGGCAGCGTCCATCGCGCGCGATTTCGAAAGCTTGCCAAGCGAATGGCGCAAAAATGGCGCCACCGGATCTAGACTCATTTCAGGACATTCATCTTTGATTGAGCAATTCGAAAAAGAATGCGCTGCCTTTCACGGATCAGAATCCGCCTTGCTTTTTAGTTCAGGCTACGATGCAAACATTGGTTTGATCTCCTCCCTACCACAGGAGGGCGACGTTATTTTCTGTGATAAACTGTTACACGCGAGTTTAATTGATGGTTTACGTCTTTCCAAAGCCGAACGACGCATCTTCAAGCACAATAACTTGGATGACTTAGTTCATCTTTTAGATCAATACCCCGCCGAAACTCGTAAGTGGATCGTAGTGGAATCAGTTTATTCGATGGATGGCGATGTAGCTCCATTGCGCGCTTTGATCGAATTAAAGAATAAATACCAGGCTGAACTCATCGTAGATGAGGCGCATTCCGGCGGAGTTTATGGGCTAGCAGGACAAGGATTAGTCTACGATTTAGGGCTTTGTGAAGACGTTTTTGCTCGGGTAATAACCTTCGGGAAAGCCTGGGGAAATGCGGGAGCGGTAGTCTTGGGGTCTTCGGCCCTCAAAGAATACCTCGTGAATTTCGCTAGACCGTTCATCTATTCCACCGCACCCACACCGGCACACGTTTCAGCACTTTTAAGCACTTTGCACTATTTGCCCACCCAAAACGAAGCCAGACAAAAACTGCAAGAAAACATCGCTTTCTTCCGTGCCAACTGCCATTCTGATGCCTGGGGAGATAGCCAAACCGCCATACAAACGTTCTTCGTTACCGGAAACGAGGCCGTGCGCGCAAAAGCTGCCTCTGCTAGCGAATTCGCCATCAAACCCATCGTTTTCCCCACGGTAGCGAAAGGCAAAGAGCGTATTCGCATCACACTAAACGCAAAACACACCTTAGAACAACTAAAATCACTAATAAAAACACTCGAATGAAACAATTTATCGTCGCCGGAATAGGGACTGAAATTGGTAAAACAGTCGTTTCTGCCATCTTAACGGCAGGATTAAAGGCTAATTATTGGAAACCCGTTCAAGCTGGGGATTTAGATACGGGAGATGCGTATTGGATTCGCAACTGGGTACCATCTGCCACTGTTCACCCTTCGACTTATGCCTTAACCCAACCGATGTCCCCGCATTCAGCGGCAGAAATCGATGGTATAACAATCTCATTGGAGCGTTTTAAAATTCCCACTGATCAGACCTTGATCGTTGAATTAGCCGGTGGAATTATGGTGCCATTGAATGATCGTGAGACGAATCTAGACTTAATCAAACACCTGAATTTGCCTGTCATTTTAGTGAGCAAAAACTATTTAGGCAGCCTGAATCATACCTTGTTAAGTTACGAGCTATTAAAAAAGCATGGAGTTCCAATGGCCGGAATCGTTTTCAATGGACCTGAAAATCCGTCAGGCGAAAAGTTTATTTTGAACCATACGGGTTTACCCCTTATTTTGCGCGTGAATACAGAATCAGAAATCAATGAAGCGATTATCGCTTCGTATGCCCATAAAATCAATGTCTAATTCAAATTTGTCTTCTCGGGATGCGGCGGTCATTTGGCACCCGTTCACGCAACACCAGATAGAACCTATTTCGATTCCGATTACGGGCGGAAAAGGCGCGCATTTGTTTGACACGGAGGGCAAAAAATACATTGATGCAATTTCATCTTGGTGGGTGAATACGCACGGTCACGGGCATCCGTATTTAGCCCAAAAAGTGTACGAACAAGCTCTCCAGCTTGAACAAGTCATTTTCGCGGGCTTTACCCACGAACCTGCCGTTCGACTTTCAGAACGCTTATTAAGTCATTTACCGGCTAATTTCGAACGCGTTTTCTTCTCAGATAATGGCTCCACTGCCGTAGAGGTTGCCATCAAAATGGCCTTGCAATTCTTCCACAACCAAGGAAACACCAAGCGCAGAAAAATTCTAGCTTTTGCAGATGCCTACCATGGGGACACCTTTGGGGCGATGAGTTTAGGGGCGCCGAGTTCCTTTAATGACCCGTTTCAGGATATGCTTTTCGAGGTAGAATTCCTTCCAAGTCCTCAAGACACCGAAGCTTGTCTTGCAGCTATGTCCTCTTTAAACTCGGACGACTATGCGGCTTTCATCTTTGAGCCATTAATTCAAGGGGCAGGTGGAATGAAAATGTACGAGGCGTCTACCTTAGATGCCTTGATTCAAATGGCCCACGAAAAAGGGATGTTCTGCATCGCGGATGAAATCATGACCGGATTCGGTCGTACGGGGAGGTGGTTTGCCATGGATTATTTGGTTGAAAAACCAGACATCGTTTGTTTCTCCAAAGGCCTAACCGGCGGCATGATGGCCATGGGTTTAACCCTTTGTAGTGAAAATATTTTTCAGTCATTTCTATCGGATGACCGCCGAAAAATGATGTTCCATTCCCATTCCTTTACGGCAAATCCTTTAGCCTGCGCTGCGGCAAATGCAAGTATGGATTTGATGGAAAAAGAAGAAACTTGGACGTCTATTGCTCACGTTGAATCATGTCATCGTGCTTTCGCTGCCACGCTGGAAAATCATCCTAACCTTAAAAACGTGCGGATTCACGGTACGATTCTAGCGATGGAGGTGGAAACGGGGGAAACGGATGGCTATTTACACTCCATCCGGGATGATATTTACCGCTACTTCTTAGGGCAAGGCATTTTGATGCGTCCTTTGGGAAATACCATCTATATCCTCGCCCCCTATTGTATAAAAGACGAGGATTTAGCGTATATCTACGATAAAATTAAGGCTTTTGCGCAGGGACTAATTTAGTGGCTTGCCAAGAAACCATTTGCCAACGCTTGTCTGCATATACATACACATCGGTAAAACGAACGCGTAAAGGAGTTTGTCCTCCGTCAGCTGCGGGCTGCTGAATCACAATGATTCCTGTATTAATTCCCGTCTTGCCATACACCCGTTGTTGCATTTCCTCCGGAGTAATAGACAGATAAATCGATTTCCCCGATAACACGGAGGCAATGTAACTATCCTTCGAATCTTGTACACCACTCGAGTGGAAGTAGACAAGTTCTTTGTGAATAACAGATTCTAAACCAGCACGATCTTTCGATACGAGGTACTTAAATCGACTTAATTCCGCTTCTTTTAAAGACTCTTCGTTTTGAGCGAAGCCGATCATCGGTGCCAAAAGGCAAAATAAAATCAATACTTTTTTCATTGTTCTTTTTCTTTTAAAACGCTTTCGCGCGGTTTATTTACTCAAAATTAAATCAGCCGCCTTCTCCGCAATCATCACCACCGCGGAATTCGTATTCCCCGAAATCACATCCGGCATAATCGACGCATCTGCCACTCGCAGCCCTAGCAAACCGCGAACGCGCAAAGTCGCAGGTTCACACACTGCCTTCGCATCCGTTCCCATCTTGCAGGTTCCCACCGGATGGTACACGCATTCCGTGGCTTGCTCAATATGTTTTTCGATTAGTTCTTCGTTCCAAGGTCCTGATGGATAATTCAATTCCGATCCTTTTCTTAATCCGTCAAACGCTGAAGACAACACGATATCTCGTGCGATGCGCACTCCTCGCTTCAAGGTTTCGAGGTCTTCTTTCTCCGACAAATAGCGTGGATCAATTACCGGTGCTTCATGATAGTCCGCAGAACGCAGGCTAACCGTTCCTCGACTTTTGGGCTTTAACAAGGTAGGCAGAATGGTAAATCCATCGCTCAACGGCATTTTACTATAATCGTACATATCAGCAGCCCACGCAGAAGAGAAATGGAATTGCAAATCTGGCACATCCGATTGATTCACCGAATCGAAGAAAGCCGCGGCCTCTAAAGGACTCGAAGCCAGTGGTCCTTGCTTCTTAAACGTATAATCCAAGTAGTTTTTCACCCCCAACGCCACATTATACGACTGCCCTTTCGTGCTAGCTTGCGCGTTCATGTTCACAAATAAGTGATCAGATAAATTCTTGCCTACACCAGATAAATCTATTCGGGAATCGATTCCAAGGGCTTTCAATTCTGCTGCATCGCCTATGCCGGATAGTTGTAAGATTTGCGGACTTTGGAAAGCTCCAGCTGATAAAATAACTTCTGAAGCCTCAAATTCGACGGTTTTTTTCGAACCCAATTTATAGCCCTTCAATCCAGTCACCTTTTCCCTTTGCATCACTAAGGAAGCGACCTGAAATGAAGTTTGAATATGTAAATTCTTTCTTGAAAGTGCCGGTTGGATAAAAGCCTTTGCACCGGAAGCTCGTTCTCCATCCTGTATGTTGAACTGAAATAAACCGGCTCCCACCTGCTTCGCCCCATTGAAATCGGGATTTGCCGGAATTCCTTGGGAGGCGCAACCTTCAATGAAAGCATCGCCAAAAATAGTCAAATGTCGATTCTTCGCCACCCGGTGCAAGCCGCCACTCCCGTGGTATTCGTTTTGAAAATCTTCGTTGTCTTCTGACTTTTTGAAATAGGGCAGCACATCCTGATAGGACCAACCGTCACAACCCCAAGCCGCCCAAGCGTCATAATCCGCTTTATTCCCCCGAATATACGCCATGCAGTTAATCGCAGAACTTCCGCCCACGGTTTTACCACGAGGCTGGTAGATTCGGCGACCCCCTAAATGCGGTTGTGGTTCCGTGAAAAAATTCCAGTTTAAATAGGTGTGGTTTAACAAGGAATAGGCCGATGGCATCGAAATGCGGGGATCTCGAAAATCACCTCCTGCTTCAATCAATAATACCTGGTTTAAAGGATTTTCGGATAATCGGTGCGCTAAAACGCAGCCCGCCGTACCGGCTCCCACAATGATGTAATCAAATTTCATAGAATAAGTCTACCATTTTCTCTTTGAATATCCCTATTTTTGGTCAATAAACAACGAACCGTGAGCAATTTTTCTGTCTACTTTTCTTTAGGCCTTGGACATATCCTGAATTGGGCTGCCCTAGACCATCTTTTGTTTATCCTCTCGCTGACTTGCGTTTATGTAGTCACGGACTATAAAAAATTACTTTGGCTGGTAACAGCTTTTACGCTGGGACATTCGATTACCTTAGCTTTAGCGACCCTTCACCTAATTCAGGTAAATATTGCTTGGGTAGAATTCTTGATTCCTTGTACGATTTTGGTAGCGGCCATAAGCAATCTAGTTCAGACGGAACAACGCTATAAATATGGCGTGGTTGCCATCTTTGGACTGATCCATGGCCTGGGCTTCTCGAATTATTTACAAAGTTTGTTAGGCGCAGAAAGCTCGATTTTTACACCGCTCCTGGCCTTTAATGTAGGACTAGAAATAGGCCAAATAGTCGTAGTTACTCTTATACTTGCGACTTCCATCCTGTCGCTTCACGTATTTAAATGGAAGCAAGCGGCCTACATCCAAGTCGTTTCAGGCATCACCATCGGCCTTGTTTTGCCCATGATCCTGGAACGCTTGCCATAATCGCTGGCCATAAAAAAAGCCCCGATTTTCATCGAGGCCTTTCCCTGAAATTTCAGAGGACTAAAAGTCTTCATCTAACGAGAATGACATTGAATCCTTGTCAGACATAACGCCTGATTTTTGGTATTCAGCCACACGCTTCTCGAAGAAGTTTGTTTTTCCTTGTAAAGAGATCATCTCCATGAAGTCGAATGGATTTGTCGCATTGTAATGCTTCTTACATCCCAAAGAAACCAATAAACGGTCAGCTACGAAATCGATGTATTGACACATCATTTCTGCATTCATACCGATTAGTGAAACGGGTAATGCTACTGTAACGAATTCTTTTTCGATCTCTACCGCATCTAAGATAATTTCATAAATACGCTCTTGAGATAATTTATTTTTGATGTGATCTGCATATAATAAACACGCGAAATCACAGTGTAAACCTTCGTCACGCGAGATCAATTCGTTCGAAAACGAAAGACCTGGCATTAAACCACGTTTCTTTAACCAGAAAATCGAGCAGAATGAACCAGAGAAGAAAATACCTTCTACCGCTGCGAACGAAATTAAACGTTCAACAAAATTGTCTGACTCGATCCATTTCAAAGCCCAATCCGCCTTTTTCTTTACGCAATCGATTGTCTCGATAGCACGCAAAAGATGATCTTTTTCTTTCGGATCACTGATATATGAATCAATTAAAAGAGAATAGGTTTCAGAGTGAATGTTTTCCATCATGATTTGGAAACCATAGAAACATTTCGCCTCTGCGTATTGCACTTCTTTCAAGAAGTTATTCGCTAAATTTTCATTTACGATTCCATCCGATGCAGCGAAGAATGCCAAAACGTGTGAAACGAAGTGACGCTCGCCATCGTTCATCTTTTTCCAGTCCGCTAAATCTTGAGATAAATCGATTTCTTCAGCTGTCCAGAAAGACGCTTCCGCTTTTTTATAAAATTGCCAAATATCATCATGCTTAATCGGGAAAAGCACAAAACGGTTGGGATCCTCAACCAATAAGGGTTCTACTGCTATCGTTGACATAAAAATTTAAATTGAGCTCGAAATTAAGAAATTCTACCTGATATACAAGACTCTAAAAGGGCTAAAATTGTTTTAAATTTTAAAAGAAAAATCCGCCGATTTGAACTACAAGCGCTGAGCCATACGGCGAGCGTCCTGAAGTATAATTTAGGTCATACATCACATTAAAATTAAGACCGATTTTAGAACCAATCCCCACGCCTACCAAGACTGGATTGGAGTAATCCGGACCTATGCTATTTGCCGGAGTATGGAAGTTTTCTATTTGACCTATTAAATACCCCTGCCCAATTAACTGATTCAGGGCGGGAACTTGCTGACGTATAAAAACGCGCTCCCCTAACAGATTATATGTTCTAAACGAATCTGAATAATACTGGTATGTCACAGCCACCCCTACAATCGCATTATTCGTCAACGAATACCCGACCATAGGCGAAACCCCTATGCTGGTCGGATTACCAAAACTCAATCCACTAATTCCCCCACCAAAATTCAAGCGTTGGCGGAAAGGTAATTCTCTAACGTCCTTTTCCACATCCAAATCGCCCTCGGCTCCCTCCTCTTTAATGACCACTGGTTCTTGTGCTAAGGCATCCGAAACTCCCACAAAAGTGAGGAGTGAAAAGAATAAAAGTAGTTTTTTCATTTGGCTTAAATTGATTACCAAAATTAAAGGATATTTTTGTAAAATGAACTCCCCACAGTCAAAGCATAACATTGAAAATTGTGATCCGAAAACGCACATCATTATTAAAGGTGCGCGCGTGCACAATTTGAAAGGAGTCGATGTGGCGATTCCACGTAATCAGCTGGTCGTTATCACGGGTTTATCGGGATCAGGGAAGTCTTCCTTGGCCTTTGACACCTTGTTTGCAGAGGGCCAAAGAATGTACGTCGAAAGTCTGAACAGCTACGCGCGGCAGTTTTTGGGACGTATGGAAAAGCCCGCCGTGGATTATATTAAAGGGGTTTCGCCAGCGATTGCCATTGAACAAAAGGTCAACACAAAGAACCCGCGTTCCACGGTAGGTACCACTACAGAAATCTACGATTATTTAAAATTGCTTTTTGCCCGCATCGGCCGCACCATTTCCCCGGTTTCTGGACAGGAAGTGCGCAAAGATTCGGTCTCTCATATTGTGGATTTTATTGCCCAAAACGATGGCAAAAAAGTCCTCATTCTAGCTCCAATCGTTCACCACGAAGACAGAAGCTTAGAAAACGAATGTCAATTACTGATCCAGAAAGGTTATTCTCGATTGAAATTCCAAGATGAAATTATTGCCTTGGAGGAATTAGTAGAGGATCCTGCTCATTTGCAAAAGCTCGCGAAAAAACCGGCGGAGATCGCGATTTTGATCGACCGTTTGGTCTCTAAAAAAGACGACGAAGAAACGCAATTCCGTGTAGGGGATTCCGTACAAACGGCCTATTTCGAGGGAGAAGGCGTTTGCTGGATAGAAATCGAGGGACGCAAGCGGGATATATTCTCGAATAAATTCGAATTAGATGGGAGGATTTTTGAGGAGCCGAGTTTAAATCTCTTCTCCTTTAATAATCCCTACGGCGCATGCCGTAATTGCGAGGGATACGGAAAAGTCCTGGGTTTAGACCCTGATTTAGTATTTCCGGATCATGATTTATCTATCTACGAGGGAGCGATTGCTCCTTGGAGAAGTGAACGTATGAGCGAGTGGTTAAGTCCATTACTGCGCAACGGGGTTCAATTCGATTTTCCTATTCGCCGTCCCTACAAGGACTTAAGCGCGACGGAGAAAAAGTTATTATGGACTGGAAATAAGTATTTTGCAGGCCTAACCCAGTTTTTTGATCACCTAGAGAAAGAGACCTATAAAATTCAATACCGCGTGATGCTATCGCGTTACCGCGGCAAAACGAATTGTCCGGAATGCCAGGGTTCGCGGTTGAGAATGGATGCTGGTTATGTGAAGATTGCAGGAATTTCTTTAGTCGATTTGGTGCTTTGGCCCCTATCGAAAACAAAAGACTTCTTTGAAAACCTGGAGCTGAACGAGCACGATCAGCAGGTTTCTAGACGTATTTTAATCGAGATTAACAACCGCTTGGAATATATGGACCGGGTGGGTTTAGGCTATTTAACGTTGAACCGTTTGAGTTCCACGCTTTCTGGGGGCGAATTTCAACGCATTAAATTAGCGACTTCTCTGGGCAGCGCCCTAGTAGGTTCTATGTACATTTTAGATGAACCGAGCATCGGTTTGCACCCTCGAGATACAGAACGATTAATTTCGGTGTTAGAGATGTTGAAAAATATGGGAAACACGGTCATCGTGGTGGAACATGAAGAGGAAGTCATGCGAGCGGCAGATCAGATTATCGACATCGGTCCAGAAGCAGGTCGCCATGGCGGGAATTTGATCTTTCAGGGGAATTTAACAGAGGCTTTGGTAGACAAAACTACCGATAGCCACACCTTGCGTTTCCTAAATGGCCAAGACCGCATTGAAGTGCCATATTTCAGACGCAAACCTTTGGCACACATCGAAATCACAGGTGCTTCTGAAAATAATTTAAAAAACGTCGACGTCGCGATTCCTTTAGGCATCATGACGGTCGTCACAGGTGTCAGCGGTTCTGGAAAATCCACCTTAATTCGCAAAATTTTATACCCAGCGATGCTGCGTTTGTTGCAACAAGGCACGGAAGAAACGGGGCGATTCCGCGAGATTAAAGGAAGTACAAATAAAATTGCGAGTATCGAAATGGTCGATCAGCAACCGATCGGAAAATCGTCTCGTTCGAATCCTGTGACTTACATAAAGGCCTACGACGCCATCAGAGCCTTGTATTCCGAATTACCCGTAGCTAAAGCTCGTGGATATAAACCTGCACACTTCTCTTTTAATGTCGAGGGAGGGCGCTGTGAGGTATGCCAAGGCGAGGGAGAAATCACGATTGAAATGCAATTCATGGCGGACATCAAGTTGCCTTGTGAATCCTGTGGTGGCTCCCGGTTTAAACAAGAAATTTTGGATGTCAAATTCCAGGATAAAAACATATCCGAAATTTTGGACTTAACCGTCGAAGAGGCGGTAGAATTCTTCCGAGAGAAACAACCACGTATTGCGGATAAAATCGACCCACTCTTCCAAGTAGGCTTGGGCTATATCAAATTAGGGCAATCATCGAACTCGCTTTCCGGCGGTGAGGCACAGCGCGTGAAACTCGCGAGCTTCTTAGGTAAGGGAAATCCGAATAAAGGTAAAACCTTGTTTATTTTTGACGAACCCACCACAGGTCTACATTTCCATGACATTAAAAAGCTGTTAAAAGCGATGAACGATTTAGTAGAACAAGGGGATTCTGTCGTGATTATCGAGCACAATATGGAAGTCATTAAATGTGCGGATCACATCATTGATTTAGGCCCTGAGGGTGGCGAAAACGGGGGCTATATTACATTCCAAGGTACACCAGAAGAGATGAAAGGCCTGAAAAACAATCCAACCGCTCATTATTTAAGCCAAAAACTATAATTTTAACTATGTCTTCGTTCGCAAACCTCACTCAGCTCGCAGAAAGAATCCAGTCCATCACGGCCGGACTCCACCTAGCGATTCCTGAATTAATCGTGGCGGGAACGATCCTATTTAGTCTGTTCATCGAATTATTTTTACACGTTAAAACAGAGAAATTTAGTACCTCTTGGCGCTATTTCACCTGCCAAATACCCCTCTTATTAGCCTTATCGCTCAGTTTTCAACGGAATGAATTAGGCTTAGTCGGCTCATTTGCCTCCGGCTTGTTTGAAGCGAATTTAGGATCGAATGCCATCAATACCTTGATTTTAGGTATCGGTTTTTTGCTCATTTTGATGAATCAAATCCATAAAAAATCATTTACGTTCGAAGAACTGATTGGGTTTCTATCCATTTTGCTGGGTGCCTTACTGAGTAGCCTGAGCACCAATGCTTTGAGTTTATTCTTGTCGATTGAATTTATGTCGATGGGGACTTATGTGCTAGTAAGTCTTCGAAAAGAGTCCTCCCGGGCTAGTTTACCCTATGTTTTGTTCGGACTAGGATCCTCTGCTTTGTTTATTTACGGCATTTCGTTGTTGTATGGTTTGACAGGAACGTTGGATTTTACTAGCGTGGATTTCTCCCGCGGAATATCCGTTGCAGATCCTTATTTGCGTGGATTTGCTTTGGGACTTTTTGCGGTGGGATTATTGTTCAAGATGTCTTGGGCGCCTTTTCATCCCTGGAATCCAGACGTGATGGAGAAATTGCCGGCCCCTTGGATGACTTGGATTTCGACCGCACCTAAGCTGGCTATTGCTTTCGTGGGGGTGCGTCTGCTTCCTGCTTTGCCGGTTTCTTATGCAAATGAATTAGCGGTTTTAGCTATACTGACCTTGTTAGTGGGAAATTTAGGAGCATTGGGCCAAAACAACACCAAACGCCTCCTCGCCTATTCCAGCATCGCGCACGGTGGTTTTTTAGCCATGGCGTGGTTTTTCCAACCTGTACAGGCTTTAGATGCCATCTTATTCTACGGCTTCTTATATAGTATCGCTAGCTTATTGGTTTTCTACCTCATCGACGAGGCTGATGCGGATGACGTGAAGTCTTTTGCAGGGCTGGGATCAGAGAAACCAGTACCGGCCTTTTTCTTATTAACGGGCCTTGTCGCTTTAGTCGGCTTACCACCCGCTGGAACCTTTATTGCGAAGATGACTTACTTCAGTTTGTTGTGGTCAAACTATGAAACGTCGACCGCTTTGGGGCTGCTACTTTTACTCCTTGTGGCCATTTTAGTAACCGCCATTTCTTTGTTTTATTATTTAAAGATTCCTTTCCAATTGTATTTCAAAAAATCGACTAAAAAAACCGGTCTGTGGAATAAATTATCTTCTCTCGAAATCTACTCTTACGGATTTTTAACGGCGATTTTGATCGCATCTCTCTTATTCCCAGCGATCTTGACAAACCTATGGAAATAGTCGATAAAAAAATAAAAAAATCAGCTTATTGGTCATTTATTTTGGCTAATTTTGGGCTTGATTTTTAAAATAGCCCCACGTTTCCATGTCTGATTCTATTAAGCACGAATGCGGAATTGCCCTCATCCGCCTACGAAAGCCTTTTCAGCACTACTTAGACAAATACAAAACACCTACTTACGGACTGAGCAAACTTTATCTGATGATGGAGAAGCAAGTCAACAGAGGACAAGATGGAGCCGGGGTGGCAAACATCAAAATCAACGTAAAACCAGGGCACAGGTACATTTCCAGATACCGTTCGGTAGAGCCACAAGCGGTGGCAGATATTTTTGGAAAAATCAATAAGAAATTCGCAAAAGCACAAAAACTCGCTAAGGCTGTTAAGCGTGAGACCGGCATTGATGCTGTTCACGATGCAGATTGGTGGCAAGAGAATGTCGCTTTCACAGGAGAAGTACTTTTAGGGCACTTGCGCTACGGAACACACGGCCAAAACGAGATTGAAAACTGCCACCCGATGTTGCGTCAAAACAACTGGAGAAGCCGTAACCTCGTGATGGCCGGTAATTTCAACATGACTAACGTGGATGATTTGTTCAACAAATTAGTTTCCCTAGGACAACACCCGAAAGAAAAAGTGGATACGGTTACCGTAATGGAAAAAATCGGTCACTTTTTAGATGAAGAGAATCAACGCCAATTTGGCAAATACAAAGACCAATACGAAAACCCGGAATTATCCGATATTATCGCCCAAGAAATCGACCTGAAGCGCGTATTAGAACGCTCTTGCAAAGATTTTGATGGCGGATATGCGATGGTAGGAATGACAGGTTACGGTGCTTCTTTTGTGGCACGTGACCCAGCTGGAATTCGTCCCGCCTATTATTACGTGGATGAAGAAGTGGCTGTAGTGGCCTCTGAAAAACAGGCCATTAAGACTTCGTTCAACTGCGCTTACGATCAAATCAAAGAAATCACTCCGGGCCATGCCTTAATTATCGATATTCAAGGCGAAGTCAAAGAGGTTCCATTTATCGATCGCTTAGAGCAGAAATCATGCTCTTTCGAGCGCATCTATTTCTCGCGCGGTTCGGATCCAGATATCTACCATGAGCGCAAAAAATTAGGTCAATTGTTGATTCCTCAAATTTTGAGCGAAGTACACCACGACCTGAAGAACACCGTATTCTCTTATATTCCGAACACAGCCGAAACAGCATTCCTAGGAATGATTGATGGTTTAGAAGACCATTTGGCCAAAGAACGTAAGAAAGCCATCATGGATGGCATTCTTTTCGAACAAGAATTAGAAGAGCTATTAACATTCCGTCCGCGCGTCGAAAAGCTGATTTCTAAGGACGTAAAAGTGCGTACTTTCATCACCTCAGATGATCAGCGTGACGACATGGTCGCACATGTTTATGATACGACTTATGAAGTAATTAATAAGGATGTTGATTCGGTGGTTATCATCGATGATTCGATTGTTCGCGGCACAACACTAGAGAAAAGTATCCTAAAATTATTGGATAAATTATCCCCTAAGAAAATCGTCATCGTTTCTTCTGCTCCACAAATTCGTTACCCAGATTGTTATGGTATCGATATGTCAAAGATGAAAGAATTCGTGGCGTTCCGTGCCGCTTTAGCTTTATTACAGGAGCGCGGATTAGAGCACATTTTAGACGAAGTGAACTTACGTTGTTTGAACGCCTTGGAAAATGGTACGGCAGAGGAAGAAAACTTTGTTAAGGCTATTTATGCTCCATTCACTGACGATGAAATCTCAGATAAAATTGCTGAAATTGTCCGTCCAAAAGGACTAAAAGCAGAGCTTTCTATCGTTTACCAAACGGTTGCAAACCTAAGTGTGGCTTGCCCAGATCACCTAGGGGACTGGTATTTTACCGGTAACTTCCCTACACCAGGTGGAAACCAAGTGGTGAATAAATCATTCGTTAACTTCATGAAAGGGATCGAAGTGCGCGCGTATTAATATACGACGACAATGGCTCCGCGTTTTTCTTGAATCCCCTTTTCGGGATAATCGATTGCTTGGTAGCGAATGATATAGGCATAGGTTTCCTGAGGTACTTTGGCCCCATTAAACGAACCATCCCAGCTGAATACTGGCCCTTTAGTTGAATATAGCAGTTCTCCCCATCGATTGTAAATCTCCAAGGAAATCACCTGTGTTCTCGATTTAGGATAGGATACATTCGGTTCATTCCAATTATAAGACGGCTCAAACACATCATTTTGGCCATCGCCGTTCGGGGTAAAGGCCGTAGGCGCAATCAATATGGCGTCACATTTATCCTCAATCTTCACACTATCCTTTAACTCACATCCATCCGTATCCCGTAAGGTAAATTGATACAGTCCACTACGGTTGATCAGCAGATCTTTTGAGTTAAACCCCGAAACAATCCCCGGATTAGATTGCCAAGATACCTGCAAATTAGCCGGTGAGGGAGCCAACTGAACCACATAAGGCTGAATGGGTTTGTCATTACAAATGATCCCATCTGCTTTTTTAACGGCCAATGGATTCGTCGTAAAATTCACCTGTGTCTCTTTTTTGATGGAACACCCAGAGGCATCTTCCTTGATTTCTAACGAATATAGACCTGATGGATTGGGCACTTGAATAAAGCGAGACGACTCACCCGTACTCCAAGTGTAGGTAAAGGCAGCCACCGGTGGCACGGAAGTGGGTCCAATTCGACCATCCTCCTTGCAGATAAAGGTGTAACTAGCCGGCAACACAAATGGATCTAATAACTCCACATGGTAGGCAGACGCATCTAGCATATAATTCGTCAAACACGCATTACTAATCGCTACGGTGACCACATAGTCCCCGGCTTGTTTAAAGTCAAAGGTCATCTCTGTTCCTGTGTACGAATAGAGTAAGGTGCCCGCTGGATTCAAAGGGACTAATAAGCCATCTGCGTTTCGATTGGGATCTAAAGTGCTTCGGTAAATTTTCCAATCTAACCGATCATTTTTAATCGGGTCACATAAATCTTGACTCACTTTAAAATGGTAGGTTGTCCCATCACAACTTTGTTGAATACTTGGCGTAGAAGTGGGCTTAGGCGTTAATACAATCGATAAAGGTAGACCTAATCCACTCGAGGTTCCCGCCGCTAAATTCAAACCATTCCTGACAAAAGTAGCCCTAACGGAACGGGTTGAATCTTTTAGCGATATATCTGGGTTCACTATTTTTCCCAGACTCGTAGCCCCTTGAAAAGTGGCATAAATGATTGAACCACTAGCTGGATCGCCTTGCAAAGCGCCTATTTTTCCTGGACCAGACCACAAAAGACTTGTTGATCTTCGCATAATAGTCGAATCTTTAGACGCGATGGCATATTGCCAAATTTGAGAAGTGCCAGACCCTGGTATCGAGGCATAAAGTATTTTACCATCGGCAGAAAATTCAACTCCATAGGGACTGCCAACTAGCGGAATCCTATATCGAAAAGTAGATTTCCCAGTGTTTATATCAAAGTCATAGACATCAATCTGATTCGATGGCGGACTCGAATAGGCAATGGCCAACACTTTGCCATCACGAGAAAAATGAGACGAGGCTGTGGGACCTTTTACCGCTAATTTTGCATCCGATTCGATGGGAGCCGAAATACCTGCTGCGGACACCTTAAATGTACGTAAAATAGTAGAGTCAATATCTTGTGTTTGCAACCAATAATAGTCTCCGCCACCTACCGCCACGCCAAAACGCTCTGCAGACGGCGCCGGACTCAAAAATTGGTTCATCACTGAAATTCCGCCTTCCCCCCCATTTAATTTGCGATCATATAGGCTATAAAAGAGCTGGTTTTCGCCAGCCGCATTGCGTTGCATGGTAAAAATGTAGTATTCTGATTGACAGCCTTTGCAAGTTGTTTTGGGCAAAATTGCAACTCCCTGAATTTGGGTCGTATCACCGTTTAAACCAGTAGCTATGAGCGAATTATCTTTCGCATAAACCCGCGAACCGTTCGTATAAAAAATCAAATCATTGTTCTCATCCGTCATTTTAGCTACTCCCGCAGGTGTCCGCAAGGGACCAGAACCCGCCGAGGGTGTGGAGGATCCCCCGGTAAACCGTAAGGAGATATTTTGGCCAAAATTCCATCCATCCTCTCCCCCTGCCTTAGGTTGTTCGCCGCAAATCTTGACCTCCATTTTTGCCTCAGCGGCGCACCCAGAACCTACATCTGTTACCATCACAGAATAACATCCTGATTCCGAAACATGAATGGTGTCAGATGTCTGACCTTTCGGAAACCAAGAAACCCCCACCGGGAAAGCCGGCTTTGAAATGGAACCGAACGCATTCAATACGACTGGATCGCCTTTGCAAATCATTAAGGTCGTGTCATTTGAATCTTTACCTAAAATAAAATCAGGTAGAGCGCCGATTTTTACATCCTGTGGGCCATAGACGGTAGTTACGCCTCCTAAAGTTACTTTTAACGAAACCTTTTTAGTACCAGGATTACAATACTGATACACTCCAGTCCTAGCAGATGAATTAGCTCCTCCCTCCCCAAAATCCCATAAATAAGTCGCTGCGGCTGGATAAACATCCCGAATTTCAAACACCGTTCCCGCAGGAGCCTCACTGCAATTATTGCACTGATTGATACAATTGTTCCGCACCTCAATCGTTCTAGGAACTTGAGCTAGTGCAGAGAATGTACATAAAAGCAAAAGCAGGATACGGGACATCATGGTTGAATTACCCACAAAATAAGTCAATAAATTGGTTATTGCGTTGCATGAATGTAAATTGCTGAGCTATGAGGGCTGGTTTAACCTTTAATTTCTGTTTTGTATTATTACTGGGCGCCCTTTCGCTCTCAGCACAAGACCCGCAACTATCCCAAAACTTCGCCAATCCTTTGCTCATTTCCCCTGCTTTTGCGGGCCTGCAAGATCAAAACAAGGTCTATTTGACCCATCGAAATCAATGGCCAAACCAATCAGCTAATTATCAATATTCCGCCACAGGAGTCGAAGTGAGTTTGGGAAAAATCAATAGCGGCATCGGATTATTAGTCGCGACAGACAAGCAATTTTCTAGTCTCCAAACGAACCTAGTGACGCTGCAGTATGCCTACCATGCGAACTTAAATGAAAAAACTCTTTTTTCCATGGGCATACAAGGTGCTGCTGTTTTTCGAAGTCTTGATTATGCACACCTTACTTACGGTGACCAACTTAATCAGTTTATCGTCAATGGGAGTTTAGCCAGCACAACAGACCCTTTGTCTAGTCAATATGTAAATGCAATACACTACGGTGATCTTTCAGCTGGCTTGTTGTTAAATCATGCTAATTACTGGCTAGGAGCCACCGTCCACCATATAAATCGGCCTAATCAGTCACTCATTCGTTCAAGCGATGAATTAATTGCCCCCAAATATGCCCTAATGGCTGGACTTAATATTCCCCTATCCTACGGAAAAAGTCTAAAACCAGCCATTTATGTGAAAAACCAAGGGGCTTTCGGTCAATTGGATTTGGGCACATCCCTGCAATTAGACCCTTTAGTCATCGGTTTTTCCTACCGGGGTCTACCACTAAATAAAAATTCAGCCGAATCAATTTCCAGCAGAGAATCACTCATTGGCCAAATTGGCATCCTAAACAACCGCTTCTCATTCGGCTATTCCTATGATTTTACGGTATCTGGTTTGGGTGTAGGGGCTGGAGGAGCGCATGAATTGAGTTTCTCCTATATTTTAAACTGGGATTTTGGCCAAAGAAAATCCTACCAACGCTACCGCCAAAGCTTCGCTTGTCCCAAATTTTAGTTAAATTTGTTTTACTATATACGTATAATAACATTCTTGTATGAAATTATTTAGTCGAATTCTTTTGACCCTTTCCTTTTTAGTACTCGTTCATGCGTCATTTTCGCAAGTAAAACGTAAAGTGGAAGATTTAAGTGATGAGGAAATTGCTACTTTCTTCGAACGTGCTCAATCAAGCGGCATGACAGAAGCTCAACTAGAAAAAGCAGCCAAAGCACAAGGATATACTTCCGCAGATATCGCCAAAATGCGTTCTCGCTTGACACAAATTGGAGACAATAAGACAAAAGAAAAAACAACCGCAACTAAAGGCAAAACATCATCTAAACGTAGCGTTTCTGGCAAGTTGAGCACCAAGAAAGGCAAGAAAAATACAACGGCAGATGGCGAGGACGAGGATTCTGAAGATTCAATGATGGAGGAGGAAGAAGAAACTGATTCAACTAAACTACCCAAGAAAGTTATTTACGGTGCTAACCTGTTTAATAACAAAAAATTGAATTTCGAACCCGATCTTCGCATTGCTACACCAGTAAACTATACGCTAGGGCCAGATGACGAATTAAATATCGATATTTTTGGGGAGGCAATGGATAATTATACGGTTACTGTTAGCCCAGAGGGAACCATTAAAATCCTTAATTTAAGCCCCATCTATGTAAACGGTTTAACGGTTGAGGCAGCTTCCTCCCGCATTGTGAGTCGTTTAAGACAACTATACCAAGGCTTAAATCGCCCAGGCAGTGGTTCTTCTGCGATTGTCACCCTAGGCAATGTTAGAAGTATCAAAGTAACACTTGTAGGAGAAGTGGAGAATCCAGGTTCATACACCATTTCATCGTTAGCAACGGTCTTTAATGCCTTGTATTTAGCTGGTGGTCCGAACGAGAATGGCTCCTACCGTAGTATTCGCGTAATCAGAGCTAACAAGGTGGTCCGCACACTTGATTTATATGACTTCTTGTTAAAAGCAGATCAGAAAGACAATATTCAATTAAAAGATCAAGATATTATCCGAGTAGGGGATTTCGATACCCATGTGGAATTAGCCGGTGAGGTGAGACGTCCCATGGTATTTGAAGCCATCAAAGGGGAAACATTGAAAGATATCCTACGCTATGCCGGAGGATTCACAGACAAAGCCTATACCTATTCCATGACGGTCCGCAGAAACACGTCACGTGAATTAAAATTATTGAACATTACCCAAGATGAAGTAGCCACTTTCCAACCACAAAATGGAGATTCTATTTCAGTGGGTAAGATTATCGAACGCTACGAAAACAGAGTAACAGTTAGTGGAGCTGTGTTTAGACCAGGTGTTTTTGCGATTGAAAGCGGCCTAACAACCGTAAAAGATTTAGTGAAACGTGCAGAGGGTCCTCGTGAAAATGCGTTCTTAAATCGCGCAACTATTTCCCGCAGAAAAGAAAACTATGATCCAGAAATGATCTCTTTCGACCTAGGCAAGGTTTTAAGAGGCGAAATCGCAGACATTGCGCTACACAGAGAAGATTCCTTGACGGTCTATTCATTAGATTCCTTACGCGAATACCAGAAAATCAGCATTTTCGGGGAAGTGAACAAGCCGGGTATATTCGAATATCGATCAGGCATGAAAGTGGCGGATTTGATCCTATTAGCCAAAGGCTTTAAAGAAGCCGCTAGTTACGCAAAAATTGAACTTTCTAGACGTGTCATTACCCACGGTGTTACAGATGATGTAAACCAAAAAATCGAAGTGAAAACTTTCGATATTGATGGCAGCTTAAATATTAGCAACGAGGGAAGCCAATACGCCTTAAAGCCGTTTGATATTGTTTCCATTCGACGTTCCCCTAATTACGAGGTTCAAAGGGGCGTCAGCATCGAGGGTATGGTGAATTATCCAGGCCGTTATGCTATTCCAAAGGATGACCAAAAAATCTCTGATCTTGTGATGGCTGCGGGTGGTTTGAAGCCAGAGGGATTCTTAGATGGCGCCATCCTATACCGTGACTCTACGGTGGTGGGGGTAAAGCTATCCGAAGTATTAAAGAACCCAAATTCAACCAACAACTTATTGTTAATGGAGAATGACCGCCTCATAATCCCACGTGTACTTGAAACGATCAAGCTAACAGGTGGTGTACAAAATCCGATTTCGATTGCCTACCAAGCGGGTAATAGCCTACAAGATTACCTAGATGGTGCCGGGGGTTACACGGAATACGCAGATAAGAAAAACATATATGTGAAAGCACCGAATGGAATTTCTACCAAGCGTAGACATTTCTTGTTCTTCAGAATAAATCCAAAGGTTCTCCCAGGATCAGAAATCGTCGTACCTGAATTCCCAACAAATATGAAGAAAGGAATGACAACAGCTGAGGCAGTTGGTTTATCCTCTGCCCTAGTTTCGGTGGCACTTACCTTAACGACATTGATTAACAATTTGACTAAATAAGTAAGATGTCAACAACAGATATTCAAAACTCCTCGGAAGATAACGGCGAAATTTCCATCAATTTTGGGGAGATTTTCCGTACGCTCAAGTCCTATAAATTATTGATTGGGACATGTGCTGTCCTTTTTGCAGCATTGGGAGCGATTTATTCTCTTACACAACCTAATGAGTACAGTTCCAATGCCAAACTATTGCCTGAAATTGATTCAAAATCAGGGGGTGCGGGTGGCATGGGCGGCCTAAAATCACTAGCGGGTTTAGCTGGTGTCGATATTGGTGGTGGAACAGCTGGTTCAGAAGCTATCCGCCCTGATTTATACCCAAACATTGTTCAAAGTGCCCCTTTATTAAAAGAAGTATTAAAGGCAAAAATCTATAGTACTAAACACAAAAATTGGCAAACTGTATTGGATTTTTTATCTGAAAAACAAGATACGGCACCGATAGATATAGGTGGGGATCCCAACGACGATGATATTGTAGTGGATTTCAAATTGGACAAAGTGCCCACCAGCGCCTTATCCAATGATTTAATCAAACTTAACAAAAAGGAACAAGCAGCTATCAAAAAATTGCGCTCTTCTGTCGTGTTAGAAATTGACAAAAAATCAGGGGTAATCTCTTTAACAACCAAATTAACCAATGCCGTTGCTGCCGCTAATATTACCAGCCTAATCCAACATTATTTAACCAAGTATGTGACGGATTACCGGACACAAAAAGCGAGACAAGAACTAGCATTTTTGGAAAAGCGCCAAAATGAAGCACGCGGACGTTATGATCAAGCCTTATTTACCTTAAGTGCCTACCGTGATCAGAATATGAACCTATTCCTGAACGTAGCAAAAGACCGGGAAAAGAAATTACAATACGAAGCGGATATCGCCTATAATTTGTATCAAACGATTAGTGGTCAATATGAAGAGGCTAAGATAAAATTACATCGTGAGACCCCTGTATTCAAGGTATTAGAGCCTGCTCAAGTAGCTATACAAAAGGACGGTCCAAAGCGTAGCCTTATTACAATTGGCTTTATGTTTGTCGGAATCTTCTTCTCCTTAATTTACGTGTTCTTTAAGACTGTGAACCTGAAAGAACTACTTGGGTAAATAAGAGCATAAAGAATAGAGCACAAAGAATAAAGTTGAAATCCCCTGCGGGGATACATTCAGAAATATTTTTTTACTCACAGGACATCAAAAAAGGGAGCAATTGCTCCCTTTTTTAGATTTAGAATAGACTGAAATGAGTTTTCAAATCATAGAAAATATGACGTAGGCCATTTTCTGATTTGAAAGATTATTTCAGCGTTCTTTTTACTTCTTTCATTTCGTAGCACTCTAACATATCGCCTACTTCCAAATCGTTGAAGTTTTTGACAGATAGACCGCATTCGTAACCAAATTTAACTTCAGCCACATCGTCTTTGAAACGTTTCAAGGCAGAAATCTCCCCATCGTGAACCACGACGAAGTCGCGAATAACACGAATCTTGTGAGCACGCTTCACCGTACCGTCTAATACGTAACAACCTGCTACTGTACCGATTTTGGTAATCTTAAACACGTCACGAATTTCAATATTCGATGTAATGACCTCTTCGAATGAAGGAGCTAATAAACCCTCCATTGCCGCCTTAATTTCATCGATCGCTTGGTAGATGATCGAATAGTTACGGATTTCAATTTGTTCTGCATCAGCTAAACGACGCGCATTTTGTGATGGACGAACTTGGAACGCAATAATAACCGCATCTGAAGTCGAAGCTAAAGCCACATCGGATTCAGACACCTGGCCTACCCCTTTGTGAATAATACGCACTTGAACTTCTTCCGTCGATAACTTCATCAAGGAATCTGAAAGGGCTTCCACTGAACCATCCACGTCACCCTTTACGATAACGTTTAATTCACGGAATGTTCCGATAGCCTTACGACGACCGATCTCTTCCAAGGTAATGTGCTTACGGGTACGTAAGGTTTGTTCGCGAAGAATCTGCTCCCGTTTGTTTGCGATTTCACGCGCCTCACGCTCGTTTTCTAAGCAAAGTAACTTGTCACCTGCTTGTGGCGCTCCGTTTAGACCTAACACCTGAACTGGAGTAGATGGACCCGCTTTTTTAATTTTGTTACCGTGGTGGTCAAACATCGCTTTTACACGACCATAATTGTCACCTGCTAACATCATATCACCCACGTTTAATGTACCCGCTTGAACTAACAAGGTAGTCACATATCCACGTCCTTTATCTAATTCTGCCTCGATAACAGAACCCACGGCTTTCTTATTTGGATTAGCCGTCAATTCAAGCATCTCAGCTTCTAATAATACTTTTTCTAATAAATCGTCGATACCTTGACCTGATTTAGAGGAGATTTCTTGGCATTGGTATTTACCACCCCAATCCTCTACAAGCATGTTCATGGTCGCTAACTCTTCACGTACTTTGTCTGAATTTGCTCCATCCTTATCAATCTTCGAGAATGCAAAAACGATCGGTACACCAGCAACCATCGAGTGGTTGATGGCTTCTTTTGTTTGAGGCATCACTGAGTCATCCGCTGCAATAACGATGATAACGATATCGGTCACTTTCGCACCACGGGCACGCATCGCTGTAAAGGCTTCGTGACCAGGTGTATCTAGGAAAGTAACTTTCTTGCCTGATTTCGTTTCTACTGAGTAAGCACCAATGTGCTGGGTGATACCACCCGCTTCACCTGCCGCTACTTTGGCACGACGAATATAATCTAGTAACGAAGTTTTACCGTGATCGACGTGACCCATAATCGTAACGATAGGGGCACGAGGCAATAAATCCTCTGGAGAATCTTCTACTTCAATTTCAACAACGTCGATTTCCTCTTCCGCCGAAACAAAGCTCACCTCGAATCCAAACTCATCCGCAATCACCGTAATGGCTTCTGCATCTAAACGTTGGTTAATTGAAACGAACATACCTAAGCTCATACAAGCCGAGATAACTTCGTTCACAGATACATCCATTAAAGAAGCTAAGTCTGATGCCGAAATAAATTCCGTCACCTTTAATACTTTTGCCTCCTCGTCTTCCGCCATCATACGAGCCTCTTCTGCCTCCGCACGACCTTTACGCTTCTCGCGACGCTTATCTGCTCCGAAACTTTGCTTATTCGTCGCACCTTGCAAGCGAGCCATCGTGGCTTTGATTTGCTCTTGGATGTCTTTATCTGATAACTCTCCTTTCGGTGCTGGTTTAGCGCCTGGAGCAGGTTTCTTATTGAAATCTTTTTTATCACCTGGACGTCCGCCTGTTCCTGGGATGGATGGAGCTGGTTTTTTCTCCTCCTTGATGATACGCTTGCGCTTGTGTTTCGCGTTATTTCCGCGATCACCTGCTGCAGGCAATTCGATTTTACCTAAAACGGTCAATCCTTTAAGCGTCTCCCCTTTAGCTTCAATCAGCTGTATATCTTCCACCACTGCTTCAGCCGCTGGCGTAGGCACAACTGGCTCAGGAGTAGGTGTAGAAGCTGGCTTTTCTGCCACAGGTTCAGGCGTAGGTGCCGGAGCTGGAGTAGGTGCAGGAGTTGGCTCTGGAGCCTTTTCTGCTTTAGGAGCAACAGGATTTCCTTTTTTATCCAATTCGATTTTTCCCAAAATCTTCAATCCCACTTGCTTTTCCTCAGCTGGAGCCTCGGCAACTGGAGCTGGTGCTTCAGGGGCTTTAGGAGCTTCCGCAACTGGTGCTGGCTTCTCCACCACTGGCTCTGGAGCTGGCGCTGGTGTAGGTTCAGGTGCTGCCACAGCGACCGGTTCTGGTGCTGGAGCTGGCTTAGGAGCCTCTACAGAGGATTCCAAAATATGGTTCGCACCATATTCCTTTGCTAACAAAGTCAACTGCTCAAAGTTCAGTTTGGCGTTGGGGTTATTGTCAATTTTGTGACCTTTCGCAGAGAGAAACTGTAGGATCGTAGACGTTCCCACGTTTATTTGCTTTGCTACAAGGCTCAACCGCATTGTTTTTTCTTCTGCCATAAAAATTACAAAAAACTAAATTCTTTTTATTTAAATAAACTACTCAAACTCAGAACGCAATACCGCTAGGATCTCATCGATCGTACCTTCTTCTAATTCCGTTCTACGCTCTAACTCTTCTTTAGACAAGGCCAACACTTGTTTCGCTGTATCTAATCCGATTTTGTGAAGCTCATCTAAAATCCAAGCCTCAATTTCATTAGAGAATTCTGTCAATTCCACATCCTCATCATCTAGCTCATCCTTAGGTACATCACGGAATACATCGATTTCGTAACCTACTAATTTACCAGCTAATTTGATATTTTGACCTCCACGACCAATCGCCATAGAAACCTGATCTGAATTTAAATAAACCGAAATACGACGACGCTCTTTGTCAATCGCCATCGAATTCAACTTCGCTGGGCTTAAGGTACGCGCTACTAATAATTCTAAATTATCAGTGAAGTTAATCACGTCAATATTTTCGTTTTGTAATTCACGAACGATACCGTGAATACGAGAACCTTTCATACCTACGCAAGCTCCTACTGGATCGATGCGGTCATCAAATGACTCTACCGCTACTTTCGCACGCTCACCTGGTTCACGAACAATCTTACGAATGGTAATCGTACCGTCATAAATCTCAGGAATTTCTTGTTCGAATAAACGCTCTAAGAATACCGGAGAAACACGAGATAAAATGATACGAGGTGTACCATTGGCCATTTCTACTTTGTGAATGATGGCCTTGATAGTCTCCCCTTTCTTGAAACGATCTTTAGAAATCATCTCCGTCTTAGGCAACACTAATTCATTGTCTTCGCTATCTAATAAGATTAATTCGCGACCTAAGATTTGGTATACCTCTGAAGTCACTAATTCACCTACTAAGTCTTTGTATTTTTCGTACAAACCTTCTTTTTCAATATCCTTGATCTTTTGGATCAATGTTTGACGAGCGGTTTGAACAACACGACGACCGAAATCCTCTAATTTTACTAACTCAGCTACCTCTTCACCGATTTCGAAATCGGGCTCGATTAACTTCGCTTCGCTCAAAGGTATTTTGTCGAAGTCCCAGATGTCTTCTGAGTTATCGTCTACGATCTCGCGGCTACGCCACATCTCTAAGTCGCCGCTTTCGGCATTGATAATGACATTAAAATTTTCGTCTGCCCCGAATTTCTTGCGAATCATCGTACGAAAAACCTCTTCCAAAACCGCGATCATCGTCGGTTTGTCAATGTTTTTCTCCCGAGCAAAGTCTGAAAATGACGAAATTAATTCAACACTGTTCATTGCTATCTCTTCTTTGTTTATTGAAATGACACTTGTACTTTTATTTTATCTACCTCAGCTAACGGAAACCAAGTGGCCTCTTTCGCTACGATTTTTCTATGCTTGACGGTCTTCTCTGTTAAGATTTCCACCGCTTCATCCGTATTAGAAAGCAACGTTCCCTCTACGTTTTCTGCGTCTTTATTTTTCATCCAAACCTTCACCTTGCGACCCAAGTTCTTTTGAAATTGCCAGCCTTGACTTAATGGAAAGTCCAAACCCGGCGATGACACTTCTAAATTATACGCTTCTTCAATCAGCACGCCCTCTTCAATAAAGTGAGCTAATTTACGGCTCATTAAAGCGCATTGATCGATCGTGACACCCTCTATGGTATCCACCAGAATCGTAATTAAGGTTCTTTTAGCACCCTGAGACACAGAAAAATCGACCAAAAGCAAAGGGCCATCGCCAATATACTCCAATGTCCATTCTTTCAGTTTACTCGTTAAATCCATCTTCCTTCTGGGCTATGAAAACAAAAAGAGGGATTAAAACCCCTCTTCTTTTCCTTAATTCTCCACAAAGATACGCATAAACTTGGTAAAAACAAGCATTTGACGCAGCATAGAAACACGGAGGTAAATGACATTGCGATTTTTTTCGTTATTTGCAGATTCAAATCACCTCGAATGAAATTAGCGTCACTCCTACTTATTATTACCTTTTATTGCCTAGGCGGTGAACGATTCCCTACTCCACCGGACTCCCCTAATCGTCTGTTTTTCATCCAGCGTAGCACAAACGCAAACGTTGTAGTCTATGATGCGAATTTGGTGGGAGGTAAATTGAATGCCAAAGATCCGGTACACACCTATTGGTATCGTTTTGGAGAAAGGGGCCAAAAAGAAGAACTCACCGCTATCCAGCGCACCTTAGCTTACGGATTATACACCACTCCCGTTTCTGGCATATCGAATACCTATGAGGGGCATTTTTTGGCCTACAGAAAACGAAAGTTTATGGTCAAACAAGACGCTACAGGTGACCCGATCGCCTTATTTCCTATTAATGGAAAGATGCAAATCCTCAAGCGCGTTTTTGTTAGTGTGGATGATTCCAAATTTGTAACAACCGTGAATTACATTGAACTTTTCGGCAAAGATCCGGTGACGGGAAGGGGTGTGTATGAGAAATTCAAGCCGTAGACGCATTGCCATGCAATGCTTAAAGCATAAAGCACAAAGAATAAAGTCTTTCCTCCGGACTATTTTCCCTCAGACGATTTATGCTTTGTGCTTTATGCTTTATTCTTTAAAACGAACCTGAAAGGGTTATTTGCCCGTTCCTCGGTTGCCCACTATACCCCGTAATCTCCGTTATTTCTTGATTCAGTACATTTTTCAATAGGGCTGACATCTTCCATTTGGAATTCAGTTGGTAATGAACCGAAATGTCCGTCCATACATAGGCTGACATGGGATTCGGTTGAACGGAATAGGTGGACTCGTCGTAGAAGTAGTCCGTTCTTTGGCCTACCAATTGATTGGATAATCCAATAGACCATTTATTCGCCAACTTTGCCTGCAAATACAGATTCCAGGCATTCGTTGGGCGGCGAATCAAGGACGAATAAGTCGAATCGCGGTCCATCATCTCCCCTTTCAAATACGTATAATTGAAATCCGCTTGAAATTTCGAAGTTTGATAACTGATCTCGAATTCTATTCCGCGGGTATGCTGCTGGGAGATGTTTTGGTATTTGCCAAAAGGCTCCACATCCATCGCTTGAAAAATAATCCCCTGATTCACTTGATTTTCAAAGGCAACTACGCGAAGCTTCCACGATTTCATCTTCTTTTCTGCCCCGAATTCGATCGTTTTACCTTGCTCCGGTTGCAAATCCAAGTTACCATAAGGAGACGCTAATTGATAGATCGAAGGCGTTTTGAAACTCGTATAATAATTCCCAAAGAGCTTCGCCGTCTGCGAAATAGCCCAGTAGGGATTCAAATTATAAGTAAAATAGCTTCCAAAAGTCGATTGAACATTCCAACGCGTCCCCACCTCATATCCAAATTTCCCCCAACTCTGCTGAAAGGTGGCATAAGTACCCATTATCTGCTGAGTCTTTTGTTTCTCTGATAAATCAGGCGACGCATAAGGGCCATAGTCACTAATCGAAAAATCGCTTTGCTCCGTTTTTTGGCGTCTAAATTCAGAACCAATTAACAAAGTAGCATTTTCCTTTACTGGAATCTTTAAAAAAGCTTCCAATCCTTGATTTAAACCCACATAACTCGAAAGATTAAATTTCGACCAAGCATTCGCAGCGACATCCGAAGAATCGTTACGAAACTCCCGGTGAATCAAATCCTGAAAAGCACGAATTGTGAATTTACTCACCTGGTATTGTGCTCTGAACGAATGACTTACAGCCTCCGACGTATAATCTCGATCATCGACAAAGGGACCATTATCTAAATTCCCTTGATACAGCTGTGACGAATAAGAGAAATCTAGGTTACCTAGTTTTCCCATAGTACGCCCCCATTTCAAACCCCAGCTTTGCTGCTTAAATCCGTCGGCCTCCGCTTTTCCTTGGGCAATTTTAGCCGAAGAAAAACCATCTGTCGCATAATTTTGGGCCTGTAATTGGATCTGGTTTTTTCCTTGAGTGGTGGACCAAGAAATTTGTTCTTGATGAGTCCCTAGGCCGCCACCTTGAAGTACGATATTTATTCCTTTCGCATTTTTCTTTGTCACTAAATTGATGACAGCCGCCATCGCATCTGAACCATAGAGCGTAGATTGGCCTCCTTTTAGGATTTCAATGCGTTCGATGTTTGCCAAAGAAATCAAGTTCCAATCCATCACCGATGAAATATGCGATGGATCATTCAATGGAAAACCATCCATCAACAATAGAACGTGACCTGTATTCGCACCCCTTACATAAATCTCCTGATTCGTCCCCGGCGCGCTGCGCGCGCCTACTACCGCGACACCTACACTTTGCTGGAGTAATTCACCTAGACTTTTCCCCTGATTGGCCTGGATCACTTCGGCCGAAATGACCGAAACCACTTTCCCCGAGCGAGCCAGTTTTTCTGGGTACTTGGGCGCGGAGATGGTGACCTCACTCAAAGTAGAATCTTTTTGAATGGTGAATGGTGAATGGTATATGGTGGATGAACCCTTCGGACTCATTCCCTCCGGACTACGGACTTCGGACTTCGGACTCATTCCCTCCGGACTACGGACTTCGGACTCCGGACTCATTCCCTCCGGACTAGCGATTGCTGCAAAGCTGCAAAACGCTAATAATACTAGCTTTAACATGTTTTTTTGCCCTTTCAGGCCTGTGAAATAAAAAGGTAATCGAACGCTCGACCTCGGATCATCCTCCGTAAAACAAGGTCAAGAATAGTAAAAGGCAGGTCTCCTGACTCATTTCCCTTGCTTTTCGGCCTTCCCAGCGACGCCAGTGACCCTAGATTGAAAAGCTTTTTGAAAATTTACAGTTGCGGGGACAGTTTCGGATTTTCACCAAATTCCCTATTAATCAACGCCGTTCGAAGCGGCGCAGAACCTTTCGCTACCACAAAGGTAGTTCAATTTCTATTTTATCAATTTGTTGGGCCAAAGATTCGAAATATATTCTCCTATTTTGTAAAAAGAAACTCAAATGATGGATAACAAAATACGCTGCCGCTGGTGTGGTTCAGATGAATTATACCAAACCTACCACGACCTCGAATGGGGTAATCCGGAACACCGTGATGAAGCGCTTTTTGAGCTCCTCATTCTAGAAGGCTTCCAAGCCGGCCTCTCGTGGATCACTATATTAAAGCGACGCGAAGCCTTCAGAGAAGCCTTCGCGCAATTCGACTACCACGCCCTAGCAACCTGGTCTGATGAGCAATTAGAAGCCCAAATGCAAAACGAGCTAATCATTAGAAACCGCCTAAAAATCAGCGCCGTTCGAACGAATGCGCAGGCTTTTATTAAAATTCAGGAAAAATTTGGTAGCTTTAACCAATATATTTGGGAGTTTGTGGGCCATGAGCCCATCCTAAACCACTTTGCCCAACACGGAGACTTACCCGCTAGCACAGAAATTTCTGTCCTTTTGAGCAAATCTCTAAAGAAGAATGGATTCCGATTTGTCGGCCCTACCATTTGTTATGCGTTGATGCAGGCCGCTGGATTAGTGAACGATCATACGATTGACTGCTTTCGCCATCCTAACAATAGCTAAATGAACAAACGGATAGTCATTGTCCCCACCTACAACGAGATTGAAAACATCGAAGCCATCCTGGATAAGGTATTGAGTTTGGAGCCTGTTTTCGACATCTTGATTGTGGATGATGGTTCTCCTGATGGAACGGCGAAAAAGGTAAAAGAAATACAACAAGTACAGGAGGGCAGAATCCATTTACTGGAAAGAAAAGGCAAATTAGGATTAGGCACTGCTTATATCGAGGGTTTCAAAATCGCCTTGGCTAAAGAATACGATTTCATTTTTGAAATGGATGCCGACTTCTCCCACAACCCGGATGATTTAATTTGCCTGTTCAAAGCCTGCGCGACACCCGCAGAGTTAAAAGAGGAAAACTTGCCAGAGGAAGAGGCTGGAAATGGCGACATGTCCATCGGCTCTCGTTATATCAACGGAGTGAATGTAGTCAATTGGCCCATGAGCCGCGTGTTAATGTCTTATTTTGCCGGATTTTATGTTCGCTTTATCACTGGCATGAAAGTACAGGACGCCACGGCAGGATTTGTTTGCTATCGCAAAAATACACTAGAAACCTTACCTTTAGACCAAATCAAATTCATCGGTTACGCTTTTCAAGTGGAGATGAAATTTACGACCTGGAAATATGGCTTCAAGCTAGTTGAAGTACCTATCATATTTACGGATCGTACGAAAGGGACCAGTAAGATGTCTGCGAATATTTTTAAGGAAGCGATTTTTGGCGTGATCCAAATGAAAGTCAATAGTTTGTTCAAGCGTTACCAAGCCTAATATGAGCTATACGGTCTTAAAATCCATACACATCATCTTTGTTGTCAGCTGGTTCGCCGGCTTATTCTATCTTCCACGTTTGCTGGTCTACCACGCGGAAGCACAAGGCAAGAAAGAACCAGAAAAAGGAATTTTATCAAAGCAATTCGAGAAGATGGAAAAGATCCTCTTCAATGCGATTATGATTCCGGCTATGTTCTTGACTTGGATGACGGGTTTGTCCTTGATTTACGTGGCTTGGTTGAGTAGTTTTGGATCTCAAGGCTGGTTGCATTTGAAATTAGGATTCGTGGTAGCCATTACGATTTACCATTTTGTATGCAGATATTTGATACTTCAATTCAGACAGGGAAATTTTGTACTGTCGGGAACTCAACTGCGACTGTACAATGAAATTGCAACGATACTCTTAGTGGCTGTCGTTTTCTTAGTAGTCGCCAAAAATACGTTGGACTGGATGTATGGCTTGGGCGGTTTTGTCATTTTCGCCATTGTGATTATGGCGGCGGTGACTATCGTTAAGAAGATCAGAAACAAGTCAAATTAGGACATTGAGCGGTCCAAATCCCGCTTCACATCTTTCTCTTTTATGTCATCTCGTTTATCAAAGGTCTTCTTACCTTTTGAGAGCGCAATGTTTAGTTTGGCATACCCTTTGTCAGAAATAAATAAACGGGTAGGAATAATGGTCAAACCCACATTTTTTAATTCTTTTTGCAACTTGCCTAGTTCGCGTTTGGATAATAATAATTTGCGATCGCGGAGTGGCTCATGGTTATAATGGGTGCCTTCCTCATATGCGGAGATGTGCATATTGCGAACGAATAGTTCGTCTTGAAAGAAAACACAATAGGCATCCGTTAAATTAGCCTTTCCCTGGCGAATCGATTTAATCTCCGTACCCATCAATACCAAGCCGGCCGTAAAGGTATCTATGAATGCATATTCAAAGGATGCCCTACGGTTCTTGATCTCAACAGTCTTTTGGATTTTCTCTTTTGCCATTGGAATAAAAAAAGCCACACAGCGAATCACTGCGTGGCTAAATGTAGCTATAAGCTATTATTTATCTTCTTTCTTTTCGCCTTTTGTTGCAGCGTACTCTTTGTTCAAACCTTCGATGATTTTGTTTGTCACATCTACTGATGGATCAGCAAATAATATACCGCCACCTACTTTAGAATAACCTAAAACAAATTCATACTTGTTTGCTTTGTTTGTCTTCGCGATATAGTCCCGAATGTTGTTGTACAACTGTTCGTTTTTCTTCGATTGCTCTTGACCTAACTCCGCTTGCTTTTGTTGAGAATATTGTTGCAATTCAGCGCCCTTCTTCTTCAATGTCATATCAGCCGCTTGTAACTCTGCTTGAGTCATGGCTGAAGCACGTTGTTGAATCGCTTGTAATTCTGCTTGAAGTGATTGCTCTTTTTGGCCTAAGTCAACCTGTAAACGGTATCCCTTATTCTCAAATTCTTTTTGAGCATCCTTGTAAAACTGGTAATTCGTTAATAACGAATCAGAGTTTACGAATACAATACGTTTTCCATCAGCCGTAGCAGCACCTAGGCCTGCAGACGAATTATCTGAATTTTTGTAAAATAAAAAAGCAATTGCGATGGTTAAAACGCCCAACCAAGCGTATGGTAAATTTTTCACGTGTTTAAATTTATTTATTGGATTGTCGGCAAATATACGAGGTCTGTATCGTTTGTCCTAAAAAATTATTATTTCTGTCTTAATCTAGCTCCAGCCCAGGTCCATATGCCACTAAATAAGCCACCTAGTACACCGGTGAGAACAAATAAAGCGAACACATTTCCTTTCAACGGAAAAACTTGGGCCATACGGCTAGGAAGTGTACTAGGGTGCTGCATATCAAGCCATAAGGCTGAAACCACCCATAAAATAAATCCTGCTAGAAAACCAGTTAAGAAACTGGACTTCAACGGCATATTTAACACATAAGCCACTAGCCCAAAAGCCACGCCCATCGCATACCAAGGCAGGTAAATACCCACCAAAGCACCAATGACAATTAAAATGATACTATAAATTAAATGCTTCATAATGCTTATTTCGATAAAGTGATTTTTTTACGTAAACGGTTTGATTTTTGATCCGCTGATTCTAGGTACAAGAGAGGCTTTAGCTCTCCTTTGGCCCAAGTATCAATCAAATCATCATAATGGCTACTTCCTGGATTACCGGATTGTCCACCTGGATAAACTCCATAAGCTTTGGGCTTACCCTCTTTCGAAAGCTCCACTACTAAACGCCAAGACGGCCCAGTCTTCGTTGTCGTCGCATTCACGATAGTTCCTCCCCCACCGATTGGGATATTCAATCGAGATAAGGCATCCATGCCTGGAATTAGGTGACGAACACCCGTTTGCTTATGCTTGTACCAAGCCCACTCAGGACCCTGCGGACCGTGTTGTTTCAACAGCGTATCCACATTCGCTTGCAATGACTTCATCACGATATCTGACATAGACTCTTTGGCAGGTGTCTTTGTATTATCCCACCATCTGGCTGTTGGCTCCGATTTGATTAGTTGAATTGTGCGATCCATCGATGGTCGGCTCATAGGAACTTTTTCGTCTGCAGAGAATTCATCATCCCAAAGACAGTTCTGTAATGTCATTACCCAGTTTTCGAAAATAGTGGCTCCTATAGATTCAGGGCTATTTACTAAATTCCAAGATTTCAAAGCTGCGATGGCTTTCGATTGAGCGGCGTTCGGTGATTTAACCTGAGCAAAAAGCAAAGGCAATAATTCACGAGCCCGGATGTTAAAATTATCGTTCTGGAGACCTCGTAAGGAATCCATCGTGATTTTCTCCATCACAGCCAGACGCTCATTAATGCGACGACCACGTTCCGATGGTGCATATTGCCAGCCTAAATAATAGGGATACGATGGATCTGTTGAGAATTGATTTGCCGAACTAACGAAACCGCGAACCGGATTCTTCACGTGGGGATTGTGCGCCTGAGGTATAAACCCTTGCCAATCTGCCGCTGCATCCGTTCCATCTAATAAGTACTTCCCTTGTAATTTCGACTTTAACGGAAACTTACCATTTACCCACAAAGCGATGTCGCCTTCGTTACTAGCAAACACGAAGTTTTGAGCTGGCGCTGAGTAGAACGTCAAGGCTTTTTTATAGTCCTCGTAGTTTTTCGCGCGGTTCAATTGGTAGAACGTCGTTAATTCTTGTGATTTCTCATGAGCAATCCAACGCAATGCGTGGCCTACCGGAATGTTCGAACGGAATGGTTTTTCGTGCGATAAATATACGACAGGGCCGTGGTGCGTAAAGAAGATGGTATCGACCATCTCCTTCTTGCCTTTGATCTTAAAGGTTTCGATGCGCATGGTCGTTTTCTTCCATTTGCCATCGTGCCAATATTCCTGTTTCGAGGCGTCTTTGAACTTCACTTGGTACCAGTCCAAAACGTCAGAACCTACGTTCGTTACTCCCCAAGCCACATTTTTATTGAATCCAATGATGACGTTTGGTGTTCCGGGCATGGTCGAACCATACACATTAACACCAGGAGCTACTAATTGCATTTGGTACCAAATCGAAGGCAATGACAAGGTCAAGTGTGGATCATTGGCTAAAATAGGCAAACCGGAAACTGTTTTGTTTCCGGAAACCGCCCAGTTATTCGAACCAATGTTTGGATCCTTTTCAGGCGTAGACATAGAACTACCTAGGCCTATAAAGTCTGCGGGTGCCGCAGGAATAGGTACAGGTTTGAAATCTACTGGTGATCCCACTGGAATAATCGGACTCTCTTGGAAAGGGTAATTAGGAAAAAGATCTTCTGCTACCTCGCGGCCGTATTTGCGCAAGATGTTTGTCATCTTCAAATCATCCGTTCCCGAAGCTAAGACAAAGGACATGTTCTTTAAGAATAAGGCGCTCTTAATCGGAGTCCAGGGCTCAGGTCGGTAGTTTAATAATTTGTACTCCAATGGTAATTCACGATCAGACAAAGAACCGATGTACGCATTAACTCCCGCTGCATAGGCCTCTAAAGCTGTTTTAGCAGTAGGATCTTCTTTCATACCCTCGAACGATTTTTCTGCACCATACACAGAACCCATTCTGCGTTGAAACTGATCTGATGCGATACCTTTTTCACCGACAATCTCAGAAATGCGACCGCCTGCGAAATGTGTTTGGAATTCCATTTGCCATAAACGGTCTTTGGCCGTCAAATAACCCTGCGCTAAATACAAGTCATGGTCATCTTGCGCAAAAACGTGCGGCACGCCCATTTCATCATACACGACCTGAACGGGCTGATGTAATCCTTCGATTTGCAAGGTTTCTTCTGTGGGTTCGCCTGAATCTGGGCTTTCGGCATTCATCCAAAAGCCGTGAAAAGGACTGAATATTTTTCCGATGGGAGGAATAGTTCCCCAGCTTTGGTTCATCGCATAGGTTAAAAACAAGGCGATTACCAGAGGAAAAGCAGATTTAATGATTTTCATTGATGAAATAGGGGTAGATAAATGAAATATCCGAAGATTTTTTTCTATTTTAGAAAGACAATTTTACAAAATTGTTGCATTACACCCAAATAAATTATCTTTAAAGCTATATGAAAAGACGTACCTTCCTTCAAACTTCCACCCTGCTGGGCGCAAGCTTAAGCGCAACCGCCCAGTCAAAAACTTCTGAACCGCTCATTATTGCGACCTGGAAAAACGAAAAAGCGACCATCGCGGGTTGGAATAAATTGATGGAAACGGGCAAAGCACTCGATGGCGTCGAAGCGGGTGCACGCATTCCTGAAGCAGATCCAAACGACACTTCTGTAGGTTACGGTGGTTATCCAGATCGCGATGGCCATGTGACCTTGGATGCCTGCATCATGGATCATTTGGGAAATGCCGGATCTGTTACATTCCTGGAGGGTATCATGCATCCCATTTCAGTAGCGAGAGCCGTGATGGAAAAAACGCCTCACGTGATGTTATCGGGTGCTGGCGCTTTAAAATTCGCCTTAGACCAAGGATTTAAAGTGGAGAATCTATTAACCGAGACCTCAAAAAAAGCCTGGGAAGAGTGGAAAAAAGAATCCAAATACGAGCCGGTTATTAATATTGAACGCCACGACACTATCGGTTTATTAGGAATCGGCAAATCCGGTGAAATCGCCGGTGCTTGTACGACGAGTGGTTTAGCTTTTAAAATGCACGGTCGTGTAGGCGACTCCCCTATTATCGGTGGAGCTGTTTTTTGCGATGATGAGGTAGGTGGTGCATGTGCGACAGGATTAGGGGAATTCGTAATGAAGACCTTGGGATCTTTCCTAATAGTCGAATTAATGAGACAAGGAATGTCCCCTCAAAAGGCCTGTGAGGAAGCCGTGATGCGCATCGTGAAACGTTATAAATACAAGGAATTCCAAATTGGGTATTTGGCCCTCAATAAAAAAGGAGAATATGGCGCTTATGCCATCCAAAAAGGATTTAATTACACCATTACTAAAAACGGGAAAACGCAAGTGATTGAAAGCGGGTCTTACATGTAATTATTATGGCAGCAGAGAAGAAGAAATATTTGTTTGAGATTGCGTGGGAAACCTGTAATCAGGTAGGTGGAATTTACACGGTTATCAGGACCAAAGTACCCTCGATGGTCGAAAAGTGGGGCGACGATTACGCCTTATTAGGGCCCTATTTCCCCCAAACTGCCTCCGCAGAGTTTGAACCTATTCCTGTCACAGATGAAACTCCATTGGGTCGCGCGATTATCAGCTTACGCCAAAAAGGTTTAGGCATTCATTATGGCTATTGGTTGATCACGGGAAAGCCCAAAATCGTGCTATTTGAACTGGAAACCTTATTGCCTAAAGTCAATGAGATCAAAGGACGTATTTGGGATAATCATAAGATTTCGACCTTAGGGGTGGAGGATTTAGTGGACCAAACGATTGTTTTTGGGGAAATGATTCGCCTTCTATTAACTGAAGTGGCCGAAGAAAATAAGAATAAAACGCAACTGGTGGCGCATTTCCATGAGTGGATGGCGTCGACTGGCTTGCCGGATTTGAAGAAAGACAAGGTCAAAATTTCGACCGTCTTCACCACGCATGCGACGATGCTAGGCCGCTATTTAGCCGGCAATGTGCCTAATTTCTATGACGTCATCGAGAACTTCGACTGGCACAAAGAAGCGAAACACTATGGCATCGAGGCGCAAGCTTGTTTCGAGCGCGCCGCGGCTCAAAAAGCCGATGTATTAACCACCGTTAGTGATATTACCGCCAAAGAATGCCAGTATTTCTTAGGCCGCATTCCGGAATTAATCTTGCCAAATGGCTTAAACATTCAACGTTTTGCTGCCTTGCACGAACACCAAAACTTGCACTCGAAATATAAAGAGAGCATTTCGAACTTCGTGATGGGGCATTTCTTCCAAAGCCAGCCTTTTGACCTAGATCAAACCTTATACCTATTTACTTCCGGGCGCTTCGAGTATTCGAATAAGGGATACGATATTACCTTAGATGCCTTGGCAATTTTGAATCGCAAGATGAAAGAGGCCGGTTCGAAGAAAACGGTGGTCATGTTCTTTGTGACCAAGCAACCGTATCATTCCATCGATCCAGAGGTTTTGCATTCCCGCGCCGTGTTAGATGAAATCAGAGAGAACTGTCACGCGATCGAGAAAGAGGTAGGAGAACATTTATTCAAGGCCTCCGCATCTTCGAGCGATCTTCAGATGCCGGATTTAAATGCCTTTGTGGATGAATATTGGCGGATGCGTTTACGCAGAACGGTGCAGACTTGGAAAACGAATGCGCGACCAAAAGTAGTCACTCACTTATTAAAACAAGAGGACGATATCATCCGTAATTTACACCGGACAAATTTATTGAATAACCCAGATGACAAGGTTAAAGTGGTATACCACCCAGACTTCATCGTTTCCACTAATCCACTTTTTGGTTTAGATTATGGCCAATTCGTGCGCGGTTGCCATTTGGGCGTTTTCCCTAGCTATTGCGAACCTTGGGGCTATACCCCACTCGAATGTATGGCGCGCGGAGTACCTACGGTGACGTCGGATCTATCGGGTTTTGGTGATTATATGATGCAGATTATGCGCGATTACGAACAATGGGGCGTGAGTGTGGTGAATCGCAAGACGCAATCGTACCAAGAAGCGGCAGAGCAATTAGCGAATCTGTTGTTCAAATTCGTACAGCAATCGCAGCGAGATCGCATCACCCAGCGTAACCGCGTGGAAAGTATTGCGGATACATTCGATTGGTCGAACCTGCGCGCGTATTATGACACGGCGCACGAACTGGCGATCATTAAAAAGAAGAGATAAAACTATAAATGCTTTAAGGCCTCGCGTTTACTCAGCGGGGCCAACGCATTATTCTCTACGAAATCCAACACCCATTCCGCATCCGTTCGCGCATATTGTCTTAGCGCCCAGCCGATGGCTTTTTGAATAAAAAATTCCTTCGAAGAGCTCAATGCCTGAATGGTTTTCGCCAGTAAAACGGTATCTGTTTTGTCTTTATAACCTAGAGAAAAAACCAAACAAAAACGCTGCAACCAGAAGTTCTCAGAATTCATCCAGCGCTGAATCCAGGGATCTCTTTCGGCAGGGAATTGTAGGAAATAAGGGCCTAAAATTTGTGGCCCCAAAAAGTCCACCACATCCCACCAAGACTCCTCGCCTATCCATTCTTCGAACAAGGCTGGCAATCGAGCATCCCAAGATTTTTTCGCTTTTTTCACATATTCCATCGCGACATATTGAAACTCGCGTTCTGGCATCGCGAACAAGACAGTAGATACTTCAAACCAATCTTCAGACGATCCGTATTGATTATAAAGAGCTTTGAAAACCTCATGACGCTCTGGTTTTTTCACCCCCAGAAAAGGGTATTTTTCGCGCATATATTTGCGCATCCAAAACGCATTGTCTACATCCGCTAGGTCGCGCAAGGCTTCTACTATGGCTTTAACAAAGGGATTCATCGGTTCGTCAAATAAAGTTTACCTTTTATTCCTCCATCCTCTATAGCCCACTTAGAAGCATCAAAAGGCTTGTAGCGGATATCCACAAAATTGATTTCATAGAAGTTCTTCCAAACCACTCCTTGCTGATCCATTTTCCGGATTCGATTCGCGGAATTTGAAATAACCTCTATCTCCACTTGATTTTGCTCCTGCAAGATTCCATCTGGAATGGCAAGTTGGAAAGGAAGCGACCAGATCATCCCAATTTCTTTCCCATTGATTCGAACCTTTGCCATATCGCGCAATTCAGATAAATGAAGCACTTTCGCGTTAGCGATTTGATCAGAACTTAAGGCAAATTCGAAAGTATAGTGGGCAGATGGAGCATCAGCTAGCGATGTATCTAGCGAGGTATAATAGTTGAAATCTGGCAATGCTATCGTTTTAGAATCTATCTGAACGCGCAGATTGGTAGGTTCGATTTCTGTTCTGACTTTAAGAGCCGCTGGCAACACTAAGGAAGGAATTTTAGCCACAGGCTGAATGATCACGCTTTGTCCGGGTGCTAACGAAAGCCAGACATCCGAACCTTTTTTACCATAACTTTTCGTCTCCGTTAAAGGATCCCTAATCTCCACATTTCCCGATAACTTCTTCAAGGAAATACTTCCCTCTGTGAATTGGGATTTCAAATTCGTCACAAAATAGGCGGCGCCCTTGGGAGTCTTCTTTCGAATAAAGGATAAACCCTTAACAGCCATCGGTTCGACAGAAACACCCAATCGAGCTAACTGATCGGTGGGATCTGATAAAACGCGCATTAATAAAGCCGTACGCGCATTCTCCCAACGTTCTTTGGCCTCTTTCGTTTGGTTATAGGTATTCAAATGAAGCGGTAAATGTTCCAAGAAATAAACTGGATAACCTTGTTTTACCCATTTCGCTAAACGCTCTAAAGTCTCCACCGAGACATAGTGGGCTGCTGGAATTAACAAAACTTTATAATTCCCGCCCGACTTCGTTTTAAAGGTTTTCGAAGGTGTCAATTCCAAATCTGACAACAAGTCATCCGAGATATATTCCACCGAGAAACCTTTGTCTTGCAATAATCCCGCCCACTGACCAAAAGACGTATTCTTCAACCATTCCCGGCTATTCGCGTGCAATTCCAGCGTATGCAATTTACCCGATCCGTTATTGTTATGCCAAACATCCTCCATCGGAAAATACAACAAGGCGTCGCTATCTGTGGGATTCGCTTGCAACATCGTCTGCACATTTTCGATGTATTTATTCAGCGCCGGCATCGCCTCCCAAAAGTGACTTTGGGGATTAAAGTTCGTACTCGCATAAAACAACCAACCCGGCCACGTAACGTCAGGTGGAGAATAGGTCGCCCCGTGGAAGAACACGTGATTCACCCCACCCACAAAAACTTGGTCCAATACTGGTTTCACTTGTGCGATCGAAACCTTGAAGTGATTCCCTAACCAAGTCGCCGTTTCCGCCGAAACCAATTTCTTTCCGGTCAAATTCGCCGCCGAACTCGCCAGCTTTAACGCCCGAATATCCGGAATCCCAAACGTGGTGGAATCATATTCCGGATCCACGCGGTAGCCTGGAATATCGAAAGGTTTCGAACCAAAAAACTCGGCCTCCGGAATATCCGCCGCCGCATAAATGTCCAGCAAATTACCAGGGGAACCGTGGGCTTGATTTCGAGAGGTAAAACCCATCGAATTAATCCAATGATCGAAAGGCAACACAAAGTTGTTTTGCAACAAGGTGGACATCGTCCGGTGGTAATCCGCAAAAATCTGGTTCTCTTCCTCTGATTCTGCCTTTTTCTTCGATAATACATCGAAGTGTTTGCGCAGATCATAACCGTTCAAACGTTGAAAAGCGGGAAATAAATCCGGTGTATAATTCGACCCATAAGCCTCGTAAGAGTCATTATAGATAGCGCGTAAAGGAGAATGCGACTTCTTCAAAAGTGGAACAAAGGTGTGACTGTATTTGGCGAAGGCCTTCATGTCGAAGTGGTCGAGGACGAGTCCTTCTCCGCCGGGAGCGGCGCGTTTGACTTTTTGGCCGGTTAATCCTGTCGTAAATACGCCATCTACGAATTGATATTTTTTCGCCGCCTCTTTCTCTGTGATCGTAGGTCCGCCTAAAGGCCAGCCTGTCCCCATCGTCATATCGATTCCAAGGCCTAAACGCTTTGCTTCTTTCAAAGTAAAGAAGAATTTCGCTTGCCAGCCCGGACTTAAATAATTTTGAAATAAGGCTTCTGAGCCCTTCGCCCCGTAGATGGGAATGATGTGGAGACCGCCAAAACCAGCTTTGGCAAAATTCTCCAAATTATGCGTAATCCCTTTCTCCGTTACCGCGCTCCCCGGCCACCACCAATAAGCCCAAGGCTTAGTAGTAGAAAAAACAGCAGGATCAGATGACCCTGCTGTCGCTATAAATCTAGAGGTAAATAACAGGAGGAGAAAAATAATTCTTTTCATACCTCGAATTACGTATTTTTAAACAAAACGGCCTAACAAATTCTCTAAGTATTCTTGCTTGCCGGAGATCTGAGCAGGTTCCCCTACCTCGATCGCGATTTTGTATAAATCTTCTAATTTCAATTTTCCGGCTGCATAATCCGCTCCTTTACCCGAGTTAAAGCTTGCATAACGCTCCGCTTTCAAACGATCCATCTCGCCATGTTTCGCGATTTTCTCTGCGATCAATAAAGAACGAGCAATCGTATCCATACCACCGATGTGCGCATAGAATAAATCAGCCATATCCGTTGAATTACGACGACGTTTCGCGTCAAAGTTAATTCCACCACCAGCTAATCCACCTTGCTTTAAGATGATAGACATCGCCTCCGCCCATTCGTAAATGTCCGTCGGGAATTGATCCGTATCCCAGCCGTTTTGCGTATCTCCGCGGTTCGCATCGATAGACGCTAACATACCTGCGTCTGAAGCCACTTGGCATTCGTGTGCAAAGGTGTGTCCAGCTAAAGTAGCATGGTTTACTTCTAAGTTTAGGCCAAATTCTGATAATAAATCGAACTCGCGTAAGAAACCAATCACCGTTGCCGCATCGTAATCGTATTGGTGTTTCGTAGGCTCACAAGGCTTAGGTTCGATGAAGAACTTACCTTTGAAACCATTGCGACGTGCATATTCCACACAGGTATGTAACATGCGAGCGAAGTTTTCGCGTTCGCGCTTCATATCGGTATTTAACAAGCTCATATAACCTTCACGACCTCCCCAGAACACATAGCCTTCGCCACCTAAGGTAATCGTTGCATCGATAGCGCCTTTTAATTGAGCACCTGCATGAGCCACTACTTCAAAGTTCGGGTTCGTAGAAGCACCGTTCATATAGCGCTCGTTCGAGAACAAGTTTGCCGTTCCCCACAAAAGCTTTACGCCGCTTTCTGCTTGTTTTTTGGCAAAAATATCCGTGATGAATTTCACGCGATCACCAAATTCTTTGGGATCATTATGCCCATCAATCGCATCCACATCGTGGAAACAATAGTAAGGTGCTCCCATCTTCGTAATAAATTCAAAAGCCGCATCAGCTTTATCAGCCGCACGATGACGTGCATCTGAAGCCACATCCCAAGGGTAGTGGTGTGTTCCTGGTCCAAAAGGATCCGCCCCATCACCGCAAAACGAATGCCAATACGCAATCGCAAAACGAAGGTGTTCCTTCATACTCTTGCCGGCAACGATGCGATTCTCATCGTAATAACGGAATGCGAACGGATTGTCTGATTCTGCACCTTCAAATTTGATTTGACCAATGCCTTTGAAATACTCTTTTTGACCAATGATTACACTCATGATATATAATGCTTAATGTTGTTTCTTCTTAAAGTCCCAAAACTACATATTATACCTATTATATACAAATATATTTTAGCACAGATTAGCACAGCTACAATTGTTGAGAAAATTTCCTATTTTGCACAAAATAACCTTTTCAACATGCTTAAAAAACTACTCACGCTAGTCGCGTTAACGATCCTCTTGTTACCCGCGAAAGCTCAAACCTCATTTAACGCAAACAACCGATTCGAGCAATTGGAATCGACTTTGCCTACGCCTAATTCTTACCGGACCGCGAGTGGTTCTCCAGGTAAAGATTATTGGCAGCAACGCGCGGATTATGACATCAAAGTCGAACTTGATGACATTAATCGCAAAATCATTGGGTCTGAAACGATCACGTATTACAACAATTCACCAGATGATTTACCGTATTTGTGGATTCAATTAGACCAAAATCTATTTGAGAAAAATGCCCCTGGTAAAACAGCGAAGACGGGTGAAATCAAGAATGGCATCAGCGCTGGTGCTTTTCAAGAATTAACGGATCCGAAAGATTACGGCTATAAAATCACGGCTGTGAAAGATGCTAAAGGCAATCCATTGCGTCACACAATCAATCAAACAATGATGCGCATTGACTTACCCACTCCGTTAAAATCGGGTGCTTCGGTGAACTTTGGCATTGATTGGAATTATTTGATCACAGCCTATTATGGTCGTTCTGGCTATGAAATTTTAGGCAAAGAGAATATCGCGAATTACTTTATCGCTCATTGGTTCCCTCGTTTAGCAGTGTACAATGATGTATATGGCTGGCAGCACAAGCAGTTCATGGGCCAAGGTGAATTCACGTTGAATTTTGGGAATTATAAAGTAGCGATCACAGCTCCTAATGATATCGTCGTAGGTGCAGGTGGAGAGTTATTAAACCCAAATCAAGTGATGACTGCGACGCAATTAAAACGTTGGGAGCAAGCCAAAACGGCGACTCGCCCGGTGGCTATTGTGAATCAAGAGGAAGCTATTGCAGCGGAAAAAAGTGTTCCAACAGGAAAAAAGACTTGGGTATTCAAAGCGGATAATGTGCGTGACTTTGCTTTCACCGCATCACGTAAATTTATTTGGGATGCAATGCAAGTAGAGGTGGAAGGCAAGAAAGTATGGGCAATGTCCTACTATTCGAAAGAGGGAAATCCACTTTGGGGTAAATATTCAACCATGGTGGTAGCGCATACACTTCGTTCGTATTCAAAAAGAACGGTAGCTTATCCATATCCAGTTGCCATTTCTTGCCACGCGACAGCGGGTGGTGGAATGGAGTATCCGATGATTTCCTTTAATGGCGGTCGTCCAGAAGCAGATGGAACGTATACGGAGAACGTGAAAAACGGGATGATTGGTGTAATTATCCACGAAGTGGGTCACAACTTCTTCCCGATGATTATTAACTCGGATGAGCGCCAATGGTCTTGGATGGATGAGGGTTTAAATACCTTTTGCCAATACTTAGCGGAGCAAGAATGGGATCGCAACTTCCCTGCGCGTCGTGGCGAGCCTCAATCGATTGTTCCCTACATGCGTTTAGATTCGAAGAACCAGGTGCCTATTATGGCGAACTCGGAGAATATCATGGATTTTGGAAATAATGCTTACGCGAAACCAGCTACGGCCTTAAATATCCTGCGTGAAACCGTCATGGGTCGCGAATTATTTGATTATGCCTTCAAAGAGTATGCGCGTCGTTGGGCGTTCAAACAACCGTATCCAGCAGACTTCTTCCGTACGTTGGAAGATGCGTCAGGTGTGGATTTGGATTGGTTCTGGAGAGGTTGGTTCTACGGAACGGAACCAGTGAATCAGTCGATTGAGACAGTGGAATGGTACGGAATCGATACACAAGATCCTGCGATTAAAAAGGCAGGAGATAAAGCAGTTGCCGAAGCAAAAGGCAAGACAATGTCAGCGATTCGCAACAAAACAGATATCAAGCGCACGGTTGTAGAGGAAAATCCTGATTTAACGGACTTCTACAATACCTACGATCGCTTCGCTCCTACAGAAGCAGATAAGAAGAAATACCAAGATTACATGGCGTCATTGAATGACGACGAGAAGAAATTAGTTTCTGAGGGCAAAAACTTCTATGTAGTTAACTTCAAGAACAAAGGCGGTTTACCAATGCCCGTAATTGTTCGTTTGAACTATGAAGATGGTACCGAAGAGGTATTGCGCTTCCCGGCGGAGGTTTGGCGTTTGAACGATGTAACGGCGAAGAAAATCATCCCAACATCTAAGAAAGTGGTAAAGTGGACGCTAGATCCATTCTTCGAAATCGCGGATATCGATACGGAAGACAACGCTTTCCCACGTGAGCCAGCTCAACCTACCAAGGTACAATTGTTCAAGATGCAGGGCAGAACGTATAGCGGAGGAGTAAATCCGATGCAAGAAGCCAAGAATGCGAAAGAGAAATCTGGAGCGGTTACAGGATCTAAAAACTAAGATTTCATAACCTTGATTTCATAAAAAAGCCCCGGTCGCTCGGGGCTTTTTTTATTCCTGATCGATCAGGTTTAATTTCGATAAATCTAATTCCGTCCGCTGGTTCCGACCGAAATACATAGGCAAGAATTTAAAGCCAAACTTAAAGTCTTTAATTGCGTAGGATACGCGGGCCACCACCACGCTGGAATACACTTCATCGAAGCCAGTCAGGTCAGCGGAAATTTCGGGCTGAAGATTGACAATTTCTTTTTGGGATAAATTAAAAAACGGGGAGTCTTCATCAATCGGATGAACAACCGTCCAGTTCAACACCAAACTATCCACGTGACTCCGCTCTAATTTTAAGTTAAAGAACTGATAACCTTGATTCTTCGTGACGATTCGAGCATTCAACTTCACTTCTGCATTCGTCAACAAGTGATCATCTTTGTAGCATACCAAGCGAAACATAAAGGCCTTACCCTGGCGGTAATTCGCATAGACCAAGCTATCCGAAAAGCGTATAAAAGACCTAGGACGCGAAAAACGACCATATAAAAGACCGGCAGCAATCGCAAAAGAAAGAAAACCGATTAAGGATTCGATGGCTGCAATCCAGTTCGTAATTTCACCCACCGGATTTACTCGACCATACCCTACCGTCGTAAATGTCTGCGTAGAAAAGAAGAATAATTCTTTGATTCTCCCCCAAAACTTCACCTTCTCCACTCCTTCCAATCCGGATGGACCTGCGAGCCAATACAAGGCAGTGAAAAAGCAGTTGATCAAGAAATAGAAAATAAAGATTATCGCCAAAAAGCGCCAACGCGGCATCGTCAGCATACTTTGGTAACCGCTGGCTCGATCCCTTACACTAATTCCAATCCGCTTGATATTAAAACTCCCATCCTTGTTGACCATTCGGCCACCCATGTCCGAGGTTCTTTCCCCAAAGCCTGTATCTTGATTTACATTTTCCATCCTATTACTACCTTATACGAACCACAATTTAAGGGATGCAATCACTAAAACCAAAGCCAATATCCACTTCACTTTCGTATTCGAAGCTATAGCGGCACCCCAACGAGCCCCTAAGAAACCTCCCACTAAGGACGCCGCTAACCAATACATCATTTGAGATTGATCCATCGGAATCCAGGTTTTCAAACCGGCCAAACCTGAAATCGAGTTCACAAAAATAAAAAGAGCTGAAACGGCTGCCGCTTCTTTTAAACTTGCCCAACGGAAAAGCAATAAAAGTGGACTTAAAATAATTCCTCCGCCAATACCGATCATCCCAGATAGTAAACCGATGGCTGCTCCTGTAAATATACCCAAGGCCATAGGCATACTTCTTCGCGTTGTATCTTTGAACGAGACCACCATCCGAATGACCGCTAAAAAAAGACAGGCTCCTAAAATCTGTTTATACGTCGAATCCGTCAATGGAATACGTGCGCCTAAAAAAGCTGCCGGAATAGATCCGAGGGCAAAAGGCCAAAACAAATTCCATTTAAAATATCCTTGGCGGTAAAAAGCAATAAATGACATTAACGATACGCCTAGATTCAACAATAGCGCGGTTTGCTTCATCACTGGCGGAGCAATCGCAAAAATAGCCATGACGGCTAGGTAGCCGCTCGCGCCGCCGTGCCCCACTGAGGCATACAAAAATGCCATAATGGCTAACAATAGGATTAACTCCACGCTATTTACGAATGGCTAATTGGAAATAAATAAACATCTTTTCCCAGTCTGCGACGCGAATACGTTCCTCTTTAATGCGTGAGGCTGGCAAAGCTTTGATCTTTTCAAACAATCGGATATAATACTCATAAGCTAGTAAACAGCCTTTGCGAGCAACGGTAGGTAAGCGATGAATTCCACGCAAACCAGCGTCAAAATCCAATTGAATATCCGCTTCAATCTCCTTTTTCTCCGCATCCGTGAAAGTCATAAAGTCGACTCCAGGGAAATATACGCGACCGCGCTCGTCGTAATCGGAACGAATGTCGCGGAGGAAATTAATTTTTTGAAAAGCAGAACCTAAGGCACAAGCATCCTCTTTCAACGATTCATATTCCTCCGGATTGCCCTCACAGAAAACGCGCAGGCACATCAAGCCTACTACTTCAGCTGAACCATAGATGTATTTTTTGTATTCTGCTAGACTATAATCCCTTTTGGTCAAATCCAATTCCATTGAATACAAGAACGCATCAATTAATTCCCGTTCCATCCCGTACTTATTCACCGCCCATTGAAACGAATGAAGTATGGGATTTAAACTAATTTTCTCCTCTATGGCGCGGTAAGTATCCTCCCGAAAACGCTGCAATAACGCCGCTTTGTCTTGATCATGGAAAGTATCCACAATCTCATCCGCTAAACGCACAAAGCCATAAACCGCATAGATAGGATCATGCACTTTTTCATCTAGCGTTCGAATTCCCAAAGAAAAAGATGTCGAATAAGCCTTCGTCAATAACTTACTTGAGGCAAGAGAAACTTGTAAGTATAAATCCATATTATCCTTTTAATTCTTTATCGACCTCTGTCGCCACCACAATCCCTGAAATCAAAGAGGGTGGCACACCAGGGCCAGGAACCGTTAATTGACCCGAATAATATAAATTATCTAGGTGCTTATTTTTCAAGGTTGGCTTTAAAATCGCCGTCTGTAGTAGTGTATTGGCTAAACCATACGCATTACCCTTGTAGGCGTGGTAATCTGATTTAAAATCCCGGTGTGCATAGGAACGTTTGTACACGATAGAGTCGCGAATGGAAACGCCACAATGTGCCTCTAATCGATCCATTAATTGATCAAAATATTTCTCTCTTCTCTCTTCGGTATCTTCCAAATCAGGTGCTACCGGAATCAATAAAAATACATTTTCACACCCATCAGGCGCTACAGATGGATCCGTTACGGACGGTGCTGACGCATAGAAAAGCGGATCAGATGGCCAAGCAGGATCAGTATAAATCTCGTGTGAATGAACCGTGAAATCACGGTCAAAAAATAAATTGTGGTGCTTTAGATTAGGCAAACGTTTCGAAATTCCAAGGTAAAACAAGAGGGAAGATGGAGCCATCACGCGCTTATCCCAATAAGCTTCATCATAATTACGCAATCCATCGCCTAGCAATTCTTCCACGTGGTGGTAATCAGCCCCAGCCACGAACGCATCTGCTTGTTGTAATCCGGCCGCCGTTTTAACACCTTTTACTTTTCCATTGACAATCTCGAATCCTTGTACTTCTGCATTATAGGTAATCTTCACCCCTTTCTCCTCCGCTAATGCTACCATCCCTTTGACGATATGGTGCATCCCTCCCATCGGATACCAAGTGCCTAATTTGATTTCAGCGTAGTTCATGAGCGAGTACATCGCAGGGGTATTTTCAGAAATGGCCCCTAAGAATAAGATGGGGAATTCCATCAATTTCAACAACGTAGGCGAAGTAAAGAACTTACGAATATGCTTGTAAAACGAGGAAAAAACATCAATTCGAATCGCGTCGATGAGTAATTTAAGGCTTAAAAATTCCGTGATTTTACGAGAGGGCTTCCAAACAAAATCTTGAATACCCACTTTGTATTTATAGGCCGCCTGCTCCATAAATGCATCTAGCTGCGCCGCGGCTCCAGGTTCGTAGGATTCAAACAAGGTTTTTAAATCTGCATAATTCGCGGGCAAATCAATGGTTTCTGTCTCAGATAAGATGACCGAATACGAGGGGTCCAGGCGAACTAAATTGTAATAGTCTGCCGGCTTTTTCCCGAATCGATTAAAATACGTTTCAAAAATATCCGGCATCCAATACCATGACGGACCCATGTCAAAGGTGAAGCCATTCGACTGAAAAACCCGCGCGCGACCACCAGCGTGATCATTCTTTTCCAAAATTTGGACCTCATATCCTTTCGAAGCTAACTCAGTCGCTGCTGAAAGTCCGGAGAAACCTGCTCCTATGACGATTACTTTCTTCATATTTCCACTAATTTAACAAATATACCGATCTTTCTTTTGGCCTAAAGCCTAAAAAGAAAAAGTCAGATAAAATCTGACTTTTTGCTTCCTTCTGTTAACCAAAAAACTAATCAAAACCATTATAAACTCTTAGGCGTACATGTGGAGATGGTTTTTCAAATCCCGTCTCGCCATAAATATTCTATTTTTAACTGTACCGATAGGAAGGTCTAATTCTTCAGCAATCTCATGGTATTTAAACCCTTCGAAATACATCATAAAAGGAACACGATACATCGAATCAATTTTCCCTAAGGCAGATTGAATATCTTCGCTGACGAATGAGTTCACTGCCTTATTTTCTTGGAGCGATTCCATCGAATTAATGTAATGTAAATTTTCCGTCGTATCGATAAACGTATTGCGACGCACCATACGCTGGTATTGCGTAATGAATGTGTTTTTCGTGATCGTGAATAACCAGGCTTTCAAGTTTGTTCCGTCCTGGTATTTCTCCCGATTCGTGAAAGCTTTCACTAACGTGTCTTGTACTAAGTCATTTGCATCGTCTCCGTCCTTTGTTAAACGCAACGCGAAAGGGCGTAAAAACTTCGAAAAAGTGCCTATTTGGTAAGTAAACTCAAGAGCTGTCATATCGATCATCTGTTTTGTTCAACAAATTTATAAAAAGATTAAACAAAACAAATAATTTGTTTAAAAAATATTTAAAAAGATTAAACAAAATTTTATATCCACAATTAGCTCATTCATCGCCACACAAAAACGATTAATCGTTTAGGCCTAAGAAGATTCGTTTAAAAGGGGGATTTAACCTATCTTTAAACCCTATTTGTCACATGAAATACCTATTTATTCTTCTCGCATTCCTTACTTTCAATGGTTTCGCACAAACGAATTGCCAGTGTACATTGAAAGGTATTGTGGCCTCTAAAGAGAATAAAGAAAAAGTCCCCGGAGCTTATGTATACATTAAAGGGACAAATAAGGCCACCATTTCAGATGCAAAAGGACAATTTATCCTCAATGACCTTTGTCCCGGAAAGTATACCTTGGTGTGCCAAATGGCAAGTTTCGACACCATTGAAACCGTGATAAATCTGGAAGATGAAAAAGAGGAAGATTTCCTTTTAAGCACGCATGATGAACATTTACAAGAGGTGTTCGTTCAAGGAAGAAAACAAGAAATCACGGCTCAATTAAAATCTGAATTAAGTGCAGAAGAACGTTCTCAGAAAGATGGATTGTCTTTAGGAGAGATGTTAAAAGGCTTAACCGGCGTTCAAAGTCTTCAAACGGGGAGTTCTGTTTCTAAACCGGTGATTCACGGCTTGCACTCCAGCAGAGTAATTATTTTAAATCAAGGAGTTAGGCAAGAAGGCCAAAACTGGGGTAGTGAACACGCGCCTGAAATCGACCCTTTTGTTTCTAAAAATATCCAAGTGATTAAAGGACCAGGCGGTCTTCGATACGGTGGCGATGCCATCGGTGGCATTGTGATGCTCGAACCAGACGCTCTTCCTGACAGCTCAGCCATCCACGGTTCAATACAAAGTATTTACTTTAGTAATGGAAGGCAAGGTGTGTTATCTGGACTATTGGATGGAGGAATCCCTCGAAAAAAAGGCTGGGGATGGCGTATTCAAGGCACGTTGAAAGATGGCGGAAATATACAGACAGCAGATTACTTCCTGAGTAATACGGGTATAAAAGAGGAAAATGTGTCCCTAGCAGCAGGGTATAGATCCCATTTGTATGGAGCAGAGGCATTTATTAGCCGATTTCACACAGTAATAGGCATCTATGAAGGGTCTCACATTGGTACTATTTCTGATTTAGAGAATTCGATTGCTAGAGAAAGGCCGTTGCCTGCCTTTACGCCAGAAAAATTTATACGTAGAATTGATCGTCCAAATCAGGACGTATGGCATGATTTGGCCAAAATAAAAGCCTACTATCACTTTCCTAATCGCGCCACCTTACGAGCTACGGCCGCTGCACAATCAGACGAACGTTGGGAATTAGATGTACTTAGAGCTGGCAAAAACATTAATACGCTTCGGTTCAATTTAAATACTTATAGTGGGGAATTCCTCTATGATGAAACGAACACAAGTAAACTTTGGAAGGGACAGATAGGCTTAACTTTTTTAGACCAAGGAAATAGAACCTCCGGCAATAGAGTCCCTAATCCTAGTTTAACCACTAGTCTTCTACCTAATTATTCGCTTCAAAACTTTGGTTTTTTTGCTATAGAAAGAAGAGTAACAGAAAAATGGGAATTGGAAGCGGGACTTCGCTATGATGAAAAAGAAATTGAAACCTACCGCCCTAAAGCTAATTTTTCACCTATTATTTTGCGCAACAAACAGGTGTTTAGTGGGTTTTCTGGCAGCATTGGATTTAAATACCGTTGGAATTTCAGGACAGAAAGCCAATTAACTATTTCACGTGCTTTTCGGGCTCCTGGAGCTAATGAATTATTCTCTAACGGAGTACATCACGGGGCTGGCGCTTACGAAATAGGGGACCCTAGCTTGCAGGGAGAGACGGGGACAAATTTCAGCCTTACCACTAATTTTAAACCTGAACGATGGGATATAGAACTGGGTTTGTATTCAAATCATATTCATAACTTCATTTATTTACGTCCATCTGTCATCAACTTGACAGCGACTTATGCGACCACGGTCAGAGGGGTCTTTCCTATTTTTAGTTACCAACAAATAGATGCACGCTTTCAAGGGATTGATTTTCAAGCAAGTTACCTGATTAGCCCACGCTTATCGGTACAACAGAAAACGAGTATTGTGAGGGCTTTCGATACGCAGAATGATCAATATATGGTGAATATACCTGCAGATCGATTTGAATACCTCATCAGGTACGCTTTCCAAAAGAACAAAGCTTATGTAAGTGGTGGAATAACTCAAGTATCAAAGCAGACACGCATAGAAACGGGATCTGACTATGCGGCGCCACCAGCAGGGTATTTTTTGGTTAATTTGAATGCGGGAATGAGCATTCGAGGCATCGACATTAGCCTCCGCATTTCGAATGCGTTAAATGCCGCATACCGTGACTATTTGAATCGCTTTCGCTATTATGCAGATGATCAAGGGCGAAATATCAGCCTAAGGCTGGCCTACACTTTTTAGCGGCGAAGCCACGACTCTGGATTTTGGCGTACTGTATTTTTCCAAACTTGGAAATTAATCTCTGCCGTACCATCTTCATCAGAAGCCACAGAACCAATTCTTTGACCCGTTTTAACGCGGGTTCCTACACTGACAGACACATTAGCGAGCTTACTATAAACCGTGAAATAATCACCGTGTTGAATCGCCACTACATTGTTGATTCCAGGAATATTCACAACAGATTGTACGACTCCATCATAGACCGAGTGAACAGGAGCTCCTGGCGATGTTTGAATATCAATCCCATTATTATTGATCATTACTCCTTTCAAAGTAGGATGTTTATGTACCCCAAAGTGATCAGAAATAAATCCTGATGGCACCGGGAAAGGCATGCGGCCTCGCAAAGCAGCAAAAGAGCTCGCTAATTTCGCTTCATCCGAATTCATGTAATACGTATTACTCTCTAACTTTTTCTCTTCTGCAGGAGCTGGGGCTGGGTCAGCTTTTGCTTTCTTCGTCTCAGCCACCTCGGTTTTTTTCTCCTCTTTTTCTGACACTTTTTTGTCCGGCTGCTTATCCGCTATGATCTTTGTCGTCTCCCCTTTCTTAACCTCAGGCAACTTCGGTTTCGCTACCTCTACTTTCTTCACTTGACGAGCTTGACGTAATTTACGTTCCCGCTCAATACTTTTTTGGATTTCGCGTCTCACAATTCCGGCAATCAAATTATCCAATTTACGAACTGCCAACTTCTTTCGCTCTAATTCCGTCTTTAGTTTTTTCTCTTGCTGCGTCAAAACGGTTACGACCTTATCTTCTTTCGTTTTTAGCACTTCAAGTTTTTTCTTCTCCCCCTCTTTCTCCACGAGAACTTTTTCCTCCTCTTGTTTTTTGAAGACTACTTTTTGCTCTTGCGTCATTAAATCTTGACGCGTCTTAAAGATCAAATCAGCTTGCTTTTTACGATTAGCAGAATAATGACGCAGGTAATCAAAACGACGTACAAATTCCCCCAAATCATTCGAAAGCAAAAGGAAACTCATTTTATTGTATACCGATGATGATTTTTGTGCCTCATAAATCATCAAGGCATATTCTTTCTTCAAACGCTCTAATTTAGCCTTTAACACGTCACCCTCTTCGCGCAGTTTTTGTGCTTCTTCCGCCAAAATTTCTTGGTTTTGTTCCAACACCGTAATCTGCTTTTTCTGAACCCCAATCTGCTCTTTCAGCACATTTAACTTACCGATTGATGCCTTTTTCTTCTTCGATGTACGAGAAATAATGGAATTGAGTTCCTTGATTTTGGACAAATTGTCTTTCTTCTGCTGTTCTAATGCAGCTTTCTTATCTGTCTGAGCGAAAGATGAACTTGTAAAAAGGAACGCGAAAAGAACTAAAAGGTATTTCAAGGCTTTAATAGTTTGGCTGGGACTTTAAAAGGAAATTCCAAAGGCGTTTCTAACAACTCTACTTTGGAATATTTAATCGTAATCAGCGTCTGGTTGAACTGATTTTCTTTATTTTTCACATCCAACGTAATCGAACTTGAAAAAGGGAATAGAGCGGAATTTAGCGAAGAAAAATCCTCATAATCTAACGTTAATTTGTTAGAAGTAGGCAAATCACTTACCGACAATTTTTTCAATTTCCGATTCGGACCTACCCAATTATTGACCTCCACACGCCCTTCTTGCTGTTTGACTAAGAAGTTCTCATTCTCACGAACGACTCTACGCGAATTGTTTTTTTTGTAAGGCTGATTACCTACAATCATATTTTGGATCAAATCATACGTTACTTTAAAACCTAAACTTGTACTCAGGCTATCGTAAGTTAGATTCGTGTATTCGTTATTGATTTTGTGATAGAATTGCACTCGATCTTTCGTGAATAAAACCGCCGCACCTGAAATCATCGATACGGAAATGTTAGCCCAGATGATGCTATCTTTTTTCATCCGAATATCTACGATGTAATTGTCCGTATTCGAGCGTGTTTTCCACATTACCTTGGATTTCGCTTTCAAATAAGTGAAGTTCAAATCTTCAGATGAAGTTTGTTGATCTACCACTTCTACCGGTACAACCGCAGCTACTATGGGAGTGGAATCTACTTGAATCGAATCTGCTTTTAGTGGATTAGTCGTCGCCACCGTCACCTTCGGAGCGCAAGCGCCTAGAAGAAAAAGAAAAACAAGACTAAACAGAATCCGCATAAGGAGGAATTTTGGTAACAAAAATAGCTCAATTTTCGGGAATTTGACGCATCCGAATCTTTTTATCTACAGATTCGCGGGCTGGATCTAAGCGAAACGCTTGCTTCCAAGCCTCCAACGCTTTGTCCATTAATTTCAGGCGAAAAAGTACATCCCCGTAATGTTCCCACAAAGTCGCTGATATGTTTTCTTTATCTTTCAACGCGGCCTCCATCGCTACGCGAGCCTCTGGATAGCGTTTTAATTCATACAAAACCCAAGCCCTCGTATCTAAATAGGTGCCGTTGCGGGGGTGATCTGCCACTAAACGGGCAGATAGCGAATCCGCTAAAGCTAATTTTTCTTTTCTGATGGACAGGAAATAACTGTAATTATTTAGTACATGGTCATCCTTCGGATTCGCAGCTAAGGCTTTATTAAAGGCTGCATCTGACGCCGAATTGTTCCCCAAGGCCTGGTAAGCATCACCCAAAATCGGATACACCCAAGGGGCCATTCGAGGATAATTTTCCAATGCCTCTAATGCGTGTTCCACCACGGCTTCTTTTCGATTTAATTCCCAATCCAGCTGTATGATACGTACCCAAAGTTCTTCTTGAACCGGACCCAAATTTGCTGCTTGTAGATAATAGGCATTTTTATCAACTGATTCTTTGGCCTCATCTCCTTTAGACAAAAAGACAAATTGCTTCACCCGAATCATGTCAGGTTCATTATCAAACCGGTGATCATCGTAGGCCAGCAGTTTTTCAAAGCAGTCCAACGCCTTTTTGTATTCCTTTTTCGCTAAAAGTAAGTCTCCATATAAAAGACCGTAATCAAACGAGTAGGGCGAGAGAAGATGTGCTTTCTCCGCATTAGTCCTTGCTGAATTGAGTTGTTTATCTGCCAGGTAACTTTTGGCCAAATAATAAAAGACCGCCGGCTCCTGCGACTGCACTTTAGCGAGTTTCTCGAAAACCAAGATAGCCTCGCCAAAATCCTCTTTCATATACGCCCGCATCCCGTCCACCATCAACTCTTCGGATTGCGCAGAAACACGAAAAAACCCACACAGCAAGAATAGTAAGCAGGTGAGTTTTTTCATCATTTTTAGGCTATCGTGACATTCACGAACAAGTTAGACTCCTCAAAAGTAAGTTCCGTCGAAGCCGAATCCACCCATTCCAAACTCAAGGCTTGCACCTCCTGAGAGATATAGGCTTTGAATTCATTCAAGCTGGCCGTCCATTCTTCGTCCGAACGCTGCACTTGGATATGTATTTTGTCCGTCACATCGAAACCAGAATCTTTACGCAAGTTTTGGATACGATTCACGAATTCACGTGCGTTCCCCTCGCGAACTAATTCAGGCGTTAAGGTATTGTCTAACGCGATGGTCAATCCACCCTCGCTTGCCGTCAAATAACCCGGCATATCCTCTGTCAAGATTTCAATATCCGCTAAATCGATCTCAAATCCTTGAATCTTCGCAGATCCAGCTGATTCGATCGACGCTAAATCATCTGATGACATTCCTGTGATGGCCTCCGCGACCACTTTCATATCTTTTCCGAACTTCGGCCCTAAAGCCTTGAAATTAGGCTTCACTTTCTTGTTCAATACCCCAGACGCATCATTCAGATAATTGACCTCCTTCACGTTTACCTCTGATTTGATCAGATCTTCCACGCGACGGATTTGGTCTCTTACGGACTCTTGCAATACCGGCACTAGTACCTGCGCTAAAGGCTGACGCACTTTCAGGCGGTGTACCTTGCGAATCGAGTGAACTAGCGAACAAATACCTTGCGCTAATTCCATCGACGTTTCTAAGGCTGGGTTTTGTAGGCTCGGATTTACCTTCGCGAAATGCGTCAAGTGAACCGATTCTTTGCCCGTCAAATTCTTATACAACCATTCTCCGTAGAACGGCGCGATCGGCGACATTAATTGCGCCACCGTCTCTAAACAATGGTATAAAGTCTCGTAAGCCGCTTGTTTATCCGCGTTGATCGCCTGATTCGCCGTTTCCGGATTCCAGAAGCGTCGGCGTGACAAGCGAACATACCAGTTAGACAAGTGATCACATACGAAATCTTGAATCGCACGACCTGCTTTTGTAGGCTCGTAGGTCTCAAAAGCCTCATCGACCTCCGCGATCAAATTCATTAATTTAGATAGAATCCAACGGTCTAATTCCGTTAAGTCTTCCTCTTTAATGCCTTTTTGCTCAAACCCATCGAGATTAGCATAAAGAGCGAAGAAATTATAGGTATTTGTCAGTGTGCCAAAGAACTTGTTGCGCACCTCCGTAATCCCTGCTAAATCAAACTTTAAGTTATCCCAAGGCTGCGCATTCGTGATCATATACCAGCGCGTCGGATCTGCTCCGTAGGCTTTCAAGGTCTCGAATGGATCGATGGCGTTGCCTAGGCGTTTGGACATCTTGTTTCCGTTTTTGTCCAAAACCAATCCCGTCGAAACGACATTCTTGAACGCCACAGAATCTTCCACCATGCTCGAAATCGCGTGCAGCGTAAAGAACCAACCACGCGTTTGATCCACCCCTTCCGAGATGAAATCCGCCGGATAACTCTGCTTGAATACATCTTGATTTTCGAATGGATAATGCCACTGCGCAAACGGCATCGCACCTGAATCGAACCAAACGTCGATCAAATCCAGTTCACGCGTCAACACATTTCCTGTCGCTGAAAGCAAGAACACCTCATCCACAAATGGACGGTGCAAGTCTGCCTCTCCAGCTGCTAAAGCCTTTAAAAAAGCTGCGTTACCTTTTGCCTGAACGTCCGACAGAGCCCCTGAAGCCTGCGCCTTCTCAATCTCCGTTTTCAATTGCTCTAAAGAACCTATGCAGATTTCCTCTGAACCATCTTCTGTCCGCCAAATAGGCAACGGCGTTCCCCAATAGCGAGAACGAGACAAGTTCCAGTCCACTAGATTCTCTAACCAGTTCCCGAAACGACCCGTTCCAGTCGACTCCGGTTTCCACTGAATCGTCTTATTCAAGGCGATTAATTTATCTTTTACCGCCGTCGTCTTGATGAACCATGAATCCAATGGATAATACAAGACCGGCTTGTCCGTTCTCCAGCAGTGTGGATACGGGTGATCAAATTTCTGTACGTTAAATGCTTTATTTTCCGTCTTTAATTGAATCGCAATACGTTCATCCACTGACAAATACTTGTCGCGGCCTTGCTTCACGCGCTCCGCCTCTTTCTCTTCGTCCGTTAAATAAGCTTCTTTTACGGGTTCCAAAGCGTAGTCCGTCACCTGCGCCACAAAACGGCCTTGGCGATTGACTAATGGCACTTCTTTGCCGTTTTCGTCGGTAATTAAAAGCGCTGGAATGTTGTTTTGGGCAGCCACTCTAAAGTCATCTGCTCCAAAAGTCGGTGCGGTATGCACCATACCCGTCCCATCTTCGGTCGTCACAAAATCTCCTAAAATCACACGGAACGCTGGCGCCGATGGCTGCACGTAAGGCATCAATTGCTCGTATTCTACTCCCTCTAAATCCGATCCTTTGCAAGAGGCAACGATCTCATATGGAATTGCCTGCGGCTTTTTTTCTGCCGCTTCGTACGCTGCAAAGTCGCCGTTTTCAGCGGCTGCTTGGAAGTAGTTTTTAACTAAGTCTTTGGCCAAAACTACATAAACCGGCACGTAGGTGTACGGATTAAAGGTCTTCACCAATACATACGCAATATTCTTTCCAGCTGTCAAAGCGGTGTTCGATGGCAAAGTCCAAGGCGTGGTCGTCCAAGCCAATAAATAGACCGGTGCATCGCCTGAAGCCTTAAATAAAAATTCCGATTTCGCGTTCTTGATTGCCTTAAATTGCGCAGTCAAAGACGTATCTTTCACATCGCGGTAGCAACCTGGCTGATTCAATTCGTGGGACGAAAGACCCGTTCCCGCCGCTGGCGAATAAGGCTGAATCGTATAGCCTTTGTATAATAAACCTTGATCGTATAAACGCTTCAATAAGTTCCAAACACTCTCAATATAGTTCGCTTGGTAGGTCACGTAAGGGTTTTCAAGATCCACCCAGTAGCCCATTTTCTCCGTCAAACTATTCCATTGATCGGTGAATTTCATCACCGTCTCGCGGCACTTCTTATTGTATTCTTCGACCGAAATCGTCTTACCAATATCTTCTTTTGTAATGCCTAATTCCTTTTCTACCTGTAATTCCACCGGCAAACCGTGTGTGTCCCAGCCCCCTTTACGCTTTACCTGCTTCCCTTTTAGGGTTTGGTACCGGCAAAAAATATCCTTAATCGCCCGCGCCATCACATGGTGAATACCCGGCGTTCCGTTTGCAGAAGGAGGTCCTTCAAAAAACGTAAACGTAGGCTGTCCCTCTCTCGTGGAGATGGATTTTTCAAAGATGTTATTCGCGTTCCAGAAATCTAGAATTTCATCTGCCAAAGCGGCGTAATCTAAATTTTTGTATTCCTTAAAGCTCACAGACGTGTGGGGTTAAAATGAAAAAATTGGCAAAATTGAGGCAAAAATACAAAATTATACGGAACATCTCACGTGAAGATTTGTATTCCGAACGCAATTAACTAGGTTTGAATATGAAGAAAGCCGAGATTCGAAAAATAGAGTTGGCGCAGCGCACAGAACTAACGGAAAAAGAATTCCGTGAGCGCTCCCAGCGTGTCATCGAATTCTTGACCCCTTTCTTAACACCCGGCAAAACCATCGCCAGCTTCAAAGCCATCCCCCATCGGAATGAAATTAGTTTAGATTCACTTAATGGCGACTTTGCTTTCCCGCGCGTTATTTCAGCTACAGCTGGCACAATGGAAATGGCGTTTTCGAAAACGTTTGCTAACTCGGACTGGGGTATTCCGGAACCTGTGGGCGGTTCCGTGGTAAAATCAACCGATTTCGATATTATATTAATCCCCTTACTAGCATTCGACAAAAACGGGCAACGCGTAGGATATGGCAAAGGCTTTTATGATCGTTACCTAGCAGTATGTAGACCCGATTGCCTGAAAATAGGCATCAGCCTTTTCGATCCAGTTGACTTGATCGAAGAGGTCGAAAGCCATGATATACCCTTGGACATCGCCATTTGCCCGTCAAAATTGTACGATTTTCGGTAATTTTCCTTTCGATTCCCCATTTTAAGCCCTAATTTTGTGGGCTAAAATCCCAACTTTGCTTTGAAAATCAGGAGCTTACTTTTCTTTTTACTATTGGCCTCTGGCAGCGCTATGGCGCAGGAAAAGAAATTGCTTCCGATTGAAGAAGTACAAGGGGTTTGGACTAGGAGATTTATGTATGACAGGCAGTTAGTTGACCATCCTTTGGCCTTACAAATACCTTTAATGGAGGCCAGAGACCCAGAAGTCAACGTCGAATTCTTGAAATTCAAACGTCAACGTAAACTTTCAGGCTGGTTAGCCGGTTTCTCCACTGTGTTCGCTTTTTCTACCTATTTGAGTAAAGGAAGCATATCAGAGGGCTTTTACTGGTCAGCGGTGGGAGGCGTAGCGTTAGCAAACGTCTACATCGGAGCCGTAAGTAACAGACACTTCAACAAAGCGTTAAAACGATATAATGAATTAAGTAAGGCTCAAATGGGCCTAAAATTAAGCTCTTCGGGGCAAACAGGAGTATCAGTAGGAATCACATATCCATTATAAAATAAATAGAATGAAAGTTGCAGTTGTAGGCGCCACTGGACTAGTAGGCGGAGAAATTTTAAAAGTATTAGCGGAAAGAAATTTTCCTGTTACGGAGTTAATCCCGGTAGCATCCGAGCGTTCGATCGGTAAAAAGGTGAATTTTAAGGGCCAAGACTTCACGGTAGTAGGTTACGAAACAGCGATTTCGATGAAACCAAACGTGGCTATTTTCTCTGCAGGTGGAAGCAGTTCATTAGAGATGGCTCCCAAATTTGCGGCGGCCGGCATCACCGTAGTGGACAACTCTTCCGCATGGCGTATGGACCCTACTAAGAAATTAGTCGTTCCAGAAATCAATGCGAGCACTTTGACTCCAGCAGATAAAATTATTGCAAACCCGAATTGCTCGACCATCCAAATGGTAGTCGTGTTAAATCCCTTGCACAAAAAATACAAAATCAAGCGTGTAGTCGTTTCTACTTATCAATCCGTAACAGGTACTGGCAAAGCAGCGGTCGATCAATTGTTCGATGAGCGCGCTGGAAAGACAGATTACGCGAAAGTGTATCCACATAAAATTGATTTAAACGTTCTTCCTCACATCGATGTTTTCCAAGATAATGGATACACGAAAGAGGAGATGAAGATGATTTTAGAGACGAACAAAATCATGATGGACGACTCCATCAAGGTGACTGCCACAACGGTTCGTATCCCTACGATCGGTGGACACTCAGAAGCAGTAAACATCGAATTCGAAAACGATTTCGATTTAGCTGAAGTTCGTGCGATCTTAGAAAAAGAAGAAGGAATCATTGTTCAAGACGACCCGAAAAACTTATTGTATCCGATGCCAATCACGGCACATGGCAAAGATGAGGTTTTTGTAGGACGTATTCGCCGCGATGAATCTCAAAAGAACTCTTTGAACCTTTGGATCGTGGCTGATAACTTGCGTAAAGGAGCGGCTACGAATGCGGTTCAAATCGCAGAATACTTAGCGGCACACCATTTGATCTAATGACTAGACTCAGCGTCAATATTAATAAAATTGCCACCTTGCGTAACTCGCGAGGTGGTAATAACCCGGATCTGATCCAGGTGGCGTTGGATTGCGAACGTTTTGGCGCTCAGGGCATCACAGTGCACCCGCGTCCAGATGAACGCCACATTCGCTACGCGGATGTGTACGCCTTGAAAGAAGCGGTGACGACAGAGTTTAATATCGAGGGCAATCCGATGGAAGCCTCTTTTGTGGAATTGGTTTTAGCTGTTAAACCGGAGCAAGTGACCTTAGTGCCTGATGCTTTAGGCCAAATCACCTCCAACCACGGCTGGGACACCATTCAACACCAAGAGTTATTGAAACGCTTGATTGCTCCCTTTAAAGAAGCCGGCATCCGCACCTCCATTTTCGTGGACCCTGTCTTAGAAATGGTCGAGGCCGCTGCCACAACAGGTACGGATCGCATTGAATTATACACGGAACCGTATGCGAATGATTTTCCTACCAATCCGACGCAAGCTGTTGCTTCTTACCGAAAAGCAGCCTTTAGGGCCCATCAGTTAGGATTAGGCATTAATGCCGGACATGATTTAAGCCTAGAGAATTTAGCCTTTTTCCAGGCAAACGTCAATCCTTTGGACGAGGTATCCATCGGACACGCGCTCATATGTGACGCCTTGTATTACGGCTTAGAGAACACCATTCAACTCTACCGCAGACAATTGAAATAAAAAAAGGGCTTCGTTACATAACGAAGCCCTTTTTTATGAATGGAGAATAAATTACTCTACATCTCCAGTTAATACTACAGCACCACCAGCTACAGACAATTTGATGGTTTTTACTTTTCCAGCTGCTCGGCCAAAAGTAATTTCCGCCTCATAACCTTGCAAAGTAGCAGCAAACGTGTCTGGCGTAGATGCCGGCGTCAACTCTGCTCCTTCGGATGGGTTAGCATCAGATGAGATTAATAATTTACCGTCTTTAGAAACGACAATCATTTTCTTCACATATTCGTTATCAGCCATTTTATAAGAAGCTGCATATTCAGACGCACCACCCGCGGCAGCACCTGCCTTTACGCCTTCAAGTGTTTGACCTTGAGCTTCAATTTTTAATTTAGTTACCGCACCACCTACACGTGTAAAAGTGATATCGCCACCCATTCCACCTAATACAAATGCATCAGGCTTAGAACCAGCCGTTAATTCTGTATCAGGAAAACCTTCTGCAGACATAATTAACTTACCTTCTTTGTCCGCTAATTTCAAGACTTTCACGTAAGGGTTATCGCTCATTGTGTATTCACCTGCATAATCAGCGGCTTTTTGAGCATTGGAAACGAAGGCCAAACAAGTCAGGGCCAAAGCTGACACAATAGAACGTAGATTTTTCATTTTTTCTTTAAAGTTTAGGAGACCAAAATTAAGGATTATAATGAGGTTCCAAATTTTGTCACTGAAATTTATTGAAAATCTTTTAAAATTTTGGATGTAAAAAAGATTTCTATAATTTGCAACCACAAATTAAGCAATTCGCCCATTTAGACCCTACTGCATGAGATAAACCTCTACGTTAACCATTTTACTTTTTTATGAGCAAAATTCCCGTTAACGATGCAGCGTTAATTTCCGCGTACATCCAAGGTGATTCTAAAGCGTTTGAGACTCTTCTTAATCGCAGTAAATCGAAAGTTTACACGACTATTTATTTAATTGTAAAGGACCGTTACATAGCGGAAGATCTTTTACAAGAAACCTATATTAAAGCTTTGGACGTTATCAACCAAGGCAAGTATAATGAAGAAGGTAAATTCCTTCCTTGGATCGTACGCATCGCACACAATATGGCGATCGATCACTTCCGTAAAGAGAAGCGTTATCCCAAAATTGTGTTAGACGATGGCTCACCTCTTTGGAACAGTTTTCAATTTGCAGAAGAAAGTTCTGAGGATAAACAATTAAAAGAAGATTTGATCGTTAATATTCGGGACTTGATAAAAAATCTACCAAATGAGCAACGAGAAGTACTTGTCATGCGTCATTACGAAGATTTAAGCTTCCAAGAAATTGCCGATTTAACCCATGTTAGTATTAATACAGCCCTTGGGCGTATGCGGTATGCGCTCATTAATCTACGTAAAATGTTAGAGAAACAAAACCTTGCCTATGACAAAAAACTCTACCCCGAATGACCTGATTAAAAACCTTTATGAGCCTGAAATAGGGTTCCAGCAAACATTAAATGAAGAGGAGAAACAAGAGCTTTCTCGTTTAAAACAGGTCCAAAACTTGCTGAATTCGGCTTATATGGAGCCCTCCGAAAGGAGTATTGAGAAAATTCTCGCACATGCTCGCAAGAGTAAAAAGCCCCTAGCGCACTAGGGGCTTTTTTATTCAGAAAATCTAGCTAATTTTAACAAAAATATGGTAAAGAAAGAGCGATTTCAGGCATTTGTAGCACATTTTTCAACGCGATTTCCCGAGGCGGAAACCGAATTGCATTATACAAATCCCTTTGAATTATTGGTGGCGGTGGTATTATCTGCGCAGTGCACAGACAAACGCATTAATCAAGTCACTCCTGCCCTATTCAAGCGTTTTCCAGACGCAAAATCCCTAGCAGATTCCAGCCTGGAAGAAATTTTCTCCTATATTCGCTCCGTTTCTTATCCCAATAATAAGGCAAAACACCTCCTAGGTTTAGGCCAAAAAATCACCGACCAATTCGCCGGCGAAGTACCTGAAACAATGGAAGATTTGCAAAGTTTACCCGGCGTAGGTCGTAAAACAGCCAATGTGATAGCCTCTGTCATCTATAATCAACCCGCAATGGCAGTAGACACGCATGTTTTTCGCGTATCACAGCGACTTGGATTGGTCCCTAAAACGGCAAATACCCCCCTAAAAGTAGAAATGGCGTTGATTAAAAACCTGCCAGATGAAGTCATTGCCACAGCACATCATTGGTTGATTTTGCACGGACGTTACATTTGTTTGGCAAGAACTCCTCAATGTGCAAAATGTGAAATCACGCATTTCTGCGCTTTTTACAAGAAAAACCACAAAGAATGAGGGCTGTTGAGATAGTAGCCATCCTCGCTTCTTTGGCTGGCGTTTTCCTGAGCATGAAAAAGCATAGCCTAGCTTGGGCGGGCAACATCCTTGCATCAGGGCTTTACGGCTATGTCTTTTGGCAAAACAAGCTCTACTCTGACATGGAATTACAGGGCTTCTTTATCCTCATGGCAGTGTATGGCTGGTGGACTTGGTCTAGATCTGAGCTAGATTGGGTACCTGAAAAATCAAGCCGTCGCGTCTTATTTATAGGTTTAGCCGTAGCCTTGCTTTTCGGTGCAGGATCAGGTTTTTTACATTTGACCTATTTTCCGGAAGTGAGCTTCCCCTTTCTCGATGCGGCACTCACCGGTTTAAGCATTTATGGAACTTGGCTCGCGACTCAGCGTAAAATTGAAAACTGGATTGTTTGGATCGGAGTGGATATAGCCTACGTAGGAATGTACCTAAATAAGGGTCTATGGGGAACGGCGGCGCTCTATGCCCTCTTTATCGCTTTGGCACTAAAAGGTTACATCGACTGGCTTAAACCCCTGAAAAACAGGACTTAAAAAATTTGTCGCAGATTTTACACGTTTCGTTACCTTATTAAGCTAAGCCTTTTTATATTTGTGTAAAGGTAAAAGACTACAATTTAGATAGATTTATGGCAAACGAAGAAAAACAACGATACTCTGCCGAAGAATTAAAAGAGTTTGAAGCAATTATCCGTGTTAAATTAGAAGATACAAACGCTGAATTAAAATATTTAAGAGAGGCGCTAAATAGAAAAAACGACACAGGCACTGACGCAACATCTGGGAACTCGAAAGTGATGGAAGATGGCGCTGATACGGCGGAGAAAGAAAACCTGAACCAATTAGCTGTTCGCCAGCAAAAGTTCGCTAAGAACCTGGAAAATGCATTAATGCGCATTAAGAATGGAACTTATGGTGTTTGTATTGATTCAGGAAAGTTAATTTCCAAAGAACGTTTACGTTTAGTACCACACACGCAACACTCGATTGAAGCGAAGTTAAAGCAAAAATAAACCATGGGGTTTTTCGAAAATAACCGCCTAGTAGAATTAATAACGGATTATCTCAAAACGCAATTTGAGATAATCAAGTTAGATATTCAGGAAAAACTAGAAGAAATCTTTATCCGGATTTTCAAGCTTTTCCTCGTGGCGACAGGTTTCGGAATTACCTTGTTTTTCCTACTTTTAGGAGGATCAGAATGGATTAACGAGGCTCTAGAAAGCCGTTTTGTCGGTTATTTTATTGTGGCCCTGATCGTCGGATTAGCCAGCCTATTTCTTTTCTTATCCCTAAAGCCTACAAAAAATGAGTCAGAATAAAGAAAAGAGAGCTGAATTAGAAAGCCAAGCGGCTGAAATTCAAGAGCAATTAACCGAGACCGTTACTGAATACAAAAAGGTAGGCAACCAGCTGTTAATCGCTGGAGGTATTGTGGCTGGCGGCTATTTGCTTTATTCCATGTTCTCTGGCCCGAAGAAGAAAGGCTCTTTCGTGGGCGATGCGATTAAATCTTACGCCCTAGCCCTAGCACTTTCCTACGCTAAAGACTTATTACTAGATTATCTAGCCTCTTTAGAAGAGGAAACTGAAGCTGCGGTAGTAGAATCGACTGAGAAAACCCAATAGTCCACCCACTGGATACCGACCACTGGCTACTGTCCACTTCGGACTATCGACTCCGGACTGCGGACTAGTTCTCCATCAAATATGCCTTAATAAACTCATTAATCTCCCCGTCTAACACCGCATCGGTATTTGATGTTTGGTAATTCGTTCGGTGATCTTTCACGCGACGATCATCTAATACATAAGAACGTATCTGCGAACCCCACTCGATTTTCTTCTTACCTGCTTCCACTTCGGCGCGTGCGGCATTACGTTTATCGATTTCGATTTGGTATAATTTGGACTTCAATAGGCGTAACGCCACTTCTTTGTTCATTAATTGCGAGCGTTCTTGCTGGCAAGCGATGATGATTCCAGAAGGTTTGTGGGTTAAACGAACAGCGGTTTCGACTTTGTTGACGTTTTGGCCACCAGCACCACCGGAACGGAAAGTATCCCAATCGATATCCGCTGGATTAATCTCAATTTCGATCGTGTCATCAGCCAAAGGACAGATATAGACAGATGCAAACGACGTGTGACGACGCGCGTTCGAGTCGAAAGGAGAAATACGCACCAAACGATGTACTCCATTTTCAGATTTTAAATTACCGTAGGCAAATTCACCATCTACTTCGATAGTGACGGACTTGATTCCCGCTACGTCCCCCGGATTTTCATCCACTAAACGCACCTTGAAGCCGTTCTTTTCTGCCCACATGTGGTACATGCGCAATAACATGGCGGCCCAGTCTTGGGATTCGGTTCCACCAGCACCCGCATTGATTTCTAACACGGCGCTCATATTATCGCCCTCGTCAGACATCATTTTGCGGAATTCCAACGCCTCTAAGTTTGCCTCCAGCTTTTCGCCTTCCGCATCCACTTCCGCCTCGGATGCTTCACCCATTTCGTAAAATTCCCAGATGGTTTCTAAATCACCTTGTGCGTTCGCGAGTTTATCGAATCCATCCGTCCAAAACTTTAGCCCACGCATCTCGCGCATCGTGCCTTCCGCTTTGTCAGGATTGTTCCAAAATTCGGGATCCAAGGTGACCGTCTCTAGTTCAGAGATTAAATATTTCTTGTGATCGTAGTCAAAGATACCTCCTTAAAGCCTCTATTCTGGCTTTCAGGTCATTGAACCTGTCTCTAGTCATGTGTTTTTCTACTTAATAAAGTGCAAATATACCCGATTTTGTGCTAAATTGCGGCCTCATTCATTTAAATCAAGCAATAAAATGGCGCAACAATACGATTTGATCGTGGTAGGCTCAGGCCCAGGGGGTTATGTAGCAGCTATCCGAGCTTCTCAATTAGGTTTAAAATGTGCAATTGTAGAGAAAGAATCCTTAGGTGGTATTTGCCTAAACTGGGGATGTATTCCTACCAAAGCCCTTTTGAAATCTGCCCAAGTTTTCGAATACATCAAGCACGCGGCTGATTACGGAATTACCGTAAAAGGCGCCGAAGCTGATTTCTCTGCGGTTATTTCCCGTTCTCGTGGCGTGGCGGATAGCATGAGCAAAGGCGTTCAGTTTTTGATGAAGAAAAACAAGATTGACGTGATTATGGGTTTTGGAAAAATCCAACCTGGTAAGAAAGTCGAAGTAACAGACGCAGACGGGAAGAAAACCGTTTACGAAGGAAAAAATATTATGATCGCGACGGGTGCGCGTGCTCGTGCTTTGCCTAATGTACCTATCGATGGCGAAAAGGTGATCGAATACCGCAAGGCGATGAGCTTAGAAAAACGTCCAGATTCGATGGTCGTGATCGGTTCAGGCGCGATCGGAGTTGAATTTGCGTACGTTTATGCGGCGATGGGAACGAAAGTAACGATCGTAGAATTCATGCCAAACATCGTTCCCGTTGAGGATGAAGATGTTTCCAAAGAATTAGCGAAGCAATACAAGAAAATGGGTATCGACATCTTGACTTCATCTAGCGTGGAGTCAGTGGATACGAAAGGAAAAGGTTGCAAAGTGAGTATCAAAACTCCGACAGGTAACCAAGAAATCCAATGTGATATCGTTCTTTCTGCGGCGGGTGTAATCTGTAACTTAGAAAACATCGGTTTAGAGGAAGTAGGTATTATCGTAGACAAAGGTCGTATTCCAGTAAACGCTTGGTACGAAACGAATATTCCAGGTTATTTCGCGATTGGCGATGTGACTCCGGGACCGGCTTTGGCACACGTTGCCTCGGCTGAAGCGATTATTTGTGCAGAAAAAATGGCGGGTCACAAGACAGAGGCTTTGGACTACACAAACATCCCAGGTTGTACGTATTGCAACCCTGAAATTTCTTCAGTCGGTATGACAGAGAAGAAAGCCAAAGAAGCAGGTTACGATATCAAAGTGGGTAAATTCCCATTCGTAGCGTCTGGAAAAGCAACGGCTGCCGGCGCTCGTGATGGTTTCGTGAAAGTAATTTATGATGCCAAATATGGTGAATTATTAGGCGCGCACATGATCGGTTACAACGTAACGGAATTGATCGCTGAGGCGGTGGTGGTTCGCAAGTTAGAAAGCACGGCTTACGAAATCATGAAAACGGTTCACCCGCATCCGACGATGTCAGAAGCCTTCAAAGGCGCGACAGAAGCGGCGTATGGAGAAGCAGTAGATTTGTAATCAACAGCATTATATAAATAGAAAGAGGAGCTCAAAAGGCTCCTCTTTTTTTTAGTTCAATTTCACCTGAACGCTTTTATAAGCGATCCTACTGTTAGGATCGTGTGCCTGAATGGCGATGGTTCCGGGTTGGATTCTTTTCTTGTCTGCTGGCTCATCATATTCCACTACGGTTCTACCATTGATCTTCGTGGTGATGTGTTTCCCATCCACCTTTACGTATAGTTCAAACCATTCTTCGTCGTGCACTAATTTTTCCGCGGTATCGATAATGCCATAGAGGCTCGCGGTTCTGCGCCAATCTGTGTGGGAATTATTCACTTGAATTTCGTGGCCTTGGGATGGCCAGTCATTGGATTGAAATGCCGTGCAAACATACAAGCCAGAGTTCGCGCCAGGATACGTTTTTACGAGGGCTTTTACTTCGAAGTTTTGGAAAGTATGGTTTCCGACAGGTCCCTCATAGAAAAGGTGCCCTCGGGGTCCTGCGATACGTAGTTCACCGTCCTTTACTTGGAATGAGCTTGGATTTTCGCTGGCTTTCCAGCCAGTTAAGTCGCTGCCGTTTAAAAGTTCGACCCATTGGGCGTGGGCGGAGAAGTTTAGGACCAGGAGAAGTAGGAAAAGATTTTTCATGATAGGTTTATATTTATCGAGGTAAATATGAACTTAAAAGTTTAAAAATGAAAATGCAAGCTTATCAATTACTTGAAACCACAAATGGCTTATGCTCCTGTAAGTACTCCTCCCATTCCTCTCGCGAACCGCGAAATACATTTAGGTCCACATCATGGGTGATGGCCGATAAATCTGCATTAATATTAAACTGCCAAAAAGTGCAACCCATCATCGCCGGTCGCCAAGCATTGGTAGAACTAAGCCACAGGGTGTGGTCATCGAAATCATCGCTAATAAAGTCCGAGTAACCGATTCCATTCGTATAAATGATAGGCATTATCCCCGTCCGCTTTTTGACTTCATTCACAAATGCCTGTAAACGCGTGATGACTTTCTCCCGAGGAGTATCTGGATTATTGTCGTATTCTACGTCCACAATTAGTGGAAGCTGAAATTCCTTTCCACTCAGGTGGTGTAAGAAATGACGTGCCTGTTCTTTCCCATCTATATCGAATCTAAAAAAGTGGTAGGCGCCTACCGCCATCTCCTTTTCGCGAAAGGCGGAATAATGCTTTGCAAAGGTTTTATCAGTCACTGAAACCCCTTCTGTCACTTTTAAGAATACAAAATCAAGCGAATCTATTTCATCATATCGAATACGCCCGTTGTGGTGGGATAAATCGATCCCTCTCACTTCATATCCTTTGCTAAGTGACCAAGGGTCTCGCGATTTTTTAGCCTGTAAAGCATACCAAACTAAAGCGCCCATACCGGCCAAAAAGAGAACAAACAATAAAAAAATCATTTTAGGCTTCATTTAAATACTAGTTCAATTGTCCGCGGAAAGAGAAAAGATATTACTTCGCATTTCCTGTCAAAATGATTTGTTTCTTCTGGTTATCTATGGTGATTTTACCGTAGCGACTCATGGCACTTTGCCCAAAAAGCATTCCTGCCGTGCGATTTTTTGTGACCGACGCTCGAACATTTTTCAACACTAATCCACCTATTTCTACTTGTTTTAACATGATGGTGCGTGAAACTTCTGTCTCCCCGTTCGCTAAAGAATACCTTTCTACCCCTATATAATCTTGCTCACTCAGAAATCCGTTTTTGATCATAAAGTCCACCTCTGTTTGTGAAATAGAAATATCACTTGCGCCCGTATCGAACAACATACTTAAAGGCAAACCATTAATTTTACTCTGCACTTCATAGGTGCCTCCACCGGATGGCTTGAAAGGGATTATATAGGTTCCTACGATCGTACTTGCTGATTTTTCACCCGCATTGACGACAGGTTTAGACTCTGAAAATTTCACTTTCCAGCGCGTAATTAACGATTTGAATTCGGGAAGATTCCGCACATTATCTAGATCATCGTCTTTCGCTAGGTGTTCGAAGTCGCGGTAGCCTTTTGTAAAGGCGGTGTCCAAATAAGCGATCGATGTTGCAGGCTGCTTCATTAAGGAATAAAGACAGGCTGCATCGTAATAATTTCCCTCTTCCGGAAATTGCTGAAGGGTTTTAGTCATCCAAGCTTTGGCCTGATTAAACTGACCTAATTCGTAATATCCATAATGTCGTGTATTGCCACTAGATCCGATAATTGTATCCAGTTCCACCACTTTTCTAAAATCCGCATTCGCGCGCAAAGTATCTTTGTACTGCTTAGTGTAAAGACGACCTCTGTGTAAATAGGGGTAAGCGTCATTTCGATCTAATTCAATCGCGGAGGTATAATCCGCCAATCCTCCATCCGGGTCTTTTAAAAATTCGTCTTTCACCCAACCCCGTCGGTAATAAAACCAGGCCCCCTCCGGGTAGAGTTCAATCGCCCGATTAAAGTCTGCGATGGCTGCTGTATAATTCCCCGTTAACCGGTAGGCATCTCCCCTAACCCCAAAAAGAAAGGCGGAACTAGAATCCATTGCAATCGCTTCCGTGTAGTCCGCAATGGCTAGTGAATGCAATCCCATTTCGCCATATAACTCTGCGCGTTCGGTGAAATAAAAATTACGGTAATCATCCGAAATCATATCGAAAATCTTCGCAAAATCAGTTAAGGCATTTTTATAGTCTTTTTTATAGCGGTGTAACTGTGAGCGAACATACAGCCAAACCTCTTTTTGAGGAAACTCCTTAATTAGGTTTGAAATTTTGGCCAGTCCCAGGGTGAAATTTTTCTTCGAGAAAGTAATGTAATTATTTCTCATTCGCGTGCTTTTGTCTTCTAGCGTTAAGGCGGCATAGGAGTCCAAAATCGCTAAATCATATTTACCTATTTGGTAGTACGCATACGATCGATTGTCAAAAGCAGACGCGGAGGTGGGATCTAATTTGATGATTCGATCCGCTTCTTTAATAACCTCCTCGTATTTATCTTGAGATAAGTAAATACTCGATCTTAAATCCCGGGCCCTGATATTTCCCTCGTCCAGATCTAAAATTTTATGTATGTCTGCCAGCGCTAGATCGTATTTCTTTAATCCACCATAATCATATGCCCGCCCGTAATAGATGGGAATGGAGGTGGGGTTTAAGGCAAGGGCTTTGGCATAACTAGCTTCAAATTTCTCTACATCCTCTAAGTGATAATAGATATCCCCTTTTAATTGCCAGGCGAATGCGACGAGGGTATCAGCGGGATTCAGATTCGCGATGGCTAGGTTCACCTGCGTGAGGCCTTGCGCGTAGGTCTCATTTTCCACGTTGATGAGGGCGATGTAATAATAGGCTTTCCCCTCTTTCGGGTTCTGCGCGATTTCTTTCTTTAAAAAGGCCAAAGCCTCCTCGTATTTATCCTCCCCATAATAATTGATCCCGGATTGTAGGTTATAGGTTTGAGAGAAGGACGTAAATCCAGTGAGAAGCAAAAGGAATAATAGGGTTTTCATGAGCGGGTTAAGGGGGGTAAAGGGGGTTCAGGGTATCTTGAAAATGGGGAAAAATCTTTATTTTGTGATTTTAAAATATAATAGATCAAATTATCTCGTACATAATAGCATTCATCCTCTCTTGTTAAGGCGTGGTATTCATCCCACGAAATGGTCATATATTTTTGTAATAAGTGCGCATAATGTTCGCCATACAGCGTGGAGAACTGAAAGATTTTATCTAGGTCTTCCTTATTCACATGAATACCTATGTGACTGATTCGGTAAACCGTTTTACTATGGCAATCACAATCGGTATTAAAATGCAAATAATAGGCTATTTCCTTATTTAATGCTTCATAAGCCCTCAGCCAATTGATCACATGACGCTCATCATTCATATCGAATTTACTGTAGTCGTCCAAGGCAAAGTAGGCATCCCAGCCTTTTTTTTCAACAAAGAGATAAGCAGTAAAAACGGCATCGAATAGGAAGTAGAATCGGTCAAATCCCTCGTATAGTTTCAAACACTTTTCTACTTCTTCAAAGAGTTCGGTGTATTGATCTACCACCTCTTTTAATTCCACTAGCCGGTAATTCAACACCTCCCCTGTCAAAATGGCAGCATAAGCTGCATCACAGCGATGCAATAGATCGGTATATGCTGGAGTGCGCACAAAATCAGGCGCAGCATCTAAGCCCGGCATCCATTCGAACGGGTCGATGGTACGATCGAAGTCTTGATCTATCATTTCCAAAAAAAGAAAAGTGTTATCAAAATGAGTACCAACGCGACGATAGCTATAAGACAACCACCGGCAGAATTCCCCTCCCCACGAGAAGACTGAGGATACGCTCCAGTATAAAGCTCATCCCTATCTTCTGAATCCAACAACATACTCTGCCTATCCATGAAAAAAGGCTCTTGCATTGGTGGCCTAGAAATGGGAGATTCTTCATTCGCCATTTCATCCCATTCCTCGTTTTCTACTTCGTCCAATTCCGCGCGCCACTCGTTCATTTTCGCTTTCAATTCCGCTTTTGCTTCCGCTATTTTTTCATAGGCAAGAAATGCGTGTCTGAATTCTTTTTCAAAAGCTGCTTCCTGGATTGTATTCTGCGTTTCATAGAATACTTTTAGTAGACTGTCAAACTCTTCTTTGGTAATTAATCGATAAAATTTTGATCGTTCATATAAAGGGGGATTATCCATATCCCCTAACAGATCATAAAACGCCTCTATGTAATCTTTCACCTTCGGGGAAAGTGTATCCCACGCTTTAGCTTGTTCTCTGGGGTTTTCTATCGTGAAATACCCATACATTTCTTGGTATATCATCGTCTAGCCCTATTTTGATTGATACGTCTTTCTATCTCATTTCTGGCATTCACTAAGCAACGGTGTTTTTGAATACGTACGTTCGCTGCCGTTGAAATGCCTAGGCGATCTGCTATTTGTTGCATGCCCAAATTTCGAAAATAGACGAGTTGAAAAATTTCATAACACCGTTCTGCCTGGGTCCGCATTAATTCAATGACTTCAAAGAAAATAGATTCCCGAATCGAATGTTCCTCCTCCTCTATTTCGACATCCACCACCAAGTCTAATTCGAATTCAGAGCTGATCGAAGTATTAATGGGTTGACGTCTATGCTGTTTAAGTAGGATGTTCCGGCAAATGGCATTTAAAAAGACTTGCAAGGAACAAGTCAGCGTAAAGCTAGGGGTTTCCATTCGATCCAATAAGACCAAACAGGCTTCTTGAAATACGTCTTCTTTATCAAATCCTGCCCTAAAATGGCTGTTCATAAACCGCATGGATTTGGCATGGCATCGCTTGTAAATTAATCGCCAAGCGCTTTCCCGATCCAAGTGGAAAAGCGCTAAAATTTCATTGTCAGTTTCGGGTAATCTATCGGGCATTCAAGAAGTATTAGAATCGAAATTAGATTTTTTTTAATCAAGAAAAAATTTTGTGTAACGTTTTAAACTTATTGGTATTAACGTATAAAACAGCTAATTATTTAATCCCATTCTTATGAAAAAGGCAACTACTTTTTACCACATTATTTTAGACCAAAGCGGATCTATGTCAGATTGTATTAATCAAACACTTAACGGTTTGGCGAATCAACGCAAAGAAATTTTAGCGATTGCAAATGAGTTTCCGGATCGAGAAATTCGAGTAGGTTTGACGGTTTTTGATCATTTGGTCGAACTAAAATACCGCAATTTATCTGTGACAGAATTATCACAGATGAACAGTTTTGAGTACCAACCGAATGGACTTACTGCTTTGTTAGATGCTATTGGAATGAGTGTGTCAGATACTGAACGCTTGATGGTGAATGAGGATGATGCAGCGGTGATGGTCATTTTAACAGATGGACATGAGAATGCGTCTAAGGAATATTCACATGAGCAAATTAAGAACTTGATTCAGGCCAAAGAAGCAACAGGCAACTGGTCTTTCACCTATTTAGGCGCAACCCTAGACGCGGTAGAGATTGCGAAGAGTATGAACTTCAAAGCGGAGAATAGTTTTGCGTTCGAGAAGAAGAATATGGATAAGGAGGCTTTCGGACGATCGACGATGGCGTTGAAGAATATTATGATGAAGTTTTAAGAGGTTGACAGCCTTTTTGCCTATTTTAGTTCGAAATAATTCTCACTTGAATGGCAATAGGGTATAAATTACAAATTGGGATTTGCATATTACTTGGATCAATTTGTCTCTCTTGTCATACTATTCAATCAAAGGCAGACCAGGAAAAGGCCGAGACAATTATTGTATTTCAGCCTTTTTCTGGTTTCTCTCCCCGTTCTCTAGCGTATCTTGAGAAAAAGCTGCACAAAAATTTCTCTACGATCGTCATTAATACGCCGATTGATTTGCCGCATCAGGCATTAAATAGTAGTCATAAAAGGTATAGGGCGGATTCGCTCATTCGTTTTTTACACAAAAAAGGGCGTCCAAACGAAATCGTAATTGGCTTAACAAAAAATGACATTAGCATGACTAAAAAAGGAATTAGTGATGATTATGGCGTTTTTGGCTATGGATATTGCCCCGGAAATGCCTGTGTCGTTTCAACGTTTAGAATAAAAGGATCCAATAAATTAGAAAAGCTATATAAACTGACGATACATGAAATAGGGCATAACTTAGGCCTACCGCATTGCGCAGAAAAAACCTGCTTCATGCGAGATGCAAAAGGAAAGGATCATTTCAATGAGTTGACCGATTTTTGTCAAAAATGTCGTAAAAAATTGCCTCAGTAATGACAAAAAATACCCCTACCAAACGAATGATAGAGGTATTTGTACATAACATTTCTATTCGCACTACTTACTTTCTTTCAACACCATGTCAATCGTGATGGCTCCAGAAAGAATTGCGATTTTATTCTCCATGTTAGAGAAATCAGCATTGATATTCACATTGTACTTATCTGCTGAAGTAAAGATCTCCTGCATTGCACCTGCCCATTTCTTAGAAATGGTTCCTATTTGGTTATTAGAAGCATCTGTAATTTTAAAATTCCAAGCTTTCCAATCCCCCGTGATTTCCGCGATTAAGATCTCCGAAGAGTTGAAAATCTTGAAAGTGGGTTTGAACAATTTGAATTTTTGCTTGATCGTTCCAATGACCATTCCTTGTGCGTTTTTAATCACAATTTTAGACAAGAAAAAAGTCCAACCTCTTGAAATGGATGCCTCTACTTGATCATCTGCATTTTTAATCTCTAGCAAAAAAGGGAGCATGGCTTTGTTCAATAGGAGTCTAAGAAGTTTTTGCCCGGTAGTCAGCTTTTGCTTAATCGCTCCTATATTTTCACCCGTTCCGTTAAATATTTTGTACGAGTTTTCGAATTGGAAAAAATTGACCTTTTCGTCAATAAAGTAGTCATTCGAATCAAAGAAATTTGCGCTCATGTTAGTCGTTTTATAGTTTAAGTTTTTCTTGTAGGGTAAGCCAAGTACTTTGGGCCAAAACTGATTTACTTTCTAGCTTTTTGCCTTGAATAGATTCAATAATATACTTCGATCTTTCTTTTGAAGCGGGATGAGTACTTATCCAGGTCAAATAAGACGTAACCTCATTTTCTTTATCGGATAACTTGAAAAGAAAATTAGCAAAGGGTTCCGGATTAATTTTCGCTTTCATCAGGTAATCTACGGCTTTCATGTCCGCCTCTTTTTCTAGACTTCTGTCGAATGCAGTGGAAGAAAGCATTTTTAAGGCTGCTTTAATGGTTTCCGTATTACTATTACCGGTAGTCATAGCAATTAGCACGGAGAGGCCAATTTCACTTACGAGCTTTTTAAATACATGATTCAGCTGAATGTGCGCGATTTCATGTCCGATGACCCCACTCAATTCCTCTTGATTGGCTGAGTTTAAGAGTAAACCCGTATAAATAATCAGGTGACCATTAGGTAAAGCGAATGCATTAATATCCTCCTTTTCAATCACATGGACCTTAATCGTTTTCCTTTCAATTTTGTTTTCCGTGCAAATTTTAGTCACGATACTGTCCACAGCAGATTTAACGAAAGGGCTAGTGTTTTCTTTTTCGGTACTTTGGGTAATATCCCAAAACAACTCCCCTATTTTCTCTTCCGTCGTATCAGTGGCTTGCTGAATTTCAAAAAGGGAAACCCAGTCGATTTGATTCATCGCAAACCAAGAGGCGAAGAATAATGCAATGGTTACTATACCTTGAAATAGCGCCTTTTTCATGATTATGCTTTACAAATTAGGTTCGTTAAACTACCATAAAACCACCAGGAAACGTGTATTCCTTTCCTTGTTTGAATGGCAGTATAAATGGTAGTACCGAATTCGATTAAATTAAAAATCAAGGCAGTTAACATGTAGGCGATGTATTTGCTAGTGATGATTTCTTCGGTGAAAATAATGGAAACAGACCACCAAAATCCGAAACTGTTCATGAAGAATATAGAGAACTGCGATAGTAAGGCTTGTGTACAATGCCAACGGACAAAGTAGGTGCTTTTGCGATTAGCTACGTAGAAAAAAAGGGTAGCAATTAGGTTGATGATGGGTAGTGGTAGGCCTGCAATAATGGCCATTAACGACATTAAATAACTATTCGATGCCTTTTCTACCTCGTGCTCCTCAGGTACATAGGAGAAATTTGAATCGTTTGTCATAGTCCTTTGGTTATATTCCAAATCCAATTAAGGGCAACTAAAATGAGTAAGGGATAGGCGACTTGAGGTTTTCTAATCAGGGCCTCTGCCTTCTGGTATTGATCAAATAGGGTCTTTCTATTTGTCACTAGGTCTATCGTTAACCATAGAGGGGAAATCAATAAAATAGCTGCAATGATATATCCCAAAGGATTTAGCATCAGCGCTTCGAAAAACTCCCCTTTCATCAGAGAAAGAATAGAACGAGTAGTGCCGCAGGAGGGGCAGGGCATAGTGGTTAATTGCTTAATGTAACAGGCTTCAAATGCTCCATTCGAAGCTTGAAGGCTTGTTAAACCGAAATAAATCCAACTATACCCTGCGACACAAGCTATTCCTAAAATAGAGTATAGCTTGTTCCTGCTCTTAATCATTAATACAAATATTGTTGAAGTTTTTGCATATTTTTCTCTCTTGTTGCGCTTTGAATTAAGAACCAATCCACAACCGTCCAAATCCAAAAACCACCACAGGTTAATAACTTTCCGATACCGATTCCTGTATCACCAATCATAAAACGGTCAATTCCTAAAGAACCAGCTAAAATTGAAACGATTAAACTCGTTGTCGGGTCTTTTAATTGAATTGATGAAATCATCGCCCATTTCGAATCATCAATAGCTAAAAGTCTTTCTCTAATTCCATTGATATGGTGGCCTTCGAAAAATTTTGCATTTGACATGATGTACATGTCTACTTTTTGTGCATCCATTTTATTATAATATTGGGTTAAATTATTCTACTCATTTGGCTTTTCGATTCCGCCCTGTTTTTTTCTGGTTTCAAGCTACCATTTAGTCTTCAATCAATAATTATATTTAACTATTCAAAGATTTCGTATACATATATTTATCAAATTAATCATAAATATATTTTTTTCAAATTTTTGTGGGGCAGTATTTATTTAACGGTAGGGAAATGTGAGGGCGGGGGTTTGGTATTACACCTCCATTATTTACTGGATTCACGTAGTATCAAACTACTTAACATTCCTAATCCTGAATTTGATTTTCAAATAATTAACCGGTAAATAATTAAATGAATGACCACTTCTAATAAATTTATAATTTTAAGTTTAAGACTAAAAACAAGGCAAATGAAAATCAATTACAAGTTCTCATTCTTTATTTTACTAGCAATTCTTATCACCATCATCGGATTAATTGCACCAAGTATTGTAGATGATAAACCGGCCCTACTTCCAACTGAAAAAACTAGTTCAAGCGAAAGCAGTTTTGACCTTCATTCGGCTCTTAGAGGAGTAAATAAAGACTCCATTACAACTCAATTCCCTTATAGAGAATATTTGAAATCTGTTAATTTTCAAGATGCAAAAAGCATCCAAAAGGACTTACTTGTTCTAGATTCTTTAGTAGGAGACAAAATGGTAGTTCGAGGACTAATTTCAGTTGCATTAACAGATAGTCTTTATAACCAAAGTTCAACAGAAGCCGGTAATTCAAACTTAGATAGCTTAAATTACAAACTACAATGGGCAGAAAAATTTAAATTTTACGGCGAAGCAGATACTATTAATGAAAATCAACTTTTATTTCAAAGTATATATGATTATTGGTTAAGTAAGATTTCAAAAAACTTAAGCGAGTATTCTGAAAACAATACGAAAGCAAAATACAATTTTCAGTACCGATACTTGACAGCAAAATGCAACGAGAAAAGATATAATGTCTCGATAAAAGTATCCTCATTAGAGAAGGTTATTCAAAACATCCTTGGCAATAATTGGGCTCACCTATTCGAAGCATCATGGAACCAAGCTTCCTTATTGCAAAAAATTATTATCGCTATTTTATTGGTAGCCACTTTAATTTGCTATGTAATCACCTTTAAACATTTCATGTCGTCTAAAAAATGAAATACATTACATTACTGAGTTTTTATTTACTCGCGATAAGCCAAGTTTACTGCCAGTATCCATCTAAACAAGCGGAATTCAGTACCGTTAATATTGGTGGAGAAAATTATTCTGTCATTAAACTATCAAATTTCAATAAGAAATTAAAAGTGAAATATTTTGCCGCTAGGGACCAGAATAATAACTCCGTACACAAAAGATTTGTTGGCTGGCTAGCGAATAAGAATGTCATCAGTTACTCCTCTGGCACCTATATGGATAATAACGATATCAATTTAGCAAAACCGGTTGGCTTGTGTATCGATCAAGGAAGAGTTGTAAATTATGGGCTTCTATTAGACAAATTTGATGGGCTCGTGATAGCTTATCCATCTGGAAGACTTTCTGTACATAGTTTGAAGAGTAAATCGATGCAAATCGACAAAGGGGATGGGAAAATACTAAATTTTAATCTGAGCAATACCCTACAAAGAACTCAATTCATAAGCTGGGCTCAAGAACAGGAAGTAACCGTTTTTCAAACACATTTATTTTGTTACAAAAACCAAATCTCTAGCAACATTAATAATAGTAAAAAAGCAGGCCGACGATTCTTAGCAGCAGGGAAAGACGATTCGGGAGAATACAAGCAATATATTGTGAATCTTTCAAGTGACAATACCTTACAAGAGGCTGCAAGCAAAGCTATCAATTATCTTAAATCATATGAGGAACTTTCAGAAATTGATTTTTTAATCAATTTAGACACTGGAATGCAAGATGTTTTTGGATCCTATACTTCCAAAGGTGACAAGGTTACTAAAAAAGGGTTTCAAGGCAGATTAGATATTTCTAATTCATTGAACCTCATTGTGTATTACGTCGATTAACAATTATTTCAAATGAAAAAGACGTATTCGGTTTACTTCTTTCTTGTATTTTTTTGTCAACATATAGTTGCACAAAACAATATAAAATATGTAACTACAAGCCAATTACAATATTCCAACAAATCAATTTCTGTCATTAAGTTATCAGTAAATGATAGTGCCATTAAGGTAAATTATTTTACGAATAAGTACTTGGGCGAGGAAAGCGCTAGTAAGCAGTTTCGAAATTGGTCAAAAAACAAAAACGTACTTTTTTTCACTTCAGCAAACTATGTAAGTGATCCATTTTCTGAGTATATCAGACCAGTTGGCTTGTGTATTAATAAAGGCCAAGTTTTGAATTATAACTTAAGTCTTGGAAACCTTCATGGCTTAGTTCTAATTACTGAAACAGGTAAAATTTTCGTTCATAACTTAAAAAATGCAGTTTTAAATATTAAGAACTCAAACGGGAAGAACATAGAATTTGATTTAAGTAATTCTATGCAAAGAAATCAATTTTTCGAGTGGGCTATTGCAGAAAAATTAACTGTATTTCAAACTCACTTATTTTTATATAAAAATGAAATATTAACATCCAGAGATTTAACTGATACACGGCCAAGGCGCTTTCTAATATCAGGCACTGACGATTCAAGCAACAAATCCCATTATATGATGTATATACCAACTAGCTCCACTATAAACAGTGCGGTGGATTTGGTAATTGGGTTCTTGCGTGATTATGAAGATCTTAAAAATATTGATTTTATAATTAATTTAGATTCTGGAATACACAATATTTTCGGCCATTTTAAAGCTAAAAATCAATTAGATAATAGAAGCTTATTCAAAGGAACAATCACACTAGAAAGTGCCCCTAATTTACTTGTATATTACGTCGATTAACAATTAACTTTTATATATCATGAAAACAATCATTACGACCTTATTCGTACTTTTCATTTACCAAACTTCTTTTGCACAATATGATGCAAATTTTGTTTCAACAAGTTCAGTTTCACTACAAAATGAACTTTATTCAACTGTCAAGATGTCTCGCAAAGGAGATCACGTGAAAGTAAAATACTTCGCAGCGAAAGAATACAATGGGACAAGTGTATATGAGAGACTAAATTCTTGGAAAAGGGGCAAAAAAATTATTGCCATTTCCAGCGGAACTTATATGACAGATTGCCAAGCTTCTATCGCAAAACCAGTAGGTTTATGCATAGATAATGGAAATGTCGTGAACAACGATTTAAAAGAAAATTTAGATGGATTAGCAATTGTATATGCAACAGGCGGAATGGTTGCATCTAATCTAAAAAATGGGGACTTAACCGTATCAGGAGCAGGTGGCAAAAAAACCCTAGACATTCGAAATGCATTTCAAAAACAAGAATTTATTAAATGGGCACAAGAAAACTCAGCTACGGTGTTTCAAACACACTTATTTTTCTATGGAAACAAATTAACTATTGGGTCAAATAGTTCTCAAGAGAGAAGAGAAAGACGTTTTCTTGCTGTCGGGAAAGATGACTCTGGTGATGTAAAACACTATATGGTAAATCTTTCAGGTGCCAATACCCTATACCAAGCAACTCTTAAAGTTTCGAAATACCTTCAAGAATACGAAGATGTAGAAAATCTAATTTTCTTGATTAATCTAGATACAGGTTGCCAAGATGTATTTGAAACCTATAAATCTACAGGTGCAGTAGATACGAGAAAAGGTTTTTCAGGAAAGGCACCTATTACTCAGGCAACAAATCTTATTGTGTACTACTATGAATAGAATAGCACTGATTTTCACATTGGTATTAGTAACATCATTTGCGAGCCAAGCTCAAAATATGTCACCAATCGCCCATTATAAATTTAATGGCGATGTTAATGATGATTCCCCCAATGGTAATCATGGTAGAATTATTGGATTTCTTGAGCCGGTTGAAGATCGTTTTGGGAATAAAAATGGAGCATTTTACTTTTCAGGAAATGGGAATTCTTTTATCGAGATTCCAAGTTCCCCCACTTTGGAATCCCCAGAAACGCAAATTACCATTGCAGGCTGGTTTAAATTAAAATCACATAGTTATTCAAATTATTGGCTAACGATGATTTGCAAAGGAAATGAGCCAGAAGAAACAAGTTTGAATCCTCAGTATAGATTTCAGGTATCTCAAAACTATAAATCCCAGCTCAGCACCTGTAGCCCAGATATTGCACAAGGGTATAGCGTCGTGTCGCTAAATTCTGAAGCCATTTTCTGCGACACTGAATTCATGTCCCACAAATTTGAGCCAGATACATGGCATTTCTATGCAATCACATTCAATGGAGATGAAGTTATCACGTTTTATGATGGCATTAAAACAGTTCAATTTCCCTTTAATTCTGCGCTAACACCAAATTCTAGCCCCCTATACATAGGAAGAGATAATCCGGGAATTACAGACGATTTTAGAGGAGCTTTAGATGACATTCGAATTTATAATAGAACCTTATCTGAATTAGAAATTTATAACATATATACTGAGACATCTTTAGAGAGTTTTGACAACGGAATCAGAAAGAGAATCAATAATATAGGAAAACAATTCAAGACCTCCGAAGAGTAATAAAAACCTAGTTATTACATCCTAATTTGAGCAACATGAAAAACACAATCAAGTTTTTAATATTTATACCATTTCTATTTTTAACCACGGTGAAAGTGGCAGGAAATGACCTAGATACAACAAAGGTTGACAATGCTCAATTACTTCCTAAAAAAGTAGTTAAAAATGATTCACTTACTACTGCTACTAATAAAATTCTCCTTTCAGAAAATAAAGACTCTGTAAAAATCAAATCAAGCGCCATTGTAAAAAAAGAAACTACAGAGGAAGAAAATGTCAATCAAGAAAATGAAAGTTTTAGTGCTGCATTTCAAAAAATCATCGACAAAAACTACAAAGATGTTATTGAGAATTTGACATTATTAGAAAAGCTAAAAGCCGATTCCAGTAGAATCGCAACAGTTAAAATCGAAATGCAGCAGCTGGATGAGGAAATCAAAAAAGACAGTACTTCTTTAGTCTCCTCGCTTCAAAAATTAGCTTCAGATGATAAAACGACTCAAACATCTGGAAACAAAAATATTTCTACCATCTTCAAAAAGATTTTAGAATATGCTAAAAACGATGCCGGCATAAAGACTAATAGAGAAGATATCGCCAAAAAAGAGCGTTTTATTAATGAACTGGAAAAGATTAAATCAAAGGAAAAAGAAGAAAAAGAAAAAGAGCTTTTGGCTAAACTCATTTCATCAAAAGATACCATCAAAGAATTTCAAATAAGCTGGAATAAAAAACCTTATAAGCTAACCATAAAGGATTTAAGAAAAATCAAGTTTAATCAAGGGAAGAAAAACCTAGATTTTAATTCTAGCGAAGATTATATAGTAATCAACAATGACTTCACTCCAACTCTCCTTAAATCAGGAAGTAAGAAAAATACGATGAAGAATGAGGATATCCTTTATTCAGCAGCTGGTAAAATTTCCGCAGTAAACAGTGTGAATGGTCCAAGTTTAGAGGATAAGTACATCACCTGGTTCGATAAAGCAACCAATTATAGCTTAACCTTAAATACGCCTCAAAATAAATCTTCAAATATTGAGGCACTTATTGAACACTTTGGTGGTAAAGAGTTTATTCTAACTCAATCAAATATACTACCTCACAATTCCAGTAAAAATGATTTATCAGACAATAAATCGTTAAATGAATCAATAAGATCATTAGAAATCAAACTAGAACAAATCGCTAATTTAGAAAAAGATATAAAAGAGAAAACCACCGATTTAAATCAGATCAAAAAGGAAACAGAGAATTTAACATTAAAAAATGCTCAACTTTTAGACAATATATTTGTTGAAATATATGGCGAGAAGAAGCCATTAAGCGTCGAAGAAACAAGCAAAATTGTAAAACTAGCCTCTCTTATAAATAGCAACCAAACAAGAATAGGAACCCAAAAGGCTGAATTTATTGGCTTCTTGAAGACATATAGTTCCAATAAACCTAGTTCAATAAACAAAGCGATTCAAGTTTTAGAGAATCAATTAGGCAATTTCTTGAACTCAAAAGACCAATTACCCTTATTAGTTTCGCTTGAATTTGGTCATTCTAAATTTAGAATTCTACTAGTTGATCCAACAAAAAATGATATCCATTTACATAATAATGGAACAGGAGATTTGGCTCCTCTAGGTGATTCTTGGCAGCACTTTTATAAAGAGAAAAAAATAAAGCCCTATGCTGTTGTTAATGCAGGTATGTATGAGTTAAATGGGGCAGCCAAAGGATTATTAATAGAAAATAAAATCCAAAAACATCCGATCGATTTAATTGATAAAGGTTCAGGTAATTTTTACATGCAACCTAATGGACTATTTTACCAAGACACCAAAGGTCAATTTGGTATTTTAGATACAAAAACATTCAATACAAAATTTGAAACAGGCAAACTGAAAAAGTCCCAGGAATCAAGTAACCTTAATTTTGCCACGCAATCTGGGCCAATGTTGGTTAAGAATAATGTAATTAATTCTCAATTTTTATTTAACTCTACTAATTTAAACATCAGAAATGGAGTAGGAATTTCTAAAAAATGGAAGCGCCCACTTGTTGTTATGGTCATATCTGATACCAAAGTCAATTTTTATGACTTCGCCTTATTATTCAAATCAATATTAGGTTGCGATAATGCCTTATACCTCGACGGAGCCATTTCTAAGATGTACGTTAAGGGAGAGAAAACGAGAGACTTAAGTGGAGAACTGGGACCTAAGCTTTTGGTTACAGAGAAGAAATAAACCTATCCTAGAGATACGAGTTAAAACCATTTTTTATAACCTGGGAAATGGAGAGCCATACAATTTTACACCTAGCAAACACCGCTTACACAATTTTATATTAATTATATAAGCGGTGCATATCTGAGAGGTAATCTATTCTACTATTAGTATCAAACGACTTAATGAGACTAACTATTATAGAAATGATTGAATCCTTTATATAGATCTTCCTATTTACGGGAACGTGAATTCTCGTACAATTCCATATCCTGTGCCAGCGCTATTAGTCGCAAATGCTCTATAGTATACAATAAATTGCCTACTTGGAGTTGTCAAAGTTCTCGAAAATGTAGTTCCAGTTGTTGTCGAATATCCTACAGCAGGGGAGTTATAATTAAAACTATTACCCGTTGACCACTCAAACCCTTTGGCAGTTATCGTACCTCCACCGTCACTAGAAATAGAACCATTTATATTAGCCGACCCTATTACAACGTTGGTGGCTGGGCTTGTAACAACCGTTGGGACAACCACAGCATTTGTTGTTGTAAAGCTACAAATAGGCCCATAACCTGTTCCTGACGGCCCCGTTATATACGCGCGGTAGTAATACAAAGTATTTCTATTTAGGCCAGTTAATGTCGCAGCCAACCTATTTGAATTAATTGAAGCACTAACCATAGAAGTATTCGTATTGGTTACTACTAGAGTAGAAGAAGACGAAGATGTGGAATACAAGAATCCACTAGCAGTCACGCTTCCGCCATCATTTGTTACAGTTGCTGAAACTAACGCAGAACTTCCTAGAATACTACTAGCAGATGTACAGGTCTGACTGAATGTAGGCAGAGTATAGGAATCTGTGACCAAACTACATACAGGACCATAGGCCGTACCTGCTGAACTCTTCGCATAAATACGGTAATAGTAGGTAGTTCCTGCCGTCAATGTTGGCATATATACTTGGAATTGGCCTAAACCGGAACCACCCCAGGTAGACGTATTTTTAGTGCCGGTAGGTGTCGCTGCCGATATATTCGCTAAGGATGTAGACCAAATAGCCCCTCTTTCTCGCGAATTACTATAATTATCAGTACCCCAGCTATCTAGATTTCCAATTAATGTTGCATCAGTAAAATTAATAGCAGATGGCGTTACACAGGTTGCTCCCACCACTGGAACATCTGGACCCACAGTCGTGAACTGACAAAGCGGTCCATAGACTAAATTACCTGTTGTATTGATTGCATACGTTTTATAAAAATAGGTTGTGCCAGTACTTAAGTTTGATATAACAAAACTAAAGGCGCCTTTTCCAATACCTGAGCTAACTAATGTATTTGTTCCTCCCTTTGTATAGGTTAATGTTGAGGATGTTCCATACACAAATCCTTTTTCCAAATTAACATCTCCTCCTTCATTTGTCACTTCACCATAAATTTTGGCAGAAGTCTTCGTAATATCAGTCGGAGTGATACAAGCTACATTAACTGTAGGCGCAGCATAATCATTCGTTGTGAAATCACAAACCGGCCCATAAGTAGTCCCTTTGGTATTTTTACTGTAGGCTACATAGTAATACTTCGTTTTAGGCTTCAGTGAAGAGATAACGAAACTGTAAGATCCTTTGACCGTAGAGGTACTTATGATGGTTTGAGAACCTGAGTTTTTGTAAGATAAATTTACATTAGCTGTATTAAATATGAATCCCTTTTCTAATGTCGGTATTCCTCCATCTGCCGTTACATTTCCAGAGATAGTAGCCACATCCACACCTACACTAGATGCCGCCACACAGGTTTGATCTACTGTAGGAGCTGAGTAATCAAGTGTACTAAATGAACAAATAGGGCTATAACTAGTACCAGCCTCATTCTTTGCATAAGAAACATAATAGTATTTAGTACCTACAGTCAGACTACTAAACGTCATGCTTATCTTACCTGAGGTTGTTAAAGTAGATTTAACTGTTTGAGATTTCGCATTATTATATGTTAGATCTGCTGCAATTGAAGATGTACTTAAAATGATACCGGTTTCAAGTTTAGTAGATAATCCCGTATTGGTAATATTGGCATTTACGGTGGCTTCGGTATATGTTATAGCTGTCGCTGGTAAGCAATTCGGATCGGTGCTTGGCAACTTAATATCCAAGGTCTTCAAAGTAATCTCTTGACCATAACCAACTCCTACTGCATTTAAGGCATAGGAACGCACATAATACGTAGAACCTGGATTTAAGTTTGCGATAGGGGTATCGTAGGCATTTGTCGTGCTCCCTGAAACAACTTTGTTGTTCGTGATCTTAGCTCCAGCCGTAGTACTCCAGCATATTCCTCGTTCAGTAATAGGACTTCCGCCATCCAATGTGATGCTCGAAGTGATGACTGCACTATAAGGAGTAAAGGAGGCTATAACCGTAGGTGAAAGTCGAGGGGCACTTTTTGGGGTATTGAAACTTAAGTCCGTCCCATAAACAGAACCCGATTTGTTGATGGCATACGCTGCAACAAAATATTGAGTATTGGGTAATAAATCAGTGGCTTTAGCAGAGAAAAAACCAATTCCTAGGCCTGACTTAGTTGTTTTGTTGGTAACCTTAGGTTTAGCAGCAGTATGGTAAGCAAATCCGCGCTCTGTAATTCCATCATTACCGTCTTTTAGAATATTCCCCTCGAACAAGGCTGTATCTGATGAAATGACGGTTACTTTACTCGTCGTCAATTCAACCTTATTACTTAAACCTATGGTAGGATCTTCAAATCTTGTACAGGACAAAATCACAAAAACCAATAAGAATGTATATTTGAGATTCTTCATAATCCTAAAAAGCAAATCCGACATTTAAATCAACTGAAATATATCCTTTTGATGGAGCAGAACCCATCAGATAACTTGCTCCTGCCATCATATAGAATGGCTTTAACTTAACCGAAACACCAGCCTCTAACTCAGCTCCTGAATTATTGTAATTCACATTCTGTGCCCACGATTTTGTAGGAGAGGTCCCATTTTGATACGAAGATATATCAACCCCGTTGTAGTAAGATTGAGAACCAATTCCACCTCCTAAGTAAACTTTGACATCGTTTTGATTCAAAAAGAATCCTAAAGTATACGATGAACGAACATTTACTTTTTCACCATTAAAGGAATAATAATTGCCAGAGTTCGCAGGGAAATTAGTGATGGATTTACCATCCGTGACAAAAGAATTAGTCTTATAATCACCAATAGCCGTCGCATTCAAGGATTGTCTTGTTCGCAAATACACTCGATGAGAACCTACCGTAATTACCTTTGTTGCTAGATTCCCCATTTCGTTAGAACTTGCCCCGATAGTGAAGAAGAAATACTTATCTAATTTTCTAGGAACTGATAACGTTACTTGCTCATTTGATTCGCACTCGCCAAAAGCTTTCACAGCAATCGTTTTTGCTTTTATTGCATTAAAATTAATATTTGTTGAACCTGAATTTAGAATCTGTGCACCTACAGGTTTATTTGAATCGTCATATTTGGTCACCTCATTAGATATATACCAAATCCAATTCGAATTATTATTCAATTTCGCTTTAGTAGTATTAATAGACAGTTTAACTACTCTGCCTTTACTACTTGTATCAAGTGTGATTTCGTCTGGCAAAATAGAATTCTCTACAACAGTAATGATGGTTTGAAGTTCTGGCGTTGTCACGCACTGGTCCGTTACATAAACACCATAAGTTGACGTTTTCTGAGGAGTAAAAGAGAACGAAAGACTATTAGAAATAATTTTCTTGAAATGATCTCCATTCGTTTCGTACCAATTTATTTTTGAGCTTGCATTTAAATTAGCTCCTTGCAGTTCTAAATTCACATTTTGACCTTGACAAATTTTGGTCATACTTGTAATGATCGTCGCTTTTGAAAAGTCCGTGGGTGCTACTACTTCAATTTGATGACTTATACTTCCCACCTCGTTAACTCCCTCAGGTGCGACAAAATAAGTAGTCGGTGTAACAGGTTGGTCTATAGAAATTCGCTGACCACGTTCTATAATGGGGCCAGTCTCAGAATTGATACGCCAAACCCATTCCGCTTTTCCTCCAGATGGAGTCTCGCCTAAGCCTCCACCAATAACTTCTAGTGAAATCTTTTTTGTTGTATTGTTACAAACAAATGCAGGACCATTGATTCGATCTGCCTTTCTTGAAATTGTCAGGATTTTAACCTCGGTTGAGGCATAATCTGTTTTATTACCAGTTATATAAACAAAGTATTTTTTGGTATTATTAGCTGCCTTTATTTTTAGAGTACTCGTTTCTGCGCCAGCAATAACCTTACCATTAACACTCCCCTCTGTCCAAACATACTTAGATCCAGCAGTTACAATTTTGCCTCCCTCGGCGACAAGTATTATGTCATCACCAGCATATGCTTCGGTAGGACCAGTTATAGAGGTCGGGGCAATGTTCGGATCTACGACATCAATATCTTTGTCAAAGCTGGGTTGATTTTTAACCGAAGTTTCAATAATCTTAAACTCCTTTCCCTCAAATGAGAAATCTGCTAAATCATTGTCTCCCTCACTAGAATAGTTTGTTAAATCAATTGAACGAGTAATGATCTTACGCTTTCCATCACAAGTGGTAACTTCAAATTTCCAGGATAACCACTTATTCAATCTCCCTGAATTTATCTCCGATTCTAAGGATACAGAATTGCTTATTTGAATCTTATTATTTAGTCTCCTCGTATCATTTGCCTCCTCACACTTTACTTTACTTTTCTTAACCTTAATTGTAATACTATAAATTGAATTATGGCGAAAAGTATATAGGTCCACAAAATCTCCTTGGGCAACGACCGGGGATGCTTTAACTAATAGAAGCAAGATGACTATAAAAAGCTGACCTACTATACGACTTGATGACATTGGAATTAGCATATGTAAAAAGTAAAGATAATTATCAATCTAGTAAACACTCCCAAAAAATTATTTAACGGTCATTAAATTCAAGCCTTATAGCTTAATCAGCAAAATCACTTTAAATAATTTGACCGTTAAATAAAAAAGGATTGTTTTTACCACGCTGAAAAACCTTATTTGTAATTAAAATAATTACGTTAAACCTAATATTACGAATATGCAAGCATTCTCAATTGGCAGATTAAATACATGTGACATTGTAATTAGTGACTCTAGTGTATCTAAAATGCACGCTAAAATTGACCATCAAAATGGACAAATCACGATCACCGATTTAGGGTCAACCAATGGGACCTTTGTTAACGGATCCAAGGTTTTTGGCACACAGACATTAAACCAATATGATATTGTCAAAGCAGGAAATGCTCTTGTACCTTGGATGAACTATGTAGATTTTAGTGGCAGATCATCATCACCATCAAATATGCCATCAAATGACCAAAGCTCCTATATTGAGGTGCCTAGTGTAGGTGATTTTATGATTTATTTTCTCTTATTAGCCATTCCACTTGTCAACCTAATTATGGCGATTATTTGGGCTAACAAAGATGAGCCTAGTAATATTATAACAAAGAATTTTGCCAAAGCATGGCTTTGGTGGATACTGATTATAACCATTGTATATGGCTTAATCTTCCTAATTTTTGCTGGAGCTATTTTAGCTTCAATGTAATTATACCTTAATATAAAATCATATCCATAACATGAGCAACTACACTAAATGTCCTAATGGACACTTATATCCAGATACACAGTCAGCTTGTCCTTATTGCCCTAGTGGAAATGCGACAAGTATAACACAGTCAAATAACTTAGACAAAACATCCATTACTACACCGAATAATGGTAGTGGGGGAACTGATTTAAACAAAACTCAAATCACAGGCGGCAATGATGGTGGCGGCAATTTGGATGCGACACAGCTTTTTGGAGCACAAGCTTCCCCAGCAGGCGAGTCATTTGGAAAACCAAGAGATCTGAATCGTACCTTTATCCAGACGGATGAGGATTCTGCTGATGGAACTTTTGGAGAAGGAAGTGCGCGTCCATCACGCAAAATTACAGCCTGGTTAATTTCCTATACTTTGGACCCGATGGGTGTAGATTTTAGAATCTATGAGGGCACGAACACGATCGGACGTGATCCTGAAAATACCATTTCAATTACGGAGGACAAGAGCATTTCTAGTAAGCATGTTTCTTTACTTTGCAGAAAAGAGCGCTTTTATTTAAAAGATGAAATGACCGCGAATGGTACTTTCATTAACGATGAGGACATCGAAATTGGAATCCCATATGAATTAAAAGATGGTGATAAAATCAAAATCGGGTCTACCATATTGAAGTTTAGAACAGCAATTTAACAAACTATGAACAAGTCAAAATGGATTTTAGCATTACTTTTTCAAGGGGTGCTCTTATTTTCTTATGCTCAAAAATTTGATTTCAATCAAGAATCATTTGATTTCAAAAAATTCCCATCTGTTACCTCAACAGTCTGGAATAGATCGATCTACCCTATCGATACGAGCTCATTTTCAATTAGAGAAAACGACAAGAAAGTTCAAATTAAATCCATTGTTGAAATTGGTGCCCCTGCTCAAGCTAAAAAGGCATCAAGTAAGACAGTTTTGATTTTAATTGAAAACCATTATTTGCCTAAAGGGGTCCAAGAAAGAGCCTTTTTTAAGACGGTACTTTCCATGGGTCTTTCAGGAAAAATCAATCCGAATGACAAAGTTTATGTAGCGACCTTTGATTGGTTTAGAGGCGGAAAATACCTTTTTTTAGAGGATACAAATCCAAGCAATAATGAGCAGGATATTCTTAGACTAGTAAACCAAATTAAACCTAAGTCATCTCTTCCAAATCTTCAGAAAGGGTCTGATATCTATTTCGCGATTGATGAAGCACTACAGTTCCTGGGTAAATCAAAAGATGCCTCCAGCAAAAACATCTTATTGTTGTCTGATGACTTACCCAATATTGCCAGTCAAAAAACCATCAAAGAGATTACCGATTTAAGCCAAAACATGGATATTCCCATCTATGCCATCGGTTATAATATGGGAGCAGCTCGTTATCAACCTGTCACTGAAAATGAAATTTGCAAGGTTACTAATGGGCAGTATTACGTAAGCAAAAGCAATAACATCTTTGAAACTTCTGACAAAATTGGTCGCTTTTTCGAAGATATGATCCAAAATTCCGCAGGTAAATATTACAACATTACCTATAGTTCTAACCTGACAAAAACAGGTGCTGAAAATGAAATTGGAATCTACCTGGATAACGTTAAGGTCCACACTACCGCTGTCAGTTACCCTTTTAATCTAATTGATTGGATCAAAGCCAATGTACTTTTATTCCTAGGTATCCTACTTGCTATCGGCCTATCTGTCTGGGGCGCTATGAGGTTCATCAAGAACAATCAAGAGAAAAAAGCCCAAAGATTGCAAGAGATTCAAGAGAAAGATTATCTGCACAAGCAAGAGATCAATAACATCTTGGACAAACAGCGTGAAACAGAAGAAAAGATCGCTAGACAAAAAGCGGAACTTTTGGAACAACAAGAACAAGAACGTTTGGATGCATTAATGAAAAAGAAAAATGCATTTCCGCGTATCACTTATGATCACAATGGTAATCGAGGAGAATTCTATATAGACAAATCTACCTTTACTATTGGTCGTGATAAAGAATCAAATAACTTCCAAATTAACATCGCGTCAGTTTCTAGAAAACATGCGTCGATTAAATTCATGCCAGATGGCAAATTTATCATCCAAGATTTAGGTAGTTCTAATGGAGTACTTATCAATGGGCAGAAAATTGATTTTTCTCCCCTTGTGAATGGTGACCTTATTCAATTAGGGGATGTAAAACTTAAATTCAATATTTAAAGACGATGTCAAATACGAAATATATATTCAATCATGCTTCATTAAGTGATGTAGGGCTTGTTCGCCAGCTTAATGAAGATCGCGAGTTAGTCGTTAGAATCAATTCGGATTGCATCGCCTACATTGTATGCGATGGCATGGGTGGTCATGACAGTGGGGATAAGGCCTCTGAAGCTGCGGTTCGCTTTATTTCAGAGTATTTGACAACAAAACCTATTGAAAATACGACCATAGCGTTAGTTAATGCCATTAAGTTTGCCAACCAACAAATTTACTTTGAGAGTAAGGTTAGCCCAACTAGCAAAGGTATGGGAACTACGGCGGTGGTCATGTTGCAATACCAAGACGAAGTTCACATTGGACACATTGGAGATAGTCGTGCTTACCTATTGCACAATAATCAACTTGCTCAAATCACTAAAGACCACTCTGTCGTTCAAGGTATGGTGGACCAAGGATTAATTTCAGCAAGTCAGGCGGAACACCATCCGCGAAAAAACGAAATCACCAAGGCATTAGGTATACGCGAAAACGAAGAACCGTCTATTTCGAAAAATATCAAGGCCGTAAAAGGAGATCGCTTAGTACTTTGTTCAGATGGGCTATCTGGTTTGATAAGTCATGAGGTTTTTGAATCAACCTTAGTAACCCAAACTGACCCTAAAACTTGCGCCAAGCAATTAATCAACTTGGCTAAACAAGGTGGCGGCCACGATAATATTACCGTTCAGGTAATTGATGTAGTGGAAAGTCCGCATAAACAAATAAAAGAATCGAAATCGAATCAAACTTTGATGCTATCAATAGCGGCAGGTTTTGTAGGCTTAATCGTTCTTTCCTTTTTTGGACTAAATTTGATCCAGAATCAATTTTTCGGCGGTAGTGGAGATGAAAAAGAAATGGCTACCCCATCACAAAGAAAAGGCACAAGCAACACTAAATTAAAAAATTCGATAAGTGAAGATAGCTTAGAAAACGTACTTCACTTCACAAATGAGGAAGAACGCTATAAGGACTTACTAGAAGACCAGAATTACAAAGAATTGAAAAAATCGAATGTAATAGCTAAGTATGATTCTGTCCATAAGAGGTTTGTTTTATCAGAACTATTAAAGGCAAAAATCAAACAATCGCGTCAGTCTAATAATACACCCCCAAAAGTAAAACCTGTTGTTAAAAAGAAAACGGATGTGGTGCAAAAAAATTCTTCCGACACCACAAAAAAAGGTTCAGCCGATCCAAAAGTAACCGTAGTAATTCCTAAGAAAATAGGTGAAACTGACACTTCTAAAAAAAATAAAGTACTTCCAAAAAAGAAGAAAAAAAAGAAATAAAATTGATTTTCTCCAGAAGTAATAAATTGAAATTTAGTTTAAGTAAACCCAATGAGATTAGGACAGTACGATACCATTCAAACGCTAAGTGAAGGAGCTTCCGGGATTGTATACCTTGCAGTTGATACGCATTCTGGATATCCAGTGGCAATCAAAGTATTAAGGCAATCATTTCATGGCAATTCTGTAGCGGTAGAAAAATTCAAAGAAGAGGCGAATAAATACCTCTATTTGAATCATCATAATATCGTAAAACTCAAAGATTACAATTTGAATCCTCCTTACTTGGTGATGGAGTATATTGAAGGGCTTACTTTAGATGAATATGTTAAGAATCATTATCCGATGGGGATACCAGAGAAATTAGCCATTCAAATTATGATTCAGATTGTGGATGCCATCTCGTATTCTCATTCGCAAACCAAGCCGGTGCTACATCTCGATTTAAAACCGGCTAACATCATGATTAATAAAAACGGACTTGTAAAAGTGATTGATTTTGGCATTTCCCGTGAATCAGGCCAAGTTAATCATGCTATGTTTGTAGGAAGCCCCTACTATATGAGTCCAGAACAGGTTAATAACGCGAATGTCACCCAACTTTCTGACATCTATTCTCTGGGATTAACTTTCTATTTCTTGTTGAAAGCCAAAGTTCCCTATGATCCAAGTTTGGGAATAGAAGAGGTTTTTTCCAAGAAATTAAAAGGCGACTTAATTGGAATCAATTCGAAAAATTTCTCGGTTAACATAGCCAATATTATCAGTAAAGCAACCATAACAAATACCGCTTATCGTTTTCCAAATTGCCTAGAATTCAAAAAAGCACTCGTTTCACTTTTATAATTTGATATCATGATTAATGCCATTATTGCGAACTACAAAGTGATTTCCGTCTTAGGAGAAGGAGGAATGGGATCTGTATACTTAGGTCAGCACATTCACGTAGATAAAAAGGCAGCCATTAAATCATTGCACAAGCGCTTACTAAGTAATGAGCAAATCAAAACTAGGTTTTTAAATGAGGCCAAAACAATGTCGGGATTAAAACAGCCCAATATTGTTGAATTATATGATTACGAGGAAAACGATGCCGGGTGTTTTTTGATTATGGAATATGTAGATGGTATTCCATTGGATGAATATATCATCAAAGAATCTGGACCTATTCCTACCGAAAATGCGATTAAAATTTTCAGTGGCATGTTGAAAGGGTTTGCTTATGCACACAAGAAAAAAATCGTGCACCGGGATGTAAAACCGTCGAATATCATCATTTCAAAGGACTTTAAAACGGTGAAAATTCTGGACTTTGGCATTGCAAAAATACTAGATGACAACAATCGGAATTTGACCAAAGACGGAACCCAAATGGGGACGGTATATTACATGAGTCCAGAGCAAGTGCGTGGTGAAGCTTTGGATAAATTAAGCGACATTTATTCTCTAGGGGTGACCTTGTTTCAGATGTTGACGGGCATCAATCCGTATGCTAAATACAACACAGAACTAGACATCTATTTAGAAATTACTAAAGAGCCTTTACCTAACGTTCAAAGCATCTATCAATTTGCCTCTCAAGAACTGAATGCAATCATTCAAAAGGCTACGCAGAAAGATAAAAAGGATCGTTTCCAGACTTGCGAGGAATTTTTAGAGGCCATTAACCAGATCGGAAATCCGACTTCTACCTTTGGAGCAACGACAATCACTACCCCTCCTACACCCGTTGGAACACCCGTAGGAACGGGAGGCATGGAGTTCGAACCAGCTGTACCATTTTGGCAAAATAAAAACATCATTTCGGGCGTGGTACTGGTTTTGATTATCTTATCAGGTGTTGCATATTATTTTACAAATGTATGGCCAGACCAAGAAGCTACTTCTGGAACAATTGTAATGTCTGATACCACTTTGAGTACAACCGATGCAACTCCTGCAACAACTCAGTCATATACTGTTACAACTAAAGATAAAGTGCCGTCAGCCGCAAAAAATACTCCAGCAGTTGCACAACCCGTGGACGAAAGAATGTCTGTAAGTGGGTCTGATCTAACTTCATTAAGTAACAGAATAAAAGAGGAATCTGCTCGAATCTTAAGTAATAATCCCTTTTTATATCCCGTGGGGGTTAGACTAAATCTAGCATCAATGTCTTTTTCGTGCCGTTTTGAAGAGCGATCTGCACCAACTAACCTGATTAAATTAGGGTTATATTTTGGACCAGAAAACGTGGGTTGCGAGAGTTGCGAAAAAGTGCTTCAAAATAACGCAGGATCTGTGGTTTTGGCCAGCCAAAATCATGGGGGATATGACGCGCAGGTGATTGGAATTAGGTAATAAATAGTTTTCTAGAATATAAGGAAAATATAGAATCATGTTTGAATTCTCCGTTCCATTTACAAAAGATGTTTATTGAAGAAACCCCTAGCCCCAATTTAGAATGCGAAAAGAGGCATTCTATTACAGAGCCGTAAAGTTAAATATTAAGAGAATATTCAAGGAATGTGAAAATTTGTGGAGAAAAGGATCAGATTTCATAACTAGGTTGACTAATATTTTACTGATCTCCTCGTGTTCCTAAAGCACACCATGAGGATTATTAATAATGTATTAATAACGAATAGAGCCGATGGATTTTGAAATTTATTGAGTTTCCGCGAACTTGAAGTTTCCCCTAAAATTAGCTTATAAAAATTTACTTCAAATGTGTTTCTAACTAATTAAATTAGCCCAATTCAATATATAATATATGGTTCTTCTTCATTGTTATAGGATTTCTTCTTTCCTTTCATATTAGTTGGCTTGGGCCGAACCAAATTACTTCCGCTATAATCTTTTCTTTTTTTAGGACTAGCTAATTTATTAGCAGTCCTATTGGGTCTCGAAGCTTCATTAGGCTGCTTTTTATTGATGTAGTCTTTTTGGGTGCCGTTATCTTCCTTTCGGTTAGTGAATTTTTCTTCTCGTTCGAGTTCCTCTAGCTTTGATTTTTTTGACTTTCTTTTAATTTGTTTGTCTGAATAATCATTATTATTTGATCTACTAGTCAAAGGAGGGTTAATAGTACTAGAATCAGCACTATTATTATTATTAGTTTCACTTAGAAATTGTTTATTTGCTATTTCATAAATGTTATTTAGCAAGACTAAAATGAATACCCCCCCACCAACAATAGCACTTATTTTAAAGAAAAAATTTAAAGAAAAAATATTACTATTAATTAACTGTTTATTATCTGACACACTTTTTGCAAGTAACTTATTTGAAACACTAGGTTTAAACGAAATTAAACGATCCATAAATGTTTTACTCGTAAATCTAGAACCACTCTCAGCTGCCAATTGTAATGCATGTGCTAGATCAAGACAATTGTAATACCTATCCTCTTTTCGTTTATGACAAGCCTTCATAACAACATTTTTGAATATTGAATTTAAAGTGAATTCAGGCAATGGCTCATTAACAATCTTAGTATAGGTATTAAACACAGAATCTGCTGGACTATATGGCGACTTACCATTAATAGCATAAAACATTGAAACACCTAAAGAGTAAATATCACTACGATAGTCAATTGATTTATCTCCTTTTACTTGCTCCGGACTCATGTAGATTGGTGTACCAAGTTGAGTTCCAGTTTGTGTTACACCTACTCCTTGGCTATATAATTTAGCAATTCCAAAGTCGAGAATTTTAACTTGGCCATTAGATAGGATAAATATATTAGATGGATTTATGTCACGATGAACAATTCCATGATCATGCGCATATTGTAAAGCTGATAGTGATTGAATAAAAACATCTATGACTTCCTTTTGAGAAAGTGGTCCATTCAATTTGATTTTATCATTGAGATTTACACCATTTAAAAATTCCATTATAATAGATAATCTCTGAGGTTGTTCATCAAAATCGATCACTTTGGCAATATTGGGATGGTCTAATGAGGCCATCAGCCTAGCTTCATTTCTAAATCTTTCCCTAATTTGGGCATTCCCAGAAAGAATCGGACTCAGAATTTTAATGGCAACTTTATTCCTAAGCACAATATGAATTGCTTCATACACAGATGCCATACCACCCTCGCCAATTAATCTAATAATCTTGTATTTCCCAATAAGTTTATCACTCATGTATTACTTCTTTTACTTTTCAACACTTTCGTTACTCAAAAGGCTTTATAATTTTGTTGGTATTAGCCTTTAAAAGGTGAAAAAAAACTCATATTAAAAGGTAAATATCAGGAATATTCAATTATTAAAATTTAAAAAATCAACTATTTATCTAACGGTCATTTTTCCTTTAAACAAGGGAGTGACAGCTCCACTTCGTTCCGCTGTCAGCCCGCAGGGCATCTTGCACAAAGCCTGACATCCTTCGCTTCGCTCAGAATGAAGCCTTTTTATTTTCATCTGCTCGCCCAAGCAAGCTTGGCTCGCGATGAAAATAAAAAAACCCCTCAGCTAACGCTGAGAGGCTTCGTAGAGGGGAAGGGATTCGAACCCTCGGTAAGCTTGAGACCTACACACGCTTTCCAAGCGTGCTCCTTAAACCACTCGGACACCCCTCTATCAAGCGCCCGTGGGGTTGCAAAAATAGCAAATTATTTCGACGAATCGAAAAAGGAATCGATATCCTTCTTGAATTGAATCAAGGATGGTTTGTGGATATAGTACATGTGTCCAGATTCGTAGTATTTAATGTCTACACGGGAACGTTGTTCGGGACGCAAAAACATATGCTCGATGTCGTAGACCGCCGTGAAGTACGGGGTTGCGAAATCGTAGTAGCCACAGCCGAGGTAGACTTTTAGGTTCGGGTTTTTGGCCATTGCATCGCGAAGACTTTCGGCGACGTTCAGGTATTTATTTTGGACATTTTTGTAGGACCAAGGGTATACTTCGCCAAAGACGTTGTAGCCTTTCTCCTCCGTAAACTTCAATTCTTTAGATAAATAGTCGTTAATCGTGGCGGTGAAAGGTCCATCGATGTTTGTGAATGATGGATCGAAATCGACGTATTCACCTGCGTCATCTAGGTTACGGCCGGTGAAACGAGCGTCTAAACGTCCGATCGAAAGTCCATCTGCGCGACGTAAAGCTTTGTAGAAACGGTTTTCGTCTAGGCGTAGATTTGCTTGAAGGCAAAGCTCTTTGGAAAGGCCCGTGTAATAAGCCATCTTCTCAGCAATGGCAGATTTTTCTGCGTCAGACATCCAGCCGCCTTTGATTAATGCGGTAGCATAGGGTCCTATCGCCCATTGCTCGGATTCTTTTAATACGTCAGCGATAGGTCTCGCTTGTAAAGCAGGCGCTAATTTTTTGTGGTACCAAGCGGCTGCCGTGTAAGAGGGGATATATAGCGCACGAGGTAGATCGTTTCCGATGTTGTAATCGTTTGTGCCAAAGTTTAAGACAGCCGAGATTAGGATAACGCCATTGATGTAGATACGGTGTTCGTCTTGCAAGAATTTCGATAATCCGGCGGCACGCGTAGTTCCGTAGCTTTCGCCGGCTAGGAATTTAGGCGAGGCCCAGCGGTCATAGCGGCTTAGGAAGTTGCGAACGAAATCGCCTACGGAATTGATGTCTTCTACATAACCGTGGTATTTGCTGGCAGGTTCGCCCACTGCTCGGGAATAGCCGGTGGAAACGGGGTCAATGAAGACTAAATCCGTTTTGTCTAACCAAGAAAATTCGTTGGGAATATAGGAATAAGGGGCTGCGGTGGCGGTGCCGTCGTCTTTCAAGACCACGCGCTTAGGACCTACGCCGCCCATATGTAACCATAAAGAGGCAGAGCCTGGGCCACCGTTAAAGGTGAAAGTGACGGGACGTTTGGCGCCATCTTCGTCGTCTTTGGAGTAATAAGTGAAGAAGATTTTGGCCAAAACCTTACCCGTATCTGCCTTCATATGCATGTATCCGGTGGTCGCCGTGTAATTAATCACCTTGCCGGCAATCGTAATCGAGTGCTTCGTCTTCACGACTTGCACGCCAGCCGGGTCTTTCCCGATTTGCGCGTTCAGGCTAAGCGTAAGTGCACAAAAAAGAATCGTCAATAATTTTTTCATCGTTAGAAGATTTATGAAAACGAATATAAAAATTCTTTGGCAATAAAAGGTTATTTCGTAGATTTGCACCTACTCTATATATTATATAGACTTTATAAACAATTAAGAATAAATTATGCAAAGTTTCCGCTCTGAGATAGAAAACCCCGTAGTTGAAAAAGATATCCTGGATTTAGCGAAAAAAATCGCTCAATTCAAGGCTGGAGAGATTCACGAGGAGAAATTCAGAAGTCTTCGCCTAGCGCGTGGTGTCTACGGACAACGCCAACAGGGGGTGCAAATGATCCGCATTAAATTGCCCTATGGCAAGATTCAATTCCACCAATGGAAGCGAATTTCGGACATTTCAGACGAATACTCGACCGGAAACCTGCATTTAACAACACGTCAAGATATCCAAATTCACTACGTGTCGCTGGACCGTACGCCAGAACTTTGGGCAAAATTAGAGCAGGACGATATCACCTTGCGCGAGGCTTGTGGAAACACGGTGCGTAACATTACGGCCTCCCCTACTTCGGGAATTGATCCGAAAGAACTTTTTGACGTAAGCCCGCACGCCGATGCGGCGTTCCGTTACTTTTTGCGCAACCCGATCTGCCAAGAAATGGGGCGTAAAATCAAGATGTCTTTCTCGAATACGGATGAAGATACGTCATTGGCCTATTTACATGATGTGGGTTTTATTCCCAAAATCGTGGACGGCAAACGCGGCTTCAAAGTAGTCGTAGGTGGTGGTTTAGGCGCACAACCGATGCTTGCTCACGTAGCACACGAATTCCTAGCGGAAAACGAAGTGATCCCGTTCATCGAAGCGATTTTACGGGTATTCGATCGCCACGGTGAACGCAATTCCCGCCACAAGGCGCGGATGAAGTTCTTGATCCAAAAAATCGGATTTGAAGCCTTTATGGATTTGGTAAAAGCAGAATCGAAAGCCTTAAAAAATCATTCATTCGAGATTCCTTCAGCTACGGCTTGGGAGGTTACTCCGCCTACTTTAGTGGCTTCGACGGTAACTCCTAACTCAGAGGCTTACGCCACTTGGTTAGCGACCAATACCTTTGAACAAAAGCAAAAAGGATTCCACGCGGTCTATGTGCGCATCCTTAATGGTAATATTTCGAGTGTGACATCTCGTTCTTTAATTGAAGCCTTAACCGGCTATATAGGCGATGATATTCGCATCACGATCAACCAAGGTTTGATGCTAAAATATGTGCCTACCGCGAATTTGGCCTACGTCTACTCCGTATTAGACGCACACGGATTAGCGGCTCCGGGAGCGAATTCCATCGCGAATATCACGGCATGCCCGGGAACGGACACGTGTAATTTAGCGATCTCGGATTCGACGAATATCACCTCGAAATTAGAGGCGGTCATCACGGAAGAATTCCCGTCCTTGATCCACGACAGCGCGATGAAAATCAAAATTTCCGGCTGCATGAACGCCTGTGGACAACACAGTATGGCATCGATCGGCTTCCACGGATCTTCTTTGAAAGCGGCAGACAAACGTGTTTTACCAGCTTTGCAAGTCTTATTAGGCGGGGCGACTTTGGGAAATGGGGATGGAAAAATCGCAGACAAAGTAATCAAAGTTCCGTCTAAAAGAGGTCCACAAGTATTGCGCACCTTATTGAATAACTTCGAAGAAAACGCACAGGCGGACGAATATTTCCACAGCTATTACGATCGCCAAGGCGAGAAATATTTCTACGATTTATTGAAGCCTATCGCAGATTTAAGCACGCTTGTGGACGATGATTTCATCGATTGGGGCGCATCAGAAAACTTTGCTACCGAAATCGGTGTGGGAGAATGCGCGGGCGTCGTGATCGACTTAGTGGCGACCCTTTTATTTGAATCAGACGAAAAATACGAATGGACGGCGGCGGCGTTAGAAGACAAACGCTATGCGGATGCGATCTACCACGCTTATAGCGTATTTATTTCGGCGGCAAAAGCGCTCTTATTAGATAAATCGATCTCGGTACCTACTCAAAACTCGGTGATTACTAAGTTCGATGAGAACTTCGTTGAGACAGGTGACTTTGCGGTAGATGCTCCTAGCTTCGCTGAATTAGTATTACAGATCAACCAAAACGAGCCATCAGCAGCGTTTGCTACTCGCTACACTGCTCAAGCACACGCCTTTTTACAATCTGCCAAAGTAGCCCGCTCTTAATCCTATGAAGAACTTAAGCCATTTCAGAACATTAGAACCCCATCCGAAATTATCGGTAGTGGGTGCAGGCCCCGGCGATCCTGAGTTGATTACTTTGAAAGCCATCAATGCAATCGTCTCAGCGCAGGCCGTTTTATACGATGCTTTGGTCGATAAAAGTTTACTTGATCACTGCTCCCCTACCTGCGAACAAATTTATGTAGGTAAGCGAGCGGGCGAAAGTCATTCCCAGGAGGCGATCAATAAATTGATCGTGGAGAAAGCCTATGCTTTAGGACACGTGGTTCGCTTGAAAGGCGGAGATCCCTTTGTCTTTGGTCGTGGCCAAGAAGAAATCGAATACGCCCGCGAATTCGGTTTATTGACGGATTACATTCCAGGCATTTCCTCCTCTTATGCGGCTGCGGGTTCAGCTGAAATTCCCTTGACGATTCGGGGGGTGAACGAAAGCTTTTGGGTGATGACGGGGACGAAATCGGATGGCTCTTTGACAGCTGACCTAGCACTCGGCTTACAATCTTCTGCCACTTTGGTCATTCTCATGGGGATGAATAAGTTAAAAGAAATCGCGGATTTATGCCAAAAATACGGCAAAGGAAACGTATCCGCCGCTATTATCCAAAACGGCACGATGAAAAACCAACGCATTGGCGTATCTTCAGCAGCCGAATTAGCTTCCATGGCTTCGAAAGAGGGTTTAACTAATCCTGCAGTCATAGTCATCGGCGAAGTCGTACGTCACGCAAAGCCGGAATTATGGCAACAAATCACGAAAATTAGCAAAGAAAATGAGCAATAGAATTAACATTTCCAGCGGTTCCCCTTTCGAAGATACGTTCGGTTACTGCCGTGCAGTAAAGACAGGTAACTTGTTAGAAATCTCTGGAACAGTCGCCCTAGTGGATGGCGAAAAAATAACGGCTGACGATCTATATGCTCAAACTTACAATATCATCGAGCGCATCGCGGTCGTTTTAGAAGAAGCTGGTTCGTCTCTTAAAGACGTAGTCCGAACGCGTATTTTCACGACGGATATGTCTAAAAATCTAGATATTGCGCGGGCTCATTCGCACTTTTTTGGCGACATCAAACCGACAACTGGGATTTATGAAATTTCTGCTTTGATCGCACCACAATACAAAGTGGAGATTGAGTTTACGGCTTGGGTGGGATAAAAATAAATAACCTAAATCTTTCCTGCCTCCCTTTTCAGCAATTCCACATCGATCGGAACAACCCCCAACGATTCACAGACTAAGCCTCCGCCTAAGTTAGCGAGTTCAGCAATTTGCGCTGCGGATCCACCAGCGGCAAGAGCGCAAGCAGCAATGGAAATGACGGTATCACCGGCTCCTGACACATCGGCTATTTGGCGGATGTGTGCGGGGATCTGAAGTTGATCTGTAGCAAAATCCATATATACACCGCGTTCAGACATCGTCACGAATAGACCCGTGAATGATTGTGCAGCTTTGAAATCAGCAACTGTTTTTGCGATGGCTTCAGGTGCGATGGCTGCAGCCTCTAAACCTAAACCGTCTCGTAATTCATTCAAATTAGGCTTAAATAAAGTAGCTCCGCTGTAGGCGAAGAAGTTCTTTTTCTTCGGATCAACGACAGTTGGAATTTGCTTCGCTTTAGCCAGCGAGATAATTTCTTGAATCAATTCAGCACTTAAAACCCCTTTGTCATAATCCTCAAAAAGGATCACATCGACCTCTGATAACCAAGCTTTCACTTGTTCCAATAGGGCTTTGGAGGAAGCAACTGAAATAGGTGCTTCTGTTTCCGAATCCACACGAATCAATTGTTGAGAGCCGGCAATGACACGTTCTTTGACTGTTGTAGGGCGACCTTTCTCAGTGATGATACCTGAAGTAGAAAGACCAGCGGCTTGTAAAATTCCTTGTAAAGTTTCACCTGTGGAATCGTCTCCGATGACCGAACAAACGTAAGGTTTTGCGCCAAGGCTCGCGATGTTCAATACCACATTTCCGGCTCCGCCTAAGCGAGATTCACGCTTAATCACGTTCACCACAGGGACCGGTGCTTCCGGCGAAATGCGATTCACCTTTCCCCAGGTATAGGCATCCACCATTAAATCGCCAATCACGAGAACGCGCAGGCTAGAAAATTTCTCAATCAGACTTGATAATGGATTCATAAAAATGCTACTGTTTAACCTCCAATAGTCGTCATCGATTCGGTGATGACTCCTTTTCGTTTATTTTCTGCTTCAAATCCATCCAACGGACGCGATTTAAATAATGTCAAAAATTGTGCTTTCACCTCCTCATCGCTCACTTCGCTACGAAGATACGGCTTCATATCAAAAACGCCATCATCGTAAAGACAAGTCTTCACCTGTCCTTTAGCCGTGAGACGAATGCGATTACAGCTTCCGCAAAAAGTCCGGGTAAAGGCCGCGATGATACCCACATTGCCCTTAAATCCAGGAATATCATAGGTATTTGCCGTTTCCCCGAACAAAAAGGGTCTCGCTTTTAGGTCCGGAAATTGCGAGCGGATACGCTCTAGAATACGGGCGTGATCCCAAAATAGCTTTTCTTCTACCAGTCCGGAACCATTAAACGGCATTTCTTCGATGAATCTCACCGATACCGGATGCGCGCGAGCGAACTCCGTCAAAGCAATAATATCGTCCTCGTTTTTACCCTGCATCACGACCGCATTGATCTTGACTTGGAAACCGGCTTCGATTAAGCGGATTAGATTTGCATAGACTTTGGCAAAATCATCCCTCCTAGTGATCTGCTGAAAGCGATCCCGATCGAGGGAATCTAGACTTAAATTGATGTGACGAACACCTAGCTTTTTCAGCGCCTCTATGTACTCACCAATGAAAACGCCATTCGTAGTCAAACAAATTTCGAGGTCTTTCAAGCCCGATAAATTCGTTAGAAAATCCAACAAACCATTGCGAACAAAGGGCTCTCCTCCCGTAATGCGAACCTTTTTAATCCCCATTTCATGCAAAATGCGGGTCAAGCGAAACATCTCCTCCCAGCTCAACAACTCGCGCTCCGGCATATAGTTAATCCCCTCTGCCGGCATGCAATAGGTGCAACGCAGATTGCAACGATCCGTCACCGCGAGACGTAAATACGTCAATTCGCGACCGTGATTATCTAAAAGCTGAGGAATATCCAATATATTTGTTCAATAGTTACCAAAGGTACAAAAAACGATGTCAACCTACCACATCTTGCTGTTCGGTATTTGCCGGGATTTATTAAAATCGTCTACGATTTCTATCGAAAAAGAGGGCTCAGTGACCGTGGAGGAAATGTTGCAAACCTTGCGTTCAAAGCATCCGGCTTTGGAAAATCTACCCTCGCTTCGACTTGCGGCGGAACATCGCTTCCCAGAACCTGATTTTATCCTCTCTGAAACGATGGAAATTGCCTTAATTCCACCCGTGAGTGGCGGATAATCCGTATATTTGTCTTTAGATCTACGCAATTATATGGGATTAAATCTCCTATTTCTTGGAGTGCTTTTGTTGCCTTGGGCGTCCGCGCTTTTGGTGGCTCTTTTTCCCAAACCTTTTTTTTCGATTACCCTCTCTGCTGTATTTAGCATTACTGCATTGTATTTTTGCACCACTGCACCTGTCGATTTCAAAATAGCTTATCCTTGGTTTAATCTGGGTGGGCAGCAGCTGAATGCGAGTTTTTGGGCGAATACCCCTGCTCAATTGATCCTCGGATTAGTCGCTTTGGTTTCTTTTTGTGTTCAGCTTTTTTCCAAATCGTATCTAAAAGACGATCCCTCCATCGGTCGCTACTACCTGTATTTGCACCTGTTTGTGGGTTCGATGACGCTTTTACTGCTGACCGATTCCATCCTTGTTTTTTATGGGGCTTGGGAATTAGTGGGTGCTTGCTCGTATTTGTTGATTAGTTTTTGGCACCAAAAAACGGCCGCCATTCAAGCCGCTAAAAAAGCCTTTTTAATTAATCGCTTAGGGGATATTGCCTTATTATTCGGTTTAATCGCCCTATGTTTGCATTTCAATACCTGGCAATTTTCAGCGATGCATGGCATTGCCCCTGCCCTTATCGGAATCGCGATTATTGCGGGCGGAATGGCTAAATCAGCTCAATTCCCATTGATGTCATGGTTACCTGATGCGATGGAAGGCCCTACGCCAGCCTCTGCACTTATTCACGCCGCTACGATGGTGGCTGCCGGTGTTTTTGTGGGAGTTCGCGTTTTCGACATTACAAGTTCGGAGACCCACCTTTTTATGGGAATCATCGGCTCGATCTCTTTTCTAGCAGGAGCTGTTTTCGCTCTATTCCAAAACGACATCAAAAAAACACTCGCCTATTCCACCATTTCCCAACTAGGTTTAATGTGGATGGGAATGGGCTCTGACGCGTCTTTATTTCATTTATTGACCCACGGAATTTTCAAAGCAGGCCTCTTTTTAGCGGCCGGAGCGGTCATCCATACGGTTCATTCCCAAAGTCTAAACGACATGGGTGGCCTTCGCAAGAAAGCGCCAGTTGCGGCTTTGGCCTACCTCATTTTCGGTGCCGGATTAATGGGATTACCGCTTACGGGAGGTTTTTACAGCAAAGAAAATATCGCTGGATATTTATATACATCAGGTCACGTAGAATTGCTAGTTGTTTTAGCGCTAGGGATGGTATTAACCAGTTTCTACATCAGCCGACAGTTTTGTTTGATCTTTATGGGGCCTGTGAAAGACGGTTCTTCGACGACAGAATTCGCGCTGCCAATCAGTATACTGATCATAGCAAGTCTCTTCATTTGGATTTCGGTAAATCCATTGGAAATGCCCGAAAATACGTTAATAAGCATATACCATATCCCATCATTCTGGTTATACATTACGGCTGCCACCTGGGTCTTGGGAATTGCTGGAGCCTATTTAACGAGAAACTGGATTCCGACGGGGAATTACCAATTTTTACCTCACTTATGGCCCACCTTATTCCGCTTTATTCGTTGGAAGAGCAGATCTGCACAGGTTTTCGAAACGCAATTCATTGACCGCTTCGTGAATGGGATTGCCGCTTTGCAAGTGATTATTGCCCACCTATCCGACTGGTTTGACAGACACATTGTCGACGGGATTTTAGTGGGCGGAAGTTCCAGCTTGAGTGCAGGCACTGGAAGAATTTTAAGTCGCTGGCAATCAGCTAAAGTCCAAAGCTATTGGGCTATGATTATTGTGACATTTGCCTTATTTTTACTTTACGCGCTATTTATTAAATGACGAATTTACCTCTATTATCGCTGTTAATCGGATTGCCTCTAGTCGGTGCTTTAGCGCTTGGTTTAGGTCAATTGAAAGAACAAGCGAGAAGCATTGCCGTCGGTCTTTCGACAGTCCAATTGGCACTTTTGTGCTATATCTACAGCGCTTTCGATAAAACATCCGGCTTATTTCAATTCAACGAAACGCACAATTGGTTCTCCATTTCACTCGGATCGATGGGGCAATTTATGTCCAAATACACGCTAGGGGTGGATGGTTTGAGCATTTCACTGCTTTTGTTAACCGGATTAATCACTTGGGTGGCGCTTTGGAACTCAACAGACATTAAGGAAAAAATAGGTGGCTACTATGCCTTGGTTTTGCTCTTGAACGCCTCGATTATGGGCTGTTTTATGGCCAAAGACCTCTTCCTTTTCTACGTCTTCTTCGAGTTTATGTTGCTCCCTATGTATTTCTTGATCGGAATTTGGGGTGGACCGCGTAGAAACTATGCATCCTTAAAGTTCTTTATATACACGTTAGTGGGCTCCCTTTTGATCCTGATCGTTATGCTAGGCATGGGCGTTGCTTATGTAGATCCTTACGAAACGGCTTTATTGAATGGTTTGATTCGCCCAGAACAAGGCTTCAAACTAGAGGCCTTGAAAACGGTGCAGCAACTGATTCAGTCACAAGAATTAGCGACCTCTTCTTTAGTGCATAGCTTTGATATGCAGGCCTTAGCAGACTATAATAATTGCCAAATCACCAGCATACTTCACATTAGCTCAGGCTGGCAATTAGCGGGTATGAGCGCGCGAGAATGGGGATTCTGGCTTCTTTTCATCGGGTTCGCCATCAAATTACCGATGGTTCCTCTGCACACTTGGTTGCCCGATGCGCACGTAGAAGCACCTACCCCTATCTCCGTTTTATTAGCTGGTGTTTTATTGAAAATCGGGGCATACGGTTGGTTGCGAATCACCATTCCGTTTTTTATGCCAGAAGCTATTGAATCGGCAAATATCTTAGCAGGCTTAGGCGCATTATCCATCGTTTATGGCGCCTACAACGCACTAGCCATGACGGATTTAAAGAAATTAGTGGCCTATTCTTCCGTTTCCCACATGGGATTCGTGCTGATCGGAATCGCAGCCTTTACAGCGGAAGGATGGCAAGGGGCCATCTTCCAAACCATTTCCCACGGAGTTTTATCCGCACTATTATTCTTGATGGTAGGCGTATTATATTCCCGCACCGGCAACCGTGAAATTGATTCCTATTCTGGACTAGTAACCTTAATGCCGCGCTTCACGGTCATTTCAGGGATCGCCATTTTTGCGTCTTTAGGCCTACCTGGATTCTCGGGATTCATTGGAGAATTCTTCAGCCTGATGGGCGCGTTCACGAGCCCATTTGTGCATCCTGGGATTGCGGTGTTTGGCGCTTTGGGCTTATTATTAGGTGCAGGATACTTGTTATGGACGTTCCAAAAAATCTATTTGGGAAAACACTACCAAAAAAATGCAGATTGGTCGTTACCTGATTTGAATAAATTAGAATTACTTAGTCTTTTTGGTCTAGGAATTATCAGTATATTGCTAGGCGTTTACCCGGGCTTGCTTTTTGAGCTCAGTGAAAAATTCGTCACCGGATTGCTAAAATAAACCTATTAAAATATATACCTATGGAAAACAAATTCAGCCGCAGAGACATCCTAAAAAGCTCTGCTGGATTCGCTGGTCTTGGAATGATGGGACATCGTTTTCAAGAAGCCGACATCCAAGCGGGCCTAGACCTAAAAGGGAAAGTGCATCACTCGGCTTGCCGTTGGTGCTATAACGATATTCCGTTTGAGGAATTAGTCATTAATGCCAAAAAAATTGGCTTACAATCCATCGAATTAACAGGCCCCGATGAGTGGGAAATCCTGAAAAAACACGATATGACTGCGGCGATTGGCTGGGGAAAATACCCAGACGGCATGAACATCCCGAACTTCTTTAACCGGACAAAAAACCATGATGCTTTAGTCGGATTCTACGAAGATATCATCCCCAAAGCAGCGAAAGCCGGCGTTAAAAATATCATCACTTTCTCTGGAAACAGAGATGGCATGAGCGACGAAGATGGCCTAATCAACTGCAAAAAGGGCTTACAACGTATCATGAAAACCGCAGAACGTTACGATGTAACGATCTCCATGGAGCTATTGAATTCCAAAGTAAACCACAAAGATTACCAAGCTGACACAACCGAATGGGGTGCTGCCCTTTGTGAGATGGTGGGTTCTGATAAATTCAAATTGCTTTACGATATCTACCACATGCAAATCATGGAAGGGGACGTAATCGCCACCATTAAAAAATACCACCAATACATCTCGCACTACCACACAGGTGGTGTTCCAGGTCGTAACGAGATCGATGATACGCAAGAATTAAACTATGCGGCCATCATTCGTGCCATCTATGACACAGGATATAAAGGCTTTATCGGACAAGAGTTTATTCCAGCCCGTAAAGACAAAATGGCTTCCCTAGAACAAGCGGTGAAAATCTGCGATATCTAAGAATACCAACACCTTGATAAAAACGCAAACGGCTCGCTTCGAGTAGTTTGCGTTTTTTATTTATCGGGTTCCTGATATTGATTTTCCCCGACTTGTTTAGCCCTGGTTTTCTGCTCTATTTCGAGTCATGAAAACGCTCTTTTTTCTTTTTTTTAGTTTCGCTTCTATCGCACAATGTGCCACTATTAGTACCCAGCCACTCCCCCAAATTACCTGCGAGGGAGATTCCATTCGACTCATCGCCATCAGTTCTAGCGGCACCTTTCAATGGGAAAAGCGTCGACCAACAGACGCAAAATTCACCAGCATCACTAATGCGCGCACAGCGCGCTACCACTTTCTTTCTGGCGGAGCCACACATCCCACTGGATCTTTCTATCGATTAAAGATCACAGTAGGTAAATGCATCAGCTATTCTGATTCTGTTCTCGTGGTGGTCCGAAAAGCGCCTGCAATTTCAAGCGTTACCGTTTGTGAGAAAACGCTTATTTCATTTCCTTATTCCTGGACACTCAACGGGCAAGCTGTGGATTCAATTATTGCCACTCCCACACTTAATGGGGCAAAAATAAAGGCATTCGCACGCTTTTCGACTCTACCTTTGGGATCCTGTGTGCTAGCTTCGAATGAGGTATCACTCAACGTCACTTCGCTCCCAGCTGCTCCCTCCCATGCCGTCAAGCTAGTGAAAGCTTGTGTGGGATTACCCTTTTCGCTCAATGCCACCGGCTGTTCTCCCTCCCTAACATATTGGTATAATTCAGCTGGGGTAAAACTAGGCGAGGACAGCCGGTTGCCACTAATCGGCTCAGATAGCGCCATTTTTCGGGCCTCTTGTGTTAAATCTAGTTGCGAGGGACCTTTATCAACGGGAGTAAAAACGGTTATTTACTCTATTCCAGCGCCACCGCTGAATACTACATCTGCCTATTTTTGCTCAGATACCCCTATCACCTTAGAAGCCAGCGGCGGCCTGAACAATATCTGGTATGAAACAGAGTCAGCGAAGACTAGCCTAAGTACCGCTACTTCCTTGGCCATGAAAGCCATATCAAACAGCAGCGAACTCGATACCTTGATCATACGATTTGCTTCCATCAAAATAAACGATTGCGAAAGCGCGCGTATTCCGGTGGCGATTCGCGTTAAGCCACGCCTAAAACTACGGCCTCTCCTACCCATCTCACTGACAGGAGAAAGAACTATCAGTCCCTTTGAAACATTGGCCTTAAACGGAACGCTACCCTATCGCATCCTGTACAATTCTACAGCCAAAAACCCCTTGGGCCCATTCTCTTCCAGTGGATACTTATTTCGCACTGTGATCGACTCCCTGGGCTGTCTAGCAAAAGATACTACCGAAGTATATTATGTACGAAATGGCCCCATTATCCATCGATTAACCGCTCAAATGGAAACCAATTGCTTAACGAGCAATTATCGTATACGAGTCAATGGATGTCCTTTAAAAACTTCCGCCATCGCTGGGAGCAAACGCTACGAATCCTCTACAGCAGATTTTGCTTTGAGTGGTGGTCAATATACATTCCTCTGCAATGATGGAGAGAGCGACACACTATTCTTGAATTTGCCTATTCTGAAACTACCAACCTCATTAGTACGCAAATCATTTACTAGCTCTATTTGCGAGGCAGACAGTGCGAGTATGAGCCTTATAGTGGACCCGAGCGTTCATTTCATTGGTTGGGAACTGAACGGCCATCTTTTTTCAACGGAGAAATTACTAACGGGCCTCTTACCTGCAGGAGTTTACCAAAGTGTCATCGAAGAAAATGGCTGTTACTACCGATCGGAAAAAATTGTACTTGAAAGAAAAGCTAATCCTCCTCCACCTCGATTAGAAAAAAGTGGTGCCTATTTTATCAGAGCTAAATCTACCGGTCTACTAGAATGGCTCATTGACCAAACCAAATTAACGGATACAGCTTCTTTCAGAAAGATCACCGAGGGACGCGAATTCTATGTCCGAGCCAAATGGCTATACAAAAGTCTCTCGTGTTTTTCTGCCTACTCCAATGTCTTTTATGTGGATAGGCCGGCAACCTATGAATTTGCCGTTTACCCTAATCCCAGCCCTGGAATTTTCTCCATCGAAATTGCCTACGAAACAGAGGCCGCCCAAATTCAACTATATGACATAAAGGGTAAATTGATCGACTCAACTACCATAAAAAATTCCAGCAGGAGAATGGACTGGGATATATCCCGTTTCCCTGCTGGAACCTATGTACTTAGACTGATCTCTGATGGAATCAGCCAAGAAAAAACTATTCGTAAATCCCTTTAGCTACTTTCTCTGAAATCGCTTTAGGTGCGATCCAAGCCAAGAAAGCCCCTAGTTTATTGATAAAACCTGTGATTACTTCTTGCTTCTTAGCAAACATCCCATCCACCGCCATCTTCGCCACTTGGGCTGGCGTCATTGTTACTTTTTCAGCCGCTTTTCTAGCCTTATCTTGTAAATTAGCCCGATCATTAAAGTTCGTAGAAGTGGCTCCTGGACTTACCGCCGTTACAGTGATGCCTTTGGCTTTCCACTCATGGAATAATCCACGGGAGAAATTTAATACAAATACTTTGGAGGCAGCATAAACACTCATCAATGGAATTGCTTGGTATGCCGTGGAACTCGCAATATTTAAAACATAAGCTTGGCCCTTACCTGAAAGCATTGGATAGAAACGGTAACAAGATTCTACCAAGGCGTTCATGTTCACTTGCATCATTTTTTGAGTCTCTTCGAATGAATATTTTTCAAATTCTCCCACCAAACCATAACCTGCATTGTTCACCAAAATACGCAAGTCAATCTGCTTAGCTAACACCCATTCGTACACCGTGTTGACGGCAGATGGATCGGCTAAATCCGCCACAAGGTAATCAACCTCTAGTGAATACTTTTTCTGAATCTCCTCTTTAACCTGCTGAAGCTCATAGGAATTTCGAGCCACTAATAACAAATGGTAGCCCCTCTCTGCTAATTGCAAAGCGATTTCTTTTCCAATCCCTTTACTTCCTCCTGTAACGATTGCGTATGACATAATAGTAGGATAAATGAAAAAAGCCGCCCGATGAGCAGCTTTTTTCGATGAGTAAATTCAATTTATTTCTTAGGTGCCGCGGCTGGTGCTGGATTAAAATAATCGTTGACCTCTTTGTCATCGGTTTTAATCTCTAACGCTTTGGTAAAATACACTTTCGCTTTAGCTTCGTCTTTTGCGATCAATAAATTATAACCACCTAATGCCTTGTATGCTTCAAATAAATGATTCTTATCTTCTTTATACGCAGTAGATTTTTCCTCTCTTAATTTCATAACTACGTCTATGAATTTCTCATAAAAAGGAATAGCTAACCACTTTGTTTTCGTGTAATCAATTAAACTGTTATTTCGTGCACGATTCAGGTAGAATGGAGGCCATTTATCATTAATGGAAATAGCTTTAGCAAATAAAGTATCTGCTTTCATAGCAATTAAAGGGCGATTCACTGTATCCGTGACAGCAGTATAGGCAGAAACGAAATAATAATCCATCGCAGCTTTAAAGTAATCTCCAGAACCTATCGCCTGATTTTTCTTTTGCTTCCACTCGATACCTTTCAATGCTGCATTTGCCGCATCATTATAACGCTTTTGCTTGTAACGAATATCGTGGATAATGTTATACACGTTATTGTTTGTATCTAAAGGTGCAGCGCGCTCTAAGTAAGTCAAAGCCACTGAATCTTTACCTAAACCTTGGTAACCTTTACCGAAGTACAAATCATCCATGAAATAAGGTTTCACCCCTGAACGAACCATACCCTCTAAGTTATCAATACCTTGTTGGTAGTTCTTCATCTCTACATTAGAGTATCCACGCATACGGAAGATATCATTATCTTTTACCCCTTTCTTGTCTGCCTCATCCGTGTACTTCATCGCCCCCTCATAATCTTGAGACAAGAATAATAATTTAGCGGTTTCCAAAGTTACCTCTGGAGTTGCCTCTGCTTTCTCTAAATACTTTCTGAAATAGCGAGATGCATTTTTGTACTGGCTACCTACGATCAAATACTCCCCGTAACGCTTGTGCGCTGGGGCATAGTTTGAATCCAAATCAATCGCTTCTTTGTAACGAGATTGTGTCTCGCGGTAGTTTTTACCACGTAAGAAAACAGTACCAATCTTCACTTTAGCCTTTACATTTCTAGGATCTTGCATTAAAGCTTGCTCGTATGAAGAAACCGCGTTACCACCGTCATTCTTGATTAAGAATGCATCTCCACGAACGATCATTTGCTCCGCGTTAGGACCTTTTTTTGTTTTCTCTAACATCAAATCGATCAAACGAATCGCCTCAGCAGGATCGTTATTGTTGGCATTGAATTCTGGATCACGTCCTAATTTGTAGAACATCTCATAAGCTTCAGCGATTCGGTGAATCACATCACCGTTTTTGTATTTGGTTTCAGACAAAATACGGTCAAAATCTACTTTCGCATCATTCACCTTGTTTTGGCCTACTTTAATCGTAGCTAATCCAACTTGATTTAAATAGTTCTTCGGATCTGCAGCTAAACCTTTTTTAAAGGCATCTTCTGCTGCGGACCAATCTCTACGTGATAAATGATAGTAACCTAAATAATAGTAGTTTTCACCGGTAGGAGAAGCTGCCACTAAGCCTTCAAAAACTTGCTTTGCTCTGCTAGGTTGATCGCGATCGATTAAGTGTAATCCGTCTGCGATAGTTTGTCCCATTGCCATATTGGTGATCAATAAACTGACTGCCAATATCCACGATTTCATTTTCTTCATTTTGTTTTTTTAATTAATAGCTTTCAATATTTTTCCTAGGCCTCGAACACCGAAATGTCCAATTTTATACACTTAACTTATAATTCGTAAGAACAACAAAAATAAAAACAATCTTCTATTTTCCCTACTTTAAACCGAATAAAAATACACTATTGACTGATTTGATACGTACGAATCGTGATAGGACGGGTCAATGGAATTAAGCCAGCCTTCAAAACAATCAATTGCCCCAAATCCCCAGACACATAATTCAAGAATCCTGTTCCTAATCCTTGGTGCGCTTCTTTCAAGATATATTTGATTTCACGGCGTAGCGGGTACTTTTTCAAAGCTAAATTATAGCCAAAAGGCTGAGAATAGGGCTTGTCCTTTGTCTCCGCCACAGACATGACATGTACCGAACGAATAAAACCCAAAGAAGTAGGATTGTCTCCATCGCTAATCCAGTTAGAACCGACTATACCAATTGCCCTAGGATCCTTTTTTACCTGATTGATCACTTCTGGGTTAGAACCAGCCGCCACAACATGCAACTTCTCCGCACTTGAAATCTTTAATTTGTCTAATAAAAATTTCAAATTACTCGAATTCGCTTTATCGACAACAAGTGTATATTTTGATGAAGTGCCCACGATTAAATCCCTCAAATCGGTTAAAGTAATGAGGGTATCTCCATTGGATTTATTTGACAATAGAGCGATGCCATCTGCGGCTATATTAAAACTACGGTAAGTAACGGACTTGCGCGTAAAAATTTCCTTTTCCTTTTCTGTTAAATCACGCGTCACCACTACCCCCCGAATCTTGTCATTTAGCATATCAGCAATAGCTTCATTTTCTGGGCTGAACTTGTACTTGATTTTCGCGTAATGATATTGTTCTTCAAAAGCTGTCTTCTCCGCCTTCATTAAGGGTTCAAAAGACTCATCCACTCCTAATGTAATTTCCCCTACTGTAGCAGTATCTGTAGGCCCCTCCTTTTTACCGGTGGAGCACTGAAAAAAACAAAGCCCTAAAAGGACTAAACTAATATTTCTGGTATTCTTCATCATCCTCATCTGTCGAATTGAAATAAGCGTAGGCCCTCCAAATACGGAACAAGCCATAGGCCATAAATAGTAATCCAAATAAAACAATCGTAGGTACTCCAAAATTAGTACCCAAATCAAACTCCGAATAAAAAGCCACATACAGCCCTAACAAAAAATAGGCAAAGGCAACGATTAATCGAAATCCAACATTAATCCAAATAGCAACAGGTTTTTTCATTTTCTTTAAAAAAACAGACCTGCTAAAAATACATTCAGCAGGTCTGTCTATGATTAAGCGTTTATATCTTATTCAGATAATACGAATGTAATCGGTTGAGTAAAACGAGATCTAACCGCACGTCCAGATTGCTTACCTGGGTTCCATCTTGGCATAGCCTTGATTACGCGAATAGCTTCCTCATCACATCCGAAACCAACTCCTTTCAATACTTGTACGTCTTGAACTGAGCCATCCGTGTTAACAACGAAAGATACGAATACTCTACCACCTACGTTTGCACGCTGAGCAGCAGATGGGTATTTCAACGTTTTCTGTAAGAAACGTCCCCATGCACCCGGACCTCCAGGGAATTCAGCTTGCTGCTCTACGGCCGTGAAGATTTCATCTTCAGCTGGCTTAGGAGGCTCAACAGGCTCAGCTCCTTTCGCATCTGGATCTACTGGTGGCTCATATGTATCCGTTTCACCTTTCACAGATTCAGACGCTGTGTTACCTTTCACCTCTTCAGGTGGAGGTTCTGGTTTCGTTACTTCCTCATCATGCTTGATTTCAGGAGGTAAGAATTTCGTCGTTGTCACCTTAGGAATTTCCTTGGGTGGTGGCGGTGGCGGCGGTGGAGGCAACTCAACCTTTTTAGGTGGAGCAGGCTTGTCCAGTTTCATTACTTCAGCAGTCACCTCAGTCTTATCTTCCGCAGCTGCAGTTAACTGTTTCCAGAAAGCTGCTAACAAAAGAGCACCGACAAAGAGTGCAGAGCCTAGTAATACGGACCGCTTCATTACTTTAGGATATGTCTTGCGCAGAACAAAGGCACCGAATTCACGGTTCTTGTCTTTGAAGATAATATCGTCCAAAGTAGCATCTTGGCTTATTACTTGTGACATAATATTCGTTTAATTTAAAATTAATTTAATAAGCTTATTTTCCTGATCGTTTAATCAATGCCTCCGTATCCGGATCGATTTCTAATAAAGCATAACGCTTGTTATTAGTAATCGCACATTCATCAAGCATGTCAATCATATTGCGATATTTCGCTTTTTTGGTTGGCTTGATCACGATAGTAAAATTATTACCCACTTTCGCTTTCAGATCCGCGATAACCTTGCGAATTCCTGTATCCGAATAGTTAGTAACTTGCATTACTGTACCTGCTTCAGTAGGGATACCTTGGTAGTAATACACCTTGTTCTCATCTGGACATACCGTTAAGGTTTCCGATAATTTTACAGGTGATGTTTCCTTTGTATCCGTTTTATCAGGCATGTTTAATTGCATGGTAACGGGCTTTGCTAACGTCGTTGTTAACATAAAGAAAGTAATCAAAAGGAAGCCTAAGTCCACCATGGGTGTCATGTCGATTTTGGTCGACATTTTCTTACTACGCTTCTTTCCGCCTTTCTTCCCGCCACCGGAGCTATCTATTTCTGCCATTTCTTTTCGTAATTAAAAATGAAAACTTATTTCGGTTTATTTTCCGGTCCAGTTACTAATTGGAAGATATTGATATTCTGAGCCTGCAAAGTACCGATGATATCAGCAAAAACTTTGTAGTTAGATTCTTTATCTCCTTTGATAGCAACTTTCAACTCTGGATTAGACAATTTCGCATAACCCACCCAATACGATAATTCGTTGTTGGCTGAATCAATTGGAATTCCCTTGCTTAGTGCTTTCGCTTCTGAAGGTTTCATATTTAACACCTGACGCATTGCTCCTAGAGGATAGCCTACGATTTCAGAAGACATAAAATTCTTCTTCATCTCAGCCGTTACAGCGATACCATAGCGATTAGCCATACGCTCTAACATAAACTCACGAGCCATTTGATCATCAGTTGCCAAATAAACGCCACCTTCTGGTGAAACACTAACCATCAGCATACCATCTTTCGTATTCAAAGGTTTCTCTGAAATAGAAGATGGAGGAGTGATCGTAACTGCCTCTTCTGGACGGAACTTCGCGGTTAACATGAAGAACGTCAAAAGAAGGAAAGCCACGTCACACATCGCTGTCATGTCGAGTGAGACACTATGTCGTTTAGCTTTAACTTTTGGCATAACAATTATTTTTTTGAACGGTGAATAAAATTGAATGAAAGGGCTAGGCCCCTAAATCAGTTCAAATATTAATTGTGATGTGTAGCGTAGTTTTGGTTAACACTTAAGCCGATTTCGTCGATGCTGTAAGTTAACTCATCAATTTTCGCTGTAAATACGTTGTATGCAATGATACAGATCGCTGAAGTACCGATACCTAAAGCCGTATTGATTAGGGCTTCAGAGATACCATTTGCTAAAGCGGATGAATCAGTTGATCCACCTGAATTACCTAATGACGCGAAGGCCTTGATCATACCAATTACCGTTCCTAATAGACCGATCAAAGTTGATACGGATGCTAAAGTTGCGATGATTGTTAAGTTCTTCTCTAACATTGGCAATTCTAATGAAGTAGCTTCTTCCACTTCTTTGCTCAATGCAGCTAATTTTTGCTCTTTATCTAAAGACTTTTCCGTAGTTAACGCTTTGTATTTTTTGATTGCAGCTAAAGTAACATTACCTACAGATCCTTTTTGCTTATCACAAGCTTTCAAAGCACCTTCCACATCGTCTTTGTCTAAAGCTGATTGTACTGAACGTACGAATGTATTCACATCTCCAGTTCCTTTAGCTTTACCGATTGTGAACATACGCTCGATGGAGAATGTTAATGCAGTTAAGAAACAAGTCATCAAAACTGGCACGATAACACCACCTTTGTAAACTACACCAAAGTAGTCACCTGGAAGTGGGTGTCCTTCATTTGTTCCACCTTCAAAGTGAGAGCCATCACCCATCACAAAAGTGTAAATTGCAATTGCAATTGCAAAAAGGACAATTAGAATTAAACCTGCAGAAATACCGCCAGATTTTTTTTCGGTTGCAGCTGGCTTAGCAGCTGGCTTTGGTTGTTGTGTACTCATTAGTTTGGTAATTTGGGGTTAAAGAATTATTTTTTAATAAAACTTGTAGAAAATGCGGCGATCGTAGTTTTCATAGTTTAGACTTTCGCTTTCTTTTCGTTAAAGGCAAAAGTAATAGAATTCTAATATAATTTTCATCCTTTAAATAATCATTGTAGGCTTCCTATCAGAGCACAGACGAAAGACTATTGTATTAATCCGATATTTTCTACTGATATCTGATAATTTTAGGGTACTATTTTGGGATTAATGAATTATAAAAAAATTGAAAAAAAATTAAATTTTGTTTAGAATTTCCTGATTAAAACTAATTAATGGCTTACTTTTGAAAGTCAAAATAAACACTATGATCGACTCCCCATTCAATCCCAAAGGCCCCCGTGCTTCCACTAGAAGCAAGGACCATGTGAGCTTGAAAGAAGCGATCGAATCTCTTTTACGCGTATACAAGCTGCAAAACAAATACGATGAAACGTATATTGTAGCCCATTGGGAAGAAATAATGGGAAAACCGATCGCTGCGCGAACAACCAAGGTCTTTATTAAGGATAAAAAACTCTTTTTAAGCATCGATTCCGCTCCTTTAAAAAAAGAATTGCTGATGGCAAAGCAGAAAATGATTGAATTATTGAATAAAACGGCTCAACAAGACATTATTGCAGAGGTCGTTTTTCTGTAAACAAGTCCCAAGCCAACCACAGCCACACTCCGAATAGAGGCAATATCATTAAGGCTAAAGGATTGATGATTTCATTCCTTATATAGGCCGGAAATAAATCCGTGGGAGAAAAGCTCGAAATCAACAACGTAAAGATCAACATTGCCCAGCGCTCTTTGGTTTTTTCTCCTAATACAAACCAGATCCCAACCGCCGGAAAAGCCATCACTAACGTAGGGGATTCCGTGCCAGTACTTGCTAACATTATATAAAGAAGAACAAAGGCCAACATGCGCAGTCTAAAGTCTGGGTCTATCCACTTCTTTGGTTGGAAGAACAAATACATGTTTAAAAGCATCGATGGAATCAGGAACCATAGATTGGAAATATTCGGATCTCCTGTCCAACGACGAACCATTCCCATCACACAGACATCTGTACGAATATTTTTAATGTTCTCGTTTAATTCGTTTTTGTGTGCCAAGATGCCCATCCAGTCACGGTAGGTTTGGATTCCATAGTCAAATCCACCTAAGGCCAAAGGAATAAAACCAATCACAAGAAGCCAGAAAACGAAATAAGCCGCGAAACGAATACGATCTTTGGCAAAAAAGAAAAAAGCTAAACCTACCACCCCATACAACTTAATATAGATTCCTAAAACGATCCAAAGTGTCGCCCAGAAGTAATTTTTCTTCTCCACGCAGATATAAGACCAAATAATCAAGGCCAAACAAAGGGCATGAAACTGCGTATTTAATAAGGCCGTAATGGACGAATTCAACACAATCCACGTAATCGCAACCCGTTTGTTTTCAACGATAGGCAAGTGCCAAAGCGTCACAAATAACACTACCGAATTCAACACATTCCATAAAACAACACTCGGGCCATCTGGTAGGATCGAAAAGGGTGCCATCAGAATGGCGAAAATGGGACCATATAGATATAAGTCGAAATACTCCTTAGGGTATTCCAAATACAAAGGCATCCGATGGATGAAATGACCGAAACTCGCTTTGAAAATTTGAAAATTATTAATGTGCGAATGAACAGCACTCAAGGAGAATTGTTTCCAGCCAGTCACTAAACCTGCCAGCGCCCAAATAATCAGTAAGGTGGATTTCTTATTCATTATTCTCTAGCATTTTCGCCATTGTGGTAAATTCTCCCTCCCTTTTCATCTGCTGCAAAAAAGAACGCAATTTATCCCGTAAAGGCCCATTATGCCCCCTTTTTACGTGAGATGGGAGCGGATATTTGCTCAAATCAGCGAATTCCCAGGGATGGAAATAGATATTCAAGAACCCCTGCTTACGTAAAGTTCGCTTCGCTAAAAAAGTATAGATCCAAAGCGGGAAGTTCTTAAATGCCAGCCAAAACAGCGGAATCCGCAACCAAGGACTCACCGACGCGGGAACATTCCATAGACCTTTATCAAAGAATGGTTTAGTCGGTTTGTCACGGTGATCATAGCGACCCGGAATCCAGGTAGGATTTAGAGACGAATGGTAGGAATAACCCGCTTTCAAAATCTCAGATTCCTCCACATACTGCATTCGGGCCATCCGGAAACCAGTGATGGGTTTTCCACTTAATTTTTCTAGTAAATCTTTAGAGCTTTTTAGGTCCGTCGAGGCGTCAAAATGTCCGTGAAAATAGCCATGAGAGGCTAATTCGTGACTTGGCTTCAAAGACTTGATCCAATTAGTATTGTTTTCAGCGTAAACGCCCGTACAGAATAGAGTGACAGGTACATTGGCCTCCTCTACGATCTGCATGAAATGACTTAGCCCCTCTTTAGAAATAGCCAACTGTTCCTCTAACGGAATCGTGAAACCGTATTCCAAAGGAATATCACATTCTTCCACATCTATCGTGATTAGAATTGGGTTCATTTTTCGCGTTTTCATCGGTCGCATTTTCATCGGTCGCCGCTAAATAAGATGGAGGCAAAATTCGCTAACTCGGTCAAAATCGTTTTGGCGCGCATCGTCGAAAACACAATTCCCTCACGCGCCTGAACATAGATCCACTGAATGCGTATGTCAGATCTTTTGGAGGCTAAAACTAAAAACTCCATATCAAACAGAAAAGCTGGAATCCGGGTCTTTAAGAAGACTTCCTTGCCTTTTTGGTTGAACCCTTTGAGTCCTGACTGCGTGTCTTTGACCTTCAGCTGAGGAAAAAACAAATAGTTCATCACCTTCAACGAAAGGGAAAATATTTTACGCCCCAGAGGCAATTGATCATAATATTGTTCGTCACGCACCCCCACGACCACATCCGCGGCATCCGTGGAAAGCAGTCGAAACATCTCCACTGCATTAGTCATTATGTAAGGATAATCGGCATCGGTATAGATGACCCATTTACCTGTGGTTTGGCGGACCGCATCCCGTAAAGCGCCGCCTTTCCCCTGATTGACAGGAGAATCGATGTAGGTAAAACCAGTAATTTTTTCGGACAACAAGTGTATATCCTCCGGACGAATCCCTGATTTACTCCCATCATTCACTAAATACATATGAATGCTCGTTGCTGCCGGAATTGCCTCTTTAAATAAGGTATAATAGTGCACTAATTCCTCCGCCCAGCCCGGATGCGGGTTGTAAATAGGGTGAACAAGATTTAAATCTGCTGGTGCGATAGGAAAAGATTTTTTACAATATTACGAAATTTAGCCCTTGAGGATCCTAAAAAAAAGCAGATATTTACGCCATGACTCGGATCATTCCCCCGTATTTACAGCCAGGCGACGAAGTCGCTATTCTATCTCCTGCCTCTTTTCCTCCCACGGAAAACTGGAAACAGGGTGTGGAGGTGCTAGAAAGCTGGGGACTTAGGGTGCGAAATGCGCCAAATTACTTGTCTCGTCATTTTGGCTTAGGCGGCACAGATACGGAACGTTTATCCGATTTACAGCAAATGCTGGACGATCCCTCGATTAAGGCCATTTTCCCGATTCGGGGTGGATATGGGTCGTCCCGTTTATTAGATTCATTGAATTTTTCGGGCTTTAAATCGAGTCCCAAATGGATCGTTGGTTTCTCTGACATTACCGCCCTCTTATGTGAGGTTGATCGCTTAGGTTTTGCCAGTATTCACGGCCCTATGCCTCATAATTTTTGCCAAAAAGGCGGTGAGTCTGCCTTGCAAAACTTGCATAGTGCGCTCTTTGAGGGCGTGGTTTCGGTATCAGCTCCGACGCACCCCTTGAACCGCTTGGGCGAAGCCTCCGCGGAGATCATTGGCGGAAATTTATCCCTTTTATGCCATTTAGTGGGCTCCCCTACTTTCGGGTCGACTGATGGTAAAATCCTATTTTTAGAAGAAATAGGCGAACGCTTGTACCACGTGGATCGTATGCTTTTGCAATTAAAAAGAGCTGGTTTATTTAAAAACCTAGCCGGCCTGATCGTGGGTGGATTTACAGATTGCAACGAAGCGAGTTTGACGATTGGAAAAACAGCTTTTGAGTTAGTAGCCGAACATACTTCAGGCACTTCATTCCCTATAGCTTTCGATTTTCCAGCGGGCCATATTCCTAACAACCAGCCATTGGTTTTTGGTGTAAAAACCAGGTTCTTGGTAAATTCTCAAGGTACTCAGTTAACTGATATTTAATACGATTCTTTCCCCCTAACATTGTGTCTTAAACGACCACTATGTTAGCAAAGACTTTTGGCAGTGCCCTCGTAGGCATTCACGCCTCCATTATCACCATTGAAACCCATGTAGGACAAGGATCCAAATGTTACCTAGTGGGCTTACCCGATTCCACCATTAAGGAATCCATTCAACGCGTCGAATCCGCCATCAAGCAAATTGGCTATTTCTTTCCTCGCCGAAAAGTCGTCATCAACCTCGCCCCTGCGGACATCCGCAAAGAGGGGTCCGGCTATGACCTCCCCATTGCCTTGGGATTACTACAAGCGTCTGAACAGACAAAAATGATCGGACTTTCTGACTATCTAATTATGGGAGAGCTATCATTAACCGGAGAAATTCGCCCCATCAAAGGCGCCCTTTCTATGGCCATCGAGGCCAAAAAACAAGGTATCAAATCCCTGATTCTTCCTCGAGAAAATGCGACCGAAGCCGCCTTAATTGATGGTATATCCATATATGGAATGGCTAATTTACGGGACACGATTCGCTTTTTACATGGAAGAACTCAAGCGGCTGTGAAAGCGCCCAGCACGGCACAACCAACCATCCACTACGAAGACGATTTTTCTCAAATAAAAGGTCAAGAAAAGGCCAAACGGGCGATCGAAATTGCCGTAGCTGGCGGACACAATTTACTTTTAGTCGGGCCTCCGGGTGCCGGAAAAACGATGATGGCCAAACGAATTCCCTCCATCATGCCGCCAATGAGTCAAAGTGAAATCATCGAAACAACTCAAATTCATTCCATTGGAGGCAAGCTGAGCACAGAGCTGCCGCTCATAACGGAAAGACCTTTTCGTGCCTTGCACCACAGCATCACAGCGCCAGCTTTAATAGGAGGGCGAACAAATCCTCAACCTGGCGAAATTTCGTTGGCACATCAAGGGGTCTTATTTCTAGATGAACTCCCAGAATTTCAACGCCACGTATTAGAACTTTTACGACAACCATTGGAAGAACGAAAAGTGCCTATCTCCCGCGCTTACGGCACCGTGGAATTCCCGGCCAATTTTCTATTAATCTCCGCAATGAACCCCTGCCCCTGCGGCTATTTCAGGCACCCTGATAAACCCTGCACGTGTAAACCATTTCAAGTAGACCGTTACCTCCATCGAATTTCCGGTCCCTTATTAGATCGCATCGATATGCACCTAGAAGTCTTTCCATTAAAATACCCGGAGATGTTTAATTCGCAGGTAAGTGAATCAAGTGCTGAGATTCGCGAACGGGTCATATTCGCTAGAGCCATTCAAAAGGATCGTTTTCTACAGCAGCCGAAAATACGAACGAACTCGGAAATGAACGCAGAACAAGTACAACAGATTTGCTTCCTTAATACAGACTCCACCTTACTCCTACAACGGGCCATTGAAAAATTACAATTGTCCGCAAGAGCGCATGACCGAATTTTAAAAATGGCGAGAACGATAGCCGACTTAGCAAAATCATCCTGCATTGAAGCCAAACATCTAGCGGAAGCCATCACCTATCGAAATTTAGATAGGGAAAATTGGTCCGGGTAATTGCGTTTTTCGGCGAAAAAGCCTACATTTAAAGTGATAATTTAAAATCGTACATGAGAAAATTTTCCCTTGGAATCCTTGCCTTGTCAGTGACTCTTTTTACTAGTTCTTTTACGCCTGCACAAGGTGAAGAGGATTGGAAAGATGTTTTCAAAAAAATCAAAGAAGAAGTTGAATTACATTCTAAAGCATACAGCTCTTTGGGAGATGCTTGCAAGACAATTGGTCATCGATTAACCGGAAGTGAAAAAGGAAAAAAGGCAGAAGAATATGCCTTTCGTTTGTTAAAAGAATCCGGATTTAAGGATACGAAGTTTCAAGGATTTCAAGTAGAGGCTTGGGCACGAGATACGGTCACCTTGTCCATAGCACCTCCTAAATCAGATGATTTCAGAGAGGTTCCTGTAGTTTCTTTGGCAATGACTCCCGTAGATGCGAACATACAAGGAACTATCGTTGATTTAGGCAATGGCTTAGATACAGACTACGTGGGAAAAGACATAAAAGGCAAAGTAGTATTAGCGAATATTGGACTGCTTGATGCTCCATCCGGAACGAAAAACCTACACCGATCTGAAAAGACCGCTTTGGCTATCCAACACGGCGCTATCGGGGTGATTTTTGTTAACACTGTAAAAGGTCAAGTGCTATTAACAGGTACGGCCTCAGTAACCGGAAATTTGATTTCCATTCCGGCTGTATGTATTTCGCTAGAGAATGGGACTGAAATCAGAAATTGGATGAAAGATCAACCAGGTTTGTTGAGTTTGATTGAAATGCATAATGTAAGTAAGCCAATTAAGGCGCGTAACGTAGTGGCAACTTTAAAAGGGACGAGTTCGAAATTAAGAAACGAGAAAATTATCATTGGTGGCCACTTGGATTCCTGGGATCTTGCGACAGGAGCGATTGATAATGGCATTGGTTCTTTCTCCGTTTTAGATGTAGCTAGAACGTTTAAAGCACTTGGATTAAGCAGCAAACGGACTATCGAATTTGTCGCTTTCATGGGCGAGGAAGAGGGATTGTTAGGCTCTAAAGCTTATGTTGAACGGGCGAAAAAAGTAGGAGCTTTAGATGAGGTAGTCTATATGATCAACTTAGATATGACGAATAATGTGAATGGTTTTAACGGCGGAGGTCGAGACGAAATGCTCCCCTTATTGAAGTCAATTGGTGATCAAATCAAGGCTATTGACGCAGATTTTGGCAATCAAATCGCTAACGAGCCCGGTTTACACTCTGACAACCAGACTTTTTTAATGGAGGGTATTCCAGCAGCAGATCCTTTGGGAAAATTAACGCGCAGTGTACTAGATTGTTACCATGCAAACTGTGACGATTTTAGCTTAGTGAATAAAAAAGAAATGGAAAATACGGTAAAATATACCGCCATGCTTTTGTATGCCTTAGGGAACGCAGAACGAATTCCTGCTAAGAAATTAGACTTTTATTCGACGAAACAATTCTTCATTAAACATAACCTCCGCCATGAACTTGAATTAGGGAACGAATGGCGTTGGGGGAATGACTAAAAAATTAGCAGATTTCTATTATTTTTACGTTTAAGAAAATTTGACATTATACCATGAGTAGCCCGAACCCATCCTTTTTTGACCATCAAATCGAAGTAGTACCAGAAACCTCTTTCAAATCCATCATTAAAGTGATCGGTATTGGGGGGGGAGGATCCAATGCGGTAAAGCACATGGATAACCTAAAAATTAAAGGTGCTGACTTGATTATCTGCAATACAGATTCTCAGGCCCTAGCCTCTAATACGGTAAAAACGAAAATTAAATTAGGAGAACAAGGTTTAGGGGCTGGTACAGACCCAGAAGTAGGTAAGCAAGCTGCTCAAGAGAGCCAAGAGAAGATCAAAGCCGTTCTTTCTAACGAAACACAAATGGTATTCATCACTGCCGGAATGGGTGGAGGAACGGGTACTGGTGCAGCTCCAGTGGTGGCAGAAATCGCGCGAGACCGCGATTTGTTAACGGTGGCGGTTGTTTCATTCCCGTATAATTGGGAGGGTAAAGAGAAGATCCAATATGCAAGAGAAGGCATTGAAGAGCTAAAAGCGTATTGCGATACGGTTTTAGTAGTGATGAACGATAAAATTTCTGAACACTACAAGGATTTAGCGGTTAAACATGCCTTTGCGAAAGCAGACGATGTGCTTGCAAAAGCGGTGAAATCAGTAGTAGATGTGATCGCCAAACCAGGTGACATCAACACGGACTTTATGGACGTGAAAAAGGTGTTAAGAAAAGCGGGGCAAGCGATGATGAGTTCTGCTTTAGGAAAAGGAGAAGAGAGGGCTAAAGCAGCGATAGTAGAAGCATTAAATTCGCCATTACTTAATTCTCAAGAGATCAAAGGGGCTAAGCGAATCTTAGTAACTGTTTCTACGAGTAGCACAAAAGATTTATTGATCTGGGAAAAAGATGCGATCATTGAATACCTAAATGAACGCATCGATGCGCAAGCTGATATGGTTAAGTTTGGTTTCTCTACGGATGAAGATTTGGGAGATGATTTATACTTAACAGTCATTGCGGCAGGTTATGAGCAGGATTCTAGCGGTATGGATGGAGGAATGCGTAAAGTGGTGAAGAAATCAACCCCTGTTTTCTTAAACCCGGGCGACAGCATCGAATTAGATGGAGAATTAGAATCAAAAAACGGTAGTTCTTCAGATTCTGAGGAAGTACGTTTCGCTCAAATGATTGAAAAATTCAAAAGTGGCAGCATGCCTGAGGCTGAATTTAAAATCCCTACTTTCAAGCGTACAGAAGTAGGTTTATATGACATTTCGACCATGCCTGAAAAAGCATGGCAAACAACGGAGTTATTCGCTGAATAGCCCCTGGATTTTAGAGATAGCCGCTCGGATGATTTCTTCACTCGAGTAGGCTACCTCGAATTCCGAAATCTCCTCAACCCCTCCCATAGAAATCCCTGGTCGCCTATATTCCATTTCAGAATTACGGGTAGTTCGCGCACTCAGGTGAATAGCATCCACACCTATTTGAACAAAATCCAAGCAATTGACGGGATTCACGCCACTGCCAGCCATAATTTGGATCCGGCCTTTAGAGGCTGCTACCATTTCCGATAGATTTTCGATACCATCCAACGCTTTATTTTTCCCTCCAGAAGTTAATATTCGATTAAAACCGAGGGCAATTAATTCCTCCATCACCTGTATTGGATCTCGAGACACATCGATCGCCCGATGGCATGTCAACTCTCGATTTCCGGCTATTTTTCTAAATGCCTGCAAGAATTCGGTATCCAAACTTCCATCCGGATTCAGCGCACCTACCACAAGCCCATGAACACCTTGTGAAATCAAAGAGCTAGCTTCCGCTAACATCGTTTGCTTCTCTGTTTCATCGTAAACGAAATCCCCTCCCCTCGGTCTGACCATCACATGAATCTCTAAAGTGGTCTGCTTTAACGCTTGTTCCACCAGACCTGCGCTGGGTGTCGTTCCTCCCTCCCAAGGGGAAGCACAAAGTTCTACCCGGTGTGCACCAGCTCGATCAGCTGCTAGACAAGAAAACAAAGAATAAGCACAGACTTCGACTGAAACGGGAGTAGATGAACGCATAAAAGGTGGTTTAAATCAAGGTTTTGATAATTAATGAAAATTTAAAAAATAAATCTTTCATAAATACATTTTTATTTTACTTTTGCACTTAGGAAAGGTTTACGTATAAGAAAAACCTCCGTGTATTTTTGAAATAAAAATTAGCTATAAATTATGTATTGGACACTAGAACTTGCCTCCTATTTAGAAGACGCGCCATGGCCAGCGTCAAAAGACGAATTAATTGACTTCGCAATCCGTACGGGTTCACCTTTAGAAGTAGTGGAAAACCTACAAGAATTAGAGGACGATGGTCAACCATTCGAAAGTATTGAAGAAATTTGGCCGGATTATCCGACAAAAGACGACTTCTTCTTTAACGAGGACGAATATTAGAATTAAGAGGCGAAAGCCTCTTTTTTTATGGCCTGTAGTTTTTCTGCAAGAGCCTCATTTCTAAGTGAAATACCCCAACGACGCGCCAACACATCATCCCAAGTGACCGCCATTTCTTCTTTTTTCAGATAATCCAATTCCCCGACAAGGTAAGGAGCACCCACTAGTAAACGTTCTGCTCCATTTGCATACACTTCGCCTGCCGCGGGGCCGTATAGTTCCGTTAAATGAGCAGCTATATCCTCAGGCACTCCGGAAGGCAAGGAAACAGCATTCGCCGGTTCGAGCGAATGATCTTCCGTCAAACAAGGGCTCACCGGAACGCGGAGGACTTCTTTTTCAAGTTCATTTAGCGTATCTGAAGCCATAACGCGGTAAGTAGTCCACTTCCCGCCCATAATACTCACTAATTTGGAACGTCCATCCACTTCGACTTCATGATCGCGCACTAAGGATTTTGTATCCGTATTCATCGCTGAATCCAGCTGTACTTGTAAGAGCGGTCTTTGGCCTACAAAAGTAGCACTGATATCTCCCAAACTTGCTTTCTTTGCCGAATACCGATTAAAATACGAAATCAGGTATTCCCTTTCAGCCTCCAAAATAATTGGATTCTCCGATAAGGTATCTGGATCATCAGTCGTCCCTACGAGGACTGAACCACGCCAAGGAATCACAAAAATAACCCGACCATCATCCGTTTTGGGAATCAATAAGGCCGTTTCTCCTGTCCAAAACTCAGCCGGCAACACAATATGAGCACCACGACTCACTTTCATTCGAGGTTTTAAACGCGGATTTGCGAGTACCCGAACGGAGTCCGTAAAGGGCCCCGTAGCATTCACCACGGCTTTAATAGGAATGGTATAAGAAACCCCAGAACACAAATCTGAGAAAATAACTTTCTTTATTTTCAAGCTCTTATGGCCCAATTCAAATGAATCCAACCGGGCGTAATTCAGAATACAAGCACCCAATCGTTCTGCTTCTTTTAAAATCGCTAAGGCATAACGGGCATCATTTAATTGTCCGTCATAATATAAAACGCCACCTCTCAAATGATGTGATTCAATAGACGGAAACTCAGCTTGGATTTCATTTTTGCTCAAACCACGACTTGGTTTCAAGTTCGTACTTCCCGAAATTTTATCGTATAACCACATACCAACCCGGTAGTACCAGCGCTCCCAGCGGGTATAACAAGGGGTTAACAGACCCAGGGGATGAGCTAAGTGTGGGGCATTCTTAAGCAAAGTCTTTCGCTCGTGTAATGCTTTGTAAACCATTTTGAATTGATGCCAATCTAAATTCCGAACCGCTTGTTCTAGGTAACGAACGCCACCGTGGACTAGTTTAGTCGATTTAGAGGATGTTTGGCTGGCAAAATCGCCCTTTTCGATCAAGAGCACTTTGTAGCCGCGCAAGGTTGCGTCTAACGCTACTCCGGCACCCGTCGCGCCTCCTCCAATGATACAAATATCAAAAGACTCTTGGAGTTTTAGGAGCTGGTCAGGGCGATTAAAGGACATATAGCTTTATTTATTCCCAATTTGAAAAATAAAATGCAAAAGATTCCATTAATGTGGATAAAAATGAAAGAGATTTTATAATTTTGCAGTCCTTTGGCACCTATAACAATCTGCCAAACGAATTAATGACCCTTATGGCAAAGAAAGAAAAAGAAGAATCGATTGAGATTATTGAAAGTCCAGAAGCACTTCAACAAGAAGTTTCTAAAGTGACTGAACTTGTAGACAAGAATAAAACAAGCGTTGCAACGATTTTAGGCGTAGTCGTAGTACTTGTAGCGGCTTATTTTGGGTACCAATGGTATTCTGCAACGCAAGATGCAGAGGGAGAGAAGAAATTATTCAAAGCAGTTTATGCCTTTGAATCAGATTCTTTAGCGGCTGCAGCGAAAGATTTAGCTAAAGTATCGGATGAGTTTGGTGGAAATACACAAAACTTAGCGGATCTATATTTAGGTATTACCTTGTTAAAGCAAGGTAAATTCGATCAATCGATTGAGAAATTGAAAAACTTCTCTAGCTCGGATTTATTAGTTCAAGCACGTGCTTACTCGTTAATCGGGGATGCCTATTCAGAAAAGAAATCATTTGCAGATGCGATTGATTACTATAAGAAAGCAGCGGAGCACAAGCCAAACAAATTCTTCACTCCTACGTATTTGTTGAAATTAGCGAATGCTTACGAAGCAAATAAACAAGTGAAAGAAGCAGTGGATACGTATTCTATCATCGTAGAGAAATACGGTCAATCGGCTGAATCGATCCCTGCGAAGAAATACAAAGCGATCTTAGAAAGCTCTATCTCTGAATAATTTTTAGAACAGATTATAGGATGAGGGATAAGGGCTTGAGCTTTTATCCCTTGTTTTTTTAACCCCCTTTTATGTCTTCAGCGTTAAAAAACTTAAGCGATTTTACGACGGATAATCTACCGGATGTTTCGGGCAAAACCTTTGCCATCGTCGTATCTGAATGGAATACCGACGTGACCCACGCCTTGTATTCAGGGGCCTACGATACGCTATTAACGTATGGGGCCAAAGAAGAAAATATTATAAGTGCCAAAGTGCCAGGTAGCTTCGAATTGAGCCTAGGTGCTCAGAAGATGGCGCAGCAGACGAACATTGATGCCGTCATTTGTTTAGGCTGTGTGATTCAAGGCGAGACTAGACACTTTGATTTCATTTGCCAGGCGGTGGCGGATGGGATCACGCATGTGAGTTTGAAATATGACAAGCCGGTGATTTTTGGTGTTTTAACGCCTAATACGCAAGAACAAGCAATGGATCGCGCAGGCGGCAAACACGGAAATAAAGGCGATGAGGCAGCCATTACAGCCATCAAAATGTTAGGAATATAATACGAGAATATATGCAAGTTTGGAAATTTGGAGGTACCTCCGTAGGAAAACCCGAGAGAATGAAGTCTATCCGTCAACTAATTACGGAAGATGGCCAACCGAAAATCGTGGTACTTTCTGCTCTTTCTGGCAGTACGAATACCCTGCTATCGATTTCAGAATCGCTCAACGCGGGTAATCCGTCAGAAGCAAAGTTGAAAGCAAGCGAACTACGCGCGCATTACGATCAATTCTTAACTGAGTTATACAGTACTCCTGCGGGACTTGGTCAAGGCCAGGCAATCGTAGCTAAGGAGTTTGCATTTATTGATAGCCTAATCGCTACTTCGCCTTATACGGTGAAGCAGGAAAAGGAAATGGTGGCCTTAGGCGAATTGCTTTCTACCCAAATTTTCGAAGCATTCTTGCAAGAAGAAGGCATCAGCTCAGCCTTATTGCCTGCCTTGGATTTCATGGTGATCGATGAAGACAACGAGCCTGTATTGAAAATAATCGAACAAAAATTAGCCACCGTATTAGCTCCGGTGAAGGATAAGCAAATCTTCGTGACGCAAGGCTTTATCTGCCGGAACCCAGCTGGGGAAGTGGATAACTTGAAACGTGGTGGATCGGATTATACGGCCTCTTTGATTGGCGGTGCGATTCAAGCGGAGGAAGTACAGATTTGGACAGACATCGACGGGATGCACAATAATGATCCACGTATTGTTAAGAATACGTTCCCTATTCGTGAGTTATCATTCGCTGAGGCAGCAGAATTAGCGTATTTTGGAGCTAAGATTCTACACCCAAGCACGATTACGCCAGCTAAATTGAAAGGCGTTCCGGTTCGGTTGAAAAATACGATGGAGCCAAGTGCTTTTGGAACACTAATTTCCGAAAAATCAACCGATGTGGAGATCAAAGCGATTGCCGCAAAGGATAATATTACCGCGATTTACATTCACTCGACGCGTATGCTGAATGCCTATGGCTTCTTAAAACGCGTATTTGAAGTGTTTGAAAAATATAAAACGCCAGTCGATATGATCACGACTTCAGAGGTTTCTGTGAGTGTGACCATCGACCAAACGACGCACCTAGATGCGATCATGAGTGAATTACGTGAATTCGCTGAATTGGAAGATCCAGATATGAACCAGGTAATTGTTTGTATCGTGGGTAACTTCTGGGCAGATAAAGAAGGTATTGCCATTAAGGTATTAGAGGCGATTAAGAAGATTCCTATTCGAATGATTTCGTATGGCGCTTCGGAGCACAACATCTCTTTATTAGTGGATGCTTCCCACAAAAATGACGCATTAAACGCATTAAACGAAGGACTTTTCTAAAAACCGAGCTATGTTAACTTTACCCTTTATTCGCGCGAATCAAGAAACCACGATCGCCGGTTTACAAAAGAAGCATGTTGCAAATGCTGCTGAAATCGTCTCAAAATTGATCGCACAAGACGATCAACGCAAGGCACTTTTGCAGCAAGCTGAATCCGCATTAGAGAAATCAAATGCTGCGGCGAAAGAAATCGGGGCTTTAATGCAATCCGGTCAAAAAGAATTAGCAGAGGGCAAGCGTGCAGAGACTTCTGCCTTGAAAGCATCGATTAAGGAGATGGAAGAGGCTGCCAAAGCAGCAGAAAAAGAGTTAACTGATTTATTGGTCACTTTACCAAATCTTCCGCACAGTTCCGTACCGCAAGGTAAAACAGCGGATGACAATGAGGTGGTTTTAACTTGGGGTTCTCTACCAGAGCTCCCAGCGGACGCACAGCCTCACTGGGATTTGATCAAGAAATACGATATCATCGACTTCGATTTAGGCAATAAGATTACGGGGGCGGGCTTTCCAGTTTACAAAGGGAAAGGGGCTCGTCTACAACGTGCTTTAATCAATTTCTTCTTAGATGAGGCGATCAAAGCGGGTTATTATGAGATTCAACCGCCCATCTTGATCAATGAAGACTCTGGTTTCGGGACAGGACAGTTGCCCGATAAAGAGGGCCAAATGTATGTCACGAAAGAAGAGGGTTTATTCTTAATTCCTACGGCAGAGGTGCCTATCACGAATTTATACCGGGATGTCATCGTGAATGAAAAAGAATTGCCAATCAAAAACGTGGGCCACACACCTTGCTTCCGTCGTGAAGCCGGATCTTGGGGTGCACACGTGCGAGGCTTGAACCGCTTACATCAATTTGATAAGATCGAAATCGTTCAAATCCATAAACCAGAAAACTCGTATGCGGCACTAGAGGAAATGTCTCTACACGTTCAAGGATTACTTCAAAAGCTAGGATTGCACTACCGCGTCTTACGTTTATGCGGTGGAGATATGGGATTTGCTTCCGCCTTAACCTATGACATGGAGGCTTGGTCAGGCGCTCAAAACCGTTGGCTAGAGGTAAGTTCTGTCAGTAACTTCGAAACCTTCCAATCGAATCGCTTGAAGTTGAGAACGAAAATCGATGGAAAATCGATCTTATGCCATACGTTGAATGGATCGGCTTTGGCCCTACCTCGTATTGTGGCGTCTATCTTAGAAAACAACCAAGGACCTGACGGAATCAAGATTCCGGAAGTTTTAGTTCCTTATACGGGCTTTACGCACATTAACTAAAGCCCCTCAACACTCAATCGGAAACCCTCGCCGTGCAGATTCAATAGCTGGACGCGAGGGTCTTCTTTTAGCATCTTGCGCAGTTTGGTCATATATACGTCCATGCTTCTGGCATTGAAATAAGTATCATCTCCCCAAATCAGTTTCAAAGCATAACTTCTGCTCACCGGACGACCTAGATTTTCGCACAAGAGTTTCATTAATTCGTTCTCTTTAGGCGTAAACTTCAATTCTGTATCGCCAATACTTAATCGCATTTTTCCAGGGATGTACGTATAATTACCTAAGGCAATTTCCTCCGCTAAACTAGGTACTGACTTGTCGGAATGGCTTCTGCGCAGAATAGCCTCCATTCTAGCGACCAAAACCTCCATGGAAAATGGCTTGGTTAAATAATCATCTGCCCCTACTTTAAAGCCTTGCAAGGTGTCTTCCTCCATTGACTTTGCTGTTAGGAAAATGATGGGCACTTGCTGGTGGTTTGCTCTGATGTCTTTGGCCAAAGAGAAACCATCTTTCTTAGGCATCATCACATCTAATAGGCATAAATCAAAAGCCCCTTTTACAAATAGATCCAATGCTTCATCACCATTCTGCGCCCAGGACACGGAATAGCCTTTCTTCTTCAAGAATTCGGTTAACAATAATCCTAAGTTTGGATCATCCTCTGCGACTAATATTTCAGGCGTTTTTGACATATGGCAAATAGATTTCAAAGGTACTACCGTCCCCTAATTTACTTTTTACTTGAACTTTACCACCGTGAGCTTCCACGATTTTTTTTACATAACTAAGACCTAATCCAAACCCTTTCACGTTGTGTACGTTGCCGGTAGGCACACGGTAAAAAGCATCGAAAATATTATTCAGCGCTTCTTTCGGCATTCCCATTCCTTGATCTTTCACCGAGATCAATATCCCGGCATCCTGAGACTCTGCCTTAATATCCACCCTCGGATTTGCGGGGCTGTACTTCACCGCATTATCAATTAGGTTATTCAAGACATTCGAAATATGTACTTCGTCCACTGAAATGGTGGTGGGTAGATCATTCAATTGTAAGGACAAAGTCCCGCTGACAGAATCGAATAAAGGCCCATTGATCTCTGCTACGTGTTGTATCAGCGCAGCTAGATCGACGGCCTTACGTTTAAGCGTGATTTCCTCCCGTTCCATTTGGGCTGTTTGTAATACGCGTTCCACTTGTTGTCCTAAACGGGTATTCTCCTCTTTGATAATTCCCAAATAACGCAGCATCGACTCATTTTTCCCAGGCTTCAATTCTTCCTGCAACAACTGAGTCGCCAATGAAATCGAGGTAATCGGCGTTTTAAATTCGTGAGTCATGTTATTGATGAAGTCATTCTTCACTAAGGCAAGTTTCTTTTGGCGTAAAATAGTTAAAACAGCGAAGTAGAAACAGCCAATCATGACCATCAATAACAAGCCGGAACCAGCTAAACTTAAACCCATGGTTTGCCAGATATAAGACGAGCTTTCTGGAAAATAGATTCGCAATAAATCCTGGGAGGGGTGAAGATCATTAGGGAAAAGTGCCGCCGTAAAGACCGCTTTTTGAGACTTAATTTCTGGAGATGAGGTATACACCCATTTTGCAGGCGAAGTCTGGATTCCGAACGAATACGATAAATTTACCCCTTTATCGACTAATTCTTTACGAATTAAACTATCTAAATACCCGGGCTGAATACGTTGCAATATAGGCCTATCTTTGAATAAGAAATCTGAGAAAACTTCTTTAGCTAATTGCGTCTTCTGAAGTACTTTTTCCAAATCTTGACGTTCGGACTTTTCTTTGGCTAATTGCGCTTGTGACAAGGCATTGCGATCTCCCAAATTTTGAATTTGCTGGTTTGAGCGCTTGCGCATTTTTCGAATTGCTCTCTGCTGCTCTCTTTTCAATATCCGATTCATCTCAGCCTCCGCGCGCATTCGCTGCCTTGCCTCCTCTGGATCTTCATCTACTGTATATTCTTCCGTCACCTCAGCTAATTGTCCATTGGGTAACATGAATGATTTTCGCACAAAAATGACATCTTGGCGGGGCGGGGACAAAACAGGATGCTCCTCTTGAATCGCAGGAGCACTTTCAACGTATACCGGGGCGGGTTTTGTTTTGGGCTTGGATAAAGTTGCCAAGCTTTCGAATTTTTTTTGCCGTTCTGCCAAAACAACGATTTCTTGTTTTTCTAATTTCCTAACCACTTGTTCCAGACTGTTGCGAACGTCTTTGGCGAAATTCTCTCGCTTAGTCTCTAACATAAAACGTAACCAATAGGCCTGAAACCCTATTAATCCTAACAGGGCAAACGACATCAAGGCAATCAGTAAACGTATTTTTCGTTTTGACATAGTGAAAATAATTCCATGCAAATGTAATGGATATTAAGCAGCCGCTCATCACATTAACAGTCTTTAACATCTAGTAAATGGAAGCTTTTTGTAAGTTTGCACCGGATCAAAAACCAAAATTCATGAAATACCTATTCATCACTGCCTTAGCCGCTTGTATTTCTACAACTGCTTTCGCACAAGAGAAAAAAGAAGCGACCGTAAAAATCGTAATCAACGAAAACGGTAAAGAACGCATCATCGAGAAAAAATTCAGCGACCTAGATCAGGCAGATGCCGAGCTTAAAAAATTAAGCGATTCGCTAGATATCAACGTAACTACCTCTGGTGGGAAGAAAAAAATTGTTCGCGTAGACGTAAACAAATCCCACTCCCGCATGTCAGATCAACCAGGTAATGTCATCATCGAGAAAATCGAAGGTGGTGCAGAGGGAGGTGCAGACAAGCGGGTGATCATTCGCCGCGGTGGACCAGGCATGGCTCCAGGTGCTCCAGGTGCTCACGGAGCTCACGGAGGAGATGCTAATGTGATGATCTTTCGCGGAGAAGGCGGTCCTGATGGGGTAGAAAAAGAATTCAATATTGAATTGGATGGCCCGATGGGTGGTCCAATGAAAGGCTTAAAAATGCTGAAAGCTTTAGGAGAAGGTAATGGTTCTAAAACCATCCACGGTCTTTCTGGAGAGCAAAATCAACCTTTCAATGGCAAGCTAAATGTTCATTTCACAACTCCTACAAAAGGGAATGTAACGATCGCTGTATCTGATGTGAACGGAAAGGAAATTGCAACCGAAACAGTGAAAGATTTCCAAGGGGAGTACTTAGGTCAAATTGACTTAAAGAAAGCCGCTGTAGGCGTCTATTTCTTGCGCGTAACACAAGGAAATGACGGCGCTGTTAGAAGAGTAGAAGTAAAATAGTCCGCTTAAGGTTTGAGAATGAAAAAGCCTGGAGATTTATTTCCAGGCTTTTTTTATTATTTCCCCATGTTAAAGAGAACAAAGGCATACGAGTCAGCCGTCAGTTCAATCAACTTCGCTGTATTCGAAGAACCGTGTCCGCTATTCGTATCAATTCGAATAATCATTGGTTTAGCAGCAGTATTCTTCTCCTGCAGCGTGGCCGCATATTTGAAAGAGTGAGCAGGCACCACACGATCATCATGATCCGAAGTGAAGACCATTGTTGCCGGATAGTTCATCGCCTTAATGTTGTGCAAAGGCGAATAAGCGTACAATGCCTTGAATTCCTCTGCGTTATCGCTGCTACCGTAATCCGCGACCCAGTTCCAACCGATAGTGAATTTCTGGAAACGTAACATATCCATTACGCCCACACCCGGCAAAGCTGCCGCGAACAAATCTGGACGTTGGTTAATAGCAGCACCTACTAATAATCCGCCATTCGAACGACCAGAAGCCGCAAGATAGGTTGGCGAAGTGTATTTTTCGCGAATCAAATATTCTGCTCCCGCAATGAAATCATCGAACACATTTTGCTTTTTCAACTTCATTCCTGCTTCGTGCCATTTCTCCCCATACTCACTACCGCCACGCAAATTCGCCACCACATAAATGCCGCCTTTTTCTAACCAAGGAATAAGGCTAGCCGAAAAAGCGGGAGTAGAACTGATGTTAAATCCGCCGTAACCGTACAAGATGGTTGGATTTTTACCGTTCATTTCAATGCCCTTTTTGCTCACAATGAACATGGGAACTTGGGTGCCGTCTTTCGATGGATAGAACTTCTGAACGACGGTATAATCAGTTGGATCAAAGGCCAAGGTTGGTTTTTGGAAAACGGTCGACGTATTCGTCGCTAAATCATAGCGGTATATCGTGGGTGGAAAATTGAAAGAAGAATAGGTATAGAAAGTGAATTTATCTTCTTTCTCCCCGCCAAATCCACCCGCATTTCCTAGGCCAGGCAAACGAACAGATCCCAATTCCTTTCCATTGTAATCGTAGCTAATTACGCGGGATGTCACATCTTTTGAATAATTCAAGAACAAATGTTTCCCCACCGTATTAACTCCTTGTAAGGGCTCCGGCTTTTCAGCAACGATGGTTTTCCAATTTACTTTTTCAGGATGCGCCGGATCCACGCGGACAATTTTCTTATTCGGTGCTCCCTCGTTCGTTTCTAAGATCAAGATGTCTCCATCATTATCCACCATACTGAAATCGTATTTACCCGGCTCAGCTACGACTGGCTTGAATTTCGTTTCTTTTTTAGCCGCATCCATGATCCACAAGGCATTTCCATCTAAGCCTTTCCCGCGATCCGAAATCGTCAAGAACGCAAAGCGCTCATCATCCGAAGTGCTGACTGTGTGGAATCGTTGTGGATTTTTAGGGTCCTCATAGATCAATTTATCTTTCGATTGCGGAGTTCCTACCGTGTGAAACCAGACTTGGTGGTTCTCGTTTTTCGTACTTAATTCTTTTCCTTTACCCGGTTCTGGATAACGTGAATAGAAAAAGCCATTGCCTTTCCAGGCCACGCCACTCACTTTCACCCAGCTCAATTCGTCTGCCAAATTATTACCCGTTTCCATATCACGAACGTAGTACGTTTGCCAGTCACTACCGCTTAAGCTTAATCCTACGCAAGCGTATTTTCCCTTTTTATCTAAAGAAAATACGGTCAAACGAGTGGTTCCTTCCTTCGATAAGGTGTTCGGGTCGATGACTAACTCAGGTTTTCCGTTCAGACCTTTTTGGCGATATAATACCGATTGGTTCTGTAAACCGGAGTTCTTGTAGAAATAATACCATTCTCCTTTGCGAGAAGGGGCAGATATTTTCTCGTAATTACTAAGTGCCTCAATGCGCTTTTTGAATTCTTCGCGTAGCGGGATTTGGTTTAAATAACCAAAGCTAACTTCGTTTTGCGCTTTCACCCACGCTTTTGTTTCTTCACTATTATCGTCCTCTAACCAGCGGTATGGATCCGCAACTTGCGTTCCGTGGTAATAGTCGACGTGATCGATTTTCTTTGTTTGTGGGTATTTCATTTGGGCCAAAGCACTAGCAGAAACTAACATCATTCCTGCGATGAACATTTTTCTTGTTGACATAGGTATAGATTAAAATAGCGATCCTGTTTCAGCTCTAGGCGCAATCCCCACGTGGCGATACGCTTTCTCCGTTGCTTCACGCCCTCTAGAGGTACGCTTTAAGAATCCCTCTTGTATTAAAAAAGGTTCGTAAACTTCTTCTATGGTTTCTGCCTCCTCGCCGCAGGCAGTGGCAATCGTAGTTAAGCCCACAGGACCTCCCTTGAATTTCTCGATGATGGTCAAGAGGATGCGGTTATCCATCTCGTCTAGGCCATTTTGATCTACGTCTAAGGCATTCAAGGCAATCTCAGCAATCTTCACGTCGATGGAACCGTTGCCTTTCATTTGGGCGAAATCACGCGTGCGGCGAAGTAAATTATTCGCAATACGCGGTGTACCACGGCTGCGTCTAGCAATTTCATAGGCCCCTGATTCATCAATGGGCATGTCCAAAATGGAGGCAGAACGCTTCACGATTTTGGTCAATAAAGCGGCGTCATAATATTCTAACCGCGCATTAATCCCAAAACGCGCACGCAAGGGTGAGGTCAAAAGACCCGCTCGTGTTGTCGCTCCAATTAAAGTAAAAGGATTCAAACCAATCTGGATGCTGCGTGCATTAGGACCCGAATCCAACATAATATCGATCTTGTAATCCTCCATTGCGGAATACAGATATTCCTCCACGATGGGATTCAAGCGGTGAATTTCATCAATAAATAAAACGTCGTAAGGTTGCAAATTCGTCAGCAAACCGGCTAAATCAGAGGGTTTGTCCAAAACTGGACCAGACGAAATCTTCAAACTTGAACCTAACTCATTCGCGATAATGTGCGACAAGGTGGTCTTTCCTAGACCCGGAGGCCCGTGCAATAAAACGTGATCCAATGCTTCCTCGCGCGCTTTCGCAGCTCCCACAAAGATTTGTAGGTTATCAACAATCTTACCTTGGCCTGAAAAATCCTCAAAACTTAAGGGGCGTAAGGCTTTGTCAAACTCCTTTTCCTGTGGGTTCAGCGATTCTGCATCCCCGGTTAAATAATCTTCACGCATCGTTGAATTGTCAAATTGAAATCAAAGATAATTTTTTTATTGAGAAGATTTTATAGTTTTGGAAAACCAAAAGAACAACCTCAACCTATGTCATCTATTTTCATCGGCGAACTCGCCGGAACAGCTACCCTATTATACCTCGGAAATGGCGTTGTCGCCAATATGTTATTAAAAGATACCAAAGGCAATGGCACTGGCTTGTTAGCTATCGCGGCGGCTTGGGCCTTTGCGGTTACGGTTGCGATCTTTGTTTCGACTTATTTCGGAAGCTCTGGGGCTCACTTAAACCCCATCGTAACCATTGCAGGTTGTGTAAAATCCGGGGATTGGAGTTTATTTCCTACGTTCATTGGAGCGCAGCTGTTAGGAGCGATGTTAGGTCAACTATTGGTTTGGTTACATTACAAGCCACATTACGATGTGACAGAAGATAAAGGGGCCATTCGCGCTTCGTTTTGCACCGATCCAGCCATCAAAAATACCCCATTCAATTTTATATCTGAAGCTTTCGCTTCTGCCCTAGCGGTAGTCGCTTTAGGCACTTTCTCTACGATTGAAACGGGTTTAGGGCCGTTTATGGTCGGCATTTTAGTGTGGGCGATCGGCCTTGGTTTAGGTGGAACGACCGGTTATGCCATTAATCCAGCACGTGATTTAGGACCGCGTATTATGCACGCTATTTTACCGATTCCCAATAAAGGGGATTCCGGCTGGGACTATGCTTGGATTCCGGTGTTAGGACCAGCGGCGGGAGCTGTATTAGGTGCCTTTATTTTGACCCTCAATTAATACATTATGTACGTAGGATCGATCGATCAGGGAACCACGAGTTCTCGTTTTATTATATTTAATAAGGCCGGAGAGATTATTTCGGTAGGCCAAAAAGAGCACCAACAAATCTATCCCCAAGCGGGCTGGGTGGAGCACGATTCTCACGAGATTTGGAAAAATACCCAAGAGGTGATCGGTCTGGCGCTCGGGAAAGCGAACCTTTCTGCGAAAGATTTAGCGGCGGTAGGCATCACAAACCAACGCGAAACGACGGTCGTTTGGAATAAAAAAACGGGCAAGGCATACTATAATGCGATTGTTTGGCAAGACACACGCGTAGGTTCTGAACTAGCGGAATTAGCCAAGGACGGCGGAATGGATCGTTTTAGAGCGAAAACGGGTCTTCCATTGGCTACCTATTTCAGTGGATTAAAACTACGCTGGTTATTAAATAATATTGATGGATTGAGAGCGGATGCGGAGAAAGGCGATGCGCTCTTCGGTACCATGGATACGTTCATCGCTTGGCATTTAACGGGCGGAGTTGATGGCGGGATTCACATCACAGATGTAACCAACGCGAGTCGTACCCAATTAATGGACTTGCAAACCTGTGCCTGGGATGAGCAGATTCTGAACGTATTAAGCATCCCTAAAGCAATGCTTCCGGAGATTAAATCCAGTTCTCTAGTTTATGCGAAAGCCAAAGGAGTACTTGGCGGCGTTCCGTTAGCGGGAATTTTAGGCGATCAACAAGCGGCTTTAGTAGGCCAAACATGTTTCGACCCAGGCCAAGGAAAAAACACCTACGGGACTGGCTGTTTCTTATTAATGAATACCGGAACGAAAGCGATTCCATCCCAATTTGGCCTATTAACTACGGTTGCGTATCAATTAGGCAATGAACCTGTTCATTATGCCTTAGAGGGATCAGTGGCCATTACGGGGGCTCTGGTACAATGGTTGCGCGATAATTTAGGTATCATTAAACACAGTCCAGATATCGAAAAATTAGCTAAGTTAGTGGATGATAACGGTGGATGTTATTTCGTACCTGCTTTCTCTGGCTTGTATGCGCCCTATTGGAAACAAGATGCGCGTGGTGCTTTAGTAGGCTTAACACGATTCATCAACAAATCACATATTGCCCGTGCAGCCCTAGAGGCAACGGCTTTCCAAACCTGGGAAGTGCTGGAAGCAATGGAAAAAGATGCAGGCATACCTATCGCCTCTCTTCGGGTAGATGGCGGAATGGTCGTGAATCAATTGTTGATGCAGTTTCAATCTGACATTATCGGAGAAGAGGTTATCTGTCCAAAGATTATCGAAACCACAGCCCTAGGCGCAGCGTATGCGGCTGGACTTGCCGTGGGTTATTGGGCTAACTTAGATGATCTACGAAAGAATTGGGGCATTGCGCATACCTGGAAACCAGCGATGGATTCCGATAAGCGAGCGCATTACCGAAAGCAATGGAAGAAAGCGGTGACTAAAACCTTTGACTGGGAGGAGTAGTATTTGCGCGGGTCATTCCATAAGCTGGGCAAGCGGCTTGTCTCGAACAAGAGATTATTGCGCAAGCTAAGGCCAGAATCAAGATTCCTTTTTTCATCTTAAACAGAAGCTAATTTTGCTTTAGCAGGTGCGTCTTTCTTCGAGGCAACTGGCGCGGGCGTTTGTTGGTAACCCAAAATATCTAACATTGGTTCGCTCTTTTGCTCCTCTGAAAACAAGCGAGTCGTAATCGTTCCGTCTTCTAAACGATCGATAATCACGTGCTTAGGCGCTGGAATCAAGCAGTGTTGAATTCCGCCATAACCTCCTAATGATTCTTGGTAAGCACCCGTGTGGAAGAAACCGACGTATTGACGCTCTGATTCCTCTTCAAAAATAGGCAAGTATAAATCGGAGCTATGCGCTTCTGTATTATAGAAGTCCATGGAATCACAAGTCAAACCGCCAAGGTTAACCTTTTGATACGGCATGCCCCAGTTGTTCACTGGCAACATGATATATTTCTGGTTCATACCCCATGAGTCAGGCAATTGCGTAATGAATGATCCATCAATCATATACCAAAGCTCCTTGTCATTCTGTAGCTTTTGGTCAATAATCTCGTATAAAACAGCACCACTTTCTCCTACAGTGTAGGATCCAAACTCTGTAAAGATATTAGGAACAGGCACGTTGTTTTTATTGCAAATCCAAGAGATCGACTCCACGATTTCATCAACCATCGCTTGGTAATCATAATTGAATTGCAAAGAGGTTTGGATAGGTAATCCTCCACCTAAATCGATCGAATCCAATTCAGGACAGATCTTTTTCATTTCGCAGTATTTGTAAACGAAACGGCTTAATTCAGACCAGTAATAGGCTGAATCTTTAATCCCCGTGTTGATGAAGAAGTGTAACATCTTCAAGTTAAAACGTGGATTAGGCTTGATTTTTTCGTTGTAAAGCGTATTTACATCAGAATAACGAACTCCTAAACGAGAGGTATAGAAAGCGAAATCTGGTTCTTCATCTGTCGCAATACGAATAGCGATGTTCACTTTTTCAGCAGTCACCGATTTCTCGTAGAAATCGATTTCTTTCAGGTTATCTAAAACGGGGATACAATTGAATCCTTCGTTGATTAACTCCGAAATATATTGGGTGTACAACGGCTGCTTGTAGCCATTGCACAGAATGTAAGTCGATTTAGAGATTTTCCCTTGGTTGTACATGTCACGAATGATGGGAATATCAAAGGCGCTAGAGGTTTCTAAGTGTACATTTTGCTTCAAAACTTCCTCTAAAATGAAAGAGAAATGTGACGATTTCGTACAATAGCAATAGGTATAGTTTCCTTTGTAATTGTACTTTTTGATCGCATTTCTAAAGAGAAGTTTCGCATTCTCGATGTGTTCTGAAATTTTAGGCAAATACGAAACCTTTAAAGGCGTTCCGTATTGCTTAATGATTTCCATTAAAGGCACATTGTTAAACAACAATTCATTGTTCTCATTGATATTGAACTCCCGAGTAGGAAACTCGATGGTTTGGTCAATTAGATCGATGTAATTTTTCATCCTTCTGTTTAAATGTACCCGAGTTCACCTCGAGTTTGTGGAAAAACGTGCAAAACTGCAATAAAAGTATGTACTTTGCAAGACAAATTCCTATTAAGTTATTATGTCCAAAATTCATTTTATCGCCATCGGTGGTGCAGCAATGCACAACTTAGCCCTAGCTCTTTTATCTCAAGGACACGAAATAACAGGCTCAGACGATGAAATCTACGAACCTTCCAAAAGCCTCTTAGAGAAACACGGCATCTTACCTACCCAGTTTGGCTGGTTCCCAGAGAAAATAAACACTGACATAGACACCATTGTTTTAGGGATGCACGCACGTGCGGACAACCCTGAACTTTTAAAAGCGCAGGAATTAGGATTAAAAATCGAATCCTATCCTTCCTTCATCTACGAACAAAGCAAAAACAAACAGCGCATTGTCATCGCCGGTAGCCACGGCAAAACGAGTATTACCTCGATGATATTGCACGTTTTAAAGACACTAAATAAGAAATTCGACTACTTAGTGGGAGCACGCATCGAGGGCTTTGACTTGATGGCATCCATCACAGATGCCCCTATTATGATCATCGAGGGTGACGAATACTTAGCCTCGCCTATCGATCGAAGAGCTAAATTCCTCTTGTATCAACCGCACATCGCTTTGATTTCCGGCATCGCTTGGGATCATATCAATGTCTACCCAACTTTCGATTCGTATACGCAAGCCTTCGAAAATTTAGTAAAAGAAATGCCGAAAGCGGGCCATTTATTCTTTGACAAAACGGATAAAACACTAGAGGCCATCGCCGAAGCCTGTCCAGAGCATTGCCACTCTGAGGGATATAAGGCACACGATTCTATCATTAGAAACGGCCAAACTTTCTTGAAAAGAAACGATGGAAAGGAATATGGCCTACAGGTTTTTGGAGAACATACCTTGAAAAATTTGCAAGGCGCTTTGCATATCTGTTCACAAGTAGGCGTAAATGAAACTGAATTCTACACGGCTATTCAATCTTTCAAAGGAGCGGCGAAACGTTTAGAGTGGGTAGGAGAATCAGATACACAATTGCTGTACAAAGATTTTGCACATGCTCCATCGAAAGTGAAAGCGACCACGCAAGCACTGAAAGCCCAATTTCCACAGCGCAAATTAGTAGCCGCACTCGAATTACATACGTTTAGCAGCTTGAATCCCGCTTTTCTTCCGGAATACAAAGGAACTCTAGCGGAAGCGGATTTGGCAATTATTTACCTAAGCGAACACGCGCGTGCTATCAAACAAATGGATAGAATTGAGGCTGAAACAGTTCAGTCTTATTTTAATCACCCAAACTTAGTCGTGGTACGTGAACAAGAAGAGCTGAAGCAAATGCTGTTAAAACAAAATCAGGAAAACCAAAACCTGCTGATGATGTCGTCTGGCACCTTCGATGGTCTCGATTTTCCTGGATTCGCAACTGAACTCGGTTTACGAATTCAATAATTGATCTAATTCTTCTTTAAAGCCCGTTAGTAAAATCTCCTTCATGGAGATTTTGCGTTTCTGGGTATTGATTTTACTCAAGGTTATTTTATCCTCCATCATGCGAGTTGCCTCCGATTCAGCAATGAACGATTCCAGTTCGCCTCGCTCTTTCTTCGCCATATAATCCATTTGGTTAATCATGATCTTCAACTGCTCAATCCGTGGCTTCTCATTTAAGTTCGCATGGCGATACGAAATCACCCGCAATAAATAATTCATCTCAAAGATCTTATCACAAATCGTGCGGAAACGTTCTGCGAGCGAGCGATCCATATTTTTGATTTGGGACGAAATCTCTTTCCACTTCACTAAATAAGCTTTAGCTAAATCCGCGGTCGCAACAATATTTATTTGATCTCTTAATTTCAATTCCAATTCCCCCGTCATCGTCGTTAATTCTAACACGCGCGGGTCAACACGCGGCTTGTAATCAATCCCTTTAATACGGTTGTACTTCTCAAAGAACATATCGTTCGCCTTCTTAAAGTTCTTCCAAAGCATCGACTGCTTCTTAGGAGGCAAACCAATCACATTCTTCCACTCCTTTTGAATCTCTTTCACCTTCACGACAGAATCATCGATATCCTCTGCCTTGCGCAATTGGTGTACGTTATCAATATAGCCTTGGAGAATTAAAATTTTCTCATCTATCTGACGGTTCTTATCTTCAAAATAGGCACGACGCTTCAAGAAGAAAGCATCCATTACCTCTTGAAATTCTGCTGTTAGTTGATCTTGGTATTGTTTGTCGACTGGACCCGTCTTCACCCACTTCATCTTCACCTCCATCAACTTATCTGTCGATTCCACTACGTCCTCTTCGTCTGAAATTTCTTTAGCGTCCTGAATTAAGGCACGTTTGATTTCGAGATTTTTGACCTGATTTGCCTGAATTAATTCTTTCAAATAAGCCTCATGCTTCTCTAATTCCACTAACAAAGGTTTGAAATCACCTAGCCCATCGAATTCGATGAGGTAGGTTTGCATCTGCAACACTTTAGTGAGAAATGAACCCTTGTTTTGTGCTGCGTCAATTTCTTCAGACAAACCTTTCACCTTGCTTACCGCAAGGTCAAAACGTTTCACAAAATAGGCTAATGCTTCCTCTTCAGAATTACGCACGAAACCGATTTCGCGCTCAGGATAGCTTAAATAGGCATTGATGAAAACTTTGCCATCGCGGCAAAATCCAAACTCGTTTGATGTGGGCTGGCTCATATGTTTTAAAGAAAGAGCTTCAAGCAGGTGCTTTGGCTCAAATGTTAATCGTAAATCTTAATACACCTCTAATTTATTTAAAAAATTGCGATATTTGTGGGTTGTATAAAAATAAAATTTAATGAGTAACGAAACTATCATCTTTTCGATGGAGCGTGTGTCGAAAGTCATCCCTCCACAAAAGACCATCATAAAAAATATTTATTTGTCCTTTTTCTACGGGGCAAAAATTGGTGTCTTGGGTCTTAATGGCTCCGGAAAGTCCACTTTATTGCGCATCATCGCTGGAATCGACAAATCCTACACCGGTGATGTGGTGTTTTCACCTGGCTATACGGTAGGTTTATTAGAGCAAGAGCCGCAATTAGACCCGAACAAAACGGTGATCGAAGTCGTGGAAGAAGCGGTGGTAGAAATCAAGAACCTGTTAAAGGAATTCGATGAGATTAATGAGGCGTTTGGAGACCCAGATGCTGATTTTGATAAATTATTAGCGCGTCAGGGCGAGGTCCAAGAGAAACTGGATCACTTCAATGCCTGGGAATTAGATACGCGTTTAGAAAAAGCGATGGATGCCTTGCGTTGTCCACCGTCTGACGCCTTAGTGAGCACCCTTTCAGGGGGTGAAAAACGCCGTGTGGCGCTTTGTCGCTTATTATTACAAGAACCGGATGTCCTTTTATTAGATGAGCCGACTAACCACTTGGATGCGGAATCCGTAGACTGGTTAGAGCAACATTTACGTCAATACAAAGGTACCGTGATTGCCGTAACCCACGATAGATACTTCTTAGATAACGTGGCAGGCTGGATTTTAGAACTAGATCGTGGCGAAGGTATTCCTTGGAAAGGAAACTATTCTTCTTGGTTAGAGCAAAAGCAAAACCGTTTAGCGCAAGAAGAGAAGACGGAATCACGTCGTCAAAAGACCTTACAGCGTGAGTTAGAATGGGTACGTATGGCACCAAAAGCTCGTCAGGCTAAGTCCAAGGCGCGTATTGGAGCGTACGAAAAACTCCTTTCAGAAGAGAACAGACAGAAAGAAGACAAGTTAGAATTATTCATTCCAGCAGGTCCTCGTCTTGGAAATAAAGTAATCGAAGTTCAGGGTGTGTCGAAATCGTTTGGAGACAAATTATTGTACGAAAACCTGAGTTTCTCGCTTCCTCCAGCAGGTATCGTCGGAATTATCGGACCAAATGGTGCGGGTAAAACGACCTTATTTAATCTGATTACCGATAAATTACAGCCTGATTCCGGCACTTTTGAAGTGGGGGAAACGGTGAAATTAGCTTATGTCGATCAAGAGCACAACCAATTAATCGCGGAGAAATCGGTGTTTGAAACCATTTCTGACGGCAATGATTGGGTAATGTTAGGTGGAAAACAGGCGAATGCGCGTGCCTATGTCAGCAAATTCAACTTTAACGGTGCGGATCAAGAGAAGAAAATCAGCATGTTATCCGGTGGTGAGCGTAACCGCGTTCACTTAGCGATGATGTTGAAGGAAGGCGCTAACGTGCTATTACTCGATGAGCCGACCAATGATTTGGACGTCAATACGCTTCGTGCTTTAGAAGAAGGCTTAGAAAACTTCGCGGGTTGTGCAGTAGTCATCTCCCACGACCGTTGGTTCTTAGACCGTATTGCTACGCATATTTTAGCCTTTGAAGGAGATTCACAGGTGACTTGGTTTGAAGGAAATTATTCAGAATACGAAGAATCACGTAAGAAACGCTTAGGGGATACCACGCCTAAACGTATTCGATACAAGAAATTGCAGTAATATGAACTCGAGAGAAAAAATTCAGGCCGTCATTGACGAAATGGGCAAAGTGGTCATTGGCCAGGAACGCCTGATTAATCGCTTATTAGTGGGTCTTTTTACAGGCGGTCACGTCTTGTTAGAAGGGGTGCCTGGATTAGCGAAGACGTTAACGATTAACACCTTAGCTAAAATTCTCGACTTACATTTCCACCGTATCCAATTCACTCCAGATTTGTTACCAGCAGATTTAGTGGGGACGATGATTTACAACCCGAAGAAATCTGAATTTGAAGTAAAGAAAGGACCTATTTTCGCCCAAATCATCCTGGCAGACGAGATCAACCGTGCACCTGCGAAAGTGCAATCAGCTTTATTAGAAGCGATGGCAGAAAAGCAGGTAACAATCGGAGATACGACTTATCCTTTGGACAAACCATTCTTAGTATTAGCTACTCAAAACCCAGTGGAACAAGAGGGCACTTTCCCACTTCCGGAGGCACAGGTAGACCGTTTTATGCTCAAGGTATTCCTAAATTACCTAGACAAAGACCAGGAATTAGCAGTGATGCGCCAGAAGTCGAATATGGACTTCAATTACGAGCCTAAGACCGTCCTAAACGCGGAAGATATCGCCAAAATCCGTAAGGAAATTAACGAAATCACGATCTCAGAGACTCTAGAGAAATACATCATTGAACTTGTATTCGCGACAAGAAATCCAGCCGAATATGGCTTAACGCAAGAAGCGGGATATATCCAATTCGGTGCATCTCCACGTGCGAGTATCCAACTGAATCTAGCTGCGAAAGTGATGGCCTATTTAGAAGGACGTGATTATGTGTTGCCGGAGGACATCAAAGAAATGGCCCCAGATATCCTGAATCACCGCATTATCTTGAATTATGTGGCGGAAGCAGATAACATCACCACACTTCAAATTATCCAGTCTATCTTAAGTAGCGTCGCAATTAATCGATAATTTTTGGGTAAAAATGGGCTCTTTTGTGCTTTAATAGCAAATTAGATCTTATGAAATACCTACTTATCCTTTGTGCATTCCTATTCAGTTTCACCGCCTCGGAGCCGATGCGCGTTTTCCTCATTGGCGATTCGACGATGGCGGATAAAGTATCTGCTGATTTTCCGGAGACAGGTTGGGGAATGCCATTTGCTTCATTTTTCAATGAGGCAGTAGAGGTTCAAAACCACGCCTATAATGGAAGAAGTACGAAAAGCTTCCGTCGTGAAGGCCGTTGGGCGAAGGTATTTAACCAGATCAAAAAAGGGGATTATGTGTTGATCCAGTTTGGCCATAATGATGCCAAAGTTTCCGATACCAGCCGTTACGCCCCAGCACAAACCGATTTTCGCGAAAACTTAGTTCGTTATGTGCGCGAAACGCGTTCAAAAGGCGGAATTCCTATCCTACTAACTCCCACTCAACGCAGAAAATTTGATTCTACAGGTGTTTTCGTAGACCAACACGCGGATTATCCAGCCGTGGTTCGCGAGGTGGCTAAAGCGGAAAAAGTACTTTTAATCGATATCGAGAAGGAAAGTAAGAAATACATTGCAGCAGAAGGACCTGAGGGAGCGAAGAAGATGTTTCTTCATTACCCAGCGGGAATTTTTAAGAAATTCAGCAAAGGGGTGGCGGATGATACGCACTTCTCTCCTTTTGGAGCTAAGAAAATTGCTTCCCTGGTTGCTGAAGGCATTTTAGCTTCGAACGAGCACCTACGCAGCTTCTTACAAAAATCTTCATTTTCTCAGAAATATGTGTTCGAATTACCGAACGTAGCGACGACTGCGTTTAAAAAAGATACGTTTAATATCGTTTCATACGGTGCCGTTTCTTCAGCAAGCAAATTGAATACATCAGCCATACAACAGGCTATCGACATCGCGGCGAAGCAAGGCGGTGGTGTGGTACGCGTTCCGGCGGGTTTCTTCGTGACGGGTGCAATTACATTGCGCTCCAATATCAACTTCCATTTAGACGCTGGCGCGGTATTGCAGTTCAGCGCGGATGCAGCCCAATATCCATTAGTGAGAACAAACTGGGAAGGGGTAGATGCAATCAGAGCGCAATCCCCTATTACGGCGATAGGCGAACGAAACATAGCCATTACGGGTTCTGGAATCATCGACGGAAACGGCGAGGCTTGGAGACCAGTGAAGAAAGGAAAGTTAACCCCAGGCGAATGGGATAAACTAGTTCGTTCAGGTGGCGTATTAGATGACAAAAAAGACACGTGGTATCCGACGGAGCGCGCATTAAAGGGATCTAAAATGGATCAACCTGGCGTCATCGCCGCCGGTTTTACTGAGGCTAAAGCCGAAGAAATCAAAGAATTCCTTCGCCCTAATATGATTTCTCTACGTGAATGCGAACAGATTTTATTAGAAGGAGTTACCTTCCAAAACTCCCCAGCCTGGAACGTCCATCCTCTACTTTGCAAACACTTAACAGTTGAAAATATTACGGTTAAAAATCCATGGTTCGCCCAAAACGGAGATGGCATCGACATCGAATCGTGCGAATATGTATCAGTTCGTAATTCTAAATTTGACGTAGGTGACGACGGCATTTGTTTGAAATCGGGTAAAGATGCCGAGGGCAGAAAAAGAGGTCGCCCAAGTGCTCATATCGCTATCGAAAATTGTGTGGTATTTCACGGTCATGGTGGCGTCGTGGTAGGCAGCGAAATGTCCGGAGGTGTGCACGATTTATTTGTTTCCAATTGCCAATTCCTAGGCACTGATGTAGGCTTGCGTTTCAAAACGGCCAGAGGTCGTGGTGGCGTGGTGGAGAATGTCTACATCCAAGATATCAGTATGAAAAACATCTCAGGCGAGGCCATCTTGTTCGATATGTATTACCAAGGAAAAGATCCGGTGGCAACTTTTGGGAATGGCGACGAAACACCTAAAATCGAAAGCAAACCAGTCGATGCCGGCACTCCTCAATTCAAAAACATCTTCGTGGACCGCGTCGTAGCAAAAGGAGCAGAAACGGGTTTATTAGTTCGTGGTTTACCGGAAATGCCGATCCACCACATTTATCTTTCAAACCTAGACATCGAAGCGAAGCAAAGCTACCGTGTCATCGAAGCCACAGATGTTCAATTATCAAACGCTAATTTTACGCAAACTGGAGACAAGAAACCGGAGTTGATTAATGTGAAACGCTGGAAACTTAACGCTCAATAATAATACTCGGATCGACCACATAACGACCCGACTTGTCTCCATAAAGAGACAACCCTCCTTCTGTGGCCTCGAATCTCAAGATCAATTTCCCCGTTTTGGCTGCCTGTTGCCATGCCGCTGCTGGGATCACACCTTGCACTAAATATCCGTAGGTTCCAGCTTCGTCTAGCTTATTATTTCGCGCCTGGTAATGCCAAGACAAGATTCCTTGATGATCCGCAGGATCATCCGCTAAAGTAGTTTCAGTAGCAACAATTCCGTTTGCACTCACTTTCAATTTTGAGGGACTAGCGTATCGATCGGTCTGAGGATAAGCATTCGGATTTACACCGGGATCAAAAGTTCCTTTGCCTAGCATGTAGTCACCATCCATTTTCCCTGCATCATCCCGGTCTTTTCCTAGGATGGATTTAGAAGAGGCCTCCACTAAGAAACGAACCTGTTTGATACCCTCAGCACCAGCGGTAGGGAAAGGTATTTCGTATTCGAAATAACCGGCGCCTGCCCCATTCAATTTATGCCCTAGAACACCTGTCCATTGTTTCTTGGGCCAGCTAGATGAACTGTAACGCTCCACGGGCACCGATATCAATTGTCCTTTTGCTGGTTGCGAAGCACCCTCTTCCACAATCAAATGCACGAAATTACGGTGCACCACTTTTCCTGCTGCATCGCTTAATTCAAACGCTAAAGTATTGATTGATTTATCTGCCGGTAAGGTAATTGAGAGAGAATCCAAGGCCTTCACGTCCCAGGCAGCATAAGTTAAAACGGAGGTTTTAGTCCAGCGATTCACTTTTTCTCCCGCTGCATTCGTTCCTGATAAGGACATTTTTAAGCTAAGCGACCCAGCCGTATTTGTCATAGAAGAAAGGTGTAAAGGGATTTTGACCTGTTGTCCGGCCTTCCCTGCCCACGTAATTTCTTGTCCAGTAGATAAGTAAAAAGGTCCATGGAAATCGTTCAGAGACATCCCAGGGACGATGGCGTTTAAACCTGTCTCTTTCTCCGTTCTGTCAAATTTATAGTAGCCGTTCCACTCATTAATCACGTCATGGTGTTCTGTGTATAACCATCCGGCCATTTGCGGGTGGTTTCTAAACGAATTCAAGGCTTTGTGGTAATCAAAAGTATAATCGACATCGCCGGTACTGCCTTGGTAACCCCACACATTTCCAAACTCGGAGTTAATCATCGGTTGTGCTCCTTGCTGGTATCCTTTTTCGAAGTTCCAATTGCTTCCGGAATAGGTCTTTGCGGCATAATCGCCTACTAATTTATCCCATTCATAGCCCGCTTGGTAGGCGTGCCAAGAATTGATGTCGGTTTCCGTGTGTCCTCTTCCGCAGCAAACGGAATTATCTTCGACGAGGCGGGAGGGGTCTAAGGTTTTGGCCAAATGATAGACCGACGCCACCCACTTCTGCGTTTCCGGCGTGTAAATAGATTTATTGTCCTTGTGCGTAAACAAACCCCAAGTCTCATTGAACGTAATCCACGAAAAGATTGCCGGGTGATTGTAATCGCGTTTGATCATCTCATGCAGGGTGTATTCCGACTCCTTTTGCATGGCTGCGTCCGGCTCCCCCCACGAATTAGGCAAATCAGACATCACCAAAAGTCCTAATTTATCCGCCCAATACAACTTGCGAGGCACATCCACCTTAATGTGCGTGCGTATTCCATTCAACCCAATCCGCTTGCTACGCACAATCTCATCCTTCATAAATTGATCCGACGGAAAAGTATAGAAGCCTGTTGGATGATAACTTTGATCTAAGGCTAATTGTACATAAATAGGTTTGTTATTCAAACCGATGTAGGGAATCTTCGAACCTGGTAAATTCACCACCGATATCTTACGCATCCCGAAATAACCGTTCACGACATCGTTACCCGACTGTATTTTCAACCCATATAAATACGGATCTTCTAAAGACCATAAGTGCATTGCTTTTATGGCTATGACTTCGGCGCCCTCCTGTTTTCCCGCTGGTATCAAAACCGATGCCGTTTGTCCATTTGATAAGGTTATTTTAATTTCCTGATTTTTCGAAGCAGGCGCTCCTAAATAAACTTTAACCTGTGCCTTTTTAGAGTCAATATCCGGATTAACTGCATAATGATCGATAAAATTTCCGCCTCTAGCCTCTAAATATACGGTCTGCCAAATACCCCGCGCATTCCCATATCCTTGCTTTCCATACAAAGTAAACATCCGACGCTTATCATCCACACGAACCGCGATTTGGTGCACTGAGCCAGGTTTTACCCCGACTAATTCCGCATCAAAAGGCGTGTAGCCACCTTGGTGTTTCCCTATTTGAACTCCATCTAAAAAGATGGTTGACTCCCAATCCGATGCTCCTATGTTGATGAAAATACGTTTACCTGTCCAAGTAGCTGGAATTTTAATTTCCTTGTGATACCAAGCCACATCAGCTTCATCTTTCACCTCTGAAAGGGGCGATCCCCACGGAAATGGCACGAGAATTTTCTTTGCAAAGCGACTAGGAGCTGATTGCGAAGAATCAAATGTGAAGTCCCAGTAGCCATTTAAATTCAGCCATTGATCCCGTTGTAAGTCTGGGCGTGGATGTTCTGAAAGGGGTTGTTTTTTTTGCGCAAGCGCACAGAAAGATAATCCTGCGAGCAGGAATAAGATAATTTTTTTCATAGGTTTAGATTTGGACACCCGGTGGGTGGACGTACAAATTTGGCAAAAAATCCGGGATATTTATCAAATAAGCGTAATTTTACAGAATGAGTGAATTAGCGGAATTAAAGAAAAAAATCCCTACCCAGGTAGCTGTGTTAGGTGGAGGTAGCTGGGCCACGGCTTTGGTGAAAATCCTTTCTGAAAACAATGTGAAAATTAAGTGGTGGATCCGCCGTAAATCGGACGTTGAATTCATCCGCAAATACAATCACAATCCGAGTTATTTGACGGACGTGGCTATCAATCCACGCAAAGTAAAAACTTACAGCAAAATGGTGGACGCATTAGCTGGCGTTGAGTATATTATTCTAGCAGTACCTGCTGCTTTCATTCCGAGTACATTAAAAGACCTCAATAAAAAACATTTCGAGGGCAAAAAAGTGGTTTCCGCTATCAAGGGAATGATTCCTGACGAAAACCTTTTGGTGACCGACTGGATGGAACGCGCATTTAATTTGCCTTTAGGACAAACCTGCGTCATTGCTGGTCCTTGCCACGCGGAAGAGGTGGCTTTAGAGAAACAATCTTATTTGACCATTGCGTCACCCGATTTAAGTTTAGCACAATCGTTCTCGAATCTCTTGAATAGTCGTTTTTTACAAGCCCATGCGATCCAGGATTTGTATGGCGTGGAATACTGTGCCGTTATTAAGAATATCGTGGCGATGGCCTGTGGAATTACGCGAGGGTTGGGTTTTGGGGATAACTTCCAGGCCGTACTCGTGAGTAATGCGATGCAAGAGATCAAGATCTTCTTAGATGTCGTTTATCCGGAGAAAAACCGGGATTTGAATAGCTCTGGTTATCTGGGTGATTTGTTGGTGACAGCTTATTCCCAGTTTTCGCGTAACCGGACCTTTGGAAATATGATCGGTCGCGGGTATTCTGTGAAGTCAGCACAAATTGAAATGAATATGATTGCAGAAGGCTATTATGCCGTTCGCAGTATTTACAGCATCTCACGCCAGCACAATATCAAATTGCCTATCATTGAGGCGGTATATAACATTGTTTACGAGAAAGCGAATCCGATGCTTGAGATGAACAAGCTGAAAGGCTTTTTAAAGTAAGAAAGAGCGAATTAATTCGGCTGTTTTCGCCAATGATTCAGCCGTCGGCTTCATCTTCTCCTGCGAGAAATTAATGTCTAACATCCGGTTCATGGGCACTAAATGCACATGTGCGTGCGGCACTTCTAAACCGATGACCGCCACTCCTACTCGCTTGCAAGGAATCGCTTTTTTGATAGCAGGAGCAATCGATTGAGCGAATTTCATTAAGTCCCCCAGCAATTCAGGCTCTAAATCAAAAATGTAATCAACCTCTTGTTTAGGAATAACCAATACATGGCCTTCCACTAAGGGCATCACATCTAAGAAAGCCAAAAAACGATCGTCTTCCTTGATTAAGTGACAAGGAATCTCTTTGTTGACAATTTTGGTAAATATCGTGCTCATCTTAGTCGATTCGTTTCAAATTACATTTAGTGATCGGCTTAATAATCATGGGCACTTTCTCCAATTTTACCGCATCCGAATCCAATCCAAAGTACTTGTCCTCTGAATGCGTAAACTGCTTCACAAAGAAATAAGCTTTCATGACCAATCGATCTAGCAGTGGCAGCTCGTTATCAAATGACAAGAATTTCTCCAAAACAACAAACCGGAAATCACCGATCACGTTTTGCTCATTCAAGGATTTGTAACGCGACGTAATATCTACTTCACCGCGAGAAACCATCTCTTCTACCACCTTACGGAAATATAGGTTTATGCGTTGTTCTACTTTAAAACCTAGCTTAAAATTCACCTTGATGATGTCATCCGGTTCGATCACCGTCACTTTATAATCCATTGTATAGGGATCATCTAAGGTGTCTACGTGAACAAACCAATAGATATCTGCGCGCTTCGGCCGGCGTTGAAAGATCGAATAAATAATCTTAGATTCAATATCTGAAACACGTCCTGCATTCGACATAAAAACTAAGTGCGTCGCATATTTAGGGATCGTCTCATCTTTACTCAATTCTTTTAGCGGCTCGATGTAATCCGATAATTTCTCGTATTCCGTTAATTTTTTCTTGATGCGGGTTGCTCTAAACCATATCCACATGATTAAAATAATAACCCCAGCAATGAATAACGAAACATAACCCCCATGCCAGAACTTCTGTAGATTAGCTACTAAGAATGAGCCTTCTAGTGATACGTACACGGCTAGGAATAAAAGAATCCACCACATATCTATTTTCTTGATATGCAAGTAATAGGCCATCAATGAAGTTGTCATCAACATCGTCATCGTAATAGCTAGTCCATAAGCAGCTTCCATATTAGCGGATTCCTTAAACCACAATACAACACCCACGCAACCTAACCATAATAAAATATTGATGGAAGGAACATATAATTGCCCTTTTTGATCCGATGGATAAACTAATCGAACACGAGGCCAAAAGTTTAAGCGAATCGCTTCCGAAATCAAAGTAAAGGATCCTGAAATCAAGGCTTGCGAAGCGATCACCGCCGCAGCCGTTGCAATCATAATACCCGTAAATAAGAATTCACGAGGTAATAATTCAAAAATAGGTTTGCGCGCACCTAATAAAGCTCCCTCGTGGGCTAACAACCAAGCTCCTTGACCGAAATACTGTAAAATCAAGGCAATCTTCACAAAAACCCAGCTAATGCGAATATTCTCCTTTCCGCAGTGACCTAAGTCAGAATACAAGGCTTCTGCGCCCGTTGTACACAAAAATACCGCTCCCAAGGTCCAGAAACCAGCAGATCCCGCTTGATGCGTAGTCAATAATTCCCACGCATACATAGGAGATAGCGCTCTAAAAATAGACCAATCTTGTCCAATCCAGATCAAACCAGTTAATCCTAACATGGAGAACCACAATAACATAATCGGCCCAAAAAGTTTTCCTACGACCTTGGTTCCAAAGATTTGGAAGATGAATAGAACCGTCAAAATGACAATAACGATAGGCACCGTATCCGTTACAAAAGGTGTTCCATCCTTATGATGAAGCATTTTTAATCCTTCAATCGCGGAAGAAACCGAGATGGGTGGTGTAATAATACCATCCGCTAATAAGGTGGCCCCCCCAATAATGGCTGGTAAAGTTAACCACTTGGCATGGCGTCTTACTAACGCAAAAAGGGCAAAGATCCCGCCTTCACCCTTATTATCTGCTCGTAAAATTAAAATCACATATTTCAACGTTGTCTGTAATGTCAACGTCCAAAAAATACAAGACAATCCGCCTAAAACGGTTAATGAATTAATCGGATTATCTCCGATGATAGATTGCATTACATACAATGGAGAAGTTCCAATGTCCCCGTAAATGATCCCCATAGCTACCAATAGACCGGCAGCGGTGGCTTTACTTTTGTGTTTGTGTTCCATTATTAATCTCTAGGGAGTAAAAGTCTTATCAAGCGGCTTTGTTTATCTTAAAAATTAAATACAATTAATGCTATAAATTGTACTATTTCTATCCGTTTTCTTGAAATATTTCAAGAAACGGATGCAAATATAGATTTAATTTCCTGATAATGAATACCCTTTGAAATTAATTTAGACGATACGTATCCACTGATTCTCCGGGCTCGATTTTTAACACCCTGGTGAGAACTAAAAGGACTAATTTTCTGGAAGCCAGCCACATAGGAATTTGGGCTTGTTGGGCTAACTCAGCTAGGGTTATCTGGCCATGATGCCGTACATAATCGAGTAGGAAGCGCTCGATGTCCCCGTAGGCGAAACTGATGCCGTCATCGTTTTGGCGACGTAAAATCTGCTTCATTTCTTTGCTCGCCTGAATGGTGCGGTCTTTTACTCGTACATAGCAGATGGGATGTGGGTCGGTAGCTAGTTGAACAAAATGGGGTTTGTCCACGCTCTCATAGACTTGATACACCAAAACCTCTCGTCCATTATCCAAGCGAATTCGATATGCTCGATAAGTGAAAACAGGAAAACAATATTTCTCAATCGCTCGCTCCAGCAAAAATTGTTCTTCTTCTGCAAACTTGACTCCCTCAATCACCCCGGCATCGCTGACGCCGACGAATAAATGACCTCCCTCGGTATTCGCGAAAGCCACCAGTTCCTTGATAATCTTTTCTGGAAACTTAACCTTCATCTTAAACTCCAGCCGAATACCTTCACCGTGGCGTACGAGATTTCGCAGATTACGAAGGTCTAATAAGTTTTCCTCCTCCTCATGATAGGGACTATCCAATAAAATCTCTGATCCGATCCGCATAATGCACTAATGTAGGAATTATTTTTTTTATTTATTAGTATAGTTATTCAATAGACAATGTGTACCTTTGTAAAAAATAGGACAAAATGCATCTCAAAACGCTCGAAAAGGAATTACTATCCAGATCATTGCCTGAACGAATTCAGTTCATTGCCTCCTATTTTGCAGGTGAACGCCTCGTTTTCTCCACCTCTTTTGGCCAAGAAGATCAGGCAATTACTCAGGCCATTGCTAGTACAAAATCGGCCATCGAGATTTTCACACTAGATACCGGCCGTCAATTCCAAGAATCCTACGAGTTAATGGATTTGACAATTAAAAAATACGGTATTTCTCTACAAACCTTTTTTCCAAACACCTCTGCTGTGGAAACTTTAGTGGCAGAAAAAGGATTCAACTCTTTCTATACTTCAGTAGAGAACCGAAAAGAATGCTGTTTTGTTCGAAAAATGGAGCCATTAAATCGTGCCTTGCAGGGAGCGAAAGTGTGGATTACCGGTTTAAGGGCCGAACAATCAGATAATAGAGCAGATATGCCCATCATCGAATGGGATGAAAACCGTCAATTATGGAAGATTAACCCCTTAATTGATTGGAGCTTTAGCCAACTAGAAAATTACTTACAAGAACATAAAATTCCCCAAAACCCCTTGCACAAGAAAGGGTTCATTTCCATCGGATGTGCTCCGTGTACACGAGCTATTTCGGAGGGAGAACATCCACGTGCGGGTCGTTGGTGGTGGGAGAATTCTCAAAAAGAATGTGGTTTACACGCCTAAGTTATGCAGACAATACAAGATAAAATCGGTCATTTCCCTCGCCAACTAGAGGATGAATCCATCTACATCCTGCGGGAAGTAGCGGCGCAATTTGAGCGTCCAGCTTTACTTTTCTCAGGAGGAAAGGATTCCATTACCTTGGTTCGTTTAGCCCAAAAGGCTTTCTTCCCAGGTAAAATCCCTTTCCCTTTAGTCCATATCGACACAGGGCATAACTTCCCGGAGACGATTGAATTCCGCGATTGGTTAGCCAAAGAAACGGGGGCTGAATTAATCGTGCGATATGTGCAAGATTCCATCAACCAAGGAAAAGCGACGGAAGAGTCTGGAAAATATGCCTCGCGTAATGTACTTCAAACGGTTACGCTTTTAGATACGATTGAAGAGTTCAAATTCGATGCTTGTATCGGTGGTGCAAGACGAGATGAGGAAAAAGCGAGAGCGAAAGAACGTATTTTTTCGGTGCGCGATGATTTTGGACAATGGGATGCGAAGCGTCAAAGACCCGAATTATTCGATATGCTCAACGGCCGCATCGCAGTGGGAGAAAACGTGCGCGTGTTTCCTATTTCGAACTGGACGGAGCTCGATGTTTGGAACTACATCAAAGAAGAGAAGATGGAGATCCCTAGTATTTACTATTCGCACCAACGACAAGTAATCGAGCGAGATGGAATGCTTTGGGCAGATTCAGAGTATTTGAACAAAGAAGCAGGTGAAATTCCATTCGAGGCGACTGTTCGTTTCAGAACGGTGGGCGATATGACCTGCACCGCAGCTGTGGCTTCTGATGCAACGGATATCGATGTGATTATAGAAGAGATTCTTTCTGCCGAAATTTCGGAACGAGGCGCTCGCATTGACGACAAACGTTCAGAAGCGGCGATGGAAAAGAGAAAACAACAAGGGTATTTTTAATTCAATCAGAGACAAGAACACATGGATATTTTACGCATAGCTACTGCAGGTTCCGTTGATGATGGAAAAAGTACCTTAATCGGTCGCCTGTTATACGAGACAAATTCGATTACCAAAGATAAAATAGAAGCCTTAGAAAGCGCTTCAAAACGCAAAGGGCTAGACTTTCTTGACCTTTCCTTATTAACCGATGGCCTCATCGCTGAACGCGAGCAAGGTATTACCATCGATGTGGCGAATATTTATTTCTCCACACCTACCCGCAAATATATCATTGCGGATACACCAGGACACGTGGAATACACCCGCAACATGGTCACAGGAGCATCGAACGCGAAGGTTTCCTTGATTTTAGTGGATGCCCGCCAAGGGGTAGTGGAACAAACAGCGCGTCACTTGTCAATCGCCGCGATGCTGCGAATCCCGAAAGTGATCATTTGTGTGAACAAGATGGACTTAGTACAATACCAAGAGTCCACGTTCAATGCGATAAAAGACAGCTTGGCGGAATTAGTCGCACAGACCACTTTCGACGGACAGGAAATCAGCTTCTTGCCTATTTCCTCTTTGTATGGCCAAAACATCACGCAAAAGGCCAGCGAAATGCCTTGGTTCAAGGGCAATACACTGTTAGGTGAATTAGAAGCCTTTGAATACGCTTCTACTTTGGCGCATGCACCGGCTCGTTTCCCAGTTCAATTTGTCGTAAGACCGATGACAGAAGCTTATCACGATTTCCGTGGCTATGCCGGGAAAATCAGCTCAGGTACTTTCAAAGTGGGTGATGCCATTCGCGTTTTGCCTACGGGTCAGGAGAGCACGATTGCGACGATTGAAAAATTTGAATCAAAATTAGATCAAGCGATCGCAGGGGATTCCGTGACCATTACGTTGACGACGGATGTGGATATATCGCGTGGAAACACGCTTGTGTTAGCTTCAGAGGAAAATGCTCCGGCATTGAAAGATTTTTCAGCACAAGTATGCTGGTTAGATCATACGGCCTTAAGCCCGGGTAAAACCTACTTATTGCAACACGGAATCAATATTACGAAGGCCAAAATCTCTCAAATTACGGAGCGCCTTGACGTAGCGACTCAAACTTCTACTCAGGGTGTAGATACGCTGAAGTTAAATGAGATAGGAACGATTGCGTTGCGCACGGCACAACCGATTAGCGCAGATCAATATGCAGCTAATCCAGCAAATGGAGCCTTTATCCTGATCGATGAATTCTCGAATTCAACCGTCGGAGTAGGATTCGTAAAATAAGTTTATTGGTATTTTTTAGGGGCGTAGAGGAAGCCAAAAGCCTCTGCGCCTTTTTTTGTATGCACCTCATGGTGCACATAATGCGCTTTCATAATGCGCTTCATATACGCAGAACCCGCTTTGTACTTGATTTTAATGCGGCGGTGAACAATGATATCGTGGAAAATGAAATAGAAGATTCCATAGGTCGCAATCCCTAATCCGATGTAAAATAGTGGCCAATAGGCTGGAATTTCAGCACCTACGATAATGGTTAACGTGGAGGAGATCCCGAAAACAACCGAAAACAGATCGTTTTTCTCTAATTTATCTTTGTGGTGTACGTGATGCGACTCGTGCCAGTTCCACATAATGCCGTGCATAATGTACTTGTGCGTGAACCAAGCAACCCCTTCCATTCCTAGAAAGGTTCCTAACCAAAGTAAAATTCCCATTAACATCATAACGCTATTTCAACCAAAATTACGGCGAATTGTTTTAAAATCCACCCTCGACCTTTGGCCTAAATCAATTATCTTTGTAGGCTTAGAGAACACATATGATAGATAAGAATTACGCCCCGCAGGAAATTGAACAAAAATGGTATGCCTACTGGTTAGAAAACAAGCTTTTCGCTTCGAAACCTAATCCGAACAAAGAGGCATACACCATCGTGATTCCTCCTCCTAACGTCACTGGGGTGCTTCATATGGGCCATATGTTGAACAATACGATTCAAGATGTCTTGATTCGCAAGGCGCGTATGGAAGGCAAAGAGGCGTGTTGGGTGCCGGGAACGGACCATGCATCCATTGCAACGGAGGCAAAAGTAGTAGCCATGTTAAAGGAAAAAGGCATCTCTAAGGCTGACATTACTCGCGAAGAATTCCTGAAATATGCCTTTGAATGGAAAGATAAATACGGCGGAATCATCCTCGATCAATTGAAAAAGTTAGGGGCTTCTTGTGATTGGGATCGTACCCGTTTCACGATGGAACCCTCATTATACCAAGCGGTTATTGACACGTTTGTGCGCTTATATAACAAAGGTTTGATCTACCGCGGCGTGCGGATGGTGAACTGGGATCCGCAAGGAAAAACAGCTTTATCAGACGAAGAAGTTATCTACAAAGACGTTCAGGCCAAATTGCATTATATCAATTATCCACTTAGCGATGGATCTGGATTTGTCACCATTGCAACGACTCGCCCCGAAACCATCATGGCGGATGCAGCCATTTGCGTGAATCCGACAGATGAGCGCTACCTGCATTTGCAAGGCAAAAAGGTTCGTATCCCATTAATTGATCGCGAAATTCCGATTATTGCTGACGAATACGTTACTGCGGAGTTTGGAACGGGTTGTTTAAAAGTGACACCTGCTCACGATTTGAATGACTACGAGTTAGGTTTAAAACACAAGTTGCCTGTCATCGATCTATTAAACGACGATGGAACCTTGAATGAAAAGGCTGTCCTATTTGTGGGTGTTGACCGTTTCGAGGCGCGCAAACGCATCGTGAAACAATTAACCGAAGAAGGGTATTTGGCCAAAACAGAAGAATACAAATCGACTGTTGGAACATCGGAGAGAACAGGCGCGGTTATCGAGCCCAAACTATCCTTGCAATGGTTCATGAAAATGGAGGAGATGGCAAAGCCCGCTTTGGACAACGTCATGAACGATACCATTCAATTACACCCGGCGAAGTTTAAAAATACGTACCGTTCTTGGATGGAAAATGTACGCGATTGGTGTATTTCTCGTCAATTGTGGTGGGGTCAGCAAATCCCGGCGTTCTATTTAGAAGATGGCACGGTGATCGTGGCGAAAGATAAAAAAGAAGCCCTGCGCATCGCAAGAGATACATACCAATTGTATGCCTTAGTGGAAGATGATTTGACACAGGATCCGGATGTTTTGGATACTTGGTTCTCGTCTTGGCTATGGCCTATCTCGGTTTTTGATGGTATCGAAAACCCAGATAATGAAGAGATTAACTACTATTATCCTACGAATGACTTAGTGACTGGACCAGATATTTTATTCTTCTGGGTAGCGCGTATGATCATGGCGGGTTACGAATGGAGAGATGAATTGCCATTCAAGAATGTCTATTTAACGGGTATTGTGCGCGATAAGCAAGGTCGTAAGATGTCCAAATCATTAGGCAACTCGCCTGATCCTTTGGAACTGATTGAGCGTTTCGGCGCGGATGGTGTTCGTTCTGGTTTATTGTTCTCCGCTCCGGCTGGGAATGACTTATTGTTTGATGACAAATTGTGTGAACAAGGGCGTAACTTCTCGAACAAGATTTGGAATGCCTTTAGATTGCTACGCGGTTTAGAAGTGGTTCCAGGCGCCTCATTACCTGAACACTTATTAGCAACGGCTTGGTTTGAATCAAAATTAAACCAAACCATTATTGACGTTCAAGATCACTTCAGCAAATTCCGTATTTCGGATGCTCTATTAAGCATATATGAGTTAGTTTGGGATGATTTCTGCGGTAAATATTTAGAGATCATTAAACCAGCCTACCAAAACCCAATACATGTAGACACGCTACAAGCGGCGCTAAGTTTATTCGATTCGTTAATGCGTTTAATGCATCCGTACATGCCGTTTATAACGGAAGAGATTTGGCAGGTGATCGATGAACGGAAGGCGGGAGAGTCCATCTGCAAAGCGGAATTCCCGCTAGCAGGCCCTGTAAATTCGGCATTAATCGCTCAATTCGATGTAATTTTTGAAGTGGTAACTAAAGTACGCGAGATTCGTAATTCGAAGCAGCTATCGCCTAAGTTAGCGTTAACACTACATATTAAAGCAGAAAATAAAGCTGCCTATGCTCCGCTAGAGGCAATTATGATCAAATTGGCTAATTTAGAATCCATCACGTTTGTAGCTGATGCCGTAGCAGATGCTCAAACCTTTGTAGTGAAAGCGGATCAATTCTTTGTTCCTTTAGCGAATGACGAAGATCCAGCAGTCGTGAAAGCAGAATCAGAAAAAGAATTGGCATACCTGTTAGGTTTCAAAAAATCAGTCGAAGCAAAATTAGCCAACGAGAAATTCGTAGCGAATGCGAAAGCGGATTTAGTGGAGCGGGAAAGGCAAAAATTAGCGGATGCAGAAACCAAAATTCAGTCTCTACAAGAATTGCTAGCTCGTTTAGGATAATGAAAATTCTCTACGCACTTACATTCGGTTTGCTACTTTGGTCTTGTTCGCAAGAAAAGGCAGAAAAGAAAATGCCTGAAATTCAATGGGATTTCCAGCGAATTGAAAGGGAGATGGCTGCAACTAAATCAGAGGTTGAAATGGGTGCCTTACTAGCAAAACACCCTGAAATTAGTGTAGGTTATTTTAGTGCAACTCCCGAAAACACTCCCTATTTAGCACAAGACTTATTTCGACTTTATGCGAATCCAGACCTGCGTAAATTCTATAATCAAAGTCAAGAACCCGATTTTTTTGGAGGGGATGCCATAGAAAAAGAATTAAAAGAGGCATTTACCAAAATTCAACAAGAATTTCCAGGCGTAAAAACACCGAAAATCAGAACCATATTCTCTGGGTTTGGGGGTATTGGTGGCGGAGAATATACCGCACAAAACCTAGTTGTTTCTGACTCCTTAATTATTATCGGCCTTGACTATTTTATGGGATCTCGTGGTCTTTACAAAGCCCCGAATATTTATGAGTATCAGATGCGTCGCTTAGAACCTAAAGCCATGGTCGCTCAAATTATCCTGCAATATTCTGCCTTTTTGATCAAACAAACAGAGAATGATGCGAGTTTATTAAGTGATATGATTTGGTATGGCAAAGGCTACGTTTTTACGAAAACCATTTTGCCCGCTGTTCCTGATAGTCTAATTTTTGGCTATACCCAACAAGAAATAGCGGAAACGAATGCTTTTCAAAAGGACGTCTGGGAACATTTCATAGATCGCAAATTGTTATTCAGTAGCGATAAAAACGTTAAGGCAAAATACCTGGACGATCGGCCCAAAACTACTGAAATTGGTCCAGCTTGTCCGGGTAGTATCGGACGGTGGCTAGGCTGGCGCATCGTGGATTCCTTTTGGAAACAAAAGCCTAAAACAACATTAGCAAAGATATTGACGGACCCAGAAGCGAATCGATTATTCCTCGATTCAGGCTACCGCGGCGAAGCAGATAAAAAATAAGATGGCAAAAAAACAACACGGTGATATAGGCGGAGGAGTAGATCCAAAAGATGCCGTTAAAGTCAGCAAACAAGGTCTTTCTAAGGCCATCAAAATTTTTCAATTCGTCATTCCCTACAAATGGACCTTCATCGTGGGGATGGCTTTCTTGTTGTTATCTAACCTGACAACCCTCAGCTTTCCCCTTTTGATCGGGGAAATGACCAAAGTCATCGAGGGTAAATCAACCTACAAGATCAATGAAGTAACCCTCTTTTTCTTCGGGGTTCTGATAGTGCAGGCTATGCTCTCTTTCTTCCGCATCTATACGTTTGCACAAGTATCAGAAAAAGCAATGCGTGATGTCCGCCAGACATTATACGCCAAAATCATTACCCTGCCCATTTTCCACTTTGAGAAAAGACGCGTAGGGGAATTGATGAGCCGCATCACGTCTGATATCACACAACTACAGGATGTGTTATCCATTACTTTGGCAGAGTTCTTTCGCCAGGTTTTCACCCTAGTAGGCGGCGTTGCCCTTATTACTTATATCTCCTGGAAGCTGACCTTATTTATGTTAGCTACTTTCCCGGTATTAGTTATTTCAGCCATCGTTTTCGGTAAATTCATTCGGAAGATCTCCAAAAAAGCACAGGACGAGCTCGCCAACACGAACATCATTGTAGAAGAAACATTAACGTCTATCCAAGCAGTTAAAGCATTTACAAATGAGAAATACGAAGTGGATCGTTACACCTCCTCCTTAAACAAAGTTCTAGGCGAAGCCTTGAAAGCTGCCACCCTTCGCGGAGGATTCGTCAGCTTTATCATTTTCGCATTGTTTGGTGGCATTGTAGGCGTGGTTTGGTATGGCGCTTCCTTAGTTGCGAATGGCGATTTAATACTGGCAGATTTATTAACCTTTATTTTTTACACGGCTTTCATTGGTGGTTCCGTAGGAGGCTTAGGTGACATCTACGCCCAATTACAAAAGACCATTGGTGCCTCAGATCGTATCCTAGAAATCTTGGGCGATCCATCCGAGATTGATTTGACCCGAGATTCCTCCGCTTCTGCAGTCTCATTTGGTCAAATCAAGGTACAAGACCTTGAATTCTCCTATCCATCGCGTCCATCCGTACAAATTATCAAAGGAATTAACTTTACCATTGAACCCGGACAAAAAGTAGCTATCGTAGGTACCTCCGGTACTGGTAAATCAACTTTAGCGCAATTATTTATGCGTTTTTACGAGCCCAATGCAGGCTCTATCTCGCTAGGAGATCGCTCCATCGCAGACATTGACATTACCGAATGGCGTAAAATGGTGGCTCTTGTCCCACAAGAAGTATTACTTTTCGGAGGAACCATCAGAGAGAATATCGCCTATGGAAAACCAGGAGCAACGCAAGCAGAAATTGAATCCGCTGCCGAATTAGCTTACGCCAAAGAATTCGTCGAATCCTTCCCAGAAAAATGGGATACCATGGTAGGCGAACGCGGCGTGAAATTATCAGGTGGCCAAAGACAACGAATCGCCATCGCACGCGCCATCCTAAAAAACCCTAAGTTCTTATTACTAGACGAAGCTACCAGTGCCCTCGATTCAGAATCAGAAAAATGGGTACAATCAGCTCTCGAAGAATTGATGAAAAACCGAACGAGTTTAATCATCGCACACCGTTTATCAACCATTCGTTCAGCAGATTTAATCATAGTAATGGAAGAGGGTAAGATCGTTGAATCAGGTTCACACGAAGTATTGATGAAGAAAAAATCAGGGATTTACCAAAATATGGTCAAATTGCAAACTGAACATTTGGGTTAAATGAATTCAAAATACTCACTAAAAGACTTTGAGCTTCGTTCCACACCCTGCAGAACGGATGTACTAGCAACATTCCAGAAAGTTGATTACGCCTTAAGCCAAGGTGATATCGAACAAAGACTAAGTGATCAATACGATCGCGTAACTGTATACCGCACCTTAAAGACCTTTTTAACGCAAGGTCTACTCCACAAAGTTTTAGATGACAATGGTGGCGTAAAATACGCTTTATGTAAGGAACTCTGCCACCAAGGAGATCATACTCATCAACACGACCACGTACATTTCAAGTGCAATCTATGTGGCCAAACAACCTGTTTAGAAACGGTTCATATTCCAAGTATTCAATTACCAGCAGGCTTCACAAAGCAAGAGAGTAATTTGTTGATTCAGGGGGTGTGCTCAGTGTGTGGAGCATAGATGATAGAGTAGAGCGAAGAGATGGAAAGTGGTGGTCACTAGTCCGGAGGGAGGGAGTCCGGAGGCGATAGTCTAAAGTCCGGAGGGAATTAGTCCGAAGGTTATATTTCATGAATGGATAAAAACGAGGCGGCAGCCTCTTTTTTATGCCTTATCTCTACTCTTTGCTCTCTACTCTATTCCTTATTTCCTTCGGACTCATTCACTTCGGACTCATTTTTGGGCATAAAAAAAGACCCACACTTACGTGCAGGTCTTTTGTAATAACTTGGAGCTTACTTACTTTCCCGGGTTTGATCCCAGTATCATCAGCGGTGCGGGGCTTAACTTCTCTGTTCGAGATGGGAAGAGGTGAACACCCGTCCTATCGGCTCCATACTTTTTGCAAGGTTTTAGCCTTTAGCCATATTGTGAGATAAAATAAACAGCAGTGTGTAAATTAATAAAAGGTAAGCTTTCGGGTAATTAGTACTACTCGACTTTGACATTACTGTCTTTACATCTGTAGCCTATCGACCGTGTCGTCTACACGGACCCTTCATGGAATACTCATCTTCAGGTCAGTTTCGCACTTAGATGCTTTCAGCGCTTATCTGGTCCCGACGTGGCTACTCAGCTATGCCCTTGGCAGAACAACTGATATACCAGCGGTCAGTCCAACTCGGTCCTCTCGTACTAAAGTCAGAACCTGTCAATATTCCTACGCCCACAACAGATAGGGACCGAACTGTCTCACGACGTTCTGAACCCAGCTCGCGTGCCACTTTAATCGGCGAACAGCCGAACCCTTGGGACCTTCTCCAGCCCCAGGATGTGACGAGCCGACATCGAGGTGCCAAACCTCCCCGTCGATGTGAGCTCTTGGGGGAGATCAGCCTGTTATCCCCAGAGTACCTTTTATCCTTTGAGCGATGGCTGTTCCATACTAAACCACCGGATCACTATATCCTACTTTCGTACCTGATCGACTTGTCGGTCTCACAGTCAAGCTCCCTTTTGCTATTGCACTCTACGCACGGTTACCAAGCGTGCTGAGGGAACCTTTGAAAGCCTCCGTTACTCTTTTGGAGGCGACCACCCCAGTCAAACTACCCACCAAGCAATGTCTCCCCTTTGGGGATTAGAATTCCAGTACAAGAAGGGTGGTATTTCAACGTTGGCTCCCCGATGCCTAGCGACACCGGCTCACAGCCTCCCACCTATCCTACACATCCAGTACCAAAACTCAATGCTAAGCTATAGTAAAGGTTCATGGGGTCTTTCCGTCCCGTTGCGGGTAAACGGCATCTTCACCGTTACTACAATTTCACCGAGCTCACGGCTGAGACAGTGCCCAGATCGTTACACCATTCGTGCAGGTCGGAACTTACCCGACAAGGAATTTCGCTACCTTAGGACCGTTATAGTTACGGCCGCCGTTTACTGGGGCTTCAGTTCAATGCTTCGTGTTGCCACTAACATCCCCCCTTAACCTTCCAGCACCGGGCAGGTGTCAGGCCTTATACGTCATCTTTCGATTTAGCAAAGCCATGTGTTTTTGTTAAACAGTCGCCTGGGCCATTTCTCTGCGGCCACGATTGCTCGTGGCTCCCTTTATCCCGAAGTTACAGGGTTAATTTGCCGAGTTCCTTAGCCGTGATTCACTCGAGCGCCTTAGAATATTCTTCTCGACCACCTGTGTCGGTTTACGGTACGGGTTACTTATAAGTTATACACGCCTAGACTTTTCTTGGAAGTTTACTCACTACACTCGTTTTGGCATTGCTGCCGCCTCTCAAAGACACTATTCCGTCAGTATCTGGTAACCTGTAATCTCCGTCATCTATTTGCCCTATAAGTAAGTACAGGAATATTAACCTGTTGTGCATTAGGTTGTCGCCTTCGCTAGACCCTTAGCCCCCGACTAACCCTCAGTTGATTAGCATAGCTGAGGAAACCTTAGTCTTTCGGCGTGAGGGTTTCTCGCCCTCATTATCGTTACTCATGCCTACATTTGCTTTTCTGAACGCTCCAGCAAAGCTCGTCGCTTCACCTTCACCGCAGATCAGAATGCTCCCCTACCAGTATATAAATATAATCCAAAGCTTCGGTACTTTACTTGATGCCCGTTTATTATCGATGCCCGCCTCGCTCGACCAGTGAGCTGTTACGCACTCTTTAAATGAATAGCTGCTTCCAAGCTAACATCCTGGCTGTCACTGCAATCAGACTTCCTTAGTTCAACTTAGTAAAGATTTTGGGACCTTAGCTGTTGGTCTGGGTTCTTTCCCTCTCGGATTGGGACCTTAGCACCCCAACCCTCACTCCCGGGTATATTTTAAGCCATTCAGAGTTCGTCAGGATTTGGTAGGATTTGACTCCCCCTAGTCCTATCGGTAGCTTTACCTGCTTAAAACTTAACCCCGAGGCTGTTCCTAAAAACATTTCGGGGAGTACGAGCTATTTCTCAGTTTGATTGGCCTTTCACCCCTACCCACAAGTCATCCAAATACTTTTCAACGTAAACTGGTTCGGTCCTCCACTCCGTGTTATCGGAGCTTCAACCTGCTCATGGGTAGATCACAAAGTTTCGCGTCTACTCCCACTGACTAAGCGCCCTATTCAGACTCGCTTTCGCTCCGGCTGCTCACGTCAACGTGATTAACCTCGCCAGTGAAAGTAACTCGTAGGCTCATTATGCAAAAGGCACGCCGTCACCCCACGAAAGGGCTCCGACCGCTTGTAAGCGTATGGTTTCAGGGTCTTTTCACCCCCTTACTCAGGGTACTTTTCACCTTTCCTTCACAGTACTCGTTCACTATCGGTCTCTTGGTAGTATTTAGCCTTACCGGATGGTGCCGGCAGATTCAAAGGGGATTTCTCCAGTCCCCCCCTACTCAGGATACCACTACAATTACATAAACTTACCAATACAGGGCTCTCACCTTCTATGGCCTGCTTTCCCAAACAGTTCTCGTTGATTTATATAATCGATG
>NZ_JBBKXX010000006.1:0-520 GCF_042715595.1 Aquirufa esocilacus | reverse complement strand
ATATCTTCATCCCTAAGGATTCAAATTTCTAATTTGCTCTTACTCTTTACTTTATTCTCACAATATGTCAAAGAACCTTGTGTGAAATTCAATAAACTTGCGCTCATCTCATTCACATCGTTCCCAAGCTCTCTTTCCTCATTTGGAAAGGGTAGGGGTGGTGTAATCTTTCAATCTAGATACCAGACTCGTTTGTCTGATGGTACTCTGGTGGAGAATAACGGATTCGAACCGTTGACCCCCTGCGTGCAAGGCAGGTGCTCTAGCCAGCTGAGCTAATCCCCCAGGTTAATGGGTTCTCTTTGTTAATCTCTTTATTAGACTCGTTTGTCTAATCTTTAATCTTGTTTTCACCAGTGGTGGAGAAAACGGATTCGAACGCGGAATGCAATTCCGTTGACCCCCTGCGTGCAAGGCAGGTGCTCTAGCCAGCTGAGCTAATCCCCCAGGGATTGTTGCTTAATTGCTTTGGCCTTGTCTCACTTTGCTTTCGGCTTGCAAGCCTTTTTCTTGTGGGCCT
>NZ_JBBKXX010000004.1:0-2500 GCF_042715595.1 Aquirufa esocilacus | reverse complement strand
GCACCGGGCAGGTGTCAGGCCTTATACGTCATCTTTCGATTTAGCAAAGCCATGTGTTTTTGTTAAACAGTCGCCTGGGCCATTTCTCTGCGGCCACGATTGCTCGTGGCTCCCTTTATCCCGAAGTTACAGGGTTAATTTGCCGAGTTCCTTAGCCGTGATTCACTCGAGCGCCTTAGAATATTCTTCTCGACCACCTGTGTCGGTTTACGGTACGGGTTACTTATAAGTTATACACGCCTAGACTTTTCTTGGAAGTTTACTCACTACACTCGTTTTGGCATTGCTGCCGCCTCTCAAAGACACTATTCCGTCAGTATCTGGTAACCTGTAATCTCCGTCATCTATTTGCCCTATAAGTAAGTACAGGAATATTAACCTGTTGTGCATTAGGTTGTCGCCTTCGCTAGACCCTTAGCCCCCGACTAACCCTCAGTTGATTAGCATAGCTGAGGAAACCTTAGTCTTTCGGCGTGAGGGTTTCTCGCCCTCATTATCGTTACTCATGCCTACATTTGCTTTTCTGAACGCTCCAGCAAAGCTCGTCGCTTCACCTTCACCGCAGATCAGAATGCTCCCCTACCAGTATATAAATATAATCCAAAGCTTCGGTACTTTACTTGATGCCCGTTTATTATCGATGCCCGCCTCGCTCGACCAGTGAGCTGTTACGCACTCTTTAAATGAATAGCTGCTTCCAAGCTAACATCCTGGCTGTCACTGCAATCAGACTTCCTTAGTTCAACTTAGTAAAGATTTTGGGACCTTAGCTGTTGGTCTGGGTTCTTTCCCTCTCGGATTGGGACCTTAGCACCCCAACCCTCACTCCCGGGTATATTTTAAGCCATTCAGAGTTCGTCAGGATTTGGTAGGATTTGACTCCCCCTAGTCCTATCGGTAGCTTTACCTGCTTAAAACTTAACCCCGAGGCTGTTCCTAAAAACATTTCGGGGAGTACGAGCTATTTCTCAGTTTGATTGGCCTTTCACCCCTACCCACAAGTCATCCAAATACTTTTCAACGTAAACTGGTTCGGTCCTCCACTCCGTGTTATCGGAGCTTCAACCTGCTCATGGGTAGATCACAAAGTTTCGCGTCTACTCCCACTGACTAAGCGCCCTATTCAGACTCGCTTTCGCTCCGGCTGCTCACGTCAACGTGATTAACCTCGCCAGTGAAAGTAACTCGTAGGCTCATTATGCAAAAGGCACGCCGTCACCCCACGAAAGGGCTCCGACCGCTTGTAAGCGTATGGTTTCAGGGTCTTTTCACCCCCTTACTCAGGGTACTTTTCACCTTTCCTTCACAGTACTCGTTCACTATCGGTCTCTTGGTAGTATTTAGCCTTACCGGATGGTGCCGGCAGATTCAAAGGGGATTTCTCCAGTCCCCCCCTACTCAGGATACCACTACAATTACATAAACTTACCAATACAGGGCTCTCACCTTCTATGGCCTGCTTTCCCAAACAGTTCTCGTTGATTTATATAATCGATGACGTGGTCCTACAACCCCAGTCTTGCCGCAACAACACTGGTTTGGGCTAATCCGCGTTCGCTCGCCACTACTTACGGAATCACTTTTGTTTTCTCTTCCTCTGCTTACTTAGATGTTTCAGTTCAGCAGGTTCGCCTCCTATATTAAATAGGATAATAGATCTTCAATCTACTGGGTTGCCCCATTCGGAAATCTTCGGATCGAAGGTCTTGTGCACCTCCCCGAAGCTTATCGCAGCTTAACACGTCCTTCATCGCCTCCAAGAGCCTAGGCATCCCCCATACGCCCTTAATTCACTTACTCTTTTAAAATATCTTCATCCCTAAGGATTCAAATTTCTAATTTGCTCTTACTCTTTACTTTATTCTCACAATATGTCAAAGAACCTTGTGTGAAATTCAATAAACTTGCGCTCATCTCATTCACATCGTTCCCAAATCCGTTACTCACATTCGAGTAGGGGAGGGTGGTGTTAGTCCGTAGTCTATAGTCCGAAGTCGATAGGTTACTAAACTCTTTCAATCTGTCGATCAAGCTCGTTTGCTTAATCTTTACTCTGGTGGAGAATAACGGATTCGAACCGTTGACCCCCTGCGTGCAAGGCAGGTGCTCTAGCCAGCTGAGCTAATCCCCCAGGGATTGTTGCTTAATTGCTTTGGCCTTGTCTCACTTTGCTTTCGGCTTGCAAGCCTTTTTCTTGTGGGCCTGCGTGGACTCGAACCACGGACCTCTACATTATCAGTGTAGCGCTCTAACCACCTGAGCTACAAGCCCGCTTAATCCTTACTTAAATCTTTTTGAAAATCATTCTCTTTCGAATGAGTTTCCTTTAAGCGTGTGATAAAAACAAAGAAGATGAATAAACACTAACGTGTCTACCCGAAAATAATAGCTTCTCCAGAAAGGAGGTGTTCCAGCCACACCTTCCGGTACGGCTACCTTGTTACGACTTAGCCCCAATTACCTGTTCTACCCTAACTGGCGGTTTAACGGCCAGCTTCAG